>NZ_JAKZFC010000009.1 GCF_022549215.1 Solibacillus palustris | reverse complement strand
TTAGAGGGCCTATAGCTCAGCTGGTTAGAGCGCACGCCTGATAAGCGTGAGGTCGATGGTTCGAGTCCATTTAGGCCCACCAAAGTATTATTCCGAAGTAGCTCAGTTGGTAGAGCATCCGGCTGTTAACCGGCAGGTCGCAGGTTCGAGTCCTGCCTTCGGAGCCATGGCCCGTTGGTCAAGTGGTTAAGACACCGCCCTTTCACGGCGGTAACACGGGTTCGAATCCCGTACGGGTCATTCATAAGCGTGTAGCGATTGCTACACGCTTTTTTTTTATAATAAGGGAATTATAGATAGGTTATTGCATTAACAATGTAACTAATTAAGTTTGACTATAGAGTGTAGCCCGGTTAATTAGTGAATTAAAGTATAGAACGAAAGCAGTCATGAAGGGGCTACTTTCGTTCTTTTTTTTCTGTTAAAGAAGCAGGCTCATATAAATTTCGTTTACAAATCGATCATGGATCCATAGGGAATCTCGTTTGACCCCTTCTTCTATAAAGCCCATTTTTTTATAAAGATGAACAGCTTGACTATTATGTTCGATAACGGTCAATTCTAAGCGGTGTAGCTTTTGTTGTTTCGCCCAATTAATCATATGCTCAAATAGCTTTGTACCAGTACCTTTTCCGCGACTGAGGCTATGTACGCCAACTGCAATTGTCGCACGATGAGAGGTACGACTTAAATTTTCAGCCTTTAATAATAGATAGCCTAAAATCTCTTCATTTTCTTCTGCGACAAAGAAGCATGATTTAGGAGCTGTGTTCATTATCTTGATAAATTTACTTAAGGAATCTGGAGTAGGTTGTCTTTCATTTGGCTCATATAGCATAAAGCCAGAAGCCTCAGCATCTTTCATTACCGTAATAATTTTTATAACATCTTGTTCGACTGCTCGTCTTACTAACATAAAAATCTCTCCTTTATATAAAAGCTCCGCCCCAGACAAGAAACAAAGGGGAAAGTGATAATGATAAAAATATTTGGGATAACAACAGTGGATTTTTTTTACAATTCTAGTTTAATATTAATTCAAAAATGAAAAACAAACTAGTAAAAGTTCGTTATTCACATAATAAAGCAGATTTGAAAATGAAGCATAATGCAGCAATGATTAGCAGTAAAAAGAAGCATTCAAACAGGGTAAAACCAATACTAAGCTAGGTAATAAAATAATGTTAGTTGGAGGGCTGCTTTTGAGAATCCATTTATTAAGAATTACACTGCTTGTTTTATTAGTCACGGGATGTAAAGCAAATGGTAAGGAACAAATAGTAGAGGAAGCCGAACAGCCAAACAACGAAATTGCTGTCGAAATAATCGCAGAAAACCTAAAGGCTCCGTGGGCTATTGAAAAGCATAAAGATACCTTTTATATAACCGAGCGTACAGGATCGATTGTAAAAATTGAGGCTGATTCTATGTCGCGTCAGAATGTGAAGCTTGAACAAACACTTTCCACTGCTGCAGAGGCTGGGTTACTCGGTTTTGTGTTAGCACCCGATTTTTCAAATTCCAATGTAGCATTTGCATATTACACGTATGAAAAGGTCGATAAACAGTTGAACCGTGTAGTATTGTTGCAGCTAGATGATGAAGTTTGGAATGAGCGAAAGACATTAATAGACGGGATTCCCAGTGGAATATACCATCACGGGGGGCGCTTGAAAATTGGGCCAGATAATAAGCTATATGTAACAGCAGGGGATGCATCCAATCCTGAGCTTGCACAAAATAAAGAGAATCTTGCTGGGAAGATTTTGCGTATGAATTTAGATGGCTCGATTCCAGACGATAATCCATTTAAAAACTCATATGTATACAGTTATGGGCATCGCAACCCGCAAGGACTCGTTTGGTCGACTGAGGGAGTAATGTATGCAACGGAGCATGGACAAAGCGCGAATGATGAAGTAAACGAAATTAAGGCAGGAGAAAATTATGGCTGGCCCATTATTGAAGGAATGAAAAAGCAAGATAATATGATGCCGCCATTATTCACATCAGGGAAGGGCAGTACTTGGGCGCCGTCGGGTATGGCTTATGATCATGATGTACTTTATGTGGCAGCTCTAAGGGGAACAGCGCTACTAGCTTTTAATTTAAAAACAGATGAAGTGCATGAAATTGTCAATGATGTTGGACGGATTCGAGATGTATGGATTGAAGAGGATACGCTGCACTTTATTACAAATAATACGGATGGTCGTGGGCAACCAGTTACGGGAGATGACCGATTGTACCGTATGGAGTTAATAGGTGAATAAAGGTTATTACATCAAATCCGCGCAATTGAAGAAGGTAGTATGCGCGGATTTATCGGTTTTACAATGTAATCCAATATCTTCGTGTTAATTTTTGATCACCTGGATCAACGCGTTTGTCTTCTAATAAACCGCCATTGTTCTCAATTACTTTGTAGGAAGCAATATTATCATCTGTACATGTAATGAGTACTTTTTGTAAGCCGAAATTTTTGGCTTCTTCTAATGCAAGCTTTAACATTTCTGTTGCGAGTCCTTGCCGACGTTTGCTTGGTGCAACGGAGTAGCCGATATGCCCGATATAATTAAGCAAATAATCATTGAGCTCTTTGCGGAAGTTAAGCATGCCGACTACGTTGTCATTATTGTCTATCGCAATATATTGCTCTGCAGGCATATAATCATTTTGAACAGTTTCCCAATGACGATTTTTTTCAATTTGATCAAGCCATTGTTCTATACTTTCGGCAAAAGCAATTTGTGAACTGCCCTCAATACCGCTTGGGTTATAAGGAAATTCATTTTTATAAGCAATAAGTTGAGACTCATAAGCTAAGCTAGGGTGAATAAGCTGAATAGATGCCATATATATTTCTCCTTTTGATTTTTTAGTGGATAGGAAAGTATAAATTTTTTTCAAAGAAATCCACATAAGAAAAGACATTAATTCGCGCTATTTGGCGCGAATTATGTTTTTCTAATGAAGTTATTCAATTTTAATACTTGTGTAAAAAAATGTAAACAAAAAAACAGCCTATCTAAAAGTGATGATAGACTGATTTTTTTACTATGCCCAAAATAATTCATCGAGTGTTTTATTTAACGTTTTACAAATCGCGAGACATACACTGAGTGTCGGATTGTATTTGCCAAGCTCGATTAAACCAATTGTTTGACGTGTAACTCCAACCTTTTTTGCAAGCTCTTCTTGTGACAAATCCATTTCAATACGTGCCATTTTTAAGCGTACATTTTTCATTCTATTTCACCACGCATCTTCATCATCTTTAAGCATTTTATCATTAATTTGCTTGCATTAGGGTTATGTTATTTTTATACATATAGGATTCATATGGGGGGGCATGAAAATGCTTGAGACAATTAAGAATGTTACAGATGGAAAGCAAATTATCAAGGTGATTCATGCAGCATTTAAACGTTATGAACAAGATTTGATGCCGTCCAGTGCTTTAGCTGAAACGGCAACTACAATTGAACAAGAGCTTGAAAGTAATGTGTTGATATGGGGCGCAGAGATTCATGAGCGGCTTGTTGGGGTTGTAAAAGTTACACGCTTTAAAGATCATTTTTATTTTTCAAGATTGGCAGTATTGCCTGAATTTCAAGGGAAGGGCATAGCGAGTACGCTCGTGAATTTTATTGAAAAGTTGGCAGTACAAGAGCAGATTCCATATGTACGCTGTAAGGTCTGTAAATCGGAAGTGAATAATATTAGGCTGTATAAAAAACTCGGGTTTCGCATTTCAAAAGAGGGGGTAACGACGAGCTCTCTAGGTTTTGTGATGGAGACGATGACGATGGAGAAGGAGGCTAAATAGATGAAGGCGATACTGTTTGATTTAGATGGTACATTATTAAATCGGGATGCATCAGTAAAAGTTTTTGTGGAAAAGCAATATGAACGTTTATATAACTATGTTGGGCATATACCAAAGGAACAATATACTGAGTGTTTTATCGAACTGGATCAGCGCGGTTATGTTTGGAAGGACAAGGTGTATGCTCAATTAGTACAGGAATTTGCGATTACGAATATAACGTCAGAGCAGTTATTAGAAGACTATTTACATGAATTTAAATATAGCTGCGTAGCATTTCCAAATTTAATCGAACTGTTAAAAGCGTTAAAGAAAGCGTACTACCAATTAGGCATTATTACAAATGGTTATGGTCAATTCCAAATGGACAATATAAAGGCATTACAAATCGAACATTATTTTGATGTAATTTTAGTATCTGAATGGGAAGGAATGAAAAAGCCAGATGAACGCATTTTCTTAAAGGCTTTAAGTCAGTTACAGGCTACACCTTCAGAAAGTGTATTTGTTGGAGATCATCCTGAAAATGATGTGAAGGCTGCAAGGCGCATAGGGATGAAGGGCGTATGGATAAAGGATGATCAGTGGGATGACGTTTTGGCAGATGCAGTTATAGAGGATTTGCTTGAATTATTGCCCGTACTTGAAAAGTTTAGAAAAACACATTTCGCACCAAATAAAGCAAAATGATGTTGCATCTTTGTGGATTTCCTTGAATAATTCATACTTAGCTATCAACTAAAAAAATGAGCCACTGAGCAAAGTTTAAGTTAGTGGCTCTATAAGGTTTTAGCAATTTACTCTAGGCGTATTGCTCTGTTTTGCTGAATCAAATAAATGCTTTTTTCAGTGGACGTTTCAATATAGCCGATAATTTGCTCCAACGTGAATACATTTAGAGTGGGATGAAGATTGCCGACTTTATCTTTCATGTCTTCGATGACATACCGAGCAAAATGCATCACTTCGTTTGGTTGCACTTCATCTAGCTTTAGTAACTGAGCGTCGTTTGTTAGATGGTTGATGAGTTCGTCTTTTAAATTATAGTAATGAATAAGTTGTGTATTGAGTACTTGGAAATCCTGATGATATAGCGGGAGTACTTCGGCGTTTGACTCAATACGATTTTTTAACCAAGGTAGATAGAAGCCTTGAAGCCAATACTCATCCGCAATAAGATGTGCAAAATAGCCAAGAATAAAGTCATTGGTAGCATATTCGTTATATTTCTTAATGAATGATTCATAATCAATCCTACGTGTATATTCCTCATGCTTTCCAGTGTAAAAATGAGACGCTTCTTTATTTGAAGAAGCATCTGCTGCAATGCCACCTAATATAAATTCTGTTTTATTTGTAATGTGTAAAGCATCAGCCACTTTATAAGCGATAATGGCATGCATAATTCTAGATCCCATGATGTCACCACCCCTAGCAGTTTACCTGAGAAAACTTTGCTGTATCTACAATCAATCCTTGTACATTTTCAAGGTCAACATTGCCACCAGATATAAGTGTGACGATATTTTTCCCTTGTATGTTGAGCTTATTATAGAGAACGGCTGCGACAGTTGTTGCGCTTGAAGGCTCAATCAGTTGCTTTGTGCGCTCGAGTACAAAGCTAAAGGCCATGCGAATTTCGTCTTCACTTACGAGAACAAGATCATCTAAGTATTTCGTTAGCACTGGGAATGTTAAATCACCAGGTTGGTTTGTACGTAATCCATCTGCAATCGTGTTTGTTGCAGAAATCGCAGTGATTTTTTTGTTTTGTAGTGATAGGTATGTGTCATTGGCAAGCGCGGGCTCTACACCAATTATTTGAATAGCAGGATTCGTTTCTTTTATGGCAGTTAAAATACCTGAAATTAAGCCGCCACCACCAATTGGCACAACAATGGCGTCGATGTTATGAAGCTGTTGTAAAATTTCAAGCCCTACTGTTCCTTGGCCAGCCATAATAAGCGGATCGTCGTAAGGGGGAATATAGATGCCGTTTTGCTCGTTGGCAATTTGCATTGCTCTAGGTAGACGTTCAATAGATGTAGTCCCGCACTTTTCAACTTGCCCATTGTAGCCGATGATGGCGTTAATTTTACACTGGCTGGCATTTTCAGGCACAACAATTGTTGATGGGACGCCGTATTTATCTGCCACGAAAGCTACGGCTTGTCCGTGATTGCCTGAAGATGCCGTTGTTACATGCTGTGCACCATTCTCGACTGCATGAATGACCATATTGCTAGCCCCGCGTATTTTAAATGAGCCTGTTTTTTGTAGGTGTTCTGCCTTTAAAAAAAGTTGATTTCCGCATAACTTCGATAGCTGTTCCGATTGAAGAATCGGTGTCTCATAGACGATACTTTGAATACGCTGTCTAGCATCTTGAATATCTTTTAGTGTAATCAATTATTTCACTCCTTTATTTAATGGCGATTATAAAATCGATTTCAACTGGTGCGTTGCTAGGAAGGGTTGCAACGCCAATAGCAGTACGCGCATGGCGGCCTTTTTCACCAAAGATTTTTTCAAGTAGCGCAGAAGCCGCGTCAAGCACTTTTGATGGCTCGTAAAAGTCAGGTGCTACTTGAACATAGCCTGTTACTTTAAGGATTTGTTCGACCTGATCGAGTGAACCAATCTGTGCCTTTAAGCAGCTAAGGCCTTTTAATACACAGTATTCAGCGAGTTCACTTGCCTGCTCGATTGTAACGTCTCGACCAACTTTACCGGGAAGCGGAATGTGTCCATCGATGCGAGGGACTTGTCCACTAATATAAGCAATATGTTGATGAATTGTTACGGGTACATAGTTGTAAAGTGGGGGTGTTGCTTCAGGTAGCTGTAAGCCTAATTCATGTAGGCGCTGTTCAATGGTACTCAAGAAAAAAACTCCTCTCGATATGGATGTGATTAATACTATTTTAAGAAAGTTTGAGTGAAATCCTTGTATTGGAAATTTGTGTGTAGGCATTAATAATTCTACGCTCATGTTATGCGAATAACGTAGAAAATCAGCTATTATTGATCTTCAAATTGTAGATATTCTATAATATTTCCAAATGGATCTTTAAAGCTAATAAACTTTCCGGGCGGGCAAGCAGTTGGTTCTGCTACTAAAAATTCAACTGATTTTTCTTTTAAAAGTTTAGCTTTTTGCACGATATTTTCTGTTTTTAGTGCTAAAACAACGCGTGATGTACTTGCTGTGTTTTCGATTAATTGATCATTTTCTTCTAGAATGAATGGGATTCCTTTATGAACAAGTGAAACAATTTTAGGGCTATACTGTTTATTTACTTCAAAGCCTAAGCTATTAGTGTAAAAATTAATTGCTTCGTTTAAATTTGGAACATAAATAGTAATGACACAAACTTGATTCATAAATTATTGCCTCCAGTTTTTTGTGGATTTGAGAACAAACGTTTCTTTTAATTTTAAAGAATTGAAAGGGTAATTTATATAGTAATTTTTTGATTATTTAAAAAACAGCGTCACAAGTTACTTGACGCTGTTTTAACTTAGTAAATTTATTTGCTTGTTAATTCTATAACAATAACACTAAGCGGAATTTCTTCATGTCCTCGCCCGTTCTCTAAGCTAGCAATCGCTGTTGGCTCAATGAACAGCTTTGTTGCACCATCTTTAATGGCGCCAAATGTAGTTGTCCCAGTAAAGGTTTTAAAGTCGTCGGAAGTTTGTCCACCACCGCTTGTCCCATCTACGTAAATGTTTCCTAAATTGTCTTTCACCGTAAATACAGGTGTTACAGATAGCCAAGATTTCATGAGCTCATCGCTTGCGAATTGTTTATAGGATAAAACCGTTGAAACGTCTGTGAATTCGATGGAATTTAAAGCTAGGTTTACGCCACTACTTTCTACCGTTTTATTGACTGCAAGTACGGTCCCCTCTAAACGGCTTAGTGAGAAGTTAAATGACCAATCACCCTTTACTTCCATAGTAGTTTCGTGATTGTAAAAGGCTTTTGGCTCCCATGTTACTTCGATTGTTTCAGGATGTTCACTATCTTTAAAAAAGGGTGTGAGTTCAGCTACACCGATATAGTGATTGTTATCTACTTGGATAATTTTGTCACTACCACTCATTCCATTAGCACCTTTGACATCGAACCAATTTCCACCGCTTATGGAAAGTGATTTTCCTAAATTTGATTCTGTTTTGAGGGCATAAGAAACGATAATATTTGTGCCGTCATATACAGCGTGATCGATTAAAATTGAAACACCGTTATCTGAATCAACAAGTCCTAAATCATCTGAGAATGCTTCAAAGTTTGTATATTGCCCGTAATCATCATCAAAATAGCTGATGACATTATTCATAAATGGAATTTGAGAGGCTAAGGATGGAAAAGCGAAAGTTGTCACAGTAGTAGCACTAATGAGTAGTACGGCTGCAACGCTAAGCGATTTCCAAATGGGCGCTTTTTTACGTTTTTTGAAGACGTGCTGTTTGACGCGTTGTTTTTCAAGCTCCGTTACTTGTTCTAATTCGAGGTTATCGATGTCGAGTTCCATCCATTCTTTCATGCTCATATTAAACGCTCCTTTAAGTTGACATGTTGTGCGAGTTCTTTTTTGCCGCGATATAAACGGTTATCGACAGCGGCTTTTGTTAGTCCAAGCGTGTCGGCAATTTCGCTATTTGTTAGCTCTAAATAGTATTTCATCATAAAAATATGTCGGTCGAGCTCAGCTAATTTACTAATGGCAAAGAGCAGTTCATTTTTTTGTTCGCGTTCAAGTATTTGTTGTTCGGTAGTGTAGCTTGTTTGCTGCTGTCCGAATGGCTGCTCTTCAGATTGCTCACGAGCTACGCGTTTTTCGTATTGTCGGTAGCGGTCGATTGCTTTATATTTCGTAATCATGCCAATCCATTTTTTAAAGTCTGTGCTGTCTCCTTGAAATTGCGCGGCATTTTGCCAAACACTTAAAAACACATCATTCACACATTCATCTACATCGTATTTGGATTGTGTGTGTAAAATTTTGTATGCAATTGCTTTAACAAGTGGCATGTAACTATCGATAATATAATCAAGGGCATCTTCCTTTTGTTTTTTCAATCGATCGATAAAATTAGTTGGTGAACTTTTCATAGGCTAGGCTCCTTATTGTATTGAAAAAGCTTTTTCATCTAGTACAACGAAGCAAGTGTAAATTTATTCTCAATATTTTTTAAAAAGTATTTCCGCAATGAAAACGGTTTGATAAAAGGAGGAGGAATCATGAGTAATAAACAATTAATAAAACTACGGCCAATTTCACTAGACGATTATACAGTAGTTTTGACGTGGAGCAAGGACCATATTTTTTGTTTGGCAAATGGCTGGGAAGTTAATCGACAGGAAGAGGAGCTATGTCAATGGTGGGAACATTGTGTAACGAATAAGGCGAAGGATTTTATGCGATTGGGGATTGAGACAAGTGATAGGTTAATTGGATATGTTGATTTAGCTTGTATAGAAGGGAATACAGCAGAGTTTGGTATTGCAATTGGCGATCGTAATGCGTGGGGAAAAGGATTTGGTTCACAAGCGGCGCTAAGCCTTTTTGAGTTTGCCTCAATCGAGCTAGGGATTACAAGATTTACTGCTGAAACACATGAAGCAAATATCCGTTCAAGAAGGATGCTCCAAAAGCTCGGGTTTCAAGAGGTAAGTAGAATTGGAACTGAACGTTATTTAGAAATGGATAGTGCACTTATTCAATATGAAATGATTTTTAATTAGGAGTGTCTATATGTCGGAACAGGAAACGTTAAAACAAGCTTTACGATATCGAAATGAAAACAAATTGAAGGAATCCAATGAATTACTCGTAGCATTAGCAAAAGAGCGCCCAGCAGATGCGTATATAAACTATCAATGTGCATGGAGCTTTGATTGCCTGGGTGAAGAAGCGCAGGCAGTTCCATATTATGAA
This sequence comes from Solibacillus palustris, assembly GCF_022549215.1. Taxonomy (GTDB): domain Bacteria; phylum Bacillota; class Bacilli; order Bacillales_A; family Planococcaceae; genus Solibacillus; species Solibacillus daqui. The sequence goes on along the minus strand of NZ_JAKZFC010000009.1, from coordinate 126,069 downwards.
GTTGCCATTCAAGGGAAGTTACAAAAAGAAGATTTACAGGGTGCTTATTTAGGGTTGGGAAGTACATATCGAACGCTTGGTGAATACGAAAAATCAAGGGATGTTTTTGAAAAGGCAGTAAGCTTTTTTCCAGAAAATGAATCGTTAAAAGTGTTTTATGCGATGACGCTCTATAATTTGCAAGCTCATAGTGAGGCAATGGAGTTGCTGTTAAAATGTTTAACAAACACAACATCTGATCATTCGATTTTAATGTATAAGCGAGCGATTGAATTTTATTCAGACAAGTTAGATGAAACGTGGGAGTAATAGAAAAGGAAGTGTCCGTAAAGTGATTCGGGGATACTTCCTTTGCGATTAATTTTAATAACTAGTTAACTTCATCACGCATTGTTCGTTTTTAAAGTGCAAATTTTCATTGTCAGTTAATGTGTAGCTGGGGACAATATTATGTGTACTTGCCCATGTATCAAATAGTTTTTGACGTTCTGATTCCTGATAATGAGGACAAAAGGCACCTTTTAATAGCCCTAAGCCTTCAAATTGTATAAAACGACCATCGACCTCACTATAGCAAGTCTCAAACCAGCACATGGCACCAGCACTGACGCCTGCTAAAATGATACCTTCTGCATAAGCATTTTTTAACACGCCATCAAATCCAGCTGCATTCCAGCAATCCAGCATATATTTTGTGTTACCACCGCCTACATAAAGAATATCTTGTGCATTGATGATGTGCTGAATGTCCTGCCTATGAAAATCTTGCTGTGTAATATGTGTTGTCTCATGCAGTTGAAATGAAGTGTGAAATTTTTCAATATAATGCGGATTATCATTGCTCGCTGTGGCGATGAATGCTATTTTAACAGGAGCGTTTTTCTGTGTAAGCTGAATCAAATATTGATCGATGGCTGCATTTTGTTGTTCAGAAAATCCGCCTCCTGAAATGGCGAGTATGTGCCGGTTCATTATGCTCATCCCTTTCTAAAACAAAGAGAGGTATCACGTACTAGCACGCAATTCCTCTCGCTATTTTTAATCACGGTGTACAATATGCACAACACCCAATTCATCTGCTTTATGTATAAGTTGAGCGAACGCTTGGGGTTTTAATTTGTGAATTTCTGCTTTCGATAGCCAGTACAGCTTTTGGTCGTCATAATCGATCCCTGCATACGTTTCTTTAAAGGGAATCGTGCCGCGATAGACATATAAAATTTCGTGGTGGGCTTGTCCTAATGTGAAGAAATTTTCAATGATTGCAAATAATCTTATGTCTTTTAGTTGCTCACCAGTTTCTTCATAAAGCTCACGAATTGCCGCATCATTACTTGCTTCACCAAATTTTACGCGTCCACCAGGTAGAGAAAGAAGGCCGTTTGGGAATTCGCTTATGAGGAGACTGTCTTCCTGTTCAATCCAAACGGCCACACGTATATTGAGTTTTCCTTCTTCTAAAGGAATCGTTAAATCTTGCATCATTCGTTTTGCTCCTTACGATAAATTGGCTTCTTCACGTAAAATCGAATACATTTTTAAATCGTAGTAAGTACCTTTAGAAAATTTCGCTTTGCGCATCGTTCCTTCATATACCATGCCTATCTTTTGCATAACTCGCTCGGAGCCAATGTTTTCCGCAAAGCATCGTGCTTGAATACGCTCTAAATTAAGCTTGGCAAAGCCATAATGAACAATTGCTTGCGCGGCTTCACTCATATAGCCCTTGCCCCAGTATAGATGTGATACGGCATAACCGATTTCGCCAATGCGTTCCTCTTTATTGAACATCACATAATCAATCGTGCCGATAAATTCATCCGAATCCTTTAAAGTAACCGCCCACGCATAGTTTTCCTGTTCGTATTTATCAATCATAAATTGTAAAAATTGTTTTGTTTGCTCTGAAGATGTGTGTGAATCCCATAATACGTATTTGGTAACGTCGTCGTTTGAGGCGTAAATGTACATAGCCTGTGCATCTTCAATTTTTAATTGACGTAAAATAAGTCGTTCTGTTTCTAAAACAGGAAAATTCATTATCGTCACCTCAAGGTTCAATTATTGTACCCAGCCAAATTCATCAAACGGATAAACCCGAATATTTGCTTTCCCGATAATTTTGTCTTTAGCGACTAAGCCAACACGTGCATCGCGACTATCACTACTTTTACGACGATTGTCTCCTAACACTAAATAATAATCTTCAGGAATTTTAGAACTGTCTGTCAGTTGTTCTAACGTGAAATCATATGTTAAATCACCGAAGCCGTCTAACTCTGATTTATATTGTGCCAAATATGGCTCTTCAAATTTTTCGCCATTCACGTAGAGTTCATCATTTTCGTATGCAATATGATCACCCGGCAAGCCGATAATGCGTTTAATGAAGTTGCGCTCATCAGGTGCTTTAAAAACAACAATATCAAAGCGCTCTAAATCTGTAATGGTTTTGCCAATTTTATTGACAATGATTCGGTCACCGTCCTCATACGTTGGCATCATGGAGGCACCGTCTACCATAATAGGCGAAAAAATAAATGAGCGGATTCCGATAACAAAAACGGCCGTTAAAACAATTACCTTTAACCATTCAAAAAACTCGTTTTTTTCTTTTTTCAATGTTAAACACCTCAACTCTCTATTAATCATCTGAATATTATAAATTCTATTTGTATTTCTAGGAATTAACAAGTAAAATCATTTTAATTCTTTTATGGGGGAGATTTGTATGAATTTAAAGCAGCATATAAAGACGTTAGAAGAAAGTCATATAAAGCCAGATGTGCGTGAAAGTGTGGAGAAGCTCGATGAAGTTTTAGCGGATGCGTTTTTTGAAATTGGTAGTTCAGGCTTTATGTATGATAAAAAAGAATGCTTGGAATCGGGTGTTGTGTTATCAGAGATGTCGCTGCATAACTTTGAAATGTATCCATTAGCAGATGGTGTTGTGTTGACGACTTATTTTATTGTCGATAAGACAAGAAATCGCAATTCATATCGTAGCTCGATTTGGAAGCTGATTGATGGACGTTGGCAAATGTATTTCCATCAAGGAACAATTTCGCCATTGTCATTGGAGGAAGCATTGAAGAAGGCTTAAGTATCTTGAAATTCAAGCCTTCTTCAACGTATATCTCGTTTTATCGAATAATGCCGTGCAATTTCAACACTTCAATAAATACTTCACCGGTATTGATCATTGATTGTTCATCGACGTCAAATTTTGGATGGTGGTGTGGATAGACGGCCTTAATGGACGGATTGCCACCACCAACGAAGAAAAATGTACCCGGTTTTTCTTGTAAATAATACGTGAAATCCTCTGCTCCCATGCTTGGTGGTACATTGACAACTTGTAGCTCTGGTAAATTAATCGACACTGCTTCACGTAGGGTAGCCGTTTCTGCTGGATGGTTATAAACTGCATCATAGCCACGTGTATACGTAAAATTAATTTTTGCATCATATTGAATTTCGATTGCTTTGTACAAGTTATTTAGCTTTTTTTCAACCATGTTACGTACATCAGGGTTAAATGTACGCACCGTTCCTGTTAAATAGGCTTTATCGGGAATGACATTTCCGACTGTACCGCTTTCGATTTTTCCGACTGTAACAACAGCGGATTCAATTGGGTCGGTATTACGGCTCACAATTGGCTGTACGCCAAAGACAAATTGCGCGGCTGCAACAATCGGGTCAATTGTTTCGTGTGGAGCAGCACCGTGTCCGCCTTTTCCTTGAATTGTAAGCTCGAAAAAGTCAGCTGCTGCCATTGCATAACCTTCACAAAATAGTATGGTACCAACATCTGACCATGAAGAAACGTGTGCTCCGTATACATAGTCAACGCCATCTAAACAGCCAGCCTCAACCATTGCCTTCGCGCCACCAGGGACAACTTCTTCGGCAAATTGGTGAATAAATACGACATTACCATGTATCTCATCGCGCGCCTCGCTTAATGCTCTCGCTAAACCAAGTAGTGCGGCAGTATGAATATCGTGACCACAAGCATGGCTCACACCATCAATTTTGGATTTGTAGGCAACTTCCTTCTCATCTTGAATGGGTAACGCATCAAAATCAGCACGCAATGCAATCGTTGGTCCATCAAATGTACCCTTTAAAAGACCAACAACGCCATTACCACCAACGTTTTCCTTCACCTCAATGCCATATGACCGTAGCTTTTCTGCAATCAGTTTTGGTGTATTTATTTCTTTAAAAGATAACTCTGGATACATGTGTAAATGTCTGCGAATTTCCACCATTTCATCAAAATTGGCTTGTAGCTTCTGCGTAAGACTCAATTCATCCACCCCTAAAATTTATTGTTTTTACGCTTCCCATTCCTCACGTAAAACCCCCATACGAATGGAATCGTAATAATGACCTTCATAGAAACGTACTTTGCGAATACGTGCTTCCACTTGCATACCAAGCTTTTCACCAACACGAATCATGCGTTCGTTGCCAGACCATGTTGTATAGCCTACGCGTACGAGTGGCATTGTATTAAATAAATGTGCTATCCAAAGTTTTAATGCACGTGTTCCAATACCTTTTCCCCAAGAGCCAGCCTCATGAAGAACAATGCCCATTTCAAGCCATTTAGAAGGCTCATGCTCCCAATAGTATGAAATAATACCACGAACAATCCCATTCACTTCAATAACCCAAAAGCTGTCATCGCCAATCCAATCTTGTTTTGATTGAATGAAGTCTTCATATGGTATTGCTTGATGTGGATAGTAAGGTGCATCCCATTTTTTCCACTCAGGTTGTTCGTCTTTGTAAATAAGCTCCCATAAACGTCCCATATCCTTTTGTGCAATCGGGCGAATGGTTAATTCTTGATCGGTATACATGAATGATAATCCTCTTTTCAATAATATTTTGTCTATTTGTTTAAAAGATTGAAAAGAGTAGCGTTTCTACTTTTCAATCACCTTTGTTGTCGTATTCATAGAAATCATTCCTTTCTTTTTCAGCTAATATTATTTTATCAGAAAATTTAGTAAAGTATATAATAGATGAAATAAATGGTAATTATCTTTGCGAGTTTGTAAACAAAAGGAGGAGTAACATGAGTGGGCGTAACAAGAGTATGTATGCTGGTGTAGGAAGCATTATTGCATATAGGGGGTACAGATATGAATCAAACTGAACAATACGTATATCACCTAGTAACACGAAATAAAATGCAACTTGGTCAAATCATTTATTTTGATCAGCATGAAAAAAATACATTGTACCGCTTCTTTTTTGAACAGGAGCAGCACAACGCACAAGGAGAAGATGCTTTCCAAATTTTGCTAAGTAGAAATTCTGAAAATGGCTTACACATGGAGAAGGAAGATGCGGACGTTGTGTTAAATTATGCGGGATCAAGTGTACGCGCAATTCGAGAAACAATTGTAGAAATGGTTCGACTACAAGAATTCCCTTACTATCCATCGAGATTATCATGTTTATATGTAACAAAAAGCTATGACGATTTATTGAAATGGAGAGTAATATTTGAATCGTTTAACCGGAAAGTATTACAAATAGTAAAACTAAAAGTAGATGGTAACTGTTTTGAAGGTGACGGCGAGCTGTTACCGAAAGAAGACGGGGCATCATTTGCAAAGAAAATTGAACAGGCGCGCAGCTATTGGCAAAATAATAACACAACTGCTTTACCAGAAATGCTAGTCGATGGCAGGATAGAAGTTGTAGAAATACTAGAAGAATTTGAGTAAGAGGGTGAAAAGGTTATGACGGATCGTGGTGCGGTTGTTATTGTAGAAAATGATAAGGTTGCGTTAATTCGACGTGAAAAGGCGGGGCGTGTGTATTATGTATTTCCGGGCGGTAAGCAGGAAATAGGCGAAACGATTGAGCAATGTGCAAAGCGTGAAGCATTCGAAGAGCTCGGTGTAGAGGTTGAAATAGGAGAGCTCTTAACAACTGTGCCTTATAACGGAATACAACATTATTTTTGTGCAAAAATAACCGGTGGGCAATTTGGTACAGGTCAGGCAGAAGAATTTATGGAAGCGGATAACGGTACATACTTACCGGTTTGGATAAAGGCAAGTGACTTATACGGAAAAAATGTTATTCCAGCTATAGTTGTACAAGTCTTAAATATGAAGAAAGAAGGGTAATTATGAGTAATCGCAATTACCCTTTTTGGTTAATGGATAAGCTTAATAGAAGGGTTAATTTCTAGCAATTTTTTAACAAAGGTTTCTTTATCTTTTGGAGAAACAAGTGTCATCTGCATATCGGGATCAAACGTAATTTCAATACGGTCAATGGACATTGCTGGTGCAGAAAAAGGATTTTTTGATGGGCGCAAGCTATGAATTTTTGCGATATCAATATTTGTTTTTGTAATGCCACCATGGATAATTAGCTTATTGTCCTGAATGACATACTTCGTGCCAAAAAATAGTATAGCTAATAGAGCGATTAACGCAATTGTAACAACTATGGTAATAATATCTGGCTCCGTAATGACCCCATAAATCATTAGGGTAGGGACGATAATAAAAATTGCCGCCATCCAAATATCAATTTTTGATTTGAATACCATGAAAAGCCCACCTTAAATTACATTTTCTCTTACTAATTGTATATGGAAATAGTTATTAAATGAAACTTTTTCTATTTACAACCGTAAACTAGTTAGAAAATTCTTTGTATTTGGAGGGGTTATATGGAGCAGGCTACGAATTTACAACAGACAATGGGGCAACTATTTTTAGCACAGCAATTTGAGGAAGTTTATAATGCGACGACTGCAGAATTTCAGCATTATGTTACATACGATCAATTTTTACATTTAGCGATACCGTTTGTCGAAGGGGTAGAGCAATTTCGATTAGAGCATGAAATAAATTTGCCATATTCAAAACAAATGATTTGGCTAGATGATATGAAAACAAAGGCAATTGTTGTGGCATTCAACCCAGCAAATGAAATCGAAAGCTTATTTTTAACACCTTTTACGATTGATGAACAAGCGAATAAACAGTATACAAAAAATACATACCATTATCCATTTAAAGGGGAATGGTTTGTGTTTTGGGGCGGCGCAAATGTGCTTATTAACTATCACTACGCTTACGAATCTCAGCGCTTTGCCTATGATTTTGTAAAAGTTCAAGATCGTCTAACATATCACCATACACCAGAGCGCAATGACATGTATTTCGCATACAATGAGGAAATTTTGGCGCCATTAGATGGTACAGTAATTGAAGTAGTAGATGGCATTGAAGACAATATTCCAGGGCAAATGGATGAACAAAATCCAGCTGGTAATTTTGTCATCATTGAGCATGCAAATAAAGAATATAGCTTACTTGCCCATTTAATACCGAGTTCGATTACAGTACGAGTTGGTCAGCATGTGAAAACAGGAGAGACAATTGGACGCTGTGGCAATTCGGGTAATTCGTCCGAATCACATTTACATTTTCAAGTGATGGATATGCCAAGCTTAGCGAGCTGTAAATCACTGCGTATTCGATTTAACAGTGAACAAGAGCCGCTGCAAGGAGATACGATTAAGAGTAAAATCTAGCGGCAAACTAAAAAAACGTTTGTTAAAAAAAGATAAGGTCGATTCTTTTGCAACGATTGCGGAGGTATTAGCAGTAATTTCAAGGGCAATTTGGCAAGTTTTAAAATAGTGTAAGTAGTACCTCCTAGTTATAGGCTAGGAGGTTTAATATGCTTAACGAAAGGGGGAAGGGCAATGAGTATTTTTATATTAGAAGATGACCTTTATCAGGCACAGCAGATGCAGCAATTGATAGGAGAGATTTGTGAGAAAAAGCAAATCCCGTACAACTTTATTGAAGCGACAAGTCGTGCCGATGAAATTTTATCGAAAATTGCTCTTTGCACCTACACACCGATCTATTTTTTAGATATCGAAATTAAACAGGAAACAAGAAAAGGGTTAGAAGTGGCACGGGAAATACGAAATGTTGACCCACACGGCATTATTGTCTTTGTTACAACCCATTCTGAGTTGGCACCTATTTCGTATCAATATATGGTATCTGCCCTAACGTTTATTGAAAAGGACTTACCACATGAAACACGTCGGAAGCTTATTACGGAGTGCTTGGCACAATATGTTACGAAAAATAATACCTTAATCGAGGAGGATTATTTCGTTGTTGATAATGCGTATACGACGATTAAAGTCCCATTTTCGACGGTTGAATATATTATGACCGATGAACCGCATCGCCTACAGCTTGGGACAACTAATCAGCTAATCCAGTTTTATGGAACGCTTAAAGAAATCGAGCAAATGGATACACGATTTATACGCTGTCATAAATCAGTGCTTATTAATAAAAAACATGTGCAGCAATTAGATACGAAACAGCAGCTCGTGTATTTAACAACTGGTAAGCAAGTTCCGGTTTCTCGTAGACTTATGAAAACGATTAAAGCGTTATTGAAAGAAGGGTAAGGATGTTATTTTATAATTTACTAGCCTTAGTGCTAATCGGCTTTGGGCATTTCTATTTGTTTCAATTGCTACTAGGCACTACCCAAATTTCGAAGCGTTTTTATGCGCTGTTAAGCATTTTATTTACGGTGCTATTAGCTATGGCGATTGGCTATTCTGGTTTTGTGGAATTAAATGTATTGGCGTTAATTGGCTTTTTAGTGATCCTTGGTTCGCTAACAAAAGCAGGTAATTTAATTCAGGTCATTTACTTTGCACTGCTTAGCACGGTTTTGTTTACAGTCATTAAAAATGGTCTTTTAACACTTACCTATTATATGTATTTAGATAGCCCGTTCCCTTACTATAGCTGGACGCCGAGTGTGTTACAGGTTGTGACATTGCTAGTTATTTTGATTGCAATGTATATCGCACGAAACAAAATTCAGCTAACGGGACATTATTTACGAAGCAGTAAACTATTTATCCCTACATTTATAATCGTTGCGCTTTGTACCGTGTTTTTACTTATTATCAATTTTCCAACTGTGCGTGTATTATCGAATCTACATGAATTATATGGAGAACAGTTATACATAAGCATTACAGCTATTTCGATTATACTAATGCTCATTATTTCAATGAGTGTTTACCGTTCGCGCGCGCAGTTAATTGAGCAGCACGAAAAGCAAATGCATGAACAGTTAATGGATTATGTGACAAAGCTGGAGTTTATGCACGATGAGCTTGCGACGTTTCGACATGATTATATGAATTTAATGCTAACACTAGAGGAAGCGGTGCGCACTGAGGATGTACAACAAATAAAACAAATTTACGAGGGTACAATTGCACCAACAACTGCCATTGTTAACAATCAGCAGCTAGAGTTAACAAAGCTGTCTCGCGTCATGATTGCGGAAGTAAAGAGTGTACTAAGCGTAAAAATCGTTACTGCTCAGCAAAGAAAATTATCGGTAACTGTTGATATTCCTGAGCCAATTAACGAACTATATATGGCGACAGAATCATTTATTCGTATACTATCGGTATTAGTTGATAATGCGATCGAAGCAGCAGAAAAATCAACAGAACGCAGTATATGTATTGCGTTATTTACAGTCCATCATACGCAATACTGTATTGTAAAAAATAGCATGGATAACCCAAGGATTGCATTAGATAATTTATATGCAAAAAACTATTCTACAAAAGGGAAAGATCGTGGGCTTGGATTATATTCCATTAAACGAATCGCGAATCAACACCCCAATATTACGCTATCTACAGGAGCTGAACAGCATTTCTTCGAACAAAAGCTCATCATGAAAAAACAACCATTCATGAATGAAAGCAAACCGATTAAGAAATCTCCCGACAATACTAAAAAGTATCGATTACAATAAGGGTAACTTATTGAGGAGGGAATTTTTATGAAAAAATGGGCAGTCGTTTTAGTGGGAATTATTTTAAGTGTTATGTTAGTGGGCTGTGGCGATAAGGCGAATGTAGATACATCCCAAGTATATAGTGCAAAGGCCGAAGAAATTGTAAAATGGATTAACGATAAAAACTACGACAAAATTACTGAGCAATTTGATGAAAATTTAAAAGCTCAATTAACAGCTGACCAATTAGCGCAAATTGAGCCAGTTATTGCGCAATCGGGTGATTTTGAAAAGGTGGAAAAATCTACGGTTGAAGAAAAGGACGGCATGAAAGTGGTTGTACTAGTTGCACAATATAGTAACGAAAAACGTGTATTTACCGTAACATATGACGACAAAGATAAAATCGCAGGTCTTTTCGTTCAATAATTTTATGAATGGAGCGAACATTAGATGAAGCTCTTTAGCAAAATTACACTCGCAGTATTTATAATTACAATCGTATTTACAGCGATTCAATTTCCAAATTTACCGAGTGAGGTACCAAGTCATTATAACATTATGGGCGAGGCAGATGCGTGGGCGAATAAATGGTTTATTTTCTTTATACCACTTTTAGGATTTGGTTTGTGGTTGTTACTTGGTCAGGTAGAGAAATTTCCGGAATTTATAAATATGCCGAATGACGGTAGGCCGTTAAACGCAGCGCAGCAACAAAATAGTATTTTCATGCTACATACTCTTCGTAATGAAGTATTACTATTTATGTCACTTTTAACGCTAAAAGAGGTGCTAACATCGATTGGTTATCCGATTCGATTAGGAATTTGGGAGTTTGTTATTTTTATAGGTGTACTAACTGTCACACTTATTTGGTTTATCGTGAAGAATCAAAAGTTAAAGACAGCATAAAAGGGGGTGTCCGAGAAGTATTTCTGGGACACTTCCTTTGCGCCGAGGATGGAGACCAGCACGAAGCTAGTCATGAATGCGTTGTTACAGGATGTGACGGTTTTAGCATTCGTTCTTCCCTTCTGACCACCGCAGAAGCACCGCCTATAGCGGATTATTACTACACGAGGTTGGCACTGTCCAAAAAGTTATGACTTTTTGGACAGCCTGTTTGCTTACTGTAAACCATATTTACGATTTAATGTAACGAGACGAGCATCATCATTTTTACGTTCCATGATTAAATCTGCGAGTATTTCTGCACCAAGCATGCTATACACAGTCCCATTACCCCCATAGCCCAGTAAATAATAGTGGTTTTTTTCTTGGGGATGCTGGCCAATGAATGGAAGATTATCATAGGATTCTCCAAAAGAGGCACAGTAGCTATACGGCGCATGGAATTGTTCGTTTGGGATGAGTTCATGCAATTTTTCGAGCAATTTTCGCGCCATGGCCTCAATTTTTTCTTCGCCCTTTGCAGGCTTTGCTCTATTTTCATCAAGCCCACCAATGATCACACGATGGTCAACCGTTGTACGTAAATATAAATAAGGGCGCGCAGTTTCCCAAATAAGTGCCTGCTCGTACCATCCTTCAAAGTGTGGGTTTTCCTCGGTTACAATTGCATAGGAGCGGTTTATGTCCGCGCCCTTTATTTTGCCATAGGGTAGCCGATCATAGCCGGTTGTATAAACAATGCGAGTTGCTTTAAAATTGCCATGCATCGTTTTAACCGTAATATGTGTCCCCTCTCCCTCAATAATATTGCCAAATGTATGCTCAAAAATATGCACACCACTTGCCTTTAGTTGCTCGGCTAATGAGACAACAAATTTAAACGGGTTAATTTCCGCGTCATTCATTGTATAGAGTGCAGCTGGGGCCTCAAATAATAGGCGGTGTTTTACGATAATTTCATTCCAAAACTCTACAGGGAAACCATTCCGAATGAGTATTTCAAATTCAGCTCTAAGCTTTTTCACATCATCTTTTTTACTTGCAAAGCAAATGCTTGGACGGCGAATGAATTCTGCTTTGTCAGGTAAGGTAGCGGCAATTTCCTCAATCTTTTTTAGTGCTGCATAACATAAATGATAAAAGCGTACAGCATCGTGTTCCCCTAATAGTTTTGCTAATTCGTGTAGCATGATGTCATTGGAATATTGCAGCAGCCCTGTGTTTGCAGAAGTGCTGCCTGAGGCGATTTCGTTACGCTCTAAAATAGCAACCTGTAAGCCTTCATCAAAAAGTGCTTTTGCTGTAAGCAGCCCACTCATACCTGCACCGATAATAATGACGTCATAATGTGCTTTTATATGCGGGTTTGTATGATTTGGCTTTACTAAGGTTGTAGGCCAATAGAGCTTTCCGTTGTGTAAGTACATATAAAAATCCCCCTCTAAGCTATTGTTAAGTTTTGCCCATTTTGAAACAAAGTAATCGAGAGTCTATATTTATTGCACGAATAGTTGTAAATTTTATGTAATTATTTTTTACTTAGTACCTTGCAATGAATAGTACCGTTTGATACACTATTGTTTATAGAATAATAGTGAGGTGAAGAAATGAATCCTCAATTTAAAAAAGGTGTGCTGAATTTATGTGTATTAGCGCTTTTAGAAAAGAAAGATATGTATGGCTATGAACTTGTTCAAGCCATCTCTTCTCAAATCGAAATTTCTGAAGGGGCAGTTTATCCATTATTGCGAAGGCTCACAAATGAAGGCTTATTTACAACGTATTTAATGGAATCAACAGAAGGACCGCCGCGCAAATATTATCAAATTACAGAGCAAGGTATTGCACAGTTAAACAGCTTGAGAAAAGAGTGGGATAGCTTTATTGCAGGAGTAAATACATTAATTCAAGGGAGTAATTAAAAATGAATGAACAACAATTTTTAGATTTACTTGAAGGTCATTTACAAAAAATCAATTCACAAGAGCTTGCAGATATTCGCCGTGATTTTGAGGAATACTTCGAAAACGGGCGAGCAGAGGGAAAAACAATCGAAGAAATCATTGAATCATTTGGCAACATGGATGAGTTAGCAAATGAACTACTTGCTTCATATGACGAAGAAGATTTTGTACAAGCCGTTTCGCTTCATAAAAATGACGCGCATATCCCATATAGTAATGTAAAAATGGATATTAATAACGTTACAATATCGATTGTCGCAACGGACGCAAATGAAGCTAGGATCGAAACGAAGGATAAAGACGATTTAACAACTGCTATAATGACAATAGAAGACGGTACACTTGTCGTAAAGGCAACTCGACAGGATAAAGTACGTCGTTTTTGGTTCATTACAATTGTAGGCTCGGTGGGACCAGCGAATGTTATTGTGTATTTACCAAAGAAGCAATATGAGCAAATTAGCATTACGAATCATAACGGCGCAATTAAAATAGCAGATGTGTTTGCAAAACAATTTGAGCTGCATGCTGATAATGGACGGATAATGACTAATACGATTGAAGGTTCGATATTAGAAGCACGGACAAGTAATGGACGTATCATTTTAGAAAACACAGTTGTACAGCAGGTGAAGGCAATTTCGCAAAATGGTCGAATTGAAATGGAAAATAGTAAAGGTCAGCAGTATGATGTTGAATCGTATAATGGGCGTATTGTCGTGAAAAATGTGGAAGCACAAGTTCAAGCGCGTTCATACAATGGTCGTATTGAGGCGGAGTTTGCTACAGTGAAGTATCCTTTACAATTTAGAACGGATAATGGCCGTATTATGTTAGCGACAGCGGAAAAATTAGAAAATGTTGCGATTGAGGGGAGCACCCATTCCGGTGATGTGACAATCTATAGTGAGAAAATGTCGCGCTATGAGCACGGAACAAAAGAACATACCATTCAATTAAAAACAAGTAACGGAAAAATTAGCGTAGAAGAATTGGTAGCGCAGTAAATAAGTATTGTAGAAATTAGAATTCCATTTGTAAAATCCGTATAATAAAGCTAATGATGTTAGAAATGGAGTAATGACAATGAATATATTCAGCTTTAGATTGTTTGGCGGCTATAAAGTGCAATTTGATAAATCTGAAGTAACAATCGATTATGCGGGTGAGAAATTTTTGTTCATCCAAAAAGCAAAGCCACGCACGAAAACACTTGCATACAGTGATATATTACGTGTGGAATACAAAGAATCAGGTATGACATTCGGTTATGTGCGTTTTATTACAAAAGAAAACGAAGAGTTTTTAAGTAGCTCATACGTCGCACAGCATGACGAAAATGCGTTTATGGTGGAAAAAGATGAATTAACGAAATTAAACGATGTATTAGACATCTTAAAAAAATACTGTAAATCAATTGAATTTCTTCATATGAAAGCTTAGCGAATATGCTAGGCTTTTTTCTATGTAACGAACTTTTTAAAGCATAGGTTGGGTGAAATCGCTCATGAAAGGATTGCTGGGTAAAATTATGAAGAGCATTTCGTCTTTTATTAAGATAGCTTCGTTTATGTTATAGAGAGAGGAGGCGAGGGCTTGTGCGGATGGAGTGCGTATTAACTTTAAAATACTTAAAGGAGTTCCCACAATTTAGGGATCTCTTTTTTTACATCCTTTTTTTATTAGCTTAAAAATCCATTCACTTGAAAAGCGATTCATAGCTCAATATGTCGTAATTTGTTTCACGTGAAAAAATGTTTTTTGACATAAAATAAGATATATATTCAAAAAAATTATTAAATATGAATAAATTAACAATTATGCTATAAATTTATAGTTGAAGGGTATATATTTAATAGGGTTATAGAAAGATTATTAAGAAATGTTGTCGAAAAAGAGATCGGGGTAGAGAGATGATTAAAAAAATAGTTTTGCAAATGCTTGTAATCACTATCGTACTTACAAGTGCCGTTACAATTAGCCAGGCGCAAGTTTTTATAGATGTTCCGGACAATTCGAAATTAAGTGAAGAATTAATGGTATTGAGTGATTATGGTGGAATAACTTTGACACCAAATAAAGCCTTTCGAGCAAATGATCCAATTACACGGTATGAAATGGCTGAAATTTTAATGCATACATTACAGTTAGAACCAGAGTTCAATAATATTCCTACCTATTCAGATATTGCTGCAAATGATGAAAGAATGCCAGTAATTGCTGCAATTTTTAATGCCCGCATTATGGTAGGTTATGATGGAAAGTTTAATCCAGATGTCAAGGTAACACGTGCGCAAGCGGTAAAACTTTTAACACAAGTTTATGGATTAACTGGGGAAGCATCACAAGCTTATGCGGATATCCCAAAAAATCATAATGCTTATAATGCTGTGCAAGCCTTCATTGCCAATCAAATTATCATTCCGGCAAAAAATGAAAAATTTAAACCAAATGCAATGATGACACGTGGACAGTTTGCTTCGTATTTAGCCCGAATTATTGAACCTTCTATACGTATAACCGAACCGGAACAGCCTGTATATGAAAGCTGTGCCATAGATACTGGTAAGAAGCGTTATGTAGTCGATGTGGCCGTAACAAACTTATGGCACCAATCGAATCAAGCGCGTGAAGTCGACTATCCTTCAACGAAAAATCCAGTAGAAATGCAAAAGTGGATTTCTTCATTATCATTGGCACAAAAGAAATGGTTAGTAGGAAAAACCGATACACAAGCTTTATATGGCGATGAAGTGTCGCTATTAGAAACTAAAGGAAAGTGGCAACGTATTGCTGCAAAAGACCAATATGTACCGTATTTAAAGGCGGGTTATCCAGGTTGGGTTCCAGTAACGCATGTTGTTGCAACGACAAAAAATTATGATGACTGCTCAAAGGCGATCATTACTGCAAAGAAAACGATGTTATTAGATGAAGATACGAAAAAGAAGTTTTTAGAAATTAGTTATGCCACAATATTACCTGTAATAGAAGAAGATAATACATATTACTATGTAGAAACGCCAAGTGACGGCATTAAGCTCTTAAAGAAAAGTGATGCCAAGTCATATCAAAAGTATAGTGATATTGCAAAACCAACTGCCGATACGATTATTAAAGAAGCAAAGCGTTTTTTAGATTTACCATACTTGTGGGCAGGTACGTCCTCTTGGGGTTATGATTGCTCGGGTATTTTATATGGTGTGTTCCGAACACATGGTATTATGATTCCGCGTGATTCGTTTTATCAGGCAACGGGAGGAAAAGCTGTAGCAAAGAAAGATTTAAAGCCAGGCGACCTCGTATTTTTCGCTTATAACGGAGGAAAAGGGGAGGTATATCATGTAGGGCTCTATGTTGGGGATGGAAAAATGCTGCATGCCCCACACTATGCTTCTAAAGTGAAAATTGAATCAATGAATCAAGGTGCGTATAAAAAGAATTACTCAGGTGCGCGTCGTTATTTATAAGAGGAGGACACCGCCCGATACGTAATTTTGGGACAATGTCTTCAAAAGAATCCACATATGAAAAACATCAACTCGCGCTATTTTCCTGCGAGTTGATGTTTTTTAGTTATGCATTTTTTTGTTCTAGTGCTTGCTGATGTGCAACCTTTGCTTCATCTATAAGTGAAGGGTTTTGTAAAAATGTATAGCCAGTTTGAGCAAGAGCAATGGCACCTGTAATAAGTGCCTGGTAACCATGCTTTGAATTTGCTGCTTCACGGAATTCATTTGTATGTGCGATTAAATCATTTGGTCCAATTTTAATATAGCCGTGAGAAGTAGGGACTTCATAGCTAATATTTCCAGCATCTGTTGAGCCTGGAGAACGGTGACCGCGTGGGTGAACATCTTCTCCAAGTGCTCCTAGCTTTTCGGCTAAAATACGATCCGTTACTTCGTTGACAACAAGGTCTTTTACTTCGTTTTGGAAGCGTTCGATTTTCACTGTAGCCCCAGTTGCAAGTGCCGCACCTTCAGCAATTTTTCGTGTTTTATTTGAAACTTCTTCTGTTTTCGGCCATGATGATGCACGAATGTAAAAGCGAGCTGATGCATATTCTGGTACGATATTCGGTGCGTCACCACCATGCGTAATAATACCATGAATGCGCACATCAGATGGCACATGCTGGCGTAGTGCGTTAATGCCGTTAAATAATTGAATAACGGCATCTAGTGCATTAATTCCCTCTTCGGGTGAAGCTGATGCATGCGCGGCTTGTCCGTAAAAATGAAAATCAAGAGGATCAACGGCTAGCGATTCATTTGTCACACCTGTTTTTCCAGAAGGGTGTAGCATGAATGCTAAATCAACATCCTTTAAGTAACCGTGACGTACAAAGCTGCCTTTAGCACTCCCATTTGGACCGCCTTCTTCTGCAGGTGTACCAAGTACGATCACCTTACCACCAGTAATAGATAGTGTATCGGCTAATGCGATTGCAGCAGCTACACTTGTCACACCGATAATATTATGACCGCAAGCATGACCTAAACCAGGTAAAGCGTCATATTCCGCTAAATAAGCAATTGTCGGACCAGGCTTGCCGCTATCTTTTTGTGCGTAAAAAGAAGTTTCATGACCAGCAACCGCCGTTGTTACATCAAAGTTGGCTTCTTCTAGAAGTGCTACAAGCTGTGCGCTTGCAAACACTTCTTTGTTTCCGATTTCCGGATTCGCGTGAATGGCCTTACTTGTAGAAATATATTTTTCGCTATTTTTTTGTACTGATTTTGCAATAATTGTTTCGTTATCAACTGTAACTGTCATGGAAATACCCCCTTCTTATTTCGATTGTACCTTTAAGTCTTCGAAAGTTGTTTGTAGATCTTCGTCCGTTAAGATTGTCATTAATTGACCGCCATTTGTATCATCTTTAATGGCTTTTTCAATTTCTTCTGTATGGTAAAGCTCGATAATTTTTTGGTACACTTCATTGTCTTTATCTTCTGCACGAGCAGCAATGATGTTGACATATGGATAGACACTTTCATCCTCAGCTAATTCGCGGTAGATAGGATCCTCACCTGGATTTAAGCCTGCTTGACCAGCAATACCGTTATTAATAACTGCGGCTACCACGTCAGGTAATACTTGAGGTGTTTGCTGTGCTGTCATTGGGATAATGTCTAAATTTAATTTATTTGCTGTAATTTTAGTGGGATCACCGAATAATCCAAAGTCCTCAGCTAATTCAATGAAGCCTGCTGACTCAAGTAAGCGTAATGCACGTGCTTGGTTTGATGGATCATCTGGAATGGCAATTTTGTCGCCTTCTTTGATTTCGTTAATGTCTGTAATTTTTTCAGAATATAAACCAAGCGGCGCAAATACTGTAGAGCCAAGCGGAATTAATTCATTGCCACTTTCGTTAACATAGCTTGCAAGGAATGAAATATGTTGGAATGCATTTAAATCAACTTCACCTTGTGCTAATGCGTTGTTTGGTAATGTGTAATCAGCGAACTCTACAAGCTCGATTTCGATGCCTTCTTTTTCTAATTTCTCTTCTAAAATGGGCCATTGTGCACCATCCGCACCGTTTACCCCGATTTTTACTACCTCGTTGTCGTCACCGCAAGCTGCTAAAGTAAAGGCTGATAAAGCTGTAACAGCTGTTAATAAGATTTTTTTCATAAGTTTTGAACTCCTATCGTCTTAAGATTTTTTTTGCTAAAGTATTGCCAAGCCATTGAGCGAGTTGAACTAAAACAATTAATATCACAACTGTGACTATCATGACGCTACCATCAAATCGTTGATAGCCATAAGTTATGGCGATATGACCTAACCCACCGCCGCCAACTGTACCTGCAATAGCTGAGAAATCGATTAAACTAATTGTGACAAATGTTAACCCTAAAATTAGTGGGCCTAATGCTTCTGGTATTAATACCGTAAAGATAATTTGCAGTGGGCTAGCACCCATTGCTTTTGCTGCTTCAATTACGCCTGGATCAATGCTAATTAAATTCGTTTCTACAATACGTGCAATTCCAAATGCAGCGGCAATGGTCATTGGAAAAACGGCCGCGCTTGTACCAATCGTAGTACCCATTACAATACGTGTAAGTGGGGAAATGGCTACCAAGAAAATTAAAAATGGAATTGGTCGCACTATATTGATTAATAGATTGAGTAAGTTGAACGTTAGCTTACTTTCTAAAATATTATTTTCTCGTGTTACGAATAAAAGTATTCCTATAGATATACCAAGGATTGAGCCGAAACCAAGCGTTAGAATAACCATATAAAGCGTTTCGCCTGTTGCTTCAATAATTCTCGGCCAAAATGTACTCCAATCAACTTTCATGTAATTGTACCTCCTCTATTTCAACTTGCTGTGAAAGTTCGTCGATTACTTTATTAACTTGAACATCATTTCCTTGGAACGAAATGAGTAAGTTACCGAATAATTTATTTTGTAACTCGCGTACCGAACCATAAATAATGTTGAATGGTACTTGATGTTTTTGCGTAATTTCGGATAGTAGAGGATTATGCGTGAGCGAGCCTTTAAACAATACTCGGTATAAATGCTGTCCTCCTGATTTTTGCCACTCTTTTAAAATTTGCTCAGAAGGAATGTCCTGATGCACCGACTGAATAAAGCGCTGCGTTGTTGGATGCTGCGGTTGCGTAAAGACATCGTAAACATCGCCTTGTTCGATAACTTGTCCTTGCTCCATTACGGCTACTCGATTACAAATGGATTGAATGACGTTCATTTCATGCGTAATTAATAAAACCGTAATGCCGAATTCTTCATTTACTCTTTTTAATAGCTTTAAAATATCAGCAGTTGTCTCTGGGTCAAGTGCTGAGGTTGCTTCATCACAGATTAGAATATCTGGATTTGTTGCAAGCGCACGAGCAATGCCAACACGCTGCTTTTGCCCACCGGATAGTTGTTCAGGATAGTCACGTGCTTTTTCAGATAAGCCAACAAACCTTAAAAGCTCGGCTGTGCGACGGTCGATTTCTGCTTTTGGTGTGCCCGCTAACTTCAGCGGATAGCTGATATTACCGGCAACCGTTCTTGACGTCATTAAGTTGAAATTTTGAAAGATCATCCCAATGCGACGACGTAATTGTCGTAAGTCTTTTTGAGATAGTGTTGCTAAATCGGTTCCTTGAATTTTTACGGTGCCAGTTGAAGGCGCTTCAAGTAAATTCACCAGGCGTAACAATGTACTTTTACCAGCTCCACTAAAACCGATAATCCCAAAAATATCACCTTGGTCAATGGTTAAATTGACATCGCGTACAGCATGAACTTCTCGATCTTTCGTTTTAAATACTTTTGATATTTTTGAAAATTCAATCATTTTAAAACCCACCTTTACTATAATGCTTGATACGAAGCCTTTTTGAGACAACAAAAAAACTTTCGCATCTAGAAAATAAGATACGAAAGTTGAATAGTTATCATTACTTTTGCTCTTATCTTCCAAGTGTATACTTGCAGGATTTGGCACAACGCTATGTATAGCTGCTGCCGAGACTTCAAAGGGCCTGTCCCTCCATCTCTCTTGATAAGAAAATATGTAGTTGTCATTTGCTATGAATCTTATAATAAATCCAAGTAAAACACTTGTCAATATATAAAATAAAAATTTCCGTTTTTCTGAAAAATACTAATAGCATACAACTCATGAATATGGATAAAAAATTTACTTATCGCTAGTGGGAAACTGGGTATATATAATAAAATAAAGAAAATGAGTAGGAGGCGTTAAGGTGAATAGTTGGCTATTAGCATCGGTAATCCTATTAATACTAGCTGTTGTAATACTAATCGTGTGCATTATTGCAGTCATAATGCCAATAAAAAAAACAATGTCGATTTTGCATGCACATTCGGAAGGTATTCAAAAGCAAATGAACGGCATTCAAACGCAAACAACGCTTTTGGCGGCAACTGCAGAAAAAATGAAATATGATATTGAATACAAAATAGAGACTGTGCAAGGAGTTATACAATCCTTGAAAAATACAGGCGATGTGTTAAATGAAATTAGTGATTCATCACAGGCGTTAACTTCTAAAGTGATGCAAAAAGCGGTGGATGATCCAGTACGTCAAGCACAAGTTGAACAGTGGACAAATACTGCAATGGGTTATTTAAAACGTAATGGATAGGAAAAAGCATACAGGATGAAGCGGTTAGTACCGAACATCCTGTATGCTGTTGTTGTTTATAGACGCCCACTGCAAACTGACAAGTGTCAGGAGAAAGCTAAGTGGGCAATGAGAACTCCCCACCGAGCAAAGTTTCATTTTATATATACACCTAAAATATGAAGCTTTAAAAAAATCGTTTTGAAACGCTTTTCTTCTGTACTACAACAGTAGTTGCTCGCTTGTGGGAATTTTCTCTAATTTGCGTTTTATTCGTTAAAAATCCATGTGTCACAAAGTGTTCAAAGAAAGCGGTTTATTTTTGAACACATTGTGAAAAGCTAAAAATATTGCTTTCCTTTTCTAAAAATCGGAGTAGAATGAGAGTCAAGTAAGGTGTTATACAACAAGTTGCAAATGTCATTGGAGAATGAACAACTTTATTATATAGCTTTATAAAAAAGGAGAAATGAAACATGTGGGTAGTAACAGTATTTAACAATCAAAATGATATTCGTATGTTCGAATTCACAACAAAAAATGAAGCAGCTTTACAATTAGCAAAATATACAAACGCCGTTTTATCATACACAAACTAATTTTTACTTGCTTTTGCGTGGGGTCAAACCCCGGCGGATGTCATAGGTTTTAAGTTGCATTTTTTAATAGGCTTGAAAAAAATCTCGACGCAATTACGCAAAGGCGTAATTGATAAAAAGGAGCGAAAAAACATGTGGGTAGTAACAATTTTCAATAATTCAAACGATATTCGTATGTTCGAATACACAACAAAAAATGAGGCTGCTAAAATGTTAGCGAAGTACTCAAATGCTGTATTATCATTTACAAACTAATCGGTATACAAAAAGCCAAAGTCGGGGAAATCGACTTTGGCTTTTTTTAGGTTAGATAAAGGATAACTTTTCTGATGAACCCACATAAAAAAATTATTTTAGCTGTTCTCAATTATTGAGCAAAAATACACTTAAGCGAGAATCAAATAAAATAGCGGGAGAGTGCAAGCCTCCATCCTCGGCGAAAAGGGATTGTCCCAGAAATACTTCTAGGACAATCCCTTTTCTCATGTTGGGAAAAATGAACTTTGTCATACAAAAATATTATTTTAGACAAAAATACACTAGGTATACAGAAAAATAAAATTGACTTTTTACAAAATAAATACGTTAAGTAGTTTTTTGTGTTCTTTTGACGGAAATTGGTTAAATCTAAATTTGTAGCAAGAATGGTAATAATTGAAGCAGTGATTTTTTATTTCTAGAGCGAATAGGTTGACTAAATTTGGTTAATATAAGATAATCTAAACGGTAATAATAATTATTTTATAATAATTATAATGTTAATCATTTATATACATTCAAGGAGGAAATACACATGGCTTTAATCGGTAAAGAAATCGCACAATTCGCTGCAAAAGCGTTCCAAAAAGGTGAATTCATCGACGTAACTTCAGAAAACTTCAAAGGACAATGGTCAGTAGTTTGCTTCTACCCTGCAGACTTCACTTTCGTTTGCCCAACGGAATTAGGTGACTTACAAAACGAATACGCTACATTAAAATCTTTAGGCGT
This sequence comes from Solibacillus palustris, assembly GCF_022549215.1. Classification (GTDB taxonomy): domain Bacteria; phylum Bacillota; class Bacilli; order Bacillales_A; family Planococcaceae; genus Solibacillus; species Solibacillus daqui. Next base: position 103,619 of record NZ_JAKZFC010000009.1, on the reverse strand, counting down.
TGAAGTATACTCAGTATCAACTGACACTCACTTCACACACAAAGCATGGCATGACACTTCTGATGTAATCGGTACAATTGAGTACATCATGATTGGTGACCCATCACACACAATTTCAAAAGCATTTGATGTGTTAAATGAAGAAGATGGCTTAGCAGAGCGCGGTACATTCATCATCGATCCAGATGGCGTTGTTCAAGCAGTAGAAATTAACGCTGGTGGTATCGGCCGTGATGCTTCAACTTTAGTTAATAAAATTAAAGCAGCTCAATACGTACGTAACAATCCAGGTGAAGTTTGCCCAGCTAAATGGCAAGAAGGCGGCGAAACGTTAACACCAAGCTTAGACTTAGTAGGTAAAATCTAACTGTTACTCGTTAATTAATAAAACTTTTATGGCGGCAAAAATTAACCTTAATGGATTGATTTTTGTCGCTCTGTTTTTAATTAGGGAATTAAAATAGGTTGGCTCTCTGTTTATGAAATAATACAGGAAAGAGGTGAATTGTTTGCTGTGAGAGAGTGTATATGCGCTGTTTTTGGTAAAACAATAGTGCGTTATAGTCACAGCAACAAATGCTATGTTAGATAATCAAATTAAAGCGCAATTACAGCAGTATTTAACGATGCTTGAAGGCGATTTACTTATTAAAGTAAGTGTTGCCGACGATAAAACGTCTCAAGATATGTTAAACCTTGTAGAAGAATTAGAAAAAATGTCCCCACGTATTACGGTGCAGCACGCGTTATTAGAACGTACGCCAAGTTTTAGTATTGACAAAGTAGGAGCTGAAGAGTCGGGGATTGTTTTCGCAGGTTTACCACTTGGGCATGAATTTACATCACTTGTGTTAGCGTTATTACAAGTTTCTGGTCGTGCACCGAAAGTAGATGCGGCAGTTGTAAAACGTATTCAAGCGATTAAACAACCAATGAAATTCGAAACATACGTAAGCTTAACATGTCATAACTGTCCAGATGTTGTACAAGCATTAAACATTATGGCCGTGTTAAATCCTAATGTCTCCAATACAATGGTTGAAGGTGGCGCGTTCCAAGATGAAATTAAAGCACGCGACATTATGGCAGTACCAACCGTATTTTTAAACGGTGAAAACTTCGGTGGCGGTCGTATGGAGTTAGAGGAAATTTTAACGAAGCTTGGTGAAGTATCGGATGGTTCAGAGTTTGCTGATGTAGATCCATTTGACGTATTAGTTGTTGGTGGTGGTCCTGCTGGTGCATCGGCTGCGATTTATTCGGCACGTAAAGGCATTCGTACAGGTATCGTAGCAGACCGATTCGGTGGTCAGGTGAATGATACATTATCGATTGAAAACATTATCGGAACGAAGGCTACAGAAGGTCCAGCATTCGTATCAAGCTTAGAGGCGCACGTATTAGATTATGATATTGATGTACTGAAGTCTCAACGTGCAGCAAAAATCGAGAAAAAGGATTTCGTGGAAGTAACATTAGAAAACGGTGCGGTATTAAAAGGGAAAACAGTTATTCTTTCAACAGGGGCACGCTATCGTCAATTAGATGTACCGGGTGAAGAGCAATTTAAAAACAAAGGAGTTGCGTACTGTCCACACTGTGACGGGCCAATCTTCAAAGGCAAAAACGTTGCAGTAATCGGTGGTGGTAACTCTGGTGTTGAAGCGGCAATCGATTTAGCAGGTATCGTCAATCATGTAACGCTAATTCAACGTGGCGCGGAATTAAAGGCGGATAAAGTACTACAAGAGCGTGTGCGTTCATTAAAAAATGTGACCGTTCTTACAAACGCATTAACAAAAGAAATTACAGGTACCGATAAAGTAAATGGTTTAACTTATATCGATAGCGTATCTGGAGAAGAAAAGCATATTGCTTTAGAAGGTGTGTTCATTCAAATTGGTTTATTACCAAATACAGAATTCCTTCAAGGTGCTGTAAACATGAATGGGCACGGTGAAATCATCGTTGATAAGCACGGTGCAACAAATATTCCAGGTGTGTTCGCAGCGGGAGATTGCACAGATACTGCTTACAAACAAATCGTCATTTCTATGGGTTCTGGTGCAACAGCTGCACTCGGCGCGTTTGATTATATGATTCGTAATGTAACCGACAACCATTTAGTAAAAGCATAAACCAACGTCCGTTGTATGAATTTTTCGTACAGCGGATTTTTTAGTCTTTATGAAAGAACGCCAATACAGGAAAAGGCATCATTTCGCTTTTTCCATTCATGTAATGACAAGTAGTCATCGGTCGACAATATATTGTACAATGCGCTACATTGAAAGAAGTAGTCATTTTAAGGAGGGTAAATTATGGTGAACCGCGAACGAACATTGCGCATTTGTCCAAAGGGGCATCGTTATTATAAATGTACAGACTGTGGCACTTGCCCAAAATGTGAGCAGGCAAACAAGCCAACAGAAGGTTTCTTAGCACGACTATCATCGCCTGCTCGTAATGCATTACAACATGAAGGAATTACATCGCTTAAACAGCTTGCCGATTATAGTGAAAAAGAGATTTTAGCATTACATGGTGTAGGTCCTACTACGATGCCGATCTTAAAAATGGCATTAGAGGAAGAAAATTTACAATTTAAACTTTAAAAAGGAGCTGTAGTGAAAAGGGAATTTCTTTTCGTTACAGCTCTTTTATCTTAATTGTTAAGTTTATTTTTACTAGGACTACAGTTGGAATAAAAAAGCAACTAAATAGTAAATGAAAGCCTTAGCTAAAAAGGGGTATGCTTTTCAACCTTCCGATATTGTTCACAGCTATTTTATTTGTCTTCAATTACAATAAAAGTAAAAAAGATTGGAGTAAGATGAAATGAAGTTGAAATTAGTGGCAGTGAGTCTGTTAGCAGTAGCGGTATTAGCAGCATGTGGTGATGAACAACAAACAGAAAGTAAAGCAAATACCGAGCAACCGCAACAGGGCGAGCAGCAAGCTAAAACGACGGTGACACAAGGGCAAACCGATGATATTAAAGGGTTAATTGAAAACTATAGTTCAAATAAAACAACAGACGAAAAAGCATCGATTACGTCACAACAACTAATCGTGACAGATAAAGACGGGAACGAAACACATTATGCATTACCGACGGATGAGTTTTTCGTCTCAATTGCACCGTATATTACAAATACACATCCTTGTAAAGACCACAGCTTAACAGGTTGCCGAGGAGAGCTTGTCGCAAAAGATATTGACGTTTTCATTGAAAATGAAAAAGGTGAGGTTATTGTTGATGAAACAGTAACAACATTAGAAAATGGTTTCATCGATTTATGGTTACCACGCAACGAAGCGTTTGTTATTGAAATGGTGCACGATGGAAAGAAAGTATCGGGTGAGATAACAACGTTTGATGAAGATGGAACATGTGTGACAACATTACAAATGATTTAAAACAAAAGGAATTGGAAGCGTATAAACCTCCAATTCCTTTTTTATTGCGGTAAAATATCACGAATCGAATAGGAGAGCTTCAATGGTTGTAATTTGAACGATTCGTAATATTTTTCAGAGCCTACCCTATCGTTAAAAAATACAGTGTCTGGATGGGATTGAGCTATATTATCGAGCATAAGAATAGATTGAGTATGTTCACTCAGGAATGTGTTGATTGGAAAAAGTTTTTTAGCAAAATTGTACTTTCTCATGATAAGAGTTGTTTCTATTGAAGCATAAAAGAAATTGCTTGCCATATTTTTTTCTGTTTTTGTACAATATTTGTGTAGTGGTAGAGTATGGAATTTTTATTTTATAGATAGTAAATAATAAAGGAGTTGAAGGTTATGTCCAAGCATCCATTAGAAAAATGGGGAATTTTGATGGGCGGGAAAAATACTCGCTGGGTTGTTGTAGCATTATGGATTGTTTTTGCAGCAGTGTTGGCATTTGTTTTCCCGCAAATTAATAGTGTAGAAAACTATGCCGGTGAAGAAATTCCAGAAACGTATACATCGGTTCAAGCTGGAAAAATAATTGAAGAGCAATTTGCTTCAGATAGCGGGATTCCGTTACTGATTACATGGTATAACGAATCAGGCTTAACAGAACAAGACGTTACAAATATTCAAGCGCTCTATAAAGAATTAGCGGAAAACCCATTGCCGGGGCAAGAAACGATGCCGCCATTCCATGAAATGCCTGTGCAGGCGTTAATGGGTACACTATCAGAAAATGGCGCTGCGCTAGTAACACCGATTTTCTTCTCAGCGGACGAAACGACGGAAGTATTAAAAGAAAATTTACAAGTGTTAACTGAAAAAACAGAAGCGCAATTTGGTGATAATCCATACGAAAATAAGTTAGAAGATGAAGGCTTACATGCACGCTTCTCAGGTCCAGTTGGGATTTCGGTAGATGCAACAGACCTTTTTAAATCGGCTGATGTACAGTTAATGATTGCAACAGTCATAATTATTTTAGTCATCTTACTTGTCATCTATCGTTCGCCAATTTTAGCGATCATTCCATTAGTTGTTGTAGGAATTGCCTTTTTAGTCGTAAGTCCATTACTTGGGGTAATGGCTGAAAATGGCTGGATTGATAAGGATGCACAAGCAGTATCGATTATGATTGTACTATTATTCGGTGCTGGGACAGATTATTGTTTATTTTTAATCACGCGTTATCGTGACAAATTGTTAATAGAGGAAAATAAATTTATAGCACTTGCACAGGCAGTTCGTGAATCAACAGGTGCCATTGTTATGAGTGGTTTAACCGTTGTTATCGGTTTGGCTACATTAGGGTTGGCAGATTATGGTGCATTCCAGCGCTTTGCTGTCCCATTTAGTTTTGGGGTACTTATTACCGGTTTTGCAGTTGTGACACTATTACCAGCCATTCTTGGCATTTTAGGGCGCACGGCTTTTTGGCCATTTGTTCCTCGTACAGAGGTAGCAGAAAAGGCACAAGCGGAAAAGAAAAATAAATCGCTAAAAGCCCGAAAAGAAAATCACCGTTTTATGCGTGCAGTAGGGGAAATTGTAACGGCAAAACCGTGGTTAGTTATCGTAGTTGCGGGTGCAATTTTAATCGGATTAGCATTTACCTCAACGAATATAAAATACAATTACGATTTAATTTCATCATTTCCAGAAGATATGCAATCACGTGAAGGCTTTAAAATTATCGAAGAAAATTTCACAGCAGGCGAATTAGCACCGGTTCAGTTATTAGTTGATACACAAGGTACAGAGCTGAATATTCAACAGCAAATAGCAGATTTACCTTACGTTGGATTAGTAAAGGATGTGCGTACAGGTTCAAAAAATGCCGAGATTCAACTATATGAAATTGAATTAAACAAAGATCCGTATTCTAATGCCGCGATGGATGACGTCGAGCAAATGAAAACGGATGTAAAAACGATTTTAGCGGATCATAATTTAACGGGTAGTGAGTTTTGGATTGGTGGCGAAACAAGCGCACAGTTAGACAAAAAGGTTGTACAGCTTGGTGATGAAAAGCTCATTCAACCAGTCATGATTATAATTATTTTCGTTGTATTATTAGTATATTTACGTGCGGTTATTACATCGATTCAATTGATGATTACAGTCGTGATTTCATTCTTCTCGGCACTTGGCGCGGGGTGGTTAATCATTCATTATGGTTTAGGGCATGAGGCGATGGCAAGCGCGATACCGTTATACAGCTTCGTATTTATTATTGCGCTTGGAAATGACTATAATATTTTCATGATTTCAGATATTTGGAAAAATCGGAAGAACGGTGTTGCACATAAAAAAGCAATTAGTGAGGGGATTGCGTCAACAGGTGCAGTGATTACATCGGCAGGATTAATTTTAGCAGGCACGTTTTTAGTATTGGCATCATTACCGATTCAGTTGTTAGTACAGTTTGGTATCGTAACAGCAGTTGGTATCTTACTTGATACATTTGTTGTTCGTCCACTTTTAGTACCAGCACTTATTACAGTGTTTGGGAAATGGTCGTATTGGCCGAATAAAAAGCTACAAAAATAATAAATAGGCGTATGGAGTCTTCATTTGAAGGTTCCATACGCCTTTTGTTTTATGAAGTGAGTGCACCTGATTGTAATCGGTACATTAGCTCATATTTACCACCTAGGGCAACGAGTTCATCGTGGTTTCCTTGTTCAACAATTTCACCACGGTCTAATACTAAAATTTTGTCGGCATTTTTAATTGTTGATAAGCGGTGCGCGATGATGAACGTTGTACGTCCTTTTTTTAATACGTCCATCGCGTGTTGAATAATTTCCTCTGTTTCGGAGTCAATATTCGAAGTTGCTTCATCTAAAATTAAAATTGCTGGGTCAAACGCTAATGCACGTGCAAATGAAATGAGCTGACGCTGCCCTGAAGAAAGCGTACTGCCTTTTTCAATAACAGGCTCATCTATACCTTTTTCAAATTTTGATAATACACGCTCACCACCAACAGCCTCTAACGCTTTTTCCACCATTTCACGTGAGATACGTTCGTCATTTAAGCTAATGTTCGATGCGATTGTTCCTGTAAATAAATATGGATCTTGTAATACGATTCCCATATGCTCACGAATCGCTTGGCGCGGCAGCTTTGTAATGTCCTGCCCATCAATAACGATACGTCCTTTTTGCGGATCATAGAATCGGAATAATAAGTTCATAATCGAACTTTTTCCTGAACCTGTATGACCAACAAGTGCAATCGTTTCACCTTGCTTTGCTTCAAATTGAATGTTTTTTAATACGTACTCATCGTTTTTGTAAGCAAATGATACGTTATCGAATACAACATTTCCTTTATAGCGCTCAATATGTTGTAAGCTTACTGTTTCGCCTTTTTGGTTGAGTAGCTCAAATACACGAGATCCGGCAACAAGTGAACGTTCTAATTGAGAGAACTGGTTGACCATGTTCGTAATCGGATTGAATAAACGTGTGATGTAATCAACGAATGCGTATAGAGTACCGGCTGATACAGCTTCTGGTAAAGTCATAGATTGTGTACCGAAGTAGTAGACAAATACAGCAAACATAGACAGTCGTAAAATATTGACTAAGTTATGACTTGTCGCAGAATCTAAAATTAATAGTTTACGATTGTATTCATAATGTTCGTCATTCATTTCATCGAATTCAACCTTCATTTGATCTTCACGACGGAATGCTTGGATGATTGTCATACCGTTAATCGATTCGTTAATCATTGCGTTAATATCTGCAATTTTTGTACGAATAACGTGATTGTATTGCGATGCATATTTACGATATAAAATCATCCATATATAGACAATTGGAATTAGCAACAGTGCAAATAATGCCATTTTCCAATTTAAAATGAATAATGCAATATATACCCCTGCAATCGTAATAAGGCTATTGGCAAATTGAGAAAGTACGGTTACGTAAAGATTGCGAATCGCCTCGGTATCGTTCGTTACACGAGCAACAACTTTCCCGGCTGGTAAGTTATCGAAGTATTCAATTGGAAGCTTTTGAATATGTCCGAACACATCTTTACGTAGTTGTTGAATGACGTGGTTCGCACCGCGCTGTAAGAAAATATTCATCGCATAGCGGAACATGGCTGTTAAAACAGAAAGTAAGAAGAAAATCGCTAGTAAAATAACGATTGGCTTCGCTTCGATACTTCCTGGTGTCATGTAATGGTCAATAATATACTTGGCTATAAACGGCCCGGCGATATCCGTTGCAACCGCAAGCGTTAGTAAGAATAATCCGATGGAAATCGGCTTTTTAAATTTTAATGCATAGTTGTAAAGTCTTTTTGAAGTGCTCATTGTCCCACCTCCTCAAGCTGCTGGCGGTCGAATTGTTCTTTATACCAACCACCTAATTGAAGAAGCTCTTCATGTGTACCGCGTTCTACAATCAGTCCATCCTCAAGCACGATAATTTCGTCGGCATGTTGAATTCCGGATAAGCGATGTGTTGAAATAATGGTCGTTTTTCCAGCACGCTCTGTTTGAATGTTTTCGATAATTTTTGATTCGGTTTTCGCATCAACCGCAGATAACGAATCATCTAAAATTAAAATTTCTGGGTCTTTAATTAGTGCACGTGCAATGGATACACGCTGCTTTTGCCCACCTGATAATGAAACGCCTTTTTCACCAACAAGTGTTTCCACGCCAAGTGGTAAATTTGTTAAGTCTTTTTCGAAGTCTGCTAAACGAATTGCTTCATCAATATCAGCCCTCGTTGCATCTTCTTTACCGAATAGAATGTTTTCACGAATCGTACGTGAGAATAACACGTGATCTTGTGGCACATAGCCAATCCAGTCTAAAATTTGCTCTTTGTTCATATTTGACAAATCTGTATCGTTAATCACGATGTGCCCGTCACCAAGCGGATATTCACGCAGTAGCTGGCGGATGAATGTCGTTTTTCCAGCACCTGTTTTTCCGACGATTCCAAGCGTTTGCCCTTTTTGTAAATTAAGAGAAATTTGCTGTAAGTTTTTCGCTTGAGATAAAGGATATTGGAATGTGAATTCTGAGAATCCGATTGAGTTTGGTGTTGCGTAAGCTGTTGCAGCTAATGGGTTTTTTACATCTGCCTCGTAATCTAGTGTATCTTGTACACGGTCTAGAGAAGCACTTCCTTGCTGCATTACGTTAATTAATTCCCCAATCGCAAACATTGGCCAAATTGCTAAGCCTAAATAGACATTAAATGATACAAGCTGTCCTACTGTTAATTGGTCATTTGAAACAAGTACAGCACCGTAACCAAGTGCGATAACGTAACAAATCCCAGTACCAATTTTTGTGATTGGCATGAAAAGACCGTTAATGTAAGCAACGCGCATATTTTTCGCAAAAATATTTTCACTCATATCACTGAAGCGCTGTTCGTCTTTTGTTTCTTGAACATAGGCACGAATAACACGTGTACCAGCAACCGATTCTAATACACTATCATTCATTTCACCGAATGCCTCTTGTGCAGTCATATAGCGCTCATGAACAATTTTCCCTAGATATTGAATGATGATTGCCATGATTGGAATTGGTAGCATTGCAAAAAATGTTAGCTTCCATGAAATGAAGAAGCCCATAGCTAAAATAATTAGTGCCATATAGACAGTTGAATCGATTAACGTCATAATCCCAAAACCAGCTGTTAATGTAACGGAATTTAAATCATTTGTTGCTTTGGCCATTAAATCACCAGTACGGTTTTTTTCATAAAACGTTGGAGTCATTTTTAAAAATTGATGCATTAATTTTTTACGTAAAATTCGGTCCAAGGCAATAGAGCCACCAAATAGCTGATATTGCCATACAAAGTTCAGCGAATAGCTCGCCACTGCAGCAATTAGCGTGAACCCTACGTATTTGAATAGTTGTGTATTATCCATTTCACCATTTGTCATCGTGTCGATTGCTTCACCTAAAATCCAAGGTGGCAAGATTTCGACAACACTCGCTATCATTAGTAATGTAATCGCGAGGGTGTATTGCTTGCGGTATTCTTTAAAAAACCATTTCAGTTTGACAAATACATTAAACATGGTCTGTGTACCTTCTTTCTTTGAAGTTTGTTAAGTAGCTACCCATCATCGTAGAGATCCTGTCTTAATAGTTTTCGTTGCATGAAAATCATCATACAAAGCCCTCCTCAAAATTTTCTTCACTAAATTTTTGTCGTTTTTGTCTGTTATACAAACAAAAAAGACACCTATCCGATTTTTCGAAAAGGTGTCAAAACGAAAAAGGGCACAGTATGACCGTACCTGCGCCTTTTATTTACGTACGAATGAACATTTAAAACAAAGGTTTAAGGTAGGCTTGTATGATATTGTGTTATTTGTATGTGGTTTTACAATTGGGTTCATCATAGCCATAGCCTCCTTTACGTGTTTTAAATTATTTAGTGTTCCTTAATATTAGTGTAGTGAATAATAATTGTCAATATTTTTAGAAAATATTTTATTTTCTATCTTGGAATTTAACTGGTAAATATTGTGACAGAAAATGAACATTTATGCCGTGCTTCATTTACGAAATAGGTGAAATATGGTACATTTTTGAGGATTCGAAAGGAGATGAACTTTCATGGGTAAATTAGTTGTTATTACAGGTTTAGATGGAAGTGGTACAAGCACAGTTGGTGATCAATTACACTTTGAAGATTTAGGTTCTTCATTATTAAAATCACCGCCATATCCGTTTTCATCGAATCGTCATGATATTGATGAAAAGCTATTCCATCAGTCACCAACAGCACATTATTTATACTATTTAGCGTCAAACGTTCAATTAACAGAAGTAATCAATGAAAAAATGGCTGAGCATGACAACAATATTTATTGTATTCGCCATTATATCGATACAGTTGTTTCGCATCGAGCAAAAGGTGTAGATGCCAAATATGAATACGAAACAGAACTGTACTCAATTCGCAAGCCAGATTACATTTTCTATTTAGATGTAGAAGAAGGGGAGCGTCAAATGCGTTTAGATGCGCGCGGACGAGGCTTTTTAGATGACCAATTAAATGATGAAGCATTACGTCAACGTTTTGTTGAAGAGTTCAACGCATTAGAAAGTGAGTTTATTCGCATTCAAACTACAGATCGTGAATTAGCAGATATTATTAAAGAAATTCAGAGCTATATAAAATGATAAATGCCCCCTTTATACGTATAAGCGATGAGGGGGTTTTAATTTGAAAATAGAGACTTTATTCGTTATCGTAAAGTAAATAAATCATAAGGAGTGGGAGCGCATGAAAAAGTTAGTTTTTGTACTATTAATGACGGTTGTGTTAGCTGCTTGTGGAACGGATGAAAAAAATCCTACAAATACTGGCCAAGGAAACTTAGAAGAATCAGAAGTAATTGTACTTTATAAAGCGGATAGTAATGCGGAATATACAATGCCATTTGAAGTAACGTTTGCAGGCAATGATGCGGATTTTGTACCGTTTATTTTTGAAAATGTCAATAAGCATGATGTGGAGCTATTAGATTATACCTTTGAGAATGACAATAAAAGCTTGATTTTAAATTTAGGTGATGATGTTTATACCATTCAAGGTTCGGCTGGAGCAGCAATGTTTGTCGAGACATTGGCGAAATCCTATTTTGAAAATTTCTCGGAACTCGAAGAAATTACGTTTATTTATAAAGGCTCATATGAATCCATTTTAGACCATATGAATATTGGAGAGCCGTATACACGACAAGTTTTTGGTATGTAGAATGGGGATATTATAATGAAGCAACTGTGGACAAATGGCGTTATTTACACAATGGAAAATGAGTGGGAAGTTGTGCAGGCCGTACTTGTTGAGAGTGGAAAAATACTTGCAACAGGAACACTAGATAATTTACAGCCGTTAGCAGATGAAATAATCGATTTACAAGGCATGACAATGTATCCAGGCTTTGTAGATAGTCATTTACACATGATAGGGCATGGTGAAAAACTGAAACGCCTAGATTTAACAAAAGCTAAAAGTGGAGAACAGCTTTTGCAATTGATCGGTGAAGCAGTGAATAAGCTAGAACCGGGGCAGTGGCTTATTGGGGACGGCTGGAATGAAAATCAATTTACAGATGGTGCTATTCCTACAATAGAACAATTAGATACAGTTGCGTCTAACCCAGTGTATCTAAACCGCATTTGTCACCATGTTGCGCTCGTGAATTCAGCAGCACTTGAGCAAGCCAATATTTCCGTTACCACGCAAGATCCTAAAGGTGGGAAGTTTGGACGCAAGGAAGATGGGCAATTAGATGGCCTGTTATATGAACAAGCGATGAATGTTGTGTCCGATACATTCCAACAGCAAGGCGAGGCGTACATTGAAAGTCTAGTACATTCACTAGAGCTTGCGATTGCAGATATGCAGCGTTATGGCTTAACAGGTGGTCATACGGAGGAGATGGGCTATTTTGGAGAATATACAAATCCATTAACGGCATATCAGCGAACAGTTGGAGAGCATAAAAACTTCCGTGTGAATTTACTGCGCCATCACTCCGTATTTGAACAGATGAATGAACAACATGCGGCGTTTAACGAACCATTTATTGAGCCAGGTGCGATGAAGTTCTATGCAGATGGCTCATTTGGAGGTTCAACTGCCGCACTTCTTGAACCATATGCAAATGACGCAACAAATAAAGGAATGCTTATTCATACGAATGAACAAATAGAGACGCTTGTTCAATTAGCACGTAAATATAATGAGGCCGTAGCGATTCATTTAATTGGCGATGCTGGTGTTGAGCAAGTGCTTACATATTTAGAGAATTATCCTGTACCACAAGGAAAGCGTGATCGTTTAATTCATTGCTGCTATATTTCGGATAGCCAATTACAGCGTATAAAGAAGCTTCCTGTTATTTTGGATTTGCAGCCGGCATTTGTGACGTCTGATTTTCCGTGGGTGCTTGAAAAGTTAGGGCATCACCGGAAAGGGCATGTCTATGCGTGGAAAACATTCATAGAGGAAGGGTTAATTTGTGCGGCAGGTACAGATGCACCAATTGAAGCGATTAGTCCGTTTGAAACGATTTATGCTGCAGTGGAACGTAAAAAAAACACGGATACACATGATGGATATGCTCCTAAGCAAAAATTAACGCGCTATGAAGCGGTGAAAATGTATACGTTTGGTAGTGCACAAGCGATTTGTAAGGAGCATGAGCGCGGACTGATAAAAGAGGGCTTTGATGCGGATTTTACGATTTTAGATTGTGATTTGTTAACCTGTACGCCAGAGGAAATATTACAAGCAACGGCATTGAAAACCGTAGTAGCTGGGAAAATTGTTTACGAAAAAAGCTCATTTACTAATTGAAGTAAATTTAGAGAGTGTGTGATGAAATGCAACCTATTCAAAATATCTTGTCACCAATAGTTGATGAAAACACGCGTATATTAGTTGTCGGTTCGATGCCGGGTAAGCAATCGCTCGACAAACAGCAATATTATGGCAATGCGCGTAACCACTTTTGGCCTATTATCGGTGAACTTTTTCAAGTTGAAATTCCAGATAACTATGAAGAAAGAATAGCTCTCTTACGTTCAAATAAAATCGGGTTATGGGATTCGATTGCAAGCTGTGAACGAAAAGGCAGCTTAGATGCGACGATTAAAAATGAAACACCGAATGACTTTGCAAAGTTGTTTGAACAATACCCACAAGTTCAACTCGTCTTGTTTAATGGTAGTAAAAGCTTGGATGTATTTAAAAAGCATGTTGGTTTACAGGTACTTGAAAACCGTGCATACAAAAAAATGCCATCAACAAGCCCCATTCCAGGGAAGAATATTAAATCATTCAATGAAAAAGTAGCAATGTGGCAAGTGATGAAAGCGTATATGTAAGCCACTGAAATAGCATAATGCTAGAGAGTTATGTATGATAGTGATAGTTAAACAAAAGGGGGATTTATACATGTATCGTATAGCAGAAGATTTTGTTCAAGAATGGGCAAATGCATCTAAAGGAGCATTAAAAGTAATGCAGGCAATTCCGAATGACAAGATGGAAGTGGCCATTGTGGAAGGCCATAATTCTTTAGGTTGGCTATCATGGCATTTAGTTAAAGTGGCAGGAGCATTTGGTCACTTTGCTGGCTTACAAATTCCAGCTCCTGGTCCAGATATGGATCAACCTGAAACGATGGCTGAAATCGTAGAAATGTATGAAGAAGTGCGCGAAGCTTATAAAAAAGAAGTAGCATCTTTGACAGAAGAGCAGCTTCTTGAAGAAGTACCGGCATTTGGCGGTACAATGAAACGTGGCGCCTTATTACGCGTAGTAATTACACATCAAACGCATCACGTTGGACAAATGACGGTATTATTGCGTCAAGCTGGGTTAAACGTACCACCTGTAATGGGACCAACAAAAGAAATGCAATAAAGTGAAACTTTGCTCGGTGGAGGGGGAGGTTCCTCTGCCCTCACTGAGCATTAGTCTTCACCAATCGGGCTTTTAGAGACATTGGATCGCCCACTTAGCTGTCTCTTAACACTTGCCAGTTTGAAGTGGGCGTCTTACTGTCCCTTAATGCGAGATAATTTACAAAAGCTCCGAAGTTTTTCGGAGTTTTTTTATACCTAAATTGAGGAGAATGGTTGTATGTTTGGAACAATTGTCAATACAGTATTGATTGTTTTAGGAACAATAATAGGTACAGTATTGAAAAAGGGTATTAAAGAGGAGTATCAAGCAGCGTTATTTAATGCAATGGGCTTTGCAGCGGTCGCCTTAGGTGCAAATGCAGTCGTGCAAAATATGCCGAAAAGTACTTATCCTGTATTATTTATTGTTAGCTTGGCAATTGGAGGCTTTGTCGGTGCGGCACTTAATCTAGATGGAAAGTTTAATACGATTGTTGGCCGCTTTGGTAATTCGAATTTAAGTAAAGGGCTTTCAACAGCCATATTATTATTTTGTATTGGTACATTATCAATTTTAGGACCGATTGAAAGTGCACTACATAGTAACCATACCTATCTATTAACAAATGCCACGCTCGATTTTGTAACGTCTATGGCATTGGCAGCAACATACGGCATCGGAATAATGTTTTCAGCGGTTGTCCTGTTTTTCTGGCAAGGCGGCATTTATTTATTAGCAGGTTATTTAGAGCCGTTTTTAACGGAAGGCTTAATGGCGGAAGTATCCATTGTTGGTGGTGTACTTATTTTCGCGTCAGGGTTATCGATTTTAGGGATAAAGGATAGCAAAACATTGAATATGCTACCCGCCCTTTTGGTACCGGTTGTTTGGTATATCATCGTCAGTTTTCTATAAAAAGAGACCGTACAACAAAAAGCATACTTGGAATGAAAAGCAATTTTTTCGTCCATAAAAAAACAATTTTTCTCTGCTGAGAAAAATTGCTTTTTTGTTTTGTCCTAGTCTAATTTAGTATTAAAAGAAAAAATCATACGCATTTTTAGCGAGTAGTGTGAAAGTGACGATGATAAACAGCACGCGTACATAACCACTTCCCTGCCGAATTGCAAAGCGTGAACCAACAATCGCACCCGCAATTTGTGATACCCCCATAATGAGCCCGTACATATAATTGACTTGCCCTAAATACATAAACATCAGCAAGGCCGCAATATTACTTGTGAAATTTAATAATTTGGCATTACCAGCTGCTTTCAAAAAATCATAGCCGACCATTAAAAATGCAAAGATTAAAAATGAACCCGTCCCTGGACCTAAAAAGCCATCATAAAAGCCAATCAGCCCGATAATAATAAAAAATAAAATGTATTTTGGTTTAGATAATGTCTTAACTGAGGTAATACTTCCCCAATCTTTTTTAAAAATCGTATATACCGCAACGACCGCAAGCATAATGAGCATCAATGGCTTCAACACATTCGGATCAAGCAAATGTACAATCCATGCCCCAATCATAGAGAATAAAAATACAATTGGAATATATTTTTTTACTGATTTAATATCTAGTTTACCAGAACGATAAAATGTAATTGTACTTGTTAATGACCCCATCGTACCTGCAAGCTTATTCGTCGCAACAGCTACTGAGGGACTAAGCCCACTAAACATAAGTGCAGGCAACGAAATAAGACCTCCTCCTCCAACAACTGAATCAATAAAAGCCGCTAAAAATCCGAAGCACATTAAAATAAAGACGAGCTGCGGATCAACATTAAAACCCATGAAGGTTACCTTCTTTCTATATTTACACTATAGGCATGTTACACGATTTAACTAAGTTGTGTAAATAGTTAATATTTTGAGGTAACTATGATAAGGTAGAAGAATCAGACGGTACGAAATGGAGTTTTTGAATAATGAAGGATTACCAATTTTTATTTTTTGATTTAGATGATACATTATTAGATTTTAAAGCGGCAGAAAAAATTGCTTTACCAAAATTATTTGCAGCGCATGATTTCCCGCTAACACCAGAAGTAGAACGTTTTTACCATGAGTTAAATAGTGGACTGTGGAACTCTTTAGAGCAAGGACTGGTAACTCGTCAAGAGCTAATGGCAACACGCTTTGGTAAAACATTTGAACATTTTGGACGCACAGCAGACGGGCTTGCACTGGATGCAGAATTCCGCAGCTACTTAGCAGAGAGCAATGTGTTTGTAGAGGGAGCTTTAGAAACGATTCAACTATTAGCACAAAAAAATGAGTTGTATATTACGTCAAACGGGATTTCTGAAACACAATACAAACGTTTACAAGTAACAGGTTTAGCACCATACTTTAAGCAAGTATTTGTCTCTGAAGATACTGGCTATCAAAAGCCGATGAAACCATTTTTTGATTATGTATTTGACCGTATTCCGCATTTTGATCCAACAAAGGCGATGATTATCGGTGATTCATATAGCGCAGATATAATTGGAGGAGCGGGAGCTGGTATCGATACATGCTGGCTAAATCCATTAAAAAAAGCACCTACATCAACTATTCAGCCAACATATACAATTGAGAAATTAGAGCAGCTTGTCGCATTACTTCAACATGATAGTTAGTCACTAAATACATGATGATTAATAGTACTTTTCTGTTATTTTGTTCAATTCATAAAGGGCAATTGTAATAGTAAAAGTAGTCTATAGGTGTATAGAAAAGGCCCACGAGGTTTGTTAAAATGAGTGATAATGAAGCATAATGCAAGGAGTGGGCTCTGTGACGCTACTACTAATAATATTGGTAATTTTTACAGTGGGTTATTTTATGGTGAATATATACCGTCATGATAATTCAACGTTTTACAAATTGACGAGTTATTCCTATTTAGATATGTTAACTAGTAAAAAAATCCGTACACTGTACAAACTTGTGGGTGTGTTAGATCAAGTAAATGGCACACATAAAATTTTGGTGAATGTACAAGTACCAGTAAATGAGGCACTAAAAACAATTGATGCCATGTTATTACATGAGTCGGGTATCTATGTAATGAACATTAGAGCAAAATCAGGTTGGATTAATGGTCGTGAGCGTGATCACGAATGGAAAGAGTTATTACATAAGGGAAAAAGTCGTACATTTAGTAATCCAATTCTTGAAACGAAGCGTCTTATGTTTGCTTTACGAGATCAGCTAGTTGAAGTTGATGAACATGCGTTCCAATCGGTTGTGTTATTTACGGATGATTGCTCATTCCAGCAAATTGAAATTCAATCAGACAATGTAGAAGTGTTAAAAATGAAAGATCTAAAAAAGTGGACGAGCTCTATAAAGGGGAACGTCATTTCCGAATCAGACATTCAAACACTATTCGTTACATTAGAAGGCTCAATGAGTAAAAAGAATGCTATTTTAAAAGCAGATGAGACAGTGTCTGTTTAATATTTAAGGGCTTGTCCAGAAATTACTTTCCGGACAAGTCCTTTTCTTAAGGCTAGCTACTAGCTACGTGTAAGTTTTAGTCACATTCTTAATGAAAAGTAGAATAAACTTTCAAGGAATTTACTATCTAATTGTCGAAATGCTAATTGTAGTAAAAATTTCTGATAAGGGGGTTTTTTCATGAGATTAAAAGACAAAGTAGCGGTTGTAACAGGGGCAGCTTCAGGTATGGGGAAAGCGATTGCCATATTATTTGCAAAGGAAGGCGCAAAAGTAGTCGTTTCAGATTTGACGCTTGAATCTGCAGGAGCAACTGTTTCAGAAATTACTGCATTAGGTGGTACGGCAACTGCTGTCGTATCAAATGTAGCTGTGGAAGCAGATATCCACAAGTTAATTAAAGCTGCTCAAAATAGTTACGGTACACTTGATATTTTAGTAAATAACGCAGGCATTATGGATGATTTCTCTCCAGTAGGTGACGTGAAAGATGAAATGTGGGATCGCGTATTTGATGTGAACGTTAAAGGTGTTATGCGCGGAATTCGTCAAGCGATGCCAGTCTTTTTAGAAAAAGGGACGGGTACAATTATTAACATAGCTTCTGTTGGTGGTCTGTATGGTTCACGTGCTGGTGCGGCATATACAGCGGCAAAGCATGCGGTAGTTGGGCTTACGAAAAATACGGCTTTCCAATATGCAGAAAAAGGGATTAAATGTAATGCAATTGCCCCAGGTGGTGTGAATACAAATATTAGTGCAAGTTTCCAAAGTCCGAATGAGTACGGTCTTTCTCGTGCAATGGCAGGTGCTGGATTTAATCCACGTACGGGTGAACCAGACGACATTGCACGCGTAGCCTTATTTTTAGCATCAGAAGACTCCGATTTTGTAAATGGTGTTGTCATTACAGCTGATGCTGGATGGACAGCCTACTAATATATAACTATTACCTTGCTTCAGCGGGGTTTCAAAACCTGGTTGTATTAATCAACTTAGGCTAAGAGTGCCGCGTCGTGCGGCAAATCCTAAGTGACCAACATCGTGTTGGCCCAATGCCCCTGGCGGATGTCACAGATTTTTAGAGGAGTTTTTCGAGAAGGCTCGAAAAAAATCTGGACACAATCACGCAAAGGCGTAATTGATAGTGCTCGGGAATTTTCAGAGCACTATTTTTTATTATTTATCAACTTTTAATACCCCTCATACGTCTAAATAGATAGAATAGACTGGTGGGGGACAGCATGATGAACAAAAATATATTAATGATTGGTATTTTATTTGGATTAGTGAGTTTACTTATTTTTTGGTGGTTAAAAAGTCCGCTTGGTACAAAAGCGGAGAATATGCATATTAGTGCAACGTATAACGAGCAGCAAGGTTATGAACAATTTGTAAAGCAATTACCACAGCAAAAATGGGATAAAATGAATTGGAACTCGCCTTTTTATATGAATAATGGTGGACTTCCCCGTTATATCCGTGACTGTGAAGCATACATAACAGTTAATGAAATATTGGTGAAACAAGAAGAGCCAAAAGAGGAACCAAAAGAGGAGCCCCAAAAGGAACCGATAGAAAAACCTCAGCAAGAAATACAGCGCAAACGAATTGCACTAACATTTGATGATGGCCCTAATGATAAAAACACAGTACAAATTTTATCTATATTGCAAAAGTATGATGTAAAAGCGACATTTTTTGTAATTGGATTGAATGTAGTGAAGCATCCGGAAATTGTAAAGTTAGCAGCACAACAAGGTCATGAAATTGCTAGCCATACATGGAGCCATAAAAACTTAACAAAATTAACACCTGCTCAAATGCACGACGAAATTGATCGTGCCAGCAATGCGATATTTGAGGCAACAGGACAATATCCAACAACATACCGTCCGCCATATGGAGCGATTAATGCAAACGTGCGTGATGAAATCAAGATGAAATCGATATTGTGGAACATCGATACAATGGATTGGCAACATAAAACACCTGCTAAAACAATTGAAAATGTAAAATTACATGCTAAAGATGGTGGCGTTATTTTAATGCATGATATTCATAAGGAAACGGCAGAAGCATTAGAAGGTGTTATTCAATATTTAATACAGGAAAACTATGAATTTGTGACGGTAGAAGAATTATATAAATAGTAAAGTGGTTTTTGAAGGACCAGCGAAAATGAACGCCCGCAAATAACTTCTTTGGCGCTTAGGATAGCAAATGTTTTTAGGGTATTAGTTTGGCGCGAATTGTGTTTTTCTAATTTTAAATAATTTGTGGTACGA
The DNA here is from genome assembly GCF_022549215.1 of Solibacillus palustris. Lineage (GTDB taxonomy): Bacteria > Bacillota > Bacilli > Bacillales_A > Planococcaceae > Solibacillus > Solibacillus daqui. Next base: position 83,987 of record NZ_JAKZFC010000009.1, on the reverse strand, counting down.
TACTAGCGAACAACAAAAGAAGGAGGATCCAATGATGGGTCTATTATCAAAACGCGCGCAAAGCATTCAACAACTTCAACAATCAATTGAAATTTTTGCATGCCCACTTTGCAAACAACAAATGACAATGAGTGATGAAGGTAAAATGAGCTGCCCATCGAACCATTCTTTTGATGTTGCAAAACAAGGCTATATATATTTATTAAGTCGTCCAATACAGTCCATGTATTCAAAGGAATTATTTGAATCGCGTCATGAAGTGATTCAATCGGGAATATATGACAATGTACAACAAGTTATTGCCGGGGAAATAAACGTCCAACATCCTATTATTTTAGATACGGGCTGTGGTGAAGGCTCTCATCTACATCGAATTTGCCAAAAGCTTGAAGGGGCGATGGGAATTGGTGTCGATATTTCAAAAGAAGGGATTATGGCGGCAGCTAAATTTTATGAGGATCAATTATGGTGTGTAGGTGACTTAGCAAATAGTCCTTATAATGAAGCCTCATTTGATTGTATTTTGAATATTTTGTCACCTGCGAATTATGAGGAATTCAAACGTTTATTAAAACCAGGTGGTAAGGTTATTAAAGTTGTGCCACAAGAAAATTATTTGAAAGAATTGCGTGTACAGGCATTTGCAGATTCTGAAAAAGAAAATTATACAAACGAGCAAACGGTAGCTCGATTTAAGGCAAGCTTTAATAATGTTGATGTAAAGCGTGTAACGTATACGATTCCGCTAAAACCAAATCTTGTACAAAAATTACTAGAAATGACGCCAATGGGATGGCATATTGAACAAAAGGAAAACATTGATCTTCAACATATCACGATTGATTTAGACATATTAATTGGAATGAGGTAGGGAACAATGAATATTTTAGTACTAGGCGGCACACGATTTTTTGGACGAAAATTAGTAGAAAATTTATTAGAGGAACAGCATGATGTAACGATTGTGACGCGTGGCATGTCAGAAAATCCTTTCGGCAAAAACGTGACACATATTAAAGTTGATCGCAAAGATGTGGCAAGCTTTAAGGAAGCATTAGCAAACAAACAGTTTGATGTTGTTTACGATAATATTTGTTATTCTCCAAATGAAGCAAAGCAACTATGTGAAATTTTCAATGGTTCAATAAAAAAACTTGTTTTTACATCGACACTTTCAACATACGAAGCAAACGGTACAGCCCATGCGGAAGAGGATTTTAACCCATATGACTATGAAATTTGCATGGGGGATACGCAAGAATTTACTTACGGGGAAGGCAAACGTTTAGCAGAGGCTGTGTTTTATAAAGAGGCCAAATTCCCAGTTGTAGCAGTACGTTTCCCAATTGTTATGGGGGAAGATGATTACACACGCCGCTTGCATTTCCATGTCGAACGCATTTTAAACGATGAGCCAATCGGATTTGCTAATATGGATGCGGAGATGTCATTTATTCAGGCGACAGAAGCAGCCAAATTTTTAGCATGGGTTGGTATGAATGATGTAGAAGGTCCAATAAATGCAACAGCGAACGGAATTATTTCATTGAGGGATTTAATTTCTTTAATTGAAGACAAAACGAATAAACGTGCAAAAATTGCATTGCTCGGTACAGATGAAATTCGTTCACCATACGCGATTCCAACTTCTTGGTATATGAAAAATGATAAGGCAACAAGCTTAGGCTTTACATTTAGTAATTTACAAGATTGGTTGCCAGGCTTAGTTGAGGCCATTTCAAAAGTAAGTGTGAAATAGTTTCAGTTGAAGCGCGTAATCACTATCGCTTACAATAGAAGCATAACGAAGAATAAGGTAGGATTAAAACGTGTATAAATTTATTGCAGGTGTAGTAAACGTAATTTTAGGCGTAAATGGAGCAAGAGCAAAAGTGTACGGCGAAGAAAATGTTCCGAAAGAGGGCGGCTTCATAGTTGCCTGTACTCACAATGGTTATATTGATATTTTAAATTTAGGTACGTCAATGTTGCCGCGTGAAATTCATTTCATGGCGAAAAAACAGCTTTTCGATATTAAAGGGTTAGGCTGGTTAATTACAAAGCTCAATGCTTTCCCGGTAGACCGTGATAACCCAGGGCCGAGTGTAATTAAAATTCCTCGTCAATTAATTAAAGAAGGAAAGATTGTAGGCATTTTTCCAAGTGGTACGCGTAGCTCAGAAAATTCAGAGCTAAAAGCAGGAGCTATTACAATCGCACAGTTGTCTAAAGCACAAATTGTGCCAGCTGCCTATATCGGACCAAAAGATGCGAAGGGTGTATTTAAACGTCAAAAAGGCTATTTAGTTTACGGTAAGCCCTTTTCAGTGGAATCAGGTAAGGATGGCCGTGATGCATCCGTGCAATTTTTAGAAGAAGAATTACTGCGTTTAACAAGCGAATTAAAAACAAAACACCCAGAAATAAAATAATTGTGTAAGCTGTGCGAATTTTTTCGTGCAGCTTCTTTAAATAAGGAGCGAAATCAATGAAACAGGTGTTATTTATTTGTTTGGGCAATATTTGTCGTTCACCAATGGCTGAGGCGGTCATGCGTGATTTAGTGGAAAAGAACGGATTAACAAGCAAAATTAAAGTCGATTCGGCTGGCACAAGTGATTACCATATTGACGAGCCACCACACAGAGGAACGAAGGCAAAGTTACAGGAATATGGCATTTCAACAAGCGGAATGAAGGCGCGCCAATTACGCAGCTCAGATTTACGAGATTTTGATTATTTAGTATGCATGGACGATAGCAATGTAAGTAATACGATTGAGATGCTACGCGCGGAAGGACATGCAAAAGTGTTTCGTTTCTTAGATTTAACACCGCATAAAAAGGATGTGCCAGATCCATGGTATACAGGTGATTTTCAGGAAACGTATGATTTATGTTTAGAGGGCTGCGAGACGCTACTAGAGAAAATTGAAGCGGATTTATAACGAAAAAACGAAGCATGGGTTGGTATTCGGCTTCGTTTTTTTCATATCAGTCAAATTCTGCTAGGAAAGTTGTAGTTGGTTGGTCGTTTGATTTACTCCATTCAACAAATAGTCCACATAAAATTTTTTCAATGCTCTTTTTTGTAATTGAAAATCAAATTCCAAGCCATATTAAGAACGATTCAAAATGAAAGGAGAGATGATGATGGGAAGAGATAATAAGCAAGGTCAAAGCAGCAACAAAGGTTCGTTACCTCAAACACCGAAAAACCAAAAAATTGCACCAAACAAAGCGAAAGAAGAGTTTTCAAAGGAATTTTCAGATCTGATTAATTCAGTAGCTGAAAAGAAATCTAAGAAATAGGGGCATTTAAATAAAACTTGTGTAAATAAGCTCCTCAGTACAATAGTAAAGGCACTTTTTGTTCAATTTTGAACAAAAAGTGCCTTATTTTTATATGAAAAATGGATAGTAATCTACCTATACTTTTAGCTGCTTCATAGAGATTACTTCCCGTTTTCTTCGATTGCTTCAGTTTTCTGGATTTAGGGTACCTCTACCGTGGGAGGCTGCTTATTACTTGTTAGATTATCATTCTAATCTATTTATTTTATTTTTGCCGAGCTATAATCTCATTCAATATGTTGGTGGGAAAATGGCTCAAAAAAGTGCCAGGCGCATGTATATTCTGCACCTGGCACTCTAGATCCTACATATTTAAATAAACATCCCTGCTATTGCCGCACTTAATAAGGAAGCTAACATCCCCGCAGCAACAGCTCTAACTCCTAAACGAGCAATATCTGAACGGCGATTTGGTGCTAATGACCCTAAGCCACCTAATAAAATGGCCATTGAACTTAAGTTTGCAAAACCACATAAAGCGAAACTAACTACAATAACCGTTTTGTCAGAAAGCTCTGCAATCGCTGGCCCAAATGATGCATAAGCAACAAACTCATTCAACACAAGTTTTTGCCCAATGTATGAACCAGCTTGAACGGCTTCAGCCCATGGAACACCAATGGCAAACGCTAATGGTGAAAACAGGTAACCTAAAATGCCTTGAAGTGTTAAGTCTTCAAAACCAAAGATACTGCCTAAACCACCAAGTATACCGTTAAGTAATGCGATGATACCAATAAATGCCAGCAACATAGCTCCAACATTCACTGCAAGCTTCATCCCATCACTTGCACCACGCGCAGCTGCATCAATTACATTCGCAGAAGAATCATCTTTTTCTAACTTAAAGTTTCCTTCATCAATAACTTCTGTTTCTGGAATCATTATTTTAGCTAAAACTAACCCAGCTGGGGCAGCCATAAAGCTTGCTGCAAGTAAATATTCTAGAGGCACACCTAACAATGCATATCCGACTAAAACCGAACCAGAGACTGATGCAAGTCCTCCTGTCATAACGGCAAATAACTCAGACTTTGTCATTTTGTTAATGAACGGCCGAATGACAAGTGGTGCTTCTGTATACCCAACAAAGATGTTTGCAGCTGCTGAAATGGACTCCGCCTTGCTTGTCCCAAGAAGCTTCGAAAGTCCTCCACCGATAATGCGTATTAAAAATTGCATTATGCCTAAATAATATAAAACTGAGATTAAAGCAGAAAAGAAAATGATAACAGTTAGCACTTGAAAGGCAAAAACAAACCCAAAATTTTCTGTATCTGCTGCAGGTCCAAATAAGAAAGAAATTCCTTCATTCGCATAAGAAATTAAATGTTGCACGCCGTTGGAGAAACTTTCAAGTACCTCTCGACCGGCCTCCCATTTTAAAACAATAAAAGCAAATAAAATTTGAAATGCTAATCCCACTAAAATTGTCCGCCACTTAATTGAACCTTTAGCACTTGATAAAAGAAAAGCAATTATTAAGACGATAAAAATACCGCCAATTCCCCATAGTACGTTCATAATAGACACCTTTTTAATATTTTTAGGAAGAAAACATTCGCTTTCATTATTCCATTTTATTACATCAGACGACTGACGTGACTCAGCAATTTTAACAAAAAGCAAATGAGATGTAAAATGACGAATGATTCCGATTTATCAATATAAATCCACACACCAAGTTCATTATGACTATTACAATACTGACAGTTAATTGAATAATTTAGGTTCAATTTAGGTTGAACTAAAAACTTCTTTTTCATTCAAATAATTATTAGTGTAAAATTCCCATGAAAAGTTAAATCCGCGTTGAACGACTACCTTTTATTAAAGAAATGTAACTGGTTACTATTATGAGTGGCAAGTTTTTTTTATCAATGTTAATGCTTCTAAATTAGATATAATTATTATAGCTAGTTTCCTTACAACTACAGCTTTATAAAATTACTCGATTAAAAAAAGCCAAAACGTTTTTAAATCATCGTTTGGCACTCTTTATTTTAGGCTGATAATTTCTTTTGGCACACTGGTTCACTTGCTCTACGATTTTATTGCTGTGATTTAATTGGTATTATTATTTCTAATTCAGGGATGTATTGAATTATTGGGTCACCGTTTTTATCCAATTGATATGTTCCGTTTGGGTAGTCATTATAAAGATAGATATACGGTTTGATTGTAATAGCTTTTGGTAAGGTTTCAAATGGATGTAACCGTAAATCACTGATGAAATCACTAGTTCCCTCATTTGTCTCACGGCGGCCATTGCCATGACTTATTTTTAATTTATGACCTTGTTCATCAAAAACGTCTATACTTATTCCTTGCCGGGAATCCACAGAAGTTGATTTATCAAGCAAGGCTATTCTTGTCGTAATACTAGTTGTAATGGGAGTTAGTATAATTTGTTCAATAGTAAACTGATTATTTTTGTATTTTCTACTTATATTAGGTTGTAGGTTTACATAGTTACCGATATCACTCACTGGAATATCCATTTTAAAAGGTTCAGAAATCCCAGTTATTGTAGTGGATAATGTCAAATTAAACTGCTTTGGGAAGGGAGTTCCACCTTGACTTCTCAAATCCGAAAATTCAATAACCTCCGAATCCTTATCCTTACTTGGCTGTCTAAAAACACCGCTAAAATTAGTGTGATCCAATGGTTCACCATTTAGTAAAAGTTCAATCTTACTTATTTGATCTGATAAACTTTCTTTTGAATTTCCACCTTCTTTATGATGACGTTCAATCCCAATTGCAACGCGTGTACCATCATACACTACTTCTGTTACAATTAATGTAACGCCTTCATGCGTAACACTTGTATTCAATTTCGTTGAGAGTTCCTTTTCATCTGCGGCGTGTAGACCAAGATCCCTTGTAAATTTAAAAACAGATGATAATAAAGGTACTTCTTTCATCGTCGCCGCCATCGGTGGTGATATTAAACCCGTAACAATGATCAAACTAAAAATCATTGTTGCCGAAGCTGAAATCACCATGACTCTTTGACGCAATTTCTTACGGGTCCTATTTTTTTCAGACGGCTTTGTATCACGACTACTTTCATATTTGTTCATTGTACGATTTACCAAATCAACTTCCACAGGTGTTTCTCGAATGAATCTTTCTAACTGGTCTAGCTCTTTATCCCCCTGTTTTGAGCGAGTGTTCATAAATTTCCCCTCCTAACTTTTTCTCTTTCAGTAATTTTTTACGTAATCGTTCATATTTTTTTCGAACGGTCGTTGGTTTAAGTTCCATAATCGAAGCAATTTCATCAAAGCTATATTCCTCGATCGATCTAAGTAGCAGAATTCTTCTTTCGTCCACACTTAACTTTTCTAATAACTCGTGAATGAAATCATTATATTCATCCACTTGCCTATGACTCTGATCGTGCGCTTGTTCCTTCTTAAAACTTGTCCAAAATTTGTAGCTTTTGTTTTTCTTTTTAAGTAAATCCATGCAATGATGATGTGCAATTTTGTAAAGCCACGCTGAAAAAGAGACTGTATATGAAAAATTACGAATGTTTTCTAACCCTTTTATAAAAATATCTTGTGCAGCATCTTCCGCTTCTTCTTTGTTTCCTAATAAATAATAGCAGTAAATAAATATTTGTTTTTGAAAGCTACGAATGATTTCGGTGTAGGCATGAACATCGCCCAATTGAACTTGTTCTACAATTACTTTTATCGCTAAATCAGCATTTTCTTTAGGTGTATTTGATGCAGTCAATACGTTCCCCCTCCTCTCTGGCATATATAACTGAAATGGTTATCGATTTGTGACAACAATAGAAAAAATATTTTAGAAAAACCAAAAAAGAAAAGGTACCTGTTTGAAGTCAGGCGCCTTTTCATGTTAATTATTATTCTCTTCTTTATAGAAACGCTCGCCGGTTTCCGGGTTGAAGTAAACAATTAATCGCTTATTTGTACTCGGATCAATTGATATTTCGTTTGTACGTTGGAAGCCTTTAGGAACGTCCTTTCCATGTTTTGTTTTGAAGCGACGATCCCAAAAAAACCATGAACCGATTATTAATACAATGAGGATTAACAACTGGATACCATAAAACCCTATAATCCATCCCATTTGCTATCTTTTCTCCACAATAACAGCTGTCCCATAAGCAACAATTTCACTCATATTTTGCCCAATTTCACCGGAGTCAAAACGCATCATAATAATTGCATTTGCACCCATTGCCGTAGCGTTTTGAACCATTCGATCCATCGCTTGCTTTCGAGCATCTTCAAGCATTTCTGTATACTGACTGATTTCTCCGCCTACAAGTCCCTTTAGTGAAGCTACGATATCTTTGCCAATCCCTCTAGCTCTTACTGTTAATCCAAATACCGGGCCTATTACTTCTGTAATTTGATGATGCGCAATATTTTCAGTTGTTACGATAATCATTTAAATCCGCCCCTTAATATGAAATATTACTTACACATTTAGTATACTATAAAACATTTACCTATTACTGGTATTATATAATTGTATGTTTTATCCCCTTAATGATTCTGCATATGGCTAAATTAAAATGCCGGATACATATATCTTAGATCACCCATGTGCCAAGCACTACTTTATTTTTCCATTCAATTTCTACTTTATAAGGACCGTGTAAGGAAAGCTCAAGTAATTTTAACGCACATATAGAATATAAATTTGCAAGTATCAGTATTGAAAGAGACTTTACCACACGCATAATAGTTATTTCTTCAGCTAAAGTCCATTTTATGTTAAGTAATTTCACTTTTTTTTAGAGTTCAAGTATAATAATTAAGTTAAAAAATATTTTTTCGTTTTATATAACGTTATCAATAGAATATCGAAAGAGAGTGAACAAAATGGGTCGTAAGTGGAATAACATTAAAGACAAAAAGGCTGGTAAAGACGCAGCTAACAGTCGTATTTATGCAAAATTTGGTCGTGAAATATATGTAGCAGCAAAATCTGGTGAACCAAATCCAGAATCAAACCGTGCATTAAAAACCGTTTTAGAGCGTGCGAAAACGTATTCGGTACCAAAACATATCATCGAAAAAGCAATTGACAAAGCAAAAGGTGGCGGCGACGAGCAATTTGACGAGCTTCGCTACGAAGGTTTCGGTGTAGCAGGTACAATGGTTATCGTTGATGCTTTAACAAACAACGTAAACCGTACAGCTTCAGAAGTTCGTGCAGCATTCGGTAAAAACGGCGGTAACATGGGTGTATCTGGTTCAGCAGCGCACATGTTCCAAAATACTGCAGTATTTGGGATTGAAGGCAAATCAGAAGATGAAATCCTTGAAATCTTAATGGAAGCAGACTTAGATATGCGTGATATTATGGATGAAGAAGGCACAATCATCGTTTATGTAGAGCCAGAGCAGTTCCATGCAACACAAGAAGCATTCAAGGGTGCTGGTATTGAAGATTTTACAGTAGCAGAGTTAGCGATGTTACCAATGACAGAAGTAGCATTAGCTGGCGACGATTTAGTAAAGTTTGAAAAAATGATCGATGCGTTAGAAGATCTAGAAGATGTTCAGCGCGTTTACCATAACGCGGATTTAGGCGAGTAAAAAGCTCAAAAGGGAGCTGTCTAAAAGTGTTTACTTTTTAGACAATGTCCACTCATGTGTTATTTATCCGCTGTTGGCTGCTTTCAGGGTGGTCGCAAGTAAAGAACGAATGCTAAAAACGTCACGATCAGTGATAGAGTATTCATGATTTGCTTCATGCTAGCCTCTATCCTCGGCGCAAAGGTTTTGTCCGGAAATCAATTTCCAGACAAGACCTTTTTTATTTGGAAATGGTTAAGTATGTATGCATTATGCTAGAGTTATTGCATTTAAAGATTGAATAACCCAAAATATATGTACGAAAAATAATATAATTAGGAGAATAATAGATGAAAAAGACACAACGATTAGGAAGTCGTATTATTCAAAGATTTGAAATCACATTATCACTAATGGTAATGTGATTTCTTTCATTTAAATCGATAATTAGCGAGACTATTAATATGAATCTATTGTTATTTCAGTTATAATATTGAAAAATGCTTTAAATTTTCTGATTATATTTGCAATTTGTTAGAATATGATAAATAATAAACTATACGAATTTCGGTTATCGAAATAATTATGAGGTGATAATAATGGCTACATTTAAAGAATTTGATTACAAACGTCCAAATTTAGATGACATGAAAGAACAATATGTGGTTCTTTTAGAAGAATTTAAAGCGGCGGATTCCGTTGAAGCGCAAAGTGAAGTAATTGATAAGCTAAACAAAATCCGCAACACGTATTCAACAATGGCAAATATCGTCTATATTCGTGCTTCGATTGATACGAATGATGAGTTTTATCAAAAAGAGCGTGATCACTTTGATGAAATCGGTCCTGTAGTAGAAGAACTAGTATTTAACTATTATACAGAGCTTGTAAAATCACCATTCCGTTCGCAATTAGAGGAGAAATGGGGCACGCAACTATTTGCATTAGCAGAAAATCAGTTAAAAGGCTTCTCACCAGAAGTCATTGAGTTAATGCAACAAGAAAACAAATTAACGTCTGAATATAGCAAGCTAGTTGCATCGGCACAAATTGAGTTTGATGGCAAAACATTAACATTAGCACAATTAGCACCATATGCAGAATCAACAGACCGTGCTGTACGTAAAGCAGCACGTGAAGCGAACTTTAATTTCTTTGCAGAGAACAAAGAAAAGTTTGATTCCATTTATGATCAATTAGTAAAGCTACGTCATAAAATCGCAACTACTTTAGGTTTTAAAAACTATGTAGAGCTAGGCTATGTCAACATGAATCGTGTAGACTATAATGCCGAAATGGTTGCAAAATTCCGTGAGCAAGTACGTGAATATATCGTGCCACTTGCATCGAAATTATACGCGCGCCAAGCAGAGCGCATTGGTGTAGACGAGTTCAAGTTTTATGATGAAGGCTTATCGTTCTTAACGGGGAATGCTGAACCGCAAGGCGATGCACAGTGGATTGTTGAAAACGGGAAGAAAATGTACGACGAGCTTTCTAAAGAAACTGGCGAATTCTTTAACTACATGATTGAGCATGATTTAATGGATTTAGTTGCGAAAAAAGGGAAGGAAAGTGGCGGTTATTGTACGTTTATTGAAGACTATGATTCGCCGTTTATTTTCTCAAACTTTAATGGAACATCAGGTGACATCGATGTTTTAACACACGAAGCAGGTCACGCATTCCAAGTATACTCTAGCCGTAACATCGGAATTCCAGAGTACTTATGGCCAACATATGAGTCTTGTGAAATTCACTCAATGAGTATGGAATTTTTCACATGGCCTTGGATGGAGCTATTCTTTAAGCATCAAACAGAGAAATACAAATTCTCACATTTAAGCAGTGGCTTATTATTCTTACCATATGGAGTGTCAGTTGATGAGTTCCAGCACGTTGTGTACGAAAACCCTGAAATGACTCCAGCTGAGCGTAATACGGCATGGAAAGAAATCGAGGCGAAGTATTTACCACACCGCGATTACGATGGGCACGATTATTTAGAATCTGGTGCAGTATGGCAACGTCAAGGTCATATTTATGCAAGCCCATTTTATTACATCGATTACACATTAGCGCAAATTTGTGCATTCCAATTCTGGAAACGCTCAGGTGAAGACTTCGAAGGCGCATGGAAAGATTATTTACACCTTTGCCAATTAGGTGGATCATTTGCCTTTACGAAGCTAGTAGAAGAGGCTGGATTAATTTCACCATTTGAAGAAGGTTGTGTAGAATCTGTTATTGGTACTATTGAAGATTATTTAAACGCTGTTGATGATAAAAATTTATAAGAAATAACTTGGGGACATTTTGCTTATTTTTAACAGCAAAATGTCCTTTTTCTTTTGTAATTACTGACACTTTATGGCATGCTAAAATGTACAAAGTATTATAGTAGGTTTTAACTTGAAGAAAGCAAAAAGAAGGAAGTGAGTTAATGACGAGGAAACTGTGGTTTCAATTTGGAATAGGATTATTAATTTCCTTATTAATCATAAAATATTTCATGGAAATTTATCATTTATTTAATCCAATTATCATTATTTTTAAAACGATTATGATGCCATTATTATTAGGCGGCGTGCTGTATTATATTACCGAGCCATTGCAGCGTTTACTCGAAAAACGAGGTATGCCAAGATGGGGGAGCTTATTAACCATTGTGCTCCTATTAGCAGGGGTTTTAACAAGTATTTTCTTATTAATTGGCAATCCAATTGCCAATCAGGTGAATCGCCTAGTAGAAAATGCACCAACAATTGCAACTCAAATTGAGCAGGCGGTTAACTATATATTAGAAAACCCCGGTATATTACCACCTCAAGTGGATGAATTTGTCGCGTCTATTACAAGCTCCATTCAAGACATTGCCATTACGAGTAGTCGTTATTTCGTGAACTTTGTAAGTGGTGCGGTATCGGTGACGTTTACATTGATTTTAGTACCGTTTTTCTTTATCTTTATGTTAAAAGATCATGAAAAGTTTGCACCTAATATTTATGATATCTTTTCAGGGGACACGCGTTCTTGGATTAAGAAAACATTAGAAGATATTGATAATGTGTTGCGTAGCTATGTACAAGGACAAGTGTTAGTAAGTTTTTTACTGGCCACTATGATGCTTATCGGTTATTTAATCATTAAATTGGAATACTCGTTATTATTGGCGCTGTTTGCATTTTTCATGAACATGATTCCGTTCATCGGTCCATGGATATCGCTTGTACCAGCAGTGATTGTCGCGCTTATCCAAGACCCAGTATTAGTTATTTGGGTGTGTGTCATTACATTAGTGGCACAGCAACTGGAAAGTAACGTAATCACGCCAAATGTAATGGGGAAATCATTAGATATTCACCCACTAACTGTTATTTCGCTTGTTTTAGCGGCAGGAAATATCGCCGGCTTTATCGGTATTATTATTGCAATTCCAACTTATTGTGTTATTAAAGTAGTGGTACAAAACATATACCATGAACGCCAAAAAATTAAAAAAGAGATGACAAAGTCTGTGTAAATTGTGGAGCATATGTGACAAGCATGTGCTTCTCTTTTTTATTTAACGCGAAAACGGTATACTTAATACTTGAGAAGAATTATTAAAGGAGCAAACAATGCTAACATTTGAACAAAAACAAGCAATTATCGAATCGTTTCCGCAACTAACGAAAAAAGAAATTTCGTTAAAGCGTTTAAACTATCATTTCGAAGACAGCCTTTACGAAAAAACAATCGTCGTTGAAAAGCTACATCCAAACGGCAACGGCTTTATATTTGTAGGGGATTTACTAAAATACGAAAAAGAAGCAAGCGATAAGGGCTTAGTCAATATTCGCGATTATAGCGAACAGCAACTACGCGAAATTATCGAATCGGCCATCGATTACTTATCAGAGGAAATTGATGATACACCAATTATTGAATACTGGACATCACGCCAAGGAACAAAGCTAGAGCTAGAATTTAACAATCGTTCATGGAACATTTATCACCAAGGAAATTTAGAGGAATCATTCGGGACACGTGATGATGCAATCGCATATTTACATGAAGAAGGTTTCCGACTTTCAAAATAGATAAGTGAGGGAAATGGAGTATGGAGCAACAGCATCAATCAAAAGAAATGTCTGGTAATAAAATGGTCAAAATTATTATAGGCACAATTTTAGTCGCTTCCATTATTATCGTCGCTGTTATTCAGGCGTTCTATGTATTATGGGAGCCAAATGAGCCAAAGCATAATGATCGCCAAGACGAAAGTGAACAGCCAAGCTATTCAAAATCAGCAATGAGTAATTATGAAACATTGCTGCACTTAAGCTAGTGAACAATAGTCAATATTTGAATGAACAAGGTATACTTTATTTCAAAAACAGGGCTTGTCCAGAAATCAATTTCCGGACAAGCTCATTTTTTTCGTTATTTTCTTCCTTTTCTAAACGGTAGCCACCAGTTCCAATCGCCAAACAGCTTCATGAAACTTGGTACGAGCATGAGGCGGATAATTGTTGCATCAATCGCAATGGCAATCGCTATGCCGACCCCAATTTGTTTAACGGGCATTACATCGGTAAACGCAAATGCTCCGGTAATGACAATCATAATAAGTGCGGCAGACGTAATAATTTTACTTGTTGTAACCAGTCCATCAATCGTAGCCTTTGTGTTCGTAGCCCCTTTTAAATACTCTTCTTGAATCCGCGAAATTAAAAACACCTCATAGTCCATACTTAAGCCAAAGACTAAACAGAATACCAATACCGGAATAATTAATACAATTGTGCCTGCTTCAATACCAAAATGCCCGTATTGGAAAATATAAACCAAAATACCGAATGTCGCGCCAAGCCCTAAAATATTCATTAAAATCGCCTTTAAAGGGATTAAAATGGAACGAAATGCGATCATTAAAATAATAAATGTTGAAACAATAATGATTGCAATGGCAATGAGCACTTTATTCGCAATTTCATCAAAAATTTCCTGATTGAACTTTGCTTGTCCAGATAATGCGAAATCCACACCTAAGTCTTTATTCATCCAGTTACGGACAAAATCCTGCGCTTCGGATGTCGCACCGGTTGTGTTTAAATAAGCGACCATATACATTTTATCTTTTTGAATAAAGTTTTCTGCAACCTCGTCAAGTGCTCCTGGTGCTTGTGGGTTGCTATTGACCATTTCCCACATTTCAACCGATTCGATATTTGCCACTGTAAACATAGAAGTGACACGATCTACCATTGGATCATCTAGTAGTTGCTGCTGAATATCAAAGATCTTTTCACGTCCTTCCGTCGTATCCCAAGTGTCATCATTTTCAGCGAGTAAAAAGACAGGCGTATTTTCACCAATACCGAATGTTTCATCGAGGGTATCGAAAGTCTGACGGGATTCGTAGGAAGCTGGTAATGATTCAGTCGAAGGAATCGTTAACGCTATATCTTTAATAGGAACCATCGCCACACATAGTAAAAGGACAGCGACAAAAATAATGACAACCGGGCGTTTCATCACGAAAGCGGCAAACTTTTGCCAACGTGAAGCGGTTGCTTTTACGCGGAAAATACGCCCTTTATTTAAACGATCGCCCAATAGCGTAATCGTTGCTGGTAAAAAGGTTAGCGCTGTTAACACTGCAAGGAAAACAACGATTGTGCCACCAAGAGCAATATTCATAAAAATCTCTACATTAATAACGACCATTGCACCTAAGCCAATCATGACACATAGTGCAGAGAAAATGATCGAGCGTCCAGCTGTTTGAATTGCGGTTTGAACGGATTCACGCACCGCATGTTTTTCGCGTTCTTCACGGTAACGGTTAATAAATAAAAGCGCAAAATCAATGTTTAATGCTAAGCCAAGCATCGGTACAATATTCATGACGAATATCGATAAATTAAAATAATCGCTTAATAGCGTTAAAATCCCAAGTGCGATAACAACCGTTGCGCCACCAATAATTAACGGTAATAATGACGCTACAATTGAACCAAATGCTAATAATAAAACGATTAAAGCGATTGGTAAGCCAATTGCCTCGGCTTTAATTAAATCTTTTTGGCTCGCTACGTTAATATCTTTTGAAATAACGGGCTCCCCTGTAATCGAAATGCCTTGTTCATCCTCAGTAATTTCCCGAATGTCATCGATAATAGGGAAGTAATCGGCAATTGTATTATCAAATTCAAGCAGTCCATAAGCGTAGCCGTTTTTATTTAATGCGGCATTGCCCACTGGAGAAGTCACTGCATGAACGGCATCCAAATTTTCGAGTTCTTCCATAATGGACGTAATTTCATCGTCGGACTTATCTTTAAATAAAACAAAAATCGTTTTCGCTGGTAAATCAAATGTCTCAGAAAGCTCGTTTGTTACGTATGAATGATCACCATCTACGAAAAACCCATCCCCTTGCAATTTAGAAGGAAGCTGAAGAGCAAAAAATGCAAATATAGCAAGGATAAGAAACCAAATGGCGACAACCGGCTTTGAAAATTTCGTAACAAATACTGCAAAGTGCTTCATAAAATACCGCCTTTCTATTTCAGTACTTCTAGTGTAATTGATTTGGCGAAAAAAGGAAAAGCCTCCAGAAAAGTTGTTGAATTCTGGAGACCTTTTATTGGTTAAAAGAAGATATTTAATACTGAATAAATTATTGCAGCCATTACAGCTGAAATTGGCATTGTAATAATCCAAGTTGTGACGATTTTACGCGCCATTCCCCAGTTAACGCCTTTCACGTTTTGTGCAGCACCTACACCCATAATGGCAGATGAAATAACGTGTGTTGTTGAAACGGGTAAGTGAATTAAAGTTGCCCCGAAAATGATTGATGCAGAAGAAAGGTCAGCTGCAGCCCCGTTTACTGGACGAATTTTCATGATTTTACCGCCGACTGTTTTGATGATTTTATAACCACCAATCGAAGTCCCTAGACCCATTGCAAGGGCACAGGCAAAACGAACCCATCCTTGTACATCATCCGTTGTTTGCCAATTCGCCGCAATTAAAGCCATCGTAATGATCCCCATTGCCTTTTGAGCATCGTTCGTCCCGTGTGTGAACGATTGAATAGCTGCGGTGAAAATTTGCATAATGCGGAACCCTTTATTTGTTTTATAAAGGTTCATGTTTTTAAATAAGAACTTCATTAATGACATCATTAAGTAACCAACGCAAATGGCGATAATTGGTGACAATAATAACGCAATAATAATTTTTGAAAAGCCACTGTAGTTTAAAACGCCAAAACCAGAAGAAGCAATCGCTGCACCAGCAATCGAACCAATTAACGTGTGAGATGAACTAGACGGAATACCGAAATACCAAGTTACTAAGTTCCACGTTATGGCAGAAAGTAGTGCAGCTAAAATAACAACAGAACCGATTAATGGTGCTTCAGGTGTTGATAGTGAAAACGGATCAACGATATCAGAAGCAATCGCTTTTGCTACACCAACGAATGTAATGGCACCGATAAAGTTCATGATGGCTGCCATTAATACCGCTACACGTGGTGGTAATGCACGCGTTGAAACAGATGTGGCAATTGCATTAGCCGTATCATGGAAACCATTAATGAAGTCAAATAGTAATGCGCATGCGACAACTAATACGGTAATGATTAATAGTGTGTTCATTTATTAAGACTCCCTATGATTATGCGTTACGCATAATAATTGTTTCGATTGTGTTTGCTACTGTTTGGCAGTAGTCTGCAATTTCTTCAAGTTGTTCGTAGATGTCTTTAAATTTGATTAAACGAATTGGATCTTTTTCGTTTAAGAATAATTGCTTGATGGAAGAACGTAATACTTCATCGCACTCACGTTCATAGTCTTTAATTAAAATTGCATGCTGTCGCATACCAACAAGATCTTTTTTGTTCAAAAGTTCCATCGCTTTCACGATTTCATCAGATGATTTCGCAATGTATTCTAAGAAGTTGCGCATTGAATCGTCAACTTCAGTTAAAGAAAACATTTCGAAGTGTCCGATTGTTCCTTCTGTACCATCTAATACGTCATCCATACGAATCGCTAAAGATAAAATATCTTCACGCTCAATTGGTGTCATAAATGATTTATTTAACATTACGATTAACTCATGTATTAATTTATCGCCAGCTGTTTCGTATTGTTTCATACGAACGCTAATTTCCTTTAAATCAGCAACCGTTTCGATGCGAAAATCATTTGCGTAATGAACAGCTTCACGCATATTTTCAGCAATTTTTAACAAAGCTGCGAAAAATGGATCTTGTTTTTTTGGACTAAACATGGAATTGCCTCCTGGAATTATATAATCAAACCAACCTAACAATCATAACAAAATCTAAAAAAAATCTACATAAAATTTACTCATTACGTCTTAAACTTTACAATTCTGTAACAAAAGGATTATGTGACTTTCGCGTTATTTTCAGTCAATTTTTAGCGAAAATAAGCTTAATCGAGATAGTTTGTCACTATTATAAGAAATCCTGTAATTCTTGTTGCAGAAATGGTTGCGCATTTAAAAATCTCACAAATTCGACATATTTCGCGCGTTGTTCGTCAGTTGGCTGCTTTCCTGTAAAGTAGGCGCGAATTAATATATTTTTCGGCGTATTTTCCATATCGATAAACTCTAATAGCTGTGTTTCATACCCAACAAGTGATAACAGCTCGGCACGGATTGAATCGGTCGCAAGTGCGGCAAAGCGTTCTTTTACTAAGCCGTGCTGTGTCATAATCGATAATTCTGGGACTTGAAGTTGTCGGTTCAATTCATGCTGACAGCAAGGGACACTTAAAATCACTTTCGCGCCCCATTTAACAGCGCGTGCTAAAGCCATATCGGTTGCAACGTCACACGCATGAAGGGTTACAACCATATCAACCGCTGTTTCGTCATTGTAATCATTAATATCCCCAATTAAAAACTCTAAATCATCATATTGTAAATCCTGTGCTATGCGATTACATTCTTCAATAACTTCCTTCTTTAAATCTAACCCAGTAACACGTATTTTTAACCCTTTTTCTACTTTTAAATAATGATATAACGCAAATGTTAAATATGATTTCCCTGAGCCAAAGTCTAAAATACGGATTTGCTTATCCTTTGGTAAATGTGCTAGAGAATCGTCAATGAATTCAACGAAGCGATTAATTTGTTTAAATTTATCGTACTTTTGCTTTTTAATTTTGCCGTCTTCTGCTTGCACGCCTAAACGTACTAAAAACGGATGCACACGTGAGTCATCTAACAAATATTGTTTTTTACGATTATGTGATAAGCTCACTTGCTTTGTTGAGGCGCTCGCATTTGATTTCCATAGCACTTTGTTTTTCTTTGATAATTGGATTTGCACCGTTTGCCCCGTGAATTCTGAATGTACTTGGCGAAATTGTTCAAATAATTCGTCTAGCTTTATTGCCACATCGGTAAGTGGTAAATTTTCGTGTTTTAAAATGCGCTCATATTGATATTCGAGCTGAATCACATAATCACCGCGTAATTCAACTGGCTTTAATTTTACACGTTTTATTTCGTTTGATTTTTGGCGAGGTTGACTGATCGTTGCTTGAATTAGTGTTTTATCTTGTAAAAGAGCGACTAACTGCTCTTTCATTTGTTGAAATTCCATAAAAACCGCCTTTTCTATAATGAAAAATATTATTACTTCTATTTTATCACAATGCGCTATATGGTGTGATTGTACAGGCTTTTGTAATGTATGTTACGATTAAACGATAGAATGAACCTTTGAGGAGGCTATCTGTTTGAAAGAGGTAGAAGTATTAATTGAACGCGGCATTTTAGTGGGCGTGAACTTACAAAAAGACGAGCACTTCGATTATTCAATGGAAGAGTTAGCGAATTTAGCAGAAGCTTTAAATGTAGAAGTAGTCGGCAAGGTGACACAGAATTTAGAGCGTGTCACACCGTCTCACTATGTAGGAACAGGAAAAATCGATGAAATTAAGGCGTTTTATGAAGAAGCAGATGCGAATATCGTCATTTTTAATGATGAATTATCCCCATCACAAATTCGTAATTTAGAGCGCGATTTAGATTGTAAAGTAATCGACCGTACGATGCTAATTTTAGATATTTTCAGTCGCCGCGCCAAAACACGCGAGGCACAACTACAAGTAGAACTTGCGCAGCTTCAATATATGCTACCGCGCCTAGTAGGTTTACATGCTTCACTTTCACGTCAAGGTGGTGGTACAGGTGGTGGCTTTAAAAACCGTGGTGCCGGGGAAACGAAGCTGGAGCTAGATCGTCGTAAAATCGAGGACCAAATTACCAAAATTAAAAAGGAATTAGAGGCAGTAAAAGAACAGCGCGAAACACAGCGAAAGCAACGCCGTAAAAATGCGGTGCCAGTCGTTTCAATTGTTGGCTATACAAACGCAGGTAAATCAACAATCATGAACCAACTGTTAGCGAAAATTGGTCAGGACGATGGAAAGCAAGTATTCGAAAAAGACATGCTGTTCGCCACGCTTGAAACATCGGTGCGCAATATTGAATTAGAGGATAACAAATCATTTTTACTAACAGATACAGTTGGTTTTGTTAGTAAGCTACCGCACCATTTAGTAAAGGCCTTCCGTTCGACGTTAGAAGAAGCACGCGAGGCAGATTTACTTCTACATGTCGTTGATGTATCAAATGAAGAATTCCGTTTCATGATGGACGTGACAAACGATACATTAAAAGCTATTGATGTTGAAAATATCCCAACAATCTATGTGTATAACAAATCGGACTTGGCCAATTTAGAATACCCGTTAATTAGCGGTGATAATATTTGGATTGCAGCTAAAGAGGGAGTGGGCTTAGATGAATTACTTCAAATGATTCGTAAGCAAATCTTCTCGGATTACGTAACATGCCAAATGCTCATTCCTTACGAACAAGGGGCTATTGTTTCCTATTTAAATGAACAGGCAACAATTTTAGAGACAGTGTACGAAGAACAAGGCACGCTACTAACATTAGAACTAAAACAAGCGGATTATAATAAATATGAAAAATATGTAGTGAAATAAGCTATGAAGCAAAGGGAATGTCCGAGAAGTAATTCTGGGACATTCCCTTTGCGCTGAGGATGGAGGCTGGTACAAAGCTAGTCATGAATGCGTTGTCACAGGGCGTGACGTTTGTAGCATTCATTCTTTACTTGCGCCTACCGCGAAAATCAACCTACAGAGGATAATTAATACATGAGACAGACATTGCTAAAAAAAGTAAATGCTTTGGACGAATCCTTTATGTTTTCGTTTAAATAAGTCAAACCATTTTGTAACTGATAGAGAATAAACTATAATAGTCGGGTATTGATGATGAATTCTTGATTAATTTATCAGAAAATACAGAAAAAAAGTAATATTATAACATTTTAGTGTTTTCTTGATTTTGTTTAATTGTTACGTTAGAGTATTAAAAAACTATTACTAAAGGTATGACAATGAATTTAATTGTCAGAATATTTATTAAATCGGAGGAAATTTCAAATGTATTCTAAAGAAGAAATCGTGAAATCAGTTCCTCAAACTGGCTTTGTAGGACAACCTAAAGGGCTATTTACTTTATTCTTTACAGAGTTTTGGGAGCGATTTTCTTATTACGGCATGCGTGCTATTTTATTATTCTACATGTACTACTCACTTAAAGATGGCGGTTTAGGATTGGATCGTACGCAAGCAAACATCATCATGTCGATTTACGGTTCCTTAATCTACATGTCAGGTATTATTGGTGGTTGGATTGCCGACCGAATTACAGGTACGCGAAAAGCGATATTCTATGGCGGTATATTAATTATGATCGGTCATATTTTACTTGCGTTACCACTTGGTGCATCAGCACTTTACTTATCAATGTTCTTCATTATCATTGGTACAGGCTTACTGAAGCCAAACGTATCATCAGTTGTCGGTGATTTATATGCGCCTACTGATGCTCGTCGTGATTCAGGCTTCTCTATTTTTTATATGGGTATTAACTTAGGTGGTTTCACAGCGCCATTACTTGTTGGTTTATTTCAAAAAAACTGGGGCTTCCACGCTGGATTTGGTGTTGCTGCAGTAGGTATGTTCGTTGGGCTAGTTGTTTATTTAATGTCACAGAAAAACCTTGGTTTAGCAGGCTCTGTAGCGCCAAACCCATTATCTGATGCAGAGAAGAAAACAACAGCACGTAACTTTATAATTGGTAGTTTCGTAATTCTCGCTTTAGGAGCACTGGCATACATGACCGGTAATGCAAGCGTTGAAAATTTCTCGCTATTAATTACATTCTTAGGTGTCATGATTCCTATAGTATTTATTACTTATATGTACCGTAGTCCAAAAACAAACGCAGACGAAAAATCGCGTCTATTAGCTTATATTCCCTTATTCATTTGTGCAGTAATGTTCTGGGCAATCGCTGAACAATCTTCAACGATTTTAGCGACATTCATTGATACACGTACAGATTTAAATTTATGGGGCTTTGAAATTCCAGCCGCATGGTTCCAATCGTTTAATCCATTATTCATTATTACAATGGCGCCAATATTTGCGTTACTATGGACGAAATTAGGTGATACGGGACCATCAACACCTCGTAAATTTGCCTATTCATTATTCTTTGCAGGTGCTTCATTCTTAATCATGATTGCGTCAATTGTATTAACACCAGAAGGCGATTTAGTAAATCCATTATGGGTTGTACTGTCAATCTTCTTATTAGTTATAGGGGAGTTATTATTATCACCAGTTGGTTTATCTGCTACAACAAAATTAGCGCCGGCTGCATTTGCAGGTCAAACAATGGCATTATGGTTCTTAGCATCAGCGGCGGCACAAGCAATTAACGCACAGCTAGTTCGTGTCTATGAGCTAGTTTCAGAAACAACGTACTTTGGTGTATTAGGTGGATTATCAATTGTTATTGGTCTGATTATTTTATTCATCTCGCCAATCATTACAAAAGCAATGCGCGGTATTAAATAGTTCGGAAAACCCCTGTTTTAATAAATAAAACAGGGGTTTTACTTTTAGGCGAAAAGGAATAATAGAAACAAGGCTACTTACTAATACTGTAGTAGGTTATAATTGGAATTATAAGAATATTTGAAAAGATTAATGTGATACTGCTGGAAGGGGGCGTTGTACTTAGATATAGGTAAAGGTATTCCACGCGTAATATTTCGTTCTGATATTGATGCGTTATGGCATGATACTTGCCAATTATTTTTGTGGGCATGGTGGGTATCCTAATGCCGAGCAACTATTAGCACAAGCCATTATTGAAGAAGTTGGTATGCACTATTTTAAAGAAGCATTTTATACACCAGGTGGCGAAGATTTCATTAATATGCGGTAAAACGCCCATATATTAAAGCTTCCATGATAGAGATAGGGAGCGGATTATTCTCGGGGTTACATCATCCAGAAATGGAGTTTAACGTAAAATGACTTTTAACTGGATTGCAAATATTAGCAATAGCTGTTAATTTAGCTTTACAAAAGGTAACTACAGGGGAGGAAAAAAAGTATGTTAAAATCAGTAACGATTAAGGAATTGACTACAATTGAGCAAATTGAAGAGGCACGCAAGTTAGAGCATGAAATTTGGGCAGTTGGTAGTATACCAGTTCATCAAACGATTGCTACGATTCGTACTGGGGGCATTGTATTAGGTGCGTATTTAAATGATGATCTTATTGGTTTTAATTATAGCTGTCCAGGCTATATGGAAGAATCGATTTATTTATATTCACATATGCTTGGGATCAAGCGCAATTATCGTGAGCAAGGTGTCGGCGAGCTATTGAAGATTTACTTAAAAGATCTTGCGATTGATCGAGGTTATCGCAATTGCCGATGGACGTTTGATCCGCTTGAAGCGCGTAATGGTTTTTTAAACTTCACAAAATTACGAAGCCACAGTGATACGTATATTGAAAATTGCTATGGTGAAATGGAAGACCCGTTCAACCGCTCATTACCGACAGATCGCCTTTGGGTGGAGTGGCAACTTGTCGATAACGATTATTTACGATGGGATGCTAAAGTGGATGAATTAATCGAAGAGGCGATACCAGTTGTAGAGTGCGTTCCTAATATGGTTGGTTTACCTACATTAGATCCTAAGCAGACGTTTCGTATGGGGGAAGCATTGATTTATGACGCATACCTATTACCGATTCCGACAAACTTCCAAAAAATTAAAGTAGAAAGTCCAGCATTAGCGGAGGATTGGCGCTATAAAACACGTCATATTATGCAGGAAATGTTTAAGCAAGGCTATAAAATCATTCATCTCATCAAAAAAGATGAGCATATTAGCCATTACGTACTTGTAAAGCGCACGCTATTTGCTCTGTAATAGGAGCCCATTATGAAATTATTAGAAGTAATATTATATGAAGTCGAAATGAACATGAAAACGCCTTTTACAACGAGCCTAGGCACGATGCAAAATAAAAAATTCATCGTACTTGAAGCAAAGGATGAAGCCGGCACGATCGGTTGGGGGGAAGGCGTTGCGTTTGAAGAACCTTCGTATACGGAGGAAACTTTTAAAACATCGCTACATATGCTAGAGGATTTTTTAATTCCAACGTTATTAGGTACCGAAATGGCACATCCTGATGAAGTATATGAAATTTTCCGCCCAATTCGCCGGAATCAAATGGCAAAAGCATCAATTGAAGGCGCAGTATGGGATATTTATGCACAGCAACAAAACAAATCTTTAGCTGAAGTAATTGGTGGTACGCAACAAAAAATTGAAGTGGGTATTAGCATTGGTCTGCAACCAACTGAGGAACAACTCATTGCCACAATAGGGCGCTTCCTAGATGAAGGCTATAAACGTATAAAGGTAAAAATCAAACCAGGCAAGGACATTGAACTTATACGTACGATTCGCAATGCGTTTCCAAATGTGCCACTTATGGCAGACGCCAACTCATCGTATACGTTAAACGAAATAGAGCTATTAAAGCAACTAGATGAATTTAATTTAATGATGATTGAGCAGCCACTTGCCAATGATGATTTTGTTGACCATGCTACATTACAAAAGCATATTAAAACACCGATTTGCCTAGATGAAAGTATTACGTCTTTAAACGATGCTCGAAAGGCTATTGAAGCTGGTGGATGTCGTGTTGTGAACATAAAAATTGCCCGAGTAGGTGGCATTAGTGAAGCAAAACGCATTCATGATTACTGCGCGGAGAAAAATATTCCCGTATGGTGTGGAGGAATGCTAGAAGCGGGCATTGGTCGTGCGCAAAATGTAGCACTTACAAGTCTCGGAAATTTCACAATGCCTGGTGATACGGCAGCATCAAGTCGTTATTGGGATGAGGATATTATTACGCCAGAAGTAACGGTGGATAACGGCTATATTACAGTTCCGCAAGCAATTGGTTTGGGTTATCAAGTAAATCGTAACGCACTTGAAAAATACACCATTAAAAAACGAATTTTTTCTATCTAATGGAAAAGGGAATGTCCTAGAAATGATTCTGGGACATTCCCTTTAAGTCGAGAGTGGAGGCTAGCACGAAGCTAGTCATGAATGCGTTGTCACAGGACGTGAGGTTTTTAGCATTCATTCTTTACTTGCGACAACCGTAGAAGCAACGCCTACAGTAGATTATTAATATATGAGACGGACAATGCCCAAAAAGTAAATACTTTTTGGGCATTTCTATGTTTGTTTTTGGGAAATTAAAAATAAAATACATAATTTGTCCAAATACATAGCATTATTGCTCAAATGGCCTGGATTTCTGTCTTTTTCATTTCAATGCAGTTTTAGTTAGAAATAGGGTGTTTGATTTTCATTATCAGCAATTATATAATAATGAAGGGAATGAATGATTCTCATTTTCAGTGAGAACATAAAAATATATAGAGAATAGTGGGAAAATGATATGAGACTTTGGATGCTTGTAGTCGCAACTATCATCTTGTCCTTCGTATCACTATTTATCGGAGCAATCGACATTAAACCATCTGATTTATTGGACCTAGATTCAGATAAAACGCAGATTTTCTTAATGAGTCGAGTGCCGCGATTAATGGCGATCATACTTGCTGGGGCAGGGATGGGGATTTCAGGTTTAATTATGCAAAGCTTAAGTCGTAACAAGTTTGTATCACCGACTACTTCGGGTACACTTGACGCTGCAAAGCTTGGTATTGTTGTATCGATGGTATTCTTTACAAGTGTAGGTTATATGGAGAAAATAATCTTCAGTTTTACATTTGCATTAATCGGTATGATGATTTTCATGCGTCTTCTTGAAAGTATAAAGTTCAAGGACGTTATTTTCGTTCCACTAATCGGGATTATGTATGGGAATATTATCGGCGCAATTTCTACATTTATTGCGTACGAAGCAGAAGTAATGCAAAGTGTTGACACATTCTTCTTAGGGAGTTTTACGCTTGTTGTGTCAGGGCGATATGAGTTACTTTATGTAGCGGTTCCAGCAATACTTCTAGCGTATTTATATGCCAACAAATTTACGGTTGCCGGAATGGGTGAAGATTTCGCAAAAAACTTAGGATTAAGTTATCGTACTGTGCTAAATCTTGGTTTAGTACTCGTAGCACTTATTTCCACTACGGTAGTATTAACAGTCGGGATTATTCCATTCTTAGGATTAATCGTACCGAACTTAGTTTCGTTATATTTAGGAGACAATTTACGTAAAACGATTCCACATACGATTTTCTTAGGGGCTGCGTTTCTATTATTCTGTGATATTATTAGCCGTATTATTGTCTATCCGTTCGAAATTCCAGTTAATACGACAGTTGCTGTCATCGGCAGTGCAATCTTCTTAGTCATGTTATTTAGGGGGAAAGCATATGCGAAAAAATAGTACGAAGTTAATAGTGTTAGCAGTTATTGCGATTATTTGTGTATTGCTATTCTGTTTTTATAATATTCAGGGCGGCTTTAGCTATGCCTTTCCAAAACGTGTAGAGCGCGTACTGGCGATGATTATTACAGGTACAGCGATTGCCTATGCAACGGTAACATTCCAAACGGTAACACATAACCGTTTATTAACACCGTCTATGATGGGTGTTGACTCGATGTATGAAGTTGTTCAAACAATAATTTTCTTCTTTGCTGGTTCAGCATCGATTTTCGTTGTGAGCCGTTACTTAAACTTCGGGTTATCGATAGTTGCGATGGTGCTATTCGCACTAATATTATATCGTTTCTTATTCCGTGCCGATAAATATCCGATTTTCTTACTATTACTTGCGGGGATGATTATTGGGACATTACTCGGAAGCTTTGTAACATTCCTTCAAGTAATTATTGACCCTGTCGAATATGAAGGCTTACAGGCGCGTTTATTCGCGAGCTTCATGAATGTGAAAACGGAGTTATTAATAATTGCACTCGTTATTTTAGGTGCGGCCTTTATTTATGGTTATCGATTATTACGTGATTTAGACGTAATGACTTTAGGGCGTGAAAATGCCATGAACCTAGGTGTTAACTACGATAATATCGTTTTAAAAGTATTAATTTTATCGTCTGTTTTAATTGCA
This sequence comes from Solibacillus palustris, assembly GCF_022549215.1. Classification (GTDB taxonomy): domain Bacteria; phylum Bacillota; class Bacilli; order Bacillales_A; family Planococcaceae; genus Solibacillus; species Solibacillus daqui. The sequence continues at coordinate 57,476 of NZ_JAKZFC010000009.1, read as the reverse complement.
ACTTCTACCGCTTTAGTTGGTCCGATTACATTCTTAGGGTTAATCGTTTCGAACTTAGCATATCAATATTTTGCAACGTACAAGCATTCCGTTTTAATTGCGGGTGCAAGTTTAATTAGTATCATTGCACTTGTCGGTGGGCAGTTCTTAGTACTGCATGTCTTTGAGTTAAGTACAACAATTAGCGTGATTATTAACTTTGTTGGTGGTCTGTACTTTATTTATCTAATATTGAGAGAAAGTAGGAAAGCAGCATGATCGAAATAAAGGGGCTTTCTAAAAGCTTTGGAAAAAAACCAGTTGTTGAAGATGTTACATTAAAGATTCAGCCGAAAGCAATTACATCATTTATTGGACCAAACGGTGCAGGTAAATCAACATTACTATCAATGGTGAGCCGTCTGATGGATGCAGATACTGGTGAAGTATTATTAGATCAAAATAACGTCAAAAAAATGAAATCCAATGATTTTGCAAAGCGAGTAGCAATTTTACGTCAGTCGAATCATCTTAATGTTCGCTTGACGGTGCGTGAGCTTGTAGCATTTGGTCGTTATCCTTACTCAAAAGGTCGTTTAACACCAGAAGATGAAGAACATATAGACCGTGCAATTGAATATATGACGCTTGGTGATATGCAGGATAAATTTTTAGATGAGTTATCAGGTGGTCAAAAACAACGTGCATTTATTTCGATGGTTATTGCGCAAGATACGGAGTACATTTTACTGGACGAGCCGTTAAATAACTTAGACATGAAGCACTCAGTTCAAATTATGAAAATTTTACGTAAGTTAGTAGATGAGCTAGGTAAAACGGTTGTTATTGTCCTACATGATATTAACTTTGCCTCAGTATATTCAGATCGCATCGTTGCATTAAAAAATGGACGTCTTGTAAAAGATGGCCCGACACATGAAATTATTAACTCTGAAGCATTACGAGAAGTATATGACATGCATATTCCTGTTCAAGAACAAGATGGTTGTCGTATTTGCGTGTATTTTAATTCACATAGCTAATTAATGAATAAATGTATAAGTTTTTCTCGCTTATGCATTTATTTCTTGAAAATCGATTGAGAATGAATCTTGATTTCAAGAAAATGATTGACAATATTACACAGTTGCATTAGACTGACGTTAGTACGATGAAAACGATTATCACTATCAACTGGTGGTATCAATTTAGGAGGAAATAGTAGAAATGAAAAAGTGGAAATTCTTAACGGCAGCAGCCTTAACATTAATGTTAGCAGCATGTGGCTCGGATGAAGAGTCAAAAACAGAGGGTACAAACGATCAAGCGTCTACTGAGCAGAATGCAACTGATAGCAAAGAAAATGCAGCTACAGAAGCACCAGTATTCCCAATGACTGTATCTCCACTTACTGCAGGTAGTGAAACAGAAGACGGTAAATCAATTACTTTCGAAGATGTAACATTTGAAGAAGCTCCAAAAAACATTATCGTATTCGACTATGGCTTCTTAGATACACTTGATGCATTAGGCGTTGAAGGTATCGTTGGTATAGCAGCAAACGGTGGTAAAGGGAACATCCCAACTCACATTAAAGAAAAATACGTAAACGATTCAGTAGCAGACGTTGGTTCATTAAAACAAATTGACTTCGAAAAAGTAGCAGCTGCTAACCCAGATGCAATCTTCATCTCTGGTCGTCAAGCACCGTTCTATGAAGAATTAAAAGAGATTACGCCAAACGTTGTATTCATTGGTTCTGACAACGAAAACTATGTCGACGGTGTATTCGAAACTGTAGACTTAGCTGCTCAAATCTTCGGTAAAGAAGAAAAAGCAGAAGAGTTAAAAGCAAACTTACAAGCAAAAGTAGACCAAGTGAAAGAAAAAGCTGCTGGTTATGAAAATGCTTTAGTAGCAATGTACAACGACAAGAAAATCTCTGGTTTCGATAACGGTCCAGATTCTCGTTTTGCTTACGTTTACAATGACTTTGGCTTCAAACCATCAACAACTGAAATTACTTCATCTTCACACGGTTCGGATTTCTCTTATGAATCAATCCTTTCTGTAGACCCTGAAGTATTATTAATTATCGACCGTACAGCTTCTGATGTAGAAACAATCAAAGCTGATATCGAAAATGATATCATCAAACAAACTCGTGCTTATAAAGAAGGCAAAATCGTTTACCTTGATGGGGTAAACTGGTACTTCTCTTCTAACGGTGTAACAACTGAAGTTGACAAGTTAGATGAAATCTTAAACGAATTAAAATAATTTCATGAATACGGAGCATGTCTCAAACTTGAGGCATGCTTTTTTTAAAGGAGCGATTTTGATGTTCGTACAAATCCGTAAATGGACAGTAACAGAAGGCAATTCAGATAAAATTATTGAACGCTTTAGCAAAAAGCCCGATCAAGGTCCATCATTATTAGAGCAACGCGGAGGCTTCATCAGTCGCGAACTTTTAGTGAAAAATGTTCGTCGTGGGGAAGAAGAAGTTGTCATGATTATTCGCTGGGAATCAGAAGAGGCATGGAAGGCTTGGGAAAAGAGCCCAGAGCATATTGCTGGTCATAAAAAGAAAATTGCTGAGCACGGTGGTAAACCGCCGAAGCCAGAATTTGTGATTTCAATGGAACATGGTAACTATACAGTCGTAGAGTAATTTTATTGTCCAACTACTTCATCCGAACAAGAGGTGAAGTAGTTTTTTTATTTGAAAGGGACACTATGTTAAAATACATGTAAGAATTGTTAGTTTGGAAAGTAGGAAATAAATTTGAAAAAATGGGCATATCCATTAGCACTTGTTACATTCGCCGTTTTTTTAGTAATGGCATTTAATTTTAAATCATCAAGCTTTATGGCGTTTGACGAACGAATTGCATCTATACTGCGCGGTAATGAATTTATCGGGTTGTTTCATTATTTAGGTGAGACGGTGTTTGTTGTCATTGTGACTTTAATGGTGTTCTTTTATTTTTGGTTTAAGGAAAAAAATTACCGTGTAATGTTGTATGTTATGTTAACGATGGCAGCTGGAACGGCAATCAATCAGGGGCTTAAGGCATTTTTTGAGCGCCCACGACCTGAAATTGCAGAGCAATTAACATCTTATAGCTTCCCATCTGGACACTCGCAAATGAGTGTACTTTACTTGTTTATGTTAGCTTATTTATTTTCAAAAATAACAACGAACCATAAACGCACAACACTTGTATGGATTGCGGCCATTGTGTTAGCTTGCTTAATAGGTTTATCACGAATTGCAGAAAGCCGTCACTTTGCTACTGATGTGCTTGCAGGATGGAGTATAGGCTATACATGGTTTATTATTTGTGTGCTATGGTACGAGCTACGTGATCGAAGATATAAACAACTAAAAGAATGACGAAGAAGTAACTTTGACCACCGTAAAAAGAGGTTTATTATGGTATGAGACGAGACTGTTCAAAAGGGAAACACCTTTTGAACAGTCTTTTTTGCTATGAAATTTGGCTTATAACATAAGATGTTACCTTATTGAAAAAAGTTGAGTGAAGGAAACTTTGAGGTTATAATAAGACTAATTAATAGAATGGAGAAGGAGAATCATATGGATGATGACGTATTATTAGCGTTAGGTTTAACGCTCTTTGCTGGGCTTTCTACGGGGATTGGTAGTTTAATTGCCTTTTTTACTACCCGTACAAATAAAAGGTTCTTATCGATTGCATTAGGTTTTTCAGCAGGTGTCATGATTTATGTTTCACTTGTTGAAATCTTTGTGAAAGCAAAAGATGCATTAGTAAATGTTCATGGCGATAAAATGGGGTATTGGCTTACAATAGTTGGTTTTTTCGGTGGGATGCTTGTCATTGCAATAATCGACCGTTTTATTCCAAAGGGTAACAACCCACATGAAGTAAAATCAGTAGAAGATGTACAAAAAGCGCAAAGTCTTGGGCAGGAAGATATTGAAGCTGATCGTTTAATGAAAATGGGATTATTTACAGCACTTGCAATTGGGATACATAATTTTCCAGAAGGTATTGCGACGTTTATGTCAGTATTACAGGATCCTAGTGTTGGGATTGCAATTGCGATTGCCATAGCGATTCATAACATCCCAGAAGGTATTGCCGTGGCAATTCCAATTTTCTATGCGACAGGAAAGCGTATGAAGGCGTTTAAATGGTCATTCGCTTCAGGTTTATCTGAACCGATTGGTGCATTAATCGCCTATTTAATTTTAATGCAGTTTATGACTGATACAATGTTTGGGATTATATTTGCAGGGGTTGCAGGGATTATGGTATTTATTTCTATAGATGAATTATTACCTGCAGCAAAGAAATATGATGAAGCACATTCATCAATTTACGGCTTAATTGCTGGTATGGCCGTTATGGCAGTAAGTTTAGTACTGCTTGCATAATAAGGAATTTGAAAAAGCACAGAAATTTTACAGACTAAAAATTTCTGTGCTTTTATTTTTTAATAGTATAGAAAGTGTAAAATTTTCCAAAGTGCTTAGGTTAAGTCGCCAGCCCCTCGCACCATTAGAACCCTCCTGCTAAAGTGGTAGTACGTTTACCTTTGCGTCGGGCTCTCCAAAACTTGCGGCTCACACGATGTGAGTCATTGGGGGGGCATGCACATGGACGTGCGTTTTGCCCACTCGGGGCTGGAAGGGCGCTTTAGCGCTTTTCTTACTATTTAAGAAGCGGTCGTTACGTTTTCTGATGCAACGGTAAAGCTTGAGTTTTTATGTTCTTTATTTTCGATTTCATCTAATAAGGCTACGGCATAGTCTGCGTAACTTATATAACTATTAAATTGTGAGTTAACTAATAGTTTTTTATTGCCCGTTATATAATGTCCTGTACGTGGTCCATCTGAATCGAACATCGCAGAAGGAATGACAAAAGTCCAATGAATCGCGGAATTTTCTAAGTCTTGTAGATTTTGCAATTGTGCCTTAGCATTTGCGACGAGTTGTTCTGGATAGTCTTCAGTGTCCATCAAACGTTTTGTATGTGCCTTATCGACAAAGAGGCAGCCCGAGCTTCCAATGACAAATAGTGTTTTGTCGGTACCTTCTAATAACGATATTAAGTGCTTTCCAGCTGTAACATGTAAATGTGCCTCTCCTGGTAATGGGGCAAAGGCATTTACAATAATATTAAAAGGAGCAAGTTGTTCTTTTGTTAAATGGAATAAGTCACTTTCAATAATAGCTACATCCTCGACTTGTAACGTGGCGCTATTTTTAACGATGGCTGTAGCATCGTGGTTACGCATAATTGCCTCACGTAAAATATGAGTCCCTGCCTTTCCAGCAGCTCCAATCACAGCAATTTTCATATACATTACCCCTTTCAACTTGTAGATTACTTAATATACCCGTTTAGTAAGAGATGTATGCAAAAAGAGTAAAATGTCAGTCTTTAGTATGAGGAATGATTGAAGACGCATCAAAAAAGAAAGAGTGCATTAAAAGTTATAAAACCTCCAATGCACTCACACTTAATGTTTTTGTTCATATGCTACAACGCAAGAGCCTATAGCATCTGCTTGTGTTAAGACGATGCGATGTTCTGGAAACTGTGCGTTCATAGCTGTAAGGAATTGCTCTTGAATAGCGGTTGGTATAATAGAAATTAATGTTGGACCAGCACCGCTTAATGCTGTACCGTATGCGCCGGCTTGTTTAGCAGCTGAACGAATTTCAGAGTAGTTTGGAATTAGCTGTGCTCGAAATGGTTCATGGAACAGGTCTTGTTCCATATAATGACCGGTACGTACATAATCTTTTGCAATGAGTGATGCAGCTAGCATATTTGCATTAGCGCTTGCTCGTACTGCATAGCCCCGATTAAAGTCCTGAGGTAAAACCCCTCGTGAATCTGCTGTTTTTAGCTCAAAATTTGGAATGAACACGACAAAAGCTGCATCTACTTCTGGAATATGCAGTGTATCTACAATACCTTGTTCATCCATTGAAGAAATCGTTAATCCACCAAGAACAGAAGCTGTTGCATTGTCAGGATGTCCCTCAATTTGGGAAGAAATATTGAGCTTGTCTTGGATCGATAAGTTTAAACCTCCTAGAAGGTTTGCTAATTCAATCCCTGCAACAATTGCCGCAGCACTACTACCTAAACCACGCGCAAGTGGCAATTCGCTCGTCATTTCAACTTTACATGGTTTTAAGTTCGTATTGTACTGTGCGGCTACTTGCTGTGCAATTGTATAAATCAAATGTGTTTCAACTGTTGTGTCAGTAGGAACATGTTCACCAATATGAACAAATTCCCACTCGTTTTGCAATGTTACGTCTAACGTTAAGTAAAGAGAAAGTCCAAGTCCAATTGAGTCAAATCCAGGTCCTAAATTTGCTGTACTGCCAGGGACTTTGATTTGCCATTTACTCATAGATTAAATACGCCTTCGATGTAGTTACGGATTACTTGTTCATCGTTTTTAAGCGATACTAGGTCAACAGTTGAAACGCTCATTGCTGTATCAGGGTCTTTTAAGCCGTTACCTGTAAATACAGTAACAACGCGGCTACCCTCAGCGATTTTGCCTGCTTTTACAGATTTAATAACACCTGCTAATGATGCAGCAGAGCCTGGCTCAACGAAAATCCCTTCACGGCCTGCAATTAATTGATATGCTGCTAAAATTTCGTCGTCTGTTACTGAGTCGATGATACCGCCTGATTCGTCACGTGCGGCTTCAGCAAATTTCCAGCTAGCTGGGTTACCGATACGGATAGCTGTTGCGACTGTTTCTGGATTAGCAATAGGCTCACCTTTTACGATGGCAGCAGCACCTTCCGCTTCAAAGCCGTACATTTTAGGCAGGCCTGATTGTTTTACTTCATTATATTCCTTAAAGCCTTTCCAGTACGCAGTTATGTTACCAGCGTTACCTACTGGAATACATAAATAGTCTGGTGCTTGACCAAGTTGATCAACGATTTCAAAAGCAGCTGTTTTTTGTCCTTCGATTCGGTATGGATTGACCGAGTTAACAAGTGCGATTGGAGTAGTTTCACCAATTTTGCGCACAATATTAAGGGCATCATCAAAATTACCATCGATTTCGATAATTTTTGCACCGTACATGCACGCTTGAGCAAGTTTACCAAGCGCTACCTTTCCTTTTGGAATAACAACGATTGATTGAATACCGGCACGCGTTGCATAAGCAGCTGCTGCCGCAGATGTGTTACCTGTAGAAGCACAAATAACAACTTTTGAACCTTCTTCAATTGCTTTAGCTACAGCAAATACCATGCCGCGGTCTTTAAATGAACCAGTTGGGTTTGCGCCTTCGATTTTACCGTAAAGCTCAATTCCTAACTCTTTTGATAAGTTCACTAAAGGGATTAGAGGTGTGTTTCCTTCATTTAATGATAAAGTGGGTGTATTTTCTGTAACAGGTAAATACTGTTTATATTCTTCGATTAGACCTTTCCACATAGACAAATTAGCTCCTTATGTTCACACTAGGTGAACAGTTGTTTTTATATACAAGACATTTTAAACCTATAAGGTGTCTATTTCAATAGGAAAAAGTAAATTGTCTATACTATTCAATAAATTAGAAAGTTGTTGTCACTTTTGCGAAACAAATGTATGATAGATAATGTTAAGTCAAGTGTAAAGACACATGGAAGGTTGGGGAGTAAAATGGGGGAGCAAAAACAACAAGCACAGCCACTTTCACGCAATAAGCTGTTAGGTGTTGCAGGTGTTGGTTGGATGTTTGATGCAATGGATGTCGGTATTCTTTCATTCGTTATTGCTGCATTAGCGGTAGATTGGGGATTAAATAGTAGCCAAATGGGTTGGATCGGATCAATTAACTCTATAGGAATGGCTGTTGGTGCACTATTATTTGGCGTATTAGCAGATAAAGTTGGGCGTAAGCAAATTTTTATGTGGACGTTAATATTATTTTCTGTTGCAAGTGGGTTGTCAGCATTCACGACAACGTTAACAGCATTTTTATTGTTACGTTTCTTCGTAGGGATGGGGCTCGGTGGTGAACTACCAGTTGCTTCAACACTTGTTTCAGAAAGTGTAAAAGCAGAAGAACGCGGACGCGTCGTTGTATTATTAGAAAGCTTTTGGGCTGGTGGTTGGTTAATTGCCGCTATTATTTCATATTTTGTTATTCCAGCAGATTTCTGGCCAATTGAAGGCTGGCGTGTTGCATTATTACTAACAGCAATACCAGCGCTTTATGCAATATACATACGTATAAAGCTACCTGATTCACCGCAGTTTGTAGTAAAAGCTGAATCAAAAAAGCGTTCAGTTTTTCAAAATATTGCAGAAGTATGGAATAAGAAATATGCACGCAATACATTGATGCTATGGATTTTATGGTTTGCAGTTGTATTTTCATATTATGGTATGTTTTTATGGTTACCAAGTGTCATGGTTGGAAAAGGCTTCGATTTAATTTCAAGTTTTAAATATGTGTTAATTATGACGTTAGCACAATTACCAGGTTATTTTACAGCTGCTTGGTTCATCGAAAAGTTCGGACGTAAATTTGTACTTGTTACATATCTTTTAGGGACAGCTGCGAGTGCATTTGTATTTGGTGGTGCTGAAACGGCAACAACATTGCTTATTTCAGGCATGTTATTATCGTTCTTTAATTTAGGTGCATGGGGTGCATTATATGCGTACACACCAGAACAATATCCTGCAATTGTGCGCGGTACAGGTGCAGGGATGGCTGCGGCGATTGGACGTGTAGGTGGTATTTTTGGACCGCTACTTGTAGGATCACTGCTTGCGAAAGGCTATGATATTAGTTATATCTTTAAGATTTTCTGTGTAGCAATTGTTATTGGGGTACTGGCGGTTATCTTCTTAGGGAAAGAAACAAAGCAAACAGAATTACAATAATTGCTTTATTAGGGCTCATTTCATGCAGAAATGAGCCCTTTTAAACATCAAATATACACTATATTTAATCTAAGTATTTATATAAGAAAAGTGCACTCTTAGTAATTCTTTATGTATTCTTTTAACCTTTACAAAATTATGTCAATTTTATACATAAAAACATGGATTCTTTAGCTTGTTGAAGTTTTTTCTGAAAACTCATTGAATTCTATTAATATTCATGATAATGTATCCTTTATTATTAGGAATGTTGTACAGAATTTTACATAGCACTGTTAACTTACTCTAATTTAGGCGTGTACATATAAACTTGCTTAGGTTGGGGATTTATTTTATTCGAATTGGTAAGAGCCACAAATTTTATTGAGGTTAAATGGATAGTGAGAAAAGGAGAGGGAGAAAGTTGAGTATTTGTGATGAAATCAAAAGAAAGTACATTCATTTATCTAAAGGGCAGCGTAAAGTAGCCCAATTTGTAAGCGATAATCCGAATGTTGTAGCGACACAAATCGCTTCTGAAGTAGGCCGCTTAGCAGATGTTAGTGAGTCTACTGTTATTCGTTTTTGTTATGCGATGGATTTATCCGGTTTTAGTGAATTGCAAGATCAAATTAAGGCACACTTGATTGATAAAGGCGAAATGACCGCTGTAAAAAAAGCATTGCCTACGAAAAAAATAAAAAATCAACTTGGCGCACAAATTGTAAAACGTGATTTAGCGGGTATTTCAAAAACGTTTAACGGATTAGTGGAGCATGATGTCGAACAAGTGATTCAACTACTACATAGCGCTAAACGCATTCATTTCTTAGGATTTAGACAATCTGCACCAGCTGCGTTTTGGATGTACAATAATTTAAAGATGCTACGGGAGAACGTATTTTTTATACCCCATGAAGCAGACAAAATCGCACAACAGCTTGCGATGATGGATGAGCAGTCATTATTGGTAGTTTTTGCATTAGATGAAGAGTATGAAGATGTGGCGACTACAGTAGAAATCGCGAAACATAAAAATGTGAAGGTCATAGCTATTCGTGATAAACCTTTAAAAACAGATGAGCCTGCTAATATTGTTTTATACGTTCCGTCTGCGCAAGAAGGTGGCGCTACATGTACGATTGCGATTTTTGCATTATTACATGTGTTAGTTGAAGAAATGGTAAGTAAACAGCCACAGCAATATGAGGGATTTAAACTACAGCAAAAAAGAAGCCAATCAAAATTAATAGCGATTGGCCAATGAAAAAGACGTAAAGGTTATAGGGGACCTTTACGTCTTTTTTATTAAAAAATTTTACTATATAGTACTTCATCGACGAATTGTTCATCGATTTTAATTGCTTGAGTACGTGTTCCTTCTTTGGAATAATTTAACTTGTCGAACAAGTGATGTGCAATCGTATTTGTTATTGTCACACTTGCTTCTAAACGTGAAATCCCGTTTGTACGAGCCCATTTTTCAGCTTCTTTTAAGAGAACAGTAGCAAGGCCTTTTTGTTGGAAATCATTGTGGATAGCGATGCGCACGTTTGCAATATGTTTTGTACGAGAAGCTGTATTACCTAATAGCATTGTATAGCCCGCAAATTGTCCATTGTAAATGCAAATAAGTATGGTACTTGTTTTGTCTTTGCGCCAATCTGCAATTGTTTTGCGTACTTGTTGTACTGTTAAATTGCGTTCTTGAGGGGTATAATAGCCAAATGGAGACTGAGCGAATAATTCTTCTTGTAAATTGATATAAGCACGAGCATCATTGGCTTCAATTGGACGTGTAATATATGTACTTTGAGGCTTATCATCACTCACGACATCTTGTTCAGCGCATGAGAATGTTACAGAATGCCCTAAAGTTACATTAGTTACATAGTAATCACAGTTAATCCAAGCAAAAAAATGTGTTGAAGGTGCTTTTGTTTTTTTCCACCAGCTCACGTTTAAATACGCTGCATTTGGTAATTCATGACCCATAATATTTTGAATTTCTTCATATGTAAGAGTAAATGTACCTTGTGTACATGTTTCAAAAAACTGTGCCAATGGAATATATTTCTTTTCCATTTTTTTCATTTATTAATTCCTCATTTCTTTTCATTTCCAAAACCTATTGTATAACAAAATCATCAAAAATATCATAAATTTATCATAAAATATTAAATTTTAAACAGGAAACTACAAGAAAACTTCTATTCTTCTCTTCACAGCGTTATGTTAAAATGGTTATCGAAAAGCATTTCATATAGGAGGCTCAACTTATGAGTAAAACACTAGTTTTCGGACATAAAAATCCAGATACAGATACAATTACATCTGCTATCGTTTATGCATACTTAAAACAACAAGTAGGTGTAGATGCAGAAGCCGTACGTTTAGGTGAAATAAACAACGAAACACAATTCGCTTTAGATAAATTTGGTTTCGAAGCACCTCGCTTAATCGTTAACGTAAAAGACGAAGCAGCTCAAGTGATTTTAGTAGACCACAACGAATTCCAACAATCAGCTGATGGAATCGAAGACGTTCAAATTACCGAAGTAATCGATCACCACCGTATTGCAAATTTCCAAACAGCTGATCCACTATACTTCCGTGCAGAGCCAGTTGGATGTACAGCAACAATTTTAAATAAATTATTCAAAGAAAATAACATAGAAATTCCTGCAAACATAGCCGGTCTTATGTTATCTGCAATTGTTTCAGATACATTATTATTCAAATCACCAACTTGCACAGAGCAAGATGTGAAAGCAGGTGCTGAATTAGCAGAAATCGCTGGTGTAGAAGCTGCAGAATACGGTTTAGCTATGTTAAAAGCAGGGGCAGACCTTTCTGATAAATCTTTAGAAGATTTATTATCATTAGACGCGAAAGGCTTCGAATTTGGTGGATACAAAGCAACTGTTGCACAAGTAAACGCAGTGGATATCGAGGATGTATTAGGTCGTCAAACAGAGTTAGAAAGCTTATTAAACAAAAATGTAGCGGACAACGGTTTAGATTTATTCTTCTTCGTTGTAACAGACATTTTAAACAATGATTCAACGGCAGTAGCTACAGGTCAAGTGGCGGAAGCAGCTGCAAAAGCTTTCGGTGCAGAAATTGTAAATGGTCGTATTGCTTTACCAGGCGTTGTATCTCGTAAAAAACAAATCGTTCCAGTATTAACAGAAGGCTTAAAATAACAAGCAAAAAATCCGGTATTCCTTAAGTGGAATGACCGGATTTTTTTATGTCCAGTGGGTAGACAGCTGGCCCCTCGATTACTTGTCCTTCTTTATTGTATCGTGAGCCGTGGCAAGGACAATCCCATGTCTCATCGTTTTCATTCCATTTTGTTTTACAGCCTAAATGAGTGCAGCGCGGTGCATCTCTTCGCGTAAGATAACCCTTGATGAATTCCTTACCGATAAAGCTTCCGTTTTGCAACATAAAATATAATGCTTTCCCAAAATTAGACCGACTCGGTGAAAATAAGTCGCTAGCTGGATTTTTTATACCTTTGAATAAATCGCAAAATAATTGCCCCGCTACAAGTGATGAAGATAAGCCCCATTTATTAAAGCCTGTTGCAATATAGAGAGAGTCATCTGTATGATTCACTTGCCCAATAAATGGAATTTGGTCAAAAGTCATCATGTCTTGAGCGTCCCAGCAAAAGCTTGGTGCTGGCAATTCAAACAATGTCTGTACTTCTTGCTGAAGAGATTCATAGTAATTCACTTCTGAATGCGTTCCCACTATATGTGAATAGCCCCCGTATAGAAAATAAGGATTCCCATCAATACTTGCAGTACGAATTGTTCGACCGGGTGTATCAATGCTTAAATATTGGCCTTCAAGTAGTTCGTTGCATTTTGTGGCGGTTAAATAGGAACGGCTAACTTGTAATTTAAGCATAGTTAAATTTTTTATTGCCTCGATTGGGTAATGGGTGCATAAAATAAGCTTTTTGTAGTGAATAGAATGCGCCGAACTAGTTAATAAATGACGCTTTTTCAAGTCAATTCTTGTAATGCGTGTATTTAAGTAGAGCTCTGCCCCATGTTTTCTTGCCAATGATGCAAAGTGATTTGTAAAGGCGACTGGATTAATTTGCGCTTCGTCTTTTATACCGAGAGCGAGTTCAATTGAAAGTGAAAGCTCTGTGTCCTTTGTTGCGATGTGAGGGATACCTAATTGTTCATAGCGTCGCGCTTCCTCAGTCAATTGCTCTTTGCCTTGTTGAGTGGTGCTATATAAAAAGGATGTAGCGCGTGAAAAGCTCGCTGGGTTTTGCTCAATAACTTGTTCGATTGCTTGTCGATTTGCTTTGTAATAGAGTAGCCCATCTTCTAACGAAAGCTTGGAATAAATTAATTCGTGTTGTGTCGTTAATTTGCCAGTAGAATAGGCAGTTGTACCGTTAGCAAAGTGCGATAGTCCTTCGATTAGGACGACAGAAAAGCCTTGTTTAGCCAATAAATAGGCACTATAAACGCCATTAATACCCCCACCTACAATACAAATATCGCAAGTAATAGACTGTTGAACAGATGGGGCAGATATAGGTTGCTGGTCAGATAGCCAGAGCGATTGTTTCAAAGAATCACCTTTTATTTTCATTTTATTTTTCAGTATGATTATTTGAACGTTATTTTATACAAGTTTACTTAGTTGTACTTTTAAAGTGGACTCAGTACAATAAAATCGATAAGGAGTGAAGAAAATGAAAATAGAAGTATGGTCAGATTATGTGTGTCCGTTTTGTTATATTGGTAAGACACAATTAGAGCAAGTATTAGAGCAGGCGGGTTACGGAGAGGTAATTGAAGTAGAGCTGAAAAGTTATTTATTAGATCCAACAGTTAAAGAAGATGCGTCTGAGCCGGTTTATGAGAGCTTACAACAAAAGTATGGTATGCCAATTGAAGAAGTAAAAAAAATGACGCAAAATGTAGTAGCGCGAGCAAGTGAAGTTGGATTAGCTTTCAACTTTGACGACATGAAAAATGCTAATACAGTAAAAGCCCATCGTTTAGCTAAGTGGGCTGAAACGAAAGACAAGGGCAAAGCGTTTTCAGAGCGAGTATTACAGGCCTATTTTACAGAAGGTCAATTAATAGGACATGATGAAATATTATTAAATTTAGCTGAAGAAGTTGGTTTAGATCGTCAACAAGCACAATCAGTACTAGCAAACGATGACTATTTAGCGGAGATGCAACAAGATATTGCGATTGCACAGCAGCTAGGCGTGCGCGGCGTACCGTTTTTTGTCATCGATCAAAAATACGGTATTTCAGGAGCACAACCAAAAGAAGTGTTTGAACAAGCAATTGAAAAAGCAGCAAAAGAGGCAGGCTTACGTAAACCGTTAAAAATGCAGGGTGGAAATGGGATTACGTGTACGGACGAATCATGCGGAATTTAATTTCAGCCTAAAGTCTGAGGACAATCGTATTGATTTTTTACGGTTGTTCCTTTATTATATAAAAGTACCTCGAATTAGAGATACTTGTAACGGAGATATATAATTTCAAAACAAAAATATATGATATAGGGAGTTTTAAATAAAATGACAAACGTATTAGTAGTAAAAGCAAATAACCGTCCAGACGGAATTTCAACAAAAATGTATAACACTTTCATGGCTGAAGCAGCTACAGTTGAAGGTTTAAATGTAACAACATTTGATGTATTTGAAGAAAACTTAGCATACTTCGGTCAAGAATTATTCAATGCTTTCGGTAAATTACAAAATGGTGAAGCATTAACTGCTCTTGAGCAAGCTTCAGTTGATTCAATGAACAAATCTCGTGCAGCATTAGATGCAGCGGATGTAGTAGTATTTGCTTTCCCATTATGGAACTTAACAATTCCAGCAGCTTTACAATCATTCATTGATTACACTTACAGTGCTGGTTATTCATTCAAATATAATGAGCAAGGTCAATTAGTAAGCTTAATGACTGACAAAAAATACATCTTATTAAATGCTCGTGGTGGTTACTACTCTACGCCAGAAATGGCTCCTATGGAAATGTCAGTTAACTACATGAACAGTGTAATTGGTGGCGTTTATGGTATGCAAAAAGTAGAAGAAGTAATTATTGAAGGTCACAATGCAAACCCTGCAGAAGCAGAAAACATCATTGCTACTGGTTTAGAAAACGTTAAAGCAGCAGCTCAAAAATTAGCTACAGTTACAGCATAATTTTTGTATTAAATACTAGAAAAGGTCACTCGCGAAATGTAGCGAGTGACCTTTTTGCCTGTTATTTAAGTATATTCAGCTGTAATTCTACGTTAATGGTAACAAGTTCATCGATTAAAAGACCACCTGCTTCGAGCGCGGCATTGTATGTTAGACCAAAATCTTTTCGGTTAATAATAGTCGTGCAAGTAAAGCCATATGTATCATCATCCCAAGGATTTTTAACATGCCCTGTATAAATAACATCAAAAGTAGAAGGTCTTGTTATGTTTTTAATCGTTAGGTCCCCGTGAAGTTTAAAAGAATTATTTGTACCTTCAATCGATTTTTGGATAAAAATAATTTTTGGAAAACGATCAGTATAGAAAAAGTCAGCAGAAATGAGATGTTGATCCCTTGAAGTATCTCGCGTATTAACACTGGCTACATCTAATTCAAAGCGAATGAACGCATTTGTAAAGGTTTCAATATCATCTGCTTCAATATGTGCAGAAAACGAATCAAACGTGCCATTAATCTTTGTAATCATCATATGTTTTATTGAAAAGTTTATTGAAGAATGGAACGTGTCAACAGAATATGTCGTCATAATATCACTCCAAAATATGTAACAATTGTATAAATTAATCATAAGATATATCTCTAAAATATACAATGGTATTTTGTTCAAAGTAAGCTACTTACTTTTCGTAATTGAAAAAAGGTGTTAATATAAGATTATGCATTTAATAAGAAAAGAATTCGTAATATGTTAAATACGGGGTGATAATATGAAGGAAACAGCTTTATGTCCACGCTTGTCAAAAGCAATGGAACTGGTAGGGAAACGTTGGACGGCTTTAATTATTTATCAATTATTAGAAGGGCCGCAACGATTTAATGCGATTGAGGCTGCATTGCCAATTAGCGGGCGTTTACTATCAGAACGTTTAAAGGAGCTCGAAAAAGAAGAAATCGTCGAGCGTAAAGTATATTCGGAAGTACCAATTCGTGTGGAATACAATTTAACAGAAAAAGGATACTCATTGGAGCAGGCTGTTCGAGAAATCGAAGTTTGGTCGAAAAAATGGTTATAAGAGTCGTATTTTACTTGTAAAACAGGTGCTAAAAACAGATACTAATAAGGTATGAAGCTTTACAAGAAAGGAACGTATTATTTATGACTATTCAACAATGGGCAAATGATTTATTACAGTGGATTCCAACAACAAATATTAAGACCAATGAGTCGTTAAAAAAATATACAATGACAAAATTAGGCGGCAATGCGGATGTATTAGTACTTCCAGAAACAGAACAGCAGGTAATTGCAGTTATTAAATATGCACATGAAAACAATGTACCATTATTAATGCTAGGTAATGGCTCGAACATGGTTGTTCGTGATGGAGGCGTGCGAGGCATTGTATTACATTTCACGTTATTAAATGAAATTCGCGTAGAAGGCACTACGGTTTTTTCACGAAGTGGTGCATTAATTAAAGAGGTGTCAAAACAAGTAGCGTCACAAAGCTTAACTGGTTTTGAATTTGCGTGTGGCATTCCAGGATCTATCGGTGGTGCAATGGCAATGAATGCTGGTGCATATGGTGGAGAAATTAAGGATGTTGTTACATCTTGTACTGTTGTAACGAAAGAAGGCGAGCTACTTGTCTTATCGAATGACCAGTTGGAGCTTTCTTATCGAAAAAGCATTATCGCGAAAAATGGTTATTTTGTACTTTCGGCAACATTTGAATTAGCTAAAGGAAATCAACAGCAAATAGATGAAAAAATTGCTGATTTAACATTCCAACGTGAATCAAAGCAACCGCTTGAATATCCGTCAGCAGGTAGTGTCTTTAAACGACCACCTGGACATTTTGCTGGGAAACTTATTCAAGATAGCGAACTCCAAGGTCAAGGGGTCGGAGGGGCAGAAGTGTCGACAAAGCATGCTGGATTTATTGTAAATAAAAACAATGCAACAGCAAGAGATTACATTGAAACGATTCAAATGGTACAGCGTACAGTAAAAGAAAAGTTTGATGTTGATTTAGAAATGGAAGTAAAAATTGTTGGAGAAGATGAGGCTTAAAATCCTCCTAACTTATAAATACGAGTGTTCATTAGCTTCGGTGTGAATGAATACTAGGGCAAAAGATATTTTAGAAATTCATAATGCAAAAAGTATGATTTCGTACGATTATGTACGAAATCTATTTTTTCCGCTAAAATTTTATCCGAACATACAAAAAATTGTAGAGGGGGAGAAGGAATGAAGTTTGTTTCATGGAATGTAAACGGCATTCGTGCATGTGTTACAAAAGGATTTTTAGAATATTTCCACGATATAGATGCTGATTTTTTCTGTATACAAGAAACTAAATGTCAACAAGGGCAAATTGAGCTCCAACTCGAAGGCTACCATCAATACTGGCATGCTGCCGTTAAAAAAGGCTATTCAGGAACAGCTATTTTTACAAAGCATGAGCCGATTTCCGTACGTTACGGGATAGAAGGTGAGGTAGCTCCAGATGAAGGGCGTATTTTGACGCTTGAATATGCTAGCTTTTACTTAGTAAATGCGTATGTACCAAATGCTAAACGCGATTTAACGCGTATAGCAGAACGCCTTTTATGGGAAGATCGTATGGCGTTGTATTTAAAGGAACTTGATGCCAAGAAGCCTGTCATTTATTGTGGGGATTTAAACGTGGCACATGAAGAGCTCGATATAAAAAACGTGAAATCGAATATTGGAAATTCTGGCTTTACATATGAGGAACGCGGAAAGATGACCGATTTATTAGCGAGCGGCTTTACCGATACGTTTCGTCATTTTCATCCAAATGAAACAGATCACTTTACATGGTGGTCATATATGAATAAAGTGCGCGAACGTAATATCGGTTGGCGCATCGACTATTTTATTGTATCCAATCATTTAGTAGAGCAAGTACAAGAGGCAACGATTCATTCGCACGTGTTAGGTAGCGATCATTGTCCTATCGTATTAAAATTGAAAATAGTATAAAATAAAAAAACGTATTGGGTTAAAATTCCAATGTGTTTTTCTTCATTTAACTTGCTTCAGTGGGGGTTCAACCCTGGCTGAAGAGGTGAACTTATGCTGAAAGCGCCGCATCGACCCGCAAAGCCTAAGTGAACAACATCATGTTGGCCCAAAGCCTCTGGCAGATGTCACAGATTTTTAAAGGAGTTTTTCGAGCTGGCTCGAAAAAAATCTGGACGCAAACGCCGGGGCGTAATTGGTTTTCGGAAGCTTCTCTTTTAAAAAGGAGGAGCTTTTTTCATTCAAATAAACCTTTGAATGTGACGTTGCATAAGTTATAATACATTCAAATAGATCTTTGAATGAGGTGGATATTTTGAAGGATACGTGCGAAATTACAAAAATAAATGAGCAGGCTGTTGAAAAAGTGAAAATGCAAATGCCCGAGCTAGCCCATGTTTCAAAACTATTAAAGGTGCTTGCAGATGAAACAAGGTTAAAAATCGTGTACGCATTAACTATCGAGGAAAGGCTTTGTGTATGTGATGTCGCAGCGATTATTGATGCGAGCATTGCGACAACCTCTCACCATTTACGTAATTTAAAGGACAATGGCTTGGCGAAATCAATGCGTGAGGGCAAGCTTATGTATTATTCACTAGCAGATGAGCATGTTTATCAAATTGTAAAAATAGCTTACGAGCATTCAAAGGAGTGAGAACGATGGCTACGAAAACCGAGCAATATCGCTTAGAAAATTTATCTTGTGCAAATTGTGCTGCAAAGTTCGAGCGAAATATAAAAGAAATTGCAACAGTAACGGACGTACAACTTAATTTTGGTGCTGCTAAATTAACGGTTACGGGTGATGTATCGATTGCGCAATTAGAAGCGGCAGGTGCATTTGATGGAATAAAAATTTCAAAGGCAAGTGAACGAAAGGGAACGAAAAAGCAACCTTTCTTGAAAAAGAAAGAAAATCAATTGGCTTTATTTGCGCTTTCTTTCGTACTAATGGGTATACTTTGTAGTTTCTTCTTAGGAGAGGGACATCTTTTCGTAAATAGCATTTATGCAATTGCGATAATTGTAGGAGGTTACCCGATTTTTAAAACGGGTATAAAAAACTTACGCCACTTCGAATTTGATATGAAAACGCTCATGACGATTGCGATAATTGGAGCCGCGATAATTGGAGAATGGCAAGAAGCCGCAATCGTTGTATTCTTATTTGCAGTAAGTGAAGCATTAGAAGCGTATTCGATAAATAAAGCGAGACAGTCAATTTCACAATTAGTTGAACTTGCACCGGTAAATGCAATTATTAAACGTGCGCATGGAGAGCATGTTCATGAAATCGAAGTAGCAACTGAAGAGATTCAAATTGGGGATATTTTATTAGTAAAACCGGGGCAAAAAATTGCGATGGACGGTGTTGTAGTAGAAGGGAGCTCTACAGTCAACCAAGCTGCTATTACTGGAGAATCCATCCCTGTAACGAAAAATATAACAGACAATGTATTTGCAGGAACAATAAATGAAGCCGGTGCTTTAGAAGTAAAGGTAACGAAGCGTGTTGAAGATACAACAATTGCTAAAATTATTCATTTAGTAGAAGAAGCGCAAACACAAAAAGCCCCTTCTCAAAAATTTGTTGATCGTTTTGCGAAATATTATACACCGATTATTATGCTTGTTGCTCTTTTAGTAGCCATTATTCCAAGTATAATTACTGGCGATTGGACACACTGGATCTACCAAGGATTAGCAGTTCTTGTAGTAGGTTGCCCTTGTGCATTAGTTATTTCAACTCCGGTAGCCATTGTCACAGCAATTGGAAATGCTGCGCGCCAAGGAGTGCTAATAAAAGGCGGTGCTTATTTAGAAGAATTGGGTCGAGTTCAAGCGGTAGCCTTTGATAAGACGGGTACGTTAACAAAAGGGCAACCAGAAGTAATGGAAGTTATAACTGAAGTTGGTGAGGAGCAAACGTTACTCGCAAAAGTGGCTGCTGTTGAAAAGAAATCACAGCATCCATTAGCGCGTGCAATCTTATCAAAAGCATTCGATGAAAAAATTCACATTCCTCCTACTGAAAATTTTCAATCGGTTACGGGGAAAGGTGCCTATGCAACCGTAGAAGGTGACATTATATATGTAGGAAGTGTCAGCTGGATTAACTCTCTTGTCACAGTTTCCGAGCAGTCTATGACAAAGATAAAAAATTTATCTTCTAAAGGTTATTCTGTTATTGTGGCAGCAAGTACTACACAAGTGATAGGGGTAATTGCGATTGCCGATCAGGTTCGTCCAGAAAGCAAAACTGTGATTGAAATGCTTCATACTAATGGCATTCAACATACAGTAATGCTAACAGGCGATGCCCCACTAACTGCCGAAAAAATAGCGAATCAGTTAGCAATTGATGATGTACGTGCGAGCCTTTTACCAGAAAATAAACTTCAAGCAATGAAAGAATTGCAACAGCAATATGGTTCAGTTGCAATGGTAGGGGATGGGGTAAACGATGCACCAGCGTTAGCATCAGCCGATATAGGAATTGCAATGGGTGGCGCTGGTTCAGATGCAGCGCTTGAAACAGCACAAATTGTATTCATGCGCGATGATTTAACAAAGCTTCCATTTACAATGAAGCTAAGTAAACGAACACTGACAATTATTAAGCAAAATATCACGTTTGCACTTGGCTTGAAATTAATCGCAATATTACTTGTAATTCCAGGGTGGCTTACATTGTGGATTGCCATTTTTGCAGATATTGGGGCGACATTGATCGTCATTTTGAATGCCTTAAGATTGATGAGAAATGGCACAAAATAAATAATGTTTTATTCCTCGAAATGGTGATTTTATACTATTTAATACGCTGAAATGGTGATTTTTTATTTTAGATTTATAAAATCTTGAGTTATCCTTGAGAACGTTATATTATTAATTAGATAAAATAGAAGTCGAATGAGGCGAAGAATAGGGATGTCTAATTTTAAATTAGTAAATGTGACTGAAGAAATTGTTCGAGGACTTGTCAGCTTCCTTCTTCATGGTGTTGAGTATCAAACCTTTTGCCATTGTGAACAGTGCGAAATGGATGTAAATGCAATTGCACTTAATGCTTTACCCTCTCGCTATGTTGCTTCCGAAAAAGCAAGAGATGACGTGTTCAAACAACTTAATACATCAGAAAATATTGAAGAGATTAATAAGCAAATTATTCGTGCGCTTCATATGGTCGGTCGATATCCTCGCCATTAAAGAGAAATCCTTTTAAACTGGTTTAACTTGCTTCAGCAGATTCTTTTTGTACCATAAGCAAAGCGACAGGTACAGAAGTCTTTCACTTCTATAAGTGAGGTCTGAATAGAGGAACGAAGGCTAAAAACGTCACGTCCTGTGACAACATCTTCGTGATCAACGTCGTGTTGATCTAATGCCTCTTGTGGATGACACAGATTTTTAGAGTAGCTTCTCGAGAAGGTTCGAAAAAATCTGGACCTAATTACGCCGAGGCGTAATTGAGAATAGATAACTCTTTCATTGGTGGAAGCGTTCGAAGTTTTGCAACGGTTAAAAGTTGGATAAGGAAATGAAAAGAGACAATTCAAGTTTGAGCTATTACTTGGATCGTCTCTTTTATTTAGTATTACGGTTTTTCAGTTAACTTTTTGTCCAATATTGTAGTACACTTAAAAGAGCAATTGGAAAGAGAGGGAACAGTTATGCCAACACCTAGCATGGAGGACCACATTGAACAAATATATTTATTGATTGATAATAAGGGTTATGCGCGTGTGTCCGATATTGCAGAAGCTTTATCTGTTCTACCTTCCTCAGTAACGAAAATGGTACAGAAGTTAGATAAAGATGGTTACTTAGTCTACGAAAAATATAGAGGGTTAACATTAACGCCAAAAGGGCAAAAATTAGGTAAGCGGTTAGTACAACGTCATGAGTTACTGGAACAATTTTTGCGTTTAATCGGGGTTGATGAAGAACGAATTTATGAAGATGTAGAAGGCATCGAACACCACTTAAGCTGGAATTCAATCGATCGAATTGCAGACCTTGTGCAGCTTTTGGAAGATGAACCACAAGTGACAAGGAAGCTTGAAGAAATGAAATCAAATCATAGTATGTAATGATTGACAGGAAAAAGGAGAACAAAATGAATCAATTAATGAAATCAGGACAAGTTGTTAATTTAACGGTATTAGAGGAGCAAGGTTCACGCTATATTTTAACAAACGGTGATAATGAAATTCCGTTAAATGCCTCAGATGTAGTAGAGACAGTGGCGATTGGAGATACAATAAAAGTATTTCTATATACGGACCGTCGTGGCGACTTACAGGCAACAACAGCAATTCCTCATATTACAGAGGCAGATTACGGTTGGGCGCGTGTGTTAAAAGTAACAAAAGAAGGCGCTTATTGTGATATTGGAACGTCTCGTGAGGTGCTCGTACGCGCAGAAGACTTACCAGCAATCCAAGAGGTATGGCCAGAGCCAGGTGACCAATTATACATGACATTACGTACAGATCGTAATGGTGATTTATTTGGCCGTCTCGTTACAGAAGAAAAAGTAAATGACATGTACGAAGGCGCGTTAGAAGATATGTTCAACAAAACAATTTCAGCCCGCCCGTATCGTTTATTACCAGTAGGCTCATTTTTACTTGGTGTAGAAGCTCCGTATCGTATTTTTGTGCATGAATCAGAAATGATGGCTGAGCCACGTTTAGGTCAAGACGTAACCGTGCGTATTATCGACGTAAAAGAAGATGGATCACTAAATGGCTCATTTTTACCGCGTAAACATGAACGTTTAGGTGATGATGCTGAAAAGATTTTTGCTTATTTAGAAAGCGTTGGCGGCAAAATGCCATTCGGAGACAAATCAACACCAGAAGAAATTCAAGAAATGTTCAATATGAGCAAAGGGGCTTTCAAACGTGCATTGGGTACATTAATGAAAGCACGTAAAATTATGCAGCAAGATGGTTGGACAGAAATCGTTTAACTTACTTCAGCAGGGTTACAAACCTCGGCTGACTAGGGGAACAAAGGCTAATTAAAAATGTACGATGAAAAAAGTAAAAGGTAAATTATTCTAATGCAACCTTTTACTTTTTTTATTCGTATTTATAATTGAATGTACATGCGTATGCATATATATTTCGAAGGGGGAAAATATTATGAAACAAAAATGGATCGCACTAGTTGCTGCTCTTGCCTTAATGTTATCAATCGTACTGCCATTTAGTGCATCAGCTGCAACGACAGAAACAAAAAATCCAATTAATGAAAAATTAGGTGTACCAATTGTTGTTTATGGAGGTAACTTATCTGCAGATGAAAAGGAAACAGTCAAAACGGCTTTACGTGTAGATAAAGAAACTGAAGTAGATGAAATTACCATTACAGGTCAAGATTTAGCCAAATATATTAAAGATTCAAATCCAAGCTCACGCATGTTTTCTTCTGCAAAAATTACACGTCAAGATGAAGGAAAAGGGCTTGTAATTAGCATTGTAACACCAGAAAATATTACACAAGTTACTTCAGAAATGTATGCAAGCGCTATGTTAACAGCTGGTATTGAAGATGCCATCGTTGAAATTGCGGCACCGAAGCCAGTAACTGGACACTCTGCGCTAGTAGGGATTTATAAAGCCTACGAAGTAAAAACAGGTGAAACACTTGATATTGAGCGTACAGACGTAGCAAATGACGAATTATCAGTAGCAACATCACTTGCAGAATCTGCAGGGGTAACAGATGAGCAAGTAGCAGAATTATTAACACAAATTAAAAAAGTGATTGCTGAAAATAAACCAGAAACAAAAGAAGAAGTACAGCAAATTGTTGAAGACCAGTTGGCAAAATTCCAAATTAACTTAAGTGATGCGGACCGTCAATTATTAGTAGATTTAATGGATCGTATTAGTAACTTAAATATCGATTTTAGTAAATGGTCGGATCAGCTTTCAGATTTAACCGCTACATTTGATGAAAAATTCGGTGCGATATTAGAGGATGAAGGCTTCTGGCAAAGTGTAAAAAACTTCTTTAATAATTTAATCGATACTGTTTCTTCTTGGTTCTCAAAAGAATAATAGGTATAGAAAGCTCTCTATTTTTGGGAGCTTTTTTGTTTGAGTGAATCATGATTATGCTATAGTAAAAATAACAAGGAGGGAGAAATATGGAATTTACGTATCGAGACAAAGGAAATAATTATGGAGCTTTTGAGTATGAGTTAAATGGTGAACGCGTAGCAGAAATTACATGGATCTTGCGTGACGGGGTTATGAATATGGATCACACATATGTATCTGATGTACTGCGGGGGCAAGGGGTAGCGAAAAAATTATTAGACGCAGCAGCAGGTTATGCACGTGAAAACAATTTGAAAATGAATGCCATTTGTAGCTATGTTGTATCAGCATTTGAAAAAAGCGATACCTATGATGATCTAAAGGCATAAAAAAGGGGGTGTCCGAGAAGTGATTCTGGGACACCCCCTTTGCGCCGAGGATGGAGGCCAGCACGATGCTGGTCATGAATGCGTTGTCACACGATGTGACGGTTTTAGCATTCGTTCGTATTTCGACCACCGCGAAAAGCAGCCTGCAGCGGATAATTAATACACGAACGAAGCACTGCGCGAGAAGTATTTACTTTTCGCGTAGCCCCTTTTTTTAACCTACAAAAATGGAAATTACGAACGTCAGGAATGTCGCCACCCCTAATAAACTTAATACTTCAATGCCTTTGTATTGAATTTCTTTATTTTGGAACATGGTCAACACTCCTTTTAATCATATTATTTTTAAATTACCCATATTCGGTGTTTTTTAATCATATTTCTGAAGATGTTTGAATAAGCCTATGAAAGGGTATTATAAATAACGTGTAATAATCAAGATTTAGGAGGTAATTAACAATGGCTAAATTTAAAGGGAAAGGCGTTGTAGTTGCAGGATTATTAGCAGGAGCTGCCTCGTTTTTAAGTAAAAAGGAAAATCGTGATAAAGCGATGGACTTCCTTAATGATGCACGTGATAGAGCAACAAAAGCAGTAAACGAACAAAAACAAAACTTCCAAGGCACCAAGCAATATGCTACAGAAGAAGAACATATCCCAGTTGGCGATGTAGCAGGTGACGTTGCTGAAGGCGCGGCAAGTAAAAAGACTTTAACTATTGATGAGAATGAGTTCATTAGTGAAGGTGGCGCACAGCGAATGATTGATCAATACAATGAGCAGCAACATCAACAATAAAAATGCGATGCGGTTAGATTTCTCTACCGCATCGCATTTTATTATTGGAAAAAATTAAGCTTTTGCTACTTCTTTTTTCATTGTTTTGTTTTTAGCAAGGTTTACGTGCCAAGAAAGAGCTTCCTCTAAGATGTGAGGAGTGTGCGCGCCACCAGTTGCTTCGTAAGCACGGTTGTAGTAATCCCATAATTGCTCTTTGAAATCTGGGTGAGCACAGTTGTTGATAATTAATTCAACGCGCTCTTTTGGAGAAAGACCACGTAAATCCGCGATACCTTGTTCCGTTACGATTACATCTACATCGTGTTCAGTGTGGTCTACGTGAGAAACCATTGGTACGATTGAAGAAATCGCGCCACCTTTTGCGTATGATTTCGTTACGAAGATACCAAGACGAGCGTTACGTGCGAAGTCACCAGAACCACCGATACCGTTCATCATTTTTGTACCTGAAACATGTGTAGAGTTTACGTTACCATAAATATCTAACTCAAGAGCCGTGTTGATAGAAATTAAACCTAAACGACGGATAAGCTCTGGGTGGTTAGAGATTTCTTGTGGACGTAAGCAAATTTTATCAGCGTAAGCTTCTAAGTTACCGTAAACTTTATCTTGTAGCTCTTTTGTTAACGTAATTGAAGTTGCAGCTGCAAAACGTACTTTACCAGCATCGATTAAGTTGAATACTGCATCTTGTAATACTTCAGAAGCAACTACTAAGTTTTCGAACTCTGAATCAGCAAAGCCATCTAATACAGCATTCGCAACAGAACCTACACCAGATTGTAATGGCATAAGTTCATTTGTTAAACGACCCGCTTTAATTTCATCACGGAAGAAGTCTAATAAAATGTTTGCCATGTTTTGTGTTTCCTCATCTGGAGGAACGATTAATGAAGGAGCATCTGGCTCTTCAGAAATAACGATTGCTTGGATTTTCTCAACAGGAACGCGGATACCGATTTCACCGATACGTTGTTCAGCATTTGTCATTGGGATCGCTTCACGCTTACCTTGTTCACCTGGAATGTAGATGTCGTGGATACCGATTAATGCCTCAGGGTGAGAAATGTTTAATTCGATAATAATGTTCTCTGCATACTCAGCAAAGATTGGTGAGTTACCAACAGAGTTAGTTGGGATAATTAAACCATCTTCAGTAATTGCAACAGCTTCTAAAATTAAGTGTTTAATTGGACCGATAATACCTTGACGTACTAATTCAGCATTGTGAGAAAGGTGAGCGTCTACGTATTTGATGTCGCCTTTGTTAATTAAACCACGCATTACCGCATCACCTTGGAACGGACCGCGTTTATTGATAACACCAGCAGCTGCTAAGTGGTTATCTACTTCAGGACCTAAAGAAGCCCCTGTATATACGTCAATTTTAATTTGTTCAGTTTTAGCGCGTTCAACTAAAGCCATTGGAACTACTTTTGCATCTCCAGCGCGAGTAAATCCAGACATACCTACTACTGTGCCATCTTGAATTAAAGCAGCAGCCTCTTGTGCAGATACGACTTTATCTGCTAATTGTTTTAAACCTAAACGTTTCTCAACTCGTGGATCCATTAAAAAATCCTCCCCTAAAAAGTTTTTGATGGTTTGATCAAAAAGAAAATTTTTGTTGGAATTTTCTGTTTTTTCGCCAGCTCTTACACTGACATTTACGTTAATACTATCATCAAATTGTCACATTTTCTTCGTGGAATGTATAAAAGCGCTTAAAAAACGTTATTTAGAGATAAAATGCGACAATAACGACAAATTAAACGTAAGATGATATATAGAAAATGAGGGCGATGTAGCAAATTTATGCAATAATGACTGAAAAAAGCGATAAAAAGACCAACTGTTATATAACTATGTCATGAAAAAAAGCGACTTCTCTTGTGAGAAATCGCTTTTTATATATTAGAATCCTAATGAACGACGGAAGTAGCTAGCATAACGTTGGCTAACGGGAATGCGAGTACCATCTTTCATAATTAATAAGAATGTAGAATGAGAATCTGGTTGAATCTCATCAATGAAGTCAATATTAACGATGTAAGAACGGTGACAACGGATGAAAGAATCAGGCGCTAAAAATAGCTCTAAGTCGCTTAAATTTAAGCGGTGGTAACCTTCACGGTGCATCGTTTTTACGAAAGTTTTGCGTAATTGAGTTTCAAGGTAAATCACTTGGTTATGTTTAATTGGATACCAACAATCATCAATTTTAACTGTAATATAATTTGTTAAAAATGGTGAAGGCTTTTGAGGGAAGATCGCTGTAATAGCGCCTTTTGTCTCGCCTTCTTCAACTAATGGAATACTCATACCGTAGTATGGAACGCCAAATACATCAGATTCGATGTATGAATTGATTTTTTGACCATAAGCTAAAGCTTTAAAAGCAGCTGAACCTTCCTTAATTGGATCGCCAGGCTTGATTTTTAAATCTACCTTTTTGCTAGCTTGGTAGTATATATACTCATTTGTATCTGAAATAGCAATTGACGTATTTTCCGGGAAAAATTCTTTAATGACTTCCATAATTTCTTCTATTTGTTTTGGATCCACTCTCTAACACCTCTTTATAAGCATTTTATACAATTATGAACTATTTTACTACATATTTAAAGAAATTAGGTTAAGAAGATTTTTTTATTATTGAAAAATTATATATAACAAAGTAAAGTGAAGATTTTAGAAACTATAATTTGGATAATAATAACAAAACCCAATGCATGAAAAGATGCATGAAATCATTATTATTCAATGTATTCAGCGCATTATTTTCAAAAAAAGGGAAGTAACGTAATGATTTAGAACTACAATAATTGTTAAAATTAGGTTGAAAGGAAAACGTAAAATATGGTAATATTCTCTATAGTTACTAATAATGCAAACAATATTATATTAAAACATAATATTGTACGATGATTTTCTAGAATCGTATAAATAATCACTTTGCTTAATAAATTCGCGTTAAGTATAGACTACTTAACGAAATCTAATATTTTTATAAAATTGTAGGTAGATTGGTTGCTGCATTAAACACTTCTATCTGCATGTGTGAAAGACAGCATTAAAGTTTTTCGAACAAGAAACAGAATAGCTATTCTGAAGAAAGATGGGGTAATTTATGCAACTACATCAACGTTCAATCTCGGAAACAATTTCAAAACGCTACTTCCAAGAAATTGATAATATCAATCAATATGCTGGCATCGAAGATTTTTTCGTACTAGAATCAAAACTTTTATTTGAAGTGTATCATTTAGAGGCATCGAAGGCGAAAAAGACGTTACACGAAATTATTGATATATTGTCTTTACGTTTTGGAAAACAAGTTATTAAAGTAGTACGTCAATATTTTGTGATTTTATCTTCTATTGTTGCACGTAAGCTATTAGATAATCAAGTACCTTCAAAAAAGGCCTTTGCGTTTAATTTAGCATGTGCAGATATGGTTGAAAACAAAATGAAGGATGCAGAATTTTTACAGTTTGCAGATGACTTAATCGATTTTTACGTATATTTTATCGCAGATCGTAAGCAACCAACGTTCCGTCATCAAACGGTGAACAAAGTAATTATGTACATAAACGACGAGCTTGAAAATGACTTAACGGTAGAGAGCATCGCGGCCAATTTCCATATTAGTACGAGCCATCTATCACGCATTTTCCGTGAACACGTAGGTATTACTTTAGTAGAATATTTAAATGTTCGCCGTGTCGAAGAATCTCAATATTATTTACGTCATACGAATAAGAGCATTACATCTATTTCGGAGCAATTCCATTTCTGTAATCAAAGCTATTTCACACGTATTTTTAAAAAATACACAGGAGTTACACCAAAACACTTCCGCGACGAATTACATCATGAGTTTTTCCGCTTTGAAATGACAGAAGTTGAGTACGAAAACGTATAATGTTTCATTACATGTCTTCAATTATGTGATCCAAGCGTTGTAATTGTTTAAATTATGAAGGTCTTTTGATTGGAACGGATACTTTTTGTGCTGTATTTGAATTGCAATGGTCATGAACAATCGTATAAAACTCTCCATTAATATTACGCTCGGTTTTGTGCAATTTATTTGCATGATCGAGGCAAAAGGGTGGAGGGTTTTTTATTTTGGTATATAATCATGAATAATGCTATCAATATAATGTAAGGAGATTTTCATGAAGAAATATGAAAGAATGATTTCGCTCGTTTTAGTAGCGGCTTCGAGTTTATCGGCACTGTTTTTTATTATTAAGCAAAACATGGATGCAGCAATTTTATCGATGACAATTATGTTTACAATAACAAACTTTTTCCGCTCAAGAACGTTTAAAGAAAAGGGGCATGACAAAGAAGCAAATTGGATGCGTAAAATGTCAATGATCTTTGCCATTTTATCGGTATTAGTTGTTGTTATAATGTTAAATGGATAAAGTAAAAGAATTAAAGAAGAAGGCGAATGGTAATGAACTCAAAACAGAAAAAAAAGAGTCCTATTGTTGTGATTGTATCGATTTCATGTGTATTATTAATCGCGATTTTAGGCTCAGTCTATTATAAATACTATATTGCACAATCTTCTGTATTGCAAAATGATACTAAAAATGAGCAACAGTCAGAAGAATCGGATGAAGTGGATGGAACAAATAAGGTGGATGATCCAAACTCTGAATCAAGTGTTACTGAACCACCAGAAGACAATCCCGAAAAGAAACCGATAGATTCTACAACGGAATCTGAGCAACCTTCAACTGAACCAGAAGTTGTTAATGGCTATCTAGTGGAGCAACAGCCAGCAACAGAACCAACGTATGTTAAAGGTGTTCTGATTGTAAACAAAAAAATCCCGTTACCGGCAAACTACAATAAGGGTGAGGATCCTACTGCAGTAGCGGCATTTGAAAAGATGGCAGCAGCCGCAAAAGCAGAAGGTATCGAATTAGTGGCTTTCAGTGGTTTCAGATCCTATGAATATCAAACGTCACTTTATGATCGTTATGTAGCGAAGGATGGAAAAGATGCAGCGGACCGTTATAGCGCACGCCCTGGCTATTCAGAACATCAGTCAGGACTAGCATTCGATATTGGTGAAAAGGGGCGTGAGGATGTATGGTTAACGAGTGCCTTTGGAGAAACGAAGGCAGGGCAATGGCTTGTTAACAATGCCCACAAGTACGGTTTTATTTTACGTTATCCACTAGGGAAAGAGGATATTACAGGGTTTATGTATGAGTCATGGCATTTCCGCTATTTAGATGGCGACTTGGCCACAAAAGTATATGAAGCAGGCGTTACGTTAGAAGAATATTTAGGGATAGAGTAAAAAAGGGGGTGTCCGAGAAGTGATTCTGGGACACCTCCTTTGCGCCGAGGATGGAGGCCAGCACGATGCTGGTTATGAATGCGTTGTCACACGACGTGACGGTTTTAGGATTCGTTCTTTTATTTCGACCACCGCAGAAGCACCGCCTGTAGCGGATAATTAATACACGAACGAAGCACTGCGCGAAAAGTAAATACTTTTCGTGCAGCCACTTTTTTTAAAGTATTGGTGTTAAAAGTCGAGAAATAGATTCTTTAAATTTAATAATATTTGACCGATTTTTATAAAATTCATGTGTTAATTCTACGCTATCTAACATGTCACCCTCAAAAATTTCTGCAAGTTGATGTGCCAAAATGCGGTCATACAAAACAGCATTTACTTCAAAGTTTAAGCTAAAGCTCCGCACATCAATATTGGCAGTCCCAACAGATGCTACCTCATCATCAACAACAATCATCTTGGCATGAATAAAGCCTTTCTCATAATGATATACTTTCGCACCAGCTTCGACGAGTTGGCCGACATAGGAATAAGTCGCCCAGTAAACAAACATATGGTCCGGTTTATTTGGAATCATGATGCGTACATCAATCCCAGCCAGCGCCGCAACACGGACAGCATCAAAGAATGATTCATCTGGAATAAAATACGGCGTTTGAATATAAACATAACGTTTTGCATTGGTTATTAAGCGTAAATAATTATTTTTAATTACTTCCCAATCTGTGTCAGGCCCGCTTGAAATAATTTGTAATGCGGCAGTTCCTTTTTGCGGAATGATCGGGAAGTAACGCTCAGCATATTGAATATCATTTTTGGCACTTGCTTGATTCCAGTCTAAAATAAAGCGTGTTTGTAGTGGATGCACAGAGCTACCTTCAAGGCGCAAATGTGTATCGCGCCAATAACCAAATCGGTCGGACAATCCAAGATATTCGTCTCCTACATTAAAACCACCAATATAGCCAATTCGACCATCAATGACAACGATCTTACGGTGATTACGGAAATTTAAGCGTGGATTGATAAGCGGTAAAATAGATGGGAAAAATACTTCTACCTGACCACCTAAATCAAGCAGCTCTTTAAAGTGACGTTTCCGTACACCACGTGAGCCCATTTCATCATATAAAATCCGTACCTTGACACCTTGTTTTGCTTTTTTTAATAAAGCGTTATAAATACGTTGACCTAAATTATCGAGTTTGAAAATGTAGTATTGAATATGAATATGATTTTTTGCTGTAAGAATATCTTTAATAAGCGCTTCGAATTTATCGGCACCATCATCAAAAATATGTACGGAATTATCTTGTGTTAAGACGGCATTATTTGTCGTTAAATTCATATATATAAGATGGTTGTATTCTTTTACATGATCGGTACGATATTCGAGTTGGTCATTTTTAATTGCTTCGATTTGATAATTTATGAGGCGGTCAATACCAATATCCTTTTTTCCATCCCAGCGGAATAAATGTTTTTTACGTAACTGGCGACCTAGAAGTAAATACAATAAAAATCCAACAAACGGTAAAAAGAAAAGCACGAGTAGCCAAGCCCAACTGGATGAAGGTTTTTTGCGCTCTAAAAAGATGACGGTAATCGCAAAGATGACATTAATGAAGAGAACGATTGGAACAAGATAATATTTATCAATAATCGCACTCAAAAAGTTCACCTACTTTTTTTTATTTTGCATACGTTGTGTTTAATCTAAAAAGATAAGCATGCATAACTCTTTTATAAGCTGTCTAAGCTAAAGTTTATGTCCCTTCAATCTTTTCGGTCACTTTTACAAAAGTGGTAGTGCGTATACTTTCGCAGGAAGAATATCCAATGTCTGAGGCTCACGCGATGTGAGTCATGGGGGCATGCCACATGGATGTGGCGTTTTGCCCACTCAGTGCAGGGCGGGAGCTTTAGCATTGTTCTTATTATAACGTAAAATGTTTGAACGCAAAAAGAAACACTCGGCTCTTTATTTGCCCAGTGTAACAAGTATCGTTTAATCGTATTCTTCGATATGGAAGTAAATGTCTGAAAAATCCTGATTTGCAAGTTTTTTAGAGTTGATGAAGAAGCTAATAATACCACTATCGCCCCACATAATATGTTGTTCATCATTCGATACAATTTGTAATAATAATGTATCGTAATGCTGTAAATAGTAGGATTGTTTACGGAAATCTTCATGAATAAAATAAGGATAACCACCAATTTTATGTTCGGCTGCTAAATAGCTTTCTAAATAAACATCTTCGAATGAACGTTCATCTAAAGTAATAGAAGCTGTCATAATTTCTGGATTGAAATAGTCAATTAATCGGTAATCTGTAGCAGAAACGGGCTCGAATTGTGTTGTAGCATGCAGCTTCATTTCCTGCTGAATTGGAAAATGCGTTAAATTGACATCTCTCAAATACGTAAAGTCATGGAGACAATTGTTATAGTCTTCCTGATGAGGTAAAAATTGTAATTTGAAATGGCAATACTGTGAATGAAATTTAACCTTATCGTAGCATTGTTGGGAAATATAAAATTGTAAAATGCCGTCCTCTGGAAAAGGCTGCTCTAGTTTAAATTCGGCAAAATTGATTTGTGCTAACAATAGCATATATTGGTTGTATTCATCTTTTGGATGTTCCAACTTATGTGTTAAAAATGGTAGTCCTGCAAATTTACTTTCATGCAAAAAAGCCGGTTGTGAAACAGGGGTTAAAATCGCCACTTGTTCAGCAGACCGAGTTAAACAAGTATGGAAATTTGTTAATTCTTTAGGAATGTATATATTTTTTTCATAATTGTTCATCATGAAGCACCTCCTATTAAACTTTGGTTAAGTAAGAAGACGTAATGTATCATATTGAGATGCGGAGTTAATTATTCTTAAATGAAATATAACGACAAAATGTTCCTTCTCTCTACAATATTTCCACCTATAATGTTTGCTAAACATC
This sequence comes from Solibacillus palustris, assembly GCF_022549215.1. Classification (GTDB taxonomy): domain Bacteria; phylum Bacillota; class Bacilli; order Bacillales_A; family Planococcaceae; genus Solibacillus; species Solibacillus daqui. The sequence continues at coordinate 23,784 of NZ_JAKZFC010000009.1, read as the reverse complement.
CATTAATTTAAATTACCTATCGTTTTTACTGTGAACATAGTGTAAATTATTAATTAAAAAGAAATGCAGGGGAATAATCTAAATTTTATTTCATTCGTTTATTTCGTGATGAATTGGTTAATAATAATTTAGAGAATTATTTTTGTAACAAAACTGATAAATTTAGACCTTGATTGTTGTGGTAATATATAGAGGTACAAGGTCTGACCTTTGAAAATGAAACTTTTTAGAATCGAATTCGTTATATAAATTACATTAGGAAAGCTTGAGGTGTACCGAATGGCGAAAGAATTAGATTTAAAACGAATTGTTACCAATTTAGCAAAAGTCGGTGTTACAGCGACAGTTACAAAATCGCGTCTTGAGCTCTTAAAAGTATTAACACCACCAACGCAAACTCCACATACACAAAACTAAAAAAGCGACCGCAAGTTATAGACTGCGGTCGCTTTTTATATTCATTTTTTATTCATCGTCTGGATCATTTGATGTAAACATGTATGTGCGGTAATGGAATTTCATACTATAGACTAGACCAATTGCGAGTGCATTTCCCATCATCGAACTACCACCGTAGCTTATGAATGGAAGTGGAATACCGGTAATTGGTAATAGTTGAATCGTCATCCCGATATTTTCGAATACGTGGAACGTAATCATTGCAATAATCCCTGCACAAACATACGTACAAAACGGATCTTTTAAAAGAAGCGTTGTTTTTGTTAAATGATAAATCAGTAAGAAGTATAAGCAAATAACGGCACTTGCACCAATAAAGCCCCATTCTTCCCCAATGACAGCAAAAATAAAGTCAGTATGGTTTTCGGCTACATACACCTCACGTGACATAAAGCCTTTCCCAAAAATTTCACCAGAGCCAATTGCATTTAGTGATGTAATTAAGTGATAGCCGTCTGATGTTGCATATGAATAGGGATCTATCCAAGAATAAATTCGCGCAAATTGGTACGGTTGGAAGCCAAATGTTTTTTCAAGGAAATCTTGCATATACAGCGCCATCCAAAGAAGTGAGCCACCAATAACGGCTACCCCACCAAATAGCGGTAAAATAATTTTCCATGTAACTCCTGCAACGATAACAAGCGCCGCAGTAATGGCGATAAATACAAGACCTGAGCCTAAGTCAGGTTGCAGCATAATTAATGCTAAAGGAACGATTAATGTTGCCCCGATTTTACCGAGCAACATAAGATCTGTTTTAACGGTTTTGTTCGGATTTTTTTCGTGATGCTTACTAATTAAGTAAGCAGTCGCCAAAATGTAAAAGGTTTTCATAAATTCGGCGGGTTGAATGTTCCCAATTGGTGTTTGGAACCAGCTTTGTGCACCGTTTCGTTCCACGGTAATACCAGTGGAGGTTGGGATAGCTACAACAGCGATTAAAAGTACTAGACCAAAGCCATAAAGTGGCCATGCGAGTTTTTTGTATTGATCTGGATCAAAGTACATAACAAAACCAGCAATAAACGCAAAAATTACGTAGTTAATAATTTGCTTTGGTACGAAGTTTGTACCATATTGCCCAGAAGTTTGAGCAGATGCAATGGCAAGGAGACTGACTCCAAGAAATAAAAATAAAATGATGGTAAGCGGCCAATCGAAACGCTTATTAAAATTATAATTGTTTGAATCCATATCGTTTCACCTTATGTTTTTTTTACTTTCTTCAGCATATTTTACTGTACCGTAAGCAAAGCGACAGGTACAAAAGTCCTCCACTTCTATATGTGTGGGTTAAATGCTAAGTATATCCGCAATTACGCCAAGGCGTAATTGATTTATCACTCCAGGGGTTAAAGATACTAACAAATTAAAGAATGTATTTTTTGTATCTACCTAAAATAATTAATAGATTACTCTACATTGTGTAAGTATCTCTACTCATTGTATTGAGGCACTACTTTATGTAAAGTAGAATAAGTGCAGAAAACAAAGCTTTTTGCTTTATTTACTGTATCATATTCTTAGGGAAAATACTTGAACTTCTTTTGACTTAAATGTTGGACGAAACGAAGGATAAAATGTTTCAAATTTGCACAAGAAGTCATATAATAAATCTATTATTCGTATTAAAGGAGTGTGTATTTCGTGGCGAAGAAAATGAAGGCAGCAGAAGATTTTATGCATCATATCTATATACATATGAACGATGTCGAACATTTTGTCGTATATAGCGGGTTATCAGTAAAGCAATTTATTACTTCTGTTGAGCCCATGAAAAATATTTTGCTGTTGAATCACGCTTACGAAGATGGCTCGTTTAATATGCATACGCAATTCGATTTTGTAACGAATGATGATATGTCAGGTTTTTTAAAAAAAGAAATTGATTTAAAGCGGGATTTATGCTGGGTTGATTTTGCATCTGAAAAAAATGTCAATGCACTAACACCGCTTGAACAGGCAGAGCTGCTGTATTTAAGTCATAAGCGTGAGCCACTCGCGACACCGTTCTTTAGTAAATTACAAAACCGTTATACGTACTATTCATCCGTTGCAGATAAAATGACGAAAGTTTATTATCGTTTTATCGGGGATTCTGAAATACTCGTGTCGAATTTATTTAATCAGATGATTAAAGAAAAAGAAGGCGCAGGGAATTTTTGGCGAAGAAAAAGTAAAAATAATTCACCAGCAATTGATCCTTCAACATTACGATTATATAGACCTTATGTGAAGGAAGGCGCGTTACTGTCACTATATAAATTAGATAAGCCTAATGCGCATTATGGAGTCGAAGTCCGAATGCTTAGTGACTATGATTACCCAGATGAAGTATGGGACGACTTAAATGAAATTTTAAAACTAAGCTATGATGAATTAATACAAATTAGTTAACACTCACAGCAAAATAAGCAGTGGGTGTTTTTTATGACGAATGCTCGATAGCGTTTTAACTTGATTCAGTGGGGGTTCAAACCCCGACTGAAGTAGAGGAACTCAGGCTAAGACCGCCGCATCGTGCGACAACGCCTGAGTGACCAACATCGTGTTGGTCCAATGCCCCGGCGGATGTCCCAGATTTTTTAGAGGAATTTTTCAAGTGAACTTGAAAAAAATCTGGACAAAAGTTAGCCGAGGCGTAATTGAAAGAAATGGTACACTAGAAAATAGTGAAAACTGGAGGTCAAAGAAATGAAAAAAAGAATCGGTTTATTATATGGTGGTAAGTCCGCCGAGCATGAAGTATCACTATCTACAGCGAGGGCAGTAACACAAGCTTTAGATTTTAGCGAGTTTGATGTCTTTCCGATTTTTATTACTTTAAATGGTGAATGGCGTGTAGGACCTCAACTAACAGAAGCCGCACAATCAATCGAACAATTACAATTTACATCGACATCAGAGAAATCTGATAATAATATTATGCAATTCATTTCGGCACATATGGCAAATCCATTCGAGGTGATTTTTCCATTATTACACGGAACTAATGGTGAGGACGGTACGGTACAAGGATTTTTAGAAGTATTAAATATTCCTTACGTTGGTAACGGTGTACTTGGTTCTGCTGCTGGGATGGATAAAGTAACGATGAAGCAGCTATTTGAAATGGCAGGCTTACCTCAAGTACCATATGTACATTTTATTCGCAGTGAGTGGGAAAGCAACAAGCAAGGCTATACAGCGAAATGTGAAGAAGCATTAGGCTATCCGATGTTTGTAAAACCTGCAAATTTAGGTTCAAGTGTTGGTATTAGCAAAGCTTCAAATGCTACAGAGTTAGAAAGAGCAGTTGCATTTGCTTTACAATATGACCGCAAAATCGTTGTTGAACAAGGAGTTACAGCACGTGAAATTGAGCTAGCTGTGTTAGGAAACGATGCTCCACAAGTATCGGTAGCCGGTGAGATTAAGCCGATGACTGATTTTTATGATTATGATTCAAAATATAAAGACGGTTCAACAGCGTTAATTATTCCAGCCCCTTTAGAAGAGCAAGTGTATGCGAACTTAGTAGACATGGCGAAAAAGGCATTTAAAGCAATTGATGGAGCTGGATTAGTACGTGCAGACTTCTTCGTTACAGAAAACAATGAAATTTTTATTAATGAAGTGAACACTTTACCAGGCTTTACACCGGTAAGTATGTATCCATTATTATGGCAACATACAAACGTGCCATATCCAGAGCTAATCAAAAAATTAATCGCGCTTGCAGTTGAGCGTCATACCGAAAAACAACGACTTCAATACAACAGAGACTAAGTGGGGGAAACCGTGAAGAAGAATTTACAACAGCTAGCAAATTGGCTAAACATTGAAAATCAAGCATTTCCAGAAACCGTTGTAACAGGTATTTCGATTGATACACGTACAATCGAGCAAGGAGATTTATTCATTCCGTTTCGAGGAGAGGCTGTAAATGGTCACCGCTTTGTTGAGCAAGCGTTTGAAAAAGGGGCAGCGGCAGCTTTATGGATGAACGATGAACCAAATCCACCGCAGCACTTACCGCTAATTTTTGTCGACAATCCAGAAATTGCGCTACAGGAAATGGCGAAGGGCTACCGTAATGAGCACAAAGCAACATTTATTGGCATTACAGGTTCGAACGGTAAAACATCTTCGAAAGATATTTTAGCAAGCTCACTAGCACCATATTATAAAGTACAAAAAACAATCGGGAACTTTAACAACCAATTAGGCTTACCAATTACGATTTTACAGCTAGATGAAGACACAGAGATTTCAGTGCTTGAAATGGGTATGAGCGGCTTTGGTGAAATTGAGTTTTTAACGAAGTTAGCGCGCCCTCACTACGCGATTATTACAAACATCGGTGAAGCGCATATGCAAGATTTAGGCTCTCGTGAAGGCATTGCACAGGCAAAGTTTGAAATCATTCAAGGTTTAGATGACAACGGTGTATTATTCTTTGATGGTGATGAGCCATTATTGCAAAACCTTATTACAAAACAGCCGACTTTAAGCACCCAATCAGTTGGCTTTACACAAGGTTTAGATTTAGTTGCATCTAATATTGTGGCAAACGCTGAAGGGAGCAACTTCCACGTTGAAGGTACAATCGACGGAGATTTCTTCATTTCGGTATTAGGTGAGCACCAAGTGAAAAATACGCTAAACGCGATGCTTGTAAGTAAAGCACTCGGTTTGACAGACGAGCAAATTCGAGCGGCATTAAAGCAAGTCGTGTTAACAGATATGCGTATGCAGCTGATTCCTGTAGGCGATGTGTTATTCATTAATGACGCTTACAACGCAGCACCGACAAGCATGCATGCAGCAGTTCAATTTGTGAATCAAACATCGATTCGCGGCGATAAATGGTTAGTACTAGGAGATATGTTGGAGTTAGGTGATGACGAGCAACAAATGCATGAAGAAATCGCCCAACATATCGATTCGGACGTTGTGAGCTATGTATGCTTATATGGCCCACGCATGAAATGGTTATATGAAAAGCTACAAGGTCAATTTAATTCGGAACTTCTTGTTTATTCAGAAGCGGATTATGCGCCGATTATTGAAACGATCAAACAGTACGCAACGAACGATACACTCATTTTAGTAAAAGGTTCACGCGGCATGAAACTTGAAACGATTATACAAAACGTAGCACAATAATTGATTAACAAAAGGCGTGGAGCCATCAGCATTTAAGCTGTGATTCCACGCCTTTTTGCTTGTTAAAATTTGAATCGATGAATGAGTTTAGATAAGCCTTCTGAAGCTTGTTCTAATGATTTTGCAGAAGCTGTAATTTCCTCCATTGCAGCTAGCTCTTGATCTGAAAGTTGGGCTGTGCTCGTCGCTTTCATAGCCGATTGCTCAGCAATTGCGCTTGTTTTTAATGTGACCTGGTGAATGCTTTGAATGCTTGATTCGATTTGATCAGTTAGCTGTACAATTTGTTTAAATTGAATGTTTTCAGATTGAATGGAGTCATGAATTTCAGAGAAGGTATGTTCCGTGTTACTAACAACTTGAATACCAGAAGTGACTTCCTGAGAACCCTTTGACATCATATGAACCGCTTTATCTGTATTTGATTGAACCGCAGCGATTAGATCTGTAATTTGATGCGCGGAGTTTTTGGATTGCTCCGCTAAAATGCGTACTTCTTCAGCAACAACCGCGAAGCCTTTACCATGTTCACCTGCACGAGCTGCTTCGATGGCTGCGTTTAAGGCAAGCAAGTTTGTTTGGTCTGCGATATTTGTAATGACATCCGAAATTAGACCAATTTCATTCGATTGCTCGCCTAATTGTTGAATAACTTTTTCGCTCTCTAATACTGACCAGCGAATCGATTCCATTTGTGTTACAACCATTTGAATGGCGTCATTACCAGCGGCTGCTTGGTTTGAAGTGTGGATTGTAGACTGTTCGATACGTTCGATAGCTTGTCCAACTTGATTGATATTTTCATGTAATGAGTTAATGTCATTTTCGCTTTGCACTGTAATTTTACGTTGTGTCTCTGCACCTTTTGCTACTTCATGCAGCGAATTCGTAATATCGTTTGTGAAATTTGTAGATTGAGCGGCACTTTCGAATAAATCTTCGCAGGATATAGTCATTTCTTCAGCGGTATTGGAAATTTCACTCATCATCTCGCGTAACTTCGCTAACATATCATTGAAGGAATTAGCTAGATCACCGATTTCATCATTCGTTTGTACTTGAAGGGTTTGTGTTAAATCGCCTTCTCCTTTAGAAATACCGTAAAGTTGCTTACGAATTGTTTTAATAGGTGCTACAATTCTACGTACAACAAATATGCTAATAGTGATAGCAAAGATGCCTACTACTGAGATAATGATTAAAATGATATTGCGTACATTGGCAATGGCACTATCAATTAATTCAATTGATTCGCCAACAAACCACATGCCGATTACGTTGCCATTTTTATCTTTAATGGGTGTGTACACGGTTAAATGCGGTACATTGACTACATCTGCTGTTCCAATATAGGTTTCACCGTTTAATACTTTTTGAGAAACTTGTTTAGAAGCTGTTGTACCGACAGCGCGTTTACCATCGATTTTGACATTCGTCGCGATACGAGTATCATTTAAGAAAATGGTTGATACAATGCCCATATCTGATAAAAAGAGATCAAGTTCATCGTTCATGTTTTCAACATTTTCCTCGCCTTTAAATAGCGAGCCATTTTCAACATGCCAATCTCCCTTGAATAATGTATCTAAATATTGATTGTTACTATACGATAAATTCAATAAATTCTTTTCATACGTGTGTAATAACGTTTTTTCGACAATTTGAATGACACCAAAGCTTACAGCAAGTGTAATTAACGCGATACTAGCGATTATTAATCCATTAATTTTTGTTGTGATCGATAAAGATTTCATATTCTATTCCTTTCTTCTTTTATTTAATAAAGTATACAATTTTATTGGAAAAAATAAACAAAAAAATTATGAATTTAGGTGATGTTGTGTCGACAGGTATACTTTTTTTACATGGATTTTCAGGTGGCCCTTATGAGGTACAACCTTTAGTAGATTTTCTTCAGCAGCGTACAACGTGGGAAGTAAGTATCCTAACTTTTTCAGGACATGGTGAGGCAGAAGAGTTGGCGATGAAAGGCTATAAAGCGGAACATTGGATGATGGAGGCGGAAGTTGCCTATCGAAATTTAAAGAAAAAGGTTGATGATGTTATCGTAGTTGGATTTTCAATGGGTGGGGTTATTGCGATGTATTTAGCAATTCGTTATAAGGTGAAAAAGTTAGTCTTACTTAGTGCGGCGGCAAAATATATTAGTCCAACACAACTTATAAAAGATATTCGTTTAATGGCAGAAGATTTTATGCATCATCAATTGGGGGACAATGAATTATTTGCACGCTACAAATTTAAGTTTAAGCATGTTCCATTATCTGCCACGGTAGAATTTACACGTGTTGTACAAAAAACAGCACCGTACATTCAAAATATAAAGTGTCCGACATTTATTGTACAAGGGAAATTGGATGGGATTGTCCCATTTTCTACAGCAGCTTATTTGCAAAATTTACTTCAATCTTCAGAAAAAAGACTGTATATTTCTGAGCAGGGAAAACATCACATTTGCTATAGTGATGACTGCGAAAGCTGGTTTCAAAAGGTCTTTCAATTTTTAAATGATGCATAGTATATAACAATTCACATAAGCATAAACGTTGCATACCGAGAACTCCCGTGTTAGACTATGTAAAGCAATGGATACATTTTGTGCAAAGACTCTTCAAGCGTTTTAGGTGAAGAGTGCTTTTTTTTGATAACGGTTTTATTCTATTTTTTAAAAATGCATTGCAATTAAGAAACTGTAGAATCGAACCGCTCGGCAATGACCGGGCTTTCCTTTCATATAAGAGACTCTACATTTTGTAAGTAGAGAGAATTTTTTAGTAACGGAAACGTTCCAATTACAATGGCTCGAAATTTGCCGCCATTTTATCTGAAAATGTAACCATTTGTCAACTTAATAGGAAAAAGGAGATTGAAGAGTTTGACAAATTTTTCAGAATTAAACATTAGTGAATCTACATTACGTTCAATTAAGCGTATGGGGTTTGAAGAAGCAACACCAATCCAAGAAGGAACAGTTAATTTTGCCATGGCTGGCCGCGACGTATTAGGTCAAGCGCAAACAGGTACTGGTAAAACAGCTGCATTCGGTATTCCATTAATCGAGAAAATCGACCCTAAAAATCCGAATATCCAAGCTTTAGTAATTGCTCCAACTCGTGAATTAGCAATCCAAGTTTCTGAAGAACTTTATAAATTAGGTTATGATAAGCGCGTAAAATTATTATCAGTTTACGGTGGACAAGAAATTAGTCGTCAAATCCGTGCGCTTAAAAATAAACCACAAATTATCGTAGGTACACCTGGTCGTATTCAAGACCATATTAACCGTCGTACTATGAAATTAGACGAAGTACAAACTTTAGTATTAGACGAAGCAGATGAAATGTTAAACATGGGCTTCATTGATGACATTAACGCGATTTTAGAGTCTGTTCCATCTGATCGTCAAACGTTATTATTCTCAGCAACAATGCCACCTGCAATCCGCAAAATTGCTGAAACATTTATGAAAAACCCAGAAATCGTTAAAATCAAAGCAAAAGAATTAACAATGGAAAACATTGAGCAGTTCTTTGTAAAAGCTACTGAGCGTGAGAAGTTCGATGCACTTTCTCGTTTATTAGATTCTCAAAAACCAGAGTTAGCGATTATCTTTGGTCGTACAAAACGTCGTGTTGATGAGTTATCTCAAGCGTTAGGTTTACGTGGTTTCTTAGCAGAAGGAATTCACGGTGACTTATCACAAGCAAAACGTCTTTCTGTATTACGTCAATTTAAAGAAAGTAAAATTGACATCTTAATCGCAACAGACGTTGCTGCTCGTGGTTTAGATATTTCTGGTGTAACACATGTTTACAACTTCGATATCCCACAAGATCCAGAATCTTACGTTCACCGTATTGGTCGTACTGGCCGTGCTGGTAAACAAGGTACTTCTGTAACATTCGTAACACCTCGTGAAATGGGTTACTTACGTATCGTAGAAGAAACTACGAAAAAACGTATGAATCCTTTACGTCCACCAACATCTGAAGAAGCTTTAGTAGGCTTACAAGAAGATGCAATGCAATCGTTGGTGGAATTAGTGCAAAACAATGATTTAGGCAACTACCGTGAATTAGCAGCTCAGTTATTAGCAAATAACGAAGCGTTAGATTTAGTGGCAGCTGCACTTAAATCAATTACAAAAGAGCCAGATGCAACGCCTGTTTCATTAACAGAAGAGCGTCCATTACCAATGCGTCGTGAGCGTTCTAATGGTGGTGGAAACCGTGGGCGTGGTGGTAATGACCGCAACCGTGGCGGAGGTAGCCGTGGTGGAGACCGTCGTGGTGGTAATGGCGGTGGAGATCGTCGTCGTGAAGGTGGTCGCGGTGGCGAACGTCGTGATGGCGGTCGTCGTGAAGGAAGCGGACGCCGCGAAGGTTCATCTTCTCGTGACCGTCGTCCTCGTCAACGTCGCGAAGACTAATTTATACAATCCAAAACACATCTGCGTTAATTCGCGGATGTGTTTTTTAACATGAAAATAAAATAATTGTAAAGTTTCAAGAACATGGAAGTTTTATAGTATGATAAAAGTGAAACGAAATATCATTTAAATCGTATATCTAGATAGAGAAAACGAGGTGTAAATAAAATGAGAGCACAACCACAAAACCAATTACCGAAAAAAGCGGTAACTGTTTGGCGTTTGTATGGATTTTTTCAAACGATGATTTTAGCATTACTTGCAGCTGGTGCCGTATTTCTAACAATTAAATTCAATTGGCCAGTATGGATTCAATGGCTCATGATTGCAATTGTTGTATTATCAATCATTTGCTCAATTATAATTTTCCCGAATATTCGTTGGAAAATTTGGCGCTATGAAGTACGTGAACAAGAAATTGAAATTCAAAGCGGCTTATTTATTGTGACACGTACTTTAATTCCGATGGTGCGTGTACAGCATGTTGACACAGAGCAAGGTCCGATATTAAAAAAATACAATTTGGCAAACATTTCAATATCGTCAGCGGCAACAGTTCATACCATTCCGATGCTAGAGTTAGAATATGCGGATATGTTACGTATGAAAATTTCGGAATTAGCAAGGGTGGCGGATGATGATGTCTAATGAAAAATTTAAACTTCATCCTGCGGCAGTTTTAATTAATGTTGTGAAGGCACTGAAGGACCTATTAGTGCCAATTGCTATCATTATAGTGGCGAATGGATTTAACTTTAATTTTGATTACCGTAGTAAAGACTTTTTTGGAGAAATGGTACCATTAATGATTCTATCTGTTGTTTTACTTTGGACGATCATTAATGGGGGAATTAAATGGTGGACTTTCGTTTATTGGTTTGAGGATAGTGAACTCCGCGTTGAATACGGTCTATTTGTAAAAAAGAAGCGATATATTCCATTTGAAAGAATTCAAAACTTAAATTATAAAGAAGGTATATTTCACCGAATTTTTAAGCTTGTTGAAGTACAAATTGAAACAGCTGGTAGCAAAAATGGGAAACCAGAAGCGGAATTAACAGCTGTAACACGTGCAGCAGCCGATGAAATTGAAATTCGAATGAAGTATGCGAAAAAACAACAAGCTATAATAGAAGAAAACGAACAGACGATTATTGAAAAAGTTCCGTCAACGGTCGTACATAAAATGCAAATTCCGGAGCTATTGTTACTTGCGACGACATCAAGTGGTATGGGAGTAGTGCTAGCGGGGGTATTTGCAGCTGTTTCGCAATTTGCGGAGTTTATACCGTTTGATGCGATCTATGATGAAGTGGCATTTTTGATAAAATATAGTTTTATTGCGGTGGCGATTATTATTGCGCTCGTACTACTTTTAACGTGGGTTATTTCGGTTGGTTTTACATGTTTGAATTACTATAATTTCACGGTGTCAAAAGAGCAAGAACGATTAATTATTACTCGTGGCTTAATTGAAAAAAAGCGTGTGACTATTCCGTTGAACCGCGTTCAAGCTATTAAAATTGTTGAAAATCCATTTCAACAATTACTAGGTCTTGCTTCAGTAGCGGTAGAAAGTGCTGGTGGCGGTTTTAGCGGAGAACCAAATAAAAAAATTATTTTGTTTCCGTTAATTGCAAAGAAAGGGCTACTTACACCGCTTGAGGAACTGTTCCCAGATTATGATTTTTCATTATCCTCACATGTGAAGCCGCCAAAAAAAGCACTTCCATTTTTTTATCGAATTGATTTTATCTGGTTTGTGCCGCTCGTTGGACTTATTTCGTACTTCTTTTATCCGTATGGCTTAATGTCGTTATTACTAATAGTGCCGATAATTTTATTAGGTAGATGGCAGTTCAAAACAACAGGCTACACACTTTACGACAACCAAATTACGATTGTGTCTCGTGTAATTAGTCGAGTTACTTTTCTTGCGGTGAAAAAGCGTATTCAAGTGACACAAGGCCGTCAAACCTATTTTCAAAAACGACGCGATATTGGTTCGGCGAAAATTGTAGTGATGTCTGGAATGACAGGAGCATCGGCTACAGTACGTCATATTGACCAGCAAGAAGTTGAAAAGATATTATGTTGGTATGAAAAATAAAAAAGACCGCTCTCGTTTTGGGGCGGTCTCATTTGCTTTCTATTTTACACGTCGAATATTTTTTTCGCGCCAACGTACCATATTTTTCGGGTTGAAATAGACAATTCCTAAAATAAAGCCGGCAATTAGCCCTCCAAGATGGGCAGCGATATTAATATTTGGCATTAAAAATGTCATAATAACACTAATGACGATTAACGGTAAGATGATTTGCTTTAGCTGAGGGAATAAATGCCTTGTGTAATAGACAAGAGCGGCAAATGCACCGAAAATCCCATAAAGCGCACCACTTGCACCAACACTTGCATAGGTCGGTTCTTGCGTTAAAAATGTTGCTGCATTACCAAAAATGCCGGCTAAAAAGTAGATTGTTAAAAAGCGCATCTTGCCTGCAATTTTTTCGAGCTCAGGACCAAATAAAAATAATGAAAACATATTAAAAAGCACATGGGTAAAGCCTACGTGTAAAAACATAGATGTAATGATGCGCCACCATTCACCTTGAGCGATCAAACCATTTACGCTCATTCCAGTATATAAAAGTCGCTCACCAAAGCCAGGAACTAATGTCAGTAAAAAAACGATGAAATTGATGGCAATAATTGACGACACAACTGGATATAACGTAATGAATTGTTTAAAATTTTCTCTACGAATAAACATATTCCACCTCGATAATGTCCTACAAAAAACGAATTATTTTTATTATACATTGGAATATTACGTAAAAGAAAGGGAGAGCCTTCAAATGATTAAAGGAATAGGATTAGATTTAATTGAATTAGAGCGTATCGAAAAAATGATGTTGCGCTCAAAAAAGTTTGTCGAACGTATATTAACCGTAAGAGAGTTAAAAATTTTTGAACCGCTTTCGCACGCACGAAAGGTCGAGTTTTTAGCGGGGCGATTTGCAGCGAAAGAAGCGTACTCTAAAGCAAATGGAACAGGGATAGGGAAAGACTGCGAACTGATGCAAATTGAAATATTAAAAGATGAGATAGGGAAGCCCGTGCTTTACTTTGACGGAGAACTGGTGAATGGTTTTATTTCCATTACACATACGAAAACGACAGCTGCTGCACAAGTAATCTTAATGCAATAATACATACATGCCTTCTTTCTTTCATATGTTGTTTTATCGAGAACAGATGAAGGAAAGGGTGGAGCAGTGAAAATTCGATTGCTCGTAGTTGTCGCATTTTGTATTTTTCTAGCGGCTTGTGGCAAGGTGACGCAGGAAGAAGTGATTGAAGATGTCAATAAAAAGTGGAGTGAAGCAAAAGGCTACGAATTAACGGCATCTATGGAAGTAAAAACAGGAAGCGAACCGAGGATTTATGATGTAAATGTATGGCATACGAAACCAGATTTTTACCGTGTATCGGTTAACCCACAAGGTGAAACAGAGCAGCAACTAATTGTTCGCAATGAAGAAGGGGTTTTTGTTGTTACACCAGCATTACGTAAAACACATAAGTTTCAAAGTGAATGGCCGAAGCAAAATGGCCAGGGGTATTTAATTGGTGCGTTAGCAGAAGATTTAATAGCGGATAAAAATTTAGTAATGACAGAAGATGAAGAAAACTTTGTATTTGAACTTGAAACGCGAAATGTGGACCGTACTGCATTACCGGTTCAACAAATTTCAATTAACAAAAAAACGATGTTGCCTACAAAAGTGAGTGTGTTAGACGGGGAATTACAAGAGCAAGTTGTTATTCAATTTAAAGATATTAAATTAGGTGTACAACATAAGGCAGAAGAATATGCTGTAGAAAAATTTTCAGATAATGAGGAAAAAAAGGCAGCTAGTGCCGATATAGTTAACACAGAGTTCAAAGTATATTATCCAACTGTGGATTGGGCTCATACAAAATTAACAGAAGAGCTTGAAGTGCAGGAAGATGGAAATTCACGTGTCATTTTAACATTTGAAGGGGAAAAGCCATTTACAATGATGCAACAGCCAATAAATTATAATGAAAGTATACTACCTGTGTTTTCTACAGGAGATCCGGCTGATTTAGGGGATACGATCGGCGCTATTACAGAGCATTCGATTCAGTGGGACAAAGATGGCATGTCATTTTTCATTGCATCGACAAAACTTTCAAAAGAAGAATTATTAGAAGTAGCAGCAAGTGTTCAAGAAGGTAGCCAAAAATAATTTACGAAATTATGTTTAAATTTACAAAAAGAGGGTAAAATTATAATGGATATTCAAACAAATTATCGACCTACAAAAGCAGTAATCGATTTACAAGCAATTGAACATAATGTTGCGTCATTACGTCAGCACCTCCAACAAGGTGTGCAAATTATTGCCGTCGTAAAGGCAAACGCATATGGGCATGGTGACGTTGAAGTCGCAAAAGCAGCAATCAAAGCAGGAGCGACAATGCTCGCAGTTGCAACGCCGGATGAAGCAGTACATATGAGAGCACATTTCCCAAAAACTGATATGCTAATACTAGGGGCAACACCACCTAACTTTATTCCATATGCTGCAAAGGAAAATATTACCCTTACTGTTTTTTCAACTGACTGGTTAGAGCGTGCGGCTGCATATTTACCGCAGTCACAACCAGTGAGGTTGCACATTAAAATTGATTCAGGTATGGGGCGTATCGGTGTGAATTCGAGAGAAGAGCTAATACCTTTATACGAATCGATCATAGCTTCACCGCATTTTATTTTAGATGGGATTTTTACACATTTTGCAACGGCTGATGAGGAAGATTCTTTGTACTTTGACAACCAAGTATCCTTATTTAAGGAATTGTTGATGGCATTGCCATCGAAGCCAAGACTAGTACATGTTGCAAATACAGCAACTGCGTTAGTAAAAGATACATCTTTACAATATGACGCAGTACGTTTTGGGATTTCAATGTACGGTTTACTTCCTTCATCATATATTGGAGAAATTTTACCTTTCCCGATTCAACCTGCTTTTTCGTTACAAACGGAGTTAGTTCATGTAAAGCAGCTTAAAGCAGGACAGTCATTAGGGTACGGCGCGACATTTACAGCAGAGGAAGATATTTATGTTGGTACAATTCCAATCGGTTATGCAGATGGGATGATTCGCAAGCTCAGTGGGCAAGAGGTACTTGTAGGTGGCGAGCGTACTAAAATAATTGGACGAATTTGTATGGATCAAAGTATGATTTTACTACCAAAGGCATATAATGTTGGAGAACCTGTTGTTTTAATCGGTCATCAAGGGCAAGAGAGAATTACGTTAGATGACTGGGCCAATAAGTTAGGAACAATTAACTATGAAGTACCTTGTGTAATAACAGCCCGAGTTCCTAGAGTATATAAGTAATTGTAATGTGAGTTTTGTCGAAATAATGCGGATTAAAATAAGTACTTTCACTTATTTGTCATTTCCTACTGCGAGAATTGTCAGTTTTTTTACTTTCTTGTCTTTTCTTCGTAGCCATTCAATGCTAGAATGGTATGGAAATGGAATGTTCGGTGGAGGTGCTTGTTTTGTACGCAAAAGAAATTATTGATCTAGAAGAAGTAGTAATTAATATTCCTAATGAGTTAATTGTACAATTTGAAAGTAAGTTTGGTCGTGGTACGAATAATGGTGGCATGATTACGTATTTAGCTGCTAAGGAATATACAAAGCATATGCAACCAAATCAAATACGGGAAGCTTTAATGAAAGGCTATGTGGAAATGTCGCAAATTAATCTGACGATTTGCAGTGAGTGCTTACATGCAGAATATGAAGCGGAACATATGGTGGAGCGTCTCGTAAGCGGGGGATGACAATTTGATTGTAAAACGTGGAGACGTTTTTTTTGCTGACCTATCACCAGTTATAGGTTCGGAGCAGGGTGGTACAAGACCTGTTCTTATTATTCAAAATGATATAGGTAATCGTTTTAGTCCAACAGTCATTATCGCTGCAATTACTGCGCAAATTCAAAAAGCAAAATTACCTACCCATGTTGAAATCGATGCTAAAAAGTATGGTTTTGAACGTGATTCGGTAATTTTGCTTGAACAATTGCGTACTATTGATAAATCTCGATTAACAGATCGAATTACACAGCTAGATGCCAAATTAATGCATGAAGTGGACATGGCACTTGGTATTAGTTTAGGACTTGTAAAATTTTAATACATAAAAAAAACATCGGAACATAATAGTTTCGGTGTTTTTTTAATAGGCTAAAATCAATACAATGCTAAGGGCTTTTATGATTCTTAATTAAAAGAATGGACACTATAAATCGAAAATCAATCTATTGCTCAGTATATCCTCTTAAAAAATCAATAATTTAAAAAAACAGTTAATTGAAGTATATTTTGGGGACAAATACCAAAATATATTATGCATTAACAAGTTTTAAATAGTGTAAAAAGTAGAATTATGCAGTAAAATGGAAAATAACCATCTGTATATTTTTGCAAAATTTAGATTATTCCTATAAATGACACAGAGAGTGATGAGGTTTGTTATAATTAATTGACTATTTAAAATTTTTATGTTACTCGTTAATTCCCCTAAAGAAAACTTAAGGAATTGGAGGCGCTATGATGGATTCAAAAGCTACCGTAGAGATTATAACAGAATGGGATATTGTAGCTGCACGCCAACTAGGAAGGAACGAAGCGAAGGCGATAGGCTTTGGTGCGGTAGATCAAGCTCGAATTACGACTGCAATTAGTGAACTTGCTCGAAATATTTATTTATATGCTCGTGCAGGAGAAGTAACGATGGAACGTATTAATGAAGGGGACAAAATGGGAATACGTATTATCGCTGCTGACAAAGGCCCCGGTATAAATAATTTAAAAAAAGTGATGGAAGATGGCTATTCTACCTCGGGCGGTCTTGGTGCAGGTTTACCAGGCGTCAAAAGGCTGATGGATTCGATGGATATTCAGTCAACTAAGGGTAAAGGGACAATCGTTGTAATTGAAAAATGGGTGTAGTAGGAAGTGATGATAATTGAAAGAATTACAAATTCAATATCAGAAAATATTATCTGATTACTTAGAAAATCAAACTGAACGAAATTTGTATATCGGACAAAATTTTATTCGACAATTGATTCAGAAAAAGGTAACGCCTGAAGAAGTGATTAATATTCATAAATATGCGATTGAACATATTTATCCGAATTTGTCGGAGGATGTTTCACATAGCTTTGATTTTTTAATCGAAATCATGGTGCATTTTGGGCTGACATTAAAAGAGCATCAAAGTTTACTAGAACAACAAGAAGAATTACGAATTGAGATGAATGTAGCAACGAAAATTCAAGATATGATTCTTCGGACAACAATTCCGAAAATTGAAGCCATCGATATTGGTATGGTGTCCATTCCGATTCGTAAAATGAATGGCGATTATGTGCATTTTTTAAGTAATGATGAACATTATGTTAGCGTGGCTGTGACAGATGTAGTAGGCAAAGGTGTACCAGCAGCGCTATGTATGTCAATGGTTAAATATGGTTTGGATACGTTAGAATATGCAACGAATGAGCCATCGTATATTTTAGGTGTTTTAAATCGCATCATTGAAAAAAGTGTTGATGATAGTATGTTCGTCTCGATGTTTTATGGCACATATGATGTTGAAAACAGTCTGTTTACATATGGTTCTGCTGGTCATGAGCCGGCAATTTACTATTGTGCGAGTGAACAAACTTTCTATGATTTAGAGTCTAAAGGTTTGTTGTTAGGTGTAATGCCTGAAGTTAACTACCCTCAATATGAGATTGAAATGGGGGACAACGATTTTATTTTAATGATTACTGATGGTGTGACCGATTTCCGCAAACGGGGAGATATAGATCCGCGTGATGTCATAAAAAAATTGGCGTTAAGTTATAACCATCTTACGGCACAAGAAATGTGTGAGCAAATGTACGCTTATTTAAAAGCTATGCCAGAATTTGATTTAGAAGATGATTTTACTGTGGTTTTTATAAAAAAATAATCTCAGAAAATGGGTTTAATTACACGAAAAAAGGGAATTTTAATATAATTCAGTAGATGGAGGTGTCTAATAATGAATGTCAATGTTCAGTTTAGAGAAGATGGCAACGTGCTACGAGGTTATATTGAAGGGGAAATCGATACGTTTACAGCCCCTATATTACGTGAAGAGTTAGAAACCGTTAGAGTTGTAGAAGGACGAAAGATTGAGTTAGATTTATCGAACGTGAATTATATGGATAGTACGGGTTTAGGAATTTTCGTGGCATTTTACAAAAAGATAACACGTGAAAACGCATCGTTAAAATTAGTCAATTTATCTAGTCGTTTAGTACGGTTATTTGAGATTACAGGATTAAGTGAATTAATGAGTATTGAAACCGACGAGGAGTTGGAGATGAAATGATGAAAGCATTTGATTATATCGAAATCAGAGTGCCGGCTAAATCGCAATATGTTAGTGTCATTCGTTTAACGATTTCTGGTTTAGCTGTGCGTGTTGGATTCACTTATGACGAAATAGAAGATTTAAAAATTGCAACAAGTGAAGCGGTAACGAATGTTGTTCATCATGCTTATAAAGGCGAAAGTGGAGAAGTAGTAATTGGCTGTGCACTTTACGATGACAAAATTGAAATTATGGTAGCAGATTACGGCGTAAGCTTTAACTTTGAAGAAGTAAAATCAAAAATCGGCCCATATCATGAGGATGAAAACGTAGCACTTTTACGTGAGGGTGGATTAGGGATTTACTTAATGGAATCTTTAATGGATGAAGTGAAAATAAATAATGAAGGCGGCGTAACGGTTTTCATGACAAAGTATGTCTCGAGAGAGCAGGTGAAGGGGAATGTCGAAAGAATCACTACCTAGAAATTCATCAAAAGAAGAAGTACTAAATTGGATTGCAGAATTTCAAGAGCATACCAGCGAGGAATCACAGACAAACTTAGTACTTCATTATCAACAATTAGTAGAGTCAATTGCTCGTAAATATTCTCATGGTAAATCTTATTATGATGATATTGTACAAGTTGGTATGCTTGGCTTATTAGGTGCGATTCGACGATTTGATCCTTCTTTTGGCAGAAGCTTTGAAGCATTTGCCGTGCCAACAATAGTTGGTGAAATTAAACGGTTTTTACGAGATAAAACATGGGATGTTCATGTACCAAGGCGAATTAAGGAGCTTGGACCACGCATTAAATCAGCAGTAGAAGCACTAACAACAGAGTTGCAGCGTTCACCTTCGATCTGTGAGATTGCAACTTATTTAGAAGTGCAAGATGAAGACGTGCTTGAAGCGATGGAGATGGGGCGTAGTTATCAAGCGTTATCGATGGATCATTCGATTGAATCAGATTCAGACGGTAGTACAGTTACCTTATTCGATGTCGTTGGTAAAGAGGATGACGGTTATGAAATAACGAATCGTCGTATGATCGTAACGGATGTAATGAATGTGTTAAATGAGCGCGAGCGTCAAATTATCCAATTTACCTATTTGGATCAGCTAAGCCAGAAAGAAGCTGGTGAACGACTTGGCATTTCACAAATGCATGTTTCGCGTATTCAGCGCAAGGCGATAAAAAAATTACAAGAAGCTATTGTTTCAAGTGGCGGAATATCATCATAACCGTTTAGAGTCTACTGATTTTTTGCACAAGTGGACTTTTTTTTTGTGGGTGAAATTGCGAATTTTCAAGAGTAACAACGGATTGTTAGTGGTAAACTAAAAGGAGTTCAAACGTAAAGGAGTGGCACGATGGAACAGAAGAAAATGCTACAAATGATTGCACAAGATGCAAATGTACAACCAAAACAAGCACAAGCAGTTATTGACTTATTAGAAGAAGGGAATACCGTACCGTTTATTGCGCGTTATCGTAAAGAAGTTACAGGTTCTCTAGATGAAGTACAAATAAAAGCCATTGAAGATCGCTATCATTACATACAACAATTAGAAACGAGAAAAGAAGAAGTAGTACGCTTAATTGCTGAGCAAGGCAAGTTGACAGCAGAATTACAACAAGCCATCCAAGCGGCAACAGTATTACAACGTGTTGAAGATTTATATCGACCATACAAGCAAAAACGACGTACGAAAGCAACGATTGCCAAAGAACGTGGGTTAGAACCACTAGCTGAGCACATATTAAAATTTACAAAGCAATCAGTAGAGCAACTAGCTGCTAGTTATATAAACGAAGAAAAAGGTGTTACATCTATAGAAGATGCATTAGCAGGTGCGCGTGATATTTTAGCGGAGTATTTTGCAGATGATGCCACAATTCGTGAAAAGCTGCGTAAATTATCTTGGCGTGAAGGTAAGCTCGTAACAGCTGTAAAAAATGCAGAAAAAGACGAAAAACAAGTATTCGAAATGTATTATGAATACGAAGAGCCGGTTTCTCGTATAGCACCTCACCGTACATTAGCAGTAAATCGTGGGGAAAAGGAAGACATATTGCGTGTAACAATTGACGTACCTATCGAGAAGGCAACAACACAAATGGAATTGCACTTCATTCCGAAAAACTTTGTTGGTCCATCTGTCGAACAAGTGACATTAGCGATATTAGATAGCTATAAACGCCTGATTAAACCGTCCATTGAAAACGAATTGCGCTCAGAGTTAACCGAAAAAGGTGAAACACAGGCAATTCATATTTTCTCGGAAAACTTACGTAACTTATTACTACAACCACCAATGCGCGGTAAAATGGTATTAGGTGTTGACCCGGCTTATCGTACAGGCTGTAAATTAGCTGTAGTTGATGAAACAGGGAAAATGATTGAAATTGGTGTAATTTATCCGCATACGACATCAGATACAACGAAATCAAAAGCAACGATTATAAAATTATTGAAAAAGTATCCAATAAGCATTATTGCAATTGGAAATGGGACCGCTTCACGTGAGACAGAGCAATTTATTGCGGAAGTGTTAAAAGAAATAGATGAGCAGGTTGCATATGTAATTGTCAATGAGGCGGGAGCTTCCGTTTATTCAGCTTCAGATGTAGCACGTGCTGAGTTCCCGGATTTACAAGTAGAGCAGCGTAGCGCAGTATCGATTGCACGTCGCTTACAAGATCCCTTATCTGAATTAGTAAAAATTGAACCAAAAGCAGTTGGTGTCGGACAATATCAGCATGACGTATCTCAAAAACAGCTAGCTGAATCACTAACATTTATCGTAGAGACAGCTGTAAACCAAGTAGGTGTTGATGTAAATACAGCGTCAGCTTCACTGTTACAATATGTTTCGGGCTTATCAAAAACGGTAGCAGAAAATATCGTAATAATGCGCGGTGAAAACGGAAAATTCACATCACGTGCGCAACTGAAAAAAATTCCACGTTTAGGTGCAAAAACTTATGAGCAAGCAATCGGTTTCTTACGTATCCCAGAGGCAAAAAATCCACTCGATACTACAGGTATTCACCCAGAAAGTTATAAGCTGGCTGAAGCAATTTTAGAGGCGGCTGCATTAACAAAAAAAGACGTTGGTACACCAAAGGCAGAACAAGCGATTAGCGAATTGAGTTTATCAGAATTAAGTGCAACACTAAATGTTGGTGAAGTAACATTAAAAGATATTGTAGATACTTTAATGAAGCCATCTCGTGACCCGCGTGATGCATTCCCACAACCGCTACTAAAAACAGATGTCTTACAAATGGAAGATTTACAAGTAGGGATGGAATTACAGGGAACCGTACGTAACGTAGTAGATTTCGGCGCATTTGTAGACATAGGTGTGAAGCAAGATGGCCTTGTGCATATTTCGAAACTTCAAAAAGGTCGCATCAAGCATCCTCTAGATGTAGTTGCATTAGGGGACATTGTAACCGTTTGGGTTGAAAAAGTAGAAGCAAATAAAGGGCGTATTTCCTTAACAATGCTTCCACCCGAACAACAATTAAACGTTTAAAATTTGCTAGAGTTCTTTATAATTGAAGGAAATGTTTGAGAACTAATTTTAGAACATTTCTTTCGAGTGGATGATGGATACTAGCGCGGTGTTGTCATTCACCCATTAAATTCTCACCAACACAGTTGCACCACTTAAAGCGAATTATTAATACATGATAAGAGCACTGTCCAAGGAGCATTCACTTTTTGGGCAGCCTCTTTATTTTTGGGGAAATGGAGTGATGGTGATGACAGATGAGCAAGCACAACAGCTAGTTGAACAATTATCTATACAGTATTTTAATCGGCCTTTTATACACAAGGCTTATTTTAATAGTCGCTTAAAATCAACAGGTGGCCGCTATATGTTGACTAGTCATAACATTGAACTAAATAAAAAGTTGTATGATCATTTTGGAATAGTAGAGTTAGAGGGAATCATTTTACATGAACTATGTCATTATCATCTACATATTTTAGGGATGGGATATCAACATCGAGATGCCGATTTTAAAAATTTGTTAAAGCGTGTAGGTGCACCGAGGTTTTGCTCTCGTATTGAACCCCCTATCACTATTAAGAAGAAAGCGGTCATTTATTTTTACCGTTGTGTGAAATGTGGGCAAGACTATAAACGAAGAAGAAAGATGGATGTTAGTAAATATTGCTGTAGTATTTGTCAGGGGAAAATTAAATTCATAAAAAGTGAACTTTAATGTGAATTGGGTGTTTAAATTTAATTTATAGGGAGAAAATACCCTTTATCGTCATATAGAAATAAAATTTATATAATAGGTAGTGATTTTTTTGTTGGAAAAAATCAATAAAAAGTATTGACGAATCAATAGTCGGTCTCTATAATAGAAAAAGTCGACAAGATGATATCGACGAAACACAGTAATTATTCCGAAGTAGCTCAGTTGGTAGAGCATCCGGCTGTTAACCGGCAGGTCGCAGGTTCGAGTCCTGCCTTCGGAGCCATTGTATGGCCCGTTGGTCAAGTGGTTAAGACACCGCCCTTTCACGGCGGTAACACGGGTTCGAATCCCGTACGGGTCACCACTTAATTTTATAGTTTTTTACTTATGGTCCCGTGGTGTAGCGGTTAACATGCCTGCCTGTCACGCAGGAGATCGCCGGTTCGATCCCGGTCGGGACCGCCATTTTTGGGGTATAGCCAAGCGGTAAGGCAACGGATTTTGATTCCGTCATGCCCTGGTTCGAATCCAGGTACCCCAGCCATTACGAGAGCCATTAGCTCAGTCGGTAGAGCATCTGACTTTTAATCAGAGGGTCGAAGGTTCGAGTCCTTCATGGCTCACCAGTTTTCATATTGACAAAAATTCTCGGAGTTGTATAATGAGAAATGTCAGATGAAGCGGTCGTGGCGGAATGGCAGACGCGCTAGGTTGAGGGCCTAGTGGGGGCAACCCCGTGGAGGTTCAAGTCCTCTCGGCCGCACCAAGTAATCATTTTATGCGCCCGTAGCTCAATTGGATAGAGCGTCTGACTACGGATCAGAAGGTTATGGGTTCGACTCCTGTCGGGCGCGCCATAATAATTTAATATGCGGGTGTAGTTTAGTGGTAAAACCTCAGCCTTCCAAGCTGATGTTGTCGGTTCGATTCCGATCACCCGCTCCAGTTTTAAAAAAACTTTTTAAAAACTGTTGACATCTGAAAGTAGATGTTGTAGAATTTGAGAAGTTGTCCCCTGTGACAACGAT
>NZ_JAKZFC010000008.1 GCF_022549215.1 Solibacillus palustris | reverse complement strand
ATTTCGTTTGTCGCGTCATCTCTTGGCGACTCACTTATAGTAACATCGCATTGTTATAATCGTCAACACTTTTTCATAAGTTTTTTATAGAAATACGTTTCTAACACATAGAAAGAGGGTATTCCAACATGTTTAAAGTATTGGTATCACTAGCTTTATGTATGATTATTGTTTTCTTTTATTTCGATGAAAAAAATAGTATTTTACCTGTTTTTCAGTTAACAGAAGCACCAACAGTTATTACTAAAGGTCAATATGGAGCTAGCTTAATTGTTGAAGTAAGTTATTCTCACGAAGGATTTGAGGAATGGGTTGCTTCGTTATCAAAACCATATCCACTCTTTTTAGTAGATACAGATTGGATACTACGTAGTCCGGAAGCGGTAAAACTACTAATAGAACGAAATATCCCTTTAGGTTTGCTAGGTTCTACACAAAGTCAATATGAAGAAAATGATTCACTATTAGATAGTCAACTTACAATTTTCCAAAAAAACTTTCAGCAATTGCCTCTTTGGTTTGCTACACGAGATTATACGATAGGTGAACCAATGCAACAAAATTTACATGAACGCGGTATCAATTTAGTTGCCCCTACTTATTCCTTTGTTACTCCAAACACTACTATAGTAGATGGCGATTTTATTAGCATCCCTTTACACCGTGAACAAGAGGTTTCTTTCCAGGAAATACAACAATATCTAAAAACCCACCCATTTGTATCAATAGAACAAAATTTATTTGGTTATGATATTGCAACTAAACGCTTACCATAAAAAAGGAATGTCCTAGAATTACTTCTCGGACATTCCTTTTCTTATACTTTGGCCACGTTTGTTGTTTCTTTTCTTACTTTGCGGCGTTCTTCTAGTTTTTTTCGATCTGCTTCTGACTGCGAATTGTATTTTGGCAACATCAAAATTTGGAATGCATTAACCGCTACTAATGGGAATAATAATAGCGCTACATATACATCAATATTATCTTGGCGTCCCACTAATGCAATAATCCACTCTAATGATGTAACAACAATCATAAAGAACATTGTTGAAATGAATACATGTGGTTTTTGAGTCATCTTTACTTTTTTGATGGCTGTCAGTATTGCTGCTCCCACCAAAACAACAAGAAGAGTACCATAGATAATCCAGTCAACAGCTGTTTCTGCACCAGGAGCGAAACGGAATACAATAATATCTACTAATACTACGAGAATTAACACTACTTGTACCCAATTCCACAAAGTTAATGATCTAAAAATATTTACCCCAACTTGGTGTAATGTCAAATATGCGAAGAAACCAGCCTGTGCCATCACACTCATCGTAAATCCTAAAATAATATTCCAAATGACTGCCGCCAAAAATTCGGTAATCTCACCGTTCGTTAAATATGGTTGGTAAAAGTCCCAACGAATTATTAACGAGGCAACTGCATTAACTAAACCACCAATTAACAACGCCCAAAAAGCGAATTTAACCCAGTTTCGTATCGTCACGAACATACCTCCATTTTTTTAATACACTTGTATATTTTAACAACACCATAATAAAAAAGCGACCTTGCTTAAAGCTTATTACATAATTTTTATAAAATTGTGAACAATAAATGAAAGCACTTCAGGTCATTTTGCTTTGTTATTACAATGTGGAAAGGATGGATTTTGATGCGACATTTTTTCATTTTGCTGATACTTGCACTTTCACTCGCCGGCTGTAGTGATGCTAAATCAACAACACTTTCCTATGAAGAAGTGAAGAAAATTATGGTCGATGCCATACAAACGGAGGAAGGTAAAAAGGCCATTCGTCAGTTGTTCGAAGATAAAAGCTTTCGTGAGCTCCTCATTTTAAATACTGAAGAAATCAAAAAAGCCACTGAGGAAACATTACTCTCAAAAGAAGCAGCCGATTTTTGGAAGACAACCTTTGATGATCCAAAATTTCAAGAAACTTTTGCTAAAAGTATGCAAAAGCAACAAGAGGATTTAATGAAAAAATTATTAAATGATGCCTCCTACCAAGAAGACTTAACCTCCTTTTTTGGTCAACCCGATATGCAAAAACAGCTCGAGACAATTTTAAAGGGTGCTGTTATGCGGAAAGAACTTGAAAAAGTAGTTATGGAAACGATTGAAAACCCACTCTTACAATCGAAATGGCAGGAGCTTGTAAAGAAAAGCAGCGGCGCGCAAGAAGACAACTCAAAGAAAAAAGAAGGGGAGTCTAGTGCAAAAAAAGAAGAGGCGTCTTCGCAATGAAGAGCCTCTTTATAAAAGCTTTATTTCGCTAATGAATCTACAATGCCTTGAGCAAT
This sequence comes from Solibacillus palustris, assembly GCF_022549215.1. GTDB lineage: Bacteria > Bacillota > Bacilli > Bacillales_A > Planococcaceae > Solibacillus > Solibacillus daqui. The sequence continues at coordinate 164,559 of NZ_JAKZFC010000008.1, read as the reverse complement.
TTGTAAATAAATTTTTCCTATTGGGTGTTCCGCTGCATATATTGAAGGTGCAAAATCTTCCTCTGTCCAATCAGGCTGACCAAGTGGAATTTGTCCAAGTAATTTAGTACGTAATTCGTCAGCAAGCTTCGGACCGCCGCCTTGACCGAATACGAACTCTTTTTCACCAGCTTTATTTTCATACCAAGCCATGTTTTCGATAACACCTAAAATATCATGGTTTGTTTGTAATGCCATTGCCCCTGCACGTGCTGCTACGAATGCAGCTGTTGGGTGCGGCGTTGTTACGACAATCTCTTTTGAAGCCGGTAGCATTTGGTGAATATCAAGCGCTACGTCACCTGTACCTGGTGGTAAGTCTAATAGTAAGTAGTCTAAATCGCCCCAATCAACATCGCGGAAGAATTGATCTAACACTTTACCTAGCATTGGTCCGCGCCATACAATTGGTGCGTTGTTTTCTACGAAGAAGCCCATAGAAATGACTTTTACGCCTAAACGCTCTACTGGGTAAATACGGTCGTCTTTTACAACTGGCATTTCTGTAATACCCATCATATCAGGTACAGAGAAACCGTAAATATCCGCATCGATTAAGCCCACTTTTTTGCCTAAACGTGATAAAGCAACTGCCATGTTAACCGATACTGTTGATTTTCCTACGCCACCTTTACCCGAAGCAATCGAAATAAATTGCACGTTTGATAATGGTGATAAAATATCTTGTGCTTCCGCTTCTGTTGCTTGTCCGCGGAATTCTTGTAATACTTCTTGAGGTAACTCTTCAAAACGAATCCCCACAGAAGCCGCGCCATTCTCTTTTAGCACCTCAACAATTTTCATTTGAAGTTGCATTTGCTCAGGCGTATTTGTTTTTGCAATCGCAATACGAACGCTTACGTGCTCTTTTTCTGCTTTAATTGAAACGTTTGTTACACCTTTTGTTTCTGCTAATAATTTATGTAAAAACGGATCTTGTAATTCGCCTAATAGGTCTCGGACTTGTTGCTCGTTTAACACATCAAACACTCCCCTAGAATGAAATTTCTATAGTTAGTATATCATAATCGCTTCGTATTGTTATTACATGTTGCCTAGTCGAATGATGCATGCACGTAATTTTCGATGCCGCGTGCAATTGCAAATGCCATTTTGTCTTGGTAATTTTCACTAGCAAGTAAGTTACGTTCCTCTTCATTACTTAAAAAGCCTGTCTCCACTAATACAGCGGGTACTTCAGCCTTCTTCAGTAAATACACTTCCTTAATCGACAATGCCTCGCGTGTCGTGTTTTCCAATGTTTCACGAATTGTTTGCTGAATCGCCTTTGCTAAATCCTCGCTACTCGCATGACCAGATTTATGATAAAACACCTGTGCACCGCGCCACTTACTATTTGGGATAGCGTTGGCATGAATCGTAATAAATAAATCCGGCTCATGCTGCTTTACTAACGCCTCTCGTAAGAAAATATCTTGTTTTTTACGTTCACGATTCGTTGGGAAATCTTCATTTGGTGCATGTTCATTTAATACGTCTCCATCTGTCGTGCGCGTTAAAATCACTTCGGCACCCAAACGTGTCAGCTGCCGAGCTACCTTATTTGTTATTGCTAACGTAATTTCCTTTTCCACTACATCACCATTCGACGCACCACCATCTAAGCCACCGTGCCCTGCATCGAGCATAATTTTCATACCACCTAATGGCTCAGGCAAAAAAAATCGTTTATCCGATGCGCTCGTTTCATAAACAACGACCATCATCGAACAAAACATTACAAATATCAGTGCAAGCCAACGCCTCAAAAAAACACCGCCCTTTTTGCCTACTATACGCTAGAGGGTGGTCGTTTATTCAAATTGATTTAGTTTGCCATTAGTTGCTGCTGCAGTGATGCATAAAATCCACGTGCCTGCATTAATGAGTCATGATTGCCTTGTTCAAAAATTTCCCCATCTTGAATCACTAAAATTTGATCGGCATTTTCAATTGTCTTCAAGCGGTGTGCAATGACGAAACTTGTGCGTCCTTGCATTAAATTATTCAAGCCTTTTTGAATATGCACCTCTGTCATCGTATCTACACTCGAAGTCGCTTCATCTAAAATTAAAATATCTGGGTCTTCTAAAATCGCTCGTGCAATTGCGATTAACTGACGCTGCCCTTGACTTAAATTCAACCCACCACTCGTCAGAACGGTATCATACTGCTCTGGTAAATATTTTATGAAATTGTGTGCATAGGCAATTTTCGCCGCCTCTTTTACCTCAGCATCCGTTGCACTAAGCTTCCCAAATCGAATATTTTCACGCACAGTCCCTGAAAATAAATACGTATCTTGCAGTACAACGCCCACATGGTCGCGCACATTGTTCATTTTATAATTTGCAATCGGCTCGCCATCTAATAATATTCGTCCACCTGTTGCATCGTAAAAGCGTGTTAGTAGCTGAATAATAGTTGTTTTCCCAGAACCTGTTGGGCCGACAATGGCAATTGTTTCCCCTGCTTTTGCTGTAAAATCAATACCTTTTAGTACTAGCTTGTCCAGCTCATAGCCAAACTGGACTTGCTCGAACGTGACATCACCTTTTAATGTCACCTTTTCTTTCGCATTCGGGATATCTGCCACTTCCCGAGCCTCGTCTAAAACTTCAAACACACGCTCCGAACCAGCAATTGCTGACTGAAAAGTATTCAGTAAGTTCGATAATTGGTTAATCGGACGGAAAAATTGACGTGTATACGTTACAAATGATGCAATAATACCAATCGACAGACCGCTCGTTACCGCCATTACTGCCCCCGTACCAATGACTAGGCTTAAGCCTAAATTATTCATAAAGTTATTGATTGGCCCCATAAAACCCGAAATAATATCAGCACGCATCGCAGAGCCGCGCAACTTTTCATTTGCTACTTTGAATTCAGCTAATGTTGCTTTTTCTTTACCGAACAACGTAATAATATCAGCATTTGAAATCGTTTCCTCAATATAGCCGTTCAAATTCCCTAAATCACGCTGACGCTCCTTATAATTCACACTACTACGCTTAATAATTTGCTTCGTCGCCCATACGATTAACGGAATGATCGTTAACGTTACAAGTGCCAGTCGCCAATCTAAATAAAACAGCGCAAATGCCGTCCCGACGATCGTTAAAAAGCTAGATACAATTTGAATCACACTTTGAGACAATGCTGCGTTTAGGTTTTCAATATCATTTGTCATACGGCTCATTAAATCGCCTTGCTGCTTTTGATCGAAAAACGCCAATGGCAATGCCTGATACTGTTCAAATAACTGCTGACGCAAACGACGAATTGTTTTTTGAGACACACGTATCATCACAAATTGCTGCGCCCATGTTAAAAACGACGATGCTGTATAAACACCAGCCAAAATAAGCGCCATTCGAATTGCACCTAATACGTTGAATTTCACGATGTAGTCGTCAATCGTTTTCCCAATCATATAAGGACCAATTAAGCTCAGTAGCGTACTAATAATTACGAATACAACAACGGTCATCAATTCAACGCGTTGAATACGCAAGTAACCCCAAATACGCAGTAATGTTTGCTTTTGATTTTTCGGCTTTACAATCGGCCCTGTTAAACGCCCCTGCCTAGCCATTGGTGACGGAGGTCCACCTTGTTGTCTATTCACCTACAGTCACCCCTTTTTCCGCCTGCGTTCTCGCCATTTCTTGATACAATGGGCTCGTTTTAAGTAGCTCCTCATGCGTACCCTGTGCAACGATTTGCCCGTCATCCATAACGAAGATCTGATCTGCATGACGAATCGATGAAATTTTTGACGACACAATAAATTTCGTGGCTGCCGCAAATTTGGAAGTAATGGCATTTTGAATCGTTTTCTCAGAAATGCTATCAACCGCGCTTGTGACATCGTCTAAAATTAATAGTTGCGGTTGGCGAATGAATGCACGTGCCATAGCAAGACGCTGCTTTTGACCTCCAGATAAATTCGTTGCCCCTTGCGTTAACACATGCTCGTTACGGGCTGGTAATGTATCAACGAATTCTTGCGCATTGGCCGCTGCTAGCGCTTCTAAAATATCTTGCTCGGTTGCTTCTGCTTTACCGTAAAGTAAATTTTCAGCAATTGTTTTTGAAAACAGTGTTGCCTTTTGCGGTGCATAACCAACAGCCGCGCGTAAATACTGTAAATCGTAGTCTTTAATATTCCTACCATCAATTTTGACGACGCCCCGATCGACATCAAATAGTCTTGGTAGCATTTTCACTAATGTTGACTTCCCACTACCCGTCATGCCGATAATGCCAACAGTCTCGCCCGCATTCACATGGAAGCTTATATTTTTTAATACCGCTTCGGTTTCTTTTACATATGAAAAATGCACGTTTTCAAAAGTCACACTACCATTGATAAGATGCTTGTCCACATTTTTTGGACTCGTTAACTCTGTTTGCTCCTCCAGTACTTTGACAATACGCTCCGCGCTTGGAATCGCGCGTGCTAATTGAATAAGGACGTTTGATGAGCTAGTTAAGCCATGCATAACCATCATTAAATAGTTGATAAACGCTAATATCACACCGACTTGCAGTGTATTATTATCAACCTTAATTGCACCCATCCATAGTGCAGCAACAATTCCTAAGTTGACGATAAACATTGTAAGCGGCCCTAATACCCCAATAATTTGGTCGGCCATCATGCTACGCTTCATCAACTGTGTATTCACATTTGCAAACTGCTCGATTTGGTGGTCTTTGCGATTATATGCCTTAATAACACGAATACCGGCTAAATTTTCTTGTACCTTCGTATTTACAAGATCGACTACCTTTTGTACTTTATAAAACAACTTTCCAGAAAGCGCTGTAAAGTAATACATGAAAAACGCTAAAATCGGCACCACTACAAGTAAAATCGGAAATAGCTCACGCGCCGTAATAAAAACAATAACAATCGCCCCGATAAACATCATCGGACCGCGCACGAAAATTTTCAGCAGCATCGTTAACGCACGCTGAAGCATTTCAATATCGCTCGTTAAATTCGTAACCAGTTTACCAAGAGTAAATTTGTCCTTACTTTTGTTTGAGAAATAGGTAATCGTTTCATATAAGTCATGACGCAAATCCGTCGAAAAATTGACTGCTGTTCGAGAGGCATAGATTGAGCATCCCACACCTCCAATCAGACCAATCAATGACGTAGCTAGCATCAGACCGAACATTTTTACGATATATGACGTATCACCTTTTGCGATGCCATCGTCAATAATATGCTTTAAAATGGTTGGTTGTAATAAATCCATCCCAACCTCGATAAGCATCATGACCGGTGCAATAATGGCAAAAAGAATATATGGCTTTACATACTTCGATAATTTCCTAACTGCCTGCATAAATTCCGTTCACTTCCTTAATATCAATTACGCCGGCGTAATTGCGTCCAGGTTTTTTTCAAGCTCGCTTGAAAAACTCCCCTAAAAAATCTGTGACATCCGCCGGGGCTTGGGCCAACACGATGTTGGTCACTTAGGCGTTGCCGCACGATGCGGCGTTCTTAGCCTAAGTTCACCTGTTCAGTCGGGGTTTGCTTATGGAACAAAAGATTTTGCTGAATCAAGTTAAAAACCTCAGTCTTCCTGTTGAGCATTTTCTAAAAATTCATTGAGTTGGAATAGCGCAACAAAATCATTCATAATCGCTTCTGTAGCCTTTAACTCCCCTGCAATAACAGGATGAATCGACTGCAATTCTGGTACTGCTAACTGTTTCTTTAATGTATCGCGCTTTGTTTCTAACTGACGATAAAATTCTAACGCACGCCCACGCCGAAATGTTTGTGCCCCTTTATAGCGTGGCGAGCATTCCCCTTCACCACGTCGTCCTCTTCCTTCTGGTTGCATAAATATTCACCTCACACTTCCAATCATTATTGAATACAATTGTATACGAACGTATTCAACTTTGCTAGTAATATTATTACCTATTAGCTAATATTAGAGAAATTTGACCTCCCCCATTTCCACTTATAATAATTTGGTATATAGTAGAGGGGATTCAGGGATTGAACGAATTATTTGATAATAAGGTTATTCAAATAGAAGGAGTGAATAGGATGAATCCGAAATTAAAAGTCATTGTTGATTCAATTGATTTTTATCAAGCTACATATCCCGAAGATGCCTGTATATTGATTTTTGATACGGAAAAAGTCATTGGCTACAAACAAGGGAAAAAGGTCGATTTAAAAATTACGCTTAGCGAAACCGTAGAACAGCACCGTAATACAACAAGTGTACGTGCGATGAGAAGTGGCAAAATTTTGCGCGAAGAACGCAGTGCTGAAGGTTTTGGCTTCCCTTACATCGCTTCATCAGTACCCGTCGTTGATAACGGAAAAGTTGTTGGAGTTGTAACAGGGGTTATTTCAAACTTCCGTGTCAGCAATATGCGCATCGTTGCAGAAGAACTTTCCGCCGCTGTACAAGAAATGTCGGCCACTACCGAACAGCTTGCACATGCTAGTTCTGATGTTTCAAATCGTATCGAAGAGCTGTCACAATACGCAGAGCTGATGAATGGGAATATCCAACAAATTAACTCCATTGTAAATGCTGTGAAGGATATCGCAATGCATTCGAAAATTTTAGGCTTAAACGCTTCCATCGAGGCCGCTCGCTCTGGCGAACATGGTAGGGGCTTTGCCGTTGTCGCCAATGAAATCCAAAAAATGGCACAAAATAGTACCGATAGCGCCAACAATATTGCTAAGCAGCTTGTGGATATTACAGATTCAATTGAACATATTAATGCCTATACAAAACAAATTTCATCGTTCACTGAAGAATACACAGCGAGTATGCACGAAATGAGTGAAGGCTACACAAGCATCAATAAAATTGGACAAAAGCTACTCAATCTTGGAGAAGTTAACCATTAATTTTTTGCCCTTTTATGAAAGCACTTTCTCAAACGAGAGTGCTTTTTTTGCGCCTTTATCTCAAAAAGGCTACGATACATATAATGACTTTTATTAAGGAGTTTCCAATGAAAAAAGTTACGAGTGATATCCTACAATTTAAAGGTTCACATTATAATTTTGGTGTTTATCAAGGTGAGCTATTAAAACAGTCGCCTCTTTTAAAAAATCGGGAATCGATGTACAAACGCTTCACACAAAAGTTCACCGTAGATGCACCACATATCAAACACTTATTGAATACATTTGCACCGCACATCACGGATGAAATTGAGGGGCTTGCCTATGCGCTAGCCTTCACCGAAAAACAAGCACTATTGCACTTCGCCGGCTACTATGCCAACATCAAGAGTGGCTGCTCGATTACTACTAACCCTCGCTACATGATTCGTAATTACGATAATGCACCAAGCTCTTACGATGGACGCTTTGTGTTCTTTGCCCCAACGGATTCAGGTTTTGCATCCATGGGACCAACAATGCAAGTCACCGGGCGAATGGACGGTTTAAACGAAAAAGGGTTAGCAATTGGCTATAATTTCGTCAATACCAAAAACAACGGTGACGGCTTTGTTTGTAATATGATCGGTCGCATACTACTTGAGCGTTGTGAATCAGTAGACAGTGCTATTGGGCTACTACACGACATTCCACACAAACATTCATTTAACTATGTATTACTCGATGCAACTGGGAACTCAAAAATCGTCGAGGCATCCCCCCGTCATATTGCCGTCCGTGAAAATATTGCCTGTACAAATCATTTTAATATTCTGCTAGAAGAAAACCGTTACCGAATGGAAGACTCACTTGCGCGTGAACAATTCATTTCAGATGCACAACAGAACGAGCTAACAACACAAGAAGCCTTTAAATTAATGAACGGGATTGAACGAGGTGTGTTTGCAACAAAATATGGGGCTTGGGACGGTACACTCCATACTGCTGGTTATCTACCAAGTGAGCGTAAGGCTATTTTTGCGCTTGGTGGTAATGCATTGCCGGTACTCTTTGATTTGGATGCATGGCTTCAGGGAAAGCAGTTAATGATTACGAAGTTAAAAGGTGTGCTTGATGCCAATGAAGGCTTTGCAAATACGTAGAAGAATTCAGCAAAACACAACTCGCGCGAAAATAACGCGAGTTGTGTTTTTCCATATGTAGATTATACTAAAAAATTTATACTTTCCTAACCCTTCTCCAACTTTTTAGAATCCAAAAGAAAAAAACCCTCTCCCGAATAAACGAGAAAGGGTTTTGAAAAACGCTGATATAATCGTATGATTAACGTTTTGAGAACTGAGGTGCACGACGAGCGCCGCGTAAACCTGGTTTTTTACGTTCTTTCATGCGAGAGTCACGAGTTAATAGACCTGCAGCTTTTAAAGCTGAACGGAAGTCTGGGTCAACTTGTAATAATGCACGAGCGATACCGTGACGGATTGCTCCAGCTTGACCTGTGAATCCACCACCGTTTACGTTAACGTGAACGTCATAAGAACCTTTAGTTTCAGTTGCTTCTAATGGTTGGTTGATGATTAAGTGTAAAGTTTCGTATGGTAGGTAATCTGCAACATCACGGTTGTTGATTACTACTTTACCTTCGCCTGGTACTAAACGTACGCGAGCAGTTGAGCTTTTACGGCGACCTGTGCCGATGTATTGTACTTGTGCCAAAGTTATTTCCTCCTATTGTAATTTATTTATTAACCACGTAGCTCGTAAGCTTCTGGTTTTTGTGCAGCATGTGGATGCTCAGAACCAGTGTAAACGTTTAATTTACCAAACATTTGACGACCTAAAGAGTTCTTTGGAAGCATACCTTTGATTGCTAATTCTAGCATTTGAGTTGGGTACTTTTCTTTCATTTCTCCAGCTGTACGTTGTTTTAAACCACCAGAGAATTGAGTGTGACGGTAGTAAATTTTCTTTTGTAATTTGTTACCTGTTAACTCAATTTTGTCCGCGTTGATGATGATTACGTGATCACCTGTGTCAACGTTTGGTGTAAAAGTTGGTTTATGTTTACCGCGTAAGATAGAAGCTACTTCAGAAGCTAAACGACCTAATGTTTGGCCTTCTGCGTCAACTACTAACCATTTACGTTCTACTTCTTGACCTTTAGCCATGAAAGTTGTGCGCATGTTTGTATCCTCCTAATCGATATAAAATTACCGTTATTTTTCATTATATACACTTATAAGTTTTCGGGGCTTATTTTGTGGTGGTAATGAAAATACCATACATCATCATATAATAACCACATTCATAAGTCAAGATATTTAATTGAACACCTGGAGATGTTGTTAACACCTTTTGTAGTGCCTTTTTCGATCATTTTTATATATAAAAACACTATTTCTCGAAAAAAATTTTTCATTTATTCATAAAAAACTTGTTCTAAATATAAGCCATGTGCAGGCGCTGTTTTACCAGCAATTGCACGGTCCATTGAAACAATTGCCTGTGCAACAGAATCTACATCACGACGCCCCGTACCTACTTCCCACAACGTGCCGGCAATAATGCGTACCATATTGTACAAGAAGCCTGTACCTGAGATTGTCATATGAAGTTCTTGGCCGTGCCAAGCAAGCTCTAACCCGTGCACCGTACGCACCTTATCAACGACACTCGTATTCGCCGCGCAAAAGCAGCTAAAATCATGTGTACCGATAATGGCACCAGCCGCACGTTGCATCGCTTCTACATTAGGCTCAATACCATTTGCCTCAATTGTGTAATGACGACGAAACGGGCTTTGTACAGCGCTACAGTCCCAAATATAACGATAGCGCTTGCCTGACACATCGTAGCGCGCGTGAAAATCATCCGCAACTTGTTCCACCGTTAATACACGAATATCACGCGGTAGCTGCACATTTAATGCCTTCTGATACTTTTCAACAGGAATCTGAAGTGGCGTATCAAAATGAATAACCTGGCCAGTCGCATGTACACGTGCATCGGTACGACCACTTGCTGTAATTTTCACGATATCGCCCTTATGCATCTTCGCTAATACTTTTTCGATTTCAAGCTGAACGGTACGCTCGCCCGGCTGCACTTGATAGCCAGCAAACAGCGTACCATCATAGCTAATCGTTGCTCTTAGTCTCATCATGATTCTCCTAGCTACGTAGCATAAATAGCACAACGGCAACTGCCACAAGTAGCGCTAAACTGATTGTGTCTTTCGCCATCCATTTTAGCTGACGATATTTCGTACGCCCCTCACCACCACGATAGCCACGTACTTCCATCGCTGTTGCTAAATCTTCTGCACGCTTAAACGCACTGACAAATAGTGGTACTAAAAGTGGCACAACCGCCTTTAAACGATCTTTTATTGGCCCAGCACTTAAATCCGAGCCACGTGCCATCTGTGCCTTCATAATTTTATCTGTTTCATCCATCAATGTAGGAATAAAGCGCAATGAAATCGACATCATTAACGCTAGCTCATGCACCGGCAGTTTGAAACGTTTAAACGGATTCAATAATGTCTCTAGCCCGTCTGTTATCGAAATAGGTGAAGTCGTTAACGTTAATATCGACGTCATAAATACGAGCATTAAGAAGCGCATCGAAATGAACACCCCTTGACGCAAGCCCTCTTCATAAATTTTCATAAAGCCTAAATCTAAAATAACCGCTCCCTCTTTTGTCATTAGTAAATGCAAAATCAGGGTGAACATCATTAAAAAGATGACTGGCTTGAGCCCGTTAATTAAAAAGTACAAACGGATTTTAGATAGCATTATAACAAAAAGCGTTAAGGCCAATAAAATCGCATATGTCATGACATTGTTTGCTAAAAACACGACAATAATAAACGCAAAGACAAATAACAATTTTGAACGTGGATCCAGCTTATGTACAAATGACTCCCCTGGAATGTAACGACCAAAAATCATTTTTTCCATCATGCCTCATCACGCCCCTTTCGAACAGTATGGCCAATTTCAAGTGCCAACTCTTCTTCCGTTAAGCATGTTTTAACAAGTTGCTTCCCTATCATTTTCTCTACTTGGCGCTGGAATTTTACTACACGTGGTGGCTCTAAATGATATTTTGCAAGTAACTGTTCATCTCCAAAAATATCCCGTGGCTCACCAATTAATACACAGCTACCTTCATGCATGATGGCCACTTGATCAGCATAACGTGCCGCGTCTTCCATACTGTGCGTTACGAGAATTGTCGTTAAACTCTTTTTTTGATGTAATTCATAAAATAAGCCCATAATCTCTTTTTGACCACGAGGATCAAGCCCAGCAGTTGGTTCGTCTAAAACGATGACTTCTGGCTCCATTGCAAGTACTCCTGCAATCGCCACACGACGCATTTGCCCTCCTGATAAATCAAACGGCGACTTTTCTAAAATGCTTTCTGGTAAGCCTACAAGCGTAATTAGACTTCGTGCCCGTTTTTCGGCCTCTTGTTGTGAAACACCGAAATTCATAGGTCCAAACATAATATCCTTTAAAACCGTTTCTTCAAATAATTGATGCTCAGGGAACTGAAAAACAATACCTACCTTTTGACGAATTGATTTTAAGTCTTTCGCTTTTTTTTCGGCCTCAATTATGCGGTCGCCAATTCTCACTGTACCTTCTGATGGCTTTAATAACCCATTAAAATGCTGCAATATCGTCGACTTACCAGAACCCGTGTGTCCAATAATGGCTTGATATGTACCACTTTTAATCGATAAGTTCACATCATGCAATGCATACTTTTCAAACGGTGTGCCCTTCGAGTAGGCATAGCTTACTTGTTGAAGTTGGATGTCCATAAATCATTCACCAGCTCTTCTTCTGTCATATGTTTCCCCACAAGCTGTATACCATGTGCTTGTAAGAGGTTTGTCATTTTCATCGCAAACGGTAGATCGAGCCCAAACTTCACAAGCGCTTCTCCTAATGCAAAAATTTCTGACGGTGTGCCTTGCGCATACTTTTTGCCTTCATTCATAAAAATAATGCGATCTGCTAACATTGCCTCTTCTAAATCATGCGTAATCGCTAATACAGTTAAGCCAATTTCTTCACGAAGCGCTTGAACGATCGTTAGTACTTCTTCACGCCCTTGTGGGTCCAACATCGAAGTCGCCTCATCTAAAATTAATATTTGAGGCTTCATCGCTAATGCCCCTGCAATCGCGACACGCTGCTTTTGACCACCTGATAAATGATGCGGCTCGTGGTTGATATAGCCTTCCATTTTTACTTGCTGTAGGGCTTCCTTTACACGCTGTACCATTTCTTCATGGGGTACGCCATTATTTTCTAATGAAAACGCGACATCATCTTGCACCGTAGCACCGACGAATTGGTTATCTGGATTTTGAAACACCATACCCATTTGTGCACGGATGTCCCAAATATTTTCTTCCGTTAACACATCACGCTTAATACGTATCTCGCCTTGCTGAGGGAATAACAAACCACTCATTAGCTTAGCTATCGTCGATTTACCTGAACCATTGTGTCCGACAATCGCAATCCATTCCCCTTTATTGATTGAAAACGTCACATCTTCCACAGCGTTACGTACTTTCACGTCATCCGGTGTATAAGAAAATGTCACATTGTTAAATGATAAAATCTCATCCGTCATCGTCTTGTGAAGCTCCTTCCCGTTTATCATCTATTCAATTTGAGGCTTCTATTGCCCAGGAAATAACAAATACTATCGACATATATAAAAATAAAGCACGTTTTCAAACAAGTTTTGCCGCAAATGGCCACCTATTTAAACGTACTTTATGTTTGCATATGTATTGGAATTGAGGGGCTCAATCCTTCATTCCAAAAATAAAAAAGCGCGCACCTCATTCAGAGAAATGCGCTTGTCGTTACATTTACAAAACACCTGGGTGCTCAAGCCCTGATATTTGTTGAATGAGGTGCGGAGAGCTAAACGAGACACCTAAGTTACCTTATCGCTCATCATAACGCTCAGCTTAATTATTGTCGTATAAATCAATTACTTCTTTTCAGTAAACTGTAAGAAGTTAAAAAAGAGGGGTGCGGGTTCAACCGGTGAACCGGACACCCCTCTCACCCGTATGTTAAGAATTAAACTAATTCGATAACTACTACTGGTGCGCCGTCTCCACGACGAGGACCTACTTTAAGGATACGCGTGTAACCACCTTGACGCTCCGCATAACGAGGTGCGATATCATCAAATAGTTTTTGAAGTGCGAAAACAGTTTTCTCTTCTTCGCCTTCACCAACTGTTACTAGCTCACGACGGATGAATGCTGCCGCTTGACGACGAGCGTGTAAATCACCGCGTTTACCTAAAGTAATCATTTTCTCAACAGCTTTACGAGTTTCTTTAGCACGCGCTTCTGTTGTTTCGATGCGCTCGTTGATAATTAAATCAGTAGCTAAGTCACGTAATAATGCTTTACGTTGAGAACTTGTACGACCAAGTTTTCTGTAACCCATGGACGTTTACCTCCTTTTAAAATATATCTGATCTAGCTAAATTTTATAGTTCTTCGCTTAGTCTTCTTTACGTAATCCTAAACCAAGCTCTTCTAACTTATGCTTAACTTCTTCTAAAGACTTGCGACCAAGGTTACGAACCTTCATCATGTCATCTTCTGACTTATTAGCTAATTCTAATACCGTATTGATACCAGCACGCTTTAAGCAGTTATAAGAACGAACAGAAAGATCAAGCTCTTCGATAGTCATCTCTAATACTTTTTCTTTTTGATCTTCTTCTTTTTCGACCATGATTTCAGCAGTTTGTGCCTCATTAGTCATGCCTACAAAGATATTTAAGTGTTCAGTTAAAATTTTCGCTCCAAGCGAAATCGCCTCTTTAGGACCGATGCTTCCATCTGTCCATACATCAAGTGATAACTTGTCGTAGTCAGAATTTTGTCCAACACGAGTGTTCTCTACTTGGAAGTTGACGCGTGAAACTGGAGTGTAAATAGAGTCGATCGGGATCACGCCGATAGGAAGATCCTCACGTTTGTTTTGATCAGCAGGAGTATAACCACGGCCACGTTGAGCGTACATACGCATACGTAAATGTCCGTTTTTAGCGATCGTTGCGATATATAGGTCTGGGTTTAAAATTTCTACATCGCTGTCATGTGTAATGTCAGCAGCAGTAACCGTACCGTCACCCTTTACATCAATCTCAATAACTTTTTCTTCGTCAGAGTAGATTTTTAAAGCTAGCTTTTTCACGTTTAAGATGATTGAAGCAACATCTTCTACAACGCCTTCTACAGTTGAGAATTCGTGTAATACGCCATCAATTTGAATTGATGTTACAGCAGCTCCAGGTAAAGAAGACAGAAGGATACGACGTAAAGAATTCCCCAAAGTATTACCATATCCGCGTTCAAGCGGTTCTACAACAAATTTGCCGTATTTGGCATCTTCGCTAATCTCCACTGTTTCAATCTTTGGTTTTTCAATTTCGATCATTCCAATTTACCCTCCTTCAAAACATCTAATGTATAGGTTATACCATCATAGTTGTTAATCTAAGTTAGATTTTATAATGCACAAGACTTATTGTACAAGTAACATGATGTAACTAGAAGTAATTATACCCCTAATTTTCACCTATTACACACGACGACGTTTTGGCGGACGGCAACCGTTATGTGGAACTGGAGTAACGTCTTTAATAGCAGTTACTTCTAATCCAGCCGCTTGAAGTGCACGAATTGCAGCTTCACGACCTGAACCAGGACCTTTAACTGTAACTTCTAGAGACTTTAAACCGTGCTCCATAGAAGTTTTTGCAGCTGTTTCAGCAGCCATTTGAGCTGCGAATGGAGTAGATTTACGTGAACCACGGAAACCTAAAGCACCAGCTGAAGACCATGATAACGCGTTACCTTGCGCATCAGTGATCGTTACGATTGTATTGTTAAATGTAGAACGGATGTGTGCAATACCGTTTTCGATATTCTTTTTCACACGACGTTTACGAGTTTGTTGTTTACGAGCCATGTTAAGAAGGAACCTCCTTTACTTAATTATTTTTTCTTGTTCGCTACAGTCTTACGAGGACCTTTACGCGTACGAGCGTTGTTTTTCGTGTTTTGACCACGAACTGGTAAACCACGACGGTGACGGATACCACGGAATGAAGCGATTTCCATTAAACGTTTGATGTTTAAAGAAACTTCACGACGTAAGTCACCTTCAGTTTTGTATGAAGCTAATTGTTCACGGATTAGGTTTAATTGATCTTCTGTTAAGTCTTTTACGCGAGTACTTTCGTCAATACCTGCAGCAGCTAATACTTTTGAAGAAGTCGTTTTACCTACACCGTAGATGTAAGTTAATGAGATTACAACGCGTTTGTCGCGAGGAATGTCAACACCAGCAATACGTGCCATTCGTTAGTGCACCTCCTTGATTAATTATCCTTGTTTTTGTTTGTGTTTAGGATTTTCACAGATTACCATTACTTTACCGCGTCGGCGAATTACTTTACATTTTTCGCAGATCGGTTTCACAGATGGTCTCACTTTCATCTAACCTAACCTCCTTAATAGTCCGGAGTGCAAAAGATTATTTAAAACGGTATGTGATACGACCGCGAGTTAAATCATAAGGAGATAACTCAATAGTAACCTTATCTCCAGGTAGGATACGGATAAAGTGCATACGAATCTTTCCAGAAACGTGTGCAAGCACAGTGTGCCCATTTTCTAATTCTACCTTAAACATCGCGTTTGGCAAAGTCTCAACAACTGTCCCTTCGACTTCAATTACATCGTCTTTCGCCATCTTCCAAGTCTCCCTTCTATATGTTAGTGTCAAAAAACTCATGCGAGCTCTTCCAACTGTTTTTCTTCTAAATAAAGTAAGAAACAACTCGTTTCAACATATGTTTTGGATTGCATGAGAGATGTACAATAAGACGCTCGTCTGGTTTCGCTTCACACAATCCATGGAAAAACAGATTCTTTTAAGAACCGCATCCCTTTATGTTAACACGATAGCCGGAATGTCTTGATGAGAGATTCATACCCGTTACACAGATGCTTCCACGAAACCCATTATACGTTACCAAGATGTCATCACACTATAAAAATGCTCAACCTTAGTAGTATATACCGGGCATAATATGCTTTTGCAACTCTCAAAAAATTATGTTTCGTTGTTGCCTCCGCATGACTACCGCGGAAGCTGTCTAGCGCCCGGACGGATATCAGCTGCGGCTGCCCTGCAATAGAGCATCAAGATCAGCAAATACTTTTGAAATTTCTTGCTGTCCATTAATATTTGTAAGTACATCCTTTGCTTTATAGAAATCAAGTAAAGGTTGCGCTTGGTTCATATTTACTTCCAGACGGTTAGCTACAGTTTCAGGATTGTCATCCGCACGAGTGTATAGCTCGCCACCATCTTTGTCACATTTCCCTTCCTCTTGTGGAGGATTGAAAACTAAGTGATAAGATGTACCGCAAGTTTTACAAATGCGACGACCACTTAGACGTGCGATTAACTCATCTTTTTCAACTTGAACATTAATCGTATGCTCAACTGGACGACCTAATTCTTCAAGGATGCTATCTAAAGCTTCAGCTTGAGGAACTGTACGAGGAAATCCATCTAATAAGAATCCTTTTTCGCAATCAGCTTGTGAAAGACGCTCGCGAACGATGCCAATCGTTACTTCATCAGGAACTAAAGCCCCTTGATCCATAAACGATTTAGCTTGTAAACCAAGTTCTGTGCCTTCTTTAATGGCAGCACGGAACATATCGCCAGTAGAAATATGAGGGATTGCGTACTTCTCAACAATTTTGTCAGCCTGAGTACCTTTACCGGCACCTGGTAGACCCATTAAAACGATATTCATACGAATGCTCCCCTTCAAAACTATGCTGGCAAGGAAACGAAGTTGTTTCCTAAACCTGCATTATTTCATAAAGCCTTTATAATGACGTTTCACTAGTTGAGACTCTAATTGTTTCATCGTTTCTAACGCTACACCAACTACGATAATCATACTTGTTCCCCCGATTTGAGCCGAAGCTGGCAGGTTCATAAAGTTAATGAATAAAATTGGCATAACCGAAATAACTACTAAGAAAATAGAACCAACGAATGTTAATCGATAAAGTACTTTTGTTAAATAAGCTTGAGTGTCATTACCTGGGCGAATACCCGGGATATACGCACCTTGCTTTTTCAAGTTGTCCGCTACATTTTCTGGGTTCACTTGAATGAACGCATAGAAATATGTAAACGCAACGATTAATGTAACATAGATTAACATCCCAACAGGTTTTGTATAATCAAATGTGTTCGTAATAAACGCTGTTACATTATTATCGCCAAAGAACGTCGCTAAAGTTCGTGGTGTTACCATAAACGCTACCGAGAAGATTACCGGAATAACCCCTGCAGCATTTACTTTTAACGGTAAGTGCGTTTGCTGAGCACCAATTTTAGGTGAGTTCCCTGCAACTCGTTTTGCATATTGAATTGGAATTTTACGCAACGCTTGTTGGATGTAAATAACCCCTACAATAACTGCAAGTAGCACTAAAACTAATAAAGCCAAGATTGCGATGTTAATGAATAACTGCTCTCCTGCTCCTTCAATTTGTTGTGCATAAATTTGGTTTACTACATTAGGCATCGCAGCAACGATACCAGCGAAGATAATGATTGAAATACCATTACCAACACCATGTGCAGTAATTTGTTCAGATAACCAAAGTAAGAAAGCTGTACCTGCTGTTAACACAACAGCAATCGTTAAGTACGATTGGGTACTAGTATCTGTAATCAATGATCCACCATAGAACTGGTTGAAACCAAAGCTCATTGCAAAAGATTGAATAAAGGCTAATACGATCGTGAAGTAACGTGTGAATTGAGCAAGTTTACGTCGCCCAACATCACCTTGTTTCGCCCATTCTGAAAACTTAGGCACGACATCCATTTGTAATAACTGAACAATGATTGAGGCTGTGATATAAGGCATAATCCCCATCGCAAAGATCGAGAAGTTTGCTAATGCACCACCGCCAAACGTATTAAGGAAACCAACTAAGTTAAACTCATCAGTTGCCTTTAATACATTAGCGTCAACGTTTGGTACCGGGATAAATGTCCCGATACGATAAACGATTAACATTAATAGTGTAAAGATGATTTTATTTCGTATATCTCGAACGCGCATAAAGTTAGAGATCGTCTGAAACATTAGATCACCTCAGTAGTTCCGCCAGCGTTCTCAATTGCTTCTTTAGCAGAAGCTGAGAATTTGTGAGCTTTAACTGTAAGCTTAACGTTTACAGTACCATGACCTAGAATTTTGATTCCAGCTTTTTCATTGCTCACGATACCAGTTTCTAATAATAATGCAGGTGTTACTTCTGCACCATCTTCAAAACGGTTTAATGCATCAAGGTTAACGATAGCGTATTCTTTACGGTTAATGTTCGTAAAGCCACGTTTAGGTAAACGACGGAATAGTGGGTTTTGACCCCCCTCAAATCCTGGGCGAACGCCGCCGCCAGAACGAGCGTTTTGACCTTTATGACCTTTACCAGAAGTTTTACCGTTACCAGAACCGATACCACGACCAACGCGGTTACGTACTTTACGTGAACCTTCTGCTGGTTTTAACTCATGAAGTTTCATATGGGTGGCACCTCCTTGTTCGTATATATTGAAATTAAATTTCTTTTACAGTAACTAAGTGAGCTACTTTTGTAATCATACCGCGGATTGCAGCGTTATCAGCTTGTTCCACAGTTTGGTTTAATTTACGTAATCCTAATGCCTCAACAACTTTACGTTGGTTTGGTTTAGTACCGATCACAGATTTAGTAAGGGTGATTTGTAATTTAGCCATTATAATTCCCCCCTTATCCTAATAACTCTTCCACTGATTTACCGCGTAGTTTTGCTACATCCTCTGCGCGTTTTAATTCAGTTAAACCTGCTACAGTTGCACGCACCATGTTGATTGGTGTGTTTGAACCAAGAGATTTTGAAAGAATATCAGTAATACCAGCTAGTTCTAGTACCGCACGTACTGGACCACCAGCGATAACCCCTGTACCAGGAGCAGCAGGTTTGATTAAGATTGAACCTGCACCGAAGCGACCTTGCACTAAGTGTGGAGTAGTTCCACCCACGCGTGGTACTTCGATTAAGTTTTTCTTCGCGTCTTCAACAGCTTTGCGGATTGCGTCTGGAACCTCTTGAGCTTTACCAGTACCGAAACCTACATGACCATTTTTATCTCCTACTACTACTAGAGCAGTGAAGCGGAAGCGACGACCACCTTTAACAACTTTAGCAACACGGTTGATTGTTACAACGCGTTCTTCAAGTTCTAATTTGTTTGCGTCAATGCGACTCATGAAGTATGTCCCTCCTTCTTATTAAAATTCTAAGCCGTTTTCACGTGCAGCTTCTGCTAAAGCTTTCACACGTCCATGATATAAGTAACCGCTACGGTCAAATACTACAGTTGTAATATTTTTTTCAGCAGCGCGTTTAGCGATTGTTTCACCGATTTTAGCTGCAGCTTCTACGTTTGAGCCCATACCTTCGAAAACTTTTTCTTGAGTATTAGCAGAAACTAATGTTACGCCAGCTACGTCATCGATTAATTGTGCATAGATGTTCTTGTTAGAACGGAATACGTTTAAACGTGGACGTTGTGCAGTACCCGAAATTTTAGAACGAACACGCCCATGACGTTTTTTACGAACTTGATTTTTATCTTGTTTCGTAATCACAGTGGTCACTCCTTTCATATATTAATGCGATTTAAGCCGCATTATTTACCAGTTTTACCTTCTTTACGGCGAACGATTTCACCTTCGTAACGAATACCTTTACCTTTGTATGGCTCTGGTGGACGTACGTCGCGGATGTTAGATGCTAAAGCACCAACACGCTCTTTAGAAATACCTTTAACGATGATTTTTGTGTTTGAAGGAACTTCAACCTCTAAACCTTGTTCAGGTGTAAACTCAACTGGGTGAGAGTAACCAACGTTTAATACAAGCTTGTTACCTTGTAATTGTGCACGGTAACCTACACCGATAAGTTCTAGAGTACGAGAGAAACCTTCAGAAACACCAGTTACCATGTTAGCTAATAACGCACGAGTTGTACCGTGGTTAGTACGGTGTTCTTTCGATTCAGAAGGGCGAACAACTGTAAGGATGTTGCCTTCTTGCTCGATTTTCATATCTTGATGGAATTGACGAGTTAATTCGCCTTTTGGACCTTTAACAGTAACAGTGTTTTCAGCTTTCACTTCAACTGTTACGCCAGCAGGAACCTCGATAATCTTTTTACCTACGCGAGACATTTATGTTGCACCTCCGTTCTTTTCTTACTAATTACCAAATGTATGCTAAGATTTCTCCGCCAACTTGTTTAGCGCGAGCTTCTTTGTCAGTTAATAAACCAGTTGAAGTTGATACTAAAGCGATACCAAGACCGTTTAATACTTTAGGTACTTCGTTAGTTTTAGCGTATACACGTAATCCTGGTTTAGAAATACGTTTTAAGCCAGTAATAACACGCTCGTTATCTTTACCGTATTTTAAGAAGATACGGATGATACCTTGCTTGTTGTCTTCTACGTACTCAACGTCACGTACGAAACCTTCACGCTTTAAGATTTCAGCGATCTCTTTCTTTAAGTTAGAAGCAGGAACCTCTAACTTCTCGTGACGTACCATGTTTGCATTACGAATGCGTGTAAGCATATCTGCAATCGGATCTGTCATTGTCATGAAATTTACCTCCTTCCCAAATTAGGGGATTACCAGCTGGCTTTCTTAACGCCAGGAATTTGTCCCTTATATGCAAGTTCACGGAAACAAATACGGCAAAGTTTAAATTTGCGGTATACAGAGTGTGGACGACCACAGCGTTCACAACGTGTATATTCTTGTACTTTGAACTTTTGCGTGCGTTGTTGTTTAACAACCATTGATTTTTTAGCCACGTTTTCGCCCTCCTTATTTATATTACTTTTGGAACGGCATACCGAACTGTGTTAATAACTCGCGAGCTTCTTCGTCAGAATTCGCAGTAGTTACGATAACGATGTCCATACCGCGTACTTTTGAAACTTTATCGTAATCGATTTCTGGGAAAATTAATTGCTCTTTAACACCTAATGTGTAGTTACCACGACCGTCGAATGCTTTTTTAGAAACACCGCGGAAGTCACGTACACGTGGTAAAGAGATTGAGATTAATTTGTCCAGGAATTCATACATACGCTCACCGCGTAATGTAACTTTAGCACCGATTGCTTGGCCTTCACGTAAACGGAAACCTGCGATAGATTTTTTCGCTTTAGTTACAACTGGTTTTTGACCAGTGATGATTGTTAATTCTTCCACAGCTACATCTAGAGCTTTAGAGTTTTGAACAGCGTCACCAACACCCATGTTGATTACGATCTTCTCCACTTTTGGAAGTTGCATAACTGATTTATATTCAAACTTGCTCATAAGAGCAGGTGATACTTCATTTAAATATTTGTCTTTTAGGCGGCTCATGTTTGTACCTCCCTTCTTATTTTTACTATTAGTCGATTACTACACCTGATTTTTTTGCAACACGAACTTTTTTGCCATCTTTGATCTCAAAACCTACACGAGTCGGCTCGCCAGATTTTGGATCGATAAGCATTACGTTCGAAACGTGGATTGCAGCTTCTTGAGATACAATACCACCTTGTGGGTTAAGTTGATTAGGTTTAACGTGTTTCTTAACGATGTTTACACCTTCAACAAGAACGCGGTCTTGTTTTGGGAAAGCTGCTAAGATAACGCCTTCTTTACCTTTATCTTTACCAGTAATTACTTTTACTTTATCGCCCTTTTTAACATGCATAATGTGTCGCACCTCCTTGATTGGTACTGTCATGAAATTAAAGAACTTCTGGAGCTAGAGAAACGATCTTCATGAAGTTGCCATCACGTAATTCACGTGCGACTGGTCCGAAAATACGAGTTCCGCGTGGTGATTTATCGTCTTTGATGATTACGCAAGCGTTCTCGTCAAATTTGATGTAAGTACCGTCTTTACGACGTGCACCTGATTTAGTGCGAACGATAACAGCCTTAACAACGTCACCTTTTTTGACAACGCCACCTGGTGTTGCTTTCTTAACTGTACAAACGACGATATCGCCGATGTTAGCAGTTTTACGTCCAGAACCACCAAGTACTTTAATAGTTAAAACTTCACGTGCACCTGAGTTGTCAGCAACTTTCATACGACTTTCTTGTTGAATCACTTAGGTTACCTCCCTTCGGAAATATATTTTATTCCGAAATGTGTTATTAAATAATAACCGCTTTTTCTACAACTTCAACTAAACGGAAGCGCTTAGTAGCTGATAGCGGGCGAGTTTCCATGATACGTACGATATCACCGATTTTCGCAGTGTTTTGCTCATCATGAGCTTTATACTTTTTAGAGTATTTTACACGTTTACCGTAAAGCTTATGCTTTTTGTGAGTTTCAACTAAAACAGTGATAGTTTTATCCATTTTGTCAGAAACAACACGGCCTGTGTAAACTTTGCGTTGGTTACGCTCAGTCATACTTAAAACCCTCCTTTATCAGTTATTTGCACTGATTTCTCTTTCACGAATCACAGTTCTCATACGTGCGATCGCTTTGCGAACTTCACGAATGCGAGCTGTGTTTTCTAATTGACCAGTCGCCAATTGGAAGCGAAGGTTGAAAAGCTCTTCTTTCAGTGATTTCACTTTTAACTCAATTTCAGAAGTGGCAAGGTCACGGATTTCATTAGCTTTCATTAGATTCACCACCAGTTTCTTGACGTTTTACAATCTTACATTTAACAGGAAGTTTGTGTGATGCTAAACGAAGTGCCTCACGTGCGATCTCTTCAGATACACCGGCAATTTCAAACATTACTTTTCCTGGTTTTACTACTGCAACCCAACCTTCAGGAGAACCTTTACCAGAACCCATGCGGACTTCTAGAGGCTTTTTCGTGTAAGGCTTATGTGGGAAGATTTTGATCCAAACTTTACCGCCACGTTTCATGTAACGAGTCATTGCGATACGAGCAGATTCGATTTGACGGTTAGTGATCCATGATGCTGTTACAGCTTGTAAGCCGAATTCACCAAATGATACTTCTTTACCGCCTTTCGCTTCTCCACGCATGTTACCACGGTGTTCACGACGATATTTTACGCGTTTAGGTAATAACATATTATTTGCCTCCTTCCACAGAGTTCTTTTTAGTAGGAAGGACTTCTCCACGGTAGATCCAAACTTTAACACCTAGTTTACCGTAAGTTGTATCAGCTTCAGCATGTGCATAATCAATGTCAGCACGTAATGTATGAAGTGGTACAGTTCCTTCGCTATAGTGTTCAGCACGCGCGATATCAGCGCCACCTAAACGACCAGATACTTGTGTTTTAATACCTTTTGCTCCAGCGCGCATTGTGCGTTGGATCGATTGTTTTTGAGCACGACGGAATGATACGCGGTTCTCAAGTTGACGAGCAATATTTTCAGCTACTAATTTAGCATCAAGATCTGCACGTTTGATTTCAATGATATTGATGTGAACGCGTTTACCAGTTACATCAGATAAGTGTTTACGTAAGTTTTCAACTTCCGTACCACCTTTACCGATTACCATACCTGGTTTCGCAGTGTGAATTGTAACATTCACGCGACTTGCAGCGCGTTCGATTTCTACTTTAGATACAGATGCATCTTTAAGTTGAGTTTCGATATATTTACGAATTTTGATATCTTCATGTAAAAGATTAGCATAATCTTTTTCAGCGAACCACTTTGATTCCCAGTCACGAATAATACCAACACGAAGTCCTATTGGATGTACTTTTTGACCCACGGATTAAACCCCCTTCTTCTCAGATACCACGATTGTAATGTGGCTAGTACGTTTGTTAATTGCCGATGCACGACCTTGGGCACGTGGACGGAAACGTTTTAATGTTGGACCTTCATCTACAAAGATTTCAGATACAACTAAGTTATTAATATCTAACTCGTAGTTGTGTTCAGCGTTAGCGACTGCAGATTTTAATACTTTCTCAACGACTGGAGACGCCGCTTTTGGAGTATGACGTAAAATTGCAACTGCTTCACCGATTTGCTTTCCTCGGATTAAGTCTACTACTAGACGTACTTTACGAGGAGCGATACGAACTGTGCGAGCGATAGCTTTAGCTTGTGTCATTAGGATTTACCTCCTCTCAAAATTAGCGTCTTGTTTTCTTGTCATCTGCACCGTGACCTTTATAAGTACGTGTTGGTGCGAATTCACCTAGTTTATGGCCAACCATATCTTCAGTTACGTATACAGGAACATGTTTACGTCCATCATATACAGCGATTGTTAAACCGATGAAGTTAGGGAAAATAGTAGAACGGCGAGACCAAGTTTTAATAACTTGTTTCTTCTCAGAAGCCTCTTGAGCTACCACCTTTTTCATAAGGTGATCGTCTGCAAAAGGGCCTTTTTTCATGCTGCGACCCATTTAGGAACCTCCCTTCGTGATACGACCACGGCTCTCAAGCAGAACCGTAGTGTTACCACATTATTTTTTACGTCCGCGAATAATAAATTTAGATGATTTATTTTTCTTGTTACGAGTTTTGTAACCAAGAGTTGGTTTACCCCATGGTGTCATTGGAGATTTACGTCCAATTGGAGAACGTCCTTCACCACCACCGTGTGGGTGATCGTTAGGGTTCATTACAGAACCACGTACTGTTGGGCGTTTACCTAACCAACGAGAACGACCTGCTTTACCGATGTTAATAAGTTCGTGTTGTTCGTTACCAACTTGTCCGATTGTTGCGCGGCAGTCAGCAAGGATTAAACGTACTTCACCAGATTGTAGACGTACGATAACGTATTTGCCTTCACGACCTAATACTTGAGCTGATGTACCAGCAGAACGTACTAATTGTCCACCTTTACCAGGTTTCATTTCGATGTTATGGATAGTTGTACCCATTGGAATATTCGCTAATGGTAAAGCGTTACCTACTTTAATATCCGCTTCTGGACCAGATACGATCGTTTGACCTACTTCTAATCCTTTTGGAGCTAAGATGTAACGTTTTTCACCGTCAGCATAGTTGATTAAAGCGATGTTCGCAGAACGGTTTGGATCATACTCAATTGTAGCAACGCGTCCTGGAATGCCGTCTTTAAGACGTTTAAAATCGATAACACGGTATTGTTTCTTGTGACCACCACCGTGATGTCGAACAGTAATTTTACCTTGGTTATTACGACCAGCTTTGCGTTTGATTGGTTTTAATAAAGACTTTTCAGGTTTATTAGTAGTAATCTCAGCAAAGTCAGATGATGTCATGTTACGACGACCATTTGAGGTTGGCTTATACTTTTTAATCGCCATTTGTTTTCCCTCCTTCTTAAATGTTGCTATATATTAAAAATTAGATTTCGAATAATTCGATTTCTTTTGAATCAGCAGTTAATTTAACAATTGCTTTACGACGTTTGTTAGTGTACCCACCGAATTTACCAACGCGTTTGAACTTACCTTTGTAGTTCATTACGTTTACTTTCTCAACTTTAACACCGAAGATTTCTTCAACAGCGTCTTTAACTTGAGTTTTGTTAGCGCGAGTGTCTACTTCGAAAGTATACTTTTTCTCTGCCATAATTTCTGAAGAACGCTCAGTAATGACTGGACGTTTTAAAATATCACGTGCTTCCATTATCCAAGCACCTCCTCAACTTTTTTCACAGCATCTTGTGTGAATACAATTTTATCGTGACCTAAAAGATCAAGAACATTGATTCCAGTAGCTGTTAACACTGTAACACCAGGGATGTTACGAGCAGATAAAATAGCGTTTTCGTTAACTTCAGCAGTTACGAATAATGCTTTTTTGTTGATTTCTAATGCAGCTAATACTGCTTTGAAATCTTTCGTTTTTGGTGCATCGAAAGTTAATGCATCTAAAACTACAAAGTTTTGTTCTAACACTTTAGCTGATAAAGCTGATTTAAGAGCTAAGCGACGAACTTTCTTTGGTAACTTGTAAGCGTAGCTACGTGGAGTAGGACCGAATACAGTACCACCACCACGCCATTGTGGAGAGCGGATCGAACCTTGACGAGCACGACCAGTTCCTTTTTGACGCCATGGTTTACGACCACCACCAGCAACCTCAGAACGTGTTTTAACTTTGTGATTACCTTGACGTAGAGAAGCACGTTGAGCAACTACTGCGTCGAATAATACTGCTTCATTTGGCTCGATTCCGAAGATCGCATCGTTTAATTCGATTTCGCCTACTGAAGCACCCGTTTGACTAAGTACAGATACTTTTGTCATTCCTGTTTCCTCCTTTCTTCAGAGAATTATTTAGATTTAATAGCAGTTTTAACTGTTACTAATGCTTTTTTAGAACCAGGAACATTACCTTTAACTAATAATAGGTTACGCTCAACATCAACCTTAACGATTTCAAGGTTTTGGATTGTTTTAACGACAGCACCCATTTGACCAGGTAATTTCTTTTGTTTGAATACGCGGTTCGGAGCAACTGGACCCATTGAACCAGGACGACGGTGATAACGAGAACCGTGAGACATAGGTCCGCGAGATTGACCATGGCGTTTAATTACACCTTGGAAACCTTTACCTTTAGTAACACCAGTTACATCAATTACATCGCCTTCTGCGAAAATTTCTACGTTGACTTCTTGACCAACTTCGTAAGCCGTAGTATCTAAATTACGGAACTCACGGATGAAGCGCTTAGGAGCCGTGTTTGCTTTTGCTACGTGCCCTTGTTCTGGTTTGTTAGAAAGCTTAACGCGCTTGTCTTCAAAACCAATTTGGATTGCTTCGTAGCCATCAGTTTCAACAGTTTTCTTTTGTAAAACTACGTTTGGAGTAGCTTCGATTACTGTTACTGGGATAAGATCTCCGTTTTCAGCGAAAACTTGAGTCATACCAATTTTTCTACCTAAGATTCCTTTAGTCATTATGTCACACCTCCTGTAAATTTTTAAAAAGTTTATATTGTGTTTTTACCATTAAAGTTTGATTTCGATATCAACGCCAGATGGTAAATCAAGCTTCATTAACGCGTCAACAGTTTGTGGTGTTGGGTTAACGATGTCGATAAGACGTTTATGTGTGCGCATTTCAAATTGCTCACGAGAATCTTTGTACTTATGAACCGCACGTAAGATCGTGTATACAGATCTTTCAGTTGGTAGTGGAATCGGACCTGATACTCCAGCACCTGAACGTTTCGCAGTTTCAACGATTTTCTCAGCAGATTGACCAAGGATTCGGTGATCATACGCTTTTAAACGAATACGAATTTTTTGTTTTGCCATTACTTTCCCTCCTTCTCGCCTATTTTCTAGACATTCTCCACGAAAATTTCTCCGTCACAGCGCCATGGCAAAGCGGCCGGGTGTGTCGGCAACCTCTCGCTTCTTCGCAGTCAAAGACCAACATTCAACATTATATACAATAAAAAAGAAGTTCGCAAGTGTTTTAGCAAAATTCTTTTTAAATAATGTTGTATTCTTTATTTTATACTCATTCGCTCTTTTTGAGCCGTTTCCTAGTATATAAGAGTATTCGACTGAAAGCAACTAAAAAGGTGTTGAAGCTCTTAAAATAAAATATTCTGAAAATATATTAATCGTTAATTTTCAAACCAACAAAAAATCGCCACTTTCTTTTTCTAGAAAGTGACGACATTATTATAGGAAGAAAACCACTGCAATCCAGCCGAAAATGATTTGTGGAATGTTATAGAAAATAAAAGTTGGTACACATGTATCCCATATATGATTGTGCTGTCCATCAACGTTTAATCCTGCTGTTGGACCAAGTGTAGAATCAGATGCTGGTGAACCCGCATCACCAAGTACACCTGCTGTACCAATTAGACAAATGATCGCTAATTCGCTTAAACCAAGTTCCATAGCAATTGGAACAAAGATTGCCGCGATAATCGGTATCGTTGCAAATGAAGAACCAATTCCCATTGTTACGATTAACCCGACGATTAACATTACGAGTACTGCAACGCTAATGCTCCCACCAAATAATCCCATCGCTTCAGCAACTAGTGGTTTTACGTCTCCTGTCGCATTTATAACAGCCGAGAATCCATTTGCTGAAATCATAACAAATCCAACAAACGCCATCATTCGCATCCCATCAGAAAGTACTTCATCGGCTTCCTTCATTTTTAAAGCACCCGTTACATATAAGATGCTAATCCCAACAAGCGAACCGATAATCATTGAATCTGTTGGAATTTGAACGGCTAATGATGCCACTAGCGCAATTGCTGCAAATACTAAATTTCGTGTTTTTACTTCTTTATTTAAGTCATTTGACGTTTTTATTTCTACATTTTTATATTGGCGTGGTTTACGATATGCAATAAAGGCTCCTACAAGCCCTACAACCATCCCTAACGCAACGATTGCCATTGCCTTTGGAACATCCTCCATTGTTACATCAAGCCCTGCTAGGCCCATTTGTGTCACAATAATGTCTTGATAAATTAAACCGAAGCCTGCAGGAATAAACATATACGTCATAACTAAACCAAATGTTAAAATACATGCGATTAAACGACGATCAATTTGTAGCATATTCATTAATTTAATCATTGGCGGTACGATTAATGGAATAAATGCAATATGCACTGGAATTAAGTTCTGCGACATAATTGCCATTGCTAACAACACAAAGAAAATTAATCCCTTTGCAGCGCCTTTCTTTTGGGTGTCGCCTTCTTTTTGCACTAATTTTAAAATGGCCTTTACCAATACTTCTGGTACACCCGTTCGCGAAATTGCTAATGCAAATCCACCAAGTAGCGCATAGCTAAGGGCAATCGTTGCACCACCACCAAGACCGCCAACAAAGGAATCAATGGTCTCCATAATATTTAAACCGCCAGCTAGCCCACCAACAATGGCCCCAACTGTTAAGGATAAAACGACATTTATACGCAATAAGCTCAAAATAAGCATGACTCCTACCGCTACTAAAACAGCATTCATGTTGTACACTTCGCTTTCGTATGCTAAATTACTAATGTGTTAAAGTTACAAGAAAAATGCACGTACGTCAATGTAAACACATCTATAAAAACCGCCAATCGAGGAAAAATTGACGGTTTTGGAGGTTTATAAAGCTTGTTTAATAATTTTTTTGTAATAATTGATCGTAAGAGCCGCAAAAAGAATATACATACTAATATAAAGCGCCATTGTAATAAGAAGAGGTGTTGTCATTTCTGTACCGAATAAGAACCAACCTGACTTAACTGCAAAATAGCTATGCAATAACCCAATTACTAACGGTACACCAAAGTTAAAGACTTGCTTCATCATAATGCCTCGTAGTAACTCATCCTGTGTAAAGCCAATTTTACGTAAGATTTTATAAGATTCTGCCTCTTCATCTGCTTCAGACATTTGTTTAAAGTATAAAATGCTGCCTGTCGCTAGTAAGAATGCTAAACCTAAAAAGGCTGTTGTGAAAATCGTTGTACCAAACATATTTAAATTTTCTTTAACCTCCGTTTGTTGCGAGCTTAATTTCCTGATTTGACCATCTTCTTGAGATTCCCGGAAAATATTAGCGCCTGTTGTTTTATACAACTTTTCTACTTGCTCATATGTTTCCTCGTTTGCATCAACTAAATCTACCGTTGTTTGCGATTTTGTTACATAGCCAAAGGATTCGCCTTCATTTAATTGTTGAAGTTCTTTAAATACCGCATCCTCTGCTACAATAACAAAGCCACCAGATGTAATACGCCACGCTAAAATCGATTCTTCGTCTATTCGTTTAATATGAATAGGGAATTGATGTTCCCCGTGTAGCAATGTTAGCTCTAACGGCGCAACAATCGGAATTAAATTAGACATAAAACCGTTGTACGATGTTAAAATAGCCTCTCCTGCTGCTAAATGAAGTGTTGGATCGATTTGCTGATAATCCGATAATGAAATAACAAGTGTGTTACCCAGCGTATTATCCCCAAACAGTTCTATTGACTTTTTATCAAATATTTCAGCCAAATCCACTTGAGCACTTGTTAAATTCATCGTTTTAGTTGTATAAGCAATCTCCTGCGCATCTAACGCTGTTAAAAATGCTGCTTCACGCCCATCTACTGTTACATAATCAGCTGGCACTCGCTCTTCAGCTGATGAGCTTGCTGAATAATAGCTAATATAAGACAGTGTAGTAATCGCTAAAGACACCGCCGTTAACACTGTAATAAGCGTCAGTGATTTTGCATTACTTTTCATGCGATGCATAATCGGTGTTAATGCGAGTACGTCAGTTAAATTTAAATGTCCTTTTTTACTTAGTCGGAATAAATTTAATACAAATGCTACCGAGTAGCGGAACACAAAATACGTGCCCCCAATTGTCGTTGCTAAAATAAGCAACATGCTTAAAAATAAATTCTTTGTTTCTGCTGATAATAACACCGTACTTTCGTAATAACCATACACAATTAACCCTATACCAACTGCACCCATAAGCATTGGAAATACACTAAAACGCTTTACACGCTCATCTGCTTGCTTTGAGGCATTAAATAGTGATAATAATGTTGTTTTACGCACCATAAATGCCATTTGTAATAAAATGATTACAAGTAAAATACCAAATACTATGAGCGTATTGATAACTGCTACTTTACTAAAGGACATTGTTACTACTGCGTCAAATTGTAAAAGCTTCAATAAAATCATCGTAAATAAACGCGAGCTTAGTAGACCTAGCATCATACCGATACTAACTGCCCCAGCAAATAATAAAATATTTTCAAAGGCAATTAAGCGCGTCACTAGTCCCTTTGTCATTCCAATTAATTGATAAAGCCCAATTTCCTTACTGCGACGTTTAATAAATAAATGATTCGCATACAAAACAAAAAATAACACAATGAAATACAGCATATACGAAGCCGCTTCAAAGCCGGCCGATGCAGTTCCACTGGCCTTTGTTGCTTCAATAATTGATTCATTGTACTGCAATGTGACAAACGAGAAAAACAGCGTCACACTAAAAATTAGTGCGAAAAAATATAAATAATAGTGACGCATGTTTTTTTGCATGCTTTTTAACACAAGTTGACTAAGCTTCATCTTGCTCACCGCCTAGAACACTTTGCGTACTTAAAATTTGTTGGAAAAACTCTGTGCGAGATTTGTCACCTTTGTACAATTCCGTATAAATATTACCATCCTTTAAAAATAGCACACGTGAACAAAAGCTCGCTGCCACTGCATCATGCGTTACCATCATAATCGTTGCCTGCTTTGTCTCATTAATTTTCGAAAGATTACCTAACATTGCAGTAGCCGACTTTGAATCAAGGGCTCCTGTTGGCTCATCTGCAAAAACAAGCGATGGATTCGAAATTAATGCACGTGCCGCTGACGTACGTTGCTTTTGTCCGCCTGAAATTTCATTTGGGTATTTCGCTAAAATTTCCTCAATCCCTAAAATTTTCACCAGCTCCAGTAAGCGATGCTCCGCTGCTGCCTTTGGGATCGAGCTTAATGATAATGGTAATAGAATATTTTCCTTCACCGTTAATGTATCTAACAAATTATAATCCTGAAAAATAAAGCCTAGTTCATCACGACGAAACTTCGCTAGCGCACGTTCTTTCATGCCCTGCAATTTTTGGCCATTAATTTCAACAAGTCCATCTGTCACTTGATCAATCGAGCATAAAACGTTAAGCAAAGTCGTTTTCCCCGAACCAGAAGGCCCCATAATGCCAACAAATTCACCTTTTTCTACTTCTAAATCAATGCCCTTTAACACCTCTTGTGCTAAAGTTCGTTTTCCATATGTTTTTCGAACTTTACGTGCGATTAAAATACTCATTTTTCATCAGCCTCTTTTCTTATTTTCTATTGTACCCGCATCTCATCATGAAATCGTTTGATTTACATGACAAAAACACCTCCTAAGTGACGAAGTTGTCACGTAAGAAGCGTTTCGTTATACATATTGTCTTTTGGAAATAGAATTTTTACTGTTGTTCCGATAGATTCAGTGGATTCAATGACTATCTTAAGCCGAAGCGAATCGGCTGCCTGTTTAGCTAAATACAAGCCCATGCCCGTTGCTGCACTTGTTTCACGACCAATTGTTCCTGTATACGATTTACGAAACACGCGTGGCAAATCTTCTTGCTTAATACCTACACCATTATCTTGAATCAATAAGGCAAGCTGTCCATTATTAGAAACGGTTGATAATTGAACTTCACCGCCTATATGACTATACTTCACAGCATTCGAAAACATTTGGCGTACAATAAAGGCGAGCCATTTACGGTCTGTTAGCACCTCAAGTTCCACATCCTCTAACTCAATCGCAATTTGCTTCTCAAAGCACCAGCTACGAAGCTCCTTTATTTCCTCCACAAGTACAGCTTTTAATGCCACTCGTTCAATTCGATTATCCTGCTCAATTGTTAACAGACGTGTTGCATGGAGCTGCTGATCTAATAATAAATAGAGTCGTAGCCACTCTGTTTCAAAGCGCTCTTTTACCTCCATATCCTCCATGCGTTCAACAAGTAGCTGCATCGCAGTCATTGGTGATTTCATTTCATGTACCCATGCCAATAGCTCATCCTGACGCTCTAATAGCAGCAGTCTTTGCTCCTGCAGCTCTACCTTGTTACGTGTAAGCCGTTCCTCATAATCTAGCTTAACTGCTTCAGCATAGCTTTCCCCTTCTACTGCATAGCCTCTCATCGTTCGCACCTCTATTAAATAACGCCACAATAAAAACATTGCTATTAGCACCAGCCAAACAAGGTTTATATAAAAAAAGGATACCCCTTGAAAGCCCTTATCTACATATAAAATTAAATTGATTACAGTTTGTAGCATCACTAAAAATACAAGCCACAAAAGGTGCTGCTTAAAAAATAAGCGAATCATTCACTCACCGCCATATAACCAAGCCCCTTTTTTGTAACAATAACATCGAATAAGCCAATTTCCTCTAAGCGTTGGCGCAAGCGATTAACATTGACGGTTAGCGTATTGTCATTTACAAAACGCTCATCGTCCCATAGCTTACGCATTAAGTCATCCCGCGAGACAATTTGCCCTTTTGCCTTCACTAAAACCTTTAAAATAAACAACTCATTTTTCGTTAGCTCGACTTGCTTATTTTGAAATTGGACAAGTGCTCGGTCATAATTAATTTCTGTCCCGCACCAATGCTCACTCTCACTTTGCGATGTCTCTTGATAATCGTATGTACGACGCAATAATGCCTGTACCTTTGCAATCAGCACCTCCATATGAAATGGCTTTTGCACAAAATCATCGGCCCCCATTTGCATTGCCATCACCATGTCCATCGGATGATCACGTGACGATAAAAATAAAATGGGTACATTCGAGTTTGTTCGAATTTCTCGACACCAGTGAAATCCGTCAAATGCTGGTAATTGAATATCAATTAACACTAGCTGTGGTTTTTCTTCTACAAACGTTGCCATCACTTGATGAAAATTATCCGGTCCGACAACATCAATATTCCATTGACGAAAACGCTCGGCAATTAGTGAAAAAATCGACATATCATCTTCAATTAATAATACTTTCATTTACAATCACACTCCTTACTTCCTATTATACAAAATACACTATATTCCAAGTTGTATAAACTTTGCTATAATCGAGTCAATTACTGCAACCCGAGGTGAAAAAAATGGATATTCGCCAAATTGAATATTTTGTAGAGGTCGCCAAACAGCTAAGCTTCACAAAAGCGGCTACCACTTTACATGTTTCGCAGCCATCCATCAGTAAAGCCATTCAAAACTTTGAAGCCGAGCTTGGCGTACCATTATTTTATCGCTCATCGAGGCAACTCGAGCTAACTGACGCCGGGCAAGCTGTGCTCATCAATTCGATGCAAGTGCTCGAATCATTTCAAAATCTGCGCTCTGAATTAACGGATCTCATGCAGTTAAAAAAGGGACAAATTCGGATTGGCATTCCTCCGATTGTCGGAGCGGAATTTTTCTCACGGCTTATTAGTGTTTATAAAGAACAAAATCCCTATATCGTAATATTATTGACCGAAGTTGGTACAAAGCGGATTCGTGAGGAAATCGAAACAGGGGAACTTGATATTGGTCTGGTTTGCAGTGTCACATCCACAAACGAAAACTTAGAAACAATTCGCTTTTTAAAAGATCCGTTGCAGCTTATCGTTCATGAAAGCCACCCACTCGCGCAACAGCAAGCAATTACAATGAGCGATTTAACAAACGAAGCATTTATTATTTATCGTAAAGATTTTATTCTATTTGATCGTATTATTGAAGAATGCTCAAAATATGGGTTTTACCCGAACATTGCCTGTGAAACAACGCAAAAGGATTTATTCATTGAAATGGTACAAGCACGTCTCGGCATTGCGCTCTTACCACAAAAAATTGCTGAAAAGATTTCCTATAAATCGATTAAGCGCATTCCATTTCAAGAAGATGCCATTCATTTGGAACTGGGTATTACATGGAAGAAAAATAAATACTTACCTTACTCGGTGCGCGAATTCATTCAGCTTGCTCATGAGTTTGTTTTACAATAGAAAAACGCCTAGTCCACTTTCACAAAGACTAGGCATATATTTTAAGCGTTTACTTTTTGTTGTGCTTTCGCTTCAATACGTTTTTTGTGTAAAATCGGCTCTGTATAACCACTTGGCTGATCATATCCTTTAAACACTAAATCGCTCGCAGCTTGGAACGCTACTGACTCCTCGTAGTTAGCCGACATTGGTGAATATGCCGCATCATCTGCATTTTGTTCATCTACTACTTTTGCCATACGCTTTAGCGTTTCTTCCACTTGCGCTGTTGTGCAAATACCGTGATGTAACCAGTTCGCCACATGCTGACTAGAAATACGCAGTGTTGCACGGTCTTCCATTAAGCCGATATTATTAATATCTGGCACTTTCGAACAACCAACCCCATGCTCAACCCAGCGCACTACATAACCTAAAATCCCTTGTGCGTTGTTATCCAACTCTTGTTGAATTTCCTCTGGCGACCAATCTGTAGATGGCGCAACTGGAATTTGTAAAATAGCATCCTGTAAATCTTCAGACGTTGCAATCCCCTTTTGCACATCTTTTACATTTACTTCATGGTAATGCGTTGCGTGTAAAGTCGCTGCCGTTGGTGATGGAACCCATGCTGTATTCGCACCTGCTTGCGGATGACCAATCTTTTGCTTAATCATTTCAGCCATTAAATCCGGCATTGCCCACATTCCTTTACCAATTTGCGCGCGACCTTGTAACCCTGCATTTAGGCCAACAATTACATTTGATTTTTCATATGAAGTTAACCAAGGCGATACTTTCATTTCCCCTTTACGAATCATTGCGCCAGCTTCCATTGATGTATGAATTTCGTCACCCGTACGATCTAAGAAGCCTGTGTTAATGAAAACAACACGATTTTTCACTTCTTTAATACATGCTTTCAAGTTTAATGATGTACGACGCTCTTCATCCATAACCCCAATTTTTAATGTAAAGCGCTCTAAGCCAATTAAATCTTCCACTTTTGCAAATAACTTATTGGCAAACGCTACTTCTGTAGGACCATGCATTTTTGGTTTTACAATGTACACTGAACCTTTTTGAGAATTTTTGTGCTGACCACTACCTAACACTTCATGCTTCGCAATTAAACTCGTAATAACTCCGTCCATAATGCCTTCAGGAACTTCATTACCGTCGTTATCTAAAATAGCTGGGTTTGTCATTAAATGCCCCACATTACGAACAAACATTAACGAACGACCATTTAATGTTACAGCCTCTCCGTTAACCCCTGTGTATACACGGTTTGGATTCAATGTACGTGTCATTGTTTTCGAACCTTTTTCAAACGTTGCTGAAAGGTCGCCCTTCATCAGACCTAACCAATTAGAATACACCTCAACCTTGTCTTCTGCATCTACTGCCGCCACAGAATCCTCGCAGTCCATAATTGTCGTCACTGCTGATTCTAAATAAACATCCTTCACGCCTGCCGTATCTTCTTTACCAATTGGATGCGTACGGTCGATTTGGATTTCAATGTGTAGATCATTATTTACTAGTAAAACCGCTGTTGGTGCACTAGCATTCCCTTGATAACCAACTAACTTTTCACCTTGAGCTAAAGTAGTTTTTGTCCCATCTGCTAATGTCACTTCAAGCGCACCATCGACAATTACGTAACTTGTTACATCTGCATGCGAACCTTGCTGTAACGCAGCCGCCTTATTTAAAAAATCCTTTGCATAGGCAATTACTTTATTTCCACGCGTCGGATTGTAGCCTTTACCTGCTGCAGCTCCGTCTTCGTCACTAATAACATCTGTACCATATAGCGCATCATACAAACTACCCCAGCGTGCATTTGCTGCATTAATTGCATAGCGTGCATTATTTACAGGTACTACTAGCTGAGGGCCTGCTTGTAGCGCAATCTCATCATCTACATTTTCTGTTTCAACTTTATAATCCTCTACTTTTGGTTCTAAGTAGCCGATTTCTTGTAAAAAAGCTTTATACTGATCAAAGTTTAAGTTTTCTTTATGCCACTCATTAATTTGCGTTTGTAACTCCTCACGACGAGCTAATAGCGCTTTATTTTCTGGTGCTAATTCATGAATTAATTGATCAAAGCCTGCCCAAAAGCTTTCCTGTTCTACACCGCTTTCAGGTAATACACGATTATTAATAAAATCTGCTAATTGCTCAGCAACTTGTAAATTTCCTACCTGTACATAATTCGTCATAAAAAATCCCCCTTTAAGTAATTGAATCCCCTGTTCTTAAGGAAAATTATACTTGAAGGAGATACTATAAATAAAATACATATTTTGAATAAACATTATGCACTTTAACTATATTGTATACAAAAAAACACCTCGCAAGCGTCCCTACGAGGTGTTTTAGAAAATTAGCTATAAGCTAAAATTATTTTTGGATAGAAGCAACTACGCCAGCGCCTACAGTACGGCCACCCTCACGGATAGAGAACTTAGTACCTTCTTCAAGAGCGATTGGAGCGATTAATTCTACAGTCATTTCGATGTTATCGCCAGGCATAACCATTTCTACGCCTTCTGGTAACATACAAATACCAGTTACATCAGTTGTACGGAAGTAGAACTGAGGACGGTAGTTAGAGAAGAATGGAGTGTGACGTCCACCCTCTTCTTTTGATAATACATAAACTTCAGCTTTGAAGTTTGTGTGTGGAGTGATTGAACCTGGTTTAGCTAATACTTGACCACGTTGGATATCTTCACGAGCGATACCACGTAATAAAGCACCGATGTTGTCACCAGCTTCAGCGTAATCTAATAATTTACGGAACATTTCTACACCAGTTACAGTTGTAGTTTTAGCTTCTTCTTCGATACCGATAACTTCTACAACGTCACCAACTTTAACTTGACCACGTTCAACACGGCCAGTTGCTACTGTACCACGACCAGTGATAGAGAATACGTCCTCTACTGGCATCATGAATGGTTTGTCAGTTTGACGTTCTGGAGTTGGGATGTAAGAATCAACAGCGTCCATTAATTCGATGATTTTAGCTTCCCATTCTGGTTCGCCTTCTAATGCTTTAAGAGCTGAACCTTTGATTACTGGTAGGTCGTCGCCTGGGAAGTCATATTCAGATAGTAAGTCACGGATTTCCATTTCTACTAATTCTAATAATTCTTCGTCATCAACCATATCACATTTGTTCATGAATACTACTAAGTAAGGAACACCTACTTGTTTAGAAAGTAAGATGTGCTCACGAGTTTGTGGCATTGGGCCGTCAGCAGCAGATACTACTAAGATACCGCCGTCCATTTGTGCAGCACCAGTGATCATGTTTTTAACATAGTCAGCGTGTCCTGGGCAGTCTACGTGTGCGTAGTGACGAGTTGCAGTTTCATATTCAACGTGAGAAGTGTTGATTGTGATACCACGCTCTTTTTCTTCTGGTGCATTGTCGATGTCAGCGTAAGATTTAGCTTCTCCACCCATTGCTTTTGATAATACTGTTGCGATAGCAGCAGTTAAAGTAGTTTTACCATGGTCAACGTGTCCGATAGTACCAACGTTAGCATGTGTTTTTGAACGGTCAAATTTTTCTTTAGCCATTTGAAATTGCCTCCTCAGAGATATGTTTTATTTTTAAATTTATTCTAAGATTGCTGATTATAAATGGGCCCATCTATAATCAGTCAATCATAGTTTACAAATTAGTTATACTTTAAACAAGATGAAATTTCAATTATTCACCTTTATTTTTTTTGATGATGTCTTCTGCAATTGATTTTGGTACTTCTTCATAATGATCAAATGTCATTGAGAATACACCGCGACCTTGAGTTGCAGAACGTAAAGTTGTAGCATATCCGAACATTTCAGATAGTGGAACCATAGAACGTACTACTTGAGAGTTACCGCGAGCTTCCATACCCTCAACGCGTCCGCGACGAGCAGTAATGTTACCCATGATATCACCAAGGTACTCTTCTGGAATTACAACTTCTACTTTCATCATTGGCTCTAAAATTACTGCGTCACAACGTTTCGCAGCTTCTTTTAATGCCATAGATGCAGCAATTTTGAACGCCATCTCATTCGAGTCAACGTCATGGTAAGAACCGAATACTAATTTCGCTTTAATGTCGATTAGTGGGTAACCAGCTACTACACCGCGGTCAAGAGAGTCACGAAGACCCGCTTCTACTGCAGGGATGTATTCACGAGGTACTACACCACCAACGATAGCGTTTTCGAATTCAAAGCCTTTACCCTCTTCGTTTGGAGAGAACTCGATCGTTACGTCACCGTATTGACCGCGACCACCAGATTGACGAGTGAATTTACCTTGAACTTTTGCAGAGCCACGGAATGTCTCACGGTAAGATACCATTGGAGCACCAACGTTAGCTTCAACTTTAAATTCACGTTTCATACGGTCAACTAGGATGTCTAAGTGTAACTCACCCATACCAGAGATGATTGTTTGTCCAGTTTCTGTGTCAGTATGAGCACGGAAAGTTGGATCTTCTTCTTGTAGTTTAGCTAATGCTTGACCCATTTTATCTTGGTCAGCTTTAGATTTTGGTTCTACAGAAAGAGAAATTACTGGCTCAGGGAATTCCATTGACTCTAAGATAACAAGGTTTTTCTCGTCACATAAAGTGTCACCAGTAGTAGTATCTTTAAGACCTACTGCTGCTGCGATATCCCCAGCGAATACTTTAGAAATCTCTTCACGAGAGTTAGCGTGCATTTGTAGGATACGACCTACGCGCTCACGTTTACCTTTAGAAGAGTTTTGTACGTATGAACCAGATTCTAATGTACCTGAATACACACGGAAGAATGTTAATTTACCTACGAATGGGTCAGTCATTACTTTGAATGCAAGAGCTGAGAATGGCTCGTCATCAGAAGAGTGACGGATGATTTCTTCGTCGCCATCAACGTCTGTACCTTTAATGTCAGGAACATCAGTTGGAGCTGGAAGGTAATCAACAGCTGCGTCTAGCATTTTACGAACACCTTTGTGTTTGAATGCTGTACCACAAAGTACTGGGTAGAATTCTACCGCGATAGTAGCTTTACGGATAGCCGCTTTTAATTCTTCTTTAGTAATTTCTTCGCCTTCTAAGTATTTCTCCATAAGATCTTCGTCAACACTTGCAACAGCGTCGATTAATTTCTCACGGTACTCTTCAGCTTGTGCTTTATGAGATTCTGGAATCTCACCAACAGTTACAGCAGTACCATCTTCGTTACCGTAGAACGTAGCGTTCATTTCGATTAAGTCGATGATAGCTGAGAACTCGTCTTCAGCACCGATTGGTAATTGGATTGGGTGTGCGTTCGCTTGTAAACGATCGTGTAAAGTTCCTACAGAATATAAGAAATCTGCACCCATTTTATCCATTTTGTTGATGAATACGATACGAGGAACCCCGTACGTAGTAGCTTGACGCCATACTGTTTCAGTTTGAGGCTCAACACCTGATTGAGCATCTAATACTGTTACAGCACCATCAAGAACACGTAAAGAACGTTCTACTTCTACAGTGAAGTCTACGTGTCCAGGAGTATCGATGATGTTAATACGGTGACCATCCCATTGAGCTGTTGTTGCAGCAGAAGTGATCGTGATACCACGCTCTTGTTCTTGCTCCATCCAGTCCATTTGAGAACCGCCATCGTGAGTTTCACCGATTTTATGAATCTTACCAGTGTAATAAAGGATACGCTCAGTTGTTGTTGTTTTACCAGCATCAATGTGAGCCATGATCCCAATATTACGTGTATTCTCTAAAGAGAATTCGCGTTTCATAGGAAATTTCTCCTTCCATATTGGGGTAACTATATAAAGTAAGTAAAAAACCTAAGCTCTAGCAAGCTAGAGCATAGATTAAATTACCAACGGTAGTGAGCGAATGCTTTGTTCGCTTCTGCCATTTTGTGCATATCTTCACGTTTCTTAACTGAAGCACCAGTGTTGTTTGATGCATCTAAGATTTCGTTAGCTAAACGCTCTTCCATAGTTTTTTCACCACGAAGACGAGAATAGTTAACTAGGTAACGTAAACCTAAAGTTGTACGACGTTCTGGACGAACTTCAACTGGTACTTGGTAGTTAGAACCACCAACACGGCGAGCACGTACTTCTAATACTGGCATTACGTTGTTTAATGCGGCTTCAAATACTTCTAAAGCATTTTGACCTGAACGCTCTTGAACTAATTCGAACGCTCCGTATAAAATCTTTTGAGAAGTACCTCTTTTACCATCAATCATCATTTTGTTGATTAAACGAGTTACTAGTTTTGAATTATAAATTGGATCTGGTAACACGTCACGTTTGGAAACAGGACCTTTACGAGGCATGTGTTTTCCTCCTTTCAAATAGTGGTCTATTTAAATTTAAATTATTTTTTTTCTTTAGGGCGTTTTGTTCCGTATTTAGAACGTGATTGTAAACGACCGTTTACACCAGCTGTATCAAGAGCACCACGTACGATATGGTAACGAACACCCGCTAAGTCTTTTACGCGTCCGCCACGGATAAGAACTACACTGTGTTCTTGTAAGTTGTGGCCTTCACCTGGGATATACGCAGTAACCTCAAGTTGGTTAGTTAAGCGTACACGAGCGTATTTACGTAAAGCTGAGTTTGGTTTACGTGGTGTCATTGTACCTACACGAGTACAAACTCCGCGTTTTTGTGGAGATTTAACGTCAGTTAAAGATTTTTTAAATGAGTTATATCCTTTGTTTAATGCTGGAGATTTTGATTTCGTGCTTTTAGATTGACGAGGCTTACGTAATAATTGGTTAATTGTAGGCATCGATTTGTCCTCCCTTCATTTTTTCCTTGTTTCAATACCACACATCCAGGTGGTTCATTTTTTGGGTAAAAACAAAGTTTTTGTGTATTCTTACACAAAAACTACATCGCAGTAATCGCAACAACCGCAGCTCCAACATGAATGCCGCAAGCTTTTCCAAGTTCTTTCTTTGAATCGACGTGGTAAACTGGTACACCGATTTCTTTCGCGAGAAGAATGGCCGGATCGGTTACCCAATTGTCCGCATCAATTGCGACGAAAAGAGCTGTTACTTGTCCAGCACGCATTGCTTTCACTGCTTGCTTTATACCTATGATTGTTTCACTGGCGTGTTTTACTTGATCATAAGATATTTTCATATCCTCCTAAGTAAGTACAGACAGTTAACTATCAACCTTCAATATATTATCATTCCAAACTTACACTGTCAACCAATATCTTATGAAAAGATTTCTGATTCATTTTAACTCAATAAATTTTATTAGAAAAACTCCGGTAGAGATTGACCCCTACCGGAATTGTATTCATTGAAAGACTTATTCAGCTGTAGTTACTTCTTTCTCATCTTGCTCCATACGGATTTGACGATAACGTTGCATACCTGTACCAGCCGGAACTAGTTTACCGATAATTACGTTTTCCTTCAGACCTAGAAGCTCATCACGTTTACCTTTAATTGCAGCATCCGTTAACACTCGAGTTGTTTCTTGGAATGATGCAGCAGATAAGAATGATTCTGTTTCAAGAGAAGCTTTTGTAATACCTAAGATAACAGGACGACAAGTTGCTGGTGTTTTACCGTTTAATACAACATCAACATTTGCCTCAGAGAATTGGTGAATGTCAAGTAATGAACCTGGTAATAAATCCGTGTCACCAGCTTCGATTACACGTACTTTACGAAGCATTTGGCGGACCATTACCTCGATGTGTTTGTCACCGATTTCTACCCCTTGCATACGGTATACTTTTTGTAC
Source organism: Solibacillus palustris (assembly GCF_022549215.1). Classification (GTDB taxonomy): domain Bacteria; phylum Bacillota; class Bacilli; order Bacillales_A; family Planococcaceae; genus Solibacillus; species Solibacillus daqui. The sequence continues at coordinate 122,082 of NZ_JAKZFC010000008.1, read as the reverse complement.
TTCTTTTAGTAAATATTCTTGAACTGTTGATACGTCTTTTACTTTTAATAATTGTTTTGGATCGATTGAACCTTCAGATAAAGTTTGACCTGCAACAATCATGTCACCTTCAACTACTTTTAAACGAGCATTGTAAGGTGCTTGGTACTTACGTGTTTCAACGTCACCTTGAATTGTTACTTCTTTTAGACCTTCACGGATTTCATCGATTTCGATTACTTTACCAGTAATTTCAGAGATAACCGCTTGCCCTTTTGGATTACGCGCCTCAAAGATTTCTTGGATACGTGGAAGACCTTGTGTAATATCGTTACCTGCTACCCCACCTGTATGGAATGTACGCATTGTTAACTGGGTACCTGGCTCACCGATAGATTGTGCTGCGATAATACCTACCGCTTCACCAACTTCTACCTCTTCACCAGTAGCTAAGTTCATGCCATAACATTTTTTACATACGCCATGTTTTGTATTACATGTGAATGCAGAACGAATTGTAATTTCTTCGATACCCGCTTCTTCAATTGCACGAGCAACATCTTGTGTAATTAAGCCATCACGCTCTACGATAACCGCTCCCGTTTCTGGGTGGCGAACTGTTTTCTTCACATAACGACCGACAATACGCTCATCTAATGCTTCGATAAGTTCATTGCCTTCCATTAACGAACCGATTAATAAACCGCGATCAGTACCACAGTCGTCTTCACGAACGATAACATCTTGTGCAACGTCTACTAAACGACGAGTTAAGTAACCTGAATCGGCAGTTTTAAGTGCTGTATCGGCAAGACCTTTACGCGCACCGTGAGTAGAGATGAAGTACTCTAATACTGTTAAACCTTCACGGAATGAAGACTTGATTGGTAACTCGATGATTCGACCAGCCGGGTTGGCCATCAGACCACGCATACCAGCAAGCTGAGTGAAGTTCGATGCGTTACCACGGGCACCAGAGTCAGACATCATGAAGATTGGGTTTGTTTTTTGTAATGATTTCATCAGCTTGCCTTGGATTTCGTCCTTCGCAGCTGTCCAAATGTTAATTACACGGTTGTAACGCTCTTCTTCCGTAATTAAACCACGACGGAATTGAACCATTACTTTATCTACTTTACCTTGTGCTTCTTCAAGGATTACACCTTTGTCTGGTAATACCACGATGTCAGATACACCTACAGTAATACCTGCACGAGTAGAATATTTGAAACCTAAGTTTTTCATACGGTCAAGCATTTTAGAAGTTTCCGTAATATGGAACTTTTTAAATACTTCAGCGATGACATTTCCTAAGAACTTTTTACGGAAAGGATCAACTACAGGAACGTTTATGAAGTGTTTTGCTAACACAGCACGACGTTGTGCTTCGATTTTTTCTGATTCAGATAAATCTGCATAGCCTTCTGTAGCTTCGATTTCATTTAGTAATTCTTCGTTAATTGTTAAGTTTACGAAGTATTTCTCAGGTGTTTTTTGCTCTAAGTTTGTATCAGTTGGCTCGTTCACATAAGGGAATGACTTCGGTAAAATTTCGTTGAAGATTACCTTACCAACCGTAGTTAATAAGAACTGTTTATTTTGCTCTTCTGTAAACGTTGGGTTGTTTAATGAGCTTGCTTTAATCGCAATACGAGAGTGTAAATGTACATGACCATTTTGGTATGCAATTAGCACTTCATTTGAGTTGTTAAAGATTGAACCTTCACCACGAGAATTTTCACGCTCTAGCGTTAAGTAATAGTTACCTAATACCATATCTTGAGATGGTGTTACTACTGGTTTACCATCTTTCGGGTTAAGGATGTTTTGTGCTGCTAACATTAATAAACGAGCTTCTGCTTGCGCTTCTGCTGATAATGGAACGTGAACCGCCATTTGGTCACCATCGAAGTCAGCGTTGTAAGCTGTACATACTAACGGGTGAAGACGAATTGCACGGCCTTCTACTAATGTAGGCTCGAATGCTTGGATACCAAGGCGGTGAAGCGTCGGTGCACGGTTAAGTAATACCGGATGCTCACGAATTACGTCTTCTAAAACGTCCCATACTTCATTATGCATGCGCTCAATTTTACGCTTTGCACTCTTAATGTTATGAGCAAGGCCACGTTCCACTAATTCTTTCATTACGAAAGGCTTGAATAGTTCGATTGCCATTTCTTTAGGAAGACCACATTGGTACATTTTTAAGTTTGGACCTACTACGATAACCGAACGACCAGAATAGTCTACACGTTTACCAAGTAAGTTTTGACGGAAACGACCTTGTTTCCCTTTCAACATATGTGAAAGAGATTTTAAAGGACGGTTACCAGGACCTGTTACAGGACGACCACGACGACCGTTATCGATTAATGCATCAACCGCTTCTTGTAACATACGTTTTTCGTTCTGTACGATGATGCTTGGTGCACCAAGATCCAGTAAACGTTTTAAACGGTTGTTACGGTTGATTACACGACGGTAAAGGTCATTTAAGTCAGAAGTTGCAAAACGGCCACCATCTAATTGCACCATTGGACGAAGCTCTGGTGGAATTACTGGTAGTACGTCTAAAATCATCCACTCTGGTTTGTTACCTGAGTTACGGAATGCTTCTACTACTTCTAAACGTTTAATTGCACGTGTACGGCGTTGGCCTTGTGCAGATTTTAATTCTTCTTTTAATACAGCTGTTTCGTCTTCTAAATCGATTTTTTCTAAAAGGCGTTTGATTGCTTCAGCACCCATTGCCGCTTCGAATTCGTTGCCGTATTTTTCACGGTATGCACGGTATTCTTTTTCAGAAAGTAAATCTTTGAAGCCTAAAGCTGTTTGACCTGGCTCAATTACAACATAAGAAGCAAAGTAAATTACTTCTTCTAGTGCACGTGGAGACATGTCTAAAATAAGACCCATACGACTTGGAATACCTTTGAAGTACCAAATGTGCGATACAGGTGCTGCAAGTTCGATGTGCCCTTGACGTTCACGACGAACTTTTGCACGTGTTACTTCTACGCCACAACGGTCACAAACGACACCTTTATAACGTACACGCTTATATTTACCACAGTGACATTCCCAGTCTTTCGTTGGTCCGAAAATACGTTCACAGAATAGACCATCTTTTTCCGGTTTTAATGTACGGTAGTTGATTGTTTCTGGTTTTTTAACTTCACCATATGACCAAGAACGAATCTTGTCCGGAGAAGCTAAACCAATTTTCATATATTCAAATTCATTAACATCGATCAAGGAGCCTACCTCCCTTTAGTTATAAGTCTTAAATGACTTTTCATTGTAGCTCTGCAATTGCAAAAATTTCATTCTAGGCCATTATGAAATTTGCTTTTTTCAATCGTTATACAAGAAAAATCGGGCAGGGCATATACCTGCCCGATTCAATTTGAAATTATTCAAATGACTCTACTGGGTCCTCTTTATCACCATTAGCTTTGTTTTCCATTTCTGGAGCTGGTGCAACAGCTACTTCATCTTCATCGTCAAGGTCGCGTAATTCCACTTCCTCGTCGTTGATTGTAAGCATCTTCACATCCATACCTAATGATTGAAGTTCTTTAATTAATACTTTAAATGATTCTGGTACACCTGGTTCTGGAACGCTTTCACCTTTAACGATTGCTTCGTATGTTTTCACACGACCTACAACGTCATCTGATTTTACAGTTAAAATCTCTTGTAACGTGTAAGCAGCACCGTATGCTTCAAGTGCCCAAACTTCCATCTCACCGAAACGTTGACCACCGAATTGTGCTTTACCACCAAGCGGTTGTTGCGTTACTAATGAGTAAGGACCAGTTGAACGTGCGTGAAGTTTATCATCAACCATGTGCGCTAACTTGATCATGTACATGATCCCAACAGAAACGCGGCTGTCGAATGGTTCACCTGAACGTCCATCATAAAGAATTGTTTTACCGTCACGATTCATACCAGCTTCTTCCATCGTTTCCCAAACATCTTCTTCGTTAGCGCCGTCAAATACTGGTGTAGCCATGTGTACGCCTAAGTAGCGTGCAGCCATACCTAAGTGAAGCTCTAATACTTGTCCGATGTTCATACGAGAAGGTACCCCAAGTGGGTTAAGCATGATATCCACAGGTGTGCCGTCTGGCATGAATGGCATATCTTCTTCTGGTAAGATTCGTGAGATTACCCCTTTGTTACCGTGACGTCCGGCCATTTTGTCTCCAACGCGGATTTTACGTTTTTGAACAATATAAGCACGAACTAATTGGTTAACACCTGGTGGTAATTCGTCTCCATCTTCACGGTTGAAGACTTTAACATCTAGGATGATACCGCCAGCGCCGTGTGGTACACGTAGTGACGTGTCACGTACTTCACGTGCTTTTTCACCGAAGATAGCATGTAATAAACGTTCTTCAGCAGTTAGCTCTGTAACCCCTTTAGGCGTAACTTTACCTACTAAAATGTCACCGTCACGTACTTCCGCACCGATACGGATAATTCCGCGGTCATCTAGGTTACGAAGTGCATCTTCACCTACGTTTGGAATGTCACGTGTGATTTCTTCAGGTCCAAGCTTCGTATCACGTGATTCTGATTCATATTCTTCAATATGAACAGAAGTATATACATCATCTTTTACAAGGCGCTCACTCATAATAACAGCATCCTCGTAGTTGAAGCCGTCCCATGTCATGAACGCAACAAGTACGTTTTGACCAAGTGCTAATTCGCCACGTTCCATTGAAGGACCATCAGCTAAAATATCACGAGGTTTTACACGGTCGCCAACTTTTACGATTGGACGTTGGTTATATGAAGTACCTTGGTTTGAACGGATGAACTTTTGTAATTTGTACTTAATTAAGTCGCCTTTCACTTCTTTGCCGTCAACCTCTTCGATTGTACGAACGTGGATAGAGCGAGCTTCTACGTGCTCAACAATCCCGTGTTTTTTAGCAACTACAGCAGCACCAGAGTCACGAGCGTCAACGTGCTCCATACCAGTACCAACGAACGGAGCGTTTGGATATAGTAAAGGAACAGCTTGACGTTGCATGTTCGCACCCATTAACGCACGGTTTGAGTCGTCGTTTTCTAAGAACGGAATACATGCAGTGGCAGCAGATACTACTTGTTTTGGAGATACATCCATGTAGTCGATACGATCGCGATTGAATACTGTGTTATCCCCACGGAAACGACCTACTACTTCTTCTTTTGCAAAAGTACGCTCTGCAGTTAATTCAGAGTTTGCTTGTGCTACTACATAGTTATCTTCTTCGTCAGCGGTTAAGTAATGGATTGCTTCAGTTACAGCACCTGTTTCCGGATTAACTCGGCGATAAGGTGTTTCGATAAAGCCAAACTTGTTAACTTTTGCGAATGAAGATAAAGAGTTGATAAGACCGATGTTTGGTCCCTCAGGTGTCTCGATTGGACACATACGACCATAGTGAGAGTAGTGAACGTCACGTACTTCCATACCTGCGCGCTCACGTGTTAAACCACCTGGCCCTAATGCAGATAAACGACGTTTGTGCGTTAACTCTGCTAATGGGTTTGTTTGGTCCATGAATTGAGATAACTGAGAAGATCCGAAGAACTCTTTAATTGATGCGATAACTGGACGGATATTGATTAATTGTTGTGGTACGATAGCTGCTGTATCATTGATAGACATACGTTCACGTACTACACGTTCCATACGAGATAAACCAATACGGAATTGGTTTTGTAATAATTCACCAACTGAACGTAAACGACGGTTCCCTAAATGGTCGATATCGTCTGTGTTACCTACGTTATATAATAAGTTGAAGAAGTACGATACAGAAGCAAGGATATCTGCCGGAGTAAGGTTTTTCACTTCTTCCTCAATATAAGCGTTTGAAATAACGTTGATTTCTTTTTGCGCTTCATCGTTTGGTGCAAAAATTTTAATTGATTGGATTGTTACAGTGTCTTCTAACACGCCACCGTTTTGGTTTAATGTTTTGAAGCCAGCGCCGTCTTCTAAAGCTGGAATTAGCTTATCTAACGTACGGCGATCTAATAACGTACCTGCTTCTACAAGAATTTCACCAGTTTCTGGATTCACAATTGTTTCAGCTACCGTTTGGTTGAATAAACGGTTTTTGATATGAAGCTTTTTGTTCATTTTGTAACGACCAACATTCGCTAAATCATAACGTTTAGCATCGAAGAAACGAGAATATAATAAATTCTTCGCTGATTCAACTGTTGGTGGCTCACCTGGACGTAAACGCTCATAGATTTCAAGAAGAGCCTTTTCAGTACCTTCTGTGTTATCTTTTTCTAACGTATTACGTAAATATTCATTGTCGCCAATGATATCAATAATTTCTTGGTCAGTGCCAAAACCTAACGCACGTAAAAGTACTGTTACTGGTAATTTACGTGTGCGGTCGATACGAACGTAAACGACATCTTTTGCATCAGTTTCGTATTCTAGCCATGCACCACGGTTTGGAATAACTGTTGCGCCGAAGCCTTTTTTACCGTTCTTATCTGTTTTTTCGTTGAAGTATACACTTGGAGAACGAACTAACTGAGATACGATAACACGTTCAGCACCGTTAATAATAAACGTTCCCGTTTCTGTCATTAATGGGAAGTCACCCATGAAGACATCTTGCTCTTTTACTTCGTTTGTTTCTTTGTTGTGTAAACGAACTTTCACACGTAATGGTGCAGCGTATGTTACGTCACGTTCTTTACACTCATCAACATCATACTTAGGGTCTCCTAATGTATAGTCGACGAATTCTAATGAAAGATTTCCTGTAAAATCTTCGATTGGAGAAATGTCGTGGAACATCTCACGCAATCCTTCTTCAAGGAACCACTCATAAGATGCTGTTTGGATCTCGATTAAATTCGGAAGTTCCAGCACCTCACTAATACGCGCAAAGCTTCTACGCTGGCGGTGTTGTCCGTACTGAACTAGTTGACCTGTCAACTCATTCACCCCTCAATAAAGCGATAATAGGTCTTTGCAAAACCTTACAAATAGTGTATGATTTCGAAAGACAAAAAGAAAACGAGACTTTTTATAAAACCTCATTTTCGGTTAAACTTAACTTATTCTTAGTAAGTATACCCGTAATAATGTTTAAGTTATGCAAAAGGGCATACTACCTCAAAATAATAATTTTGCATTGTATCATGTTATCATAGTCGATTTGTCAAGTCAATATTTGAAACGAATCTTACTTATTTTTTTGCACGTACAATCCAATATCCTTTTTTCTTCTCAACAACTTCTACTTCCGTAAATAGCTCTTCTAAATGACTTACCGTCGATGGCGCACCTTGTTTCTTCTGAATCACTACCCACAGCTCACCATTCGTCACTAACAATTCATAGGCTTGATCATAAAATCTAAAAATCGTTTCTTTCCCTGCACGAATCGGCGGATTTGTTAAAATGGCAGCAGCTTGTGTTCCAGCTTCCACAGCACTTAGGCCATCACTTTCAAAAATACGCACATTTTGAATCCCGTTTAGTTGGGCGTTTTTTTGCGATAAACCAATAGCACGTGTATTAATATCCATCATTAATACTTCACGCTCCGGATGATCCTTTGCGATTGATAAACCAATCGGTCCATAGCCACAACCTACATCAAGCACAACACCTTCTACTTCGGGCATTTCAAAGGCATCAATTAACACACGGGAACCAAAATCTACTTCGCTTTTACTAAATACACCGGCATCTGTTTCAAATGTAAATGTATATCCTAATAAAGTAAACTTCCATTGGCGTGGTTTACTTTCCGTTTGAGGTTTATTTGAATAATAATGTTCAGACATGTGTAACACGCCTCCTAGATAGATGTAAATAAAGAAAAGCTCGCCGCAAAATTGTGACGAGCTTTCCTTATACAACTAAGCACACGACTTAGTAAAGTAAGTTAAACTAAAATTATTTAACTTCTACTGAAGCGCCAACTTCTTCAAGTTTAGCTTTAATAGCTTCAGCGTCATCTTTAGAGATTCCTTCTTTAAGAGCTTTAGGAGCGTTGTCAACAACCTCTTTAGCTTCTTTAAGACCTAAACCAGTGATTTCACGAACCACTTTGATTACTTTGATTTTTTCAGCACCAGCAGAAGCTAATACTACATCAAATTCTGTTTTTTCTTCAGCAGCGCCAGCAGCACCACCAGCAACTACAGCTACAGGAGCTGCTGCTGTTACACCGAATTCTTCTTCGATTGCTTTTACTAAATCGTTTAATTCTAGAACTGTCATAGCTTTGATAGCTTCTAAGATTTGCTCTTTGTTCATTTTAATTTCCTCCTATTGGATGTTTATTGTTTTTTTAGGCCGTTAAGCCGAGATTGGAAGTTAAGATGCAATTAAGCGCCTTGCTCTTCTTTTTGTTCTGCAACAGCTTTTGTTGCAAGTGCGAAGTTGCGCACTGGAGCTTGAAGTACAGATAAAAGCATTGATAATAGACCTTCGCGAGATGGAAGTTCTGCAAGAGCTTTAACGTCTTCAACAGATGCGACAGTACCTTCGATGATACCAGCTTTAATTTCTAACGCTTCGTTTTTCTTAGCGAACTCGTTGATGATTTTAGCTGGAGCTACTACGTCCTCGTTAGAGAATGCGATAGCGTTTGGACCAGTTAAGAATTCGTTGATTCCTTCTAAACCAGCGGCTTCAGCAGCACGACGAGTTAAAGTGTTTTTGTAAACTTTAAACTCAACACCAGCTTCACGTAATTGCTTACGTAATTCTGTTACTTGTCCTACAGTTAAACCACGGTAGTCAACTACTACTACAGATGCAGCAGCTTTGAATTTATCAGCGATTTCTCCAACTTGAACTTTTTTAGTTTCGATTGCTTTGCTCATGATGACACCTCCTATTAGAATGAGTCATTTATACCGACAAAGAAAAGCCTCTATATCATAATAGACACAGAGGCTGAAAGTACATCATCTTAAAAAGAATCCGAACTCCGATGTCCTCGGTAGGATCATTAAGTGACAAGTCACTCCTACTGTCTACGGTACAAATGGATGATTCACAACAGCATCCATCTTACCAAGTAAGCGGGCCGTTGTCAAGTAATTCAATCAAAACAATTAATAGAATTGTTTTGATTATTTAACTGTTACGTTAGAAGCGTCAACTTTTACAGCAGGACCCATTGTAGTTGTAACGTTTACAGACTTCATGTAAGTACCTTTCGCTGCAGCTGGCTTAGCTTTTTGAACTACTTCAAATACAGTTAAGAAGTTTTCTACTAATTTTTGAGTATCGAAAGAAACTTTACCGATAGGAGCGTGGATGATACCAGCTTTTTCAGCGCGGTATTCTACTTTACCAGCTTTAATTTCTTCGATAGCTTTAGTTACGTCAAAAGTAACTGTACCAGTTTTAGGGTTTGGCATTAAACCTTTTGGTCCTAATACACGACCTAATTTACCAACTTCACCCATCATATCAGGTGTTGCTACGATTACATCGAAATCGAACCAACCTTGTTGGATTTTGTTAACCATATCTGAATCGCCTACGTAGTCAGCACCAGCAGCTTCTGCTTCTTTAGCTTTCTCACCTTTAGCGAATACTAATACTTTTTGAGTTTTACCAGTACCGTGTGGTAATACTACCGCACCACGGATTTGTTGGTCATTCTTACGAGTGTCGATACCTAATTTGAATGCTACTTCTACAGTTGCATCGAAGTTAACTGTAGATGTTTTTTGCGCTAATGCTACTGCTTCTTCTACAGAGTATAAAGTAGCGCGATCGATTAATTTAACTGCGTCTTGCAGTTTTTTACCTTTTTTAGCCATTATAAATTTCCTCCTTGATTGTGGTTGTAACGGATTTGACCTCCCACGAATAAAGGTTGCGCACTCTTCTAAATGAATATCCGAGCGCAGCAACCTTCCAAAAACAAAAACATCATCAAGTGTGAAGATGGGATTAGTCTTCGATAACGATACCCATGCTTCGTGCAGTACCTTCAACCATTAACATTGCAGCTTCAACTGAAGCAGCGTTAAGGTCTGGCATTTTTTGTTCAGCGATTTCGCGAACTTTATCACGTTTAACCGTTGCAACTTTCTTACGGTTTGGTTCACCAGATCCAGATTGGATACCAGCTGCTACTTTAAGTAATACTGCTGCAGGTGGAGTTTTAGTAATGAAAGTGAATGAACGGTCTTCGAATACTGAAATTTCAACTGGAATGATTAAACCAGCTTGATCAGCAGTACGAGCGTTAAATTCTTTACAGAATCCCATGATGTTAACACCTGCTTGACCTAATGCAGGACCAACCGGTGGTGCTGGGTTTGCTTTACCAGCAGGGATTTGAAGTTTTACAACTTTAATAACTTTTTTAGCCACGAGACACACCTCCTTAAGTCCGTGATGTGGTAATTGGGTTGCCCCTCCCACTCAAATATCTGTTCGTCAGCTAACTTGCCGATAACATTAAAACTAATTTTATATCACACGTCATTTTATGACAGTCTGACCTATGAAATGATAACACTTTTAAAAAGCTTAATCAAGTATAAATAAATCTATATTTTTTGAATTTGGTTAAAGTCAAGCTCCATCACTGTTTCGCGACCGAACATATCAACTAAAACTTTTAATTTAGCTTTTTCGATATCTACTTCTTCAACGCGACCTTGGAAGTGTGCGAATGGTCCTTCAAGAACTTCCACAACTTCACCTACAGTAATTTCAACTTCACCTAATCGTTGTTCGTTCATGCCCATTTGAGCAAGTAAGCGCTCAGCTTCTTCCGGTAAAAGTGGAGTTGGTTTTACGCCACCACCCGAAGACCCGATGAACCCCGTTACACCTGGCGTGTTACGTACCACATACCATGCATCATCAGTCATGATTAGTTCTACCAATACATAACCAGGGAAGATTTTACGCATTACTGCTTTTTTCTTACCATCTTCTTTTACGTCGATTTCTTCGTGTTCTGCTACGATAACACGGAAAATTTTATCTTGCATTCCCATCGTTTCCACACGTTTTTCAAGATTTGCTTTTACTCGGTTTTCATAACCAGAATAAGTATGCACTACATACCAATTTTTTTCCATATTAGGTAGGACTAAATCGTCCGTCCCTCCTTTATATTAAAAGTGTTAAGGCGTGTTTCCCTATTTACTTACTTCAATTACACCTCGGCGTAATTGCGTCCAGATTTTTTCGAGCGAACTCGAAAAAATCCTCTAAAAAATCTATTTCTTCAAACAAAACGTATTTGTTTTAAAACAAATGAAAAAACCCGTTATTTGAAATGGACGGGCTCTTTCGCAATATTAACATGACCTAGCTTATAGAGACAAGAACCAACGGAATAATTCTGAGACTCCTAGATCTACAACTGTAAAGAATAACGCCATTACGATTACTGTTGAAATTACAACAACCGTATATTTCGTTAGCTCTTTGCTTTTTGGCCAGCTTGTTTTACGCATTTCAGAGCCGACTTCTTGTAAAAAGTTCGATACCTTACTCATTTTCGCCTACCCCCGAACAACAAATTAATCTATGTTTCGTTTATAACGTTTGTTTATGCATTGTATGTTCATTGCAATGCGAGCAAAACTTTTTAAGCTCTAAACGCTCTGTAGTTCCTTCTTTTTTCGGAATACTATAGTTTCGAGAGCCGCATTTTCCACAACTTAAAACGACTTTTTTTGCCATAATTTATCACCTTTTCGGCATTTTGTCCTTTAAAGACTAACACCTAATTTTGTCAATGTCAACAAAGGCTCATATGCTTTAGGTCATTTCTTTTAGCTCTAAATGACGCTCTAATTTCCGCTTGACGCGTTGCAATGCATTATCGATAGATTTGACGTGGCGATTTAATTCTTCAGAAATTTCATTATAGGATTGCCCCTCTAAATAGCGAGTTAGTACTTGTTGTTCTAGCTCGCTCAGCACTTCTCCCATCTTTTGTTCTAAATAATGATAATCCTCACGATTAATCATCAAATACTCCGGGTCATCTGAAATCGGACTTGTAATTATGTCCATTAGTGTACGCTCCGATTCCTCATCATAAATCGGCTTATCGAGCGATACATAGGAATTCAGCGGAATATGCTTTTGACGTGTAGCTGTTTTGATTGCTGTAATGATTTGTCTTGTAATGCACAGTTCAGCAAATGCGCGAAACGATGCAAGCTTATCCTCTTTAAAATCACGAATTGCCTTGTATAAACCAATCATGCCTTCTTGAATAATATCTTCTCGGTCCGCTCCTACTAAAAAATAAGACCGCGCTTTCGATTTCACAAATAATCGATACTTTGAAATCAAAAAATCTAACGCTTCTGTATTGCCTAGATGCACTTGCTCTACAAGTTGTTCATCTGATAAATGTCCAAATTGCCGTACGATTTGTAACTTCTCACTTTTAAGCAATGAAAATCACCTCGAGCTACGTCAGAATAAATTAGGAACAGTATAACTTAATTGGAAAAATCGAGCAAACTATTATTTAAGCCCTCTTCTCCACTTTTCAAATTGCAACTCTACTTCCTTTGATAATTTAATGCGTGAAGCAGGTTTTTCATCGCGCGCTTCTTTTACTTTCGATGAAATTTTCGATTGAATAATTTGCATTTCAATTTCAAGCTCACGTGCTGATTTTCGCAGCGCACCATGACCAAAGACAACATTTTGTTCAGTCATATCAGATGTGGCTACATGAATTTGAACTTTGCGGCCTTTTAACTCATTGGATAATTTTTCAATACGCTCATCCGCAGTTTCATTTTTGCGGGTATAAATCACTTCAACAGCATGCTGAATATAAAGCTGCTCCGTACCAGGAACAAGATGCGCATCAAAGACAACAATGACGCGCCAACCTGTATGTGCTTTATATTCCGCCATTCGCTCAATTAAGCGATCGCGGGCATCTTCAAAATGTGGCTCACGCAGAGGACGAAGCTCACGCCAAGCGCCAATCATGTTATAGCCGTCTACTAGCAAAATATTTTGCATATTAGCCGTTTACTTCTTGGCGTTTACGGTACACTTCGTACATTAGTAGCGCTGCCGCAACTGAAGCGTTTAACGATGTTACATGACCGATCATTGGTAAATGGTATAAGAAATCACATTTATCATTTAATAGACGGCTCATTCCTTTACCCTCACTACCAATAATTAAAGCTAGCGGCAATGTTGCATCCATTTTGCGATAATCTTGAGAACCTTTCGCGTCTGTACCAGCAATCCATACACCGCGATCTTTTAGCTCATCTACTGTTTGTGCTAAATTTGTCACACGAACAACAGGAACATGTTCAATTGCGCCTGTTGAAGCTTTAGCTACAACAGCTGTTAAACCTACCGCGCGACGTTTCGGGATAATGATCCCATGTGCACCAATTGCATCTGCTGTACGCATAATGGACCCTAGGTTATGCGGGTCTTCCAACTCATCTAAAATGATGAAAAATGGGTCTTCATTTTTTGCTTTGGCGACAACAAATAAATCATCTAGCTCTGCATAATCATACGCCGCGACAGAAGCGACAATTCCTTGGTGATTATCTGCTAATTTATCAATCTTTTGCTTTGGAACGAATTGCACTAATACACCTTGTTCTTTTGCTAAATCGATTAATTCTTGAATCCCTGTTTTCTTTACACCTTCAGCAATCCATACTTTGTTAATTTCACGCCCAGAACGTAATGCCTCAAGTACTGGATTTTTACCTGCAATCATTTCCCCATTTACTACTTCGGGAGCATTTTGCGGCTTGTCCGGCTGTTTTTTCTCTTGTGTTTTAAAGGCCGGCTTTTTGTCACGGCCTTTAAAATCACGTGGCGCTTTATGATTTCGATCTCGTTGTCTTTTTTCCGCCATAATTACACTCCTTTTGACTGCTCTACAATAACAATTGCATAGTCGATAATTTCATTTGCCCGCGCTAGCTCTTCACATAAAAATAGATAGCCTAATACCGCCTCAAAGCCCGAGCTATTACGATATGTGCGTACGTCTGTATTTTTAGGAACAGAGCCGGATTTCGCATTACGTCCTCTACGAAATACCGCCTGTTCCTCTTCTGTTAAAAAATTTTCATCAATCATTCGGTGTACAATATTTGCTTGCGCTTTTGCTGATACATACTTTGTGGCTTCTTTGTGCAATGTATGTGGCTTTGCACGACCTAATAAAATTAAATGCTTGCGAATGCGTTGTTCTAGCACGGCATCGCCCATATAGGCAAGTGCCAATGCATTTAATTGCTTTATTTCATGAGATGATTGCATTATTGGCCTCGTTTCCAGCGCGTCCCTTGACGAGTATCTTCCAATACGATATCCATGCTAAGTAATTGATCACGAATTTCGTCTGAACGTGCAAAATCACGATTTTTACGCGCTGCATTACGTTTCTCGATTAACGCTTCAATTTCTTCATCAAGTAAACCAGCCTCTACTTTTACTTGAATCCCTAATACACCACCAATTGTATCGAACATCGTCAAGATAGCTTGTAGCACAGCTTTATCCGTATTTGCTTCGTTTAAGTAGACGTTAGCAATACGAGATAGTTCGAATAATACTGAAATCGCATTTGCCGTGTTGAAGTCATCGTTCATCGCTAGCTCGAAATCAACTTTTGCTTGGTTCACCTTTGCAATCCATTCTTCACTATTATCTCCCAAACTTGCAGATGAAGCTAATCGGTGCTCTACGTTCGCATAAGATGTACGGATACGATCTAAACCATTTTTCGCGGCTTCCACTAAATCTTGCGCAAAGTTGATTGGATGACGGTAATGTACAGATAGCATGAAGAAACGGAGTACTTGTGGGTCGATTTGTTGGCGAATGTCATGAACTAAAATAAAGTTACCTAAAGACTTCGACATTTTTTCGTTATCGATATTAATATACCCATTATGCATCCAGTAACGCGCAAATGTTTTGTCATTATGCGCTTCTGATTGCGCGATTTCGTTTTCATGATGTGGGAATGTTAAATCTTGCCCACCAGCGTGAATATCGATTGTATCACCTAAGTGCTCACGTGCCATTACTGAACATTCAATATGCCAACCTGGACGCCCAGCTCCCCATGGTGAATCCCATTTCACTTCTCCTGGCTTTGCCGCTTTCCATAGTGCGAAATCTAATGGGTCTTCTTTTTTCTCGCCCGCCTCAATACGTGCCCCGACCTTTAAATCATCAACAGATTGTTGGCTTAATTTTCCGTAGCCATTAAACTTACGTGTGCGGTAGTAAACATCGCCTTGAGATTCATATGCATAGCCCTTGTCAATTAGCACTCGAATAAACTCAATAATATCGTCCATATGCTCAGTTACACGTGGATGTGCATCTGCTTTTTTGCAGCCTAATGCTGTAATATCTTCAAAATACGCCGCGATAAAACGCTCTGTTAATGCTGATGTTTCCTCACCTAACTCATTTGCCGCTTTAATAATTTTGTCATCAACGTCTGTAAAATTTGATACGAATTTTACATCGTAACCTGCGTATTGCAAATAGCGTCGCACTGTATCATAGACGATAACTGGACGTGAATTCCCAATATGAATGTAGTTGTATACGGTCGGTCCGCATACATACATGCTTACTTTGCCTTCTTCTAATGGCACGAATGCCTCTTTTTGTCGTGTTAATGTATTAAAAATTTGAATGCTCATAATCATTGCTCCTTTTTTAAGTTTGCAATTTCTTGCTGTAATTGTTCAAGTGTTTTTTCTAATGAATCACAGCGATCACCGACTGGGTCAGGGATGTTTTGGTGATCGAACTTTTTCGCTTCTGTCCGAACGCCGTCAATCATAACAACCTTACCCGGAATCCCAACAACAGTTGCATTTGGCGGCACTTCTTTTAAGACAACTGAGCCCGCGCCAATTTTACTGTTTACACCAATAGTAATCGAGCCCAGTACTTTCGCTCCCGTCGCAACTAATACCCCGTCTTCTAACGTTGGGTGACGTTTCCCCTTTTCCTTACCCGTACCACCAAGTGTCACTCCTTGATAGAGCGTAACATCGTTGCCGATTTCACATGTTTCACCAATCACGACTCCCATACCGTGGTCAATGAAAAATCGGCGCCCAATTTTTGCACCTGGGTGAATTTCGATACCGGTAAAGAATCGACTAATTTGAGAAATGGCACGTGCAACAAAGAAAAATTTACGTTTGAAAAAACAATGCGCAATTCGATGTGACCAAATGGCATGTAAGCCCGAATACGTTAATACAACTTCAAATACGCTACGTGCTGCCGGGTCATTTTCAAAAATATTATCGATATCTTCCCTTATTCGTTTAAACATGCTCTTGCCCTCTCTCTTTTTTCTTTTTAGAAAAAAAAAAAAAAAAAACGCCTCTGCCACCTAAATAGGATGACAGAGACGCATAATACGCGCGGTTCCACTCTGGTTGAAGAAAGCTACATGTTTCTTCCACTTGAAAGTCCGGTAACGAGGACAAGGCGATTTAACCTACTATTAGTTCAATTAAATACTCGAAGGTGCACTTCTGCTTTGCCTTGACCTAGATCACTTTCAGCCGGTGATGATCCTCTCTAAAAGGTATGCGCTGCGTACTTCTCCCTCTCGACGTGTTAACGTTATAATAAATTGTACATTTATTGTACATTTATTTTTTAAAAAATCAATCAATTTGTTTATTCGAAAAAGCAATTAAACGGAAAATTTCCCTACACGTACAATCGCCTTTTCTTTACCGATTAAGGCAATCGCATCTGCTAATTCTGGACCGTGTGTTTGACCTGTTGTCACAACACGGATTGGCATGAATAAGCCTTTACCTTTTACACCCGTTTCTTTTTGAACAGCCTTAATTGCCGCTTTAATTGAAGCTGCGTCAAATGACTCTAATGATTCTAATTGTGCCTTAAATGCAGCCATTACTGTTGGAACAGTTTCACCAGCTAATACTTCTTTCGCTTCTTCATCATATGAAATTTCTTCTGTGAAGAATAGGCTCGATAACTCAACGATTTCTGCACCGAAACTCATTTGCTCATGGTAAAGACCGATTAAGTCAGACGCCCAAGCTTGTTGTTCGGCAGATAATTCTTCCGGTAAAAGTCCAGCTTTTTGTAAGTGTGGTAATGCTAACGCCACAACCTCTTCGCGTGGTAATTTTTTGATGTATTGGTTATTCATCCAAGTAAGCTTTGTTTTATCAAACATAGATGCTGATTTTGATAAACGCTTTTCATCGAACATTTTGACGAACTCATCATGTGAGAAGATTTCTTCTTCACCTTCTGGAGACCAGCCAAGTAACGCGAAGAAGTTAAACATTGCTTCTGGTAAGTATCCAAGGTCTTTATATTGCGTAATGAATTGGATAATCGATTCATCACGTTTTGATAATTTTTTACGGTCTTCATTAACGATTAATGTCATATGACCGAAGCGTGGATACTCCCAGCCAAATGCATCAAAAATCATCATTTGTTTTGGCGTGTTTGATAAATGCTCCTCCCCACGGAATACATGTGAAATTTCCATGAAGTGATCGTCTAACACTACAGCATAGTTGTAAGTTGGAATACCATTAGCTTTTACTAATACCCAATCCCCAATATCTTTCGATTCGAATGATACATCCCCACGAACTAAGTCATTGAATTTATACGTAACGCCTTCTGGAACTCGCATACGAATTGTATGAGCAATACCAGCAGCCTCTTTTTGAGCTACTTCTTCTGCAGTTAAGTGACGGCATTTACCATCATAAGCTGGTGCAGCTACGCCTTGTGCTTTTTGCGTTTCACGAGATGCTTCTAATTCTTCAGAAGAACAGAAACATTTATATGCTTTGCCTTCTGCTAATAATTTGTCAGCGTGTTCTTTATAAATATCTAAACGCTCCATTTGTCGGTATGGTGCGTATGGACCACCGATGTCAATAGACTCATCTGGTGTAATACCTAACCAACGCAAGTTATCTAACTGAGAAGCTTCGCCGCCCTCTACGTTACGCTCGATATCTGTATCTTCAATACGTACTACGAAAGTACCGCCATGGTGCTTAGCATATAAATAGTTGAATAAAGCTGTACGTGCGCCACCGATGTGTAAAAATCCTGTTGGCGATGGTGCATAACGAACGCGAACTGGTTTCGTCATAATATTGCCTCCTAAATTTAAGCGTCAAATAAAATCGACCCTTTTAACTTTGTTCATTTTACCACTTGAAGTTGTTAAATAAAAGTGGTGCACGTCGAAATGTGACGCACACCTTCTTGATTAGGCTTTTACTAAAAGTATTGTTGCCATTGAGGCAATCCCTTCTTCACGACCAACAAAACCTAGTTTTTCAGTTGTCGTTGCTTTCACATTGACTTGTGATGAGTCGGCATTTAACAATTCTGCAATACGATTGCGCATTGGCTCGATATACGGTGCCATCTTTGGGCGTTGTGCCATAATCGTGCAATCCACATTACCTAATTTATAACCTCGTTCCTCAACCATTTTCCAAATGTACGATAGTAATTTCGCTGAATCCGCATCTTTCCATTCTGGATCTGTATCTGGGAAATGACGTCCGATATCACCTTCACCGATTGCGCCTAGTGCTGCGTCTGTTACTGTGTGTAGTAATACATCTGCATCTGAATGCCCTAATAATCCACGCTCATGTGGAATGGTAATACCGCCTAAAATTAATGGACGTCCTTCTGCAAATTCGTGAACGTCAAAACCTTGCCCAATTCGAAACATATATCCGCTAGCTTAAACTAATAAAGCTAGCCTTCACCTTCTTTCTCGTAATCTCATTAGTTCTAGTATAATCAACTTCTTGTGAAAAAGCACATTTCGTAACAAATTGACAATCAATTACGCTAAGGCGTAATTGCGAACAGGTTTTTTCCCTTTGAGTGAAGGACATACTTGGCATTCATCCCCCACTTTTAGAAATGGGGGATGAATGTACCTGTCGCTTTACGCGTGGTACAAAAAGAATTTGCTGAAGCAAACTAAAATACCTTGAAAAAACATTCACATTTTTCAAGGTATTTTTATTAAATGATTTGCTTTCGGCGATTTAAAATAGCCTCACCGAAAATTAAATCTTCCTGCGTGGTCATTTTGACGTTCTCATAGCTGCTTTCAACAATATGAATATCATGCCCTAATCGTTCCACAAGCATCGCCTCATCCGTCCCTAAAAAGCCAACCTTCTCAGCAACATCTTCTGCTTGGGCTAACAAATCAAATCGGAATGCTTGTGGTGTTTGAATCATCCAAAGCGATTCACGATCTACCGTTTCTTTAATCAAACCATGTTCAACAACTTTCATCGTATCCTTCGCATGTACACCGGCAATAGCCGCACCTTTACGATAGGCGACATTTGTCAGTTCCGTAATCGTTGGTAATGTAATAAACGGACGTGCAGCATCATGGACAAGCACCACTTCAACTGCTTGCATTTCCTTGATACACGAATGTACCGAATGCTGACGTTCTGCTCCACCAGTAGGTAAGCCTTTTACTTTTGTAATATTGTAATTTGCTAACAATGACTGAACAAACGCTCGCTCTTCATCTTTTACCGCAAGCCAAATACCTGAGCAGTTTTCATCACTTTCAAAGACAAGTAATGTGTGCACTAAAATGGGCTTGTCGACTAATGTTAAAAATAATTTATTTTGCCCGGCACCCATACGCTTTCCGCTTCCTGCTGCTGGCAAAACGACTTCATAACGCAAAATGCTTCACTTCCTAATCCTCTTTTGGCTTGGCGAAAATCATACGGCCTGCTGACGTTTGCAGTACGCTCGTTACCGATACTGTAATTACCTGACCAATATAACTTCGACCACCCTCAACAACAATCATTGTACCATCATCTAAATAAGCAACACCTTGGTTATGCTCCTTACCTTCTTTAATGACGACAACTTGCATATCCTCACCCGGAATAACGACTGGCTTCACCGCATTGGCTAAATCATTAATGTTTAACACTTCCACACGATGCAAATCACATACTTTGTTTAAATTGAAATCATTCGTTAAAATTTTGGCGTCCATCTTTTTCGCTAAACGCACTAATTTTAAATCTACTTCTGATACATCTTCAAAGTCAATTTCTGTAATTAATACAGTAGATGCACGCTCATCTTGTAGACGTTTTAAAATATCTAACCCCCGTCGACCACGCGTACGTTTTAACGTATCGGACGAATCAGCAATATGCTGTAACTCCGTTAATACGAATTGCGGTACGACTAAAATCCCCTCAACAAAGCCTGTTGCCGAAATATCTGCAATACGGCCATCAATAATGACACTTGTATCCAATAATTTATATTGCTCTTGGATATCTGCATCCTTTCCAGGCGCATCTCCAATCCGTTTCTTAGAAGATTTACCAGAAAACATCTGTAATAGCTCTTCACGCTTTGTAAAACCTAAACGGAATCCTAAATAACCAAGAATAATCGATAAAATCGCTGGGACTACCGAGGTAATCGAAGTAATAATTGGGATATTCATTTGATTAATCGCTACACCGGCTAATGTCGCCACACTTAAACCGACGATTAAGCCAAGTGTACCGAACAATAAATCTGAAGCGGGCAATTTAAATAGCTTTTCTTCTGACCACGTAATCAGCTTTACAAAGTAATCCGATAACGCAAACGATAATACGAATAATAGAGCAGCACCTATCGCAACACTAAAATATGGATTATTAAGCCAAGGATGGGATGATAAATTCATAAATTCGTATAATGGCGGTAAGAAAATCAGGCCTAATGCTCCACCGATAAATAAAAATGCTACTTGAATTACTTTCTTTAACATACAATTCACCTCCATATAATAATTATACATACAACCCTCATTTGTTGCGAAAAACAGCACTCATTTGTGTACTACAACAGGAAAAAACATTTTTATCTACCTTATAACAAAATAAGCTATTTCATTGAACTATTCTCTAAATTCGAGCGCTTTTTTCGAATAAAACTTTTGTTAAATTTGCATTATATCTTTTTGATAATGACTAACTTCCTTCAAAATTATACCAACCTCTAGTTTATATTGTTATTTTAGTATATTATCCGCATATAACAGGAAAAAAACACCCTGAGATAGGAGAATACGTTTTGAATTCAACAAAAGAAATAAAAATTTCTACCGCTGATCCATCGGCTATTGGTTTATTCGGTTTAGCCATTGTAACATTCGTTGCTTCAACTCAAAAACTAGGTTGGACAGAAGGTGTAAGTTTAGTTATTCCTTGGGCGATTTTCTTAGGTGGTATCGCACAGTTTTACGCATCGGTTTTAGACTCGAAGCATAATAATACAT
Source organism: Solibacillus palustris (assembly GCF_022549215.1). Classification (GTDB taxonomy): domain Bacteria; phylum Bacillota; class Bacilli; order Bacillales_A; family Planococcaceae; genus Solibacillus; species Solibacillus daqui. The sequence goes on along the minus strand of NZ_JAKZFC010000008.1, from coordinate 100,711 downwards.
TTGGTACAACTGCATTTGGCGCGTACGGTTTATTCTGGATGGGCGTTGGGATGACTTGGTTCATCCAAGCAGGTGTTTTCGGTGAAGCATTACAAGCTTCAGTAGATACACATCAACTTGGGGTTGTGTATCTAGGTTACTTAATCTTTACCCTATTTATGACGATTGGTGCAGCAGAAACAAACAAAGTTTTATTTGCAATCTTCGTTATGATTGATTTCCTATTTGTCGGTTTAGCATTAAGCTCATTTGGTATTATGGAGCACGGTATGCACTTATTAGCTGCCTACTCTGAATTTATCATTGCCCTATTATCATTCTATGGGGCTGGCGCAAACGTACTAAACAAACACTTTGGCTTCAACTTCTTACCACTTGGTCGTCCATTCGGTATTTTCAAGAAGGAAGCATTCGAGAAAAAATCTAACGACGTAAAAGCTCATTAAGGCCGACTTATTTTTTCAGGTATATATCGAAAGGAAGTTCGCTCAAAAAGTGAACTTCCTTTTTTATAGAACGTTATAGATCCCTAAAAGATGCACGTAATGCGTCACTAATTGTTTCGACACCTACTACTTGAATACCTTCCGGAAAGTCCCATCCACCAATATTTGATGCTGGAATGACCGCACGACGGAACCCTAATTTCGTAGCTTCTTGCACACGCTGTTCAATACGAGAGACTCGGCGTACCTCACCCGTTAATCCAACCTCACCAATAAAGCAGTCAGTTGGATTTACTGCTTGATCTTTGAAGCTTGAAACAATGCTCGTTAAAACCGCTAAATCAATTGCTGGTTCGTCTAGCTTTACACCGCCTGCTACTTTAATATACGCATCTTGTGCCTGAAGCATCATGCCCATGCGTTTTTCAAGTACGGCCATCAGTAACTGCACACGGTTTTGATCGACACCAGTCGCCATGCGCTTTGGATAATTAAAGCTCGTTGGCGTAACGAGCGACTGAATTTCAACTAAAATTGGGCGCGTACCTTCCATTGAGGCTACTATCGTCGAACCTGGAGCACCTTGTGAACGCTCTTGTAAAAACAACTCGGACGGATTTAATACTTCCTTCAACCCACCTTGTAGCATTTCAAAAATCGCAATTTCATTTGTCGAACCAAATCGGTTTTTTTGACTGCGTAAAATACGATGATTATGATGACGTTCACCTTCAAAGTAAAGCACTGTATCTACCATATGCTCTAAAATACGTGGACCCGCAATTTGTCCTTCTTTCGTTACGTGACCAACTAAGAAAATCGCAATATTTTTCGTTTTCGCGATTCGCATTAGCTCTGCCGTACATTCTCGTACTTGCGACACACTTCCTGGTGCACTTGTAACTTCTGGATGATGCACTGTTTGAATCGAATCGACAATCACAAATTTCGGTTGAACTTCTTCAATTGTTTGATTTAAAAATTCTAAGTTCGTTTCTGAATAAATATAGAGCTCCGGGGATTTGACACCTAAACGTTCTGCTCGTAGCTTCGTTTGACGTACCGATTCCTCACCAGAAATATATAATACGCGCATGCCTTGGTTTGATAATAATGCCGATACCTGAAGGAGTAACGTTGACTTACCGATACCCGGATCACCACCGATTAATACGAGTGAGCCAGGCACAATTCCGCCACCAAGTACACGGTTAAATTCATCCATTTGTGTGACGATGCGTGTTTCTTCCTGTGCTTCAACTTGAATTATTGGCGTCGCCTTTGTTGTAGTCGATGAATGTTGGAATGCTCCGCGTGGCCCTTTGGAAATGACTTCGATTTCTTCATTCATCGTGTTCCACTCACCACAGCCCGGACAACGCCCCATCCATTTTGCTGCCTCATAGCCACAGCTACTACACATAAATTTCGATTTCTTTTTTGCCATATATCTTTAACCCCTTCGAATGTTTGTTCTTATTTTCTATTGTACACGATTGCATAGCCGTTCACCTAGCTAATCGTTGAAACTGTCTTTTTAACTTGCTTCAGCAAATTATTTTTGTACCATATGCAAAGCGACAGGTACAGAAGTTCTCCATTTCTATAAGTGGGGGATAAATGCCAAGAATGTTCATTATGCAGAGAGTTTTCAAACCCAAACTTAATAGATGAACTTAGGCTAAGAGCACCTCGTCGTGCGGCAAAGTCTAAGTGACCAACGTCGTGTTGGCCCAATGTCCTTGGCGGATGTCACAGATTTTTAGAGGAATTTTTCGAGCAAACTCGAAAAAAATCTCGACACAATTACACCGAAGCGTAATTGATCAAAAAAAAACGAGGTGAGCTTGCTGCTCACCTCGCTTGAATTAGTTTGCTACTTTTACTGCTGTTGTTACGACAAACTCATCATTTGTGTAATCTAATACGACTGTTTGCGATTTGTCTAACGTGCCCTTTAACAGCTCTTCAGATAGACGGTCTTCCACATTTTTTTGTAATGCACGACGTAATGGACGCGCACCATATTGTGGATCATAGCCTTCCTCTGCAATTTTTTCTAACGCTGAGTCTGTAAACTTTAATTGGATATCTTGCTCTTTTAAGCGTTTCGTCAATGAATTTGCCATTAATGAGACGATTTCTTTTAAGTGCTCTTTTTCTAATGAGTGGAACACAATCATTTCATCAATACGGTTTAAGAACTCTGGACGGAATGCTTTTTTCAATTCTTCTAGCATTGTTCCTTTCGCATTTTTGTTTTTCGAAGCAACATCTTCTGCCCCAAAACCTACATGCTTACGGAATTTCAATGCCTCTGCACCGACGTTTGATGTCATAATCACAACCGTATTACGGAAATCGACAACGCGCCCTTTTGAGTCTGTTAAGCGACCATCTTCTAACACTTGTAATAAAATGTTGAACACATCTGGATGCGCTTTTTCAATTTCATCTAATAACACAACTGAATATGGCTTACGGCGAACTTTTTCTGTTAACTGACCACCATCTTCGAAGCCTACATAGCCTGGAGGTGAACCAACTAAACGAGAAGTAGAATGTTTCTCCATGTATTCAGACATATCAACGCGAATCATTGCATCCTCATCGCCAAACATTACTTCAGCTAATGCACGTGCTAGCTCCGTTTTCCCTACACCTGTTGGACCTAAGAAGATGAATGATCCGATTGGACGTTTTGGATCTTTGAGCCCAGCACGCGCACGACGAATCGCACGAGAAATCGCTTCAACCGCTTCACTTTGACCAACTACACGCTTGTGTAATTCTTCTTCAAGATTTAATAGTTTTGCAGATTCTTCTTGTGCAATTTTCGAAACTGGAATTCCTGTCCACATTGCTACAACTTGTGCAATATCATCCACGCAAACTGTTGATTCTTCTTTGCCTTGTTTTTCTTTCCATTCTTTTTTCAGCTGTTCTAATTCTTGTTTTGCTTTTTGCTCTGAATCGCGGAGCGCCGCTGCTTTTTCAAACTCTTGACTTGATACAGCTGCATTCTTTTCAGATTTAATACCTTCTAATTTATTCTCAAGTTCTTTTAAGTTTGGTGGCACTGTGTACGAACGTAAACGTACTTTAGAGCCAGCCTCATCGATTAAATCGATTGCTTTATCAGGTAAGAAACGGTCTGAAATGTAACGGTCTGATAATTTTGCCGCTGCTTCTACTGCTTCATCTGATATTTTCACGCGGTGATGTGCTTCATAACGATCACGTAAACCTTTAATAATTAGAATGGTTTCTTCGACTGACGGCTCATCTACTTGAATCGGTTGGAAACGACGCTCTAATGCAGCATCTTTTTCGATGTATTTACGGTATTCATCTAACGTTGTCGCACCGATACATTGTAATTCTCCGCGAGCTAGTGACGGTTTTAAAATGTTTGATGCATCAATTGCACCTTCTGCACCACCAGCACCGATTAATGTGTGAAGCTCGTCGATGAATAAAATGATATTGCCTGCTTGGCGAATTTCATCCATCACTTTTTTCAGACGGTCTTCGAATTCACCACGATATTTCGTACCCGCAACAACTGTCCCCATATCTAATGTCATTACGCGTTTATCACGTAAAATTTCTGGTACTTCATTATTGATGATTTGTTGTGCTAAACCTTCTGCGATTGCTGTTTTACCAACGCCTGGTTCCCCGATTAATACTGGATTGTTTTTTGTGCGTCGTGATAATACTTCCACAACACGTGTAATTTCTTTTGAACGGCCGATAACTGGGTCAAGTGAACCTTCACGTGCTACTGCCGTTAAGTCGCGCGCTAAGCTATCTAATGTTGGTGTATTCACTGCCTGTGTTGACACTGAACCACCGTTACTATTCGTGTCGTTATTACCGAGTAATAATAACACTTGCTGACGCGCTTTATTAATACTCACACCTGTATTGGCTAATACACGTGCTGCTACCCCTTCACCTTCTCGAATTAATGCCAGTAAAATATGCTCTGTTCCAACATAAGCATGACCTAGTTTGCGCGACTCATCTAATGATAATTCGATTACTTTTTTCGCACGCGGTGTATAGTGTACAATCGGCCCCACTTCTTCTGTACCTTTACCCACGAGCTCTTCAATACCTGATTCAATCATTTGTGGGCTAATATTAATCGCTTCTAACGCCTTAGCTGCTATGCCGCCACCTTCTCGAATTAGCCCAAGTAAAATATGCTCTGTTCCAATTTCTTTATGCTTTAGGCGAATGGCCTCTTCTTGTGCAAGTTGTAACACTTTTTGAGCACGCTGTGTGAATCGATTAAACATCATAAGAATCCTCTCCTTTTTCCCCATTATTACTTGTTTGTTCATTCAATTTTTCTTGTAATAGCTTTGCGCGGTACATATCACGTTCAGTTGACTGAAGTGTCGCTCCGGCATACTGCTGAATAAGCCCTGGTTGCATAATTAACATACATTCATTTAACTTGCGCTGTGAGATTGGTTCAAGTAATCCTAAACTTACTCCAAGACGCACATTCGATAAACAACTTGCCGCTTCCTCGCTCGTTAAAATTTTGGCATATTTTAGCGTACCTAGCGAACGACTTAAACGGTCTTCTAAAACAGCAGGTGCACGCAACAGTAAATTTTTGCGGGCTAATTGCTCTTTTTGAATAATTTGCTCGACAACTTTTTCAAGTTCCTGCAAAATAACTTCTTCGGATTTCCCTAAAGTGATTTGGTTAGATATTTGGTAAACATTACCCAAATTATCACTACCTTCCCCATATATACCCCTTACGACCATTCCTAATCTTGTCATCATTTGAATTAATGCATTCATCTGTTTGGTCATTGTTAACACAGGTAAATGGAGCATTACCGAAGCACGTAAACCGGTTCCAACATTCGTAGGACAGCTTGTTAAATAGCCATAACGATCTTCATAAGCGTAAGCAATAGACTTACTTAAGTAGCGGTCTACTTTTTTGGCTTCTGCATATGCTTGCTGCAAATTCATCCCCTGTGCCAAACTTTGAATACGAATATGGTCTTCTTCATTTACTAATATGCTAATCGACTCGTCTTCTGTTAAAAAAAACGCCCCAATTTTTTGACGACGCGCTAAATTCGGGCTGATTAAATGCTTTTCAACTAATATTTGGCGCTGTAAATGCGGCATATCTTTCACTTTAAAATACGAAAATCGGTTTGGATTCTCACGATTTATCGCTAATAATGCATTCATTAACTGGTGTTCTATTTGTTCGGCATCTTGTTCTGTAAAGCTAATTGGAAATCGAACGTTCGCAATATTTCGAGCAAGTCGAATGCGCGTACTAATGACGATATCTGAATCGCTTTCGTATTGCATCCAACTTGGATTGGCATTCGTTAAAAAATGCTCAATGTTCATGCATGTTCCTCTCCTTGCTCGACTTTACTTTCGAGTGCTCGAATGTCATCACGTAATTTTGCAGCATCTTCAAAACGTTCTTCTGTAATAGCTTGCTGTTGCAATGTGCGAAGTTCACTTATTTGCTGATTGATTTTTTCTTTTAAGTGCGTTTCTTCAACATAGCCTACATGCTTCGTACCTGCTTGGATTTTTTCTAGTAATTGTGGTAGCTGTTCACTGAATGTTTTGTAACAATCACCACAACCGAATTTTACTTGCTTTAAAAACTGACGATACGTATTGCCACACGTTGGGCACGCTTTTGTTTTTGCCGTGCTCCCCGCTACATTTTCTTTTTTTAAGATTGGCACAAAATTAAACCAGTTCGTCATGAGCTGCTGTAATGATGCGGGCTCTTCTTTCATTTCAAATTGAAACGGATGATACTGTGCAGCACACACGTCGCAATAATGTCGCTCCATCTGTTGACCGTTTTGTATTTGTGTCACCGTTACATTGGCATGGCGTTGTTTGCAATGTTCACATATCATGATAAAACACCTCTATTTTTCAAAAGAAATCGTTTGTAGCATCGCGTGCAATAAGCGGGCTCGCACTTCATCACGGATTGGTAAACCTAGTCGTAATGTTGTACGATCTAGTGCAGCTCTCATAATACTTGCCTCTCGTTCACTTACAATATCTTCGTCTAATAAACGATAAAGTATGCGTTCCGCGTTTGCTTGTGCAATCGTTTCACCAATTTGCTCTTCCATTTCGTCTAATAAGTTTTTCTTTGAGTGGATCGTTACACGCAAAATCCGAATATAGCCCCCACCACCACGCTTACTTTCTACAAAATAACCGTGCTCTGTCGTAAAACGTGTATTAATGACGTAATTGATTTGTGAAGGTGCACAAGCAAACTGCTTCGCTAATTCATTACGCTTTATTTCAATATGTCCTTTTCCATCTAATTCAATAACTTCCTTCAAATACCCTTCAATTATGTCAGATATATTCCTCATGCTGTCCTCACCTCTCAACAACTGACTTTGACTATCTTTGACTTAAATATACAATAGCTGTTTTTTGAATTCAAATAATCACTCTCAAAATACTTTTCCCTAATCACTTCAAATAAATCCCCAAAAATGTAAAAAAGCTGCGGGGAACTTTTTCCCCACAGCCTTTTAATCCATACCCCGCTGAATCAAATTAAATCCAGCGACCTACAATTGGATAATTCCAATTTTTGTCTGATAAAGCTTTGACAATGCCAATGATTGGAGCAATCCAAAAGATTGCTATAAATATTAAGAAGAATGGTAATCCAATTAACACGAACGATAACACGCCCGCAATGGCAATTAAAACACCAAATACTACTTGGAATAATAACGCTTGCATTGCTATACGTTTTACTTCATCTTCAGAACTTATTAGGAAAAATAGAATCGGCACTATAAACGGCGCGAAAAACGCACTCGCATGGATAATAATCTTTGACCATTTAGACTCCATTTACAATCAACCTCACTTTGTTTTGTTATCTTATTTACGCTTGACGGTTGTAAAAGTTTCACAAACTAAAAAAAATCTTAGGTTGCCATACCTAAGATTATTAAAAACTATGTACGTGTTAATATGGCCCTCGATCATTTGGATTATCGCCCTCTTGCGGGAATAAAAAATACGCAATAACCGCTGTTAAAATTGTTGCACCAATAACGATGAATATCCGATCACGACTTGCTACTTCTTGGAATTTATTTGCTAACATAATGTAAGAAGCAATAGCAACCCCTAAAGAAATCGGCAACACAAACTTCAAACGCCCTTTATGAAACTTCATTTTTACAACGTCCTTTTCTAATAATTTTACTTGCTTTGGCAAATTCTTTTTGTACCATAAGAAAAGCAACAGGTACAAAAGTCCCCTACTTCTATATGAGGGGCGAGAATGTAAAGTATTTCCTTCAATTCAGTGATAGACTAATTCTCGACTGAATTAAATTATTGCTCCGTGGATGTCACAGATCTTTAGAGGAATTATTCGAGCAAACCCGAAAATAATCTGGACTCAATTACACCGAGACGTAATTGATAGCACCTTTATCTATTATTTATAATACATCGTACAAAATAGAAATACAAATTTAGTCAAATATAGAATTTATACTAAAATATTACTGATAACTCATTCAAAAAATAGTAAAATATGAATATGTAAAAAATACGAAATGAGGAATACTATGGTAAGTTGGTTTTCGAAATCATCGAAAGTTTCAAATCAGTCTTTTTTTGATAGCGCGAAATATTCTCATGAAATACATTTAGACGTTTCAAATTATCCTGACTTAAATAAGCAACTACAATTATTGAATTTAACAACCGAAGACTTAGCTATTATTAAGCAGTTAGAGCCCTATGCACCAGAGATCATTCCAGTTATGGTAGAACAATTTTATGCAGCTGTAACACTCAGTCCAGAATTAGTGAATATTATTAAACATACAACACAAATTGAGCGTCTAAAAATTACGCTCCACCGACATTTAGAAGGTATTTTTAAATGTAAAATTGATTCTAATTACATAATGGAACGCCAAACTATCGCCCAAGTCCATGTACGTATTGGCTTGAAGTCAAAATGGTATATTGCTTCATTCCAATCATTGATGAGTACGTTTATTTTATTTATCGAAAAAATTGATATGTCCTCACATGATATGGCAAAAGCAGTTAATGCCTTTTCTAAAATGATTAACTTTGAGCAACAACTCGTAATCGAAGCATATGAAATTGAAGAACAGCGCATTCGTACAGAGGCAGAAAATATTAAGATGCGTTTAATCGACCGTATTCAAACAACTGCTCAGGAACTCAATCTTATTAGTGATGAAACAAATAGCTCGCTACAGGAAATCGTCAATCAATCCGAGGAAATTGCGACGAATACAAAAGAAGGACTACACTTAGTTGCCGAAACGGAAGAAAAATCAATGACAGGCACAACGTATTTAGTCAATCAAACGGCCATTATGACAACCATTTTAGACCGCGTTGATACACTCGAAACGTCGATGGTTATGCTACGTCAGTCTTCTCAGAAAATTGCTGATATTGTTGGACTCGTAACAGGCATTGCCGACCAAACAAACTTATTAGCGTTAAATGCCTCGATTGAAGCTGCGCGTGCCGGCGAACACGGTAAAGGCTTTGCTGTCGTAGCCGATGAAGTTCGAAAACTAGCAGAAGAAACGAAAAACGCCGTACAAAACGTGTCGCATTTAATTAAAGAAACGGAAGTTAATATTTCACAAATGTCAGATTCTGTTTCAAGCGTAGACGAGCAAGTAAAAATGAGCGTCGATACACAAAAAAGTTTGGCCGATTCGTTCACATCGATTACAGAAGCTGTATCAGGTATTAAAACACAATACGAAAATACAAACGAAGACATTCACTCCATTACATCCGTTATTACAGGTCTTACGCATACGACAAACCTAGTTTCAACATCGTCCGATTCGCTGTTACACATCGTACATGAATTACATGACTAATACCAAAAGGGGGTGTCCGAGAAGTGATTCTGGGACACCCCCTTTGCGCCGAGGATGGTGGAAATCTTATTTCGACCACCGCAGAAGCACCGCCTGCAGCGGATAATTAATACACGAACGAAGCACTGCGCGAAAAGTATTTACTTTTCGCACAGTCCCTTTCATTTTATCCGCGACGTTTTTTTGATAACGCACGTTTTTGCTTACGATGCTCTTGGCGAATTGGCCCAGTCTCAAATAAATGACGCTCAAAATCATTTTCCGGTTCAACACCTGGCACTTCTTTTGGAGATCCCTCTTCATCAATTGCGACCATCGTTACGAATGACTCGGTTGTTAGCTTTTTCGCCCCCGTTTTAACGTTACGCGATACTACACGGACATACACTTCCATCGATGTACGCCCTGTACCTGTTACCATTGCTTCAAGTTCAATCACATCACCAGCATAAGCAGATGAGACAAAATCTACAGAGTCAAAAGAAGCTGTTACTACTTCCCCCTGTGAATGCTTCATTGCTGCGATAGCGGCTACTTCATCGATATATGCTAAAACCCTACCACCGAAAATCGAATGATGGTGGTTCGTATCAGGAGGTAAAACTAATCGCGTTTGATTTGCCTTAGAATAACTCATTGGATAGGTCTTTTTCATAATGCTCCACCTTTCTTGTCTACTCTCCATGTTACTATTTTTAGTCAATGGTGTACTAGTACGAAGATTAAATATTTCGCTTCATAGCAATCAATTTTAAGTCAGTCATTTCTTCCACTGCATATTTAATACCTTCTTTACCATAACCACTCATTTTCACACCGCCATACGGCATATTATCTGTTCGGAATGTTGGAATATCATTAATAATAACCGCGCCTGCTTGCAGTTCATCTGCTGCTTTTAATGCATCCATTAAATTATTTGTATAAATTCCCGCATTTAGTGCGAGTTCGGTATCATTCACAAATGCAATTGCTTCATCGAGTGTGTCGTAAGGAACAATGGATACAACCGGTGCAAATGTTTCTTCACAAACAATTTTCATAGTTGGCTTTACGTTTACCATGACAGTCGGCGTACATGTGCGTTCTGTAAATTCAGCACCTGTTGCGACTTGTGCCCCTTGTATCTTTGCTTCTTCAATCCAGTTTTTTATACGGGCTACCTCATTTGGGTGAATCATCGCACTGATATCAATGTTTGCGTCAAACGGGTCACCAACAACTAATTTCTCCGTTTCTTCTACAAACTTTTTTGTAAACTCTTCATAGATTGCGCTGTGTACATAAATGCGTTGAAGAGAAATACATACTTGTCCCGCAAAGCCAAATGCTCCACCAACACAACGTTTCATCATTTTATCGAGTTCTGTTGACGGCTCGACAATGACGCCCGCATTCGAACCGAGCTCTAATGTGATTTTACGTAACCCTACTTTTTCTTTTATTTTTAACCCTACCGCACCACTACCTGTAAACGTCACTTTTTTAACCAGTGGGTGCGTTACTAATGTATCGCTTAACTCAGCCCCACTGCCTGTGACAATTTGTAGTGCACCATCAGGTAAGCCGGCTTCCTTAAAAATTTCCGCCATAACAAGCCCGCTTATTGGTGTTTGTGATGCTGGTTTTAATACTACCGTATTGCCGACCGCAAATGCTGGACCTAATTTATGCGCAACTAAATTAAATGGAAAGTTAAATGGCGTAATTGCTGAAACAACGCCTAATGGTACACGCTTTGTATAACCAATATAATCTGCCGCGCCTGGAGCTGCATCCATTGGCACAGTTTCACCTATTAAATTTTTTGCGGCCTCTGCGGCAAATTGATAGGTCGCAATGGTACGATCCAATTCACCCAGCCCCGCTGATAATGGCTTTGCCGCTTCATTTGCTAAGATTTGCGCCAGCTCTGGTTTTCGCTCACGCATAATGGCTACTACTCTATATAAAATTTCTGCACGCTCATAAGCAGGCATCTTTTGAAACGTCTGAAATGCTTGATGTGCTCCTTCAATCGCACGTTCTACATCTGAAATCGTCGCTTTTGCTACCTGTGCAATAACCTCTCCTGTGTAAGGTGCCGTAAGTTCCGTCGTTTCCGCTGTTTGTTCCCACACACCATTAATCCATAGTTTCGTTTGTTGCATCGTGTTCACTCCTTTTAAATGAATAAATCAAAAATATTAAATGCTATCGTAAAGCCTGCATCATGTAAAAAATCACTCATATTTAATGCCTGTAAAAACAATAAGCTGTCATTGAATTGTTGAAGCTGATCGTTTTCAATCAATTGCTGTAGCACAAACTGTGTTGCCGTCATCAAAGCGAGCGAGGGCTCTAACGCAAACATGCTCAGCTGCTTCAGTTCATTATTCAGCATCACAACATCACTAAGCACATCCTCATTCGCGCGTGTCAGTGCAAGCATCGCAATAAATGGATAAAAATTACGTCGCACCTTTATGTTTTCCCTTTTTAAATGTGCTCGAATCGCAACAACATAATCTATTAACAATGGCTCAAACTGTACATCATACATCGTTAATAACTGTGTCATCGCTTGTAGTGCATCACCGCGCTTAAAGTCTTGTTGTATAAGCGCATCATAATAACGACGCATCGTCTGACCTTGTAACTTAGCATCTGCTTGCTCTCTCGTTAATAAAACCGCATACGGAATATCATCTTTACCAGTCAAAAATTGATGCTGCCTTTTCATCTCACTATGTAACTGCTTGGCACGCTTAGCATGTGCTTCATCGATTAAAAACAGCGCGGCAATGGATTGATAGGTGCTGCTTGCAAAACCCGCTGCTTCAAGATAACGCTCATTTTGCGCTATACGCTGAATTTCTTGCTCGGTTTGATCATGTAAAATCAGATGCACCGCTACTTTATAGCTTAGAACCGATTTTGTCGATACATTAGAAAAGAATTCGATTAGCGATTGTTTTACAGCTTTTCGTTGCAAGTTTTTCATTTGTGCTTCATATTGCATACCATGAAACGTTTCACGTGAAAATGAATATTGCACGGCTAGCGGCACTTTAATGGCAGGTGTCATGTCTGCATTAAAAAATAGTGACATTCTTTCATAGTTTTGCTGAAGGCTTGTTATAAAATGATTCTTGTCCATAGCTTCACACTCCTACGATTCATTATACGCCTAATTTTTTGCCATGAAAAAAGACTATGCAAAATCGCATAGCCTTTTCGTAATTTACGATGATAGTTGCTCTAGCTCTTCTTTAGAAAATGCCCGAGATCTAGATAAAAAACGCTTCCCTTCCACACCTTCAAGCGAAAACATCCCGCCCCGTCCATCCACAACATCAATAATAATTTGTGTATGTTTCCAATAATCATATTGATTTTTGTGCATATAAAATGGGCTGCCACCAAGATGGCCTAATAAAATATCTTGTTTCCCAACAATTAAATCCCCATCAGGATAACACATCGGTGACGAGCCATCACAACAGCCACCTGATTGATGAAACATAATGGGACCATGACGAACTTTTAACTTGTCGATTAGCTGCAATGCTTCTTCGGTTGCGATAACACGTTCAACCAAATTTCCGCACCTCCTCTTTCTTAGAAGAAGCCTAAGCGGTTTTCATCATAACTTACTAATAAGTTTTTCGTTTGTTGATAATGACTAAGCATCATCTTATGATTCTCACGTCCAACACCAGACATTTTGTAGCCACCAAACGCTGCGTGTGCTGGGTAGGCATGGTAGCAGTTTGTCCAAACACGACCCGCTTCAATACCACGTCCGAAGCGATACGCTGTATTCATATCGCGCGTCCAAACACCAGCGCCTAAGCCGTATAATGTATCGTTCGCAATTTCAAGCGCTTCTTCTTTTGTTTTAAATGTTGTAACAGCTACTACTGGACCAAAAATTTCTTCTTGGAAAATACGCATTTTGTTATGTCCTTTGAATACTGTTGGCTTAATGTAATAACCTTCTGCGAACTCGCCGCCAAGATCATTTTTCTCACCACCACTTAAGCATTCTGCGCCTTCTTCTTTCCCAATTTGTAAATAAGATTGAATTTTTTCCATTTGCTCAGAAGAAGCTTGTGCACCCATCATTGTATTTGGATCAAGTGGGTTTCCTAGTTGAATCGCTTCTACACGCTTTAATACACGCTCCATAAATTTATCATAAATTGATTCTTGAATAAGCGCACGAGATGGGCATGTACATACTTCCCCCTGATTAAGGGCAAATAATACAAAGCCTTCTACTGCCTTATCTAAAAATGCATCATCTGCATCCATTATATCTTCAAAGAATATATTAGGTGATTTCCCACCAAGCTCTAATGTTACAGGAATTAAATTTTGTGATGCGTATTGCATAATTAAGCGACCTGTTGTCGTTTCACCAGTAAAGGCAATTTTACCGATACGTGGGCTCGATGCTAACGGCTTTCCTGCTTCTAAGCCAAAACCATTTACAATATTTAATACTCCAGGAGGTAATAAATCTTCAATTAACTCAGCTAATACTAAAATTGATGCTGGTGTTTGCTCAGCCGGTTTAAGAACAACACAGTTTCCAGCAGCAAGTGCAGGTGCTAGTTTCCATACCGCCATTAACAATGGGAAATTCCAAGGAATAATTTGCCCTACTACTCCAATTGGTTCATGGAAATGATAAGCAACTGTATTTTCATCTACTTGGCTAAGAGAACCTTCTTGTGCTCTTAATGCACCAGCAAAATAACGGAAGTGATCAATCGCAAGTGGCAGATCGGCATTTAATGTTTCACGCACAGCTTTACCATTGTCCCAAGTTTCTGCAACAGCTAACATTTCTAAGTTCTGTTCGATACGATCTGCAATTTTTAACAAAATATTACTTCGCTCTGTTACCGACGTTGTTCCCCATGCATCTTTAGCCGCATGAGCCGCATCTAAAGCTAATTCAATATCTGCTTCTGTAGAACGGGCAATTTGTGTAAATACTTTACCTGTTACAGGTGTAACGTTGTCAAAGTATTCACCATTTGCTGGTGCAACCCATTCGCCACCAATAAAATTGTCATAACGTTCCTTAAAATGTACAAGTGCACCATCCGTATTTGGATTTGCATAAACTCCTGTCATTACATTAACCTCTGCCATTGAAAATTCTCCCCTTTTCTTAAATAATGGTGATCATACCTATTAAATTTTGTTTAAGCTTACATTCATGCCGAAAATGATCTGTAATAAAATAGGTATCTTCTATTCTTATATTGTCAGAAAAGTAATTAAATTTCAAATATTAAACTACAATTTACAGAATTTTAAAATTGTTTACAAGCACTCTTAAAGAAATCTAGACACAATTACGCCAAAACATAACGGATATAGCCCATAACAATTAACCTTCGAGATGAATTATTGTATACTGAAGATATTCTATTAGTAGGTGAAAAAATTATGCGTATCAATAAATTTTTAGCAGAAACAGGCATCATCTCTCGTCGTGGTGCAGATAAATGGGTAGAAGAAGGTCGAGTAACGATTAACGGTGAACTTGCAACAAATGGTAGCCAAGTAGAAACTGGCGATCATGTTTGTGTAGATGGTAAACCAGTACAACGTGAAGATCAGCTAGTATACATCGTGCTCAACAAACCAGTAGGCATTACAAGTACAACCGAAAAACATATCGAAGGAAATGTCGTGGATTTTGTCAATCATCCGCTACGTATTTTCCATATTGGGCGTTTGGACAAAGATTCAGAAGGGTTATTGTTATTAACAAATGATGGAGACATCGTAAACGAAATTTTACGTGCTGAAAACCATCATGAAAAAGAATATGTCGTACAAGTTGACAAGCCGATTACCGACAAGTTTTTACAAGAGATGCGTGCGGGGGTAGAAATTTTAGATACAAAAACATTGCCTTGCCGTGTTGAAAAAATATCCTCACAAGTATTTAAAATCATTTTAGAACAAGGTCTGAACCGTCAAATTCGTCGTATGTGTTCGGCACTTGGCTATTCCGTAAAACGTCTACAGCGCATTCGCATTATGAATATCCATATCGGCAACTTAAAGGTCGGCCAATGGCGTGATTTAACAGACAAAGAACGGAACGAACTTTTTACACTACTCAACTACACACCCAAGCAATAAGTGATGCCCTCTAAAAGTAGCTCACTTATTGGACAGACCATGCTTACAATACAGCCAATTGTAGACCTAACACAAGACTTCAGTAAGTGGTGACTATTGGGATTTAGATGATATTATTAAAGCCACTCATAAAATTGTAGGCAAGTAAAAGCATTATTTTCATTATGAAATAGAGCTAGCATTAAAATATCCGAATGATGATGTTATTATTTGGTGATCATATGAACAAAAGCGCTAAAGCGCCTGTTCAGCCCCGAGTGGACAAAACGCCACGTCCATGTGGCATGCCCCCAATGACTCACATCGTGTGAGCCTCAGGCATTGGAGGACCCGACGCAAAAGTAAACGCTCCACCACTTTTGCAGGAGGGATCGAAATGGTCGAGGGGCTGGCGCTTTAGCCTAGACGGAAGATGAGTTTTTGTAAAAGTTATCTACAATTCGATAATTTATAGTTTCCTTATCAATGATAAAAGCGAGCCAAATTTTTAAGTTCGGCTTGCTTTTTTAAAGTTGTTCAAATGCCATTTTTTTAATTATCACTTCATGCTTCGGATAGATTTCCAGTAACTGCTGCTGTGTAAACAGCTCAAAATCTTCAAAATCAAAGCCTGGTGCCACCATACAGCCTACTAAGCCAAATGTATTTTCCTCCTCAACCGAAGAACCAAAGATTGTCCCCTTCTCGACTAAAATTTGTGGTTGCTCACCGTTCTCAATATTTAATCCTAATTTCTTTGCCTCATACGTACCGTCCTCATAAATCATATGGATAGTTAAAGCACTACCACCGTGGTAATACCATACTTCATCCGATTGAAGCCGATGCAAATGTGAAATGTCCTGCGAGCGTAGTAAAAAGTAAATGCTTGAATAAAGTGGACGCTCTCCATGCGCTAAGCTTAGCTTTTCATCATCACGCATCGTTGAACGGTAAAAGCCGCCTTCTGGATGTGGTTCTAGCTGTAGTGTCTCAATCAATTGTTCAATCGTTTGCATAGAAATCGCCCCATTCAAAAAAAGTTTCCTATAAGCATAAGCTTACAGGAAACATCATTAAAATTATAGTCCCCCTAGGTAGGCCGCTTTTACTTCTTCACTTTCCTGCAACTCTTTTGCTGTACCGGAAAGCACGATTTTACCCGTTTCTAAAACATACGCGCGGTTTGCTACGGAAAGCGCCATATTGGCATTTTGCTCTACTAGTAAAACGGTTACGCCTTCTTTATTAACCATTTCAATAATATTGAATATATTTTTTACCATCAGCGGTGCAAGACCCATTGATGGCTCATCCAAAATAATTAGCTTTGGTTTTGCCATTAATGCGCGGCCCATTGCTAGCATTTGCTGCTCACCGCCAGATAATGTACCCGATAGCTGCTTGCGACGCTCTAGTAATCGTGGGAACAGTTCATAAACATGATCTAAATCCTTTTTAATACCGTCCTTATCTTTACGTAAGTACGCACCAAGCTCTAGATTTTCTTCTACGCTCATATTTGAAAATACGCGACGCCCTTCTGGTACATGCGAAATCCCTGCTTTTACAATCGATTGTGCAGCCTTACCATCAATCGCGGTGCCTAAATATTCAATCGAACCACGCTTTGGCTTTAGTAAACCCGAAATCGTCTTAAGAAGCGTACTTTTTCCAGCACCGTTCGCTCCGATTAGTGTAACAATTTCACCTTCATTTACTTCGAGGGAGAGCCCTTTTAAGGCTTGAATATTGCCATAGTATACATCGATGTCATTAATTTTTAGCATATTATTCTGTAACCTCCTCACCTAAGTATGCTTCAATAACTTTTGGATTTGAACGAATTTCCCCAGGCGTTCCTTCCGCAATTAATTGCCCATGGTCTAACACGTAAATACGCTCACAAATTCCCATGACTAAGTGCATATCATGCTCAATTAAAAGAATCGTTAAATCAAATTCCTTACGAATAAATGCGATTAACTCCATAAGCTCATGTGTTTCCTGCGGGTTCATACCAGCAGCTGGCTCATCTAGTAATAGCAACTTTGGCTTTGCAGCAAGTGCACGCGCAATTTCTAAACGACGTTGCATTCCGTATGGTAAGTTTTTCGCTAACTCATCACGGTAGACATCTAAACCAAAAATTTTTAAGAATGCTAGCGACTCTTCTTCCATTTTCACTTCACCTTTAAAGTGACTCGGCAAACGGAAAATGCTCGAAATTAAATTGTGCTTTGCTAAGCCATGATTCGCTACCTTTACGTTGTCTAACACGGATAGTTCTTTAAATAGACGGATATTTTGGAATGTACGGCTAATCCCTTGGCGCGTTACTTTATAAGGATCTAGCCCGCCAATTGATTTACCGTCAAATGTAATTGTTCCTTCCGTTGGAGCATAAACACCTGTTAACATATTGAATGTTGTTGTTTTACCAGCACCATTTGGCCCAATTAGTCCGATTAACTCACCGCTGTTCATGTGGAGATCTACATTTTGCACAGCCTTTAATCCGCCAAATTGAATGCCTAATTTATCTACTTTAAGAAGTGTACTACTCATACACGAGTACCTCCTTTTTTACCGAACTTGAAGAATTCTGTAATCTCTTTCGTGCCAAGTAATCCCGTTGGACGATACAACATCACTAAAATTAACACTAAAGAATAAATAATCATACGCGTTTCTGGGAAACCTTGTAAGTATGTTGAAACAATTGTTAATAAAATTGCGGCAATGACTGAACCCGAAAGACTTCCTAAACCACCTAATACTACGAAAATCAAAATATCAAATGACTTTAAGAAACCAAATGCAGTTGGCTGAATTAAATAATAGTTATGCGCATAAATGGCACCAGCAACCCCTGCAAAGAACGAACCAATCGCAAATGCGACTACTTTGTAATACGTTGTGTTAATACCCATTGCATCGGCTGCGATTTCGTCTTCACGAATCGAAATACATGCGCGGCCATGGCGTGAATTCGTAAAGTTCGCAATGACTAATATTGTAATAAATGTCCCAAAAAATGCATATGTCCATGTCGATTGATGTGTTACCGATATACCAGCCGCACCTCCAACATAATCCACGTTTAAAAACACAATACGAATAATTTCTGCAAATCCTAATGTCGCAATTGCTAAATAGTCCCCCTTTAAACGCAGTGTCGGAATTCCAACTAAAAGCCCCGCAAGTGCCGCAACAACTGCACCAATTAAAATAGCCGTAACAAACGGTAACCCTAACTTCATTGTACAAATGGCGGAAATGTATGCACCTACCGCTAAGAAACCAGCATGGCCAATCGAAAACTGCCCAGTAATTCCGATAATAACGTGTAAACTTACCGCAAGCATAATGTTAATACACATCGTGATTAACATGTTTTGATAGTAGAACGCAACGAACCCGTTGTTGATTAATAATTGAACAACAACATAAATGACAAGTGCTAGAACGGCATAACCCCAAAAGATTTTTGATTTTTTCATGCTGCTCACCTACACTTTCTCGCGTGTATTTTTCCCGAAAATACCCGCTGGACGAATAATTAAAATTAAAATTAAGATTACAAATGCAGCTGCATCGCGCCATAGCGAATAACCAAGCGCTGAAACGATTGTTTCTACGACGCCTAATAATAACCCACCAACCATCGCACCTGGAATAATACCAATACCACCTAATACGGCTGCGATGAACGCTTTAATCCCCGGAAGCATACCCATTAATGGATCGATACGTGTGTAGTAAATACCAAAAATAACGCCTGCTGCACCAGCTAACGCTGAACCAATTGCAAATGTTGCAGAAATCGTATTGTCTACATTAATCCCCATTAATTTTGCCGCGTCCGCATCATGAGATACCGCACGCATCGCTTTCCCGATTTTTGTTTTATGCACGATGAATTGCAAGACAATCATTAAGAAAATGGATATTGATAAAATAAAAATCGATAATGTACTAATTTGTACGCCGAAAATTTCAAAATTCGTTTTTGTAAATACATTTGGATAGGCCTCTGGTGATGCGCCACGGAAGAAAATCACCGTATACTCAATTAGTAATGACACCCCGATTGCTGTAATCAGTGCCGCGATACGTGTAGCATTTCGAAGTCGCTTATAGGCAATACGCTCAATAATAACCCCAATAACTGCACAGAGAATCATTGCTAAAACAAGTGCTAAAAATACATTCATTTCCCAACGCGCAATGGCATAAAAGCCAATGAATGCACCAAGCATGAATACGTCACCATGGGCAAAGTTGATTAACTTAATAATCCCGTATACCATCGTGTACCCTAATGCAATTAACGCGTAGATACTGCCTAGCGAAATCCCGTTCACGAGCTGTTGAATCCATTCCATACATTTCACTCCTTTTTTTTAATATTGAAGTTCGACCATATTAAAAAGGGAGGCTAGTTCCGCCCCCCTTACTTGTAAATAATTAAGGATTTACTTTAGAGTTGAACTGTTGCTTACCGTCTACAAATTCTAGAACTGTTGCTGATTTTACTGGGTTGTGGTTTTCGTCAACTGTGAATGTACCTGTAACAAGGCCTAAATCTTTTGTTGCAGCTAATTGTTTTTGAATTGCTTCACCTGTAATATCACCATCAACACGTTTGATTGCATCTACAATAAAGTAAATTGAATCATAGCCTAAAGCGTGGAAGGCATTTGGTGCTTGACCATACTCATCTTTAAACGCTGTAACGAAATCTTGAATTTTTGCATCTGGATCTTCAGATGAATAGTGGTTTGTAATGAATGTGTTGTTTAACGCATCGCCACCCGCTAATTCCACTAATTTTGGTGAATCCCAACCGTCAGCACCCATTAATGGAGCTGTAATACCTGCTTCACGTGCTTGCTTAACGATGATACCTACCTCTTCGTAATAGCCGGGAATAAAGATGAAATCAGGATTTTTCCCTTTAATGTTTGTTAATTGTGATTTGAAATCTACATCTTTTGCCACATAAGCTTCTTCAGCAACAACTGTACCGCCATTTGCTTCAATAGTTTCTTTGAATGATGCCGCTAAACCTTTTGCATAATCAGAAGCGTTATCCGCAAAGATTGCAACATTTTTCGCTTGTAGCTCATTTGTTGCGAAGTTTGCTGCAACAGTTCCTTGGAATGGATCGATGAAGCATGTACGGAATGCATAATCATTTACAGTTCCATCGTCATTTACTGTAACGTTTGGTGCTGTTCCAGAACCCGTTACCATAGGAACTTTATGTTGATTTGCAATTTGCACTGTTGCCACTGAGTTACCAGAAGTTGCTGGAGCAATCATCGCAACTACTTTTTCTTGCTCTGCTAAACGGATCGCTGCAGAAGTTGCTTCAGCTGTTTCTGATTTATTGTCAACTGGAACATACTCGATTTTTTTACCATCAATGCCGCCAGCAGCGTTAATCTCTTCAACTGCTAATTTAGCACCGTCGTTAATAGATGATCCATAAGATGCTACAGCGCCTGATAATTCTAAGTTCGCACCGATTTTAATGACATCACCTGATGCTGAATTACCACTACCACTTGATGAAGTTGAACTAGAGTCATCTGTACCACATCCCGCTAAAGCCCCCGTTAACATTGCTGTTGCAATAAATAAAGAACCATATTTTTTCATTTTGTTGTGCTTTGTCATCATTGCATCCCCCTACTAACGCTTAATTGTTTGATATTTCTGATAATTATAATCAATTTAACTCATTTCCACAATCTATTTTTATAATTTTCTGAATAAAAAGTTTCATTGAAAAAAATTGTAGCAATCCAACTTCTGTATTGTAATAGAAACATAATATTTAGTCTAGTGTGATTTTTCAGTAAATTATGTAAATTTATATTTCACTGAATATAAAATCAAATACTGATTAATATTATGTGGGAATTTTACCCAATATTTATGGTTGCAGACGGAAAATTACAATGCGTTCATTTTCATTTTTTTCATTGCGCAATTTTATATTCAAGTAATAATCTAGCCCTAAATCTTGGTGCAAATAGTGCAAGTAATCGGGAGATGGATAATACAAAATAATGTCGATTGTGCGGGTGTATTGCTCATAGGATTTTAAAATATTGCTCATGAACTCACGAAACACGTGAATCGAAAAGGGGTTGAAGAAGAAAAAGACTTGATCTTTTACCTTAATTTGATAAGTTTCTGCTACCATGTTAAAAAATTGTAGCGATGAACGCTTCTTCCCTGCCTTTTTCAAATATTGCGCTGCATTATGTTCAGCTTCTACAAAAAATTTTGGATCCATTTCAATACCGATGGCTGGAATATCAAAACGGTGATGTACATAAATAGGGACCCGTCCTTTGCCACAGCCAATATCTAAAAAATTGGCTCCCTGCGGTAACGCATATACTTCAAACAATTGCTCTAACCCGCTATACGGTGTCGGTTCATAGCGATGATATTTTGCTAATTTCGGAAATCCATATTGGAATCCTGTTGTTTCGATATTTAAAAATTTATCAAATTGTTGTTCATTCATTAAAAAACTCCTCACAAAAAACAGCCCTGTAAACAAGGGTTTACAGAACAGTTCTCAATTTACTATATTATTTAAGGCAAAAATTTGGCTCTTACATCATTATTTTGAAAATAATCCATTTTCCTTCTTGTGAAGTTTTTATGGTTTAAAAATCCTTTTTCTCATGCTCAAGTAGCCACTCTTTTCGCCAAATACCACCTGCATACCCTGTCAGTTTACCACTTGCTCCTATAACACGATGGCACGGTACGATAATACTAATTAAATTTTTACTATTGGTCATCCCTACTGCTCGCACTGCTTTTTCATTACCAATTTGTTGAGCAATCTCTTTATAAGAAGCCGTTTTTCCAAAGGGTACGGTCGTCAAAGCCTGCCAAACACTGTTTTGGAATTCTGTTCCCTCAAAATGGTATGCAACCGTAAAATCCTTTCGTTTGCCATTGAAATATTCATCTAACTCCCGATAACAAGTATTTATAATTTCAGGCATTTGTTCCACTTGTTTATGTTCTACAAGCTCTCGTTCTGGAAATAAAATCGAAGTTATATATTTTTCTGTACCTGTTATCTCTATAATTCCAATAGGTGAATCATAATCTAATTTATATAGCATAAAAAACCCTCCTACTATGAACTGTATTGCCTTCTACTATAGGTTCATTTATTCCAATCAATTACGCTGAGACATAATTTGTGCTTTGACACCCACTGAAAAAAGGTTAAAAAAGAACCTTTAATCTCTGAATAAATTAAAGGTTCTTTAATCATTATTTATTTAAGCCTAACGCTTCAGAAGTTGTTGCTTTTACTTCTTGTAGAAGTGCTGTGTTTTCAACTAAGTTTTGACCGTAAGCTGGAATCATTTCTTTAAATTTTGCTTCCCAAGTTTTCATTTCTTGTGGGAAACATTGTTTGATTACTTTTAACATAACCGATACAGCTGTAGAAGCACCTGGAGATGCACCAAGTAATGCTGCGATTGACCCGTCTTGAGAGTTAATTACTTCTGTACCGAATTGTAATGTACCTTTACCAGCGTCTGTGTCTTTTATTACTTGTACACGTTGACCTGCTACAATAATCTCCCAATCTTCGCTCTTCGCTGTTGGTACGAATTGGCGCAATTCTTCAATACGTTTTTCTTTAGATGCTACAACTTCTTTTACTAAATAAGTTGTTAAGTCCATGTTTTTCGCACCACAAGCAAGTAATGTTACTAAGTTGTGTGGTTTGATAGATGCGAATAAATCCATGTATGAACCTGTTTTTAAGAACTTCGGAGAGAAGCCTGCGAATGGTCCGAATAATAATGATTTTTTGCCATCAATGTAACGTGTATCTAGATGAGGTACTGACATTGGTGGAGCACCAACTGCCGCTTTACCATATACTTTTGCATGGTGTTGGTTAATTACTTCTTCATTGTTACAAACTAAGAATACACCTGAAATTGGGAAACCACCGATGTGTTTCGACTCAGGGATACCTGATTTTTGTAGTAACTCAAGGCTACCACCACCAGCACCTAAGAATACAAACTTTGCAGTGTGGTATTCAACTTTACCGCTATTTTTATCATGAACTTTAACTTCCCATAAGCCATCTTTTGTACGCTTAACATCAAGAACGCTGTGGTTATAGTTAACGCCTACGTCTTGTTTTTGTAAGTTGGCAATTAATGTACGAGTTAACGCACCGAAGTTTACGTCTGTACCAGAATCAATTTTTGTAGCTGCGATTGGCTCGTTTGATTTACGGTCATTCATAATTAACGGAATCCATTGTTTAAGTGTTTCTGGATCGTCAGAGTATTCCATACCTTCGAACAATGGGTTTGCTGTCATTGCTGCATGTCGCTTCTTAAGATACTCTACATTGTTTGCACCTTGTACCATACTCATATGTGGTAGAGGCATAATGAAATCTTCAGGGTTTTCGATTTGACCTGTTTTTACAAGGTGAGACCAGAACTGTAAAGAATCTTGGAATTGCGTATTTACATTAATTGCTTTAGTAATATCGATTGTTCCATCTTTTTTCTCACTTGTGTAGTTTAATTCACATAAAGCAGCATGCCCTGTTCCAGCATTGTTTAATTCGTGAGAACTTTCCTCACCTGCTTTTGCTAACTGTTCGAACACTGTAATTTTCCACTCTGGTGCTAACTCTTTAAGCATTGTACCTAAAGTAGCACTCATAATTCCGGCACCAATTAAGATAACGTCTGATTTGATATGCTTGTTACTCATTTTTACCTTCCCTTATATATATATTAAGATTTTTAGAATTTTGAAAGCGCTACCGTAAATTATCGACAACATAATATTGGCAGAGACCTACTTATTCTATATCAATTATTACCTTATTGTAGTGTAACACAATTGCTAAAAGATTAAAATATATACAGAATGCTTAGCTGTAAGGTATTGAAAAGCACATCATTTACGAGAAATCTACCAACAATTGTGAGCATTTTTTGTCTTGTAAGAGTTCAATTGTTTTTATTTTCTGTATTTTCTCGCTGGATATTGTCATTTTTTGTACCATCTATAATAGGAACATAACCTTTTTATTGAACTGGCTTACCTATATATTTTTCAAAGCCTTTATATGCAGTGTTTTTAAGTCCCTGCTTTACAAGCCATGCAAATAGTTTGCGCTGTAACCAAAATGGTATACCGACAATTAATGTATTTTGCATTGATAAGATGAGAGCCGTATGCGCCATATTTTTAGGATTGCCTTTTGCATCGACTAAACCATCATCAATTAAACCGTAATGAATACGCAAGTATTGCTCAAATTGGCTTGGTGGCGTTAAACGCACACGAAATACAACTGGTTGATCATGATTATTTGTAAAAGTATGTGCAGTGTTTATAGAAGTTATTTTATAATAAGGGAATTAGAACAATCATTATGACAAATGTAAATAGTTTTAAATGAACATTAATATTAGTATTAATAATAAGTAAGATAAGGGGGATTTTTATGAAAATTTTTACGGATAGTGGTTCAGACTTACCAAAATCATATTTTGATAAGGAAGATGTGCATCTTTTTCCGTTACGTGTATTAATGAAAGGTGTCGAATATGATGACGTTATTGGCATCTCAAATGATCAAGTATACGCAGCAATTGCAGAAGGCGAAATTCTAAAAACATCACAAGTTTCATTAGAAATCTTTTTAAACGCTTTTGAACAACTAGCAAAATCAGGTGATGAAGGGATTTATATTGCCTTTTCTTCAAATTTATCAGGTACTTGTCAAAGCGCTTTTTTAGCAAAAAATCAATTACTTGAAACCTACCCAGATTTAAAATTAGCAATTATTGATACAAAATGCGCTTCTTATGGACAGGGCTTAGTTGTTAAAGAAGCAGTACGTTTAAATAAATTCGGCGTAGCGTTTGACGACGCTGTTGCACAATTAACAGATATGGCCGATTCAATGGAACACCTATTTACAGTTGGCGATTTAAATCACTTAGCAATAGGTGGGCGTATTTCAAAGACAAGCGCTTTTATGGGGGGTCTACTGAACATTAAACCGATTTTAAATATTGATGATGGAAAGCTTGTCCCACTCGAAAAAACGCGTGGCTTTAAAAAAGCAATACAGCGCATGATTGCCATTATGAAGGAACGCGGCGGCGACTTCACAAATAAAACTGTCGGTATTTCTCATAGTAATGATGAGGAATTAATGCACGACGTAAAGGTTGCAATCGAAGAAGCACTTCATCCAAAATCCATTGAAACGACAACAATTGGCTCAGCGATTGGAGCCCATGTCGGACGTGGTACAATCGCCATTTTTTTCACAAGCAAATAATGAAAAGCTAGCACAAATACAGAGTGTGCTAGCTTTTTTCATTAAATGAAAAAAATTGAAGCAAGTACGATGCCTGTAATCGCTCCTAATGCAATTCCGTAGCCAAATCCAGGTTCACCAAAGCCCCAAAAGCCAATACCGTAACCTGCACGATCTGGCATCAGCCAAACATTTCGATTATCTACATTTGTAATGCGCCCAACATGTACATTTCCGCGATTATCCGTTATTCTGACACGCTTGCCGTGGTATTTACAGCACATGTCATAAGCTGCTTTTGAATTCATTTTTTCCCCTCCTTTCTTTTCCTACTATATGTATAAGCAAATCGCACACACGAGCCTATCGTCCAAATCATATAGTAGAATGAAGGAGGGATTATTTGATAGTGCTTGATACGCAAAGTTTATTTCAAGATTTAACAGAGCGCGTCCAACATACCTATCCACTTGTTCAATCCATTTTCCCAAACACTCCAGCTAAAGCCGTACAATATGAGCTTCTCCAGCAAGGATTGTTAGAAACAGGGGCACTTCCTTTACAGCTCAATGTATGGGACATTGTAAAACGGCAGCTCTATGATTTGATGAAGATGTGGGATGGCCCTAACACTCAGGTAGCTATTTTGCCAATGCGGCATGGCTTTATGAAAAATGGTGTCGCCTATAAACACGGCATTTGTTTATTCATTTCGAATCATGTTTCTGTAAAAGAGCTTCACGCCCTCATTACCCATGAATATCATCATATTTGCCGACAACATTATCAGTCTGAATTGCCGACATTACTAGATTCCGTGATGATGGAAGGCTTAGCCGAACACGCTGTAGAAAGCCTACTTGGAGAACATGCCATTAGCTCTTGGACGAGGCGCTATAACTTAGAGCAAGTAAAACATTATTGGCACACCCACTTTATAGATGCTTTAGCGTTGCGCGGCTTACATAATCATCAAAGTTATTTATTTGGTGACGCTTCCGGGCAACTCCCCGCACATATCGGTTATTGTGTCGGTTACCGTATTGTCGAAGCCTTTTTAGAAAAAAACGGCCCTTTGACTACTCATCAATTACTACAAATCCCTTCTGAACAAATCGCTTTAGGAGCTGAGTTTCCACTCACTAAATGAACAACGCGTTAAAGTGCACGTCTAGCTCCGAGTGGGCAAAACGCCACGTCCATCTGGCATGCCCCCAATGACTCACATCGTATGAGCCTCAAGCTTTAGAGGGCCCGACTAAAAAGTATGTACTTTATCCAAGACGAAAAAAACCATTAAAACTCGTCTGTTGCCCTACGAATTTTAATGGTTTTCTTTATTGTTTTTGCGTTACTGGTGCCGGATAATCAAAGCCTTTTGTATCGACTTCGACTTTTTTCATTTTTTGATCTTGTAATGGTTTGTCGTTACTATCGCGCTCTGCTGCTACGATTTCGTCAACAACCTCCATCCCTTCGATCACTTTACCAAATGCAGCATATTCACCATCTAAATGAGTAGCTGCCTCTGTCATAATAAAGAACTGTGAACCGGCTGAATTTGGATCCTGTGTACGAGCCATTGACAAGACACCGCGCTCATGAGCTAGCGTATTCTCAAAGCCATTTGAAGAAAATTCGCCTTTAATTGAATAGTCTGGACCACCCATACCTGTACCATCTGGATCGCCACCTTGGACCATAAATCCTGGAATGACACGGTGGAAAATTAAACCGTCATAAAAGCCGTCTTCCACTAATGAAATAAAGTTCGCCACTGTATTTGGCGCTGTTTTTGGCTCCAATTCGATCACGATTTGCTTATCATTTTCCATTGTAATCGTTACAATTGGATTTTCTTTTACATCGTTTGCATAATCGCTAGTTGTTGTCTGTTCGCCACTATCCGTCTTATTGTTGTCACCACATGCAGCGATAATAAGCATAGCGATTGCAGTTAACATTAAAAGCATGTATTTTTTCATATAATTCCCACTCCTTTCCAACGTAATTCAATCATACTTAGGAAGGTTTAATCAAGTATTCACAATCAAATATTTCGGGCACGTTCGAGCGCAGCAATATCCAGCTTTTTCATTTTTAGCATCGCCTCTGTTACACGTTGATTTTCCTCACGCGAACCCTTATTCAAAATAGCCCCTATATTGGCTGGTACAATCTGCCACGACACGCCAAAACGGTCCTTTACCCAACCACATTGTTCCGCCTCCTCGACATACGATAAATGTGCCCAGTAAAAGTCGATTTCCTCTTGGTCCTTGCAGTTAATAATAAACGACACCGCTTCATTAAAATGAAAATCAACTTCCATTCCATTATCCATTACAACAAATTGCGTATCCTCTATTTGAAAGCGCGCAAAACTTACATTAGCTTTCTTTGCTGGCACTTCCCCCTCAGCAAAATAGGCTATTTCCTGCAGCTCTGCAATTGGGAATAAACCTGTGTAAAAATGCAGTGCTTCTTCTGCTCGTCCATTAACTTCATGTGAAAATAGGAGGCTTGGCGTAATTTTTTGAAGCATTTTTTCTACAGGTACCAACATCAGTTGCCAAGACAGACCGTAGCGATCCTGCACCCATACATACCAATCACTAAACGGATATTCTCCGAGCGGCATCAGTTCTGTACCACCTTGTTTTAACCCTGCGTACAATCGGTCTACTTCTTCTTTTGAATAACAAGCTACCATAAATGAAATGGACGGGTTCAATTGAAAATATGGCCCGGCACTAATTGCTTGAAATTCTTGATTTGCCAGTTGAACCGTTACAAATTCAGTATCTCCAGACGGTGTATTTTCAATGACAGTTTCATTAATAATTTTTGAATCATCAAATAAGCTTACATAAAAGTTTGCTGCCTCTTTTGCTTCTTTATCGAACCATAAATGAGGAATGATTTTTGGCATTCCACTACCCCCTTTCCTTGAATGTGCTATTAAAACGCACGTAATTAACTATCTATACCCTTACTAGTGTTTAAAAAATCCCATCTGTATTGACAATTTCCTGTGGGATTGCTTGTCCAACATCCCACATCTCAACGATTTTTCCATTATCTATACGCACAATATGCACAACTACTACCCCTAAATCTTCAGGCTTATGCTTTAAATGCGAGTACGTCATTACTTTATTGCCATCTTCTAATGTAAGCTTTACTGTAAATTGTTTATTGGGTGTCATCTTTGCACTTTCTTCCATTCCGCGCATTAAGGCCTCACTCCCTGCTGCAAAATACGCATTATGATGTACAAAATCTTCGCCTATATAAAGCTCATATGCCTTTTTCACTTGCCCATCTGCTACTAATTGTAAAAAATTTTTTGCGATTTCTTTGTTTGATTCGTTTAGCATGCCTTATTCCCCTTCAACGATAGTTTGAATGACATCCTGTTCACATGGGGAATGTAAAAATCCACTTGGCTCCCCTAAACTGTAAAGTGTTAGCTGATGCATCGCTCTAGTACAAGCTGTATAAAGTAAACGACGCACACGCTCTTGTCCATAACGATACTTGGATGCATCATAAATCACTACTGCATCAAATTCAATCCCTTTTGCTAAGTACGCCGGAATGATAATCACACCTTGTTCATATTCGGCAGAACCCGATTTCATAAGCTTCAATTGATCGATAGAACTAGCTAATCCTTCATATGCGTCTTTACTCTCTTGCGCAGACTGACAAATAATTGCGATCGTTGCCATTCCTTGTTGCTGCAAGGCTACAACACGATGCTGAATTTTTTCATGTAACTGCTGTCTGCTTTGAAGTATTGTCAGCGTTGGCACGTCACCCGCTCGATTAAATGGAATAATTGCTTGTCCTTCTGGAATGAGCTGACGCGTAAATTCAATAATCGATTTTGTAGAACGATAGCTACGATGCATCGCTAATAGTGTTGTTTCTTGCTCTCCGAACAGCTCGATTAAGTGCTCGAAATTATTGAGTTGATGTGCGTGTGAAAAAATCCCTTGATTAAAATCACCTAAAATCGTAAATTTCGCAGCAGGAAATAAACGCTTCAACACCTCAAATTGAAATGGTGCATAATCTTGCGCCTCATCAATAAAAATATATTTAATTTGACGGTTCACTTGCATACCTACAAGCCATTCTTTCAACAAAACGTAAGGCGTTGCATCTTCGTACAACAATATCCCAGACGCTAGCTGTTGCTTTGTAACCTGACAAATTTCAGCCCAATGCTCATCTTGGGATATAAAAGTATTCTCGTCAAACAGCCCTTCATAAATAGCGGGTATATCAATAAATTCCAACGCCTCAATTGCTTCACGTAACGGCTTAAAACGTCGTGCTACCAGTAGTTGTGCAAGCTGTTGTTCTGACATTTCAAATTGTTCTACCTCTTCACGCTTAAATCCTTTCTTTCTCGCAAAATAGCGACGTGCCTCCTCAAAAGCCACATCACTCAACAACTCCATTTCTTCTTGTACCCAATTCTTTGTACGTTCATACTTCGCTCGTTTTTTTAATGTATTAATCAGCCCTTGTTGAATCTTTTCTAAACGGGCTGCAAATGGTAATTGTCCATAGATCATATAAAACTGTTGTGAAATTTCATTCGCAGAAACAATTTCTTCACCG
The DNA here is from genome assembly GCF_022549215.1 of Solibacillus palustris. Taxonomy (GTDB): domain Bacteria; phylum Bacillota; class Bacilli; order Bacillales_A; family Planococcaceae; genus Solibacillus; species Solibacillus daqui. Next base: position 70,184 of record NZ_JAKZFC010000008.1, on the reverse strand, counting down.
CGGAAAACAATCGGTTTAAATTGCATGCCCTTTTCTGTTAAAGCTATAAAATACTGTTCGATTTGAGCAAAAAACGCCGTTGATGCTTTATAGTGAATGGCAGCAAATCGGCTCTTCATCTTTTCTGTAAGGGAGTTCGTTAACAGTGTTTCTAATTGTTCATACGCTGTTTCTAGCGTAAAATCACCATCAATACGCTGCTGCAAATATTCCTGAAATGTCGTCTGTTGCATATTTTCTTCTCCCAGCTCTGGTAAGACATTTGCTACATAGCTGTTAAACATCCCATTGGGAGAAAATAATAGTACTTGATCGGCCTTTAAAGTGGCACGATGCTTGTATAATAAATAGGCTATTCTTTGCAAGGCTGCTGAAGTTTTGCCACTACCAGCTGCACCATGGACGATTAATATTCTGCCCTGTTCATGACGAATGAGTTTATTTTGCTCCCGTTGAATCGTCGAGACGATGCTTTGCATTTGCTTATTTGTACCTTGCCCAAGCACCTCTTGTAATAACTCATCTACAATTGTCAGGCTTGTATCAAACATTGAAATTAGCTTGCCGTTACGAATTAAATATTGCCACTTCTTTTCAAGTTCGCCTTCAACTGTTCCACTCGGTGTTTTATAACTTACATGGCCTGGTTCATCATCGTAATACACACTTAATACAGGCGCACGCCAATCATATACAATAAAATCCTCACCAGTTTCATCCATTAGTGACGAAATCCCAATATAAATTGGCTCTGCCTCATTCATACCTTGTTCCTTTAAATCAATTCGTGCAAAATAAGGAGCGTTTTGCATTTTTTGCAACGTACTTAGACGTTTTTTCACATGGTCATAAGTCGTTTCGCCAACTGCTAAAGCTTGCGTTTCTTGGCGCAAGTTAATAACGGTTTCTAAAAAGTCGTCAAATGTATCGGTATTAATTTTTACCTCATCCCAAAAATGACGTCGAATCGATACTACCTCTTGCTGACGCTTCGATGTTTCTGCTTTTAGCTTTTGCGTTTGCTGATCCACTACCTCCAAAACATCCTGTAAATGTTGTTGCTCTTGCTGAAATAATGTACTCATCGCATTCACTCCTTAAAAATAGATACAAAAAGATTGACGCACACATAATTTTGATGTATGATTATTATAGGGATAATATACAATAATTATAAAAATATGTGTATATCTTTAATAAGATACCATATTTTTCTGTGATTCGCAATGATGATATTTCTAAATTAATGGGACCAATTCGAAGTTTATTTCGAGTTGGTCCCTTATTTTTGAGGATTGAAAAAGATTCTTTTTAGTAAAAGCCACCTGAAAATAGTCTAGACGGTTTATCAATTACGCCGAGGCGTAATTGCGTCCAGATTTTTTTCAAGCTCGCTTAAAAAAAACCTAAAAAATCTGTTCCATCTGCCGGGGATTGGGCTAACACGATGTTAGTCACTCAGGTGTTGCCGCACGACGCGGCGTCCTTAGCCTGAGATCCTCCATTCAGCCGTGGTTCCAATCCAGCTGAATAGAATAACATATTCGGCACTCATCCCCCACTTATAGAAGTAGGGGACTTCTGTACCTGTCGATTCGTTTTCGGTACAAAAAGAATTTGCTGAATCGAGTTAAATTTTCTGTGCTCTTATGATTAAAAACGGAGGGCTTCGAAGTATTTTTTTGAAATTGGGCACGTGTTGCAAAATTTCTCCTGATGGAATTGGTTCAACTACTTTTTCAATGGATAAGCCATTATTCATTAACGTATTAAATATTGTGGCAATGGACCTATGATACATAATGACACCATCTACTAACCAATCTTCCTTTCTTATCCCCTCTTCATGATAACGATCCACCGCAAAATGCAGGATATTTCCATCTTCATCTGTTATCCAGTTATCCTCTCCCATATTCGCGGTATAAATGGGGTGCTGAATTGAAAATAATAATACCCCTCCTCTACTTAAGGCTGCACTAATTTTTTGGATGACATCATGCAAATTAGCCATATAGTGAAGAGCAAGAGAACTACTAATAAAGTGAAAATGACCCTGTTGTAAAATTAAATCTTCAAAAGCAATATTCATAAATTTTAAATATTCTTGCTCGTGACGTTTTTTAGCCGTAGTAATCATATTAGCAGATATATCAATTCCTAAAACTTCTTTCGCACCTTTTTGTATACAATATGCAGCAAAATCACCAGCACCACACCCAATATCTAAAGTGACTAGCCCCTGAAGATCTGGTACATGCTGCAAAAAACTTGGTTGCTCTATTTGCTTGTTATAATTATATTCTCTCGCTCTAATTTGCTGGTACCGTTCAAAAAATTCGGAGTTATCATAAATGTTCTGTTTCATATCCATCAACCATTCTCATAACGTTATGATGTATTTGCGCAAAATTATTATCTCACCCTACCTTGACCAATAATAGACTTATAATTAAATATTTGGTAGGATGTAGATAGAGGCATGTCACTTTTCTTAAATTACGCTTTATCACCTTCTGAAAATCATATGACAGGCAATAATCGAAAATATTTTCTTTTGTAAAACAATACACTTACCAATTAAATTTATAGACCGATTTGAGATAAAACACGTCTCAAATCGGTCTATTGTTAATTTATGTTACGTTTCATAGATGTAGCATAATCCGTTGCCTCTTTTAATGCCTTTTCTTCTATTGGAATTCGGACAGCAAGCATGAGGAAATTTAAAATTGTAAAAATAAGTGCTGTAACGTAGGCCTGGAATAGTAAAGGCAGCACTAAAATTTCCAGACATACCACTAAATAATTGGGGTGGCGAATATAAGAGTACGGACCTTTCACAACAACATTTGCCCCAGGTAAAATAATAACTTTTGTATTCCAATACATACCAAGCGACACTAAACACCATATTCTAAACAGTTGTAATAACACAAAAACAACTAGCAACCCATAAAATGGGACAACCATGGATTTAAAATACAATACTTCTATTAGCAGACTTATAAAAAAGCTGACATGTAACGCAATCATAAATGGATAATGAGAAGCTCCAACTTCATAAGCCCCTTTTGCCCGCATTAATTTTTCATTTCTTTTTGCAATTAGCAGTTCCACTAGTCTTTGAATTATAACGAAAACAAAAATGAAGTAAAAAATCAACTTATGCCCTCCATTCTAATAACACCGCTTCCCCACTAAAACCTGGACCCAGTGCAACAAGTAAACCAAATGGATTGGATTGATTATCCTTGAGCATAAATTGCTCTAATACATAAAGAACCGTTGGAGAAGACATATTACCATGCGTTTTTAATATTTCACGTGAAACACTTGTATGCATTTTTGTTAAATTCAGGGCATCCTCATAAGCATTCAATACTTTTTTTCCACCTGGATGTGCTACAAAATTATTAATTTGGCCTGGTAAAATATTGTAGCTACCTAAAAATTCATGAATAAACGGACCAAGCCAATTTGAGATGATGCCGGGGATACTTTTAGAGAATACAACATGTAATCCCCCGCTTTTCACGTCCCACCCCATGACATCTTCAGAATTTGGCATCCATTTTGATTTGCAACCAAGGATATGTGGGATAGCTCTGTCCTGTTCAAGCTCCACATCATCGCCACAAACAAGCACACAGGCCGCTCCATCTGCAAACAAAGATGTCCCAACTAAATTACTTTTTGTATAATCCTCTTTCTGAAATGTTAAGCTACAAAGCTCTACACAAACTACAAGCACTTTAGCGTTTGGATACGCTTTACAATAGTCGTATGCCCTACTAACGCCGGCCGCTCCACCAGCACAGCCAAGTCCCCAAATCGGTATTCGAACAATATGCTCTGAAAAGGATAAAACATTCATAACACGGGCATCAATGCTAGGCGTTGAAATTCCTGTGCTACTAACAAAAATAATGGCATCAATATCTTTTGTAGCAATATCTTTTTGTAGAAATGAACGATTAGCCAAGCACCGTTGAATGACTTCCACACTATACTCTGTAGTTAACCGAATATAAAGTTCATTACGTTCTTCAAATGTATGGTCCTCACGATACCAATCTGGTGGAACACAAAAATTTCGTGTTTCTATATCACCATTATCAAAAACCTTTAATAGCCTTTCTAATCTAGAAATTTTGCCTTGAAAAAGCTCTTTCGTTAATTGCTCAATATTGGACTGAGCTAATGAATAAGGTGGCGTGTATGTACCAACCGAAACGATTTTAGGAATAGTCATTGCTCCTTATATTGAATACTTTCTTTCAATGTATTGATAAAGTAAGAGAAATATACAAATGCGCTAGAAAATTTCCTCCTACTAATTCCACTTGGCCGTATTTTCTAATGCGGATTTCTTTGAAAAATTGATCTATACCTGTCCAATAAAAAAAGCCCCCTTATCACTTACATAAGTAATAAGGGAGCATCCGTTTTATAATAACATCGCTACTAAGCGTACAAAATATCGTATCCTGTTCGCCGTTGAAAGTAATGTACTACTCAATGTTATGATAAAGTCATTTTACGGTAGTATTAATTCCATAAACCTGCTTTTTCTAATTTCTTTTTACCTTTAAACGCTAATATTACTAATAATGCATTTAAAATCAACATAATAGCAAGTGCATACAGTACAAATGTATAGCTACCAGTAAATTCATAAACATAACCATATCCAGGTAACGCTACGATACCAGCAACCGCTAAACCAATCGCAGCTGTAGAATAAATTTGACTGTATTCTTTATTTCCAAATAACGCTGTTGTTAATAGAGGACCTAATGTTCCTAGTGACGAAACAATGAAACCAAAAATTACAATAGCTACCATAAAAAGAGTTTTGTTCCCAGGAACAGTTAGGAAAATGGCAACTGGAATTAAACCTAATAACATCGCGAAAATGGCTGTGTTTTTTGCACCAATTTTATCGCTTAATACACCAAATGATAAAGCACCAACTAATACACCGATTTGCATGGCACCTAATGCACTACCTGCAAATTTTATATCGTAGCCAACGCCCATTGCGAATGGTGCAAGATGCTGACTAAAGCTCGCAATCGATGTAATGATGAAGAAGAAGCCAAATAAAGCAAAGAATGCGCTAGATTTTTTTGCTACTGAAGCTGTAATTCCTTTTGCCGTTTCTTGTTGAGCAGAAGAATCATCACTTGTTTTTACTTCGTCTATGCCAACTGGTTGTAAACCTTTTTGTTGAGGAGTCATTCGAATAAATAATAAAATAATTGGAATAATAATCACCGCTACAGCAATACCTGAAGCAATATACGAAAATCTCCATCCTTGGTTGGCAATTAAATTACCTACTGTTGGTTGAATGATTGCACCAAATACACCACCGATTGCAACCATAAGTCCGATTGCTAATCCATTATGCTTTTTAAACCAGTTATTGATTAAAACAGGACCTGCCATTTGTGTAATAAAAATTGATCCAATTGCCATTGGAATACTGAATAAGTACCAGCCCCAAACTGAGCTCATGAATCCGAACATTGCGAATGAACCAGCCATTAAGATAATCGATACGATTAAAATTAAGCGGATATCATATTTTGCCATTAATTTACCTGCAATTGGCAAGAAAATCATTGTAACGATTGATGCGATACTAAAGTATAGTGTAAAGCTCCCCATACCAATACCTAAATCTTGAGTAACAGGTGCTAGATACAATCCACCTGCTGTTGAAATACCATTTTTACCTAGAGCGACCATAATCGATACGGCGATTAATAGCAACCAAGCATAATGGAATTTATTTTTTTGTTTAGTCATGATGAAATCCTCATTCTATAATTTATTAAAAATTTATTAAACTGCCTTGCTACTTGTCCTTCATGCAACACGGCAGTTTGTTTGTCTTAAAAACAAACTAATACGAATTAGCGTAATTTAATTGATCCGCCGTCTACCATGATTGTTTGACCAGTAATATAAGCCGAATCTTCGCTAGCTAAAAATACTGCAACGCGACCGATATCTTGTTCAACTTCTCCAAGTCTTCTTAGAGGAATTTTCGCAAGCATTCCCTCGTAATATTCTGGGTTTGCTTCTGCCCATTGGATCATACCTGGTGATTTAGCGATTGGTGAAATGATGTTAACATTAATACCAAATGGACCAAATTCATTTGCTGCTACACGTGTAATACCGCGGATTGCTTCTTTAGCAACAGCGTATGAACCTTGATTTACATCTCCGTTAATTCCTGCACCAGATGCGAAGTTGATGATGTTTCCTTTTGTTTCTTTTAAGTAAGGTAGTGCCGCTTGCATCAAGTAGAATGTTGGGTAGAATCCTGTATTAAACGAGAAATCGAAATCTGCTTGAGTTGTGTCTTCAATTGAGTTCATTCTTGAAGCGTGTGCATTGTTTACTAAAATGTCTAATTTTCCATACTTGTCAACAACTTGATTAACGATGTTACCTAATTTAGCATGCTCTGTAAGATCTGCTTGGATGAACATTGAATCTGGTTCATGCGCTTGTAATGTTTTGACCGTTTCATTTCCTACTTCTGCGTTTAAGTCTACAATTACAACTTTTGCTCCCTCTTTTACAAAGGCAGTTGCCATACCCATACCAATACCACCAGCGCCACCTGTAATAATTGCTACTTTTCCTTCTAATTTTTTCATTGCTATATCTCCTTATCTAAACCAATAACCTTCTTGAGTATTAAAATACCCCTGTTCAAAGCAACGCACTTTTTGAATTGACTAGTTTCCTTATTTTTCTTAACCTATCCTACTTCAATTCGCAGACGGTCTATCAAACCCTGGTTTTCGTGGGAAACTAACGGAAATCAATTCACTTAACCAAATTTGAAGTAGCGAGAATCTAAAAAAAAGCATTAAATTCCGAAAGTATACAGCTAAAAAGTATACATCTAAAAAGTTTACGACTAAACGAATAATAATCGTTTTTGCTTATTGTGTCAATAATGTGAATTGTATTCTCTCAAAAACTTTAACAAACAGAATCTATAGTTTTATTTTCCATTACCTATCTGCTATTAGTTACTTTACGTAACCATAGTAGCCTCGGTACTTTTATGTGCCAATTTAATGAACTCGACCATTTTAAAATTGTATTTTGGCTAGTTAAAAAACTAATAAGAGGAAAGTGAAAATCCGTGTTCATACAAGAATAGAAATGTTAGAAAAACACATTTCTCACCAAAGCGCACGACACAATATCTTTTCTTAAAGTTCAATAAAAATTAATACTTTTCTAACCACAAAAAAACTAGCTAGAATTTAGCTAGTTAATTCCTTTATTTTTATTATTGGCTATTTGCCACTTGGTAAAACTTTATTTAATACAATTGCGGCAATTGCAGCTGTTGCTACTGGAGAGCCAAATAAATATTGTACTGTCGTCGGTAAAGAATATAAGAAATCCTTAGGTAATAATGTTAATGCAAGTGTTAAAATCATTGGAACCGCAATAACGTACATTTCTTTTTCGCCGATTCTTACATTTTTCATCACTTGCAAACCGCTAATCGCGATAATGCCACAAACGATGACGAACACACCACCAATTACTGCTGAAGGAATAGCAGATATTAAGGCTGCTAGTTTACCTGAAAACCCAAATAATACAAACCAAATCCCCGCAGCTACGAAGACACGTCGACTTGCAATACCTGTAATTGAAATGACACCTGCGTTAGTTGAGTATCCTGTAACTGGTGTTGAACCAAGGAAAGAAGCAACGAAACAACCAATCCCCTCACCAATCACTCCACGATTTACTTGCTTATCTGTTAACGGTTGATCGATAACATTACTAATCGCAAACCAAGTACCTGTTGTTTCAGCCATTAATACAATATAAATAATGACCATTGTTATAATCGCAGAAGCATTAAACGTGAAACTAAAATCAGAGAACGGAATTTGTGGCAGGCTAAACCATTTAGCTTGTGAGACTGCCGATAAATCTAGTACTCCCATAAATTTCGCTGCAATGCTCCCTGCAATTAACGCAATAAGAACCGAAGCAATACGGAAGATGCGACCTTTTTGTTGGAAGAAAGAACCTATCATAACGCAAACGATTAAAACCGTAGCTGTAATAAGCGCTAAATAAATGTTTTGGTTAATTGTAGCACCTGCTCCATTATAAATATTGCTACTTAAACCAACAGGCATTAATGAAAGACCAACGACAAAGATAATCGTACCTCCGACGATTGGCGGAATGAAAATTTTTACAATCTTATTAAAAAGACCCGTAAATCCTAAAATAATAACTAATATAGCACCGATTAAACTTGCCCCAAGCACAGAACTCCAGCCAAGTTCGCCACCACCACTAGCAGCATAAATACCCACGATGGCACCAAGCGGAACATAAGACGGACCTTGGGCAATCGGCAATTTCATACAAAAATATGTTTGAACAATTGTTGCAATTCCTGCTGCAATAAATGTTGATTGTATTAGCGCTGAAGATTGCCCTGATTGTAAACCGATTAACAACGCAATAAGGAAGGGTACTACATACACATCCATCGCCATTACATGTTGTAATCCTAAAAAGGCTGATTGACCAAATGAGATTTTATCATCAGGTAAAACGGTTAATTGTTGGGTACTGCTTTGATTGTTAGCTTGCTTGTTTTTTTGCGTTTCCACTTATTGCACACCTCAAAGTTTTAATTTGTTTAATTCAATTTATCGACGTTTTAGGATATTGAACTTTCGTTTATACCGTTCTGTTATGCACTTTGTTGCCTTGCACCCAAACTTCAAGAATATTTTCAGGTCGAACAAGATACATGATTTTTTGAAAAATATCAGTTAAATTTTCATTCGCATCGAAAATCGGTAGTTTTGCAGATGCTATTTTCGTATCAATTATTTGTACATCCCATGCATAGTTTTCTTGTAAACGGCCAATTGGTAAACTTAAACTTTCCCCACCGCCTGCTGTTGCTAAATAAAATGCTTCGTTAATTGTAATACGAGAATTTGCTACGCCACGTTTTTCAGCAGGGAGAGATGGATTTACGCCGTCTTCTAGCATTCTAGATGACATTACAGCTTGTCTAGCATTATCGAAAAGGCTTGGAGAAAAACCTCCAGAAACATCTGAGCCTAAACCAATATCGACTCCTTTTGAATGGAAATGAGCAACCGGAATAACACTATTAGCAAAGTAAGCATTAGAAATCGGGCAATGACTAATAGCAGTACCTGTTTCGGCAAATAGTTCTACATCCTCATCATCTAAAAAATTACAATGTGCCATAACCGCTTTGTCGCCTAATAAACCAAAATCATGTAATGCAAACGCATCATTTTTATTGAATCGCTCTTTTACATAACCATGTGCCCAATCGCTTTCACTACAGTGAGATTGAATATGAGTATCGTACTTATCAGCCAATTCTCCTAAACCTTTTAAAGCACCGTCTGTACAACTTGGGATAAATCGTGGTGTGACAACCGGATAAACTCCTTGTTTCGTCGTTTTCGCTAATTCTTTAACAGCTATAATGAATTCTTCTGTATCTGCTAATGCTGTTTGAATATCAGCGTCTCGGTAAAATTCTGGCGTTTGCTCAGGATCATCCATCACAACTTTTCCTACTAGACCACGTTGTCCCTTGTTGGCACATATTTCAGCGAGCAATAAACTAGCCTCTTTATGAACAGTAGCAAAATAGAGTGATGTAGTTGTGCCATTTGCTAGTAATGTACTTACTAAATCTTCATAGACCTCTTTAGCAAAATTTAAATCTGAGAACTTCGATTCAATTGGGAAGGTATATGTGTTTAACCAATCAGAAAGGGGAATATCTAGTGCTGTTCCAGATTGTGCCCATTGAGGTGCATGAACGTGCAAATCAACAAAGCCTGGTAGGAAATACTGCCCTTCCGCTAACTGGTGGAAGTTTTCTTTCCCTCGATATCTATTTAGTAGTTCTTGATAGTCAGCATCCTCAGGTGCAACTACTTTTTCAATCATTCCGTCAGCATTTATGCAAAACAGATAATCTTTTAAAACTTGTATTTCTTTAGATGACTTACTCGAAAAAGCAGTCCCTCGGAAAATTTGCGTATATTTAAACATAAAAACCACCTTAATGTTCGTTTTTAATGAAGAATAGGGAATATTATATGGGATAAAAGTCGTTTAGTCTATACAAAACACGAATAAAATTTTTAAATTAAAGAAAATTAGAGAAATGGATTATTTTGTAGTAAAAAGAGGAATAATTCTTTAAAAATAAAGTTGTAAATAAGCCTTGCATCAATACTTTACTTTGAACTTATTAACAAAAGATCCTAATATAGTATAAATATGAGCATTAAAAATCAGATTTACTTCATAGCTAAAGCAACTAATTTTAATTAGAAAACACATTTCTCCCCAAAATAGCGCGAAATGATTTCATACTTACCCTTTAGTAATGAATCTTGAGTAAAACGAGGCTCAGACAGAATTAGTTTTAGTCCAAATAAAAAATCGAAATGGCACAAATGCCATTTCGATTTTTTATTGCTTTTTGTTAAATGTAGAGAGATTCACTACTCTCTCACCACATATTTCCGAAAAATTTCATGGATTATTCAGTTCAATTATTCAGAAAGCCATGTCCCACTAACTGAGAACATTATTCTTAATTCTCTACTCAACCGCTTTAATTACCAGCCTCTTCTTTTAGAACAGCCACACCCATTTGGTCTAAATGGCGTTCCGCACATTGTATTTGTTTCAAAGCATTCATTTATTACCGATTCAGTATGAGGGAAATAATGTTGGTTATTAATATAATGTTGATTAACAGTAGTTAAGTGTGAAGGGTGAATGTGTGGTACAACCGTATTTGTAATATTTCTTTGAACATATTGTCTTGACGGTGATACTTGTGGTGATGCATATTGCGTCGGTGAAGTCTGCGCTGGCAATTGTTGTGCATTGTTAAAGAAACCTTGACCTGTATTACCGCCAAACGGATCAAACCAGTTTCTATTGACCATTTAAATCTCCTTCCCTATTTGTAATAGTATCTTTATTAACATATGAAAGGAAATCTTGGTGACCTATTTACTTGCCTATTAAAAAGTCTTAAAAATTTGATCAAGTTAAACCGCGATAATGTAGCATAGTTTATCGACTCTTTAAATGCTTTTCTTTCACCTGTATTGGATCGATTTTCCTTGAGCGTAAATTGCTCAAATACATAAAGAACCGTTGGAGCAGACATATTGTCATACGTTTTTAATATTTCACGTGAAACAATTGTATGCATTTTTGTTATATATTGTGCATTCGCATAAGCATTTAACACTTTTTCCACCTGGATTATTGTCAATTTCAATACGCCCATCATTCAAGAATGCTTTAAGCCCATCCGCCCTGTTCAATGCCCTTAAGCTAGCTGGACCTCTTCATCAACACAGAGGTCCAGCTAAGTAAAAGCATGGTAATTGAAAATAAGGTGAGAGAATATAACTCTTTCCCATAAAAAGATAAACGACCGATTCCCTATTAAATTTAGGAAAGCGATCGTCGCTGGCACATACGGACACATTTCTGAGAACATTTCACTAAGGTGCTTGTACCCCGGCAAAAGGCACAACGGCTCTGCGGTATTTCATAAGACCGACACAAATATCGCGAAGTAGGCATTCTTTATGCTCGCCGTGATCAGGATATCGTATCAAATCGCCACCGTTATGCACGAGGACCTTGCCGCCACTCCCATCTATTGTAGGATACTGCCATATATAATCGGCGAAGTATTTTGCATGTTCAGCCCCTATAGATGTAAGACCTAAAGCATGTTCAGGTAATGCAGTAAATCCTCTTGCATACGTCCCGAGTATTCCTTCCCAGCCATCAAAGTCTTCTGGCATATTCTTGAAAAATTCAAAGGGATCGTTCTCTACTCTTATCTTGAGATTCGTATAGGGAACAGGCGGTACCGTTTGGGATGGTTTTAAAATTGGAAGCACGCATACAGCAACCTCTATATTTAATATGAGTTGTCCGCCATTTTTAACATAATCCATTAGTCTATCCGATTGTTGTTGCATATATATTTGATCGCAATGACCAGGGATATAGATGATATCACAGTCCCAAACCTCATCTGGAATAGGATGGATTCCATAGTATTCGATTTGTCCGCTTGTACCTTCAAACGTTTTCGCTAAATACGGGGGAGTATCCACAGAATCTGTCCCTGTTGCTTGTAAATAACCCACTTTAAATGGTTGTATCTGATTTCGATCAATTCCAAGCTCGTTATTAAGCCATGGATAAAACCCTTGAAGGAATTTAGTTGTTGTTGGCATAAATCGTTGACCGTTATGACTATGAGGGTCAAGTGTTGTGATAAAAACTCTACCCCCGCCTTCTAAATCCTTAAAATCAATGACAACGGAATCATGAGTATCTTCTATCGAAAGCAATGTAGTCCCGTTATGATTCCCCTTGTATGCACCATGCCAGTGCCAATGTAAATGCTCAGGTTTCACATATTCAAATAAGGAGTGGTTTTCATGATCGGGAACATATAGTTCTATTTTACGTTCTGGTCTCGTCCACCATAGCCAATCCTTAGTGTTACAATCAACCCACTCTATATCTACAACGTCTAATAGCTGATCAGCTTTATCAAGTGCAAAGATGAGTAGAAATCCGCCATTTCTAACATAATCATTAAGCTGCTTTTTGTGAAGCAGAATGCGGTCACTGTGACTATGACAAGAAATAATGACTGCACCAAATTCTTCTAAATTAAAGTTAGACAGGTCCTCCACATATATGAATTGATCCATATGATGAGCAAAATCCCAATAGCTGATCAGCTGTGCACTTGTTCCGGTTGTAACATAAGCTATTTTTTTCATCTTTGTCTCCTAATAATTTCATTCTTTCACTTGCACCCCAGCAAAAGGTACAACTGCTCTGCGATATTTCATAAGACCTACACAAATATCACGAACAAGGCATTCTTTATGCTCACCGTGATCAGGATATCGCACCATATTATCACCGTTATGCACGAACACCTTTCCACCACTTCCATCTAATGTAGGGTACTGCCATATGTAATCTGCTGAGTTTTTTGCATTTTCAGCCCCTATGGATGTAAGACCTATAGCATTTTCAGGCAATTGCGTAAATCCTCTTGAATACTGCCCTAGTATGCCGCTCCACCCATCAAAGTCATCTGGCATATTCTTAAAAAATTCAAATGGATCATTTTCTATTCTTACCTTGAGATTCGTATAAGGAGTTGGCGGTACCGTTTGGAATGGCTTTAAAAATGGCAGCCAGCATATAGCTACTTCTATATTTAATATGAGTTGTCCACCATTCTTGACATATTCCATCATTCTATCCGAGTATCGCTGCATATAGATATTGTCACCAAGACCAGGGTAATAGATGATATCACAATCCCAAACCTCATCCGGAATAGGACGAACGCCATAGTATTCGATTTGTCCACCTGTGCCTTCAAAGGTTTTCGCTAAATAGGAAGGCTTATTCTCAGAGTCAAACGATGTTGTTTGCAAATAAGCCACTTTAAACGGATTAATCTGATTTCGATCAATACCAAGCTCGTTATGAATCCATGGGTAAAATTCTTGAAGTAGTTTCATTGCTGCTGGCATAAATCGTTGTCCATTATGACTATGAGGGTCTAGCGTTGTGATAAACACTCTACCGCCACCTTCTAAATTGTCAAAATCAACGATAACGGACTCATCAGTATCTTCTATCCCGAGCAATGTAGTACCGTTGTGATTTCCTTTGAATGATCCATGCCAGTGCCAACGTAAATTCTCAGGCTTTACATAATCAAAAAAGGAATGATTAATATTATCTGGAACATATAGCTCTATTTTACCACCTGGCTTAGTCCACCATAACCAATCCTTTATTTTTGAATCGACCCATTCTATATCTACAACATCTAAAAGCTTATCAACATTGTTAAGTGCAAAAATTAAAAGAAAGCCACCATTTCTAACATATTCGTTAAGTTGTTTTTTGTGTGGCAATATGCGGTCACTATGACCATGACAAGAAAGAATGACTGCATCGAATTCTGCTAGATTAAAGTTAGGAAGGTCATCAGCATAAATTAATTGATCCATGTAATGAGCGTAATCCCAATAGCTGATTAACTGCGCACTTGTTCCTGTTGTAACATAAGCGATTTTTTTCATTTTTACACCTTTTCATTGTTAATATTTATGCAAGTCTATTGGCAATATTGTTGAATAGGATTTCTCTGCTTGTTCATACGATAAAATTTCAGAATTAATACCAAAATAATTTCGTAAATTATCGGTATTCACTACTTTTTCAGTTTCATCGAAAATGTACCCTTCTTTACCTAAAAGCAAAGTCGAGTTTGCTATACGAAAGGCATGATGTGGGAAATGGGTATTTATGATAATAGAATATTCCCCTTGCTGATTTAACTCTTCGACAATATTCAATATTTTTAGTTGGTTTCTCAAGTCAAGATGGGATTCTGGTTCATCCATTATGAGTATTTTAGGATTCTTGATAAGGGCTCTTGCAATTAAAACCATTTGTAGCTCACCGCCACTCATCTTATTGCAATTTTGTTCACTTAAATGCTCAATACCAAGCTTTCTTAATTGTTCATAGGCTCTCTCGTAATCCTCTTTTTTAGGAAGCCTGCCCATTCTCACATGAGGAGATAAACCCATAACAGTCATTTCAAGCCCAGTAAATCCAAACGCCGACTTTTTAGATTGTGGCACATAGGCTACAAGTTTCCAATACTCACTTGCAGACATTTGTTTAACAGATTTATCATTAATTAAAATATTTCCTGATTTGTATTCTAAAAATCCTAATAAGCATTTTACAAAGGTTGTCTTTCCAATCCCATTTGCTCCTAAGATGGCTAATGTTTCACCCTTTTTTACGTTAAAGGATAAATCTTTAAATATCTGTCTTTCTGAGTTGGGATATTGAAAGTTAAGATTTTCAACTCTAATCATCCCACACACCTCCTGTTCTTCTAAGAAGATAAATAAAGAATGGTACACCGAGAAGCGAGCTTATAATAGATAATGGAATTTCCGCTGCTGTTAGGGATCTTGCGAGTGTATCTGTAATTAGCATAAATATAGCGCCCATAATCATAGCTGCTGGCACTAAATGCTTATTGTCTGTTCCGACGATCATCCGTGTAAAATGCGGTACAATTAGCCCAACAAAGCTAATAATACCAGCAATAGATACAATTGACGCCACAATGACTGTTGTGAAGAATATGATAATAACACGCATTTTTTTTACATTTACGCCCAACGAAATCGCTTCATCTTCATCTAGTGAAAGAAGATTTAGATGCCATCTGTATTTATAGAGGACAAATAAAGAAATCAAAATACTAGGCATTGTTCTAATAATGGTTTCCTTCGAAGGTCCAGCAAGTGAGCCCATAAGCCAAAAGGTGATAGCAGGAAGTTCATTTTTGGAATCGGCCAAATACTTTAATATGGAGACGCCAGAGTCGAATAATGCGCTAGTAATAATTCCCGAAAGAACGAGCATAAGCACAGTGAGACGCCCACGTCTTTTTGCGATGCTATACGTGAGGTACATCCCTGCAAATGCAAAGAGCACGGCCAAAAACTGCGTACCAAGCGTTGTTCCAATTGTTATTATGCCAAGAGCTGCACCGAAGCTTGCTCCCGATGATACGCCCAAAATATGTTCACTTACGAGCGGATTACCAAAAGTAGCCTGCAAAGCAGCCCCAGCAACAGCAATACCGGCTCCTACAACCACTGCTAACAGTACGCGAGGTATTCTAATTTCGTGTACGACTACTGAAAGCTTCGGGTCTGAAATTGAATCTGGGTTAAAGATTGAATGGAAAACATCTAGCGGGGCGATTGTGTATCTTCCGATACAAATCGCTGCCACCATTAAAATAATTAAGGAAAGAGAGGATAATACGTAAAAGGTCTTAAGCTTCCTCTGTCTTGCTGTTACCATCAAAACCTCTCCTTATTGCATAAAGTTGTCGAAGTATTTGCTGTTTTTGTTTTCTTCAACATTTAGAATTTGATCAATTTCTTCCTCAGTTACATCGATATTGTACAACAGTTTATAATCTTCACGAACCTGTTCGCGCATACTAAAATCCTTGAACTTCTCTGGAGTCGCTAAGAAAGCATAGAAATACCAAGTAATTCCTGGATTATCTAGTTGAGATGCTGTAGGGGCTTTGTACACTCTTTTTTCTTTAACAGCTGTTAGGTTTTTAAGAACAGGATGGTTATAGAAATATTCGGGAGTGATATCTTTTAGGAAATCGCCAATAACGATCATATCAGGATCCCATTCTAGCAGTGTTTCTACATTGATCTCAGCATCTGGTGTATCAAATTTTCCAAGTGTATAGGTAAGGTTATCTACCTTATGTACAGCAGTGTGAGGGAGTTCTGTTCCCCATGTTGTGATTTTATTTTCAGCCACATTGCCTATAAATACATGATTTTGTCGCTCATCTTCTGTTAGGCTTTCAGTTACTTTAAGAACGGCTTGTTTAGATTTCTCTTGGTGTGCAAATACCTCATCTACTCGATCTTGCTTTCCTAGAGCTTCACCGTACAAAGTATATCTTTCAATATCGTCAGCATATGTACCCCAGTTTACAGCTACAACATCAATGCCAGCATTTTCTAGTGGTTTAATTCCTTCTTCTCCAAAATTCCATTGATAAACAACATCAGGGTCCAAATTTAAAATACTTTCAACATTTGGCTTTGACCAATCACCATGCATGATGTCAGAATTCACATCTAGAATTCCCGGATATTTTTTTGCAACGACATCGCCTTTAATATTATTTTCTTGATCTTCTTTTACCATGCCTAAATATGGTTTAGCGGATTGTGTAATGGAAAGCATTTCAGATCCCTCGGCTGGAAACATTACGAAATTTTTGGCATATCCATTCTCAAGAACAACTTCTTTATCTCTACCATCAACGATAGTTACAGGTTCACTGACTTTTGCACTTTCCTTTTCCTTTTGGCTGTTATCTGAGGTTTGGCAGCCAACTAAACCTAATGCCATAATACCTACTGTACTACCCATTAAAAATTTTGATTTAATCATGTTTGTTATTACTCCTAATAGTTTATTGTTCTGCAAAAATAATCCCATACGATCACAACCCTATGGCCGATCCGATAAATCTGATCATAAAAGGGGCCCATAATCTTATTCTGCATTCTTCGGTTACTTCATTTTCTACCCTTTTAAACAAAAAGAATCTTATCACCATTGAGAATGATAGTCAATATCATATATTTTACCAATGAATACCTAGAAGCATCTTTAACTCTATTTTCGCAGCTGGAAATTGGCAAATATGCCCTGATATAGCAAGCTAACTAGCAATCTATTGCATTGATGCCATTGATCACGAACAGTGACATCAAATCGTTCACCGCGTGTTTAGACCGATGTCTATCCACGTCCGAGAATGTCACCGGGTGCCAAATTAGCGAGTACGCGCTTTTCGTCATGTTATTGACGTAGTGTAATACTTTCCATCACGCTCCAAGCTGTTTGGATAATTGATCGAACAATACATCCGTAGCAGGAAGCTTGTAGTTGCCGTTAGGCGTCTGGATGGCCTACTTATTCTCCATCGCTTTTAGCGTATACCCGGTTAGTACTGTATCCACTTTATCTCCACTCGAAGTTACGGAAACGACGAGGGTTTGCTCCTACTGTTAGCGCTACGTTCTTCACGACCGCGCTTGTTGCGCTCGTTCCGTTCACTTGCAACGAGGCTGGGACAAAATAGAAAAAAGTGTTAGATTGACTGATGTCGATCTAACACTTTTTTGCTGTAAGCGTTCGTGAATTTAATTTTTTTAACGGATCTGAAACAACAATGGTATAATTGGTTTGGATTCCCTATTCAACCGGCTGCTGTTGTGTAACACAATGAATCATTCCACCATCTTTATAGAGCTGACGTACATCAATACCAACTACTTTTCGATTTGGATACAATTTTTGAATGATTTCATTAGCTCTTTTATCATTTGAATCATTATAATTTGGCACTAATACAACACTATTTGCAACATAATAGTTCAAATAAGAACCTTTATAACCTAAATTTTGACCATTTTTTAAACGGACATTTTCTTTAGTTAAAGGTAAATATTCATAGTTATATCGTTTATTCTTTGCGTTTTTTACATTTAAAAGTATATCTCGGTCTGATTTCTTCAATCCCCAGTCTATTAAGTCTGCATTCTTTAATGTGATAATAGTTTCATCATCTAAAAAGCGTGCAAATCCATCGATATGAAAATCTGTAATGTCTTCCCCTTTTACCCCATCTAGCCAAATAGGATTTGAAATACCATAAACATCATACAGATAGCCCTCTATTTCTTTTTCAGATAAATGCGAATTTCGATTATCATTTGTGACAGAACTACGTGTTGCCAAGCTTGTCCCACTTCCATCAAATTCAATTGCTCCACCTTCTAAAACGACTTCATTTAAATTGACTAGTTTAAACCCTAAATCTTCGCTTATTCGTTGGGGGATTATATCACTTTTTTTATACGGCTCCTTCTTACCCCAACCATTAAATCCCCAGTCTAAAATAACTAACTCATCTTTTTCATCATAGACAAATATTGGACCATTATCACGAACCCATACGTCGTCAGTTGGATATTGATAAAAATCCACACGCTTCAAGTTTACACCTGCATTTACTAACAACTTTTGAATCGCTTCTTCTTCTTTTTGATTGTATGTTATAATATGGACATTTTCACCCTCTGTAAGAGCTTTTGTCATCTTTACCCAAATGTCTTGAATATTTTCTTTATAGCCTTTTCCATAGGTATAGTTATGTGGCCATTGTAGCCAAGTTCCTTCATGCTTTTCCTCTTCTAATGGCATACTATATTTCCCAACTGGTTCTTGAGAAAGAGCTTGGACTGTTAATCCCCCACCTATTAAACCTGCAATACATAATGAACTAGCGATTCTCTTTTTTAGCTTGCTCACAATAATCCCTCCATTCAATTTTCAACTAAAATATATAGGTTGACATTATGTGAAGGTCAAGGCTTTTTAAGAGCAACCGTAACAAATATTTCTGTTATAAATTCCTCAACATATGAGGTATAGTATCCATCAACTAAATACCTCTCCATAAACTCCCCAATGATTTCATAATCATTTTCTTCTGCATAGCGAAAAAGCTGAATATATGCCCGGCTTATTGTATTATACGTACCATAATGGATCGTACTTATATATATAGCATCAGAAAATGGTAACAACTCAAAATCTGTATGTTCTCCCCTATTTTCAATTGGTTGAAACACGCCTACATCAAGTTCACCTTCATTTATTTGTGACATATCATGAAAAACAACAAAAAATTTCCCACCCAAAGTAAATGGCTGCTTATACATTTTCTCTACTGTATCTTCTAAAAATCGTTCCAAATGAAATTCCTTTATAACAGCTCTTTTAAAGATCGTATCGAATCCTTTTCTGTTTCCGATAAGAACATCATAGTTATTCTTCACTAATTTTGATGGAATATTTTCTTCTTGTAACTCATCAATTAGCTGTTGGTATTCTTCCACTACCCCATTTAACTGATCTAATTTTTCCTTATAAATTCCAGGAGAATGGTAAAGTCCTTTTTCAAAAATGGTTTGTATCTCCGCTATAGAAAAATGGTATTTCCGTAGTCTCTTAATTTTTTCAATCGTATCAATATCTTCCTCTGTGTACTGACGATATCCATTTTCCTCATTAACCGAGGGATTTAATAACCCTTCTTTCTCATAGTGTCGCAGCATTCTAGTAGACACTTTTGTAATTTTTGCGATTTCACCAATTAAATACATTTATATTCCCCCATCCGCCTAGCGTAGTGCCTGTCATCCCTCTCTTGTTTCATAAACATTGGAAGTACAACTTGTTTTTTTGCCAATTGGTAATATTAAAACTAAAATTAAACACTTGATAATTCAAATGAAAGCTAGTAAACTATTCAACGTGCTCGCTTATTACACATAAATATTACTGTATAACCTCAAGAATACGGCTTGAGGGTCTCTACCAGGAACCTTAAAATCCTGATTACAGAAAATGAACTATTCATTTTTTGTAATCAGGATTTTTTTTATTTTCTAATTTTTTCATCAGAGAGGATGTATAGCAGATTATGAATTTCAAAGTTTTTATACTAGCATTATCAACTGTTGCCGTTGGTTTGGTAGAATTGATCGTTGGCGGTATACTTCCAATTATCGCAACAGATATGAATATCTCATTAAGCTCTGCTGGACAGCTGATTACAGTCTTCGCACTTATTTTTGCGATTTCCGGTCCAGTGTTATTAGTTTTAACGAGCAAAATTGAACGAAAAAAGTTATACCTTATTTCCTTGTTTATTTTTTTCATCAGTAATATCATAACTTATTTCAGTCCAGATTTTACCTTTATGATGATTGCCCGGGTTTTAAGTGCTATGAGTACAGCACTTATCGTGGTGCTATCCTTAACAATAGCAGCAAAAGTTGTTTCACCAGACCATCGAGCAAAGGCTCTAGGACTCATTTACATGGGAATTAGTTCATCACTTGTCCTTGGTGTGCCACTAGGTATTCTCATTTCCGAAAATTTTGGTTGGCGGGTAATTTTTCTTGGAATTGCAATTCTATCAGTAGGCTCCTTTATCCTGATTTCCATCTTTTTGGAGCGAATTCCTGGAGAAGTGACAATTCCACTTTCACAACAATTAAAGGCCGTTGCCAGCTTAAAAATCGGGAGTGCACATCTTGCTACCATGTTTATGCTGGCAGGACATTATACGATCTATGCGTATTTCACTCCATTTTTGGAAACGGAACTTCATCTGAATTCTTATTGGATTAGCCTTTGTTATCTTTTATTTGGTATTGCAGCGGTAAGTGGGGGTGCATTTGGGGGAACACTTTCAGATACGATTGGCGCTCCTAAAAGTATCCTTATTGTCATAATCTCATTTGCTATTGTGCTGTTCCTGCTGCCATTCACTACCTTCTCACTCATTGTATTTATACCGGTAATGATGATTTGGGGAGCATTAAGCTGGAGTCTATCTCCACCACAACAAAGCTATCTAATTCAAACAGATTCTGCTACATCGGATATTCAGCAAAGCTTTAACAATTCAGCATTACAAATCGGTATTTCCATGGGATCTGGATTTGGGGGTATTGTTTTAAATCAAACAAATACTATCTCACATGCAGCTTGGTATGGGGGGTGCCTTGTTCTCATTGCCTTAGCATGTGCAGTCTTTTCTTTAACAAGAAAAACGAATGTAAGAGGAGAATATAAAACGACAGCTTCGGATGTTCAACATTCAAATATATGATTTTAAATAGCATCATTCGATTATTATCGAATGATGCTATTTCTATTTTAGAATCCTTATGGGGCGCGAGATATGTGAATAGTATTGAGATTTCCCATGTGTTTTCTCCAATATTGTGTTTTTAATTCGGTCTTTTCAAACACTGCACTTACTTATGATACGGTTCACCACAACTAATCTAAATGCGGTTATTGTTCATTATTTTCATAATTAAATTTAACTAAAAAGATAGTGCCTTCCGATCCTGTTTGAATTTCTATTTTTGCATTATGACGGGCAGCAATGGCATAACATACGCCTAGCCCCAATCCCGTTCCATTATCTTTGGTTGTGTAAAATGGAGTACCCAGTTTCTCTAATACTTCAGGCCTGATACCTTTTCCTTGATCCCGCACTGCAAGTACCACACAATTTTGACCTTCCTTGTAGGTGCTAATGGTTAGAACTTTCCCTGTGCTCATCGCTTCTAAGCCATTACGGTATAGGTTTATTAATAATTGCCGTATCTCATTACGATTTAAAAGTAATTCCGGAATGTCATTTGTATCGATTTGAATATATTTATTTTGATTATACGCATCAATCTTTATTAAAGGAATAATATCGTGGATAATTGAATTTAAATCTAACATCTGCAAATCCGATTTCCTTGTATTACCCGTTGAGAGAAATTCAGTAATAATAGAATTGGCACGGTCAAGTTCTTCAATCATTAAATTAAAGTACATATTATCTTTCTCATAGGTGTTCTCTTCTTTTAATAACTGCAAAAATCCTCGTACTGTTGTCATTGGATTTCTAATCTCATGGCTGATACCTGCTGCCATTTGCCCTATTAAATCTATGTTGGATAACCTTTTCAATTCCTTCTCATATTGCTTTTTTTCCGTTATGTTTTTAAAAATACAACAAATACCATTATCATACGGGTATGCAATAACTTCGTGCCAATATTCATCAGAGGTAGAAAGAAATTCGAAATGAACTGTAGTTCGCTCTGACATTGCACGATGAAATTCCTTATACATAACTGTGTCAACGCTACTCGGGAAAACCCCCCATATATTCTTGCCTAATACATCTTTTGCCGTTTTTCTTTGTGGAAAATATTGATGCTTATTTACGTACGTAAATTCCCATTTATTATTCAAAGTAAAGAATCCATCCGTAATACTTTCAATCACACTTGTAACTTTTTCATTAGCAGCAGCTAGTTCTCTCGTTCGCTCTTCCACCATGCTTTCAAGTTGATCCATATATAACAAGTTTGAAAACGTAGGAGCTGTGGCATCAACGATAGATTTTGCCAGTTGAATTTGGGAATTATCGTAATTGTGAGCTTTTTCCTCTTTGCCAACGACGATTACTCCTAATACTTCTCCCATTGAAACCAATGGAATCATCAGTAGACCCTTACTATCTATATTTTTTGTATGAATAACCTCTTGGATCTTGGCTTCATAGCTTTTCTCCATCCAATCCGCTTCTGTCCAATCACAGTCCTTGCTTAACTTCGTTGTTTTAATCGTTGTTTTGTCTAGCGGGTCTAAAAGGTGGACAGCCATGTTTTTACTCTCTAAAATCTGTCCTAAGTAAAAAAAACATTTATCAAAACTCTCCTGTATCGAGGAACACATTGATAAATCACGGGTAACATTTAGTAACAGTTGCTTCTCGGCAATAAGGTTTTCCTTTTGTGTTAAATTATTTGCGTTTTGAATTGCGACCGCAGCCATATTTACATAAGCTTCAACACTTTGAATTTCTGAATCTGTTAAGTTCATTGGAGCTCCATAATCAAATAAAAAAACCAGACCAAATAACTCTTGCCCAAATGAGATAGGCAGGACTAATAAGGACTTAATTTTGAACGCATCAACTGATCTCGTATCCAGCCGATGATCCTTTGAGGTATCAGGGATATAGATGGTTTTTTTGGTTTCAATAACTTCTTTTGCCAATAAGTCTATTTCAGGATCAATTACCTGGGTATCGAGTGTTACGCCATTTATGGTCTCTGGTTTTCCTGCAAATCCTCTAAATGTTCCATCTTCCTGGGGTAAATAGATTCCAACAGCATTGCATTGAACAATCTCCTCTGATATCGCCATTGTTACACGCTGCAATACTTCACGTAGCTCTAATTTTGTATTTATTATTTTTGTTATATTCGCGAGCCTAGAATATCTCGCCTGATCACTTAACATTCACATAGCCTCCAATTATAGGCATAATAAAATAAACATGATAATATCAGTGAAAATCAAGACCAACCTGCCATTTTCGATTTTCTCCTGTATTCTTTTCTTACCCTTGTTTTACATAGAATACCTCACTTACTTATGATACGGTTCACCACGATGCGGCTAAGTGCGGTTTTAATCTATCTTTAATAATTCTGGTATTTCCAGATCTTCTTCTTCAAAAGAGTCAACAATTTTTTTATAAACCACAGCATCTCTCATAAATAAATTTCTTATTGCATCTTTTAATTTGTACGGATAGTTACTACCTAAAAAAGCATTATCTATCGCCTGTATTAATTGTTTATTAAATTCATTAGTACATTTTATATAAAAAGTCACTAAATTGATATCTATCCTTACTACCAATATAAATTAAATTTAATCATAAAAAAAGATAGCCATATTTTTATTAATTGGCTACCTTTTATAAATTTTATAAACCGCACTTACTTATGGTACGGTTCTCCCTTAATAATCCGAAAACTACGGTAAATCTGCTCCACCAACACAAGCTTCATCAGCTGGTGAGGTAGCGTCATTTTCCCGAAACATAACTTTTCATCCGCACGTTTAAAGACCTCATCATGCAGACCAAGTGAGCCGCCTATGATAAATGCCACCTTGCTCTTCCCATACGTCATGAGCGCATCTAAATCAGTCGCCATTTCTTCACTTGTTTTCATTTTTCCATCAAGTGCTAGGGCAATGACGTATGTGCCCTCACTAATTTTAGCTAAAATGCGCTCGCCTTCTTTTTTCTTTACAAGTTCCATTTCCGCATCACTTAATTGCTCAGGTGCTTTTTCGTCTGGCACTTCGACTAAATCGATTTTCGCATAGCCCCCTAAGCGCTTTACGTATTCATCGATACCCATTTTTAAATACTTTTCTTTTAATTTACCGACAGAAATGATAGTAATATTCACAACTTATCCACCTTTACATTCCATTTACAAACAAATTATCCACAAAAGTTATACACATATCCACAAGCTATATCCATATGTTGTGTAAAGTTATTTACTTGATACAATATATGTTGCTTGCTGTTCACAGTAAGAGCAAGTTGTTGATAACTTTTTATCTTCTGATAAAAATTCCATCACAGGGTATTCTCCCGTTTCTGCAACATGCATATCTAAAGCATGGTCTATATGGGTTTCACAGCTATATTTTGTCATTTTAAAAGCCTTCTTTCTTTTCTGAAATTTCCACAAACTTATTCACAATTTTAAGAATGTTATCCACAACCCATTGTAACAAACAAAAAACGGGTAGAAAAGAAAAGCATTTTTCCCTCTCTACCCGTTGTGATTAAATTGTTAATTGTATTCAGTTATCCACAAATTATAATTGTGCATTTTCTACTAATTCTAATTGCGCTTCTACTAATTTCCCTTGACGGTACACTTTCATTTGTAAGGTGTCCCCAATTTGTTTTTCATTGTATAAATGTTTACGTAACTGAATTGCATTTTCGATTTTTTTGCCATCCATCTCAACAATGACATCATATTGTTGTAAACCAGCTTTTTCAGCCGCCGATTCGCGTACTACTTGAGAAATTACCACACCACCCGTTACTTCTTGCGGTATTTTTAATGTTTGCTGTTGATAGAATGCAGGCACTTCTGCTAAATCAATTAATGAAATACCCATTGTTGGACGCTTTACTTCGCCGCTTCTCTCTAATTGCTCAATGATTGGAATCGCTGAGTTAATCGGAATCGCAAAGCCTAACCCCTCTACTGAAGATTGGGCAATTTTCATTGAGTTAATACCTATTAAATCCCCTGCAATATTAATTAACGCACCACCTGAGTTCCCCGAGTTAATAGCAGCATCTGTTTGTAACACATCTGTTGACCAATCTTCTACACCATCTTCGTTAAAATCAACTGGTACAGAACGGTCTTTACCAGAAATAACACCTGTTGTCACTGACCCATAGAAATCTAATCCAAGTGGATTACCAATTGCTATAACGGTTTCCCCTTGCTTTAATACATCTGAATTACCAAATTGGGCAACCGTTTCAATACCTTTACTTGAAATCGAAATAACCGCTAAGTCTGTCCACATATCACTTCCAACTAATTGTGCTTCTACTTTTGAGCCATCATCTAATGTTACTTCAATTTGTTTTGCACCATCTACTACATGATAATTCGTAACAATAAATGCTCGATTGCCTTCGATTTTATAAATTACACCTGATCCACTTCCTACCTCTTGCGTTACTGAAGTGTTTTGGCTCCAGAAATTCGGTGCTACATCTTGAATATTTGTAATACCGACAACTGCGCTCGATACTTTTTCTACCGCGCTTGTTACATCAGTTGTTACTTCCGTTGCTGTTTGTCCAATCGATGTACCCGTTGAATTATTCACATTCGAAATTTGGCTAGAACCTGGTAGCTGATTTGCTAATGACGGTAACAGTAGCCAAAGTAATAGCACGCCAACAATAACACCACTTAGGCCAGAAACAAAATAGCCCCACTTACTGCCACCTTTTTTATTTTTCTTATTTTGACGTTGTTGACGTTCCTCTTCCTCACGTTTTAACCGTGCTTCAAGTTCCGCAACACGATCTACTTGTTTTTGTTCGTCCTCTGGAAAATAACTCATTACACTCATCCTCTCTTATTGTTTCTTTTCTTACTGTTAGAATACACAGGAAACATTAAAATTAGATGAAAATTATCTAAAACATGCTTAAAAATTAAAAAAAAATGCAAAAGGAGTGTTCAGAATCATTTCTTGAACACTCCCTTCTTTACCCTAATTAAATTGTCACAAGTCTTGTTGGGCTATTGGCATCGGTATCATGCAAATTCAAGTATTCACCGGTAATAATCCCGCATGACTCTAGTGTTTGCGTGACACTCATGCGCGCCAATTCCTTCATATTATTATCTTTACTTAAATGCGCTAAGTAAATTTGTGTTGGTTTTTCCGCAACAACATCGGCCATTGCAACTGCTGCATCTTCATTTGAAACATGCCCAACATCCGATAAAATGCGTCGCTTTATGCTCCATGGATACTTCCCCATTTGTAACATACTCACATCATGATTACTTTCAAATACATAGGCATCTGCTGCTGCTATATAACCTTTCATTCGGTCGCTCACATAACCTGTATCTGTGATAACGACCAATTTACGCCCATCCTGCTGGAATGTATAAAACATGGGGTCTGCTGCATCATGCGACACTGCAAAAGATTGAATATCTAAGCCACCGTATGTTTTAACGGTCTCCATATCAAAATGATAGCGCAGATCGGATGGGATATTACCCACTAAACCGTCCATCGCCCCCCATGTTTTCGCATTCGCAAAAATAGGGACATTATATTTACGTGCCACGACACCTAGCCCTTTAATATGATCACTATGCTCATGCGTCACTAAAATTCCCGATAAATTTTTCATGTCACGGTCAATTTCAGCAAACAACTGCTCCATCTTTTTGCCACTCAAACCAACATCCACTAAAAATGAATGCTCGTCATTTTCTACATATATTGCGTTGCCAGAACTGCCACTAGCTAAAACGCTAAATCGCATTATTAAAACTCCCCACTACTCCAAATCCTCTTCAGGCTCAACAATTTCAGATAAGTCATTTTGAATTTCTACAATCTTGCCATCCACCGCATTTACAAAATGAATTTCCTCTGATTTATCAGCTAAGCGCACACGTACTTCCCAAGTTGGGGCAAATACTTGTGTCTGTGTTAATTGCACAATTGTTGAATAGCCAAGATTTAATTTTACAATTTGAGAATCCGGTTTCAATAAATTTTTACCATATAAAATTTGTAACACTTGAATCGGTGTTAGTAAATTTTGCTGTTTTTCTAGTTTTTCATGTTTTTCTAGCATCGTTTGCTCATACGCTACAACACGTTCATCATCATTCCAATAAATTTTCACGTAACCACGAACATTATAGTAAAGTGTTAAATCATTTACCTTTTGGAAAAAAGTTGCAACTTTATTTTCATTATCAACATTCCACAATACGTAGGAATCCCCTTCATAAACATGACTATGAAGGAATTCTGTAAATTTATCGTGCGCCCCACCTTCCTGTAGCTTCACAGGTTTTTCCATCGTCACGTTAAGTTTATTACCATTTTCGATTTCTGTACGCTGATTTGCAAAATACGGCACTTCAGAAGGTGAAAAGTTTTTGATTTGACCGGAATAATAAGCCGCGCTTTCATTATTATTTGGTAAGGCATTATACGTAATATTATCCTCTTTCAAAAGCGATTCAAATTTTGTCGTCTCACCAAGTACTTCTATTTCTTGCCCTTCATTGTAGCGCTGTAAATATTGCGTGTATAAAAAGATATTTAATATTAAAAATACCCAAATAAAAATTGTCTTCGTTCTATTCCAATCCATTCATTACACCTCCTATTTGTTCAGGTGTAATGCGTGTCCAAACGTTGTCAGATATGATAAACCAGCTTGGATCTAGAATATACGAGTCCGGATTTTGCATTAAATAATAGCCAACAACAATCTCATCCACTTCATCAAATGGATAGTCCTTTGAGTTACGCAAATATTCCACAACCGCTTCACCTGAAGGCAAACTTTGCACCGCGCGCTCATTCGGAATATCTCTTTCAATTGAATAATACGGACGACGATAACGGAATAATCGATTTTCTCCCCAAGTCGTTATAATCCGCGTCGTTGTCATATTGCTATACACTGGATAGCCATGTAAAAATAGCTGGTATTCCATGATGTGCTTTCCAATATTCATCGAAGACAAACGGAAATCAGATGTAAAGCCCCCATGGTCATTCACAAATTCAAAGCTATCTAATAACAATTTTGAGGATGGGATGGGTGCTATGCTTTCTGCAGGTGGGTATACATAATTTAAAATACGATTTTGCGTATCGACCGTCATTAATGATGTACCATCTGTATACCTTACTGATTGCTCGTTTTCTACATTAAGTTGCACAATAGAAGGATCGGGAAAGACAATATTTTTAAAGCTTTCTGGTAAAAATCCATCAATTAAATACGTATATTTTGTAGCCTCAAATGTCCCCTGTGGCACATATAAAGAATGCAGTGAATCACGCTCAACCTCTACATAGCTTGTATAATTTTTCGAAGGCTGGATTACCTGTGTTAAAAAACGTTGACCACTAGCCAAATTGACATAGCCTTGCAGCAATAAACGCTTTTCCGTATTTAAAAATAATAGCTGAAGCTGATCTTGTTCTTCCGCATTCGACCAATCGATAATCAAGCGGTTAAAGCTCATATCCAACTGGTCCTTTTCAACAAACGGTAATACATTCGAAAAAGATTGCATTGGAATTTCTTCATTGAAAAATAAAGTTGCTCGATTATTTTTGTTTATTATTTCATTCATTTTAGGATCTGAAATATTATTATATAATTTTACATCTTGGACTTGCCAAGTAATGAAATTTCTATATAGCTCATTTAATACACCATTTGAAACGGTCCCAGTAAATGCATCATTTTCGCGAAATAATACGCGATACGGCTTGAGCACATCCTGCCATTGCTTTTGGTCTCCGATAAGTACCTCTTCTACTTGTGTTTCTTCAATGAGCTCATAATCTGGCTGGTAATTCCAAATGATGAGTGTTAGGGCAACACTTAAGAACACGAGGAACACTAATAAAAATGATTTTATTTGCTCAACATATTTCATTCCCAATCCCCCGCCTCATCAAGTTCATACGGTAATGTGAAGAAGATTGTTGTTCCTTGCCCTTCCTCACTTTCTGCCCAAATTTTCCCTCCATGTGTTTCGATCATCTCCCGTGCAATTGCAAGACCTAAACCAGTGCCACCCATTGACCGTGCACGTGCACGGTCTACACGATAGAAGCGGTCAAAAATACGACTGACATTTTCTTTCGGAATCCCCATACCATCATCGGAAATCATAACGCGCAGCATATTGTCATGAACCGTAAAGCCAAAGCGAATATTACCGCCATCTGGAGAATATTTCAGGGCATTCGAAATAATATTATCAATTACTTGTGTTAATTTATCGGTATCAATATCGACATAATAACTTTTCTCTGGTAATAGACGTACAAATTCAACATTTTGGGACTTTGACATTTCAAAGCGGTCAATAATACGCGTAAAAAATTTATTAAACTCAACAAATTCAAAATTAAGCTCATACTCTTGACTGTCCATTTTTGATAGCTGTAATAAATCATTTACTAGACGAATCATGCGCTCCGTTTCCGTTTGTGTAACATTTAAAAACGTTGGTGCAATATTTTCGTCACGCCACGCCCCATCAGCTAGTGCTTCTAAATAGCTGCGCATCGTTGTTAGTGGCGTACGTAATTCATGCGATACGTTTGCTACAAATTCACGGCGTTCCATATCGATTTTTTCCTGCTCGGTAATATCATGTAACACGGTAATAAGCCCGTTCACAAAACCCGTTTCCTTTTGAATAACGGAAAAGTTCGCGCGTAAAATATACGGTGTATCACTCATACTAAAGTCAAGATTTACCGGATCTTTCATATGAATCAAATCTTCAAAACTATATTCTTGATCAAGTCTTAATACCGACGCAATTGGACGATTTAACGTTGTTTCACGTGAATCATGCAATAATTCAAGTGCAGGTTCATTAATTAATATAATTTTCCCTTTACGGTCTGTCGCAATTACGCCGTCCGTCATATTACTTAATACACTCGCTAGCTTGCGTCGCTCTGCCTCTGTTGTAGATTGTGCTTCTTGCAAGCGATTCGTTAAATGGTTGAATGCAATAGCTAATTGTCCAATTTCATCGGTACCGTAAACACGTACTTTACGTGAATAGTTCCCTCTTGACATTGCCTGTGCTTGCTTTCGCATATCGGAAATTGGACGCGTAATTGTACGCGCTACTAAAATACCTAAAATAATGGTAATGACTAGCGACATCGCTATTCCTGCAGCAAAAATACGGTTAATCTCATTTAACTGTTCATAAACCTTCTCGATATTTGATTCTACATAAACTGCACCGATTACCTCACCACTCGGGCCAACTGTATCAGTAATAGGGGCAGCGAGCACCCACACACGCTTCCCTGTATCACGATCCAATGAAATGGAATCAAGCAACGTCTCTGCTGAAATCGACTTACGTATAATTTCTTCGTTTGCCCGCTGACCAACTTGTGCTTGATTGTTTGCATCAGACGTTGCTAAAATACGGTTTCGGTTATCGACGACATTGATTTTGTTAATATCCTGGGTCGAAAACTCCTTTAAAATTGTCCCTAAGCTTTCTTCACGCGACGGTAGTGTATCATCACGCTCTTTTAACATTTCCTCACGAATGCTATAGTGCACTAATTCAATGCGCTGACGAATCGAATCTTGGAAATTGGTTTTCAAATTGGTTTCTAGCTGCTTCATGAAGTAAATCCCAATAATTTGAAGAGCAATAATAATCAACAGCATATAAATCAATACAAGCTTTACATGAATTGATTTGAAGAAACTTACTTTTTGCATGTAGTCTACTCCTGTTCAGGATTTCGTAAGTAGTAGCCGACTCCTCGTCTTGTCACAATCCATAAAGGGTGACTTGGACTATCCTCAATTTTTTCACGTAAACGACGAATCGTTACGTCTACTGTTCGTACATCACCAAAATAATCATAGCCCCATACCGTTTGTAATAGGTGTTCACGTGTCATTACTTGTCCGATATGCTTCGCTAAATAATGCAACAATTCAAATTCACGGTGCGTTAATTCAATTGCCTCCTCACGCTTCAACACTAAATATGCATCGGGTTGAATTGTTAGTGAGCCTATGACAATATCATTCGTCTCCACCGGTGCTTCTTCGACTTGCGCTGGTACATTTAAACGACGCATATTCGCCTTCACACGTGCAATTAATTCACGCGTACTAAATGGCTTTGTTACATAATCATCTGCACCCATTTCAAGACCTAATACCTTATCAATTTCCGAACCTTTTGCTGTCAGCATAATAATCGGAAAATCATATTTTTTGCGTATTTCACGGCACACTTCCATGCCATCGCGCTTTGGTAACATAATATCTAATAGCATTAAATCTGGCTGCTCTTCTTCTACTTTTTGTAATGCTTCTTCTCCGTCATACGCGCAAATCACACGATAACCTTCTTTAATTAAGTTAAATTGCAATATATCTGCAATTGGCTTTTCATCGTCAACAACTAAAATCGTTTTATCCATCTTACATTCCTCTTTTCTTTAGAATAGCTCTATTTGGAAAGGATTCTATTATTACTCTATCACGCTTTCGCTTTTGATGCATTATACAGATGTTTTGTACATTATTTTCCGGGAAATATTTCATTATTTTAATAGAATAATTTATTTAAATTCCCATTTACGAATAAATTTAAACATAATTTAACACTTTTAAACAAAAAACAGTCACACAAACATTTGTGGACTGCTTTTAAAAAATTAATTTAAATAAGATAATGGATTTACTTCTTCTCCATTTTTGTGAACTTCAAAGTGTAGGTGTGTTCCTGTTGAACGACCTGTTGAACCCATCACACCAATAGCAGCACCTTGTCCGACAACTTGACCTACTGACACGTCAATCTCTGATAAATGTGCATATAATGTTTCATAACCGTTATTATGATCAATCACTACATAGTTTCCGTAAGTTGAATGACGGCCTGCTGTTTTGACAACACCGTTATCCGATGCTTTAATTGTATATCCTGATGGACGTGCGATATCAATACCATAGTGGTAACGACCCCAACGACTACCCATCTGACTTGAAATATGGCCCCCCTCTGCTGGCCAAGCAAATGTCCCTGTACCTACTGAAGGAATTACTTTTGTTCCGATCACAACAATATTGTCTTTAGGCTCAAGAACAGTGTTTTCGTCTGTTTGAACAATTTCAGTGCGTACGCCATTTTCTTCAATAAGAGTATACTCTGCTTCCTTCTTACCGATAGCACCTTCTTGCTGGACAATTCTTTCACCTTTTAACATTGTTGGATCTTCTTTAACAACTTTTTGATAGTTGATTGCTTCTAATGTTTTCTTTTCATAAACAGCCTTCACTGATACATATGGCTTTTCTACTGTTACGTTTAACTCCTGATCGATTTGTAAAACAGTATCGGCTTTTAACGATGGATTTAAAGCTAACAGTTCCGCCGTTGTTAAGCTATGGGCTTTCGCGATTGAGCCTAAAACATCACCCGACTTTACGGCATAAGTCTCTTTTGCTTCTGCACCTGTTTGTAAAAGTTGTACTGCCTTTTCTACTGTCGTAATTTCAGCTGGACTTACTAAAACTTCTTCGTCCGTGATGTCTTCCGTTAATGTAACATCTATTAAACGTGTTTCATTTTTTTGTAATGAGGGTAAAGTAGAAGCAGTATTATTTTTTAATCCGTCAAGTTGGGTTTGTGTAACATATTGAAGCTTTAATCCGTCAATTACGGCTTCGATATCTTCTTTAGCCTTCAATGTAGCTACCGCTGTATTACCTACTTTTAGCGAGTAGGCTTTTGCCTGTACAGTAATGGCTTGTTGAAGGTCTTTTACTGTTTGTTCCTCATTTGTTTCTACTGTGAATACTTGCTCTGGCACGATCGTAATATCCGATCCTGCATCAAGCTCTATATTTTGATATTGCTGACTTGCTTCCTGCTCTTTTTTCTTAACAATTTGTTCAACA
The DNA here is from genome assembly GCF_022549215.1 of Solibacillus palustris. Lineage (GTDB taxonomy): Bacteria > Bacillota > Bacilli > Bacillales_A > Planococcaceae > Solibacillus > Solibacillus daqui. The sequence goes on along the minus strand of NZ_JAKZFC010000008.1, from coordinate 36,685 downwards.
ATCGCTTCATCAGCAACTGAACCAACGTAAGCGTCAGCTACATATACGTGATAAATTTTCGCGAATTCTTCTTTATCTGTCTCATTCGCAAAACCTAGATTAAATGTCACTGTTGAAACTAGTAATGCTAATACTGCAGCTATTTTAAGTTTACCATTGTGACGATTAATTAGACTTGGTTTTTTATGATTCAAGTCTAACTGGCTTTCATTCGATTCCATGATAATGCTCCCTTCGAGAATTTTTATTCTATATTTTAAAATTGTATTATTCTAATTACTTATAAAACACACTCTGCTACTGTATCATAATTCTCATTTCAATTGAACTACTTCAAACTTTTTGTAATGAAATTGTATTATTTTCTAAAAATTTGTTACATTCTCATTACTAGCATCGGCAATACTATATCTTTATATTCATTTACTATATTTTTTATTCCCTTTATTCTCCAATATGCACATGCAATATATAGAAAAGAAGCTAGTTCAGAGTATGATTTCTGAACTAGCTTCTTGTAATAAATATGATAAAAATTTATTTTAACTTCCAATAAAACGGTGGATATCAAAGATTTTTATTTTATAAGCACTGCGTTAAAAATACTTTTTTCGCAACGCTTCCTGTCTTTTGAATCTATTTTTTAAGCCCAAATCTCATTTACAATGTTAGTTTGCTCGCGTGCTGGACCGACAGAGAATGTCATCAATTGAATGCCTGTCAGTTCTAATACACGGTGTATATAGTTTTGTGCATTTTGTGGTAAATCTCCAAATTCTCTAACGCCTGTAATATCTTCAAACCAACCTGGTAACTCTTCATAAATTGGTTTGCACTGCTCAATAATTTCTAAACTTGCAGGATATTCTGTAATGACTTCGCCGTTATATTCGTATGCCGTACAAATTTTAACCGTTTCAAGTCCTGATAAAACGTCAATTGAATTTAGTGCTAAATCGGTAATACCTGACACACGACGTGAGTGACGCACAACAACCGAGTCAAACCAACCGACACGACGCGGACGCCCTGTTGTTGTACCATATTCACGGCCTACCTCGCGAATTTGCTGACCAATTTCATCGTGTAGCTCTGTAGGGAATGGACCATCCCCAACACGTGATGTATACGCCTTACATACACCTACAACACGTGATACCGCATTTGGACCAACACCAGAACCAATTGCAATTCCACCTGCCACAGGGTTTGATGAAGTTACGAAAGGATATGTGCCTTGATCAACATCTAGCATAATCCCCTGTGCACCTTCAAATAGCACTTTACCGCCATCATCAATAACGTCATTTAACACTTTTGATGTATCTGTTACATATTGTGCGATTTCTTGTCCGAATGCATAATATTCTTCAAATATATCGTCAAAATTTAAACCCTCTACTTCATAGAACTTTGTAAATAAACGGTTTTTTAATTCTAAATTTGCTCGCAATTTCTTTTCAAAAATTGCTTTATCTAATAAATCCGCCACGCGAATCCCAATGCGTCCTACTTTATCTTGGTAGCATGGACCGATTCCTTTAGCTGTTGTCCCAATTTTCTGATTGCCTCGGCTTTGCTCATCTACAATATCTTGATAAATATGATACGGTAAAATGACATGTGCACGATTTGAAATACGTAAATTTGCCGTATCAATGCCACGTGCTTGTAAACCTTTTAATTCTGTCACAATCGACTTTGGATTAATTACTACTCCGTTACCAATAACCGATAATTTATCGGAATAAAAAATACCAGAAGGAATTAAATGTAGCTTGTACGTTTCCTGACCAATTTTAATTGTATGACCTGCGTTATCGCCACCTGCAAAACGTGCAATGGCATCTGCCTTTTTAGAAAGAAAGTCTGTAATTTTTCCCTTACCTTCGTCTCCCCACTGTGTACCTACTACAACAACTGCTGTCATCTATACGCACCTCCGACGATTGAGCCCCCTAATTGATCTAGGCGTTCAATACTTATTCTTAAAATAGTCTTGCCAAGCTTTTTCATAATAAAGCATGAATATTTTATCAATAAAAATAAAATAAAGTCAACAAAAAACACGAACGTATTTTTAAATTAATAAGAATAACGTTCGTGTTTCACTATTATTCCTCGCGTGGTGGCGGGGTAAATTCTAAGTTTAAGAATTTATTATATTCTTTTCGGAATGCTAAGCTAACTGTGCCTGTAGGACCGTTACGTTGCTTGGCAATAATAATTTCGATAATATCTTTACTTTCCGATTCTTTATCGTAGTAATCATCACGGTAAAGGAACGCTACGATATCGGCATCTTGCTCAATTGAACCCGATTCACGTAAGTCACTCATCATCGGACGCTTATCTTGACGCTGCTCTACACCACGTGAAAGCTGAGACAGTGCAATCACGGGTACTTTTAATTCACGCGCCAGACCTTTTAACGACCTGGAAATTTCCGATACTTCTTGCTGACGGTTTTCTCCAGGTTTACCGCTTCCTAAAATCAGCTGTAAATAATCGATTAAGATCATTCCAAGGCCATTTTCTTTTGCTAAGCGCCGGCATTTGGCACGGATATCGGCCATACGCACACCTGGTGAGTCGTCAATATAAATACCTGAGTTCGATAAACTTCCCATCGCCATCGTCAGCTTGCCCCAGTCTTCCGTTTCCAAGGCTCCGGTACGTAAGCGCTGCGCATCGATATTACCCTCTGCACATAACATACGCATGACAAGTTGATCGGCACCCATCTCCAGAGAGAAAATCGCGACATTTTCACGCGCCTTTACGGCAACACTTTGAGCAACATTTAACGCAAACGCCGTTTTACCAACAGATGGACGTGCTGCTACAATAATTAAATCATTGCGCTGAAACCCTGCAGTCATTTTATCTAAGTCACGGAAACCAGTTGGAATACCTGTCACGTCCCCGTCACGTGCCTGCAGCTGTTCAATATTATCAAATGTTTGAACTAATACATCTTTTACATGCTTAAAGTCGCCCGCATTTTTACGGTTCGATACTTCGAGCATTTTCTTTTCAGCTTCTGCTAAAAGAACTTCTACTTCATCTTCACGCGTATAACCATCATCCGCAATTTTCGAAGCGACACGAATAAGTCGACGTAATATCGCCTTTTCTTCTACGATTTTTGCATAATGTGCAATATTGGCAGCAGTCGGAACCCCATTCGCAAGCTCCGTCATGTACGTTAAACCACCAACATCCTCTAGCTCTTTTTTTGCTGATAATTCTTCTGTAACAGTGACAACATCAATCGCTTTCCCCTGGTCGCTTAAATTCAGCATCGTTTGGAAAATCTTTTGATGCGCAATATGATAAAAATCATCGGCAATAACTATTTCAGATGCTGTAATTAGTGCTTGCGGTTCAAGGAAAATTGCGCCAAGTACCGAGGATTCTGCTTCGGTATTATGGGGCGGAACGCGGTCCATCATGGATTCGCTCATTGTTGTCGCTCCTTATTCTGCAATTACATGTACTTTTAATGTTGCCTTTACATCGTGATGTAACTTGACAGGAACGTTTGTAAAACCTAACGAACGGATTCCATCGTTGCAATCCATTTTTCGTTTATCTACTTTAAAGCCATGTTTCTTTTGTAGTTGATCGGCAATTTGCTTTGTTGAAACCGAACCGAATAATCGGCCACCTTCACCTGATTTTGCTTTAATTTCGACTGTTACTTTTTCTAATTCTACTTTTAAATCTTCCGCTGCTTGTAATTCTGCTGCTGCATTTTTTTCTACAAGGCGTTGTTGCCCTTTTAATTCGCTCATTGCTTGGTTGTTTGCTTCTTTTCCATAACCATTTTTAATTAAAAAGTTACGTGCATAACCTTCTGCAACCTCTTTAATTTCGCCTTTTTTTCCTTTACCTTTAACGTCTTTTAAAAATACTACTTTCATGATTGATTACTCCCTTCGACTATTTCAGTAATTGCTTCATATAGATGCTGTTTCGCTTCATCAATCGAGCTAGCTGCAATTTGTGTTGCGGCATTCGTTAAATGCCCACCACCACCTAGCTGCTCCATTATCAACTGCACATTCACTTCACCTAATGAACGGGCACTAATACCAATTAGGCCATCACTACGATGCGCAATAACAAACGAAGCTCCGATATCTTTCATCGTTAATAAAATATCGGCCGTTTGTGCAATAAGCACCGAATCATACACTTTTGAATTTTCACCATGTGCAACCGCAATTTCCTTATATGGAAACTCTACTGTTTGGATAATTTTCGAACGCGTTACATACGTATCGACATCTTCTTTTAATAGGCGTTGAATCAACACTGTATCGGCACCAAATGTACGTAAATACGAGGCGGCCTCAAAGGTACGGGCACCAGTTCGCAATGTAAAGCTTTTCGTATCAACAATAATACCAGATAACAGCGCCGTTGCCTCTAATGGCACTAACTTTTCATTTTGCGGCTGATATTCTAGTAATTCTGTTACAAGCTCAGCTGTAGACGATGCATATGGCTCCATATAAACTAATGTCGGATTTGTAATAAACTCCTCACCACGACGATGATGGTCAATGACAACAACCTTATCCGTTTTACTTAACAGACGGCTGTCTACTACTAAACTTGGTTTATGTGTATCGACAATAATAACGAGTGATTTTGCAGTTATTTTTGATAGCGCATCATCTGGCGTGATAAAACGATCATAGAAATCCGTTTTAGCTTCTAACTCATTCATTAAGCGATCAACACTGCCATGTACTTCATCAAAGTTAACAATAATATCGCCCTCTATACCATTCATTGCCACCATTTTACGTACACCTACACAGGCACCAATCGAGTCCATGTCTGGATTTTTGTGCCCCATGACAAACACACGATCACTATCTTGAATTAAATCACTTAACGCATGTGAAATGACACGAGCACGTACCCTTGTGCGTTTTTCAACAGGGTTCGTTTTACCACCATAGAAACGGATTTTCCCGTTTGATTGCTTAATCGCTACTTGGTCACCACCGCGTCCTAATACTAAATCCAATCCCGATTGTGCAAGCTGCCCAAGCTCGACTAACGATTGAGAGCCTGCACCCACTCCAATACTTAATGTCAACGATAGATTTTTTTGCGCCGTGCGTTCACGTACAACATCTAAAATCGAAAAACGCTTCTGTTCAAACTCTGCCAAAATTGCATCATTAAATACCGCAATATAACGATCCGATGCAAAACGTTTAACAAAAATATCGTACTGCGCCGCCCATTCATTAATAATCGACGTCACCATTGTATTGGTTAAACTACGTGCTTGATCGTCCATACCTGATGTTAATTCATCATAGTTATCAATAAATATAATGGCAAGCACGGTACGATCCGCTAAATATTGCTTTTCAATTTGTACTTGTTTGGTTACATCAAAGAAATACAGAATTTTTTCTTCTTTTTTGTAATACACATTATATTTACGATCAAATAAAGCAATTGCCATTTCTTCTTTTTTCCCTTGCATCACAAGGGTGTGCAGCGTTTCAGAAATACCGAATAACTCGTGCCCAACTAATGATTCTTGCTGAAGTATACGCTGCATAAACGGATTTGCCCATTCAATTGAAAAATCATCGTTTAAAATAAGTATCCCAAACGGCATCTCCAAAAAGGCCTCTTCGCCAACATTCTTCATACGAAACGATAATTCTTCAATATGCTTTTCCGTCTCTAAATACGTTACGAGCTCTACACGCAACGTATAGTACATCGCTACTGCATAAACTAATACAAAGACAATACCAATCCATACATTCCACATCATAATAAGGGTAGCTGCTACTATACCTAGTAAAAATAATACTAGCAATGGATATCGAATTGGTCGTTTACGAAAAATCCCCATTTCAATCAGCTCCTCATTTTTGACTCTTTTGTACAATAAATTCTCGAGCATTAAACCCTAAATCAATAATACCAATTAGAATTACAAATGAATAAAACGGAATAGCCATTAACGTACTAATAACCTTTAAAAACTTCGGTTGCTTATAACAATTAAGCACATAATGAATAAACGAGATTCCCTGTATTGTTAGTAGTACCCATAAAATCATTGAAACATTTAGCATTACAACACCTAATATTGAATCAACCTCAGGGCGGACAAATAAATTAATTGCTAATACAATAAAGTAATACCAAAGAATCGATCTTGGTAAGCGTAATTTACTAAACTCAGCAAATTCTGGTACATTAACTTTCAAACGTTTTAAAATCGGTAAGTTCACCGAAATAAGTAACAGTGCAAATAACAGCATCGAAAGCGTAATCGCAGCCGGTATCACGGTTTCTAACATATCTAACATATTCTTTAAATTATCCATTGTTTCCTTAGGCATTGCTTGACCTGTAATTTGCTCTGTCATTTTAATTGACTCTAAATACGTCGTTTTCATTAAATCCAGTGACTCTCTAATAAAGTCAACGGCAAATAAACGAACTGCAATTACATATTGAACCGCAAATGTCAGGATTAAAATAACGCTTGTAGATAAAAACATAAATACTTTGCTTTTTTTATTATAAATGGCATCACCAATTGTCATACCTGCTGCTGCAAAGATTAAAGAAGCGGGCATTAGGAACAATCCACCAATAAAAAAAGTAACGATTACGGCTGCAATAGCAACAAATACCGATGATTTTCGGTCATAGTGTGCACTATACCAAATAATTGGTAGTGGTGCTACTACTGCTGCAAGTAAACTCACTATAGGCACATAAAAAACGATGGCCATTAACACTGTAAACAGTGCAATCATCATCGCACCGTGTGCTAACTTCCTTGATTGATTATTTTGCATGGAGAACCTTCCTTATCTAGAGTTCGAAAGACTTTCTAAATCACAAATGCGTATATGTCTTTCCAATGCCGAATAATATAAATAATTAATCGACCCTTTCAACTTTTCTCACCATTCTATTGTACCATTTTTACATGTTCAAACAAACTAACGCCACACACAATACATAAAATTGAAAGACAAAAAACCACCCACATCTAAAATTAGATTGGGTGGTTTTATAATGGTTACCTAATAACCAAATGAGACTTATTTGTCTTCAGCAACGAATGGTAATAATGCCATAATACGTGAAACTTTGATTGCAGATGTAAGTTTACGTTGGTATTTAGCAGAAGTACCTGTTACGCGACGTGGTAAAATTTTACCGCGCTCAGAGATGAATTTCTTTAAAAGATCTACATCTTTGTAGTCGATGTGCGTAATGTTGTTTGAAGTGAAGTAGCAAACTTTACGGCGTTTGCGGCCTCCGCGACGTGGTGCCATTATCGTGTTCCTCCTTTTAATTTTTAAATTTGTAGATGTTGCAGTTCTTAGAACGGTAAATCGTCTTCAGAAACCTCAATCGGTCCTTTACTATTTGCAAATGGATCTTCATCTACACGTGTATAATTTTGCTGATTTTGAGGTGGTTGTTGATAAGAACCATAAGAATCTTGTGGTTGAGCTCCTCCAAATTGTTGGTTTGGCTGATTGTATGATGGTTGTCCACCATAATTCTGCCCACCGCCATTTTGTTGGTTACCTTGCATACCTTGTGATGTACCTGCTCCTCCGCGCGGCTCTAAGAACTGCACAGCATCTGCAACGACATCTGTTGTGTATACACGCTTACCATCTTGTCCTTCATAGCTACCCGTTTGAATACGGCCTTCCACACCAACTAAACTTCCTTTTCGCATGAAGTTCGCTAAGTTTTCAGCTTGTTTTCTCCAGGCAATACAACCTATGAAATCTGCTTCGCGTTCACCCGATTGGCCCGAAAAAGTACGGTTTACAGCAATTGTAAAACGCGCCATTGGAACTCCACTCGGTGTGTAACGAAGCTCTGGATCCTTTGTTAGTCTTCCAACTAATACAACACGGTTAATCATCAATGCACCCTCCTTTTTACAGCATTTTGTTTAAAAATTATTTGTCTCCTTCGCGTACTGCGATGTGACGGATGATGTCTTCGCTGATGTTCGCTAAACGAGTGTATTCGTTGATAGCTTCTGTACCAGCGTTAACTTTCACGATTTGGTAGAAACCTTCGCGGAAGTCGTTGATTTCGTAAGCTAAGCGTTTTTTGCCCCAATCTTTTGCTTCAACGATCTCTGCACCATTTGAAGTTAAGATCTCTTCGAAACGAGCTGTTAAAGCTTTTTTCGCCTCATCTTCAATGTTTGGACGGATGATGTACATTAATTCGTACTTTCTCATTTGTGTTTGCACCTCCTTATGGACTTGGGCTCTCCTGTCTAGCAGGGAGCAAGGAGTAAGTAACTTCTATTACTCACATCAATGAATTGTATCACAATTACAATTTAGGCGCAACCAGATACGCCTCTTAATCTTTATTCAATTTTTGTTATAATCATTGATAACGGAGGTGCTTTATGAACACTAAACAGCCAATTATTATTGAATTAAATATGCAAACAATTGCACGTGACAATATTATATGGACAATTGTTTTAATTATTTTTACTGTTCTACTAAATTCACTCATTCATCAACGATTTACTGCTAATTTTTCATTGTTTGATTTTCTCTATTTGATTCTCGCCTATATTGTACTCATTATTTTACATGAAGTGTTTCATTTAATCGGTTTTATGATCTTTGGCTGTGCATCCTACAAAGAGCTTGATTATGGCGTCAATTTAAAACTGGGCGTAGCGTATGCAACAACAAATAAGCCTCTTTCAAACGCTGCGATGAAAAAAGCATTATTACTACCCTTTTGGACCACTGGTGTTATACCTACCATCGTGGGGCTATCGCTTGATAACTTTTTAATCGTCATTCTTGGTGCAATGCTGATGGCTGGCGCTATAGGTGATTTTTATATGTATAAGGAATTGCGCAAATTTCCAAATAATGCAATTGTAGAAGACGATCCAAAAGAACCGAAGCTATATGTTTATAAAAAGTAAACCTTCAATTAGTGGAGGTTTTCTACATCTCTCATTGATTGTAGCCTTCACCAATCAGGCTTTTATGAGTAGTTAATCTCCCACATACACCTCTCGATTTTCTTAAACTTTAAGATGGTTGTTTTACTGCCCGTTAATGCTAGATAAATACACTTTCTTAAACGCTATTTTACGTTTTTCAATAATAACTTTATTATTTTACTTTCGTTATACACTTTTTACCTATACTACTCGCAAAAATATCTAGTTTTGATTTATTAGCTGTCTCCCATTTCCCCCTACGAATCGCCTCCTTATCCAGTACTATTTAATCAATTATTTACTTAGTCTATTTAAAGACATTAATAAGACCACAGTTGACTGAACTTTTAGATAAAATGACTTTATCACAAGTAAAAGGGGGTATTTTCTATTGATTCAATTTATTAGTAAGATAACAAAAGTTCTAATGGTCTTTACTGTTGTTTTTACTTTTACCTTGATTTCTAGCAATTCAACGCAGGCAAATGATGAAAATGTTATGGCGCAATTAAAAAATCGTGGATTTAAGGAGCCTGTTAATTTAGGCATTGGCGCATCTGAAGTTGTTTTAATCAATGCCGTTTTTGGTCAAGAAGATGGCATTGATGTCGTATACGCAACAGCAAATGGCGGTATTTTCAATATCGTCGATGTCAAAACCAATGAACTATTATTTTCACAACAATTAAGTGGGGTTTCCCAAGTATGGAGTCACTCTATTTCAAAAGATGGTACGGTATATATTGCCGCACTTACAAATACAAATGTTGGTGAAGTTTGGCGCTATTCGCCTCAAACAAAACAAGTAACCAAACTAGGTGCACCAAACTCTGCACACCAGCTTTGGAGTAGCACGACTGATGAGGCTGGAAATCTCTATGTTGGTTCATATGCAGAAAATGATGGACGCATTTTCAAATATGATATTACAACCAATCAATTTGTTGATTTAGGAAAAATTGATCAAGGTAATAGCAGTTATATTCGGTCTTTAGAATATTATGATGGCTATTTATACGCAGGTTTAGGTGTATCAGGGAAAGTTTATCGCATCAGTACAACAACTTTTGAAAAAGAAGATATTACAAAACGTGTACCAGCTCTTATTGGGAAGCCTGTCGATGAAATTAATTTTGCTTATGATATGAGTATCGCTGGTCATTATTTAGTAACACGCTTTGACGAAGGAAAAGAAGGCGCAATCTTATTTTATGATTTACACACACAACAGTGGATAGAAAATTTTAAACTTGCAAAGTTATATGATGGCTCAACAAATGATATTGGAAGTTTTGGATTTATTCAGTTACCTAATAAAGATGATAAAATTTACGTAATCCATAATCGAGAAATAGTAGAAGTCAATATGACAACTCTTGAAACTCGTCGTACTGGAATTAGCTATGCAGCAGGTTTACGCGGTGGCGCAGTTTTAGAATTCGGTACACCTGATTTACCTGGGGCTTCCGTTGTAACGATGTCTAGATTAGGTCAAATCTTCATTGCCAATTTGGAAACAGGCACAACAAAATTACTCCCAGGAACAATGGTTGCATCCCCATTAAAATTACACAATTTAGGAAAAGGTCCAGATGGAAACTTGTATATGACGACATATCCAGGAGGCCCAAAAGGATCGAGATTCAATACAAAAACAAATCAATTTGTTACGTACAGTCAAGGTCAGGCTGAAGGAATTGTAGCAGGAAATAATAAGGACCTGTATTTTGGAATTTACCCTGGGGCAGTTATTCAAAAAATGAATACAGACACTTTAACTAGTGAAACATTATTTGAGCTAAAAAAGGACTATAACCAAGACCGTCCATATGTTATGGAGTTTGAAGATAACAAGCTTTTAATTGGTACGATTCCGAATTATCAAAAATTAGGCGGCTCTTTAACTATTTATGATACGGTATCCAATACTCGCTCAACTTATACAAATTTAGTAAAAGATCAAAGTATCGTTGGTTTAGCGATGCGTAATGGAAAAATTTATGGTTCTACAACAATTCGCGGTGGTTTAGACATCAATCCAACTGCGACAGAAGCGAAGTTGTTTATTTGGGATGTTGCATCTGAACGTGTTGTACAAGAATCCGAATTAGCTATTCCTGAACTTGATGCACCTCCAATGATTAGTGGATTAACATTTGGTCCCGATAATTTATTATGGGGTGCAGTAGATGGCATTATTTTTGCACTAACTCCGGAAAATCTTGCAGTTGTTAAATACAAAAATTTATATCCAGAAATCAAAAATCGCGGCATGTGGCGCCCTGTTCATATTGAATTTGGACAAGATGGATTATTATATACAGATGTTGCTGGAAAGTTATCTGTTGTAGATCCAGAGACGCTTGATTTTGTATCTCTTATTTCGAATGGTCCAGAAATTGATTTTATGGTATTAGGACAAGATTCAGCAGGAAATGAAAATATTTTCTATATTGATGCAACTGCTACCCATCTTTATATGGTTCCTATCATTGATGGCGGCGAAGTGATTACACCAGAGGAACCAGAAATGGAAACGGTTCATGTAGCAATTGAAAATGCTAGCTTTGAAGAACCATTAATTGAGGACAAAATTCCAGGTTGGTCTTCATTATTTGGTACTTTTTCAGCTAATGTAAAATTTGAATTAAGTACATTACGTGCACAAGATGGTTTAACAAGCCTAAAAATTGTAGATAGCGCTCAAAATGAAACGGTTTTTGCTCAATCTAATTTGATTCCAATTGATGCAGGTCAAACTTATACAGCCTCTTCAAAGCTATTTTTAGAGGATGGCAGCGTTAGCTTCTTCTTACGCTACTTCAACGAAAATGGCGTACAAGTAGGAACAGATAAAGATGGCGAAAACATCATTCATGTACGTGGTGGTCATAAAGAATGGCAAACGGTCCAAGCCATCGTAACGGCTCCGGAAGATGCTAAATACGCACGTATTTTTGTTGGTTCGTCTAATTACTTCACAACAAACGGTGCTTACTTTGATGATGCTCAACTAACGTTTGAACGTGAAAAAGTGGTAGAACCGACAACACCAACAAAACCTGGGAAAGGCAATCAACCAAATAGGCCTGGAAAGGGCAATCAGCCTGATAAACCTGGAAAAGGTAATCAACCAAACAAGCCAGGCAAAGGCAACCAACCGAATCCTGAAGATGGAGAATAATTAAAAAAGCAAAGGGTCTGTCCAGAAATCACTTTCCGGATAGACCCTTTGTTCCTGAAGTTAATGTGAGTTTATTCTGACCACCAAAGGAGCACCGCCTTAAGCAGATAAATAATACATAATTAATGAAATGTCCAAAAAGGTACACCTTTTCGGACATTTCCCTCGCATTAATTTTATACGTTAAATAAGAACTCCATTACGTCGCCATCTTGAACGACGTATTCTTTACCTTCAGCACGTACACGACCCGCTTCTTTAGCAGCTGGCTTTGAACCGAACTCTACTAAATCCGTGAAGGCAACAGTTTCTGCACGAATAAAGCCGCGCTCGAAATCCGTGTGGATAATTCCTGCACATTGTGGCGCTTTCATACCTTTACGGAATGTCCAAGCACGAACCTCTTGTACACCAGCTGTGAAGTAAGTAGCTAAACCTAATAAGCTATAAGAAGCTTTAATTAATTGATCTAAGCCAGATTCAGCAATTCCTAATTCCGCTAAAAATTCTTTTTTCTCTTCATCTTCTAATTCAGAGATTTCTTCTTCGATTTTTGCACAAATAGTAATGACTTGAGCGCCTTCAGCTGTAGCGTACTCTTGTACCATTTGTAAGTACTTGTTATCAGTTGGATCTGCTACCTCATCTTCTGAAACATTTGCTACGTAAAGCATTGGTTTAATCGTTAGTAAGTGTAAGCCTTTAATTACCTTTTTCTCGTCATCAGAAAGTTCCGCTGCACGAGCAGGTTTTTCAGCCTCTAACACTTCTTTTAATTTTTGAAGAATTGGTTCTTCTACCATGGCTTCTTTATCTTTTTGCTTCGCCATTTTTGCAACACGTTGGATACGTTTTTCCACTGATTCCATATCCGCTAAAATTAACTCTAAGTTAATAACTTCGATGTCGTCGATTGGGTTAACTGTACCTGCAACATGTGTAATGTTTTCGTCTTCGAAGCAACGAACAACTTGGCAAATTGCATCTACTTCACGGATATGTGCTAAAAATTTGTTTCCTAACCCTTCACCTGTAGAAGCACCTTTTACGATACCCGCGATATCTGTAAATTCGAATGTTGTTGGAACAGTTTTCTTTGGTGTTACTAATTCTGTTAATTTGTCTAAACGCTCGTCTGGAACTGTTACGCTACCTACGTTTGGTTCGATTGTTGCGAACGGATAGTTAGCCGCAAGAGCACCTGCTTTTGTAATTGCGTTGAATAACGTCGATTTCCCTACATTCGGTAAACCAACGATACCTGCTGTTAATGCCATTTGGACACAACCTTTCTATGTTCAGTACATTTTTTCTAAAATTCTATAACCTTGTCTATTATATTGATTCCAACGTTAAAAGTCTAATTTGCTTTTAAGCCTCACTCGACTTAATTAACACCTTTTTCATTTTCTTTTCGAATTCTCGACGTGCGATCATCACACTATGACCACAGCCCTCGCATTTAATACGAATATCTGCCCCAAGACGAATAATTTTCCAAGCGTTTGTTCCACATGGATGCTGCTTTTTCATTTCCACAACATCGTTTAGCTCATATTGTTTTGCTTCCATCCGTTATTCTCCCCCCTTATCATAAAACATCATTTTCGGCACAGCTAATGGAATACCGTTACGCGTTAAAATATCAATGACATCTTTACGAATAACACGGGAGATCGCGAACTGCTGTAATGGTAATGTCTCCACCGTAATTCGAATTGTCGCTTCCGTACTTGTCGTATTCGTAACGCCTAAAAATAGTGGCGCACTCACAAGTTCCTCATGTTGCGAAGGTAATGTATCTAAATAATCTTGAATAATTATTTGTACTTTTTCAATATTAGCATCGAGCGCTACTTGCATATCAATCATCGCTTTTGAGTTATTAATAGAATAGTTAATAACTTCCGCAATGCTTCCATTTGGCAAAATAAATTGCTCTCCATTGGTGCCTTTTAATTTTGTCGTACGTAAACCAATTTCTATAACCGTACCTTCTGCTGCACCAATTCTTACATAATCACCTACACTAAATTGATCTTCTAAAATGATAAAGAATCCGGTGATGATATCCTTCACTAAGTTTTGCGCACCAAATGCAATGGCAACCGATGCAATTCCGGCCCCTGCAATTAACCCTGCAATTTGAATATTTAATGCGGATAAAATCCCCATAATCATTGAGAAGTATACTAAATAACTTAATACACTTTGCAATAATTTTACAATGGTCACTTGGCGACGCTCATTATTTCGAACACGAATCATAAAAACACGCGCAATTACTTTTTTTCCAATGAGCACGACTAAATATGAAATAACCAAAATTGCTGCAATTTTTATGGTCACTTCTAAAATCATATCCCAGAATGCTTGGCTTGTAACATAGTCCCAAAGCTTAGTTGTATAGCGTGCAAGACCTTTAATATCTGTCGTTGCAATGTCTATTGTTAGTTCTTCTTCCAAAATTTTTCACCTCTTGTATAACGCTGTAGCATATTGAATATACTGCATAAATATATCGTATTTTTTCATATTTCTCGAGTAATCTATTTCGAATAAAAGGAGTGTATAAATGACACAAGCCTCTGAAAAGAATTATAGCATTCATTACGAGCAAACAAGTGCCGTATGGGAGCTAAGTGAAATCTTGTTGCAGCTTATTCCATTTGATCATGAAAAATTAATATTTTGCTGTATCGGTACCGACCGTTCTACTGGTGATGCACTCGGTCCAATTATTGGTAGCCAATTACAACAAACATTTTCATTTCCATTCGAAATTGTTGGAACATTACAAGCACCGCTCCATGCACTTAATATTATCGACCGCCAAAAGCAGCTGTACGAACAACAAGAGCCTTATATCGTGGCCATCGATGCTTGTTTAGGCGAATCAACTGCCATTGGTTCCATCTTAGTCCAACCTGGTCCACTCTATCCAGGAAAAGCAGTAAATAAGCAATTGCCTCCAATTGGCGATTTAGCCATTAAAGGCATTGTCAATATCGGCGGATTTATGGAAGCTAAAGTGCTTTCAAATACGCGTTTACATGTTACCTACTCAATGGGGGACAAAATTGCCCGTGCCTTATTACTTGCGTGGCAACGTCATTTATTGAAACGGAAAAATAATGGCTACCATAATAGCTACAACAATAATCGCTGGCAGCAAATTGGCTACACGGATTTTCGTTAGATTCGCTATATTTAAGCCAATCGCTAATATCATTACACCGCCTGTAGCCGTCATCTCTTTAATAAATAAATCTAGTGCGTCAGTTGGAATATATGTACTAATAACACCCGCAAATAACGCTATCGCCCCTTGATATAAAAAGACCGGCACGGCGGATAGCATTACTCCTATTCCTAACGTTGACGCCAAAATAATTGACATAAAGCCGTCAATTATTCCTTTTGTAATGAGTACATCATGCTCATTACGTAAACCACTATCTAATGCGCCAATAATCGCCATCGAACCAATAACAAAAATTAAAGAAGCAGTCACAAATCCTTGTGCAATCGTCCCTTTTTGAGAACGTTTACCAAAAAGAGATTCCACCCACAAACCAAGGCGATTAAATTTACCGTCTAAATCAAGCCATTCACCAATAACCGTACCAACGACAAGACTAATAACAATGACAATAAAATTACTACTTTCCATTCCCATTTGGATTCCTAACAATGCAATAACTAATCCAATAATGACCATAACTGTTTGTTGCATATTTTCAGGGATATTTTTAAATAATCTCCCTAAAAATGCACCAATAACAATAAATAAAGCATTTAATAACGAACCTAGTAATACCATAATGGATGCCTCTTTCTTTTTATAATAGTTTTGATTTTAACATGGGCATACTATAACTTAAATTCCTATTTCAAATTCCCCTTAAATATATTCATAGAAACAATACAGATTTCAAAAAAGAATACGACTGTCCTACGTAATATTCGCCAATTTAATAAGGTGGTCAGAATAAAGAATGATTACTATAAGGTCCCATCGTGTGACAACAAATGCGTGCCCAGCATCACGTTGAAAACCACCCTCAACACAAAAGGCTTGTCCAGATTACTTTCCGGACAAGCCCTTTCACTATTATTCTTCAATATTCAGCATTTCCAAAATACGTTGTAAATCATCTTCTGAATAAAATTCAATTTCTATTTTCCCTTTATTTTTCACCTTTTTTATTTGTACTTGAGTACCAAAATATTCACGTAGTTGTGATTCTGTTGCTTGTGTATGCACATCTTTTTTTTGTTGCTTCGTTTCACGTGAAACAGACTCATTTAAATCCTGAATATATTTTTCAAGCTGGCGTACATTTAATTGATCCTTCATAACCTTGCTCGCGACTTCTGGTATACGACGCTTGTTTTTTAAACCAAGTAATGCGCGGCCGTGGCCCATTGATAAATGCCCTTCATTTACAAGTTCTCGAATCTCTTCAGGCAATTGCAATAAACGAATTAAATTGGCAATATGAGGACGACTTTTCCCTAAGCGCTGTGCCAAATCTTCCTGTGTAAATTTTAGATTAACGATTAAGCTATTGTACGCTTCTGCTTCTTCAATTGGTGTTAAATCTTCACGTTGTAAGTTTTCTAAAATCGCGACTTCCATCATCTGTTGTTCATTAAAATCACGCACGATAACTGGTACATCGGTTAAGCCCGCGAGTTTTGCCGCGCGATAACGACGCTCACCAGCGACAATTTCATATTTTTTTACGTTTTTACGGACAACAATTGGCTGAATAATCCCATGTTCACGTACTGACTGTGCCAGTTCTTCAATGGCTGTCTCATCAAATCGTTTACGTGGTTGAAATGGATTCCTCAAAATCTTGGCAATCGCAATTTGCTGTACCTGATCTTCTTTATGTACCGCTTCCTCACGAAATAATGCGTCAATCCCTTTTCCTAAACCTTTAACCATTTTTAATCACTTCCCTTGCAAACTCTAAATATATTTCTGATCCGCGAGATTTTGCATCGTACAATATTACAGGCTTACCATGACTAGGCGCTTCACTTAAACGTACATTACGGGGAATAATCGAACGATACACTCTATCCCGGAAATAACGTTTTACTTCATCAATCACTTGCAAACCTAAATTTGTACGCGCATCAAGCATTGTTAGTAATACCCCATCAATCACAAGCTCTTTATTTAAATGCTTTTGAACAAGGCGAACCGTCGATAACAGTTGGCTTAATCCTTCTAACGCATAATATTCGCATTGTACTGGAATAATTAATGCATCAGCTGCCGTTAACGCATTGATTGTTAATAACCCTAACGATGGTGGACAATCAATAATAATAAAGTCAAAATTGCTTTTTATTTCTTGCACAGCCTTTTTTAAACGTACTTCACGTGAAATCGTCGATACAAGCTCAATTTCTGCACCTGCAAGTGAAATTGTTGTAGGCACAATATACAAATTCTCCACATCTGTTCGTTGAATGACCTCTTTTATATCTTCATCATTAATCAGAACATCATAAATACAACTTTCTAAATCACCTTTTTTTACCCCAAGGCCACTTGATGCGTTACCTTGAGGGTCGATATCGATTAATAACACTTTCTTTCCTAAATAAGCTAAACATGCACTTAAATTAACGGATGTCGTTGTTTTACCGACACCGCCCTTTTGATTGGCTATTGCAATAATACGTCCCATACTCGCACCTGCTTTCATCACTTCATTTTAGGTATATTAGTGAATCTATCTATCTTTTTACGATGACTTTATTGACGATTTTTCTTATTCTAATCTCATATTATCAAAAAACTATATAAAAAGTTGCATTATAAAAACTTATTTTACCTATCTTTATGGATTTACTAAATAAATTATGCTTTTTACCCACTAAAAAACCTTCTACATACAAAATACATAGAAGGCAACTCGGTTATTTTTTCTTCGGAATTTTTACAGTGATTTGATAGTAATCATCTGTATCTTCTTCCTCTGTTTTTAAATTGATCCCGCTTTTTGTAACCATCGATAATGACTGCTTAATGGTATTAAGGGCAATGCGTACATCTTTACTAATCGCTTTTCGAGCAGGTTTGCGTTTTTTTGCTTCCGGCTCTTCTGGATGAAGAATTTTTTGAATTTGTTCTTCAAGCTGTCTTACATTCCAATCAAACTCTTTCGTTGCTGCGATTAATTGCATTTGTAATTGATCATCTTTAATAGAAATTAATGCACGAGCATGACGCTCCGAGATTTCACGATTTAAAATGGCATCCTGTACAAATTGCGGAAGCTTTAGTAAACGCAATTTATTGGCAACTGTTGATTGGCCCTTACCCAATCGTTGAGCAAGCGCTTCTTGTGTTAGCGAATGTAACTCTAATAATTGTTGGTATGCAAGTGCTTCCTCAATTGCTGTCAATTCTTCACGTTGAAGGTTTTCAATAAGCGCAATTGAAGCCGTTTCACGATCATTTAAATTACGCACAATCGCAGGCACTTCTGTCCACTGCAACGATTTCATAGCACGATAGCGACGTTCACCGGCAATGATTTCATATTTACTTGCATCATCCGTCATTGGTCGAATTACGATTGGTTGAATAACTCCATGTGTATGAATCGTTCTTGCTAATTCTTCAATCTTCTCATCATCAAAAACTGTACGTGGCTGATAACGGTTTGGAATGATTTTATCTATAGGAATTTTAACTACTTCTTCTGAAGCCATTGAGATATTCTCTATTACTTCTACTTCACTGTTTACTTCTGGCTGCTCCTTAGTCCCGCCTCCGAAAAAACGTGAAAAAGTACTTTTCATCCGTGTGGCACCACCTTTAAGAAACTGTCTAGTTCATATACAATATTATTTCTGATTCATTCAAAAATGTACAGTGTCCAATGAACAGTAATTTTGAAAAAATAACATAAATATAATTATGTATGCATCAAAAGACGAAAACATTTCATAATTTATATTTTTCTCTAACTTTTACTAAAATTATTTAATAGGCGTTTTATTTGGAACACCTGGTTTACGTGGGTATTTTTTTGGTGTCACTTTTACTTTATCAAAAACATAAAGTGAACGCTCACTTTCTTCAACTGGTAAAAGGAACGCGAACTCTTCTTTTAATTTCGCACCTAATGTTGTGATCGCTTTTGCGGCATCCTTCATTTCTTCTGCACCAGCTGCTGCTTTTAATGCCACAAAGTAACCCCCCTCTTTTGCAAGTGGGATACATAACTCTGATAAAACTGAAAGACGGGCAACTGCGCGTGCTGTGACAACATCAAACTGTTCGCGGTATTTTTCATTTTGACCAAACTCTTCCGCGCGTGCATGCACGAATGACATATTGTTTAAGTTTAATTCATTCGCTAACTGATTTAAAAACGTAATACGCTTGTTTAAAGAATCCACAATGGTAATTTCCAAATGTGGGAAACAGATTTTAATTGGTATACTTGGGAATCCAGCACCTGCACCAACATCACATACAGTTGTTACTTTTGTGAAGTCAAAGTAAAATGACGCGCTAATTGAATCGTAAAAGTGTTTTAAATAGACACCTTCTAAATCTGTAATGGCTGTTAAGTTCATTTTTTCATTCCACTCAACTAAAAGCTCAAAGTATTTACGGAACTGGGCGACTTGCTCATCTGAAAGCTCGATGCCCTTTTGCTTTAAAGCTTCAATAAATTGCTGCTCGTTCATAATAACGCTCCTTTATTGTATTCATAAATAAGAGCGCCCTATAAAAAGACGCTCCCTCATTAGTTAGTGATTTTTGCAATTTTTCCTTGCTCAATATAGACAAGTAAAATCGAAATATCTGCAGGGTTTACACCTGCAATACGTGATGCCTGTGCGATTGATAGCGGGCGTACTTGCTTTAATTTTTGTAAGGCTTCTGTAGCTAAACTACTAATTGCATCGTAATCAATGTTTTCTGGTATTTTCTTATCTTCAAGTCTTTTCATTTTTTCCACTTGTTGAAGCGCTTTTTGAATATAGCCTTCGTATTTTAAATGAATTTCAACTTGCTCACGTACTTCTACACTTAATGATTCTTCAGTTGGCTCAATTAAACCTGCTACTAAGTCATATGTCATTTCTGTACGTTTGACAAAGTCCGATGCACGAATACCGTCTTTTAACTCTGCGCCACCTACTGAACGAACTGTTTCTTGTGTTTGCGCATTTGGTTTCACGATAATTTCGCGTAAACGTGTGATTTCGTCTTCTACTTGCTGACGTTTTTTCGTAAAGCGTGCATATCGTTCATCTGAAATTAAGCCTACTTTATGTCCAACATCTGTTAAACGTAAATCTGCATTGTCATGACGTAATAGTAAACGATATTCCGCACGCGATGTTAATAGGCGGTAAGGTTCGTTTGTACCTTTTGTTACTAAGTCGTCAATTAACACACCGATATAAGCGTCCGAACGTGAAAGAATAATCTCTTCTTTGCCCTGTACTTTCAGACCTGCATTCATACCAGCCATTAAACCTTGACCTGCTGCTTCCTCATAGCCTGATGTACCATTTAATTGACCTGCTGTGTATAAACCTTGAATCTTTTTTGTTTCAAGCGTTGGCCATAATTGCGTTGGAACTACTGCATCGTACTCAATTGCATAACCTGCACGCATAATTTCTGCATTTTCTAAACCAGGAATGGATGCCACCATTTGACGTTGTACATGCTCTGGTAAAGACGTAGAGAAGCCTTGTACATAAACTTCTTGCGTGTCACGCCCTTCTGGTTCAAGGAAAATTTGGTGACGTGGCTTATCGGCAAAGCGTGTAATTTTATCTTCAATTGACGGACAATAACGCGGACCTGTTCCTTTTATCATTCCCGAGAACATTGGCGAAAGGTGTAGGTTCGCATTTATGATGTCATGCGTATTTTCACTCGTATATGTTAACCAGCAAGGAAGCTGATCTGTAATATATTCTGTTGTTTCATAGCTGAATGCACGTGGTTCTTCATCCCCAGGTTGAATTTCCGTTTTTGAATAATCAATGGTACGGCTATTTACGCGTGGTGGTGTACCTGTTTTGAATCGTACCATATTGAAACCTAAATCTTTTAAGTTATCGGCTAACTTAATGGACGGTTGTTGGTTATTTGGGCCTGATGAATATTTTAAGTCGCCGATGATAATTTCGCCGCGTAAAAATGTACCAGTTGTTAATACAACCGCATCTGCACGATAAATCGCACCAACTTGTGTCACAACCCCTTTTACTTGGTTGTCCTCAATGATTAATTCTTCTACCATTGCTTGACGAATTTGAAGATTTTCTTCTTCCTCTAACAAGCGTTTCATTTCTCGTTGGTATAGTTGTTTGTCCGCTTGTGCGCGTAATGCACGAACTGCGGGACCTTTTGCTGTATTAAGCATACGCATTTGAATATGTGTTTTATCGATTACGCGTCCCATTAAACCGCCTAATGCATCAATTTCACGGACAACAATCCCTTTTGCAGGACCGCCGACTGATGGATTACAAGGCATAAACGCGATTAATTCTAAGTTGATTGTAAGCATTAATGTTTTTGCGCCAGTTTTTGCTGCGGCATAAGCAGCTTCAACTCCGGCATGACCTGAACCAACAACAATTACATCATAGTTACCTGCTTCATATTGTGTTGACATGAATGTTCTTCCTTTCTGAATTTCTGCTTGTTAAGCACTTTTTTTATTTTCCTAAACAGAATTGTGAGAACAGCTGATTAATTAAGCTTTCCTGCACAGTATCTCCAATAATTTCACCAAGAAATTCCCATGTACGTGTTACGTCGATTTGAATCATATCCACCGGTACACCTGATTCAGCTGCTTGTAACGCTTCTTCAATAACCGCCTGCGCTTTGTGTAATAATGCGATATGTCGTGCATTTGATACGTAGGTTAAATCCTGTGACTCCACTTGTCCTTCAAAGAATAATGCAGCAATTGCTTCTTCAAGCTCAATAACGCCTTCTTCTTTCAATAATGAAGTAGTGACAACGCGGTGTTTTCCTGCAAGTTCATGGACACGGTTTAAATCAATTTTACGTTCGATATCGGTTTTATTAACAACAACGATATAATCCATCGCTTGAATCGTTTCAAATAAACGCTCATCTTCTACCGTTAATTCCTCGCCATAATTTAAAACGAGTAAAATTAAGTCCGCATCTTTTAATGCCTCACGTGAACGTTCTACGCCGATACGCTCCACAATATCTTCGGTTTCACGAATCCCTGCTGTATCGACTAAACGTAATGGCACGCCTCGCACGTTTACATATTCTTCAATGATATCACGCGTTGTCCCTGCAATATCAGTAACAATCGCTTTATTTTCTTGTACTAAACTATTTAAAAGTGAAGATTTCCCTACATTTGGGCGACCTAAAATAACAGTCGATAAGCCTTCACGTAAAATTTTACCTTGTGATGATGTTTTCAGAAGTTTAATAATTTCATCACGTACCCAGCCACACTTCTCTTGCAGTACTGGAATCGTCATTTCTTCTACGTCATCATATTCTGGATAATCAATATTAACTTCGACTTGTGCTAGTGTTTCGATTAATGCTTGGCGAAGTGATGTAATTAACCGAGATAATTTCCCGTCCATTTGATTTAATGCCACATTCATCGCACGGTCTGTTTTTGCACGGATTAAGTCCATTACAGCCTCTGCTTGTGATAGGTCAATACGGCCATTTAAAAAGGCTCGCTTCGTAAATTCCCCTGGCTCTGCTAAACGGGCACCTGAACGTAACACAAGCTGTAATACACGATTTACTGACACAATCCCACCGTGACAGTTAATCTCTACAACATCTTCACGCGTAAATGTTTTAGGCCCGCGCATTAATGACAGCATCACTTCTTCAACGACTTCATCTGTTTTTGGATCGACTAAATGTCCGTAGTGAATTGTATGTGTCGGGACTTCTGTTAAGCGTTTATTATTTGGTGACTTAAATATTTTATCTGCAATTGCTACTGCTTCATCGCCACTTAAACGGACAATTGCAATAGCACCTTCTCCCATTGGTGTGGATATTGCAGCAATCGTATCGAATTCCATTTATATCCTCCTATATCAGTGTTATCCACATGTGGATAAATCACATCCGAGCTATACTTTCTAACAATTTAGACTAACATATTTTAAGCAAAATCTAAAGTAATGAAGATTATCTAAACATCTACGAAAAAAACGACCTATCCCAAAAGAATAGGTCGCTATTGTCTACATGTTTATTTTACTGGTTCAATGACTAAATAACGATTCGGTTCAGTACCCTCTGAATGCGTTTCAATATCTAAACGATTCGCTAAAGCATTATGAATGATTTTGCGTTCGTATGATGCCATTGGTTCGAATGCAACAGGTTTTCGTGAACGAATTGCTTTGTCAGCCATACGAGCAGCAAGCTGTTCTAATGCGACTTGACGGCGTTCACGGTAATTTTCGACATCCATTTGTAAAATCATAAACGATTTTGCTGATTTGTTTAAAATAAGCTGCGTTAATTGTTGCAATGCGTTCAATGTTAGACCGCGCTTACCAATTAATAGTGCTGCTTTTTCACTTGATAACTTAAATGACACGTTCTTGCCATCTGAAGTATGCTCAATTGATAAATCTGTAATGCCCATTTCTAAAGCAATGCTCGTCAAATAGCTTTTCGCTTCTTCAATTGGGTCAACCTGGGCATGTTCTTGGTGAATAGGTTGCGCATCTTGTACAAAAATTGGCTCTTCTTCAACAGGTTCACCAATAACAAACTCTTCGACAGATGTCACCTTTTGTAAAACAGCTTCATTCACTTGTTGTTGAACAATGTCTTTTACCGTCACACGAACTTCGGCGTTGCGTGCTCCGAAACCTAAAAATCCCTTTTTACCTTCTTGTAAAACTTCCACATCAACTTGTTCACGACTATGGCCAAGCTTTTGTAACGCTAATGAGATCGCTTCTTCTACTGTTGCGCCTATTTGCGTAGTTTGTTTCACTTATTTCGCCCCTTTGTCAGTAGCATCCGGTTTATTTTTATTCCAAGGTTTATAAATAACAAGGTTTTGACATACAGAAACAATGTTTCCGACTACCCAGTATAATGAAAGTGCTGCCGGTGCAATAACACCGAAACCAACAATCATTAATGGCATGATATACATCATAATTTTCATTTGCGGGTTATCTACTGCTGGACCCGTCATTAATACAACATATTGAATTAGACCTGCAATAACAGCAAATACTATACTTGGTTCTCCTAATGGAACTGTTAAGAATGAACCTAACTCATATGCTGAAGTTGCGTTCATACGGCTAATCGCATGATAGAAACCAATTAAAATCGGCATTTGAATAAAGATTGGTAAACATCCAGCTAATGGGTTAACCCCAGAAGTTTGCATTAACTGCATCATTTCTTGCTGGTATTTTTGTTGTGTAGCCGCGTCTTTCGAGCTATATTTAGCTTGTAACTCTTTTAACTTCGGTTGCATTTCTTGCATTTTTTTCGAGCTTTTCACTTGCTTAACTGTTAAAGGTAAAATAATTAAACGAATGATAATTGTTACGATAATAATCGCAAATGCATATTGCGCTACATTGCCTTCAAACATATCAGCAAAGAGCTTGATGAATGATACTAGTGGCCAAACGATATATTCATTCCAAAAGCCTTCGCTATCTTCAGAAATCGGTTGGTCAAACTCTGAACAACCTGATAACAGTAATACAACTGACACAAGCGACAGCATTATCCAAAGATTTTTCTTCAATCTTCTTCCTCCTAAAGCAAACCTATTCAGTTAATATGACAACAGTTTATCATGTGTGTACGCTTGTACACTACTAATTGTTTCAATAATTTATAAAATTAATCCCAACTCTATTTCAAACTATTGAACAGTCCGTTTAAATAAATATAGCCAATTAGAAAAACAGATTCCGCGCCATACAGCGTGAAATCTTGTTTTTTTCTTTATCGGTTTGTTGAGCTTTTGTAAACTCTTGCAACCTTTAAAACATGCTGCAAGCTTTTTTTCGTTTCATGAAAATCTAACATGGCCGCCTGCGTTCTGGCGATAATAACATAATCGAAATCTTGATTTACTTCGTCTTTCATTTCCAGAAAAGCTTGGCGAATATAACGCTTCACTTGAACTCGTGTGACTGCGTTTCCTACTTTCTTGCTCACTGATAAGCCAATACGAAACGCCTGTTGATCTTGTTGCTTTAAGCAATACACGACAAATTGGCGATTCGCAAATGACTTACCTTTCTTAAACACCTTTTGAAAATCTTCATTTTTCTTAATACGTTGGCGTTTATTCATTATCCATTCACCTGCTCCATCTAATCATTGGTACTTTTTTTGCTTCGTACAATATAAAAGAAAAAAAAGACCACTGATGTGGCTCAGTGGACTTATGCTGATAATACTTTTCTTCCTTTTTTACGACGACGAGCTAATACGTTACGGCCGTTTTTTGTGCTCATACGAGCGCGGAAACCGTGAACTTTGCTGTGCTTACGTTTTTTAGGTTGGTACGTACGTTTCATTTATATACACCTCCTGAATCTGAGTGTTACTATATCTATTTCTACATACAGACCATGACATTATATAAATAAAACTAGCTCTTTGTCAATGGCCCAATTTATTTTTTCTATTTTTATTAGCAATACCTCACGCAACGCCCCCTCTTATTCCTTTAAATCAGTTATCCACAAAAATTTCCGGTGTTCAAATAAATGCTGTGAGTAATTATTTTTCGTTAAAATTTTATCCACAAGTGTTATCTACAACTTTTTCACATAAATTATGCCTGTGGACAACTCGTACGTGGATAGTTTATGATTATGTGGATAAAGTCGTTTAAGTATTGAAATAGCCCACTTTATTTGATACGATAATTGTGTTTTACTTTGTGGAATTCTTTTCTGGGAAATATTTTATCCACAATTGTTGATAATCTGTGGACAAAGATTTCCACCTATTTCGAATAACGTTTATCCACAACATGTGGTTATGTGTATGACATGCATTTTTACCTAAAAATGCATCATAAAATAACTCTGTTTTCTACTAATTATTTCTCTTAACAGAGCCTTTATTTATATACAAATCAATATTGAACTGACTTATGAAAGGAAGAACGAGCTTGGAACATTTAGAAACTCTATGGAACGCAGTACTTTCCCAAGCTGAACAAAAAATTTCAAAACCGAGCTTCGATACGTGGCTAAAATCGACGAAATTACTGGCGCATAACGGCACAAATGTAACGATTTCAGCACCTAACTCTTTTGCCCGTGATTGGCTTGAGCAATACTATATTCATATGATTACAGGAATTTTAAACGAGTTAACTGGGGAAGATTTGGTCATTAAATTTGTCGTTCAGAAGGATCAAATCGCAGATGATTTCGAACTACCACCACCAATTACACAAGTAAAACCAAATGAACATGCAGATAATTCACCGGGCATGCTTAACCCAAAATATACATTTGACACATTTGTTATTGGTTCAGGAAATCGCTTTGCACACGCTGCCAGCTTGGCTGTAGCAGAAGCACCTGCAAAAGCATATAATCCCTTCTTCATCTATGGAGGAGTTGGATTAGGGAAAACACACTTAATGCACGCAATTGGTCACTATGTAAAAGAACATAATCCTAACGCTAATGTCGTGTATCTATCATCTGAAAAATTTACAAATGAGTTCATTAACTCGATTCGTGACAATAAAGCAATCGACTTCCGCAACAAGTACCGCAACGTCGATGTTTTATTAATTGATGACATTCAATTTTTAGCTGGGAAAGAATCGACGCAAGAGGAATTTTTCCATACCTTTAATACATTGCATGAAGAATCAAAACAAATTGTCATTTCAAGTGACCGTCCACCCAAAGAAATCCCAACATTAGAGGATCGTTTACGTTCACGCTTTGAATGGGGTTTAATTACAGATATTGCACCACCTGATTTGGAAACGCGTATTGCAATTTTACGCAAAAAAGCGAAAGCTGACGGTCTAGATATTCCAAATGAAGTAATGCTATATATCGCAAATCAAGTTGATACAAACATTCGTGAATTAGAGGGCGCATTGATTCGTGTAGTAGCTTATTCATCTTTAGTAAATAGAGATGTATCACCAGAGCTTGCAGCAGAAGCATTAAAAGATATCATGCCAAACTCAAAACCGCGCATGATTTCAATTTTAGATATTCAAACAGCAACCGGCGAACACTTCAATATTCGTTTAGAAGACTTTTCTGCAAAACGCCGTACAAAGTCAATTGCATTTCCACGCCAAGTGGCTATGTACTTATCGCGCGACCTAACTGACTTCTCTTTACCTAAAATTGGTGAAGAATTCGGTGGCCGTGATCATACTACGGTTATTCATGCACATGAAAAAATTTCTTCATTACTTAAAACAGATCAACAATTACAGCAGGATATTAAACAAATCCGTAGTATGTTAGGTAAATAATGCTGTGTATAAGGTTCCTAGTTTTTCACACGATTACTCACAACTTATTAACATGTGAATAATCGTGTTTTAAAGCTCCGAACCATAGTTATCCACAAATCCACAGCCCCTACTACTATATCTATATATATCTTTTAATAAATAATTAATTATATAAGAGAGGTAAAACAATGAAATTTGATATTTTACGTGATCGTTTATTAGACGGTTTAAACGATGTTATGAAAGCAGTAAGTTCAAAAACTACAATTCCAATTTTAACGGGGATCAAAATTGATGTAACAAACGAAGGTATAAGCTTAACGGGTAGTGATGCAGACATTACCATTCAAACATTTATTCATGCAGAAGAAGATGGTCAACAAATCATTAACATTACACAAACAGGCTCAATCGTTTTACAAGCACGTATGTTCAATGAAATTATTCGTAAATTGCCAACAAACGAAGTAGAAATTGAAATTACAAATGGTTTTGCTACAATTATTCGCTCTGGTAAATCTGAGTTTAATTTAATTGGTTTAGACTCAACAGAATATCCACAGCTACCAGAAGTAGCAGCAGATAAACAATTTGCAATACCTGCAGATCTTTTAAAATCAATTATTCGTGAAACGGTTTTTGCAGTAGCTACTTCAGAAAGTCGTCCAGTATTGACAGGTGTAAACTGGAAAGTAGAAGGTAATGAATTAATATGCGTTGCAACGGATAGTCACCGTTTAGCTCGTCGAAAAGTAAATCTTGATAATTTACCAACTGATATTACTTCAGTAGTTATTCCAGGGAAAAGCTTAAACGAACTAAACAAAATTTTAGAAGATACAAACAACCCAGTTCAAATTGTATTAACAAACCAGCAAGTATTATTTAAAACGGATGATGTGTTATTCTTCTCACGATTGCTAGAAGGCAATTATCCTGATACGTCTCGTTTAATTCCTGATGAATTCAAAACAACGATTACAATCAACGGTAAATCTTTATTACAGGCCATCGACCGTGCTTCACTTTTAGCGCGTGAAGATCGCAATAACGTTGTTCGTTTTGAAACATTAGAAAACCAAACAATTGAAGTTTCATCAAATTCACCTGAAATTGGTAAAGTAGAAGAACAAATCCAAGTAGAGAATCTTGAAGGTGAAACACTTAAAATTTCCTTCAGTGCGAAATACATGATGGAAGCTTTAAAAGCTATCGATAGTCAAGATGTTGTCATTGAATTTACTGGTGCTATGCGCCCATTCATCTTACGATCTGCTTTAGACGATTCAATTTTACAATTAATTTTACCTGTACGTACGTACTAATTTGGTACAAAAATAAATTAAGTGCTGTGTAAAAAAACTTTTGCATAGTGCGCGCTTCTGCAGTGGGCAGAATAAATTCCCACCATCCTTGGCGCAAAGGGAGTGTCCCAGAATTATTTCTCGGACACTCCCTTTTTTACTTATGGACAATTTTTAGGTATGATAGAATGATAAGACTTTATTTAAGTGGAGGTAGGATTACGTTGAATGAATTAGTAATTGATACAGAATTTATTACGCTTGGTCAAGCTTTAAAAATGACAGATGCCATTAGTTCTGGTGGTATGGCAAAGTGGTTTTTAAGTGAACATGAAGTATTTGTTAATGGTGAAGTAGAAGATCGCCGTGGAAAAAAATTACGTCATGGCGATGTCGTTAATATTCCAGGGGTTGGCCGATTTAAAATTGTTGATGCATTTATTGCAAATGGAGAAATGTAATTCATGAATATCGAGCGCTTACAGCTAATGAATTACCGTAATTATGAATCGCTTACTTTAGATTTTTCAGACAAGATTAATGTTTTTATTGGGGAAAATGCCCAAGGAAAAACAAATGTTATGGAATCGATTTATGTATTGGCGATGGCAAAATCCCACCGCACTGCAAACGATAAAGAATTAATACGTTGGGAAGCGGATTATGGTAAAATAGAAGGTGTAATTAATAAGCGTTACGGTAGTGTCCCGATTGAATTAACGATTTCCAAGAAGGGCAAAAAAGGCAAGATTAATCATCTCGAGCAAACAAAGTTAAGTAACTATATTGGTCAAATGAACGTTGTCATGTTTGCACCTGAAGATTTAAATATCGTCAAAGGAAGTCCACAAATTCGCCGTCGATTTATCGATATGGAAATTGGGCAAATTTCGCCTGTTTACTTACATGATTTATTAACATTTCAAAAAATATTAAAACAACGTAATCATTTATTAAAAAGTAACCAAGGAAAAGCATCACTCACTAATGACGTGATGTTTGATATTTATACGGAGCAATATATAGGGGCTGCTGTGCAAATTATTCGTAAACGATTTCAATTTATGGAGCTATTACAAGCTTGGGCAGAGCCGATTCATGAAGGCATTTCGCGCGGGTTAGAAAGGCTTGTCATCAAATACCGTCCTGTTTCGGGAATGGAAGCAAGCTGGAGCGCAGAACAGATGAGTGCCTATTTAAAGCAAAAGCTAGATGAAATTAAGCAACGTGAAATTGACCGTGGTGTGACGTTAATTGGGCCGCACCGAGATGATTTGCAGTTTCTTGTAAATGACTATGATGTGCAAGTGTATGGTTCGCAAGGCCAGCAGCGCACAACAGCACTGTCATTAAAATTAGCAGAAATAGAGCTCATCAAACAGGAAACAAAAGAAACACCGATATTATTATTAGACGACGTATTGTCAGAGTTGGATGATTATCGTCAATCGCATTTATTGAATACGATTCAAGGTGAAGTACAGACATTTGTTACGACTACAAGCGTTGAGGGCATTCATCATGATACAATTCAACATGCGAAACTATTCCGTGTAAGACAAGGTACAATTGAACAATAATAGCGCATTTTTAATGCATGAAAATAAACAAAAAAGAAGCATACTAATCGTTATGAAAGAGTAGGTGAACTATAGTGACTTTAGAAGATAGTAAAGTCCAGCAATCTTATGATGCCGAACAAATACAAGTACTGGAAGGTTTAGAAGCTGTTCGTAAACGTCCAGGTATGTATATCGGTTCTACAAGCTCAAAAGGGTTGCACCATTTAGTATGGGAAATCGTTGATAACAGTATTGATGAAGCATTAGCTGGTTTTTGTACAGATATTAAAGTAACAATCGAACAAGATAATTGGATTCGTGTAGAAGATAATGGCCGTGGAATCCCTGTAGATACGCAAGAAAAAATGGGTATGCCTGCTGTTGAAGTAATTATGACCGTATTACACGCTGGTGGTAAATTTGGCGGTGGAGGCTACAAAGTTTCTGGTGGTCTTCACGGAGTAGGTGCTTCTGTAGTTAACGCATTATCAATTGAGACAATCGTTCAAGTACACCGTGATGAAAAAGTACATGAAATTAAATTCGAACGTGGTCATACAAAGCAAAAGTTAACAGTAATCGGTGAAACAAGCCGTACAGGTACGACAACACGTTTTAAAGCCGATGCTGAAATCTTCAAAGAAACACTAGTGTACGAATATGACATTTTAGCAACACGTATTCGTGAATTAGCCTACTTAAATCGTGGCATTCGTATTTCGATTGCTGATGAGCGTGAAGGTCAAGAGCGCGAAGAAGCATTCCACTTCGAAGGTGGTATTCGTGAATATGTTGAACACATTAACGAAAATAAAGAGCCAATTCATGCACCAATTGATGTATTCGGCGAAAAAGAAGGTATTTCAGTTGAAATTGCAATGCAATACAATGCAGGCTTCAATTCAACTATTATGTCATTTGCTAACAACATCAATACCTATGAGGGTGGTACTCACGAATCAGGTTTTAAAACTGCATTAACACGTGTTATTAATGACTACGCACGAAAAGCAAATATAATTAAAGAAGCGGATACCAACCTTACTGGAGAAGACGTTCGTGAAGGATTAATCGCAATTGTGTCGGTGAAACACCCAGACCCACAATTCGAAGGTCAAACAAAAACAAAACTTGGTAACTCAGAAGTTAGCCAGATTACGAACTCATTATTTTCAGATGGCTTTGAGCGTTTCTTATTAGAAAACCCAAGTGTGGCACGTCAAATTGTTGAAAAAGGAACAATGGCAGCGCGTGCGCGTGTTGCTGCGAAAAAAGCGCGTGAATTTACACGTCGTAAATCAGCGCTAGAAGTATCCAATTTACCAGGTAAATTAGCAGACTGTTCATCAACAAACCCTGCTGAATCAGAAATATACATCGTAGAGGGTGACTCTGCCGGTGGTTCTGCAAAATCTGGTCGTGATCGTCACTTCCAAGCAATCTTGCCACTACGCGGTAAAATTTTAAATGTTGAAAAAGCACGTTTAGATCGTATTTTATCAAATGCTGAAATCCGTGCGATGATTACAGCGTTCGGTACAGGTATAGGTGAAGACTTTAACTTAGAAAAAGCCCGCTATCACAAGATCATCATCATGACTGATGCCGATGTCGATGGTGCACACATTCGTGTATTATTATTAACATTTTTCTTCCGCTTCATGCGTCCATTAATCGAGGCAGGATATGTATATGCAGCTAAGCCACCGCTTTACCAAGTGAAACAAGGGAAGCATTCGGAATACTGCTATTCTGATGCAGAATTAGATGAAATTTTAGAACGCCTGCCTAAATTACCAAAGCCAAATGTACAGCGTTACAAAGGGTTAGGAGAAATGAATGCAGAGCAATTATGGGATACAACAATGGATCCGGAGCACCGTACATTAATTCGAGTAGAATTAGATGATGCCATTGAAGCCGATAAAATATTTGACCACTTAATGGGTGATGAAGTAGGACCACGTCGTGACTTTATCGAGGAAAATGCAGTTTACGTGCAAGACTTGGATGTTTAAATTGGAAGGGGGTCCTTATTTTGTCTGACATTCAACATGGACATATTGAATCTAGAAATATTACATCCGAAATCAAAACATCCTTTTTAAGTTATGCGATGAGTGTTATTGTTTCACGTGCATTACCAGATGTACGTGACGGGCTTAAGCCTGTACACCGTCGTATTTTATATGGGATGCAGGAACTAGGAAACACTTCGGATAAACCATATAAAAAGAGTGCGCGTATCGTCGGGGACGTAATGGGTAAATACCACCCGCACGGTGACTCTTCAATTTATGAAGCGATGGTACGTATGGCGCAAAACTTCAGTTACCGCTATATGCTTGTCGATGGACACGGTAACTTTGGTTCTGTCGATGGCGATGGCGCAGCTGCGATGCGTTATACAGAATCGCGTATGTCAAAAATCGCAATGGAAATGTTGCGAGATATTAACAAAGATACAATTGATTTCGAACCAAACTATGATGGTAGCGAAAACGAGCCAAAAGTGTTACCAGCACGTTATCCGAACCTTTTAGTGAATGGAGCATCAGGAATTGCCGTTGGTATGGCGACGAATATTCCACCACATCAGCTTGGTGAAACAATCGATGGCGTACTAGCATTAGCAGATAACCCAAGTATTACAACTGAGGAGCTAATGGAAATTATCCCAGGACCAGATTTCCCAACAGGTGGTTTAATTTTAGGGCGCTCAGGAATCCGTCGTGCCTATGAAACAGGGCGCGGCTCATTAACTATTCGTGCAAAAGTAGAAATTGAGCAAGCTTCTAATGGGAAAGAAACGATTTTAGTTCACGAATTACCATACCAAGTAAACAAAGCAAAATTAATCGAAAAAATTGCCGAATTAGTACGCGACAAAAAAATTGATGGCATTACAAAACTTCAAGATGAATCAGACCGTAATGGGATGCGTATCGTTATTGAAGTTCGTCGTGATGCCAATGCCAATGTTGTGTTAAATAACTTATATAAGCAAACAACTATGCAATCAAGCTTCGGTGTGAACATGCTTGCATTAGTAGATGGTCAACCGAAAGTATTAAGCTTAAAAGAAGTGCTATATCATTACTTAGAACACCAAAAAGTAGTTATTAAACGACGTACTGCATTCGAGCTTCGAAAAGCAGAAGATCGTGCACATATTTTAGAAGGCTTACGTATTGCACTTGATCATATCGATGAAATTATTTCAATTATCCGTAGCTCTCGTAGCGGAGAAGAAGCAAAGCCGCAATTAATGGAGCGCTTCAATTTATCGGAACGCCAAGCACAAGCGATTTTAGATATGCGTCTTGTTCGTTTAAGTGGTTTAGAGCGTGAAAAAATTGAAAATGAATACAATGAGTTGCTAGTGTTAATTGCCGAGTTAAAAGCAATTTTAGCTGATGAAGCTAAAGTAGTAGAAATCATTCGTACAGAAATGACAGAAATTAAAGATCGCTTTAATGACGCACGTCGTACAGAAATTACTGCTGGTGGCTTAGAAATGATCGAAGATGAAGATTTAATTCCTCGTGAAAACTCAGTGCTAACATTAACGCATAATGGGTACATTAAGCGTTTAGCAGCGAACACATACCGCTCACAAAAACGTGGAGGGCGCGGTGTACAAGGTATGGGTACGAATGAAGATGACTTCGTAGAACATTTATTGTTCACATCAACGCATGATACAATCCTATTCTTTACATCAAAAGGGAAAGTGTTCCGTGCGAAGGGGTATGAAATTCCAGAGTTTGGACGCCAAGCAAAAGGGCTACCAATCGTTAACTTATTAAATATTGATAAGGGCGAAAAAGTAACAGCGATGATCCGCGTTTCTGAATTTAAAGAAGATGCTTACTTCATCTTCACAACGAAAACGGGTGTAACAAAGCGTACTCCTGTTGATCAATTCGCCAATATCCGTACAAATGGGTTAATTGCCATTACTTTACGTGAAGATGATGATCTAATTTCTGTACATTTAACAGATGGCACGAAGGAAATTATTATTGGTACACGCGAAGGGATGCTTGTTCGTTTCAAAGAGGATGATATTCGTTCGATGGGACGTTCGGCTGCTGGTGTGCGCGGAATTAAATTACGCGAAGGCGACCATGTTGTTGGGATGGAAATTATCGAACCAGGTCAGGAAATTTTAGTTGTAACAGAAAAAGGTTACGGTAAACGTACACCTGAAGCAGAGTACCGCTTACAAAGTCGTGGTGGTCTAGGTCTAAAAACAATGCAAATTACTGATAAGAACGGTAAGATGTGCGCTATGAAGGCTGTAGATGGCACAGAGGATATTATGTTAATCACGATTAATGGTATGTTAATTCGTATGGATATAAATGATATCTCTATAATTGGTCGTAGCACACAAGGTGTTCGTTTAATCCGTCTTTCAGAAGATGAGTCAGTAGCAACAGTTGCACGTGTGAAAAAAGACGAAGATACAGAAGATGAAGAAATACAAGAAACTGAATAAATAGAGTAATAATTTTCAAAAGTAGCCTAGGTTGATTTAACTACCTAGGCTACTTTTTTATATTTGTATTTTAGAGTGTATTCGTTATAATAGTATAAAAGACATTTGCATTAGGTTTAAATAACTATATTTATTGAAATATGTAGTCATTCGGGTGATTTTCTCCCCATTAATTGAAATTTTCGATACAATTATATTAATTCATTTATGCAAGGGGTTGTGAAGTTGGAAGCAATAAATATGAAGGTCGAAGAATTACGTTTAGGTAAAGTCATCGCAGAAGACATTTTTGCCAATACACAATATCCAATTATTTATAAGGATACAAAAATTAAGCCAGAGCATTTACGTGTATTTGAATTATTTAATTTAAATACAGTTTCAGTTTATAACGATGCAAGTATAGAAAACCTAATAGAAGACAACCCAGAAATTCAAGCAAAATCAGTACCTTTACCAAAATACATTTCATTTGAAAAGCATTATAATGATGCAATTGTTCAATTGAAAAAGGAATTTATAAATTGGGAGGCTGGAGGCAAGATTGATATTACGAAAGTTCGTGGTATGATCATCCCGTTAATCGAGATAATCTTAGAGGATCGCTCCTATATATTTGATTTAAACAGCTACTCCAACCCGAAAGATTACTTGTATCACCATTGTATTGCAACAGGTTTAATCGCTTCTATTATGGCTAAGAAATTAGGCTTCGAGCGTGGTATTATAATACAATTAGCAATTGCAGGGATGTTAGCAGATAGTGGAATGGCGCGCATTTCACCTCGTATCCGTGATAAAAAAAGTGCATTATTAAAAGAAGAATTTGATGAAGTAAAAAAGCATCCTTATCACAGTTATATGCTTGTAAAAAATGTACCTGCTATTAAAGAAGTGATGAAAGAGGCAATCTATCAACACCATGAGCGTTTAGATGGCAGCGGTTATCCTAAAGGGGAACGCATTGGGTCCATTTCGAATTTCGCTCAAATTATAGCAGTCGCTGATGTATTCCATGCTATGACAAGTGAACGTTTATATCGTACAAAACAATCACCATTCAAAGTAATCGAAATGATTAAAGAAGAAGAGTTCGGTAAGTTTGATATAAAAGTTGTTCAAGCTTTAATGGATATTGTTGTTGATTTACCGATTGGTACGAAAATTGAAATATCCAATTTCGAATTAGGTGAAGTTATGTTCATTAATAAATATTCTCCTACTCGTCCGCTTGTTAAATTAATAAAATCAGGTGAAATTATTGATCTTTCATCAAAACGAAGCTTTTATATATCTCGGGTTATTACAAAAAATAATTAGTTTATAATTGAAATGATTTTTAGTTGATTAGTTATCAATTAAAGGTCATTTATTTTTTTAACTTTTTCTTTAAAAAAGTATTGACGATGTGGGGATTACTTGTTATTATATTAAATGTCCTTAAGAGAAGTGAGTTAAATCAAATACAAATAAATAAATTTGAATTTCGAATTAAAGGATGTTATAATTTATTGACTGTCATTTCAAATCGAGAACGAAAAACTTTTTCAAATAAAGTATTGACGTCGAGGGTTTAAAGTGA
>NZ_JAKZFC010000007.1 GCF_022549215.1 Solibacillus palustris | reverse complement strand
ACGTATGCAGCTCTTTTTTCTTATTGAACTAAAGAAGCAGTTTAATTCATTAAGAAATAATAATGAGTTTACATAAATAATACATAATTTGAAATATATATATTATAAAGTACAATAAAGATAAGAAATAGTTTTAATACTTAGGGGGTATCTATATGATTCTTGGATTACATCACGCACAGATAACTATTCCAAAAGGTGCTGAAGAGGAAGGTAAGAATTTTTATTGTAATGTATTGAAACTAGAAGAAATTGAAAAGCCAATTTCACTTCAAGGAAGAGGGGGCTTTTGGTTACAAGTTGGTGATAAAGAGGTGCATGTAGGTACAGAAGATGGCTTTAATAGATTAACAACGAAAGCCCACTTAGCATACCAGGTAGAAGATGTATCATATTGGAGAAGAGTATTGATGGAAAATAATATAAAAATATTAGATTCAGTACCAATTCCAAATTTTGAACGTTTTGAGTTTAGAGACCCTTTTGGAAACAGAGTAGAGATTATTAAAGAAATTTAAGATTCTTTTATTATTCAACTAACAGGGGCTTTAGTGAAGATTGTTGAGTTGCTTAGGCAGCTCCTTTTTTTATTGAACTAAAGGAGCAGGATAGTTTAAGAAGTAATTGAGGTGAAGAATGATGAGAGTAGCAAAACGTTCTTTAAGTGGAATCATTGCTATAATTCTAAGTGTAGTAGCTGCTTTACTTATTAAAGTGAATTATGAGTTAAATGAACATTGGCTTCAAGGGACTTTACTCAATCCTATGATGCTTATAGCTATCGCTTTATACTTACCTTCTCTTGGATTGACGATTTATGCACTCAATAACCGTTTTGTTGGTTTAATATTTTGGAGCATATCTTTGTTAATTGTTGTTGGTATTTTTTCGACTAATTTATTTGAATAGAATAGTTAAATCATTGTTTCTCTTATTCAACTAACGGGGCAGTTTAGTTCAATAAGCAAGTATATTTCGTTTGGAGTAATTTTAAACCATTTACAATATTTAATAAAAAAATCAAACTTGTATAATAAAAGAGGATATTCGTTTAGAGAGTTTATTAGGACGTATAGTCAGTTAAGTGGACAACATTAAATTGAATAGTAAAAAAAGGGTGGATTATTGACATTGAAGATTATAAAAGACACTGCTATCTTGACCGCATTTATTTTTATTTCAAACTTTGTTATCAAGCTTATCTTTAATCTTGATAATATTATAGAAGAATTTGAGGAAGGAGTTTGGGCAGGACTAGGAATGTATCTATTCTCTATTGTAATGCTGTTTCTGATTATTTTTCTGATACTATTAGTAAAAACGTTATTACATAAAATGTGTAGATTGTGAAACTTTTCACTTAAACTAACGCGGGCTTTAGCGAAGATCGTTGAGTTGCTTAGGCAGCTCTTTTTTTATTGAACTAAAGGGGCAGTTTAGTTCAATAAGCAGTAATGGAATCTGTAGATTTTAAATGGTAAAATTAATTAAAATTGGGAGGAATATAATTTGGAAATCAAAACTGATCGTTTGTTAATCGTTCCTTGTACTGCGGAGAGCTATAATGCTTTTTCTGATAAGTATGAAATGGGGCCACACTTAAAGATTGGGCCCTTTCTTCCAACCAGGTTGATAAAATAGTCGCGGAGTGTGCTGAAGAGAATGTAGCGTCAATAAGAGTCCTTGAAAAGATAGGAATGAGTCGAACTTATTCTAAGGATGGCTTTATATACTGGCAAAACCCGCAAAGAGTAGATAGTTAAAGGGATTTTCTAAACTAGTATAGAATTTTTTGTTCCACATAAGGGCGCGATTGTTGCATACGCTTCACTTTTCTTCTTCAACTAACGGTGTTTTAGTAAAACATGGATTTATAACGTATACATTAATAAACCTAATAAAGTTCACAAATCAAAGTTTGGAAAAAGACTTAAATACCATGAATGAAATTGAAGTCTTATCGTTGTAAATCTGCATAAATTTGACTCCCCTCTTATTTTACTAACGGGGGCTTTACTTTAAGAACATTGAGTTGCTTAGGCAGCTCTTTTTTCTTATTGAACTAAAGGGGCAGGATAGTTGAATAACAAATAATTAGTAAAACAATACTTTAGGAGAAGTAAAACAAGAATATAATCAAGATTGGATTATAGGGGAGTTGGAATTGTGTGAACCTTTTTAAGTTTTTTGTTTATCAAGTCGTTTTTTCTATGATTGCTTTAGCAAATAATTCTTTTTTTAGGGACTTTATTTATGAACAGTTCCATATCAATAATAAATTTACTGTTTCACTGATTAAGACACCTATTGATTTGATAATAATTTATTTCACCTTTAGGTTATATTTCTTGTTAAAAATTAAGTTGAGATATAAGATTTTAATTCACATAGGTGCTTTTATTGTTGGGTTTGTAATTTTAGGATTAATAACTAATCAAATAGTTATGTAAAAATCTAAGGTTCAACGAATGATTTCTTATTAAACTAAAGGGGGCTTTACTTCAAGATGGGATTCCATAGAGATCCCATCTTTTTCTTAGGCTGATTTCAAAAAGATTGTTGCTACTCAATTAAAAGTCAGAATAGTTAAACTGATATTATGGTTAATTATGGTAAAATGAAGCGAGGGGGGGATTGTGGGAAATTTAATTTTGATATTATATGTCTTGATCTTAGTATCACTTAACGTTGTTTAGAAAAGGAATATTAAATCTTATGGTATCGGGCATCATTATGATGGTACTTGCTCCAGTGATTGGTTTTTCAAGTGGGGCTGTATTTCTTCATTTTTACAATTGGAGTTCTGGGGGAACAGGAGAAGGTGCAGGCTATGGTGGGGCATTTTTAGGATTTATAACAATAGCTAATGGTATTCTCATTCTGGTGATTGGAGTTATAAGGTGGATTTTAAATTTCGTAAAAAAGTTAAATGATGTTTCGTTATTCGAGTAATCGGAGGGATTTTGTTGAATGATAAAAAAGTTTTAGTTATAGGTAATGTTATATTTACTGGTTTTGTTGCATTATTTATTTCTTGGTTTTTTGCAGAAGGGGCATTAGGTGAATCTGATACTTTGACACCAGAATTCTTTTTAGTCATACCGATATGGGCTTTTGGAGTACTACTGATGTGGAGATTCGTTTCCAAAGACAAATTAGAAAATGCTTCTCATTTTAAAATAATATTGAGTAATTCTCTGCTTTGGTTAACTATCCCTTTAGGTTTAATGTTTGCGTTTGAATTCATATAAGAATATTGGGAAGTAAGATAAAGAATTAAGTTATTTTCTTGTTAAACTAACGGGAGCTTTACTTGAAGGTCATTGAGTTGCATATGCAGCTCTTTATTTCTTTATTGAACTAAAGACGCAGATTAGTTGAAGAAAAGAATTGTTAGGATTTGTTATAAATACAAAGATATATAGGGGGGATAAATTTGAATTTAAAGTCATTGGCATCAGAAATTTCTAAAATTTATATGCAAAATTCTATAAACTGTAATTAAGACACTCATGTAAAAATGCGTGTCTTTTCGTTATAGGGCGCAATTCTTGAAAAAGAATTGCGCCTTCTTTAGCTAAAGGGCCAGTTAATTGAAGAAGGACATTCACTTTAGATATAGAATTTATAAAAAATGGAAACTGCTATGCAGCTAAAGTATATAAACAATATAAATTGCTGTTGTTCATTTTTATACTAATAGTACTGGTATTTTTATTAAAGAAAGGTTGATTCGTTGAACATTTATGAGAAATTCAATCAATTACTAGCAGATGAAAAGAATGAGGAAATCTTAGTGCTATTAGAAGAATTTCGTAACAACAGAACACTCACAGTAGAAGAAAAAGCATGGGTATATTGGAACATTTCCGATAGGCTTGCTATCATGCGTAAACCCCACCAAGAATATGAGATTCACTGTGAATTTGTTAAATGGGGAAAGATAACTTTAGCTCCTGATAAACTGCACTGGTTTGTTTCGGATGGCACACAATCTTTAACATTATCATTAGGTAATTATTTTGAAGAATGGTATGACTGGTACTTATATGCATGTGAGCATTCTTTAAGAAACGAAAGTAACAGAGGAGTAAGATTTGAAAGTCATCGTGCAGCAGTCTCTTCTCTTTTAAGCTTGGAGAAGTTTTCAAGCATTGATGTCCCCCTTATTAATATGTTGGACTTGATACAAGAGGACAGTGAATGGGAAAACAATCCTTTTGCAGAATTAACCTATTATTCGTTTCTATTAGAAAAAGCTTCTAAACTAGAAGAACAAGAATTGATCAAAGAGTCATCGGAAAAAATTGCTCATTTGATTAATCATAAGCTCTTAGAAATACTCGATGATTCACTTATTCCAATGGAGAGTGATCCCTTTGTTTTAGGCAGTTGGGAGCAATTAAACAGTTCCCGCCTTACAAAGCGTTCTATTACAGTAGCTTTAAATAATTTAGGTTGTACATTAACCAGACTTAACATGCATGAAGAAAGTGTTAGAGTATTTAACTTAGCTATTCAGTATCAGCATAAATTAAATAAATATGGATTATCTTTATATCTATTATCAATCTGGGGCCTTCATAATTGTAGTTCAAAAGTGGTGAAAGCTTGGAAGAGACATGGAGATAAAATTGCGAACATAAAGGAGTTACTTCTAATTGCTCCTGAATTGAAAAATGTAGATTGGGATAGAAGAGCTTTGTGATTTTTATTTCATGCGAATCTTAAAAATGTTTTTACCAGCCTTATTTCATTTGAAATGACTTTTATAGTATCTCTGCAGCATAGATATTCAAAACTATCTTCCGTTAAAGTGCGCATTTCTGCAGTAAAAATTGTGCCCTTACTTCATGAATAGGGCCATTTTACTGAACATCTTTCTTTTATGAATGGTTACCAAACGATGCTTTTGGAATATTTCTTTTCCTCTCAAATAATTTAATGGTGTATAATATTTTCAGTAAAATATTTACAATTTATAACAACGAGGATGTGGCGTAATATATGAAACCATTTTTGAAAGTAATTGGTTTAGAATTTCTCGTCTTAGCGTTTTTTATTGTCAATGGTGCGTATGTTTCAATAACTTCCACTAACGATCCGTTTCTCTCCTATTTGGGCTTAGTACCATTTGCTTTATTGTTATACGGTTATTTATTATTCTCTAAAAAAAGTCGAACAGCATTGAACCTATTTTCTACTCGTTCAGTAAAAGAAACATTATTATATTCAATGCCACTTTTAATTATTTTAATAATTTTATACCTAGGAAATGGTGGGCTTAGTTTAGGGGATTATTCGAATGTAATTTTAGTAATGATAACTCATATACTTATTATTGCCTTTATAGAAGAAGTGATTTATAGAGGATTTATGATATCGGTATTAAGAGGAAATGGGATTATACTTGCGGTTACAGTATCAAGCCTTTTATTTGCAATAACCCATTCTTTACAACTTCTTGGTGGTCAAGACTTGTTGAGTACAATTATCCAAATAAGCTACGCATTTTCGACTGGTATGGTTTTAGCTCTATTAATCGCATTAGGACAACCGTTAATAGTTACAATATTATTCCATGGGATCAATAATACTTTTATTGTTCTGGCTTCTAAAGATGGTGACGATATTTTTACATTTGTGATTCTTGCAATCTTAGTTACTTATTCAATTTTCCTTTATAAAAAATTAAAATCATCACAACAGCACAATCATATTTATTCATTAGAAAATTAAAAAACGTTCCCAAATAAAAGTTTTGGAATACAGAAAAAGCTAAGAAATGCTGTGAAATCAACCTTTCGTGGCTTTTCCTTTGAATATTATTTATACAGCTTTTTATGCTAAGGTATATAAACATAGCTACAATAAGACTTTTCAAGATTTTGCAGAAAACGCTGCAGGTGTGTTATCTGAATAAAAACCTGTATTTATAGAAAATTTATTAACGCTTTAAATCTGCATTTTTATTAGAATTAAGTCCAGTTTCAGCTAAAACTACCGTGTAGGAAAAGAGATATACATTAAAAGAGCGCAACTTGAAATATC
Source organism: Solibacillus palustris (assembly GCF_022549215.1). GTDB lineage: Bacteria > Bacillota > Bacilli > Bacillales_A > Planococcaceae > Solibacillus > Solibacillus daqui. Next base: position 178,078 of record NZ_JAKZFC010000007.1, on the reverse strand, counting down.
TCAAATTGCGCTCTTTGTATTATAAGCTGTTTTTTTCTTACTGCTAATAGAAATGATGACAGTAATGAATGATAAAATGATGAATATTCCACCTGCAAATGGATTTACTTCAACTGATAGTGTATCTACAATTCCAGCCCCAATCACTGAACCAACAGCAACACCTAAATGAAGAGCTGAATTATTCAAGCTTTGCTGAATTTCCGATGATTCAGGCGCTATTTCAATTAAATAAGATTGCATAGCCGGCGAAATCGCCCAACTGAGAATCCCCCAAATGATAATTATGATAAGAAATACTGGAAATGAATCTGTTGAATATGGAAATATAAAGAATAAAGCGCTAAATACGACTAGGGCAATAATCATTGTTTTTCTTGATCCCAATAAATCTGCCATTACACCGCCAAGACCTCCACCAATTACAGCAGAAAAACCGAAAATGAAATAGATGACACTAATCCAAGTAGCATTAAAATCAGTGGTCGCTTCTAAATAAGGCTTAAAATAGGCATACATAATCGTATGGCCTGTCATATAGAAGAATGTCGTTGTTAGCCCTAATGTGGTTTTGTGATTTTTAAATGCTAAAAGCTGATTCCTCAACGGAATTTGAGGTTTCGGTTGTATTCTTCCCATTAATACATGAACCCCAATAATTGATAATGCTGTTAAAATAGTTATCAGTACGAATGGTGCTCTCCAGCCAAAACTATCTCCGATGATAAGCCCGAGCGGTACCCCTAAAACTAACGAAGCACTTACTCCCACAGAGACGATCCCAATAGCCCTACCTCTATACTGTTCTTCTACTAAGCTAGGAGCCATAACTAAACACAATATGATTAATAGCGCTCCACTTAATGCTAATATAATTCTTCCTATAAACAAAATAGAAAAAGTAGGTGCAAATACTGTTACGATACAACCAATTAAAAAAATGTACAAGCAAACTAATGTTAGCCTTTTTCTTTCTATTTTAGCTGTCATGACAAGTAAAATTGGCGATGTAACTGCAAAAATGACAGCAAAAACAGTGATCAGCAAACCTGCTTGGCCGATGCTTACATGTAAATCCTCTGCAATCAAATCTAAAATCCCGCTAATGATCAGTTCAACCAGACCTATTATAAAGGATAGAATCATTAAAAAATAAATACGCTTATCCATGTTGTCTCCTTCCTAATTATATCCCAAACTATATACTATCTTTTGATGAATGTTTACTCAAGAATAAGATAATAATGTCACAATAACATAATTACATAAATCTGAAAGGACTGGAGAATATACTTAAGTTAATTTGTCAGAAATAATGAAATAAATGTGGATGATATCAGAAAAGCAATAAGCTTATATATTGGATTATCCCTTCATTTACGCCATACAGCTAAAAAATGGTAAATATTCAACGATCGGGTACAATTCTGTAACAAGGATCTGCGCCGGTTTTCATTAAAGGGCCATTTAATGGAGGAATAATCCCTTGAAAAATTGAATACATATGGTAATTCGAGTATGGTGTTTGTGAAAGGGAGATAATAGAGGAATGAGTAAAATATCTTTTAATGAGTTAGAAAAGAAACTTAAAAGTATTAGAATTGAAGCTTTTGTCATCTATAAAGGGAATACAAGGATCTACGAATACTTGAAGAATAAAAAGGTCGTAGAAAAGCCGTCAAAGGTTTATTCCATCACAAAGAGCATTGTTTCTATATTAATTGGAATTATGGTAGAAAAGGGATTAATAAAAAATATTCACGAACCCATTCAAAACTATTTTCCAGAAATATTAGAGTCTAATGATCCGCAAAAGAAAGAAATTACAATATTTCATTTGCTGACCATGACTTCGGGGTTAAAAGTAGGGAATTTCCAAGGATCAAAAAATTGGGTTAAATTCATACTAGGACAACCGATTATACATAAACCAGGATCAACCTTTCAATATAATTCTGGAGACTCTCATTTACTAAGTGCGATAATACAAAAAATTTCTGGAATTTCCACCGCTTCATTTGCTGAAAAATATTTATTCTGTCCATTAGGGATAAATAAATACACTTGGCAAAGGGATCCACAAGGAATTCACGGGGGTGGTTTTAGTATTTCATTAAAATTAGAGGATATGGTGAAGATTGGACTGTTATTTTTAAACGAAGGGCGATTTAATTCAAATCAGGTGATATCATCCAACTGGATCATTCAGGCAAAAAGACCATATAAACAAACTAAAACCACAAAAGAAGGTACATATGGATATGGCTATCAGCTATGGACTTATGAAAATACTAATACTAACACCTCGATTGATTATTACTATGCTAATGGCATATTTGGACAATATATATTTATTGTTCCGAAGTTAAATATTATGGCGGTGGTAAAAAGCCATCTACAAAAAGATCAGCAATCTGCACCGGCACTCATTTTCGAAGAGCTATTAGGTAGTTGGCAGGATGAGAGAGAATTGTTGAATAACATTCTTTCATGAAAGATTACCAAACGACGATTTGGTAACTCTTAAAGGGTAAATGAAGTTGTATATGGCAGAATATTAATTAAATAAAATTAAACTTTCTAAGTGAGGGATTGTAGTGATTGGAAATTTAATGTTAGGATTATTATTGATTTTCTCAATTATGAAATTTTATAAAAATAAGGCGATTTTTAAGCAACTTTCTAAAAAAGAATGGTTACAGTACACCTTAGGATTCTTATTTGCGTGGGCTGTAGGTGCGATAATAATTATTGGGGGTTCCAATCTAACGGATATTATACAAATAGCTTGGTTAAATAAAGTTTTGGCCATTATATTTATTTTGATCGGATTAGCTTTTGCAGGATTCATTATGAATAAAACCTTACCAAGAAAATTAAAAGAATTTTACTCGTGATTTCTGGATAAACAATGACTTAATTGTATTGTCAGATGCTGCGATTTTGGAGGAGGATCACGGGATTGTCTCGTGATCATTTTTGTTTTGGAGGCCATTGTTCAAGATGGAACGTTTCCTAAAAACGTTTCGTAGCTTTCATCAATATAAGTGTTTTTTAGATAATTTACGACATATCTTTTTAACAGGAGGCATCGTATGTTAAAAAAGATATGGATTGCTATTGTAATATTCATATTGAGCTTAATCTTATTGTACTTGTTGAAAGTCCCGTCTGAATTAGATGCTCATGAAGTCATTCAAAAACCATTCATTTCTTTAGAACAAGCTACATTAAATATGATAGCTGAAACACTACATGAACGGTATGTAGGTGTTGACGTGAAAACCACCTCAAACAATCAATTGGTGATCCAAGTAGTGGGGGATGAAGCGTATTTCAATTCTGTTAAAGCGGACATGGAATCGCTCGTAAGAAGTGAAATCAAAAGCACGGTTTTAAAGGATTACAGTATTGTTTTAAACAGATTTAATTGGATTAGCGATTTAAGTGGAGGTATCAACAAAGAAGCTCATCAGATGCTCGAAACGTTAATAATCGGTCTTAAAGATTACCAAGAAATAGATTATATTAGTACAGTACAGCAGCAACACATTATCATTCAAACGTCCTTAAAAGGTTCGGATAAACATGCACAAAAGGTAGCGTTGGAAATAGAGCAGAAAGCGAAGCAACTCTTAAATTCAATGGAACTAAAATTATCATCCATTGGTGATTCTTTTAGTATAAAAATCGTGAATGTCGAAGGATTTGAAATCAATAGCTAGTTTAATCGTTGAATTGAACCAATGTAAAAAATGCGTTCCAAAAATAAAAATTTGGAACTACTTACTAAAGCCAAAAAACACTTTTATTGTCGTGTTTTTTGGCTTTTTGCATGTAAGCTGTTCTATTCAGTTATTTGGAAGCGCAAGATATATGACCTCTTTACATTTCATACACCAATCTTGTTTTAAATACATAAAATGCAGGGAATAGTAAACTAAAAAGTAGGTGAAGGGCTTGCAAATAGCATTAAAATATTTTCGTCAAACGCATCATGAATATTTGTGGCTCCATTTTTTAGTCGGGGTTGTGCTAATTTTTACATCCGTATTTTGGTTTATCGTACCTTACTTCATCATTAGCTATGGCAAGTATTCAATTTCGACATTGCAGCAAGTGATACTATTATTCGCATTGTACACTGTGCCGTCACTGATCATTACGCTCCATTGCTGGTTTATCAATTTTAAAGCTGTTATGAAATGGAAGGAAAATCACCCGGAAGAAAGTTGTTGGCGGTGGCTAGTTCGTTTTCAAACGATCACAATTGTCATCGTTATCGTGTTTACATCGATTATCTATTCGAGCCTCTTTGTAATTGATATGATTCGTTGATTGCTTCTGCAAATGGAGATCTTGTCGCTGTGCTATCTTCGCAAATCAGGAAGTGCAAAAATTGGGGATTATTATACAAAATGCCCCTCAAGTGTTTATAATCCGCTTGATGCGGTGCTCCTGTCGCTATGCTATCGTCGCAAATCAATCCCCAACCTATAACGGAGGTTAGGGTGGGATTCCCTGACAAAAAATGTTCACAAACGAAAAAGGGGTAATGTTTGTGAAAATTTGGTACGATTGATGCATCAATGTGAGGGGGATTTGAGCAGCATGAACACAGATTTAAATGTCATCTTAGCGTTTGGTGCTGGCTTCTTAAGTTTTATTTCGCCGTGCACCTTACCGCTTTATCCTGCATTTCTGTCGTATATTACCGGCATGACGTTAGACGAACTTAAAGGCGAGCGAGGGATGATGCAAAAACGAGCTATCTTACATACTTTATTTTTCCTACTTGGTTTTTCGATTATTTTTATTGCGATTGGCTTTGGTACTTCCTTTGCACAAGAGTTTTTCTGGCAATATCAAGACTTAATGCGCCAAATTGGGGCGATTTTAATCGTGACATTTGGCTTAATGATCGTTGGCTTATTACAACTTGATTTTTTAATGAAGGATCGCAAATTTCAATTTAAACATCGTCCATCGGGTTATTTTGGTTCGGTATTAATTGGTTTAGCATTTGCGGCAGGTTGGACGCCGTGTACAGGGCCGATTTTAATGTCAATTATTGCGCTAGGTGGGACTAATCCTGATTCTGCGATGTGGTATATGCTTGCATATTATTTAGGCTTTGCAATCCCATTCTTTACGTTATCATTCTTCATCTCTCGTATGAACTGGATTCGTGAGCATAGTCAAAAAATCGTGAAAATTGGTGGCTATATTATGATTGCTGTCGGAATTTTATTATTCTTTGATGGACTTACATACATCATCACGATTTTTACTTCAATTTTAGGAGGCTTTACAGGGTTCTAATAGTTTCGTGTGCAATTTCTACGTGTTATACTAAGGAAAGTGGTGTGATTGCTAAATGCCAACAGTTTTAGTTGTCGATGATTCGCTGTTTATGCGTGTCACTATAGGAAATATGTTTAAAGAATGGGGCTTTGAGGTCATAGGTGAGGCTGCAAACGGAAAAGAAGCGGTCGCATTATATGACCAATTAAAACCAGATCTTGTCACGATGGATATCACGATGCCAGTTATGACAGGGATTGAAGCAGTGAAAATTATTGTTGAAAAGGATGTCGAGGCGAAGGTAATTATGGTCACGGCTCTTGGTCAGCAAAAAAAAGTGAAGGCTGCAATTGAAAGTGGCGCGAAGGATTTTATTACGAAACCTTTCCAAGAAGAGCAATTAAAAATGGTTGCATTTAACGTCCTCAACTTAACATATTCCAGTCAACATTAGAGGGGGAATAGGATGTTTGACAACATACCTGCTTACTATTTATTAATAGGTACGACGATAATGGCTGCAGCAATGGGAACATTCGCGTTATTTATTCGCATACGAGCACAAAAAAAGCCAGTAAACGCAAAAAAAATACTCATTCCACCTATTGCCATGTCAACGGGTGCATCGATGTTTTTATTCGAGGAATTTCGTGTTGCACCTCCACAAATTTTAGAAGCAGTAGCGGTAGGCTTAGTATTCTCTACGATATTAATTGCCACGTCAAAATTTGAAGTACGTGAAGGCGCAATTTATATGAAGCAATCAAAAGCGTTTCCTTTTATATTAATTGGATTATTAATTTTCCGTATTATTATGAAAATAATATTTGCTGATAATTTTGATGTAGGCGAATTGGGTGGAATGTTCTTCATATTAGCATTCGCGATGCTGTTACCTTGGCGAATTGGCATGCTCATAAAATACAAAAAGCTTGAGAAATCACAAATTGTTTCATAAAAAGGAGCTGTCCAAAAAGTAATTACTTTTTGGACAGTGCTTCGTTCTTGTATTATTTATCCGCTTTAGGGCGGAGAAAAGGTCTTGTCCAGAAATTACTTTCCGGACAAGACCTTTTTTATGCTTCAAATAAATGATTGTAAGGGGTTGTATCGATTTTCATTTCGTTTAATTTTTTGCGTAAAAACTTATGATCGCGTTTTGGTGAAGCGATAATATAGCCCCGAATGATTAAATCCATATTGATTTTCGTTGCATGTTCAGTTAATGCAATTTCGCCAATTTTGCCCGCAATTTTTTCCTTTGCTACCTGACGAAACAGCTCTGGTACAGGGCTCACTAACTCCCGAAGTAACTCTTTTTCCTCTTCACCCCATAGATGAATCGTTTTATCTAAATAAATATTTTGCCAGTCTAAATCGGATTTGCCATCTTGTTTTGGAAGCGATTTTAAAAACTTGCGGAACATGAAGAAGCCTCCGATGCCCATAAGTCCCACTAACGCAAATACCCAAAATACGATAAACCATAAAAACCAACCTTCTAAGCCCACAATTACTCACCTCTTTTTCTCACTAAAATCTATTATATAATTTTTCGGTGATAGAAAGTATAAATTTTTCAATAATACCCACAAATTCACATCATTAAAGCCACCAATTCGTACGATTTCATGCAAAATGTGCATCACGATCAGTTTGACATGCAATTTAATTCATAAACGCTTGTACAGGTATGTTTACATTGAGATAAAATGAAAAATGTGGTGATTCGAGCATATATTTTGAAAAGCGAGCATATCCACTTTTATTTCGCGCATAAATCCAAAAATCCGAGCATATCTCGTTTGATATCGCGCAAAAACCTCTAAAAGCGCGCGTATTTCACCCAAAGTGGACATGCGTTAGCTCACCTCCTAATGCCAATGTAGAAAATCCCCCCTGTTTCGGTGATGCGTCTACAAAACGAAAAAAAGTCAAAAAAACTTTCACCGACCTTTCCCTTTTTTCAAAATCTAATGACATATATAAGGTAAGGAGGTGATCAACATGAACGATTTCGGATTCTTAAGTTCGACAATCACGGTGTACTACGAAACAGGTCTAGACGCAAATGATGAGCCAATCATCAATGGCTCTACGTACCGCAACGTTTCCAATAATGTCACTGCCGCTCAAATTCAAGCAGTAGCACAGGCGTTAGTCGGTTTAACGGACTACACGTATATTGAAACGGTAAAAACAACAAAAGATCTAGTAGCACAATAAGCTTTGCGACTAGTGGGAGGAGGTGAAGGACATGGCACAAGTATTACAAATGACGCTTGCCAATTCGGCGGGGAAAACGATGACACTTAATGTCGCCAACCCAAAAGCAAGCCTGACGGAAGCTGAGGTAAATGCAGCGATGCAAACGATTGTCGACCAAGGCATTTTTTCACGTGAAGGGTTGTTGTTCAATGTGAAGAAATCAGCGAAAATCGTCGAGCGAAATGTGACAGATTTTGAACTAAATGCATAACCAACGAAGCCGGTAAAGTACAGACTTTGCCGGTTTTTTCATGATAACTTGCATCATCCAGTGTTTGAACCCTGAATGATGCAAGTTCATGGCCCCGGCGGATGTCACAGATTTTTTAGAGGGATTTTTCAAGCATACTTGAAAAAATCTGGACGCATTTACGCCAAGGCGAAAATGATAAGGGAGGGGAATTTCATGGAACAATGGATTGCGCTTGTTCAAGACGTAACGTTTCCAATCTTTATTTCATTTTATTTGTTATATCGAATTGAAACGAAGCTTGAGGCGATTCATACCGCGCTCGTTTCGTTGAATGCACCACGAAAAAACAGTGAATTGTGAAATCCATTTCACAAAATTGCAATGAAAATTTCGAGTATTTGCTATTGTACAACTTGGAAACTTACTTTAAGATGAAGGTAATGATTGGAAGAGTGGAGAGAGAGACATGACAAAACGATTTGCACTAATAGCAACAGTAAGTATGCTGGTGCTTATACTAAGTGCTTGTAGCAACTACCAATTTAAAGCAACAACCAATTTTGAACTAGATAATTTTAATGTACAAGATCATCGTGGTAATCCCGTTTCATTGGATGATTTAAAAGGTGAGCCATGGCTAGCAATGTTCATTTATACGAACTGCCCAGATATTTGCCCTCCGATGACGTACAACATGAAAATGATTCAAGATGAGCTAATTGAAAAAGGGATTGAAGACTATAAAATTGTCGCCTTTACAGTAGATCCGAATACAGACTCAGCGGATGTATTAACAAAATACATCGGAAATTATGGCGTCGCAGATGAATCCAAATGGTATTTATTAAACGGCTATGACCCAAAATTTATCGAGCAATATGCAAAAGGCTCGTTTAAAACAGCGGTTGTTGCACAGACTGAAAACCCTATTCATGCGAATACCTTTTTCCTAGTTGACCAAAACGGTGTCGCAGTGAAAAACTACAACGGCGTTCAATCAGGGAATACCGAGGTGCCATACGACACAATTGTGTCGGACCTTGAGGCATTGATAAAGCAAGGTAAATAAGCAACCATCAACTGTACTCCAATAGGGTACAGTTTTTTTATGCACAAATAGGCATTTTTACTAATCTTTTATAAGATATTTCCGATAATAAATGTAGATTATGAATTAAAACTATTGCATATATCTTTTGTTATCCCAGGTTTTTAGTAAATTCCTTATAATTAACCAAAATGTAGAAGATGTTATGTATACTGAAATGGAAAAGTTAGGAGAGATGTCTTATGAATTACAAGAAAATATTAGCAGCTACAGCCGTAACCTCAGCAGCATTTGTTGTACCGGTGATGGTCGGTGCAGAGGATATTCTACCTATTGAAAAGGATGATTTAATTGCAGCTGGTACATATTCAGTAGGAGATACGGTTAAAGCAGCACTCACAGAAATTAAAACGCCTGCTACAGCTGAAGACGGAACACCTACTGAAACAGTGGATAAAATTGTTTCCTATGAATGGTTTATTGGCGACGCAACAATAGCTAGTTCACAAGCAGCTGAATTCAAGTTGCCTATGCATGCAGAAGGAAAAAAGGTGAAGCTTGTTGTCACAACAGAGGGGCAGAAGAAATATTTTAAAGAAATTTCGGTAGAAGCACTTGGTACTTTAACAGCTGATGTTGGATATGAAGAAGGTATTAATTCACCTCGAGTTAATTCAACAATCACGATGAAAAGTTTAAATATTCCAGATGAAAATGAAGTGATTTCGGGTTATGAATGGTATTTAGTAGATGGAAGTCAATACAAATTATTAGTCGGAGAAAACGCTATTGACTTAGAAATTCCAATTGAATTTTCAGGAAAAGAAGTTCTATTTGTTGTAAAAACAGAATCAGGAAAAGCTTATAAGAAAACTGTAAAAATTGATGAGCTTAAATTTGGCTTAAATCCGGTTACCTATTCAGTAAAAGTAAATGGTAAGCAAACAGAACTCCCACTGACGACTGAACTTTTACCAGGCGATAAGATTCAGATAGACCATTCGGAAATTATTGGGGATGGTGGCGAGATCTTAAGTGCTGAAGATTATGAGGTGCAATATAAATGGGTAGCCTTTAATGGAAATGACAACCAGTTTACTTTGCCAAATGCAACAGGGAAGACCTTTACAATTCCGGTAGATAGCGAAAAGCAAGGGTATAAAAGATTTGAAGTAACGGTAACGATTTCAGTTCCAAACATCGCGACTGTAGATAGTACGACGATTGGAATTGGTACTAGTAACGAACCTATCAAAGATTTAATTGATAACATTAACAAATTAATTGAGTTTAAAAAATATACAGATTTACAAGCTAAAGTAAATGGATTATTAGATTCCTATAATCAGCTAAATGACAGTGCCAAAGCAGCGATTACGAATTATTCAAAGCTAGAGGAATACGCGCAAGCCTTTAAAGTAGTAGAACCTTTAACAAAGGACTTTAGCAAACTTAATTCTGATTATACAAACCTCGTAACGGGTATAGATACGACTATTAAGCAAGCGGAATTATTAAAATCGGTTAATTCATTGCGCCAATCTTTCAATAAATTAACAGCAAAACAAAAGGAAATTTATCATTTATTTGAAGTAGATAATGCTGCCCCATCAATCGCTCAATTGCATGAATGGATTGTAAAAATTGGTGATAATGATATTGATTATGTAACGAACAAAGCAGTCAAGGCATTTAATGATAAAGTTACAGCAGAAATTTTTGATGGCGAGTATAAAATTGTTTTCGATAACGATTCAAATGACTTTGTGGAACTAAAAGCTTTCGAGGAAAAAATTAAGCAATATTTAGACGAGGCAAAAACATTTGATAACGCGTACCAGGCACTACTCAAAACAGATATGTTAAAAATAGCACAAGCGGATGTGAAAAAAGCACGCGAGGTTATTGAAAAAATAAATAAAATTAGCACATTAACTGATAAGAAGAAGGCAAGTGCAATTATTGCCGCAGAAAAGGCCTACAATAAATTAAACTTAGCTCAAGCATCATTAATATCAGTAGATACAATGGAGAAGTTACTAAATCCATTTACGTACGATGAAGAACAGAATCAAGAAGATGCTAAAGAAGCAGTACAAAATCTTATTGATCGAATTAATGATATTTTACCAGTAGCTGGCACAGGTAAAGAGTACCCACTTGATATTGAAATGTTAGAGAGTGAGTTAGATGGAATTGCCATTGATTATAAGCTACTAACTTCTGAACAGAAAAAGCTATTGACAAACTATAAATCCGTAAGCCAAGTGAAAAAAGATGTATCTGCGGCGAAACGTGTAGCGATGTCCGTTGTAAAGGCTGAGGAAGCAGAAGCAGAGGCGACAAACTATGAAGGGGATGAAAACCGTTCAAAGTATATTAGTAAAATGAAATCAGCGCATAGTAAATACAATTCTGCCTATAAAGCCTATACAAAGCTAACAATCGAACAAAAAAGCTTAGTAGATGGTGATGCGTTAAAGAGTGCCATCGCCAGTATTACTGCGATTATTGATGATGAGGAATTTGCTGGTAAAGGTGAGTATGATAGCAGTAAAAGTAGTGAAGTAGTGTCACAGATTGAAAAAATCGCTGAGTTATTAAAGACGGCAGAAAGTACGGCGCTAGCGAATAGTGGTGGCATGAATACGGATGCGGATTTACAGCTGGCGATTAATACAGCAAAATCAATGTATAAATCTTTAAACTCATTCGAGAAAAAATTGGTGCATAATTATGCCCTTATTTCAACAGCATCTAGTCATTTATCGAAGGCGGATTCTGTAAAAAAACGCTTATTAGCTGTGAGCGACGAGAAAAAATTCGCCAGTGCTAAACAATCATTTGATAAGCTACAACCTGTGCAAAAAGGCTTGATTTTTGGAACATATACAGAAGTAAGCGATAAATATTCATCATCAGGTTCGTCAACTTTACAAGAACTTAATGATTTGTTGACAGACTTTTTCGAGGTTGGAAATTATAATATCGTAGAATTTAAAGAGCTTCAAAAGCAATTGCAATATTTATCAACTACACAGCTCAAAACATTAACATATTATAAACAATATCAAGCAATGGAAAAGGATGTAAAAACGGTTGATTCCTTTGTTGCCAAAATGGTGAAGCTTGGTGAGAATCCAACTTATTCACAAAAGGATTCGATTTATAAGAGCTATTTAAAATTAACGCAAGTACAGCAGCAATTATTAAGCACTTACCCTAATACAGATGGAAAAGGTATGTACTCTGAAATACTATTCAGTTGGATGGACGGAGCAACGGGGGCAGCATCTGATTTAAATACTCGAATTGGTGCAATCATTGTCAGTGGTATTTATAATGTTGTCTTAGCTGGTGACTCACCGCTAGCAAAAATAGCCAATTTTGAACAACAATTAAATCAGTTTACGAAAGAATACAAGGCACTGGATTCAAAAGAGCGCAAATTAGTGGTGAACTATTCGTATATTATGAGCGCTGAAAAGGATCTAAAGGCGGTGCGTACGGTAATTCAGTTAGAAAAAGAGCTTGAAAATGCTGAAGATCAAAGTAAACTAAAGCAAGCTATTGATAAGCTGACGGTTGAGCAGAAATCATTATATGACCTAGTAAAACAACCATAGTAATTTTCACCCTAAATGTATTCATGCATTTGGGGTTTTTTTATCTCGTCAAACCCCATCACACTTGTTATAATTCAAATAGTCAGAAAACTTAAAAAGGAAAGTGATGTGAATTATGACGAGTGTGACTTTGTTCATCATCGCCTGTGTGTTACTCATTATTTTACCAGGACCAGATACAGCAATTGTAACGAAAAATACGGTAATCGGAGGACGTAAGGGCGGTATGCAGACGATGATTGGCTCTTGCGTTGGGCTATCCATTCATACGATTGCGGCAGTCGCAGGTTTATCTGCTATAATCGTAAAATCCGCTGTTGCCTTTACAATTATTAAATATATTGGTGCCGCCTATTTATGTTATTTAGGGATAAGAACGCTTATCAGTATGCGTGCAAAGAAAAATCAAGTTGAAGAGGAAGTACTTGTCGAGGCAAAGGGCAATACGTTCTTTAAGCAAGGCTTTATCACGAATATTACTAATCCCAAGGTTGCTGTCTTTTTTTTAACGTTTTTACCACAATTTTTAGCACCTAGCGCGGATGCTTTTTGGTCATTTTTAGTGATGGGCATAATTTATACGGTACTGACATTTGCATGGTTTTTCTTCTATGTGGTGTTACTCGACAAAATCCGCACATTTATGAAGCGCCCATCTACACAGGCCGCAATCGAAATGGTTACGGGGATTGTACTCATTGGCTTTGGAATTAAGTTAGCGTTTGAAAAGGCGTAATTACCTAGCCCCCTAGCAGCGTTCAGCAAAGAGTTCTATAAACGGGGAGAAACACTAAATAACAACCTTATCGGGGACACATTCTCATTTGAATACGTGTCTCCTTTTGTTTACATAATAAGTCGCCCTTCTTAAAGGGAAATAAAAAATGGGGAAATTATCCAAATGTTGTGTTATATTTCTATAAACACTAAAAGGGGGGATTCCTATGAAGGACTGTTTTATTTGCAATAAACATACAGGGAATATCGAAACGTCTGGGGTTATGATTTATGAAGATGAACATGTGTATGTGGGACACATTGATAGAAATGGTCAACCCAACTATTTAGGTCATATTATGATTGACTTAAAAAGACACGTACCTACACTTGCAGAAATGACAGTAGAAGAAGCAACAGCATTCGGTGTCATTATGGCAAGAGTTAGTAAAGCACTAAAAGATTCAGAAAACGCTGAACATATCTATGCACTTGTTTCGGGGAATTCTGTTCCGCATCTGCATATGCACCTAGTTGCTCGTTATCCTAACACACCAAAAGAGCATTGGGGACCGATGGAAGTTTACGATTGGGAGAATGCTCCTATGGGTAGTAACAATGAAGTTATTGACCTTTGTAATCGTTTAAAAACATACTTAGAGAATAACCAATATGTATAATAACATCAAAGATTTTAGTTGGGTTGGAAGTCAAGAAAACTTTGTGGATAGAGAAAATACCCAGTATGTAAACCATATCATTGTGGGGCGATATGGCGGAAATTCAAATGCAGGGCAATATAAGAATGAAGATGGATGCCTTGTATGGTTGAACGAAAACGAGGATTGGGAGTTCGTTATTATTTTAGATGCACATAACACAGCCGAGAGTGCAGAAAAAATAGTAGAATTATTCGAAGAAGAAAAGTTTCAAATAAAGAAGATATTGTCCATGAAAATATCTCAAAATACATTTAAGACGCTAGAAGAAAAAATATTAAGCATGTTTCAATCTAGAGAATTCTTAAATACCTGCCGAAATGTCCAAGGCGAGACTGCTTGCTTAATTGTAGTTAGAAAAGATAAATATATGTGGTGGTTTTCTGTTGGCGACTGCGTTCTTTATTTATTCCATCCAGAATTATCTGCGTTAGGTCAATACCAAATAAATCAAAGACAATTCTATGAATGGATAGGACAAGTCAATACGTTTGAACAAGCAGTACCTTGTTACAGTGTGGGAATAAGAGAGTTAAGACAAGGAGAAAATCGCATTTTACTAACCACAGATGGTCTAATTGAATGTCCAAATGAACCCTATTCAAACCCTAAAAGCATCTATGATTCTTTCGTTATCTCTAAGGAAGAAGAAAGCATAAAAACACTATTTCAAACTATCCAAGAAAACAATGTCCGAGATAGTACTACCATTATTTCTTGGAAAGTAACTATTCTAAAGGAAGTTACTTTGCCGAGTAATCTGTAGTTTAATAAAAAAGATTTAAATGTTAGTTATAATTCTTGTATTTCTTATAATTGGGGAAACAGCAAAATATCGTTATAAATAATATAAGAAGATGAGGCTGTAGTTAAATCACTTCAAGAGCAATTTGCACCCTATGATTTGGTCAGATCAAGCATCAGGTATGAACAAATAGTAGTGTGGGCAGGATTGGAAGCAGAGGGATTAGGAGCGTCTTTACAACATTATAATCCACTAATTGATGATGAAGTAAAAAAAGAATGGTCTATAACTGAAAATTGGAAACTTATTGTCAAATGCCCTTTGGTAATCCAACGGTCACACCAGGTAAAAAAGAATTCCGACCACTTGAAGAGCGAATTAAATTTTTTAAGTAATGAATAGAAATATTTCTAACCAGTACCGTTGCGGAACTGGTTTTTTTATGTATGTAGATACCTTAGAGGGAGGGTTTTCATATGAGAGTCAATTGCTCAATATCGTAACGCAAAAATGTTGTTTTGAATACGAACTCTTTGATTTGGTTCCCATTTAGCTTTTAGTCCGTTTTATATCAATGGTATAAAAGTTTTTATTACGTTTCATATTACTATTGTGTTTCTCTCCTTTAAATGAGAAGAATTAATATTCGTAATAAACATGCAAAGAGCTGTAATACAGCAAGCGAAACATTTACAGTACTGGGCTGAATAGCTAATCAATAAAAAATTTATTATAGATAGGTGAGCAAAAGATGGATATCTTCCTAGCAATTTTACCAGCTCTGTTTTGGGGAAGTATTGTGCTATTTAATGTCAAGCTTGGTGGTGGCCCTTATAGTCAAGTGCTAGGAACCACAATTGGTGCACTTCTCTACTCCATAGGGGTTTATTTTGTAGTTAAACCTGAACTGACACCTTTAGTGTTGGGAGTCGGCATTGTATCAGGCCTTTTTTGGGCATTAGGACAATCTAATCAATTGAAAAGTATTGATTTAATGGGCGTTTCTAAAACAATGCCGATTTCAACAGGTTTACAGTTAGTAGCCACAACTTTATTTGGCGTAATTGTGTTTCATGAATGGTCAACGACAATGTCGGTTATATTAGGTATTCTAGCGCTTATTAGTATTATTGTTGGGATTGTTCTTACATCTCTTCCGAATCCAGAAGAGAAAAAAGAAAACAATCGTGGCAAATTGAAAAAGGGGATTTTAATTCTACTTGTTTCAACATTCGGATATTTAGTCTATGTGGTGATCATACGCTTGTTTAATGTAAGTGGATGGTCTGCTTTATTGCCACAAGCAATCGGGATGGTTATAGGTGGTGTTTTATTAACCTTTAAGCATAAACCATTTAACAAATATGCAATCCGTAATATTATCCCGGGTTTAATTTGGGCTGCGGGGAATATGTTTTTATTTATTTCTCAGCCACGTGTAGGAGTAGCCACAAGTTTTTCTCTTTCCCAAATGGGAATCGTGATTTCAACTTTAGGTGGAATATTTATCATTGGTGAGAAAAAAACAAAACGACAACTTATAGCCATTTTCATTGGGATTATTTTTATTGTCGCTGCTGGAATTATGCTAGGGTTGGCGAAAGGATAAGAAGGAGGATTTTGCATGTATTCAGATTTAGAAGGAAAAGTTATTGTTATTACAGGTGCATCAACGGGATTAGGAAAAGCAATGGCCTTACGCTTTGGCGAGGAGAAAGCAAAAGTTATCATTAATTTCCTCTTAAATGAAAATGAGGCAAATGCAGTTGTTGAAGGAGTGAAAAAAGCAGGTGGGGATGCTATAGCTGTAAAAGGAGATGTGACAGTTGAAGAGGATGTCATCAAACTGGTACAGACTGCTGTGAATAAGTTTGGAACCCTCGATGTGATGATTAATAATGCGGGTATTGAAAATCCAGTAGCTTCCCATGAAATGCCGTTAAGCGACTGGAATAGAGTGATCAATACCAATTTAACAGGTGCGTTTTTAGGAAGTCGAGAAGCAATTAAATACTTCGTGGAGAACGACATTAAAGGTTCTGTTATCAATATGTCCAGTGTCCATGAGAAAATTCCTTGGCCTTTATTTGTGCATTATGCCGCTAGTAAAGGGGGCATTAAATTAATGACTCAAACATTAGCTTTAGAATATGCTCCTAAGGGAATTCGTGTTAATAACATTGGACCTGGAGCGATTAATACGCCTATTAATGCGGAAAAATTTGCTGATCCAGCAAAACGTGCAGATGTAGAAAGCATGGTGCCGATGGGATATATCGGAAAACCTGAAGAAATTGCTGCTGTAGCAGCATGGCTTGCTTCATCCCAAGCTAGTTATGTAACAGGGATTACTTTATTTGCAGATGGTGGAATGACTTTATATCCTGAATTCCAAGCTGGTCGTGGGTAAGTAACAGTAACGAAAATATAATTATATCTCACATTAAGAGCAGTTAATTTTTATAATAATCATTGCTGCGTTCATTTGTTTGGTAAAAAATAGTAAAAGAATAGTGTAAATAAAAAATGCATTGGAAGGCACAACTTCCAATGCATTTTTTATTATCTGTGAAAAAGTAATTCCTGCTTTGCATGACACACATATCACCTAATAAGTGTTGTGACATATCATTCATCAATAGGTTCTCAGCATACTTTTTAGTGTGAATTGTTCTTAAGAAATAGTGGAATCAATTAAGGTTAATCGTATTCTTAAACATTATATATAGTTGCTGTAATAATGGTTGATCTAATTCCTGAACTTAAAGGTAAAAGAGGACTTCTACCATTAAGGACATTAACAGAGTAGATATAAAAACCAGCTCCTGGACTATCTACATATAAAATCGAAATCGGCGTACTAAAGTTTTGATTAGACAATGGATTAACTTTCACTACTTGCCTAATTAGTTGAAAAGGACTTCAATACATAGCTAACAAAATGCTTCAGTTATTGTTATATTGTAAATAAAATAAACTGTAATTAGGTGATAAAAATGTTTGCGAAAATGAAGGCTTGGGCAAGGAATTTAAAAAGACAGATATTTATTCTTTACTATGCTTGTAAAGATGTAAGAGTACCTTGGTATGTTAAAGCATTTACTGCTTGTGTTGTCGCTTATGCCTTCAGTCCGATTGACCTAATACCAGATTTCATACCCATTCTTGGCTATTTAGATGATGTAATTCTTCTACCATTAGGGATAATGCTTGCTTTGAAGATGATACCGAAAGATGTATTAGCTGATTGTGAAGTTAAGGCGGAAGAAATGATGAAAAACGGTAAGCCGAAAAATTGGATAGTCGGCTCAATAATAGTATTGATTTGGGGCGTAATTGCGGTATGGGCTGTTATGAAAATTTATCAGTTCCTAAACTAAAGGGGGGCTTTAGCAGAACAAGGCTGCCTTTAGGGTAGCTCTTTCTATACATATATGAAAAATAGCCCCTTTTTGAACAATCTTGTTCAAAAAAGGGCTATGATTTTCTATAACAATTATCATTTATTGCTATATTTTTAACAATCTTTATTCCAAGTCAACAACTTCTATTATTCGTTATTTAAAAAATACAATCGACATAAAGCCCATGTAAAAGCATAACGCGATCGCAAAGACAAGCGATGCTGCTACAATGGTTGGGAATTTTTTTAGATAACTCACTATGGTCAATACAATAAAGACTGCTGTTAACAGGAAGAACATTAAGCCGATTCCAGTCATTTGTAAATAGGCTCGCATTCCAGCTGCAACGCTATCTTGATAAAATAATTCGAAAAACGGTGAAATGGCTTCGACCGTAAAGTTTGGCGGCTGTTGCTCAGTAAAAATGGCCGTTACTACTAAGATAGCCGCAAGTAATGTCAACTCGATTTTCACCCAAGTGCGTGGCTCAAATAGCGGCTGATTGATTTTTAATTTTATCAGAACTCCATTGGCTAAAATAATGATGGCTAATGGTACGAGTAACACATGCTTAATAAATAAAAATTGTCCATATGTACTTGCCCAGCTTGTCACATATTTAGGGACGATTGCCTCCATCATTAAAACACCGCTTATCGCAATCGATGTAAAGGCAGCAAGTGCAGTAGGGGAGAACCATTGCAAAAAGGCGCTCCAATTTTTCGTGTCCGTTGAAAAATAGCCAACGATTACTAAAATACCAAGCCACACACTGACTGCTAATAAATGTATGAAGTCGAGAAATGAGCCAGCCATACCAGACATCGAACCAGCATGACTAGCATAGCCGATTGCTGCCATGATGGCCATTAGTACGAAAATGGAACATACATAAAGCCAAGTTGCTGCTTTTTTAGTTGCTGAGCGCACAATTACAATGAGCAATAATGCAAATACAAAAATTGCAAGCCAAGCATGCCCCACTTTATATTTCGAAACAATCATCCACAACGAATCTATTAGGCCAAATTGTGGACCTAAAATCGAAAGCAGTTGAAGATTAGGAAGAAAAGCTGCAATTGGAATAATAACGACGCTTAATATGAGCCATTTTGGTGCAATTTGAAAGCCTGGGCGGTATTTTTCCGGGATACAATGCATAATAGATGTACCCATTAATACACTTAAACTTGCATATAAAAGAAACTGACTTACTACAATAAGTGTCATCATTATGCTTTTTTACGCTTTGCTAATGCAACTATACTTATGATTATTATGATGACTAAAAGACCAACTACAAGCATTAACGGAGAATTCGATTTTTCGGCATCCTCATCGTTTACTTGCTCTGTCGTTTCTACAGGTGCAACCGTCTCCTGTTCATCGCTTTCATCTTCTACTTTTTCAGTTGGTTGTTCTACTATTGGAGCATCCACTGTAAAGCCAAATTCACCAGACAGAGGGTGACCGTCTTGACTAATGGTGTTCCATTTTACTGTATAAGTTTCATTCGGAAGTGCAGGATCAAAAGTACCCGTTAAAACACCATCTACAAGTGAAATCGATTGCGGTGTGTATTCTGTACCGTCTGCTGCTACCGCTTTAAACGTACTACCTTCCTCAATTTTCCCTTCAAAAGTAAGCACGATCTGCTGCACGTTTTCTGTTACAGTTGAGCCGTCCTGTGGGATTGTTTCACTGATATACGTGTGTGCCGCTGCGTTTGGCACGAATAATAACAATGCAGCTAAAATCGAAAATAAGAATGTTTTCATATTTAACGATTCTCCTTTCTAGTCAATAATTCCACAATTTACATTGTAGCGAATTATGCGTGAGTTTTCACTGTTTTCGTGTTGAAAACCTATTGCTTATGACAAAATTATGACATTCAAGCACTAACGATTTTCATTGCTAGAAAAAAAGATAAACCAGCAAACTAAGCCCAATACCGTTTACTGGTTCTATTTAATCAATAATTATCACGAAGTTAGTCTAAACTTACTCATTTACCGTTAATGATTTCGCAACCTCAATAAAGCGCTGTACATCAACATTTTGTCTAGATATGATTGGGTTGCGAACGGTGATGAGATAATTTTGTGAAGGTGCTTGCATAATAAAGCGTAACGTACGATCTTCTTCACTATAGTACATTTCAATCCCTAGTTCGTTATTTAAAGGCACATAATTTGATAAATTTTCTGTTGTTTCTACACGCGTATTAATCGTATCAATGCTTATTTCAAATGCTTGCCAATTAGGGAAATCCTTTGTTTCATAGTGGAGCGTTATGGCATCGATTTCATTGATAAGCTGGCCCTGTAAAATGCCATAGTGTTGGTTTTGTTGCTTTGCTTGTGCTTGCAGTTGTTCAATAATTTCCATCATTTGGTCAAGGTCATACTCAGGAAACTTATATAACAGTGTCCCATTTTTTAAATGATAGTTTTCTAAAAGTGTATCCTCTAAATGAATATGCTGAGTAATATCGTTTGGGATTTCATCAATTTTAGTAATTGTCGGGGGATTTGTCAGTTTAAATAAATCTATAATCCCAGTTTGTTCGTAAACCTCAATATCCTTGAAATATAGGAAATGCCCGTCTGGAATTGTTTTTTTCAAATCGGCTATGATCGCATCATTCTTACGGGAAATTTCATCCGCATTAATATGGGCTTTCATGTGCTCTTCTTTAATGTTTGTAATTTCGATCATTGTCCCCTCGTTGCTTTTAAAAAATGTCAGACCCGTATATTCCATTGCGCCAACCGTTGCGACTGCTAGTAGTAAGCACATGCATATGACAAAACTGATTGATAATTTTTTTGCTTTTCGCTTTGTAGGAGAGCAGATGTTTTGAATGAGGTGCTGTTTATTATCAGATTGAATGCGCTCATATTCGCTTTTGAATCGCTCTTCAAAATCGTTAAAATCTTTCATGTTTTTCATGTGATCCCTCCGTTTCTAGAACATTTTTCTGATTTTTTCTTTTAAACGTTCATAACGCTTGCGAATCGTTGGCGCGGGCTTGTCCATGATAGCGGCAATTTCCTCGAAACTATAATTTTCAATAATGCGTAACACCACTAATGCGCGTTCGTCCGGCTTTAGCTGATTTAATATGTTGTGAAGCTGTTCATCCTGCTCATTTTCCACGACATTTACTGTATTTTCAAACTCAATGAAGGGGACAAATGAGAGAATTTTTTTGCGCTTGAGCTTATTCATGCAGTGAAAATAAGCAACTTTATAAAGCCAAGCATTCGGATTATTAATCGATGAAAGATTATTACTTTTCATGGCTTTTAAGAATACCTCTTGCACCGCATCTTCCGCGTCTTCCACATTTCTTAAAATGCTATAGCAATATTTATATATTTTGTCATAGTGGCTCGAAATAATTGTTTCAATATTTTCTAGGATCGTGTTTGATTGGCTTAATGCCATTATTTTTTGCTGCATTTTTTGCACCCCCTTTAACTATATTAGACAATTGGGGAAGATGGAATGTGACATTTTTTTGAAATGAATGGCAAAGGGGATGTAAAGGGGCTTTCATTTGATTAGCATGTCATTTTAGTCAATAAGAAAACGAAAACGGATAGTGTTATTCACTTAACGGTATGATGTGTCCTTCTTATGGGAAAACTGCATATGTGTGTAATTGCAGTTCTTTCGTTCCTTCTATAGTAATAATCTTATTAATAATAAAGGAAGTTCAGTTAAGAAGAACGATGCTTAAAACGGGGAAAATTTATTTAAGAAAGGAAGAAATATGATCGAAATTAAAAGATTATTAGCTACTGGGATTGCATTAAGCGCCATTTTGTTAGGTGCATGTAATGGAGAGTCGAGATTTGAGAAGGTACAAGCAGAAGTGATTAATGAACAAGAGAAAACAAATCTCCCAGTTGCGGAATATACAAACTTTTTAGTTACAGAAGAACAGGCATTAGAAAAAATGATTGCAAATGAGTCAGGTCTTGAGAAAGAATCTATAAGTGTCAATTTAACCCCTATTTCACCGGGTGAAATCGTCAAAATAGTATGTGTAATTTTTTTACCGATTGAGCACAAGCTTGATATGACAATGGAACAACAAATAAAGAATAATATAATGACCGCTGTTTCTGACATTAAAAATGTGGAGCTTAGTGAGAAATATATAATTTTTACAAATTTAAAAAAGTGAATAACTTAATTAATATGTGGCTCATCACCGAAAACTTGGGGTTGAATTTTCCTAAACGGCTTTAGATGAGCTATTGCATGACTGACTTGTGTGAAATATGCTCGGGTTTTCGGGTCTTATGCTCGGTTTTTTTTGTTTTTGTGCTCGGAATTGCGGTGTTTATGCTCGCTTTTTGAGATTTATGCTCGAATCACTATATTTTACCTCTTACCTCAGTGTAAATGTACACGGTCAAGCAAATATGGCTTAAATTGATTTCACAGATAAATGAAATAGCCTTCAATTAATGAGAGCATTGAAAAAGTCCCATAGCCGCAAGGGAGGGTGTATTGGAATGAAATTTCGTTCCGATGTGCTCTCTTTTATTGTATTTTTAAAATAATAGAAGAAATAAATTTCGTGCAGATACTATATTACGATAAGTTTATTTCGTGCTAATATATAGGAAACATACAATAAAGGGGGCTTAACAACATGATTGAAACGATTATACTTCTCGCCATTTGTGCGGCGGTTGTTATTTGGAAAAAGCGTCCGGTAGAAGGGATTCATACGATTTCGACAGATGAGCTACAAACGATGCTACGTGACGACGATAAAATTTTTATTGATGTGCGCAGTGCGCGTGATTTCAATAAAATGCATGTCGCACCGTTTATCAATGATCCAAACGGGCTGGGCATTGAGGCATTACCAATGGATAAAGAAATTGTCGTGATGTGCCGTTCAGGTATGCGCTCACTAGAAACGTGCAAAAAGCTGAAAAAGCTAGGTGTTAAAAAAGTAACAAATGTACGCGGTGGCATTAGTGCGTACAATGAGCGCGGGCTGGACGATAAATAAGGAGTTTTTACATGCAACAGGTTGAAGATATTTATGAACATAACGGTGAGCAGGCCGTGTTATTACTGCATAGTTTTACGAGTAACGCGAAAGAAATGAAACATTTAGCGCATATTCTTTTTGAAGCGGGCTACACGGTCTACGCACCAAATTTAGCAGGTCATGGTGCCGCGCCAGAGCGATTATTCGCTTCGTCAATGGATCAAATCTGGCAGGGGGCTAAGCAAGCATTTGAACATCTAGTAGATGATGGATACAAACAGATTGCCGTCATTGGGCAATCGCTTGGTGGCGTGCTAGGAATGCGCCTTGCGAACCGATACATGACGTGTAATGCATTGGCACTCCTATCATCACCTGTTTTGGAGCGTCCGATTGCCGGTCTAGAAAAGCGTGTAGAATTCTACTCACAGCGTTACCTCCAAAATAATGGGGCAACGGAAGAGGAACTTGAAAATTTTCTAAATGAGCATTTCCCTCGCCCAGCAGAAAAAATGATTGCCCTGCAGCAGTTTATCGTCGGCTCACAGCGCGAAATGAGTGAACTTAAGCAGCCATTGTTTTTAGCAAAAGGGATGCTGGATGAAGTCGTATTTCATGAAAGCATTGACCTGATTGCCAGTGCCGCGCAAAGTGACCGAATCGTAAAGATAAGCTACGAAAAAAGTGGTCATTTAATAACACTTGGTAAGGAACGCGAAAAGATTGCGCAGGATTTAATTGATTTTTTAGCGAATAGGAAAAGATAAATATTTTCAAGGAAATCTACATATGAAAAGACATCATTTCGCGCTATATGGCGCGAAATGTGTTTTTTTATTAAGCGAAGCAGTTGGGGGAGTTAAACATATAGAAAAAGCAATCTTCTTTATCGTTTTCACTAAAATACCAAAATAAAGGCTCATCACCGAAACAGGGGCTTGATTTTCTATGTCGGCTTGGATTCATTCTTTGGCGGACGATCATATAATCGGAGTGCGTGGATACGTGCGATTTTTCAGGATTTATGTGCGAATTCACGCAAGATAAGTGCGAATTTTAGAGGTTTATGTGCGAATTCAGGGCATTTGCGTGCGATTTCCCAAAAATAAGGAGCACTGCACTTACTTTTCGGTAGCAAATTTACTCATTGTTAGTGTCAAAACAAAATAAGTGTAACCTTTTTAATGCTTCATACGAATAATAAGTGAATACAGAATAAGGGGGGACAGCGTGATTGATTTAAAGAACTTAGAGTCGAGTATTGTTGCTATTTACAATGAGCATTATTTAGACGTGTATCGGTTTCTCGTTTGTTTTTCAGGAAATCAAAACGATGCAGAGGACATGACCCAAGAAGTGTTTATTCGAGTATTAAAAAGCTTACACAATTTTCATAACGGAAATAATATAAAAACATGGATTTTCTCTATCGCAAAACATGTAGCAGTGGATCATTATCGAAAAAAGAAGTTTGCTTCCGTTTTTAAAGACGGATTTTTTAAATTATTGGAATCGAATGACAACACGCCTGATGAAGAGTTTGAAATTTCGGAAACTAAACAGATTGTACATGGAGCGATTTCTAAGTTAAAGCCGAATTATCGAGCAGTCGTAATTCTTCGTGGAATAAATGAATTTTCCGTAAAAGAGACTTCCGAAATTCTACAATGTACGGAATCAAAAGTAAAAGTTGATTATCATCGCGCATTAAAAGAACTCAAAAGAAAACTCAATCTTGATGCCGAGGAGGTTTTGATCAATGCAAAATGAAAAGGATTTGTTTGAAACGATTAAAGATACCTACCCTCAAAATCCGAGTAAAGATTTCATCGTATCAACTGAAATGAAACTAAGACAAAAGGCGCGAAGCATGAACCGAAAAGGAATGATTAAAAGGATAACGGCCATTTCAAGTGGCGCTTTACTTTTTGTCGCTACATTATCATGGTTGTTCTTTTTCAGTGGACAAGAGGTAATGACAGAAGTTCAAAGTAACATAGGAAATCAACCATTCGCTTCGGCTGTTGAAGAACAGGATCCAGAAGTGTTCATTTATCATTCGCATAATACTGAGTCGTTTATTCCAGAGCTTAACGAAACCGATCCTAGAAAAGCATTTAGCGATTCAAAAAATGTAACATTAGTAGGGAAGGAATTCAGTGAAAAGTTAAAAGAGCATCATATTAACACGATCTTAGATGATAGCGATATATCAAAAATCTTAGAGGAACGGGGATTATCATTTAAAGATTCCTATGTCGTATCAAGAGAGAAATTACAAGAAGCATTAACTGAGTATGAAAGTATAAAAATGGTATTCGACATACACAGAGATTCACAAAAAAGATCGGATACAACGATCAATATTGATGGAAAAGATTATGC
Source organism: Solibacillus palustris (assembly GCF_022549215.1). Lineage (GTDB taxonomy): Bacteria > Bacillota > Bacilli > Bacillales_A > Planococcaceae > Solibacillus > Solibacillus daqui. The sequence continues at coordinate 152,646 of NZ_JAKZFC010000007.1, read as the reverse complement.
AAAAATTGCATTTGTTGTATCAACAACATCCAATAATTATGACCAAAATAGGGAATTCGCGACTCGCCTTCATGATAAATTAGAAGAATTATATCCTGGACTATCTAGAGGGGTATTTAAAAAAGGTGAAAATCCACAAAACACATATAATCAGCATCTTCAAAACAATTCTGTGTTATTAGAAATTGGCGGCGTTGAAAATACGTTGGAAGAAACGTTTAGAACTACGGATGTTTTTGCTAAAATCGTTAAAGAAGTTATTGAGAAGGAAAAATAAACTAAACAGGTTAGTATAGTCATGCTGAAATGTTTCGCGCAGCTTACATTGGAAGAAGGGTTAGGAATGAAATTTAAATAAGCGCGGTTTTGTATTTTGTACAAAACCGCGCTTTTCATCAAGTTAAAATGTAGAAAGCCCTGTCGTTTCTTGAATGAAATACGGGATTTTTTTCCATAGTGCAGGATCTTCATACACTTCAAAATCAACTGTATATTGTCCGTTTTCATTTAGCCATAAACGCTCAAAATAAGTATCTACCGATGTCGCCAGTTCGCTTGATGCGGGCATTTTCATATACAAGTTGGATTCTAGGTTATAGTCAGCAATATTTCGTCGTGTGAAGTTGGCTGAACCACCTAGCAGCTCGGCTTGTTCACCCGATTTTACATAAAGAAATTTACTATGGTATTGCTCACCTTGTGTGTTATAAAAACGAATCTCGACGCCACTTTTTTCAAGCTCTGAAGCGACTTGACGATTTGGAATCCCATTTTTTTCTAAGCCAAATGCGTCCTTGTTAGGGTCTACAATTACCTGGACAGTAGCACCTTCTTTTGCTGCTTTTTTAATCGCCTTTACGACATCACGGTCTGCTAAATAAAACACACCAATTTTAACGTCACTGTTTGCATCTGCATCATTTAGCATCGCAAGCATCGTTTTCTTAATTTTACCCTCTGTTACAATTTTCGTCTGAACATCAGATACCTCGCTTTGATAGTTCCAATCAACTTCTTTAAGTGTAATGTTTGATAGCTTTGCAACTGCTTGCTCAGAGGCGTACAAATCTTCTAAAATCGCACCTGTTACAACAAATCCAATATTCGAGTGATAGCTACTACCATCATGGGTTAAGTTTGCAGAAGTCACAAGTGCCTGCTGCTCATTTAACACAATTTTTCGGTGATTCGCTTTAAAGTTAAGCATGTCGAAATAGGATCCAAAGGAAGCCTTTGCGCCGTCTGGGTTAAAGGCATTTGGTAAAAAGCCGTTTTGTGACGTCGGCCACCATTGTAAATACGAGCGCCAAATACTTGAGTACAATGGGTTTGAATCTGGAAGTGGCTCCATATCGGTGAAAATCACTTCTGCGCCAGCCTCTTGTAATTTAGAAAAGTTTTCAGGTAATGTCGAGCCGTACACTGTATTAATAGCGTCGGTGATGATTGTGACATTTAATGTAGGATTTTCATCGATGGCAGCTAGAACCGCGTTCGTAATATCATGGGCGCGTGTTGGATAGTTACCTTTAGAACGGTCGTAATCATCGTTGTATAAAAACATATCGATGACAAGTGTTTGCTCCGCTTCATCAATAATTCGCAGCATTTCATCATATAAATGCTGTTCCATAACGCGACCGTTGTTGTCATACGTTAAATCATATACAAAACGCACATCGCTATCCGCATGTAGCTCGCCATCGACCGAAACGCCATTTGGCATTGGTTTTTGCGCATAAATAATACCAACAATAAGTGGGATGATAAGAAGAAGTATAATGATTGCAAATAATTTTTTTAGTAATCTTTTCAAAAAGATCCCTCATTTCAAAATAAGTAATAGCTATTAATAATTGGAATTAACACCTACTACTAAAATACGCTTGAAGACGGAAAAAGTTTCATAGTTTGCTAAAATTATTATTTTCAAATAAAAAGGGGACCGAAGAATAAATTCTGGGACGCCTATTAAAGCCATCAAGTTAGGAGGTAAAGCACGTTTGTTGCTTAAAAAAGTTTTACAAATAAAATGTACTTCACATGTATGGTTCAAAACCAAATTTTACGAGGGGGATCTTTAGGCTTGTGATACGTTGAATTCACGTTGCTCTAAAACTCTATATATGAATTGATAGTAATTTGTTATAAAATATAATTAGTTATTATTGGGTTTACGCCATTTTAGGGGGAATATAATTGTTAAAGATTTCATTAGTACCACATAATAATATCTATGCAAAATCAATGTCATCATTATCGACAGCACCCCAGGTAAAAGATGCATTGGGACTTACCAATGACCAAGCTTCACTTGAAGGGACTATTGATTTTATCGGGTTTATTCTGGAACAAGAAAGACTAGGAAAGCAATATTCAAGGGTCATCCTTGATGAAACTGAAAATTTAATTGGGGTAATAACACTAAAAGACATTGATGACGTCAATAAAACTTGTCATATTGGTACTTGGATAGGGCATCAATATTGGGGGAAAGGTTATAACGAATTAGCTAAATCGGAAATTCTACATATTGCCTTTACAAAATTGAATTTAGAATACGTATTTGCAGGAGCAAAATTAATAAATATTCGTTCTCAAAAGGCTCAGGAAAAACTACCTTACATTAGGATTGGTGTAGAGTCAAAGTTTCCTGAGAAACATAGTAAATTAGAGTCACAAGTAGATTCACCGTGCGTTTTGAATGTAATAGAGAGAGAAATGTTTTTGAAGTGGTATTCAGACAACAAATAATTATTCTTACACAATCGGGCGCAATTCCAGAATACAAATTGCGATCTTTCTTGAATTAAGGGACCATAGTGTGAAAAATAAAGAGCTGGGGGAGGTTGTTTTTTATGAATATCGATCAAGATAGATATTTTTTAGAGTTGGCTCTTGATGAAGCAGAAAAGGCACTGAATGAAAATACCTATCCAGTCGGGGCTATTATAGTTGATGAAAATGGAAACATAATTGCAAAGGGACGCAATAAGGTACATCCCCAACAAGACGCAACTGCCCACGCTGAAATTGATGCTATCCGTAATGCTGGAGAATCAATATTTAATGCTAAAATTAATGGTGAAAAGTTTACAATATATACTTCTTTGGAACCCTGTCCAATGTGTACTGGTGGAATTCTTTTTGCCAAAATAAAGAAGGTTGTTTGGTTACTAAATGACGATCTAGGTTTTGGTGGTTATAAAAAAATCAAAGATGCAAAAGTCTTTGATAGGAAGTTTCGTGAAATTGAAGCTATTGAAGAACCTTATGACGATTTAAAGAAGAGACAAATGGAATTAATGAGTAAATGGTCAGCAAATCCTAATAATGTTACTAACTTACGGAAGACTGTTAATTAAGAATCTGGCGCGATTGTGGAGGAGCACAGTTAGAAAATGATCAAACTTATTTTTAAACCGATAATTAAATCTGCTGTATAAGAATCCATTTTGAACTATCTTTTTTCAAAATGGATTCCTTTTTATTTCTGATCACCGCTTAAACATATACTTATTGGAACATCTGTCAAATGTATGTTTACACGCGGAATTGTTGAATTTGTATTTGTAATTGCTGTGAGCTTTCAGTTACTGAAATTGCAACATGATTTACTTGCTCCATGCTTGCCGATTGCTCTTCCATTGCTGCGGCAATCATTTCGACGCTTTCAGATGCTTTGTTTGCACCAATCGCAATTTCATTAACCGATGCGGTAACTTCCTCAGCACTTGCTGATAATTGCTCGGAAGTTGCCGAAACATCCTGAATCGAATTTTTCATATCCTCTACGTCTAATTCAATTTGGTTGAATGATTTGCCAGCTTTCTCGATAATCAAGACGCCTTCTTTAACAGAGGCTAATGAGTTTCGAACGGCTTCTTCTACTTCTGCTGTGTCACGCTTAATTTCTTGAGTTAGCGCAACGATGGATGTTGCTGAATTTTTCGACTCCTCAGCAAGCTTACGAACTTCATCTGCTACGACTGCGAAGCCTTTACCGTGTTCACCTGCACGCGCCGCCTCGATTGCAGCGTTTAAAGCTAGTAGGTTTGTTTGATCGGTAATCGCAGTAATTACTTGTGAAATACTGCTGATTTCTTCTGTTTGTTTAGCGAGTTTCGTCACTAACTCATTGACAGTGACAGTCGAACCATCAATTGTTGTCATTTGATCTTTGGCTTCGGTAATAATTTTACGACCACTAGCTGCCGCTTCACTTGCCGTTAACGCTTTACTGTGTAATGTTTGTGTTGTTTCGGCAATACGTTGTACGCCAATCGCTGTTTCTTCCATCGCTATTGCACTATCTGCGGCAATTTGGCTAGAATTTTGTGCGGCTTCTGCTGTTTCTAATACGCGATGTGTTACATCATTAGTTGTTGCTGTTATTTCCTGTGTACTTGCAGATAATTCTTCTGAAGCGGCACTTAAATGCTCAGTATTTTGCTGTACATTAAAGACTAAATTACGTAAGTTTGAGCGCATTGTATTGAAGGTATTTGCTAAGTTGCCGATTTCATCCTTGGAGAATACTTGGATGTCCTTACCAGTTAAATCTCCGTCTGAAATTTTTGTCGCCTCATCTGAAACTTGAACAAGTGGTTTTATAATGCGTTTGCGAATGTATAAAACAGCGGCTGCGCTAATGATCAAACTTATGATTAATACAACAACCGATGTAATTTTTGAAAGACGGATGTCGTTAGCAGTTTCCACTTTAATGTCTTCTAAACGTTGCTTTTCAATTTTCTCCATTTCTAAAGCTGTTGATAAAATATCGACATTCGCTGATTGTAGATTATTCTTTACGATATTTTTAGCCTCAGTAATATTCGTTTTATAGTTTGCAATTACTTGACCAGCTTGCACATTAAAGTCGTCATTGAATTTGCTCACTTGCTGCACAAGTTGCAACATTTCATCTGTGTCTGCGTGTTCTTGCAAATAAGCAATATTGTCATCTAATTTTTTTGCATATGTACGTAAATTTTCTTCGTTTTTTTGACTAGGGTCAATAATGATAGCACGTGCGTATAAGCCCTGCATCGCTATATTATAGCGAATATCATCAATCATAGCCACCTGTGTCATACGATTATCCATCGCTTCTTTTGTGCTTTCTTGAATGTTGTTATAACTGTTAAAACTAATAACTGTTGAAAGTGCAATGATTGCAATTAAAATGAAAAGAATTGTATTTAATTTTTTTCCAATACTCATAAATTCACCCTATCTTTTTAAAATATCACTTAGAATTATGACAGATTTGTGTAGTTTTTTGTCGGAAAATATAGAAAAATAGGGAATGCAGCGATTAAATAAGGGATTTGTTATTTAAAGCAGAAATTTACTGGAATGGGTAGTGTTTTTTGTGTCAAATAGCAAATGTTACGGTTTTGGTAACTCGAGGGAAATATAACAATAATTAGTGTATTATTAGAATGTATTAAGTTGAAAATGGGGGAGAAAAGGTGTTTGTTGAAAAGTTATGGCATTATAAATGGCTCATTACAGCTTTTATCATTTTACTAGGTAATATTACCGCATACCAACTGTCATTTATTGATACCTTATCAGTAGAGCAAGCACGCGGTATGGTAGTTGGCTCATTGGTAGATTGTGCAATTGTGGCTCCAACACTTGTATTATTTCATACGAGAAACTGGTCAATAAAAAGGGCGATTATTTTTGCAGCTGGAGGAATTGTTCTCGCGCGCATCATTATTCCAGCAAGCTTTATTGAGCCATTTCGCTATTTAACATGGTCAGCTTTTGCGGTAGAAGCGTGTTTAATCGCGTTTGAGCTCATGCTACTTATTATTTTTGTGAAATATGTTCCAACAATCATTAATACGGTCAAAGGGCAGCACGAGCAATTACTTTTTGCATTTCCAAGATTAGTAGCTGAAAAAGCAAAAGGCAATCCCATTATTCAAGTGTTGGCCTCGGAAATGCTTGTATTTTACTATGCATGCTTAAGTTGGCGCAAAAAGCCTAATACGGAAGGGCATACCGTTTATAAAAATACGATGTATATGCCTGTACTTATCATGATTTTTCATGCGGCGACGTTTGAAGCAGTCGCGTTCCATTGGTTGTTCCATGACCGCATGCCAATACTTGCATGGGGACATACGATTTTGTCGATTTACGGGATCTTATTTTTAATTGCTGATGCACGAGCGCTTATATTAAATCCAACAAAAGTGGATGGACAAAAGCTATATCTTTCAAACGGCTTGATGAAGCGGACCAGTTTTTACGTGGGGCATATAGAAGCGATTCATAATGAGCTTGACTTGAATGAAGTCTATCATATGAAGGTACTTGGTAATACCGATGAAAAGCCCGCATTTGTATTGGAATTTAAAGCACCGCAAACAATTCATTTTGTCGGTGGCTTTGAGAAAAAAGTAAAGTATTTAGGTGTGTATGTGGATGATGCGCACGGGTTAAGGAAGCAAATTGAAAGCTATATGTAAATAAAAAATCCAGCAAGCACACAAATTTGTGTTTGCTGGATTTTTAAATTTAGATTAGTTTACCTGACTGTATTTTATAATTACGCTTTAACATAGCATTTCCTTTAAACATACCGAAGTTTTCATAATACGGTACTAAATCTTCGTCGCAGCACAAATCGATCATATATATGTTTTGAAGCTGTACTAGCATTTGCTCAACTAATTGTTTGCCAATACCTTGATTTTTGTATGCTGGTAATACTTCAAGCAGCGGAATATAAGCACTCAGCACGCCATCACTAATTGCTGTAATAAAGCCAACAACTTGATTTTTGGCTTCATCAATTGCCAATACAATATGAGCACTGTTTTGTAATAACGTTAAATGAGTTTCTGCACTTGGCGGACTTGGCCAATCGACAAAAAAGCCGTTTAACATCGTTTCTGTAATATTTTCAGTGTTTGTTTGAAATTTCATTTGCTTTCAGCTCCTTTTTGAATGTGAGATTGAAAGCATTTCTCAATTATAAAGTAACATCGTTCGTTACCTCCTGTTAGAATTATTACAATTTTACCATATTTTATAATATATTTCATTATATAATTAGAATAAAAATTTTAAAGGGGAGATACGGTGGAAAATATATCGCTTCAACAAGTAGATTCACTTGAGGATTTGCAGCTAAATGCATTGCTAATAGAGCCATTACAAGCAGTACAATGGCGAATTGATGCACGACGATTTATGGAGATGTTTATTGTAACAGAACAAAATCAAGTGGAAGGCATCGGATTCAGCTGGACGAATCCAAATCATCCAACAGCGAAATATATTCAAATCATCGCAACAAGCTATATGCCAAAATTAATGGAACAGTTACTTCAAAGCATTTCACCATACAATAAAGCCATATTATCGTGCTGGGAATATGAAACAGAAAAATTGGCCTATATGAAAAACTTTGACTTTCATTTATTTCGAAAAACGTATATGGAAAGCTATGCAATCAATGATTTACTCCAAAAGCTGCAACATGTTGAGGAAATAACGAATAGCTATTCATTACAGCAAATCACCTCGAATTCTAGGCTAGAAAAGGAACTGTTTTCATTCGTTAAAACAAGTTACGAGCAGACACATTTACATAATGAAGCAAAGAATAAAAGCTGGGAACTTTGGCGTGATGCTGTCCTAGAGGATACACCAGATATGGAAACACCTTGCATTATTATCGATGAGGATAAAATTAGTGCGTATATGTTTGTGCATCCGGTTGGAGAAAATCATGTAGAGATTGGTTGGATGGGGAAAATCAATCATGTGGAAATGCAATGCTTATTAAAAACGGTGTTGCTCTATTTAGTAGAAGCGTCTTTTGAAACAGTAGAATTTGAAATTGATACGACGGACTATTTTGCTTATGAATTAGCAGACTTACTAGAGCTTGAAAATAAAGCAAGCTGGCATTCTTATATGTATCACCAAAAATAGGGGGCAATAGTATGCTGAAGAAACGTTATTTACATCGAAATGATTGGAGCAGAATAACCTGTCGTCACTATATGCAGCAGTGGGTAGAGGAACCCGATTTTACAGGCTATATTGCGCTCATCGAAATGCATGAAGTAAAGGAGCCACTTGTGACAACGCAAGCAGGGCAAGAGCTACGTATTGTAGACATAGATTACTCATGGCTACAGCAGCTTCCAATGAACGAGCACTATGCGGTAACGACAATGTTCAATGCCAAAGGGGAAGTTGTTCAGTGGTATATCGATATAACAAATGAGAATGGTGTCGATCAAGGCGAGCCCTATATGGAAGATTTGTTTTTGGATATTATCGTACTTCCAACAGGGGAAGTGATTAAAAAGGATGAGGATGAAATAGTGCAAGCGCTCAAGAACGAATGGATTTCAGATGCACAATATGAGCTTGCTTATGCGACGTTTTATAAGCTGTTAAAGCAGATAAAGCAAGGGGAGTTCAATCTTTTGGCAAGTAGTAAGAAGCATCGGGAGTATTTGTTACAAAATCATCCTATTCCAAAACAGGTTTAGCGAGAAATAAATGAAAGCAATAAGGGTGTTCTTAATGAGCTAACTGACTGGAAATTTTAATCAATCGTATTTAATTGCTAAACGAAACCTACCCTCACATGGAAGGGAATCGGATTATTGGATTATACGATTAGAAGATGAAAAAATCTATGGTCCTATATCTGAACTACAATATTCGAATTTGATAAAAGAATTAAATGTAGATTTAGAATTACAAGCAGTAACAAGTTTTTTTTAATAAAAGTGATGATCTTTAGATCGTTTAAAAAACAACATGAATTATTTTAATAACAAAAAGAGGTTCTCTAATGAAAGAGAACCTCTTTTGGTCGTTACTTCAATAAAAATTAAAGTTTAACGATGTTAGCAGCTTGTGGTCCGCGTTGACCGTCTTCTACTGAAAACTCAACTTTTTGACCTTCTTCAAGTGATTTGAAACCTTCACCTTGGATAGCTGAGAAGTGTGCGAATACGTCTGTACCGCCTTCAACTTCGATGAAACCGAAACCTTTTTCTGCGTTAAACCATTTAACTGTACCTTGTGCCATAATAAATGACCTCCATAATCGTATATTTATTTAATAAGATCATTTACTACTAAAAAGAAGAAAATTCACATATTGCAAAAAGTACCAACTAAAACGCGAATACTCTTTGTAATAGGTGAATTAATTATTTTTTTGTAAGTTGACTTATTGATTTCAGTATACAATGAAAAATTACAAATGTCTACTATAAATTTAAAACATTATTTTAATATGGGCTACTTTATACAATTTCTTTATTTTTCACCACGATAAATAACTGTGGAACAATCAAATTCTGTATACTCCAACAAGGTAACGCTTTAATCGCCTAGCGATCTTAGAACATACCAACGCTTTTTTTTATGATGGTTTATTTAGCGCACATCAACAGCCATATAAAGGCATAGTGAAACGCTATTTTTTACACGGCAATGGGGAAGCCGGAATAACGTGTCCACTGCGCCACTGTCCAAAAGATGACTTTTTTGGACAGACCCTTTTATTTTCATGAAAACACGCTTCCGAATTATTTTGTGGGGATTTTTTAAAGTGAATGTGTTCAATCATTTTCAAAAATATAGCTGAAATCTTGCTCGTAATTTCTTTTCTGAAATATCTTCCTTTAATCATAAAATGATTCAATCCTTCCATTTAAACACACTTAAAACAAGCGTCAATCCCGCTACCACACCAAAAATATTTTCGGATGTTAAGCGTACCAATTGATGTGGGACTAAGAATTGAAAATTTTCAAGGAATGTTTGGGCGATTACAAGTACTGGATAATACAATGTCAAAACAAGGCATGGAATCGTCACACAAACGAATAGGCTCGTGTTGAACTGTAGCTTTAATTGCTTTAAGAAAAGAAGTGCGATATAGGAACCGATGATAATCGATGTAATGGCAGATGCACATAAGTACGGAGTGAGATTATATGTAGCGCTAGAGAAAGCTTTAGCTTGATTGTTGATAATGATACTTCCGTAAACGACAAGTAAAAAAGCAATCATCCAGCTTATTTTGCCGATTACGCTTGAACCTAATTTGTTTTTCATGAAAAATCTCTCCTATTCTAATCAATTTTCGGTTCAAAATGGAAAAGGCTTCATATTAAACATGCTTGTTTTTTGCTGGAATCACGACAATTAGTAGGAAATTAAAATTTTTCTATAACACGGTACACCCCTAATGTGAAAATTTGATGAAAATTATGCTATTGAAATAACATTGTAATATTCTCTTGAAAGCATTGCGACGACTTGGAAATTTTGCTCCTTTTTGTTACATCGTTTCGTAAACTATGGTCAAAGGAGGGAGCGCAATGAAAAGTGTAGTTGCAGCAATTATAGGTATATTTATTTCCATAGGGTTAGGTGTAGGAGTGTACAACACATTTATTAGCGTTGATCCGGCACCAACTACTGAGCTTGTAGAACAAAAAAATGCAATGGCATTGGCACAAGAGAGAGAACCCAAATTCCCTGAAATTAATATGGCAGACATTCCAAAAGATCATGAAAAATTAGATGAAATTATTTACGGTTATAATTTAGTGAATGAGACTCATGTTTATGCGGAAGACAAGGTTGGCGCGAATTTATCTTGTACGAGCTGTCATGCGGGTGCAGGGTTGGATACAGTTGCATCATTAGTTGGGGTACAGGCTGATTATCCAAAATATATCGCACGCGCAGGGGATATTGTGACAATTGAAAAACGAATTAATGGTTGTATGGTGCGTAGTATGAACGGAAAGCCATTTGAAGCGGATTCTAAGGAACTAGAAGCAATGGTCGCTTACTTTGATTATATATCTGAAGATGTAGAGCCAGGGCAAAAACGACCATGGGCAAAATCAGTCGATTTAAAGCAAGTACCAACACCGAATGTTCAAGACGGTGAGCAATTATTCAATAAATCATGTATTTCATGTCACGCAGCAGATGGTTCAGGTATAGGTGCCAATACAGGTCCGGCACTTTGGGGCGAAACATCCTTTAACGATGGAGCAGGCTTAGCGCGTATGTCGAAAATGGCAGGCTTTATTCAGGCTTATATGCCAGTTGGTCAGGAGATGACATTAACAGATCAAGAATCATCAGACTTAGCGGCCTACATTTTAACGCAAGACCGTCCAGAGTGGGGCAAGCATGATACAGACTGGCCTAAAGGGGATAAACCGTCAGATATTATGACGAAAGAACGCCGTGAGCAAGCACAAAATGGCACGATTGATTGGGCAGAAGTTTTAGTAGATTATCAATAAAGAAAATGAAGGCTGTGCAAATCGAATTCGTTTGCACAGCCTTTTTTTATTGTTAAGGATACTTTAAATTATCGCATTGTGGATAACTTTTACAAAAATTCATCTTACGTCTAGGCTAAAGCGCCAGCCCCTCGGCCATTTCGATCCCTCCTGCAAAAGTGGTGGAACGTTTACTTTTGCGTCGGGTCCTCCAATGTCTGAGGCTCACACGATGTGAGTCATTGGGGGCATGCCACATGGATGTGGTGTTATGCCCACTCGGGGCTGAACAGGCGCTTTAGCGCTTTTGTTCTTCATCTGGTATGTATTTATAGCCCTCGCCACGTACGGTTACAATGCGTTTTGGCTGTTTGCGGTCTACTTCAATTTTGGCACGCAATTTTTTTATATGTGCATCGATTGAACGATCGAAAATTTCCTTTTCAATATTCGGATATAATTGTTCTATTAACGCCTCTCGTGAAATAATCTGATTAGGATGGTCCATCAAATAATATAGAAGCATAAATTCATGCTTTGTTAACTGAATCGGTGCGCCATTTAAATACACCTCACCTTTGCGCGGTTTGATGCACAGCCCATTGTGAATAATTTTTTGACAAAATAAACCAGTACGCCGTAGTACAGCATGCATATGTGCCAGCAATTCCTCTAAATACACGGGCTTCGTTAAATAATCATCTGCACCTATTGTTAAGCCATTAATTTTATCTTCCACATGATTTTTTTCGGTTACCATAATAATCGAAACATCGGCCGTTTGATTGGCACGAATCCACTTACAAAACATCTCGCCTGAACCGTTTGGCAACTTTAACTCCATAATAACCATGCAAGGATAAGATTGATGAAATATTTCCATCGCCTGTTCGGCAGAGGAAGTAACGGTGACAATAAAACTATTTTCACTTAAAAAAGCCGCTAACTTCTCCGTCCATTGTGTATTTGGATCGACAAGTAAAATCTGTTGTTGCATTAAAATCCCTCATTCATTTCAGACACTATTTATAGTCTAACTCATAACGAGCATTTTTCAATACAGAATTTGGAACCAATTGCATTTATTTAATAAAATCCGTTCTGCTACGCTACGGGGGGCCAACACGATGTTGGTCATGAATGCGTTGCCACACGATGTGGCGCTCTTAGCTTTCGATCCACTTTTTCCTGGGGGCGTGGCTTCAAAGTGTTGACAAACGTTTAGCGACTAAGAACCGCAGGAGCAACGTTGTTTTTTTTCGCACACACGCAGGTCTCAGGAGTCGCCGTAAGAAATGTGCTCCTGTCGCTACGTTTTCGTCGCAAAGCAAGGCTCAAACCATACGGCATTTGAGCCTTACTTCACTTCGCGGTACTCAACTATCAAACTAAAGTTGGTTTTTATAACAAAGATTTTGAATAAAGTTTGGTGAATCAAGCGCTGTTATTGAAATAAAGTAAAAGTTAGTCTAAGTATGATTTTATTTTGATTCAATAAAAGTAGCTAATTTTATTGCCGTAGCTAACTTTTAATCAAAGATACAATATTGTATACAGCGTAAAATTTTATTCATCACCGCTGCCTCGCGATAGCGCAAGCAGCAGCATTTTGCGCTCTTAACTATATGGGGAAAAGTAACATTTTAGTTTGGCGGGCCTTGCATGCGGCATTAGTGACAGTGGTAGAGACATGTACGACATGGCTCTAACGCGGTCATGCCGTAGCCCGCCGAAAATAAGTAGATGGCACTTGATCTATTTATTTAAAATAAATTTGCTCAATGCTAGGTCTAACATAATAATTATTAAATTTCTAAATTGCGCTGTGTAGGCAAATGCAAACGATAAGTAAACTATTAATTTTAAATATTCTAAAAATAGTTGATATTCTGTTTTTGTTATGCTAATTTATTGTTAATTAATTATTTTCTTCACTGGAATAAATTAATATTAGGTATTTATATTTCTACTTTATGTAGAGATATTTATATAAAATTACTAAGGGGTGTAGGAGAAATGAAGTATGTAAAAAATTTAGCATGGCTACTTGTTGTAATGTTATTTTTAGTTGCATGTTCTTCTGATGACAGCAATAGTGCATCTAATGATAGCGCTACTGATTCAAGCACAAAAAGTGAAACAACTTATTCTAAAGATACAACTACAGGTGAGAATTCCGATGAAATTGTTATCGCAGTAAATGAGAATTTCATTTCAATGGATCCACATAACACAGGGGATACGAACTCTAACTCAGTTCAAAGTGCAATGTTAGAGGGCTTACTTGGTTATGATGGCGAAGGAAATATTATTAACGTGTTAGCGACTGAATATAATGTAAGCGATGATGCATTAGAGTATTCATTCAAATTACGTGAGGGCGTTCAATTCCATGACGGTGAAGCATTCAATGCAGAAGCAGTAAAAGTGAACGTGGAACGAATTATGAATGATGAAAAATTACGTTTGTATTCACGTGGATTTAATATTGTAAAGTCAGTGGATGTTGTAAGCGATTACGAAGTGAAAGTAACGCTAACAGAACCATACGGACCGATGATTACGCGCTTTGCTGCAGCGAAGATGATTAGTCCGAAAATGATTAAGGAACAGGCTGCTGAAATTCCAAAGTCAGTTGTTGGAACAGGTCCATACAAATTTGTTGAATGGATTCAAGGGGATCACTTAACAGTTGAGCGCAATGAAGATTATTGGGATGGCGCAGATCGTGTATCGAAAATTACGTATAAACCCGTACCTGAAAATGGTTCACGCGTAGCCATGTTAAAAACAGGTGAAGCAGATGTTATTTATCCTGTACCACCTCAAAATATTAATGAATTAAATAGCAACAAAGATGTTGAAATTAATCAGGTGCCTTCAACAATTGCACGCTATGTATCTTTAAATACATTTAAAGAGCCATTAAATAATGAAAAAGTGCGTCTTGCTTTAAACCACGCTGTGGATAAAGATGCATTTATAAAAGTAGTAAATTCAGGCTTAGGTTTACCTTTAGATTCAATTATTCCATCAAAAACGATTTTCTATAAAAAGCAAGAAATGTATAACTTTGATGTTGAAAAAGCGAAATCTTTATTAGCAGAAGCTGGCTATCCAGATGGTTTTGAAATTGAAATCTGGGGCAATACCAACTCGGATACGATGAAAGGTATGCAATTCATTCAACAACAATTAAGTAAAATTAACGTAAAAGTTGAGATTAAATCAATGGAGGAAGCAACATTATCAGACGAAATTTATGGTGCACAAACACCAGAAGAAGCAAAACTGATGATGTGGTATGTAAGTTGGTCTGCTTATCCATCTGATGTGACAAATGCAACAAAACCATTATTCCATAGTAGCTCGTTCCCTCCTAACAGTGCAAACACTGCATATTACAACAATCCAACAGCAGATAAGCTAATGGATGAAGCAAACTCAATTTCAGATCAATCGAAGCAAGAAGACTTGTATGGACAACTGCAAGAAGAAGTTTATGCTAGTGCGCCATGGATTTTCTTAGGGGTTGATGAAATTGTCTATGGAGTACGTTCGGATGTAAGTGGCGTAATTGTGAATCCTGGCGGTGGCTTAGACGTTCGAGATGCAAAAGTTAAATAATTATTAATGTTAGGGGGCGGTAGCAATAGCTTCCGTCTCTTACATATTTCGGTGGTGAAAAGGGGGGATTATCGGTGCTTAAGTTTATTTCTCGAAGATTGGTAGAGGTTATTCCAATTTTAATTGTTGTGTCCATTGTGACATTTTTATTTATTCATTTAATTCCTGGGGATCCGGCACGTTTAGTAGCTGGAAAGGATGCCACGCTTGAAGAAGTAGAAAATGTACGACAAGAATTAGGCTTGAACAAACCAGTTATTACACAATATTTCGACTATATGAAAAACATGGTTACGGGCAATCTTGGCACATCATTAACGACGGGCTTACCTGTAATTGACATGTTTAAAACAAGATTTATGCCGTCTGTTTATTTAACATTTTTCGCAATGATTTGGGCAACGATATTTGGGTTGTTAATTGGTGTATTAACGGCTGTATTTAAAAATAGATGGCCTGATTATTTGGGGATGATTGTAGCTGTATCCGGTATTTCTCTTCCAGGGTTCTGGTTAGGGTTACTATTAATTCAATTTTTCTCAGTGCAGTTAGGTTGGCTTCCAACTGGTGGAATCGACAGCTTACAGAGCTATATTTTACCCTCGATTACATTGGGCGCAGGTATTATGTCTATGATTGCTCGTTTTACAAGATCTTCATTATTAGAAACATTACAAGCGGATTATATTCGAACGAGCCGGGCAAAAGGCTTATCAGAAAAAACAGTGATTTTTGGTCATGCATTACGAAACTCTTTAATTTCCGTAGTAACGATTGCTGGGCTACAATTCGGCTTTTTATTAGGTGGTTCCGTTGTCGTTGAAACCGTATTTAGTTTCCCAGGAATGGGGCGTTTATTAATCGATTCCATCGCATTCCGTGATTATCCTGTTATCCAGTCTGCGTTATTATTATTTGCATTGGAATTTATTTTAGTGAACTTAATTGTAGATGTACTCTACAAAATTTTAAATCCGAAAATTCAGTTGAATTCATAAGGAGGCTTACTTGTGTCAACTACTATTATAGAAAATCAAGAACGCCAACAAAAGGTGATAAAATACTCACCTGTGAAAGAATTTTGGAAAAATTTCCGACAAAAAAAAGTAGCATTAATCGCAAGCAGCTTCATTTTATTATTGATAGCCATTGCTTTTATTGGACCATATGTAGCGCCATATGACCCGTACGAACCAAATTACGATGCAATATTAGAAGGTCCGAGCATGGCTCATTTTGCAGGGACTGATGAATATGGACGTGATATTTTCAGTCGCCTCATTGTCGGGTCAAAAATTTCACTTCTTGTCAGCTTTAGTGCGGTATTTTTAGGCTTAATTTTAGGGACAGTTATTGGATTAATTAGTGGTTTTTTCGGTGGATGGGTAGACAAAATTATTATGCGTTTTTGTGATGTATTGTTCTCATTCCCGGATTTATTATTAGCCATTGCCATCGTAGCCATTTTAGGACCAGGCATTAACAACGTAATTATTGCCGTAATGATTTTTAGTATTCCGTCCTTTGCGAGATTAGTGCGTGGGGCTACATTAAATGCAAAAGAAAATGTCTATGTAGAAGCGGCACGTTCGATGGGTGCTTCACGAACACGGATCATTTTTAAGCACATTTTTCCGGAAACAATAAGTGAGCTAATTATCTTTGTAACAATGCGTGTAGGTACAGCTATTTTAGCAGCATCAAGTTTAAGCTTCTTAGGTTTAGGTGCAAGCCCTGAAACACCTGAATGGGGTGTGATGCTAAGTAGTGGGCGAGATTATTTAGGAACGAATACCCATCTTGTTTTAATGCCTGGAATTGCCATCTTTTTAACCGTTTTGGCATTTAACTTAATAGGTGATGGCCTACGTGATGTACTAGATCCTAAAACAAAGAATAATTAAAGGAGGATGCAAATGGCACAATCTTTATTAGAAGTTCAACAATTAGAGACATCCTTTCAACGTGATAAACAACAAATAAAAATCTTACGTGGTGTCAATTTTTCGATTCGAAAAGGGGAAGTGCTGGGCTTAGTAGGCGAATCGGGTAGCGGAAAAAGCATTACATCCTTATCAATCATGCGCCTGTTTCATGGTACAACCGGAAAGATAAACAATGGCTCGATAAAATTTGACGGTCAAGAACTTACTACCTTATCAGAAAAGGAAATGCGAAAACTTCGTGGGAAAAATTTATCAATGATTTTTCAGGAGCCGATGACATCATTAAACCCTGTTATGAAAATTGGTAGACAACTAACAGAAGTCATTCAATTGCATTTAGGACTAAGCAAAAAGGAAAGTGAGCTCCATGCTATTGATATGCTCAAAAAGGTTGGTATTGGGCGTGCAGAGGAAATAATGAATGAGCACCCTCACCAATTATCAGGGGGGATGAGGCAGCGTGTAATGATAGCCATTGCAATGGCTTGTCATCCAAGCTTGCTAATTGCCGATGAACCAACAACGGCTCTTGACGTAACGATACAGGCACAGATTCTGCAGTTAATGCGAAATTTAAAGGATGAAAATGAAACTGCGATATTATTAATCACGCATGATTTAGGTATTGTTGCTGAAATGTGTGACCGTGTAGTTGTCATGTATGCAGGTGAAGTTGTAGAAGAAGCGAGTGTATTTGAGCTTTTTGCTAGTCCAAAGCATCCGTACACACAAGGGCTCATTGCATCTGTGCCAAAGCTAGGAGAGAAGAAGGAAGAATTAGATTCTATTAAAGGCCAGGTTCCATCACCGATGAATATGCCAATGGGCTGTAAATTTGCACCGCGCTGTGACAAGTCAATTGAAAAATGCTTAAAACAAGAGCCCCCCGTGTATAGCGTAGGCAGCGATGCGAAGTGTGCATGCTGGCTTTATGAAACAAAGGATGTGAATGGTTAATATGACGAATATTATTTCAGTTCAAAGTTTGAAAAAGCAGTTTCAAGTGGCAGGGGGATTATTTGAAAAGAAGGAATTCGTCAATGCTGTATTAGATGTATCCTTTGATATTAAGGAAGGGGAAACGTTTAGTTTAGTAGGCGAGAGTGGATGCGGTAAATCCACGACTGGTCGACTGATCACAAGATTGATTGACCCAACAGAAGGCAAAATTTTCGTCAATGGCAATGATATCGCCAAAGCAAAATACAGTGAGCTAACACAATTACGTGAAACAGTGCAAATGATTTTCCAAGACCCGTATGCGTCATTAAATCCACGAATGAAGGTAAAGGATTTAATTGCAGAGCCATTAGTAATTCATACGAAGCTGAATAAGCAAGAACGAGAAAAGCTGGTCTATGAAATGTTGGAGATCGTAGGACTGAATGTGGAACAGGCAAATCGCTATGCCCATGAATTTAGTGGTGGTCAGCGTCAGCGTATCGGCATTGCACGGGCACTAATTACAAAGCCGAAATTAATTATTGCAGATGAACCCGTTTCAGCGCTAGATGTGTCGATTCAATCACAAATTTTAAATTTACTAAAGCGTTTGCAGCAGGAATATAATGTTTCCTTTTTATTTATCTCTCATGATTTAAGTGTTGTCGAACATATTAGCCATCGTGTAGGAGTAATGTATTTAGGAACAATTGTGGAACAAGGGGATAAGGAAGCGATATTTAATAATCCACTTCATCCCTACACAAAAGCATTATTATCATCTGTTCCAATCGCAGACCCAACATTGCGCCGAGAAAAAATTATTTTAACTGGGGATATTCCGAATCCTAAAAATCCACCATCAGGCTGCACATTCCACACGCGTTGCCCATATGCGATGGATATTTGCAAAAGTAAAATTCCGGACATTCAGCAAGTGAATTCACAGCAGGCGGTTGCCTGTCATTTAGTTAACTCGATTCAGTAGAAGTTCGCTACTTTTATAATCGAGGATGAATGTCAGATAGGGTTGTTATTCAGTAGCGGCTTAAATCACGACTGAATCAAGTTACGCCCCAGCGGATGTCACAGATTTTTTAGTGGAGTTTTTCGAGTGTTCTCGAAAAAATCTGGACGCGATTACGTCGAGACGTAATTGAATGAACAGGAAGCATAAACTACAAACTGAGGAGAGAGAATTATGAAAATTGGATTAAGTACTTATAGCATGATTAAAAAAATGCGTTCAGGTGAAATGAACGTAATCGATGTTTTACATTGGGTAAAGGAAAATGGCGGAGAGCACGTTGAACTAGTGCCATACGAATTTACTGTAGTTGATAACTATGAATTAGCGGGTCAAATTAGAGACACAGCTGCAGAGCTAGGTTTAGAACTATCAGGCTATTCATTACCAGCGAACTTTGTGCATGATACAGAGGAAGCATTACTAGAAGAAGTAGAACGTTTAAAGAAACATATCGATGTCATTCATTTCATGGGCATTAAAGTACTACGCCATGATGTAACATTGTTTACAATTCCAAAAGAAGATACATCCATTCATTTTTACAATAAGCATTTTGATAAAATGGTACGCGGTAGCCAAATGCTGGCAGATTATGCAAATCAATTTGGTATTACAACGACAATTGAAAACCATGGCTTTAATGTGCAAACAAGTGACCGTGTGCAATCATTAATTCACGCAGTCAATCGCGATAATTTCAAAACAACGCTTGATGTAGGAAATTTCCTATGCATTGATGAAGAACCGTTAGTAGGGGTGCAAAAAAACATACCGTATGCTGCACGCGTTCATTTTAAAGATTTTTACATCCGCCCATATTATGAAAACCCAGGTGGTGGCGAATGGTTCCGCACAGTACAAGATAATTACATCCGCGGCGCAATTATCGGTCATGGGGATATCAAAATGCGTGAAGTAATTAAAATTGTAAAAGGTTCTGGCTACGATGGGTATTTAACAGTTGAATTTGAAGGAATGGAAGATTGCGCGCTAGGTTCAAAACTTGGCATGGAAAACTTAAAGCGTTTATGGAATGAATGTGTAATTGCGGAGGAAGTGAAAGCATGAGTAAATTAAAAGTTGCTGTAATTGGTACGGGGTCGATTTCAGACTTACATTTAGGGTCTTACGAAAAAAACGCAAAC
This sequence comes from Solibacillus palustris, assembly GCF_022549215.1. GTDB lineage: Bacteria > Bacillota > Bacilli > Bacillales_A > Planococcaceae > Solibacillus > Solibacillus daqui. Next base: position 132,650 of record NZ_JAKZFC010000007.1, on the reverse strand, counting down.
GCTGAACTATTCGGTGTTTACGATGTTTCCCTTGAACGAGCAAAGGATAAGGCACAGCAATTCGGTGCAACAAAAGTTTATGAGAGCTTAGATGAATTGTTTTCAGATGAAGCACTTCAAGCAGTTAGCATTTGTACATGGAATAATACGCATGCACCATTGGCCATTCGCGCGTTAGAAAGCGGCCTCCATGTGTTAGTCGAAAAGCCACTCGCGATGACATATGCCGAAAGCTTAGAAATTCAAGCGGCTGCGCAAAAGGCACAAAAAGTATTCCAAGTTGGCTATGTACGTCGATTTGCAACAAATACAAAAGTGTTGAAGCAATTTGTAGATGCAGGAAGACTTGGCGAAATCTATTATGCAAAAGCAACTTGTAATCGACGTTTAGGGAATCCAGGTGGCTGGTTTGCTGATGTCGAAAAATCGGGTGGTGGACCGTTAATCGATTTAGGTGTCCATATTATTGATATTTGTTGGTACTTAATGGGGAAACCAAAAGTAGCAAAAGTATCTGGCAACACGTATAAAAATTTAGGTAACCGAAGCAATGTCAAAAATCTTTCGTTTTATAAGACAGCGGATTATGATGCCTCAAAAAATTCTGTCGAAGATTTGGCAAATGCCATCATTACGTTTGAAAATGGTGCATCGTTAATGGTCGATGTTTCCTATACATTGCATGCAACCCAAAATGAACTTAGTGTAAAGTTATTCGGTACAAAAGGTGGAGCTGAGCTAGAGCCAGAGTTAAAAATTGTTGCGGAAGAATTCGATACAATATTAAATGTTCATCCACAAATCGATTATTTAACGTTTGACTTTAACGCGGCGTTCCAAAGTGAGATTGATAGCTTTGTTAACGCAATATTAGAGAACAAACCTTCTGAAGCACCGGTGGAAGATGGTGTAGAAATTATGAAAATTCTTGAAGGCATCTACACTTCAGCACAAACAGGGAGGGAAGTATATTATGAGTTTGAAACTTCAAAATAAAATTGGTGTCATTGTTGATAGCTTACAACTCCCTCTAAAAGAAGGCTTACATGCTGCAAAAGAAATGGGTGCGGATGGTGTTCAAATTTATGCAGTTAGTGGCGACTTAGATCCAGATGTAATGAACGAAGCAGCTCGACTTGAATTAAAAGCCTATATCGATTCACTAGGATTAGAAATCTCTGCACTATGTGGAGATTTAGGTGGCCATGGTTTTCAAGATGCAGAAGCAAATCCAGAAAAAATTCGTAAATCGAAAAGAATATTAGATCTAGCAATAGATTTGGGAACAACAATTGTCACAACGCATATCGGGATCATTCCAGAAGATGAAAATGACCCAATTTATGCAACAATGTTAGCAGCCTGTGAAGAATTAGGAACATACGCATCTGAAAAAGGGGCTTATTTTGCAATTGAAACAGGTCCAGAAAAAGCGCAAACATTAAAAAAGTTTTTAGATAAGCTATCGACAAAGGGCGTTTCGGTAAACTTTGACCCTGCCAATATGGTAATGGTGACAAAGGATGACCCAGTTGCAGGCGTGAAATTATTAAAGGATTATATTGTGCATACCCATGTCAAAGATGGCATTCAACTAAAGCCAACGAACCCAAAGGATGTATACGGTTATTTGCATAACGATGTCGAAACATCGCATGAAAATATAGCAGAAATGGTAGCAAACGGTGATTTTTTTAGAGAGCTACCATTAGGGCAAGGTGATGTGGATTTTCAACAGTATTTTGCGATGCTAGAGGAAATCGGATATTCAGGGTATTTAACAATCGAACGAGAAGTGAAAAATAACCCTATACAGGACATTTCGGAGGCAGTAAAATTTATACAGATGTATAAATAAAGAGGTGACGCAACAATGTTAAAGCATGATCAAGTACAAATGAAAAAACAAAATCGAAAAATTGTACTTGATAGAATTCGAAATCATGAACCCATTTCTCGAATTCAACTAGCCAAAATAACGAAAATGAGTCCTACAACAATTACGCGCATTGTCCAAGAGCTAATTGAGGAAGATTATATTATCGAAGCAATGAGTGAAGAAACGGCAATTGGTAGAAGACCAACGTTAATCAATGTTAACCCAGAAGCTCGTTACTCAATCGGTGTAGAAATAGACCGTTCAAAGTTACGAATTGGCTTATTAAACTTCAGTTGTGAACTGGTAGATTTTGTTGAAACTCCATTAATGCGTAGTGAGAGCTATGAATGGATTATTGATAATTTAGTTCTAGAAATTCAAAAACTCATTTTGACAAATCAAATTTCTCAAGAGCGTTTACTCGGAATTGGTATTGGTATACCAGGGCGAATCGATCAGGAGCGCGGAATTGTTATCATTTCAGAACAATTTAAATGGAAGAATAAGCATGTTAGGGACGATTTGGCACAGCATTTTCAATGTACAATTGCAATCGACAACGAATTAAAAATGCAAATATTTGCAGAATCCGGTAAGTTTTTTAAACCAATTCAAAGAAACAGTATATTAATTGGGGTCGGAAGTGGTATTGGTGCAGCGATTATTTTAAATGGAGAAATTTACCGAGGTTTAAAAAATAACGCCGGTGAAATTAGCCATTTAACAATTAATCCGTTTGGCGAGCAATGTAGCTGTGGTAATCGTGGTTGTTTATCGAATTATACGCGCGAAGATACCTTGCAACAATTTATTCCAGAAGCACAAAGGTCTGAATATAACACACTTGAAAAAATTGTGGAGGGTATTCATGCAAACGAAGAGTGGTCGATTCCACTCATCGATCATATTGCAACGTATTTAGCGATTACGATCAACAACTTAATTTGTATCTATGAACCAGACGAGGTCATTGTAACCGGAGAAGCATTAGAAAAAAATATTAAAATACAAAACGTCGTGCTTGCTAAATGCGAAAAGCACATATGGCGTGATATAGGTACAGGAATTCAAATTAAATTTTCCGAATTAAATGAAACTGGTGTCGTAAAAGGTGCAGCCATGTTTGTGCAAAAGGTTGAAATGGAAATTTAATTTAACAATTTAACATTTTAGCCATTTATCTATTATTGGATATATGGCTTTTTTTTATTGCCCATAACTATAGTTGAAAGCATTTGAATACTGTTCAGTTGCCTAAATTACTCTTACCAGATTAGGTGTACATACTACGGTAATATGTCTTGGTATATTCGCTCACCTTTGTTTACAGATTTCCATTGATACATTTTCTACTAAACAAACCACAAATTTTTATTTTTTATAAAAACATGAGTAATAAGACTAGAGTATGTAACAACTTACTGCATACTATGAAAATATAATCTGCAGATTATGAACCTTTACTTTTGAGGAGGTGAATTTAACATGCCTTTAACTACTGGTCCAATTGAAAATCAAGGAAATCAACCAGCTAATGCGACTAACGTTCGTATCAAAGTTCTCAATCTCTCTGGAGGGTTGCTTACTGGAGTAGTCCGAGTTTTTAAACTTAACGGAACAAGACAACTAGTATCTACTACACCATTTGCTGCAAATGCAAATGCTTCTACTTTTGTAACTCCGGGTCTAGGAGGCGCGTTTCAATATGAAGTTGAAATTGTTCCGAACCAAACTGGCGGATTATATAGCGTTTACGGTCGAACAGCTTCAGGAGTTATCATTGATGCCCAACGGTTTGTGCACTCAGAATTAACACCGATTCTTTAATTTTTTATAGATTTTAACAGTTAAAATCTTGAAAGCCTTATACTCAAGTATAAGGCTTTTAGTTTATAACGAATCCCCTACCGTGCAATTTACATACCGGCAATTTCTTCGGCTGTAGTATTTCTTAAACGTGTAACAACGCGAATTACATCACAAAACGCCTGATAAAGTAGAATGATTGCTAATAAAAAAAACCCCTTCTCTAATTTTTAGAAGGGGATTTGCTATAGAAGTTAAACAAAAAAGTATTAACTTACTGTTTATTCACAAGTGCTCTCATATTTTTCTAGTTTTGATCTAAATGTATGCGATTTTCTGTTTCTTTATCAAAGAAATGGGCTTTGTCCATATTTATTGCCACCGTAAGAACATCGCCTGGTTTAACATCTATGGAAGCATCGACACGCGAGATAAATGGTTGTCCCTCGATGTCGGAGTAAAGAATTGTTTCTGCACCGAGTAATTCCGCTACATCGATTTTTACATCAATTTTAGAATCTGGAGAACCTTCAGTGAATGAAAGATCAGTATTGAAATCCTCCGGGCGAACCCCCATCGTAATTTCTTTGTTTACATAACCTTTCTCACGTAAATAGTTCATTTTTTCTTTTGGGATGGAAAGTGAAACATTACCAATAGTGATTTTCCCGTCTAAAAGGGTACCCGTAAAGAAGTTCATTGCAGGCGATCCAATAAAACCACCAACAAAAACATTATTCGGTCGTTCGTACACATCTTTTGGTGTCCCAACTTGTTGAATAATACCGTCCTTCATAACAACAAGTCTAGTTGCCATTGTCATTGCTTCTGTTTGGTCATGCGTTACATAAATGGTAGTTGTTTGTAATCGCTGATGAAGCTTAGTGATTTCGGCACGCATATGTACACGAAGCTTTGCATCTAAATTTGATAATGGCTCATCCATTAAGAAAACTCTTGCATCACGAACGATTGCACGTCCTAAAGCAACACGCTGACGCTGACCACCCGATAACGCTTTTGGTTTACGGTCTAAGTATTGCTCAAGATCTAAAATTTTGGCAGCTTCCTTTACACGACGATCAATTTCATCTTTTGGTAGCTTTCGTAATTTTAGACCAAATGCCATATTATCGTAGACACTCATGTGCGGATAGAGGGCATAGTTTTGGAATACCATCGCGATATCGCGGTCTTTAGGCGCGACATCATTCATCCGCTTTCCGTCTATTATTAATTCACCTTTTGAAATTTCCTCTAAACCAGCCACCATACGCAGTGTCGTCGATTTACCACAACCCGATGGACCAACGAAAACAATAAACTCTTTATCTTTAATTTCAAGGTTAAAATCTTTTACCGCTGTTACATCTTTTTCATAAATTTTATAAATATTTTCTAACTTGAGTTCAGCCATTATCAATATCCCCCTTAAAAATGAAAGCGTTTTACATAGTGTAGTGGAAATGAGTGGCAAATGTAAATATTCAAACTGCACAAAAATTTCTGATAATTTGTAGGGCAATGTGTACAAAATTGGCTCCTCAGTCATTTCAGTAGCTAGCAACGCGTTTAACAATTTGACTAATATGGAGGTTCTACTAGTTTATTGCTGAGAAATTAATCGATTCTCCTGGTCAATAATGGAATAACAAGCGCTAGAAATGCTGCATTTGAGAACTCTCGACAGTCAATACCTGTTTTATTGATTAATTTATCAAAACGGTATTGCAAGCTATTTCGATGAATATGCAACCTTTTAGCGGCTAGAGAAGCATTCAAATTATATTGTAAAAACACTTTTAACGTATGTAGCATTTCTCCGTCCTGTAGACTTTCTATTAAATGGTTGGAGAGTATTTTTTGATCGATTGAATGTGCTGATGTAACTAAAAGCATAGGGAAAGCTTCATAAAATAGGACTGTTTTTTCTTGTTCAACATAAGGAAGAAGTTCTTGAAAGCATTGTTTTTCTAGACTGAATTTTTCTTTTAAAAATAAATCTGCTTTATGTAATTGTCCGATAAAACTATAAATAACAACAAGAAAGTCACTTGTTAATGTGTCGCTTAACTGGATAAATTCCTCTTTATCAAAAATACTTTGCGGTTTTTCTTCAATGATAATTCCATACATATTGTTAATCCATAGAACGATCGGTTGCTGGAAAGCCCCTTTAATCGCTTCTTCAAAGTTAATCGGGTCAATGATTGGTTGTTTCAAACGAAAATAAAAAAAACGAATGGATTCAACATCTTCCGAAAAAGGTAAGTCGTTTGAGTGACCGAATAAGAATTGTTGCCAATGTAATTGAACAATTGCGGTGTTTGAATTCGCTTCTGTATCCTCAATTTGTAAAAATAATGATTGTAAGAGGCCGAGTTCGACATCAGAAAGCGCGGATTTTAAAAGGCCAAAAATTTGCCCGTCTTCTGTTTGGAACCAATAGTTGTTTGTGTCTTTAAGTGTGAATTCGGTAGTAAAAGCCACTTGAAAATGGTTCGCTAGTTTTTCAATCATATGCGCTGCTCCTTCTACTAGAAAATAATTCTCATTACTTGTTATTAATTTGCTTGAAAAGGATAACTTTGTCAATGGATAGGGGTTGTTAGCGTTTATTCTGTAAAAAATTTTCTAAAATTAAAAATATTCGGAAAATTATTTACATATCCTAAAGTGTAGTTTATGATTACTTGTAAGCGTTAACAAGTAAAAACTAGGAGGTAGGGAAATTAGTAGAAATGTATAAAAATAATGGGGGGAGAAAGTTATGAGTGGACTAAAAAAAGTACTATTAGTAGCAATGATGTTTATTTTTGTTTTAGGTATTTTAGCTGCGTGTAATGAGGAAGAATCCGGAAAAGAAGTTGATGCTCCGGAAGAATCCGGTAAGAAAGTTGAAGCTCCGAAAGACAAGGTGGAAAACACGTCTGTCGAGTTTTGGACGATTTCTCTTCAACCAACATTTAATGATTACTTTAATGAATTAATAGCGAATTATGAGAAAGAGAATCCAGGTGTAAAAATTGATTGGAAAGACTTCCCGTATGACGCAATCCAAAATAAATTATTAACAAGCATTGCGAGTAAGCAAGCACCAGATGTTGTCAATTTAAATACTGAATTGGCAAGTCAAATGGCTTCAAAAGGTGCATTAACAGACTTTAATAAACAATTAACAGAAGAACAGCGAAGTATCTATTTTGACGGAATCTACAATTCTACAGTAGTTGATAATGGTGCATATGCATTGCCTTGGTATACAGGAATTCCTGTGCTTTATATCAACACAGACTTAGTAGAAAAAGCTGGACTAGATATTAATAATCCTCCACAAACAAAAGCAGATTTGGCTAACTGGGGTGAACAAATTCAAGAAAAAACGGGTTCTTTCGGTTATGTTTTCACGATGGAAACGCGCTCTATTCTTGAAGAAGGGTTCAAAGTGGCTGAAGGAGGAAAAGCGGCATTTAATAATGATGAAGTAAAAGCGTATATCCAAAGCAATATAGAGCTAATTAAAGCAGGGGTTATTCCTAAGGATATTCCTGCATTCGCCCAACAAGTTCAACTATTTGGTAGTGAGCAAGTAGCGATGATTATCTCGAGTTCATCATTTATTAATCAATTAAAAACGGCTTCACCAGATGTATACAAGAAAACGATTGCCGTGCCAGCACCACTTGGAAAAGCAGGGATTCGTTTTACGAACTCTATGAATCTAGTTGTACCAAATGCTTCTGATAATGTTGAAGCAGCAACTGCATTTGCACACTATGTAACAAACGATGCAAATCAATTGGCATTCTCTAAAGTAGCAAGTACACTGCCTTCAACGAAAGCAGCTGCAAAGGATGAATTCTTCTATAAAAACGATGGAACATTAGAGGGGCAAGCATTAACAGCATCTGTTGAAAGTTTAGATAAAGCGTCGGACTTTTACCTAGGTATTGAAAATGCGAATGATGTAAATAAAGCCTTTAATAAGCGCCTGCAAAATATCTATATTAATGAACAAGATCTTAATACTGAATTGGATGCAGCTGAAAAAGAAATTAACGATATTTTAAGTCGCTAAAGACAAAAAACGAATGGGCAGATGCATTTCTGCCCATTTTCGATAGGAGGGAAGTCCTTTGAAACAGAAAAGAGTTGCAAAATTAAGTAGATTTTCAGAAGTCCAAACAGCATGGTTATTTATGGCTCCAGGACTCATATTGCTCGCTATTTTTACCTTTTGGCCGATTATTTATAGTGTCCCTCTAGCCTTTACAAATTATTCGGTGATCGGCGAAACAAAATTTGTAGGGTTTGAAAACTTTAAACGGGCATTTTCTGATGTCAATTTTATTGCGTCTGTTAAAAATTCGCTGTTTTATATGATTATTGTTCCTTTTATTCAAATTATATCGATATTTATGGCGATATTAGTCAATCGAAAGATAGCGGGGATTAAATTTTTCCGAGCTGCCTTTTATATTCCTGTCGTTACATCGATGGTTGCGGTTTCGATTATTTGGGGTTGGTTAATGAGTTCAAATGGGGTTTTGAACTACATACTACTGTCTATTGGCATTATAAATGAAAAAATCAGTTGGTTATCTGATAAGGATACGGCACTTTGGGCAGTAATGTTTATTACCCTGTGGAAAGGGTTGGGCTATTATATGATGATTTATCTTGCAGGCTTACAGGCAGTTCCGACAGACTGCATTGAGGCAGCGAAGATAGATGGGGCAAGCAACTTCCAAGTCATTAGAAAAATCACCATTCCTTTATTAAAACCATATGTGTTTTTCTGCACATTGATTTCCCTCATGTCAGCGATACGTGTGTTTGATGAAGTATTTGTCCTGACATCTGGAGGTCCTGGGAATGCAACGTTAACGAGTAGCCTCTATATTTACGAACAAGGATTCGAAGTATTTGAATTTGGATATTCATCAGCATTAGGGTTAATTATTAGTTTTATTATTATGTTCTTTAGTATTTTCATCTTCCTATTTAATAAGAAGGGTGGTGTAAATCCATATTAATGGATAAAGCGATGAAAAATAGAAAACTACTAAAAACCATTCAAAATAAAGTCCTTATTTATATACCGTTAATGCTATTTGCTCTTTTAATGATGGGGCCATTCCTTTGGTTACTAAGTGTTTCGCTAATGCCTGGGAAAAATGTATTTGCTTTTCCACCTGCTATATTTCCGACATTTATTGATTTTAAAAATTATGTAGATGTTTGGCAGTATATGGATTTCCTTAAATACATATGGAATACAGTCATTATCACATTTTTTGGTGTGGTATTCAGTATTTTATTATGTAGTTTAACCGCATATCCATTAGCTATATTCAAGTTTAAAGGGAAGAATATTATTTTTGTGGCGTTGATTGCTACGATGATTATCCCTGCTGCTGCGGGTCTAGTTGTCAATTATTTAACAATAAATAAGCTTGGTTTAATCAATACATTTACTGGCGTGGTACTTCCAGGCTTAGTAACCGTTTTTAATGTATTTCTATTTAGGCAGGCATTTATGGGGATTCCTAGCGACATTAGGGATTCTGGAAAGATGGATGGTGCCTCTGAATTACGTATTTGGTGGCAACTGATGATGCCGATGATAAAACCAGCGATTGCTGTTGTTGCCTTATTCGAATTTATGGCAAGTTGGAACAGCTTTTTATGGCCAATTATCGTATTGAATACAGACAAGTACCCATTAGCTTCTGCTTTAAGTTTCCTAAATGGACAGTTTTCTTATAACTTTGGATGGATAGCAGCTGGAACGGTTATCTCTGTTCTTCCTATTATTATCGTATTTTTATTAACTCAAAAATACTTTATGGAAGGCATTTCAGGAGCTATAAAAGGATAGATGGTCTGCAAATTTTTTAACATGATTCAGCAGAAGTCCCCTACTTCTATAAGTGGGGGATGAATGCCGAAAAAGTAATTCTATTCAGTGGGGATTCAAACCCCGGCTGAATCAAGTTAAGCTCCGGCGGATGTCACAGATTTTTTAGGGGAGGTTTTCGAGCGAGCTCGAAAAAATCTGGACGCAATTACGCTGGGGCGTAATTGATAAACATCGATTACGAGGGGGTGTATACATGCAAAAAATTGTTTATGTTCCATTAGATGAGCGACCATGTAATTATTCTTTTCCAAACCTTTTAACCGACCAAACGGAAGTAAATCTCGTACGCCCTAGTTTAAATTTAATGGGGGAAAAAAAGAAACCAGGGGACATAGAACAACTATGGGATTGGTTATATAAGGAGTCCATGGATGCAGATGGTCTTATTCTTTCAATAGATACATTATTATTTGGCGGAATTATCCCTTCAAGACTGCATCAATTGTCGTTAGAGGATTGCGAAAAAATACTAAACAAACTTTCAAGAATTAAAGCGGGTAACTCAAACGTAAAAATATATGCTTTTAATCTCATTATGAGATGTCCTCAGTATTCTAGTAATGATGAAGAGCCCGATTACTATGAGTACTGGGGAAAGGAAATTTTCCGGTATGGCGAACTTTCACATTTAATAGCTGCTAACCTCGCATCATTGGAGGAGAAAAAGGAATGTGAAGCATTAAAGTGTCAATTGCCTAAAGAGCATGTTGAGGATTATTTAGCTAGAAGAAAGGTTAATGTCGGTGTCAATCAACTTGTACTCGAATATGTGAGCAAGGGAATCATTGATTTTCTTATTATTCCGCAAGATGATTCGGCTCCCTATGGTTGGACCGCTATGGATCAACAGGCAGTAAGAGGAGCTATTGCAGCCCATCATTTAGAACTAGATGTCTATATGTATCCAGGCGCGGATGAAGTTGGTTGCACTTTACTTGCCAGAATGTTGAACGCTTTTAAAGACAAGAGACCGTTGATTTATCCGGTATTTTCGAGTAGTCAAGGACCTGCAGTTACGCCACTATACGAAGACAGGCCATTATTGGAGACACTTAAATATCAAATATTAGCTGCGGGGGGACTGATGACGACAAATATGCAAGAAGCGGATCTTGTTTTATTTGTAAATGCACCTGTAGAACCAATGTTAGAGGCTTCCTGTCAAGGGGACCTGAGTACAACTTATCAAGTGAATCGAAATCTTATTGATTTTGTTGAGCAGCTTGAATTCACGGTGAAGAAACGAACTATTCCTTGTATCGTAGCGGATGTAGCTTTCGCGAATGGTTCAGACTTAGAGCTATTAAAATTAATGAAATATAAAAACATTCTTTTCTCATTGGCTGGCTATGCAGGTTGGAATACAAGTTCAAATTCATTAGGTACATGCATAGCGCAGGGGATGTTTTACAATATTTTTGGGGAATCACAAGCCCATCGCAATTTTTTAGCATTACGCTATGTAGAAGATGCGGGATATTGTAGCTATGTAAGGAATGATGTAACGAATAACAGATTACCTGAGCTAGGTTACAATTACTTCCGTGTGGATGGCAAAAAAGGGGTCGTTGCTAACATTGTGCAATCACAACTAACCTCATTTATACAAGAGCATCTAATCGATGATGAAAATAGCATACACATCAAGGAATGTACGATGCCATGGAGCCGGATGTTTGAAGTTGGCTTGACTGTTGAACATATCAAATAGGCAAGGAATGAGAAAGCTAGTGACTAAAGGGGGGCTTCTATATGATGAAACAAGAAAATTCGGATGTTATTGTAATAGGTGGAGGCCTAGGAGGTTGTATGGCAGCATTAGCGGTTGCCAAAATGGGCTATCAGGTTATTATGACGGAGGAAACAGATTGGTTAGGTGGACAACTTACAAGTCAAGGAGTACCGCCAGATGAACATCGATGGATTGAGCACTTTGGCTGCACGAGCACGTACCGAGAATTTAGGAATCGAGTGCGTCAATATTATCGTGACAACTATCCACTTACTAAAGAAGCAAAAGAAAATGATTTATTGAATCCTGGCAATGGCTGGGTGAGTAGGCTGGCACATGAGCCTAAAGTTGCGCTAAATGTAATTTCCGATATGCTGGCACCCTTTGTAAATAGTGGGAAAATAAAAATTTTATATAACTATAAACCGATAGAGGCAACAAAGGACGGAGATACGGTACAGTCCATCACAGTTGTACATGTCAATGAGTTGGCAAAAATTGAATTGAGTGGGCACTATTTTTTGGATGCAACTGAATGTGGTGATGTCTTACCAATTGCAGGGGTTGAATATGTAACAGGTGCTGAATCTAGATTAATTACTGGGGAACCTCATGCATTAGAAGAATCAAATCCGAAAGATATGCAGTCCTTTACTTATGTTTTTGCTGTTGATTATATAGAGGGTGGAAATTTTGTTATTGAAAAGCCAGAGCAATATGATTTTTGGCGTAACTATATGCCAAAGTTCTCGCACCTTCCTTTATTTAGCTGGTATGCAGTAGATGCTGATGATACGACAAAATTAAAGGAATTCACATTATTCCCCAATGAACAACAGATACCCTCTTTGTTTACATATCGGAGAATACTGGATACTAATAATATTGATGGAGCGCTATATGAGGGTGATATATCACTAATAAATTGGGCGCAAAATGATTATTTTCTAGGGCCAATTATTGGAGTTTCTAATGAGGAAATTGAGAAGAACTTAAAAAATGCTAAACAACAAAGCTTATCCCTCTTATACTGGCTTCAAACAGAGGCGCCAAGATTAGATGGGGGAAAAGGTTTTCCTAGTTTAAGGCTTCGAAAGGATGTTATGGGTACAGAGGATGGGCTAGCAAAGTATCCATATATTCGAGAATCGAGAAGAATTAAAGCCATGCATACAATAACAGAGCAAGAAGTTAGTAAGGAAATAAGGGGTGAAAAAGGCATTTGCACCTATTTCGATAGTGTCGGTGTTGGTAGCTATCATTTAGATCTACATCATACGACGGTAACGAACCGAAGCTTTTATATACCAAACTATCCTTATGAAATCCCATTAGGCGCCTTACTGCCTATCCGCGTAAAAAATGTAATTCCAGCTTGTAAAAATATTGGCACAACACAAATTACAAATGGCTGCTATAGGCTTCATCCAACAGAGTGGAATATTGGTGAATCAGCAGGATATTTAGTGGCATTTTCGATGTTGAATCAGGTTACGCCTCATCAGGTAAGACAAGAGGAAAAGTATTTGAAAGAGTACCAATCGTTACTTCTTGCTAATGGCGTTCAGCTTCATTGGCCAGAGGATATTGACTTATAAGGAAAGGAAGAACTAAATGGAACAATCGAATATTTTATGGGTAGATTTTTTAGCAAATGCTACTAGATTGCTAGATGCTAATAAAATGAAAGAGTTAATCGAACATGCCCAAAATTGTAAAATAACGCATTTAGTAGTTGATGCGAAAATTCCATATGGATTTACAACATATCCAAGTCAATTTGCCTTCCATGTAAGCGAAATGAAAGATGAACAATATAAGAGATGGGAAGGCCGAGATTTTCTTCAGGAGATGATTGAACATGCCAAAGGGACTGGTTTGAAGGTTATTGCAAATGTTGATGTGTTTTCAGAAGGCAGTGGCATCAATAAAGAAGGAATGGTATATAGCAAACCAGAGTGGAGAGTTACGCTCTATGATGAGTCATTTTCTAATATGCCGACAGCTATGGAAAATCATAATGATCCGACCATTTTCGTCAATCCAATTCACCCAGAAGTGGAAGCATACGAATTATCTATTATTCAAGAAATTATTAATCATTACGAAATCGATGGTGTCGTATTAGATCGATGCCGTTATCCGAATATTTATGGCGATTTTAGTCGTTTAAGCAAAGAGAAATTTGAAGCTTACATTGAACAAAAAATAGAAAATTGGCCGACAGATATTATGACAGTGGAGCATAAAAAACCTGTTTTTGGTAAGCTGTTCCCTAAATGGGCAGAGTTCCGAGCAAATAATATTAAGAATTTTGTTAAAAAAGCAAGGAATGTAGTGAAAACAAAAAACACAGATTTAATTTTTACTGTATATGTTGGTTCGTGGTACCCACTTTATTACAATGAAGGTGTCAACTGGGGCAGCAAAACGTATCAGCCATCTTTCGAATGGGTTTCTGATACATACTGCACAGCAGCGTATGCAGAGGAATTTGATTTTATCATGACAGGCTGCTATTACCCAGAAGTCACGATAGAAGAGGCTAAAAACAATCAAAGACCAGCCAATTGGTACAGCGTTGAAGGTGCAATTGAAATGAGCAAAGAAGTGATTAATGGACAAATACCTGTTATCGCTAGTTTGTATTTGAAAGATTATCAAGATAATGTCGAGCAATTTTTGAAGGCTGTAAAGTTATGTAAAGAACAAACAAATGGGGTTATGTTATTTGACACGATCTATTTAGAGGATTATCAATGGTGGGGCGAATTTGAAAGGTTCATAAAATAAAGCACGCAGATAATGAATACGTATATTGCCACGCTGCTAGAAGGAGCTAAATGTAATGAATAAAAGTCATAGTGTGTTCAATAGTTTGCATTTAAATAAAGCGATAAATTATACAGTTCTCACGATGTGTAATGATATAAAAAATGCGTATATAGTATATGTTCAGGACGGATTTGACTATTTGGAATTGGGCAATTTAGAACAAGCTATGCTTCATTTAGTACGTGACAATCCTGAACTAGCACAGCACCTTGTATTTGTGTGCATTCATCCTGGAGATTCGTTTGAAAGATGGGCATCATTTAGTAGCAAGGGTGCGCTATTTTCGCACTATATTCGCTTTATGAACGACGAATTTATCCCCACTTTCGAGAAAAGTTTACAGGTTGAAGTGATTTTAAAAAGAGGGCTATTAGGAGATTCGTTGGCAGGTAATATTAGTTTAAATATTGCATTGGACAACCCGGATCGATGGACGCATTTAATGCTACAATCTCCTGCGGTGTCAATAGAGGATATAGGGCGAATAGGGAACCTGAATCTTTCGGGGTGGCATGTATATCAAACTGTTGGTATTTACGAAGACGAATTTATTACCCCCATGTCAAACGAAAAATTATATATTTTGACGAGAAACCGTCAATTGTATAAATGCTTTCTTTTACACAGTGCAAATGTGAACTATAAAGAAACGCAAGATGAACATCTCTGGCGTGTTTGGGAAAATGATTTATTAAATACATTAAGATTTTTTGTAAAGTAGGCTTCTATTTGGAGCTGTTTTTACCGGAAATTGTGTTCCTCAGCACTGATTTCGGAATTTCAATTTTCCAATTGTTAAAAATGTGTATTTAAATTATGCAAAATACAGTAGTTGTTTGTTTAGCCATAATAATTACGAGGAACATTAGATGGAGGTCAATTTGGCAATCGGCAACCTCAACAAATTAAGACAGCTCTATATATTGAATAAAATAACAGTCTTTTATTTTCATCGAAAATACGTAAGGCCGGGAGTAAAGCACCTGCTTTACTCCCGGCCTCTTTAAGAGACGCGGACGATGTAATATTTTTTACGTGGAGATGTATGTAAATGAATAATAAACAAAGAATTTTTAGTCGTATTCATGGACAATTAATCGTTTCATGTCAGGCGCTTCCAGAAGAACCCCTTCATAGCCCTTTTATTATGAGTAAAATGGCTTACGCTGCAATGCTTGGAGGAGCAAAGGGGATTCGAGCTAATAGTGTGGAAGATATTAAAGAAATGAAAAAGGTTGTTGAACTGCCGATTATTGGCATTATTAAGCAGGTGTATGAAGGGTCGGATGTATTTATAACACCGACAAATAAAGAAATTGAACTTCTTTACGTGGAAGGTGTAGATATTATTGCACTCGATGCAACGAAAAGGATTCGACCTGACGGAAAGACAATCAGTGAAGTATTCCCTGAAATTAGGGAAACGTATAAAGAGCAAATTTTTATGGCGGATTGTTCGACCTATGAAGAAGCGAAAGAGGCTTATGAATTAGGGTTTGATTGCTTAGGTACAACATTAAGCGGTTATACGGAATATACAATGGGGCAGCAATTACCCAATCTAGCGTTAATGGAAAAATTAGTACAGGATTTCCCGATCCCTGTCATTGCTGAAGGGGGAATTTGGACGCCGGAGCAACTGAAGCGCGTTTTCGAAGTAGGCGTTCATACAGCTGTCGTTGGCACAGCGATTACGAGACCTATGGAAATTACCAAAAGATTTATTTCTGCCATAAAAGATGAATAAAGAAGTTATTATTCTGCTAGAAAAGATAGATGTAGAGGATGACGAAAATGAAAATATTGGCAGCCGATATTGGCGGAACATCTATAAAAGTTGGCATCTCAAATAAAGAGGGTAAGATTGAATTATTGAAAGCGTTCGGCACGGAAAGTGAAAAAGGTGGAAAATATTTAGTTGAAAAACTAATTAAGATAATAAGTGAATACGAGGACTTTGATGCGATTGGCATTAGCACTGCTGGGCAGGTTAATAGTATAGAAGGTTCGATCATTTATGCGAACGACAATATTCCGTACTATACCGGCACAAAATTAAAGAAAATTTTAGAAAATCACTTTAAAGTTCCCGTTAAAGTTGAAAATGATGTATATGCAGCCGCTTTAGGAGAACTGCACTTTGGTGTTGCCAAGGAGTTTAATGATTTTTTATGTTTAACATATGGTACAGGTATTGGTGGTGCCATTGTAATGAATTCAAAACTATATAAAGGGAATAACGGTTTGGCGGCAATGTTTGGGCATATCATTACCCACCCTTTTGGAAATAAGTGTAACTGTAGCAAGGCAGGTTGCTATGAAACATATGCCTCGACAACCGCTTTAATTAAAAAAGCACAGGAAATACATCCTGACGTAATAAATGGTCGCCTATTTTTTGATCGATTAGCTGAGGGAGATAAAAGCCTCGCAAAAGTTCTTCATGATTGGGTTGAAGAAGTAGCATTAGGCCTCACATCCCTTATTCACATTTTTAACCCACCAGCAATTATTATCGGTGGCGGCGTAATGGAGCAGGAAAGTGTTGTCAATATGGTATCAAGTAAAGTTCGAGAGTTGACTATGGAGTGCTTTTCAGATGTGAAAATTATGAAAGCCTCCCTTGGCAATAAGGCCGGACTTCTTGGTGCAGTGTCACTTCATCAAAATTGAAAATAAAGGAGTTCAACATGGGAAACCAAGATATTTTTTCACTCATTCATTCAAGGTATAATTCATTCACGAACACAGAGAAAAAAGTGGCTGACTATATTCTTGAAAATATGAAAGACGTTATTTACATGTCCATAACGGATTTAGCAGACGCATGCAATGTAGGGGAATCCAGTGTTTTTAGATTTTGCAAAACGATGGATTTGAAAGGATACCAAGAATTTAAAATTGTTTTAGCACATAGCATTTCCCTTGATGACGAAACCCCACAACTATCCAGCGTTATTACTTTGCAAGACACGATTGGAGAGTTAGCTTCTAAAGCATTATCCTCAAATGTAAATGCACTAACAGAGACGTATAATTTAATGTCAGAAATTGATATTTCCGATGCCGTTGAAAGTATGGTACAAGCGGAAAGGATTCACTTTTTTGGGGTAGGTTCCTCCTTAATGACCGCAATGGAAGCGAAAAACAAGTTTATGAGGATTACGAATAAAACGGAATGCTCGATCGATTCACATCTTCAAGTAATGTCCGCTGCCTTAATGACAGAAAAAGATGTAGCGATCCTCATTTCCTATTCAGGTTCAACAAAAGATACGATCGAAGTGGCAAAAGTAGCAAAAGAACGCGGCGCAAAAATTATTTCCATTACAAGATTCGCAAAATCCCCTTTGACGAGCTTCTCGGACATTACTTTGCTTAGCGGTGCGAATGAAGGTCCACTTCAAGGGGGGAGTTTATCTGCAAAAATCGCGCAACTGTATCTTTTAGATCTTCTCTACTTTGAATATTTTAAACGAACGATTACGGAAGCAGTTCCCAACAAAGAACGAACTGCAAAGGCTGTTATTGAAAAAATGCTATAACGTAAAGATCTATAAAGTTATTTAATTAAACTGTTACGAAAAGTCAGGACCGTTTTGACTGATCGTAATAGTTTTAACTTGATACAGTAGAAGTCCCCCAGCGTAATATTACTGACAGTATAAATAAATGATGAGCATCTCAAGTAGGATCGAGTGATTCAACTAAGGAGATGCTTTTTTAGATGGTAAAAAATACACTTCCGATTGTCTTCAGTTCAATTTATGAACAATACTTAGTTAAAGAAAGACGCCTAACGATTGAATAGCAAAGCAAAAGAAAATATTGGTTGTATTGAAGACTGAAGATAGAAGGTTTATTTAATAAGTTTCATATTTTGTAATTGGAGTGTGAAGGGAAATACTTGATTTTTTAATGTATGGATAACGATGCCTAATTCCAATTTTTGTTATAAAATAAAATATACATAGTGTTGATTTTATTCAATTACAAATAACTGGATAGGGGGAGAAGGTTGAAAAAATTACTGGTGATTCTTGCTGTTGTGGGGCTTTTCCAATTTGCGAGCATTGTTTATTATGAATCAAAAATGCTGGAGAAACCGATTGTGATAGCTACTGAAGTCAATGGTGATACGAATCAAATTAACATCTCGTTTATTTCAAATTTGATGCGACCGAGTGAGTTGCAAACCATTGAAATTGATGGGATGCACTTCTATCCGGGGCATAATGATTGGTTTATGTATAATCCTTCAATGCAGCCAATTCAAGACCAAAGCTATGCCAAGTATGCGTATTATGCGATTTTTGCCCCAACCATTGGGCTACAAACGAAAGAATTAGCCAATCAATTAGCAAACGCAACAGAGGGAACATTGTATTTTACAGATGGCTATTCAGAGAAAGTCACGCTAACACATCGAAAAACAGCGCATAACGATTTCCTTGAATTTATCAGAAGCTCAGCTGGATCAAATGGCACGGAGGCACGCTATCGGCTACGTAAATCATTTACATTAACGGATGTGAACGTGGTGGGGGATAGGGTCGAACTGACAAGCTTCCAAATTAATAACAAGGAAGTGTCGCTACCTTTAGTGCAACCGATTGAATTAGATCGAAAAGATACGATTTTTCTTGCTACAACAGATGGTATGTCACGCTTTCAAATGGATCATTTTACAATTGACTTGGTTGGATTAGATGAATATAACAATGAAATCGTATTAACGCACAGCAATAGTTTAAATAGTCTTCCAAGTGCAGAGTGGGTAGAGGAAGTCGTGAAGGAGCGAGGGGAAAAATGAATTTTCATAGGCGTATCGTAATTAGTATGCTGTTTCTATTCATTGATTTTAATATAAATGGATTCGATATCATTCCGGATTTTATTGGCTATGTAATCGTGGCTTTTGCGTTTTCGAAGCTGACAGTTCCATACGCAGCGGTCGGCATGTATTGCGCGGTGCCATTGATGATAAATTCATTTGTCGAACTATTTCTACCAAAAACACAAGGGCTGTATTTATATGAGCCAGTCGCGTTCCCGATGCAAGTAGTGCAGATTGCCATCGGATTACTTTATATTTTCTATTTAGCCTGCATTTTTAGTGTGTCAAAAGAAATTGTACCAACGAAAAAAAGTATTTTTCCAAAGCTTTTTATTGGCCTGCATCTGTTGACACAGCTACTAATTTCAGTAGGCATTCACCTAAATATTAATGAGGTGGAAAATTATATTCCTATTTGGATCTTCATCTATCTACTTTTCTATGTCTTTTTCTTCGGCTTTTTATGGCGACGGGAATATATAGAGCTGGAGCTTCAACAGAAAAACAAACAACCCTTGCCGAGTAATTAGTTACGGGAGGTGTATAGTCTGGATTAGAATAAGCTATTGAAATAGCTATGAAAGGAGCAATACGATGTTCTTTATTCAAATGTCCGGTTTCCCAGGCTCGGGGAAGTCTACATTAGCACTAGAAATTGCCAATCGAACGGGCTGTATTATTGTAGACCATGATGTTACGAAAACGGCATTATTACAGTCGGTGGTTGAAGGCGAAATTGAAGAAAACGCTACCGGTAAAATTGCCTATAATATGGATTTTGCTTTAGTCGATTTTTATTTAGCACAGGGGAGAAGTGTCATTTTAGATAGCCCATGTTTATATAGTGAAATCATTGAGAGAGGTACTGCAATATCTCGCAAATTTGAAGTTAAATACAAATATATCGAATGTTATCTCAATGATTTTTCAGAGATAAATAGTCGTTTAACAAGTCGTCAAAAGCGATTAAGTCAAATTTCTGAGGTGAAATCCGTCGAGGCTTTTCATAATGCACTTAAGCATTGTAAAAAACCGCTGAATGACGATTTTCTTACGGTAAATAGCAAGGAGCCGTTAAATTCTTATATAAATCAAGTAATGGAATATATTTATAAGTAAACATGCAACAAAATTATTCAAAAGGAATTTTGCGTTTATTGAATAAATAGTATGCTTAAAGTTTTAGTTATTGACATATTTAAGAAAATATTAAATTTCTATAATTCATATAATTAATTAAGGTGAAATCATTAACTCTTGTTTGTTTCAATTTGCAGTTACGGAAAAAAAATTGTTTCATTTTAAGGGGGAAATATTGTATGGACGAAAAAGATAACTCTGCAAAAAATAAAAATAAAGAGGATATAAAAATTTCAATTATAATACCCGCCCTTAATGAAGAAAAGTACATTGGAAAATGCCTAGCATCGATTTCAAAAGCCTCGAAATTATTTGAAAATCAACTTGAAATCATTGTTGTGTTAAATCGATGTACAGACAGAACAGAAGAAATTGCAAAATCTTATAACTGTATTGTAATAAAGAATAACGATAAAAACCTATCTAAGATTAGGAACGCAGGTGTTGAAATAGCTAGAGGTGAAATCATCGTTACAATTGATGCAGATACACAGATGAACGAACTTTTGTTGTCTAAGGTAGAAGAGAACTTAATATCTGGAAAGTACATTGGCGGCGGAGTTACAGGGAAATTTGACAGAATGTCTTTAGGAATTTTTGTTTCAACTTTGTTATTAATTGGACCACTATTATTTAAATATGGTGCAATTTCTGTGGGAATCTTTTGGTGCTACAAAGAGGATTTCAAATCGATCAAGGGATTTAATGAACGTATGCTTATGGCAGAAGATGCAGATTTCGCTAAACGATTAAAAGAGTGGGGAAAAAAGAAGGGAAAAAAATACGGGACGATTCAAAATGGGATGATAACTTCAACTAGAAAGTTTGATAAACATGGAGACTGGATTTTACTTAAACGTCCGAAAATGATCTTAGCTTATCTAAAGGGAACAGACCAAAAATATGCAGATGAAGCATATTATGAAAATCAAGATAGATAAAAATAGTAATACCATAAGATTGTTTATAAGTTAAACTAAAGCTGATTTCAAGATGAGAGATAAAAAAAGGGAAACAGATTGTGAAATAATATACTTAACTAAACAGGAGCTTTAATCTAAGAAGGATTAAAGCTTTTTTGCTGAAGTAACAAACCCTTTATTCAAATACAACCATTTCTCCGACGTCTATAAATCCAAATCGCTTATAGATATTTTTCCAATCATCTGAAGCCTGTAATATAAAGGATTTCCCAACTCAACTATTGAATATATAAAGGATTAAAATACATAAAAATAAGGACTGGTTAACTAGAATGGAGATAACTTATAAAAGCTTTTTTAGGGAAGAACTGTCAGTAAAAGAGATTCAAGAAGCTATGGATAACGGAGAAATAACTTCAAAAGAATTAGTAATGTATTATTTGTATAGAATAGCAAAGTATGATCAGGATGGACCAAAAATTAATTCTATGCTTGAAATAAATTCTGAAGCGATATTTATTGCAGAAGCACTAGATAATGAAAGACAATTAAAAGGTGTAAGGGGACCTTTACATGGTATTCCAGTTGTACTCAAGGACAATATTGAAACGAATGATTTGATGCATACAAGTGCAGGAACAATTGCATTAGAAAATTATTTAGCTAATCACGATGCATTTCTTGTGGAAAAGCTCCGTGAAGCAGGTGCTGTTATATTAGGTAAGGCAAACATGACAGAATTAGCAAATGGAATGTCCAGTGAAATGTGGGCAGGGTACAGTTCTAGAGGAGGACAAACATTAAATCCATATGGTGATTCTAAACTTTTTGTTGGAGGCTCTAGTTCAGGGTCGGCAGTCGCAGTTGCTTCAAATTTTTCAATGTTATCTGTAGGAACCGAAACAGATGCATCAATTCTTAGTCCTGCAATTCAAAACTCGGTAGTCGGTATCAAGCCCACTGTTGGTTTAATTAGTCGAAGTGGTATAATTCCTTTTACATATTCTCAGGATACTGCAGGTCCCTTTGCTAGAACCGTTGAAGATGCAGCTATTTTATTAGGCGCATTAATAGGTATCGATAAGAAAGACGTTGCTACATATAAAAGTGAGGGTAGGTTACATCAAGATTATAAAAGTTATTTAATTCCAAATGGATTAAACGGTGCTAGGATTGGAATTTATAATAATGCTCCAAAAGAATATTATGAATCCGGTGAGTATGACGAACATTTATTTGAGAAAGCTATTCAAGTTATAATTGAACAAGGTGCAACCGTTATTGAAGACATCGAGATTCCTTCTTTCCATAGAAAATGGAATTGGGGTGTAACCTTATATGAATTAAAGCATAGTCTAGATAATTATCTTTCTAAATTGCCATCCCATATGCCGGTACATTCAATAATAGAATTGATTCAGTTTAATAAAAGTATAGAAGGCAAAGCATTGAAATATGGGCAGGACAAATTGGACAATAGAGTGAGATTTCCTAATACATTAAGAAATCCAGAGTATTTAAACGCAAAAATTGAAGACTTATATTTTTCTCAGGAACAAGGAATTGATTACGCATTGAAAAAATATGAATTAGATGCAATTCTTTTCCCTTCATATATTGGGTCTACAATTAGTGCTAAAGCTGGATATCCATCTATAGCTGTACCAGCTGGATATATGGAAAATGGAAGGCCATTTGGTATAACTTTTTCGGGCACTTCTTTTAGTGAAGAAGTTTTAATAAAATTTGCATTTGCATTTGAACAGGCAACCAAGTTCAGGAAGGCTCCAAAATTTGATGAAAAGTGTTAATATCTTATCCACGATATGGCGCGATTGTACAATAACACTTAGATTTTCAAACGACTTTACTGTTATTTTTTTTAGGATAGGTAAGTATCTTCAATAAAAATTAAACAACTATATTACTAACCCCGTCCTAAATTAGAACGGGGTAATTTTGTTTGAGCTTGTATAATTAAACAACTTTTTTTCATTTCACAGTTGTATGAATTAATATTGCTAAAAACTAGTTTTCAATTGAATATTGCTTCACCTTGTCAACCGCATTTAAAAGCTTGACGGTCACGATATCCGATTCTTCGATATGCTGCATCAGGATGGTATTCGTTTCGTCAAAAATAGAAGTTGAGCGCTTAAAATTATTAAGCACTTGTTCATTCGACTGCTTTTGTTTAGTAATTAAACTTAACAATGAGTGAATCTCAACTTGTACATTGTCAATCATGCCTAGTAAATGATCAATTTTTTCCGATGTTTCAGAGGTTGTTTTCATACCTTGTTCAACGATGTGCATATTGCGACTTGTATTTTCAGAAACCTTTTCAATTTGTAACTGCGTGTCCTTTGTTAGACTTACAATATTTTCAGCGCTCTGTTTTGTACTTTCCGCTAATTTTCTCACTTCGTCTGCTACAACAGCAAAGCCCTTGCCATGCTCTCCAGCACGTGCAGCCTCAATTGAAGCATTTAACGCCAGTAAGTTTGTTTGGTTTGAAATCGTACTAATGACCGTTACGATATCCTCAATTTCTTTTGAACGAATACTTAATTCGTTCATATTATGAGCCGTTTTTTTCGATTCTTGTCCTAATTCATCAATGATTGATTTGACGTCTGCTACGGCTTCGTGACTTTTTTGCGATACGTCCACCATCACATTTGATACCTCGATTAAATTACTGCTTTTATTTAGCGCATCAATAGAAATCTCATTGGATTGATGCGTACTTTGTTCTACCTGATTAAATTCCGCAAGAATATCCTTCACCATTGCACCCAATGTAAGATGTTGGCTATTTACTTTGTCATGCTGCTCAATCGCTAAAATGAGCTCTTTATGTAGTTCGTTTAAAAAAATCTGAAACGCATGATCTTTTTTATCTAATTTGGAATTTAAATCATCAATTTTTTGCTTAAATAAATCGATATCCTCTTTTTTTGATGTGAATATAGAAAGCATTGTCGTACCTCCATAAGATGAATTTACTATATATCTTTTTGGAAAAGTATAACATAAATTTCCTGTAATGAGCGGATGTATAGTTAATTCATTTGAAAAAATTGTGACGAAATTAAAGTAGTTCACAAATAAGCACTACTTTTTTTCTATAAATGCTATTTCTTATGTACGTATGTATTGAGCAAAATACACTAAAAAACTACGTCCATACGCTTAAAATTCGAAATTAAATAGAAAAACATACAACGCTTCTTTTCTCAGAAGGGCTGTATGTTTATGTATTCGATGCTTATCAAATTAGCAATTACTCATACCAAACTTCAAATTCAATTTCCTTTCCATTTTCAAAGATATGAATGGTTTCATATGCTTTATCTAATTTAAGGGCATAGACAATATCGTCAATTTCATCTGGTGTTTGATCGTCTTTTTGAGTGATTTGTACATTTAAAAGATTGTCCGATGGCTCTATCTCAACTGATACTGTGCCTGTCGCATTTAATAATAAATAACTCGTGCCGGTTTCGCTGTAAATAAACGAAGCAAATTTATCATCTTCTGTTATATCAACTAATGATTGCACGTCCTCATTGACATTTTCAACCTTGTCAATCGTTGGACCTTTTGCTTCTTTTTCACTACATGCCGCAAGTAATACTATGGTTGTAAGTACTAATAGCCATTTTTTCATTTTTGTCACCTACCTTAGCTTAACGCTACCATAACTCATGAAATACGTGCCACTATAAACGATTCAAAATCAAATAGAAAAAAGGCATATGAAATACAGTAATTTCATATGCCTAGGTGAATATTGGTTTAAAAATACTTCTAGACAATTCACTTATTGTGATAAATTAACCTCTAAATATGCTCATAATAGAACTGAATTGTTTGATCATATTAAGGCCATTATTAATTGTCCCCATATGACCCATAATCGTATTTAAATGATCGGGTCTTTCATTAGGACGTTGCATTGGCATTTGCTGATATGGCGAAAAAGGCTGCTGTCCCTGCCCATAACTATAGGGATTTTGCGGATACATTGGGTAATTAGAATTTCTTGGTGGTGTAAATGAATTTTGCATTGGATATCCAAATGGTTGTCTAGCAATAGGGGGAGGCCCAAATTGCTGTTGAGGCATTTGCATTCTATTTTGTCGCGAATAATATGTCACAGTGCTCACCTCCAATATAAAATAAATCTCAAAATAGTATATGTTGGCACGTTATTTCAACCTAGACGTTCAAAGGACTTTCATTATCTAAAAAATGCCGCGTAATTTTACGGCGATTCTTCTTTGTTTGAAGTGAAATAAAATAAGCCTTCTATCGGATGAATCTTAGGATAGAAGGCATACGTATCAATTTTGAAGGCAAATTCTGTTATTTAAATTCATTTTTTCGGGCTTTGAAAGCTTTTTCCTCCCTTATTTGCTTTTCCATTTGGGCAATTGACGATTTGCGGTGCGCATTTTTCTCCTCTAAATGTTCTAGTTCCTCGGGTGTTGCAAATTCCATGCTAATTTCAGCTTCTTGCATATTTTCCTTCGTATTATTTATCATTTTTCCTACACTAAGCCCATTTTTGGATGGCTTATTAAAGGTGTCGTGGCGGTCATTTTTCAAACTTTTTACCTCCTAAATGTTGAATTAGTTTCTTCATTAGTTTGTTTTTCTTTGTAGCATTTATGCAGATAAAATAATCTTCAATCAAATACTGTATATTAATCTCGCTTTTTAAATTTTGCAAAACAAATCGTAAATGTTAAAATATTCCTTTGAACTAAATGTAGAAAGGGAGAAGGCATGAGAGAAATAAAACTCTATGATATTACTAAAGGCTTTTCAAAGGATAAAAAATACGTCGCGGAGATGAACGGTGAAAAAGTAGTAGTGCGCTTGTTTGATAATCAGGAACGTAAAGAACGCGAATATGCGGTTATGGAAGAGGCCTATGGACGTGGTGTAAATTGCGCGAATCCGATTACGATTGAGACGGGCAAAATGGTGTCGTCTTTTATAGAAGGAATCGATGGGGAAGAAGCAATTCATACGCTATCCGCTCAGCAACAGTATGATCTTGGTGTTGCTGCAAGTGCGGACTTACGTAAAATTCATACGATTGAGGCGAATGAAAATACTTGGTATGAAGGTCAGGTTTCGAAATACCGCCGATACATAGCGCGTTATCAGGAACTGCCACTTAAAATTGAAGGGGATACGCAAATAATGCAGTTTATTGAAGAACGAATCCATTTGATGAAAGGCCGCCCAAGCGTATTACAGCACGATGATTTTCATTTACCGAATTTGATTGTGAATGATGGGCACTACAACGGCGTTATTGATTTCGGTAGATTTGATTACGGTGATCCAGTGCATGATTTTATTAAGCTTGGGATGTTTAGTGCGGAACTCAGTGTGCCGTTTTGCAAAGGTTTGCTTGAGGGCTATTATGGCGGTCAGCCGAGCGAAGCATTTTGGGAGTTATACGCGCTCTATTTAGCTATGGGTGTGTTTTCGGCCATTGTGTGGGGGCAGCTGATGGAGGATGGAGCGAATTTATTGCAGCATGCCAAACGTTTTACTGCCGACCATGATGGATTTACGCGCGTTGTACCGAGGTGGTATGAAGAATAAAATGGGACAAAGAGCTGATTGGAAGGAAGGGTAATTTAAATCATTTATTGAAAACTTCATTATATTTTTAAAAAGATCGCGAAAGGATTTAATTTACATTGAAAAAAGATATAAGTGCGATGTTATTGTTGAGTGCCGTCATGTTTTCAGGGTGTAATACAGATAATGGTGGAGATAACGTACAAAAACAAGATTTTAATGAAATATCAAGTGAACAACAAGTAACAAAAGAGGATATAATAGATGCCAAATTAATAGGATCATCTGAAAACAAAGAAGTAAAGCTATATGAAAAAGCAAATGGCGTAAAACTTGTTATGAATGGTAAGGTTAAAGATTTTAACTGGGAAAACCCTGGTGATACGGGCACTGACCCTCAAGTATTTTATAAAGATGTTACAGGCGATGGAGAGAAAGAAGCTGTTATTATTCTAAAGATAGGTAGCGGGACAGAGCTAAGTCTTTATGATATACATATCGTGGATAAGGATTTACATGAATTAAAGGTCCCAAGTTATGAGGAAATTGTTAGGAATCATATGGAGTCAAAAGTTGTAATAAAAGATGGAAATACATTAGGGATAACAGTGAAAGTACAAGGGGAAGAACATAATTTTGATTTTGCTATTGATCCACAAACAGATTTAAAGTTAGAGCAGGATGAACTTTATTTCGGTGGTCAAGTCACTTATTTTTTAGAAAATCAAAAGATAAAATTGAATTTTGTAGGATCTGTTGGAATATACGCTTCACCAACATATGTGGTTGATATTATAGTAACCTATGAATTCGATGACACTAAGAATGAATTTATTGTGAATCAACTAGATGTTAAACCTGTGCATAATAAGAAAGAATAAACATTTCATTGGATGAAGTAATGGACAAAGTAATAATCAAGAAATCAAAGGGAGGAAAGTTATTTGGGAAGATATAAAGCAATAATATTTGATTTAGATGATACCTTACTTGATAGGGATAAGGCAATAGTTCAAATGTTTTTAGTAATTTTAGAAAAATGTTATGAAGGCGTTCATCATTCATTCAAAAACGAAATGCTACAAAAGTTCAAAGAATACGATAAGAGCGTTTATGGTTACGGGGATAAAACCAAAATGATAGAATCATTTTTTGATGAATTCCCACCAAAACATCGATTGCCTAGCGATGACATTCAGGATTTTTGGAATAATAATTTCCCTAATTGTTTCTCGATTAGCCAAGATACCATAAAAATTATAAATACTCTAAAATCTCAAGTAAGCATTACAATTATAACAAATGGTGTAACTCAGAGACAGAAAGCTAAAATAATAAATACTAATTTAAATAGTTGTTTTGATATAATACTTATTTCTGAAGAAGTAGGATTTAGCAAACCCGACAGTCGCATATTCGAATTAGCATTGAATAAGCTTAATGTGCATCCAGAAGAAACTTTATTTGTTGGAGATGACCTAGAAAAGGATATAAGTGGTTGTCAAAAAGTAAATATAAAGGGTATATGGTTCAATCCTCATGGAATCGATAATAATACCGAAATCAAACCGTATGCCGAGATTAATTCTTTTGATAGACTATTTGATTTTTTGCAATAATGATAGTTGGTAAAGTTACTCAATATTTAAATGTAGGTACACAAGTGAAATGATCCATTTGTGTACCTAAACGGCAAAATTGCAAGTAGTTACCTTCTATTGCAAAACTACTATTTACTCTTCCTTCTCAAGCGATATTACCTTCGTAGCAACGGATTCTACGAACGTAATATCATGCTCGACAAATAACAACGTCGGCTTATAACGTGTAATCATTGCCTCGATTTGCTGCTGATTAAACACATCTAAGTAATTAAGTGGCTCATCCCATACATACAGTTCGGCAGGGGAGCCTAGTGATTTTGAGAATTCTACCTTCTTCTGCTGGCCATTACTCATATGTTCAATCGCGACATTAAACTCATCACGGCCAAAGCCTAAAATGCGTAAGTTAGTTAGAAATAATGTGTAATCAATATTGTGCGCATTAACAAAATCCTTGAGCATTCCAACATTGTCATGATGCTGCTGACGAATTGCACTTTGAGACAATCCATGAGGCATATAAACTTCTCCATGTACTTCGCCCGTAAATGTACCTTGTAAATACGATAAAAGGGACGTTTTTCCGCTACCATTAGGTCCAACGATTGCGACTTGGTCACCTTGTAGCACTTCAAATGTAAGTGGTTTGAACAGGGGCACTCCGTCATAACTTAATGAAAAATTCCTCACACGTAGCACCGGATTACGGTGGCTGAACTGACAGTTTATCGTTAAATCACTGACCGATTCAATATTCTTCAATAGCTTCGTTTTTTCCTCAATTTTTTCAGTAGTACGTTTTTCGATCGCTTTGGAACGTTTATTCATACGTTTCGCAATCGCATTCCCAAATGGGTCATTGCCAGACGGTTTTTCACGTTGTGCCGCCCAATCTGATTTTTCACGCGCCGTTTTTTGCAAGCGGTCAATTTCTGATTTTAGCGTGCGGTTTTGTTCAAGCTCAAACGCGTCTTGTAGCTGTTTTTGCTGTTCGTACGTAGTGAAATTTCCTTTATATAAAGCAATTTGACTTTTTTCAATTACTAATAGATGATCTACCACAGCATCAACAAATGCGCGGTCATGGCTAACGACGATGAAGCCTTTTTTCTTTTGTAAATACTTCGCAACAGTTTCGCGCGCTTTTCGGTCTAAATGATTTGTTGGTTCATCGAGAAGGGGAAAGCGGTGTTCCTCACAAAAGAGCGCAGCCAGTAATACCTTCGTTTGCTCACCGCCCGAAAGCTGTTCAAATGGTTGCCATAATAGTGCTTTATCAAGACCAAGCAACTGGCACTCACGCTCAAGCTTCCACAGCTCAACAGGCGTCACTTCATCAATCGCATAATACGTAATGTTGTTCGGATCACGAATTGTTTGTGGGAAATAAACAAATTCTTCATCGCTAAATATTTCACCGCGATACGATAATTTGTTCATAAGCATGTTTAATAATGTTGTTTTACCACGACCATTGCGACCTATTAAGCCGAGCTTCCAAGATGTATCCAGCGTTAAATTGACATCGTGAAATAACGCTTCATCTAATGTATCATAGCTAAAATGGACATGTTTGAATTCGATTGGCATATAGCATTCCTCCAAATAAATAGATACTGATTCTAAAAGTTTGAAAGTATACGCATTGACACCTTTGAAAAAAACGTGATGTATTTTTTCAAATAGGAGGATTAAATTGTATAGTGAATTGTTTAATGCCATAAAAAAATCCTTCTGAATAGTCAGAAGGATTAGTAAGTATACGTAAATAAGCCGAAAAAACGGCATTATAAAGGTATTATAAATGGGCAGACTAATCCTATTTTAAGTGAAAATGCGTATACATTTTACGTGTAAAATAGAATTATAATTTCATCGGCCATTCATCGTCCCTTCAAGTTAGATAGTGCTATTATGGCATGATTTTGGTGAAAATTCAAACATAATTTTACAAATAGTCATTCGCGTCATTTTGCGGAATCGTTACCGTAATTGTTGTGCCTGCACCGGTTGTACTTACTACATCAATGGTTCCGTTATGCAGCTGAACGATTTGTTGGGCGATCGCTAAGCCTAAGCCTGTCCCCTCAATTGTACGTGTTCGGGCAGAATCGACGCGGTAAAAGCGTTCGAAAATTCGCTGTTGCTCCTGTTCAGGAATCCCAATGCCGTTATCGTGAAAAATCACGGAAATTGCGTCTGAATCTTGCTGTAATTGAATGCCAATCATGCCAAATTCGTTTGTGTATTTAATCGCATTTGACAGTAAATTATCCCACACCATACTTAATAATTCGCTATCGCCGTAAATAGTTGTAGCAGGCAGGGAATAGCTAGCCATGAGATCCTTTTGTTGAAATTGCCATTGGTATTGATGAATCAGCTTTTGTAGCTGCTCGTCTAACGAATAGTTTTTGAACTTTACGGTACGTTCCTGCTGATCCAATGTCGTAAGTTGAAGCAATTGATTTGTTAACGTCGAGAGTCGATTAATTTCAGCATTGATCGATAGTGCATACTGTTCTTTAATGGTATGTTCGTTTTCGATTAATGTCATAAATCCTTTAATATTCGATAAAGGGGACTGGATATCATGCGAAATGTTCGAAATGAATTCCTTACGCTTTTCATCGACATATGACAGCTTTTTTGCCATTTGCATAAAGCTTTCCGATAGCTGACCCAATTCATCATTTCGATGATCCAGTTGAATTTTATAGTTTCCATCGGCAATTGACGATGTAGCTGCTTTCAATTTTTTAATTGGTTGAACGATAAATTTGGTACTGAGCAATACAAGAATTATGCTTAATAAAATCGTAAAAATAATGAGTGCTGCAAATAAATAATGCATTTCATTGAAAGCAATTTTAACATTCGGTCTTAAAAAGAAAGCATATGTTTCATTAGCATAGTGAAGGGGCACACCAATAGAATTTTTGAGCTCATTGGCAAAAAATCCAGTTACAAAAGTTTGTTGTGGAAATTCAGCAATGCCGTGAAAAATTTCACCGTTTAGCACTTTATCAATAGTTGTCTGGTCAAGGGCTGTATCGCGAAAAGGCTCGCCGAACATCTTGGTATTATTTTTGCTATCAATTAGCATTATGTGATAACCGGTCGCAGCACTATGCTGTAAGTAATTTGCTAATGGTAGCTCCGGATGCTTTTCAATGTATTGCACCATTTCAACTGCGAGCTCGGTTGTTTTCGCATCGTTTTTAGGCTTTAATGAAGATTGATAGTACAAATTAGAAATGAAAAATGCCGTTAAACTACTAAA
The DNA here is from genome assembly GCF_022549215.1 of Solibacillus palustris. Lineage (GTDB taxonomy): Bacteria > Bacillota > Bacilli > Bacillales_A > Planococcaceae > Solibacillus > Solibacillus daqui. The sequence goes on along the minus strand of NZ_JAKZFC010000007.1, from coordinate 101,081 downwards.
AATCATAATAACGATCGTCGTGACGACAAATTTTGTATACAATGTTTTCATTTGCTTACCTCTATGGAATAGCCGACACCGCGCACCGTTTTGATGTGTAGATTAGGTGCTAATTGCAAAAGCCGTGCGCGCAAACGTTTAATATGCACATCAACCGTTCGTTCATCGCCAGCGAAATCAATATTCCATACTTCATCAATAATTTGTTCACGCGTCAAAACACGCCCATGATTTTTCACGAGATAGCTTAAGAGCTCAAATTCTTTCAATGGAAAGAGCAATGTTTGATCGCCAATTTGAATTTCATAGCGATTCGGGTGAATACTAAGCGGCCCAAGTCGTAAGGTATCAGTTGGGGTCGTGTCATATAGGCGCAATAATGCCTCCACGCGAAATTGTAATTCTTTCGGATCAACAGGCTTCACGACATAATCATCCGTACCAGCATGATAGCCTTGTTCCTTGTCCTCGATTTGCCCTTTGGCTGTAAGTAAAATTACGGGCAAATTATACAGTCTTCGAATTTCCTTTACAACGTCAATGCCGCTTAAATAGGGCATCATAACATCGACAATCGCCACATCAATAGGAACGGTTTTTAACGTTTCGAGCGCTTCAATGCCGTGCTGTGCCATTACAGTCGTATAGCCAATTTGCGAAAAATAAATGGAGATGACTTCCCGAACTTTCGGGTCGTCATCTACAATTAGGAGAGTTGTCATAGTTAAAACACCTCATCATATGAATTTGTACATTACGATTGCACAGGGGTTTGAATAATTTCTCCGTCCTGCATCGTTACAATGTTGTCTACAAAATGTAGCACTTCTTGGTCATGTGTGACAAGTAAAGTTGTTAAATTGAGCTCTTTTGTTAATGTTTGTAGCAATGCCATAATATCTTCTGTTTTTTTCGAATCAAGGCTCGCTGTCGGTTCATCGGCAAAAAGAATTTCAGGCTGATGAATTATGGCACGGGCAATGGCTACACGCTGCTTTTCACCACCAGAAAGGGAAGAAGGGTAGGCATTTTTACGATGGTCCATACCAACAAGCTGTAATACTCGCGTTACTTCGGCTTTATTGATCTTTTTATCGGCAACATCTAACATGAGTGTTAGCTGATCTTCCACTGTTAAAAAGGGAACAAGATGTGAAAACTGAAAGACAAAGCCGAATTTTTTGGCGCGAATGGCACGGATTTGTTCCGCGGATAATTTCGCTAAATCTTGGTTTTCAAATAAAATCTGTCCATCCGTTGCTTGTTGTAAACCAGCTGCAATCGTTAATAATGTACTTTTCCCAGAGCCTGATGCACCAACTAATGCTGTTAATTCGCCTTTATTTAACGATAAATCAATATTTTTTAAAATCACTTCTTCACGATCTTCAATGAAGAAGGATTTTTTAATTTGCTGTAATTTGAATGTCTCCACGTTACATCTCTCCTTGTTGAATCGCCTGAAGTGGCTGAATTTTTTTGATTTGTAAGCCCGATAAGGTAGCACCAATAAAGCCAATAATTAAGAAAATAGCTGCAAAAACTAAAGTCGTTTCAATTGTTAAATGGAACGGCATACCGTCTGGTGCAACTTGCTGGAACAGTTGACTTAAGCCGATTGATAAAGCAAGTGAAATCGCCGTAATAAATAGCATTTGCACCCACATCATGACGAATAATGTTTTCGTTTTGACACCAATCGCTTTTAAAATACCGAAGAGACTCGTTTTTTGAATGTTCATCATGTAGAAGAAAATAGCAAAGAGTAAGCCGCTAATGACAACTAAAAACCAAATAATCATGTTCAAGCTTAATTGCTCTGCAGAATAGCTTGGAATCGTGTTTAAAAATTCTTTATTCGTGTATGCAGTTAATCCATCAATTGAAGCCTCATCGCCAGGCATATAGATTAATTGTTTATCCAGTGTGCGATACATTTCGGCAAAATTATCTGGGTGAATAAAGGCTACGGCCGCGTGGTTAAATTTCGTTTGCTCTGAAAACCCAACGATTTTCCACTGTCCGCTATATTGATTGTTTGTTAAAATATCGCCCACTTTATAGCCATCTTCTTGTAACGATTTATCAACGATGATTTCACCGCTTTTGACTTGAGGGAACTGCTCAGAATCAGTTGACGTTGCAAATGCTACACTTTGTTGCTTGCCCTCTGCATTATAAAAAATCCCCATTTGAATTGACAGCGCCGTTGCATCATCATATTGCTTTAAAATGCTATCCTGCTGTTCAGGTGAAATGGCTGACAATGCATAATTATCTTCCGCATCCGTCGTCATATAAAAATGTCCATCCGGCATCTCTTTAATAAGTGCGGCATTGTCCTGTGATAGCCCGTTCGCTAATCCGGCAATCATAAATGTTAGGGTACTAATTAAAAAGACAATAGACCCGAAAATGAAAAATTTACTTTTATTTTTTTTCATTTCTTTAAATGCTAAGTTCATAGTAATACCTCCGTTAACTTGATGTACCTAGTATAAAAAATGAATATGAACGGAATATGAACGAGGGGGAGGAAATAAAAAAAGACCATTTCTTCGTAGTGGAAATGGCCTTTTTGGAATCATTTTTTTCAAGCATATTGCTGTGTTTTAATTGATCGACAAGATGTCTTTCGTTTGTTGTAGAAATAGTTTATGCTGCGCGATGTTGGCAATACCGCTATTGACGCGATCATAGCGAAATGCGCGGATAATTGAAAATAGATATGGGGCAAGATCGTTTTCTAATGATGCCCAAGGACGGAATTGCTGGTAGCCGCTTATAAATAATTGATATCTTTCCTCCGAAGAACTTTCGCCGTCATACGCTACATGCCAGCAACAATAAACGGCTGCTGCAATGCATTCATTTAATAATATTTCGTCACCAGCTAAATTAAAATCATAAATGCCGGTGATTTTATTATTTTCAAAAAGCATATTATAGTAACAAAAATCACCTTGTGTCGCAGCCTTCGGTAAAGTTGACCAATGCTGGCTTAATAAATTTCGGTGCGCGTTATACAGTTGCTCAATGGCTGAAAATGCTTCAAACTGCTGAAATGCTTCTTTAAAATCGAGAAAACTTAATTCATTTTCATCATAGTCCCCAATCGCCACTGTTGCATTGCCGCCAAACATCGACCACGAAGTTGCTTTATGTAAGGATAATTTATGTTTTAATGAAAAGGCATGTAATTTGCCAAGCATCGCACCAATTACTTCAATTTGCGCATCGTTTAGCTGCTGAATTTCAGCCCCGATGCCTTTTTGTTCAACTGTATAAACAAAACCATCTTTTTCTGTAGCGAAAGTTGAATCTGTTGTTTGGAGATAAGGTGATATTGGCAGCACAGTTTGCAGGCGATTCGCAAACTGACAAAAAGTCTCGACTTCCTGTAAAATTTGTTTTTCACCTTTTACAATGTACGTTTGCATTGGTGTGATGATTTCAAAAATGCGCTTTTCTTGATTGCGGATAATTGTATAGTCTTGGATAGTTATGTTCCATTTGTTTTCAATAAATGAATGTAGTTCTCGAAATTCCATGCAGTTTGTACACTCCTTGTAAAAAAATATTATAGTTCATCATATGAAGGGGGATTTCTGGAGATTCGTACATATCCACACAAAGCAGATATGTCGTAGCTCGCCTAAGCTTTACAAAAGCCGATTGGGAAAATCACTCCCAAGTTACGGTGGTGCGTTTATAGTATAACAATAAATGGTATATATTTACATAAGTGAATGATATGATAAACTAAATATCAATTTGTTAGTACAATAGAGAACCAATATTATTTGTATTTGAATTAATTTATAGGGGGGGATTACATGTTATCGATTCAGCAAATTGATGAGAAAAACTATCCTTTAGGGAAAAAAGTGATTTTTTCCTATCAATCAGAAAAGTATTTTAAAATTCACTCGGAAAATATAGGGCATCTGCAAACGTTTACGTTAACAGAAGATAAATTTGAGATTCCTTTTATAAAAGAACGGGAAGAAGAAATCTTTGAACCGTATAAAGAAGGTTCAGAAGTTTATTTGGCACAGTTTAACAACGAGGAAGCAGCAATTATGGTCATCCAGAAAATGGAGTGGAATAATACATTACTCATTCATGATTTATATGTGAACGAAGGATTTAAGCAAAAGGGCATTGGGAGAAGTTTAATTGAACTAGCGAAAAAGAGAGCAACAGAATTAGGCGTTAGAGCAATTGTATTAGAAACACAAACGTCTAATTATCCTGCGATTCAATTTTATTTAAAAAATGGCTTTCAGTTAGTAGGGTTTAATTTGATTTCCTATTCAAATGAAGATGTAAAAAATCATGAAGTTCGTATTGAAATGGGCTTTTTGTTCGAAAATCTTACTTAATTACTGAATTGAATTTGGGGAGTTAAAGAAAAACTCAGGTCGATATTCTCTTTTAATAGAAAACCGACCTTACCAGTTTGCTTAGTATTCTAAATTATTTTCATAATGAATATAGCTTCTTTTTAAAATCCACCCGCATATACGTTTTTTCATATGTCGCGCCATCTTCATTATAGTAGATGGCACTTTTTCCATATGGCTCACAAATAGCTACGTAGTGAAGTGTTGTCACAAGTTTTACCATTCTAGGGTTTTCAATCGGATCGACACTAACGAAAATTTCATCAAAGCAGCGTTCATATGCCAACTGCTCACGAAATTTGATGAGCGCATGACCAATACCTTGATGGCGAAATGTAGGCTTTACAAAAAGGTCACTCAGTTTCGGAATTAAAGGCCCATTCAATTTTAATAAGCCAAAGCCAACAAGCACATCTTCAACTTGTGCGACTGCTAAATAAGCTTGTTCGTCAAGCTGAAGTTGCAAGTAATTTAAAAATAGCGCTTCATTATTACGAATATGGCAGAGGGCATTTATGTCGTCACGATTTGCAAGTCGGATATGATATTTCATCGAATTATTCCTCATTTTTTGGATGGTCTATATACGTATTAAAAATCCAATTTGTGATGCCTTTATATTGTTGCTTTCGAATGAAATGCCCATATAACGAAAGCATGAATTTTTTTATATTCCAATGAATGCGATAATGTTTTAAGTACTCATCGTGTTGGAATTGAGATAGTTTTTCAAGCCAAATATTTAGGTCGGCTTCGGATAATCCCTTTTCTAATAATGCATCAATGACAGGCATCATGCGTTCATCTTCTTTATCGATATAAGCATAATCGGTACATAAACATTTTTCTACTATTGTAAGTACTTCAGCTGTTGTAGCGACGTTAGAAAATAGGGGATGGGAAACCGCCCGAGCAAGTAAATCACTACCATGTGCCACACTATGTGCCCAACCTTTATTGTCAATATAGCCGCGGTAATCGTGCTCGAACTTTAAATAATCAATACTTTTAGTGATGATATGTGCTGCCAATTGTTCCGTTAAAAATCGTTCGTTTTGGTCTTTGTATAAAACGAGTTGAATGGCAAGTGCCGAAAAGGAACGCGTCAGCACCGCATCACTTTGTGGTACGTTAATGTTGAAATAGAGATATTCATCATCACAGCAAGTTTTTGCAATTAAAATAAGCTGCGAATCTGATAGATGGTTGTTTAAAATTAGTTCGCAAAAGCCGCTGTAGATGAGGGTATCTCTTATATATGAGTCTGTATGACCGATTTGTTCAAGCATAAAAACTAACAGCGTATTTAGTTGCTCTGGTTGTAAATGTGTAAACTTTTTTTCATGAATTTGCGTTAAAAATTTGATTGATTCGTTCATTTTATCCTCCTACACCTGCAATACATAACTCAAAAGCGCATCCTGCTTTTGGAAGCCTGCTTTGTAGTACAGGCTATTTGCTTCGGTGTTCGTATTATTTACCGTTAATGTTACGTGCGTAATTGCGTCATTCGCAAAAATTAGCGTTAATGCCTCGTTTAATAGCTGCTTACCAAGCCCTAGTCCACGGTACGCTGGCGCAATTGCGATAAATTCTAAATGTGTAGAGTGTTGCGCGTCATCGGTTTCAAAGTAAGCATAGCCTTGTAAAGCATGATTTTCTTTCAAAACAATGAGCTGATGCGCGCTATTATGAAGCCTTTCTACAATTGTTCTTGCGCTATAGTATGTATTCGGAAATGCAAGTGAATGAATCGCTTCAAATTGTGCGAAATCCTGTTCAGAATAGGGTTCACTGCTTATTACTTCATAAGGCTGAAAAGTTTCCTTCATTCGTTTTAAATACAATTCGTCACTCGATTTTTTGGCATCAATCGTTTCCATGAATTGTTGCTGAAATGTATTTTCTTCGTTGATAAAGAATAAAAATTCCTTGACCTGATTTAGTTTTGAAGTAGCAAAATGCCAAAGCTGTATCTGGTTTTCAATCTGTTGCTCTCTTGAAAATGGTCCCCAAACTTCGGCCGTTCCGTCGTAAATGTCAAAGCCTACAAGTCCGGTAATTTTATCTGCGTTCCGTGTAACAAACATGTTCACTTGGCTCTCTTCAATGAAATCCTCGTGTAAATCACCTAAAATATCCTCTTTTTCCGTACCACAAAAGCCGATATGAAATTTCTTGTTTGAATTGAGTGCGGCAATATAAGCAGCTGCTTCTTCTAATTGATCGACTGTTAGTTGTTCAAAAGTTGTCATTGTATCCCCCCTAATTATCATTAATGGATATTATAACAAAAAATGGAAAGTTATTTTAGGTTCGATATTTCAAAATGATAAACGAAATAACTATTTGTTTATTGAAATGCTAATTAATTTTGTTTTGTTTACAAATAAATAAACGTATAGTATAAATGTTTATAGAGGTGATTATTTTGGAAATTCAAAATATTTCGGTAGATACATTAGTGAAGGGCTATGAACTTCACGAAGATCGTTATAAATGCTTGTTTTGCTCGCAGCAATTTCAAGCTCATGAAGTATTTCCAATGGAAGGGCGCTTTTTTACAGCAGAGGGCATGATGAAAAACCATATGGAACAAGTACATACATCGCCATTTCATGCGTTGTTAGCGCTCGATAAAAAGGTGACGGGTTTATCCGATGTACAGCTTGATATGCTGCAATACTTTTTTGAAGGAAAATCCGATCAGGAAATTGTCGCTGAAAGTAATTTGACGAGTGTATCAACTGTACGTCAGCATCGATTTAAGCTACGTGAGAAAGAAAAGCAGGCGAAGATTTTTATTGCGTTAATGCAGCTAATGAAAAACCCAGAGCTTTACACGATTCATAAGGGAGCGAGACAAGTGGACGAACGTTATAGTATTGAAGAAAAAGAACGTGAAAAGGTATTAGCAACTTATTTCAAACACGGTTTAGACGGTGGGATTGACACGATTCCAAGTAAGGAAAAGAAAAAGCTTATACTATTGCAACATATTTTAAAGCGCTTTGACATGAGCAAGCGTTATAGTGAAAAAGAAGTGAATGAAATATTAAAAACAGTCAATGCGGATTTTGTATCTCTACGCCGTCATTTAATAGAGTATGGCTTTATGGAGCGCAGTAATGATGGTTCGGAATATTGGGTGAAGAAGTAGGGGGGATTTTAGATGAATGTGGAATTAACGCGGTATCGTGTAAAGGCTGGTAAATCTTCTAAAGTGGAAGAATGGTTAAACTTTTTGAATGACCATATGGAAGATGTACTTGTTACACTTGAAGGAGAAAAAATGTATGTTGAAACGATTTTTCATGAGGTTTTGAATGGCGAAGAGTATTTATATTGGTATTCAGTTCGTGGACATGGTGGCGATAATGTCGATGATTCTACGCATTGGATTGATTTAAAACACCTGGAATATTGGAAAGAATGCATCGATGAAAGCTTTGGTTCTTTCGATTTAACAACAAAAGTTGTAATGATTCCGAAAAAAGTCCGAGCAAGTATGGATTTTTGATTTGGATTGTTATACTTTCAAAAACCATATACAGGAGGATGATTGTTTGACGATTGTAAGATTAGCAACTTTAGACGATATAGATGCTTTGGTTCAAATGCGTTGGGATTTTTCTGAGGAAGATAATGGTGTTAGTGCAGTTCGTTTTGAGGAGTTCGATCTGATTTGTCGTAAGTTTTTGATGAAAGCAATGGAAAGTGGAGATTGGTATATTTGGGTGGCAGAAGCTGAAAAAGAAATCGTTTCACATATGTATTTGCAGCTGATACATAAAGTACCCAGACCTGGGAAAACGTCAGACCCATATTACGGATATGTGACGAATGTCTATACACGCCCGGCGTATAGAAGCCAAGGTTTAGGAAGCGAGATACACGCTGCTATGGAAAAATGGTCAAAAGAAAATGGGGTTGAATTTCTTATCCTTTGGCCGAGTAGTGACAGTGTGCCGTTTTACGAAAAGAACGGATTTGCTCGATGTGAAGAAGCGATGGAAAAACATTGGTGATGACATAGTCATTACTCATAGTGAGCATTTTTCAATACAAAATTTGGATTCAAATGTATTAATCTAATAGTCCGTTCTTCTATGTTACGGGGGACGTTTTTCTGGGGGCGTGGTTTCAACGCGTTGACAAACGCTTTGCGACGAGTAACCGCAGGAGCAACTTTTCTTTTTTCCGCACACACTTACTTGATTCAGGGGGGTGAACCCCGCTGAATCAAGTTAATAACGATGTACCTCGAAACAAGGAAATCTGAAGATGGATGAACAAGCTAAACTTACTAGCTGTTCACCCATTTTGATACTTAACTTTGTACAAATATATTGCAATACATCAAAGTCGCTACGAAAATAAACGTCAACGTAGCACATAATCGCTTTTGGTCGCGTATTTGTCGTTTAATGTAACACCCTTCTTTATTTTGTAGCACGCTCTAAATATTTTCGAATCACAATTTTATCTGGTGGGCTAATATTCTCAGGCAGCGCATCTAATCGAAAGAACTGTAAATCTTTTGCTTCTTCAAGATCACAGCGTAAGTCACCGCTATAGTCAGTACAAATATAGGCGGTTGTGACGTTATACACAACATCGCCATGCGGATATTGATAATAAAAATCTTTGCCAGAGAAAATATCAAATAGCGCTAAATCATGTGCAGTGAGACCTGTTTCCTCATACATTTCACGTAAGGCAACTTCTTCTAACGTTTCACCTAATTCCATCGAGCCGCCTGCTAATCCCCAGCAATCATTGTCAATTCGATGCTGCATTAACAGTTCATCACGCTCATTAAAAATCAATACACACGCACCTACCATAAGTATCGGGTCAGTACCAATTTTTTTACGTAAATTCATGATATAACCCACAATCACAACTCCTTTTGTCTATTATTTACAAAAGACGTTTTGAGAAAGAATTAGTTCCTTATATTTACAGCCAACTTTCAATACAGGTAATCGTTTTTTCAATCGTATTGACGCGAATATTTTTCCCGATTGCGAGTGGGAACATTGGATGTGTATGTGAACAATCAACTTCAGCTAAAATCGGAATGGATTTGCCATCAAGCTGCTCTAAAAGCAGGTCAAGCTGTGTTCTGCCAGTGCCCTCATCATCAAAAAGCTCATGCTTCCCGAGTACTATTGCACCTACCTTGTCAAAAATTCCGTGTAGCTTAAGCATGGCAATGTTTTTTTCAACGGTTGAAGCATCTTTAAGTGAATCTTCAATGAGCAAAATGTCCCCATGCTTGATTTCAGGGAAATAAGGGGTACCGATAAAGCCGTACATCGTATTGTTATTTCCACCAATTAAGCGTCCTTCGACTATTCCTTCATTAACCGCAATCCACTCATTTTCATAAAGCGTTTTTGGTTTTTCGAATTCAAGCCAGTTTAGCCTTTCATCTGACCATACGGCCGACTTTTTTAACGTATATGGTAGTGTCGGATTACAAAAATAGCGTTCGAAATAATCATACGTATCCTGAACAAGCGGCTCAAACTCACCAAAAGAGGGAATGAGTGCAGGACCATAATAGGTTGGAATATTCGTTTTCGCAAAGAGTGCTAGTAAAATCGCAGTTGTGTCTGAATAACCAACGACAATTTTAGGTTCGTTTCGAAATGCCTCATAATCGATATAGGGCAGAATACTGTTTGAGTTTGTCCCACCAATCGTTGACATGATCATTTTGATGGAAGGATCACGCAAAAGGGCATTCAATTCTTCAGCGCGGTCCTTTGGAGTTCCAGACCGATAGAAATCTTCCTTCCCAGTTAAACTTCCTTCAACAATTTCAAAACCCTTATTCTCCAAAAAAGCTTTCGCGCGCGTGTAGCGTTCCTTTGCAAATACCGTTGCAGGATATGAAGAAGAGAAAATGCCGATTTTATCACCTTTTTTTAGTGGTTGAAACATATGATTCACCTAACTTTCTTTAAATGTTGATAGGACTTTTTCATAATCAATAAGTGTTAATTTTTCCCGCATTAAGGGGCAGTAAGTGAGAGATCAACTGCCCCTAAAAGCCCGATTGGTGAAAACTAATGATCGGTGGGGGATGAAGAAAACCCCCACCGATCAAAGTTTCACTTTATCCGAAATTTTATGCTCGTCGATTTTGACATAGCCTAATTTTTCATAAAAATGATGATTGCGCGTGTTCAAATGCGGCGTATCAAGCGACCTGCTATGCGCATCAGGGAATTCATTTTCAATTAGCTGCATTATTTGTGAACCGAGGCCTTTATTTTGAAAAGCATCTGCAATAAAAATTCGATTGAGACGATAATGGTTGTTTGATAGCTTGCGAATATCAATACCACCAATGATTTACTCATCAAACCAAATTGTAAAATGCTTGAAATGCGCTAGTTTATACTGTAAACGTTCAATCGGTTCATTCACAGGGCTTGAAGTGACGTTCTCGTATGTTAGTAAATCCGCTTGAAATGCTTGTTTTTGGATTGCTTAGAGTATTGCTGCTTCATGTTGGTTAGATCTTTTAAGCCTAAAAGTCATCAAAATACCTCCAATTAAATTGAATTATCGAGCGGCGATTTTTTGGTTAAGCGTAATAGGATGAAAAAGAACACGCATAATAAAATCAACTTTGTCACTTCGATTATATGCAAAGGCAATTGCATCTCTATCCCATCACCAAAGTAAAGCACATTCATTAATCCATGAAAAATTGCGGCTGGGATTACAGAATGGCTTTGTTCTCGTAAATACGAGAGGATGTAAGATACAATAAATAAGATGGCGAGATAACTAAATGTCCCGATTGCAATATTTGAATAAGATTTATAGAAAAGTGCGATAGGTAGATGCCAAAAACTCCATATTAATGCAGTGATGCAGGCTGTTTTGTGAAATGAATAAATTTTTCTTATTTGACTATGTAAGTAGCCACGCCAGATGATTTCTTCTAATAGTGCTGAAAAGGTAGCAATGGTCAGTCCAATAAATAGTAAAGGTAATAGCTCTGAAACATGTTCAAATAAGAAAATGCCTTTTTTTGAATAATAGAACACGCCATCAATTAATAATCCTAAGAGAATAGGGGGAAAAATGGATAATAGTAAAGCTTTTTTCCTCGGTAGATGTAATGCTAAGTCTTGCTTGATTGGCTTCTTAAATAATATGATATGGATTAATAAATACGAAAATAGGGGAATCGCCATTAATAGCCCTAGGTTCGGATTATTCATTTGAGCCATTGTAATATGAAAAATCGATGAAAAGAAGAAAATAATAATGAGTAGCCATTTTACTTCTTTTGAAATCATTCAATCACCTCAATTCAGTTTTAGCTATTTGTTAAAATTATACAATACAAAGTGATGCAAGGTGAGAAAAAATATCATATAAAAATACTTTCGCTCTTTTCGTAAAATATCTTTACTATTTTCTTTTACCAAAACAATTAGATACTTTAAAAACGCTCAAGTTAAAAATATTGCGAGGGGGAAGCTAATTATTTCGATTAGCTAGAAGATAGATGAAAAACATACAAATAATATATGAAAACACAAAAAAAATGACTCAAAAGGGCAAGGTTGCATCCTATATTCCTGCTTTAGCTGAAGCAGATTCTACTGCATTTTCGGTAAGTCTGATGTCAATGGATGATAAAATTGAGCTTGGAGATTGCACAAAAACGTTTACGCTTCAAAGTGTTGTCAAGGTGCTAAGTTTCATGGTGGCTGCGCATCATCATGGTATAGAGGAAATCATGCGTTATGTAGACGTTGAGCCAACAGGGGATTCGTTTAACTCAATTGTGCGCTTAGAAAGTAACAATAACAAGCCGTTCAATCCGATGATTAATGCAGGAGCAATTACCATTGCATCGTTATTACCCGGGCAATCAATGTTTGATAAGGTGAAGTCTGTAACATCTTTCATTGAAAAAATATTAAATAAACAAGTATCGGTAAATAATGAAGTGTATATGTCAGAATATCATTCGGCTGATTATAACCGTGCCATTGCCTACATATTACAAGCGAATGGCTTCTTAAAATCCGATGTTGAGGAAGCGCTACAAGTATACTTACAGCTTTGTTCGATTTCAGTGAATTCTTCAGATTTAGCGAAAATCGCACTGTATTTAGCGACAAATGGTCAAAATTGTGAAGCCGCGTGCAGCAAAAATGTTATCAACATTGCTAAAGCGTTAATGATGACATGTGGCATGTACAATTTTTCGGGAAAATTCGCTGCATTTGTTGGTCTGCCAGCAAAAAGTGGTGTATCAGGTGCCATTATTGCCGTTGTAAAAGACGGGGAAATCGAGCATTTAAAGGGTCCAATTGGGATTGGACTTTACGGACCAGCGATTGATGATGTTGGAAATAGTGTTGCCGGCATTGATTTTTTAGCGAAGTTATCAAAGCAATACGATTTGTTTTGCTTATAAAAAGAAGCCTGCATGTTACGTGCAGGCTTTTAGGCGTTATTTTATTGTCACCTCTATAATTTTCAATAAATTATCTTTCATTTCATCGCGTTCAAAACCCAGAGCAAAAAATTGATTTAAGTTTTCCTCATCATAAAAAGATAGTTCAAAATTGCAATTGAAAATTTAAATTATAAATATAAGATGTCCCAACTAATAAACTTTTCAAAGGAAAATTGACCGTGAATTCATTGTAAAATGACATTACAAATAAGAAACTATTTTCTGTTATGACTTCTAGTTATTATTATTTGCGATTTTTGATGTTTGCTAGAATGAGCTGGAGTAAAATGGGTCAATACTCTATACAAAAATTCTGAATAATGTAATAATATGGATAATCATGAAACATGGGCTTGATTTCTCTAATCGGCTTTAGATGGGCTACTACTTAATCGAGATTTATTGGATACGTGCGATTTTTTGATTTTACGTGCGATTTTACGTAAGATGCGTGCGAATTTCTAAGGTATACGTGCGAATTTCGAGCATTTGCGTGCGATTTTTGAAAAATACGTGCGAATTTCTATTAAATACTATTTAAGCGGACTATGAAATCCTATTTTAATGAAAAATCATGACGCATCCCCAACTTATGGTGATGAGCCAATAATGGTAACGGGAGGAATTTAATATGATCATTCGAATTGCAAAGCTAGAAGATGCAGCCAATATTGCCAAGGTACATGTAGATAGTTGGCGCACTACTTATAAAAATATTATTCCACAAAGCTTTTTAGACAAGTTAAGTTATGAACAACGCACAACGCTATGGCAAAATAATATGGCCAATCCTGCTAGAAATATTTTTGTCGCAGAAACGAACGATGAAATCATCGGCTTTGTTGTAGGAGAAAAGCGCGACACGAATACTGAACCAGGTGCAACGGATTTATCAGCCATTTATTTATTTGAACACTGCCAAGGTAAGGGTGTCGGAAAGCTTTTGTTAAAACAGATAATGCATTCGTTTAAAGAACAAGGCTTTCACAAAGTATATGTCGAAGTACTAGCTGACAATAAGTCACGTGAGTTTTACAAATACTACGGTGCGGAGTTTGTGAAAACTATTCCAATTACAATCGGTGGGGTAACAATCGATGAAGAAGTATATGTGTGGAACAGTGTGGATACTGTGTTAGAAAAGTTTTAGTTGAAAAATTTTAAGAAAGAAGGCGAGCATATGTGGAAACAGCATTTCATTGAAACAACACGTGGAACATTTGAATATTTTACAAAAGGGCAAGGTGCACCACTTGCAATTACGCATTATTTTTCACATTTTGATGCGCGTGGTAATTTGTTTGCCAATCCATTTACAGAGCACTATGAAGTGTTTTTAATTAATGTGCGCGGTGCAGGGAATTCATCGCCAGTCACAGCAGATGAACAAATGAAATTTCCAGAAATCATTGCAGATTTAGAGGCGATTCGCGAGGCATTAGGTTTTGAAAAATGGGCATTTGCAGGACATTCTACAGGTGGCATGCTGGCATTACAATACGCGGTTTTAGCACCTCATTCCTTAACGAAAATGATTGCGGGCTGTACAGCGGCGAGTAAGGCTTATGCAAGTCATCCTGAAAGCATGTACTGCGCGGACAATTCAAATTTTGCACGAATCATAGAAATCATGGAATTATTAAATAACCCCGCTACAACGGTGGAAGAACGGCAAAAATACTCATATGAATGGTCATTAATGTCGTATTACGATGAGGAAAAATTAAAGCTAGCACTATCATTACCGAACAGTGGCAAAACAAACGGCAGAGCGCTTGATTATTTTAGAAAAGTAGAAGTGAAGAGTTATGATGTTCGTGCAGCATTAACAAACATTACGATTCCAAGCTTTATATTTGGCGGGCGCTTTGATGCACAATGCCCGATTGAATTTACATATGAAATAGCAAAACTAATACCACATGCACAGTTAACCGTATTTGAACAATCCAATCACCATCCGTATATTGAAGAGCTTGAACACTTTGAGGCCTTTGTCAAGGAGACGATAGGTATCTTATGAGGCAAAATGTATCGAACAAATCCACAAGGGGATAAATGTTCTTTGAATATTAGATAAGGTGGGAATGAATTGAAATACTATCTAAAAACTAGCGCACCTTTTATTCTACTTTTAATACTATTAATGCTCACTTCCTGTACGCAAACTGAAGAAAAGGAGAAAGAGCAAAATACGGATGACAGTGACATGATATATACATTTGAGAACCCTCAAACTCAACAAAAGTTTAAAATCGTTCATGCCACTCCGTTAGTTAAACAGTATATTGAAAAAGTGAAGGAAAATCCGAAAAATTCAAACTTGGTATTATACAAAGAAGAAATTATTCAACCTGTTTACAAGGATTGTTTTGAAAATGGAGAATTTATTTACATGGCAAAAAATCTTCTCCATTCCGTTCCTGAAAATTTTACGGAATTGGAATCAATTAGCCAAAAAATAGAGGATAGGAAAATAATAATTAATGCACTTATTCAAGAGGCACTTTTGAAATCAGCAGAACTATTACCTTCTCATAAAGACGTTGCGGTATGTGTATTTCCTACTACTGATTTTAATGCGCCCTTCGTTACGGTTGGGGCAGGAAAAATCATTATTCCCTATAATAAATATGTTGATGACGATTATATAAAAGTTGGTGTTGCCCACGAATATCATCATAGTTTTTGGGCAGAAAAGTATTTAGGTAACAATTCTTTATCTGTTTTAGATAATCTTATTTTTGAAGGAAAGGCAGTCATGTTCGAGAAAACCGTTTTTCCCTATCTTGACTATAGCCCAGTAGATTTAACTTTTAACAAAGAACTGTGGTCTAAAATTGAACCTGATTTAAACAAAAAGGATTTGAATCGTTCAAGAGAAATTTTATTTGGTGGAAATGATTTACCGTTGCTATATGGTTACAATGAAGGGTATAAGATGATTAAATCCTATCTCGACTTACATCCTAACCAAACTCCTGAAGATTGGACAGCATTAAGTTCACAAGAGATTATTGAGAAGGGAAAATACTTTGATAAGTATAAATGAATTGGTATATAAGTGTTCTAATGAAAGAATCGGTTGTTTATTCGATAATATTTTAATGATTAATCTATACAACATCATATAAAATAACGTTCCCAAATAAAAGATTGGAAACGAACTAATAAGCTACAAATGTTGTGACATCAACGTTTCGTGGCTTTTCTTATGATCATTATTTATACAGCTTTTTATACAGGAAGTGCAAACGATTAATGTAGCAGTATTTTTACTTGTTTGGTTCGTCACTTTGCATAAATTTCTTAGCGCTGTGAATTTGCGGTCATCTTTACTCCAATGTGAGAACTATAGGAATATCAGGGTTCTCACATCCTATACAACTATTCAATGTATATTAGGAAAAGCATTGTATCAGTAAGTGACAGACGGTTATCTCCTCGCATCTTCTGGGGAATGAAAGATAAAAGCCATAAATATGTTATACTTGCTGTACTAATTTGATTGATTTTCAATAAAATCAATCTTCCGCAATCGGGCATGATTGCTAAAGAATCATTAGAAAAGGGTAGTATAAAAAATAGGAAGAGAGGGAGTATGCTAGATGAAAATCCATAGAATAGATCATGTTGGTATAATCGTCAATGATCTACCTGCTGCGAAAGCATTTTTTCTTGACTTAGGCCTTGAAATGCTAGGTGAGGGAAAAGTGGAAGGTGAGTGGGTGGATCGCATGGAGCGAATAATGGGACTTCAAGATGCTAGAAAGGAAGTTGTAATGTCGCGAATGCCAGATAGTGATGCAAATATTGAATTAGTATTGTTGCGAACGCCAGATGGAGACGTAAATATAGAACTATTAAAATTTCACACGCCAAAAGATGAAATTGCCATACAGCATCCTTTAGTAAATAATCTGGGTATCCAGCATATTGCCTTTGCTGTTGAAGATATTGAAGCTCTTGTTACCAAATTGACAAACAAAGGCGCAGAACTTATTGGTGAGATACAAAACTACGAAAATGCTTATAAATTATGCTTCGTTCGTGGGCCAGAAGGGATTATTTTAGAGTTGGCGGAGAAAATAAAATAAGTATTGTCTCATCATATAACAGTTATTAAAACGATTCATCAATATTTGCAAGATATAGTTTGTCATTAACTTGAATGGCAATAGCCTTTTCGACACTTCTATCCTTTACCTTAAAAATTTTACTCGGATTTTTAAAAGGGTTTTGGTCTTCTGAATAAGAAACAAGCACCTGAATCTGAGTAACCTTTCCTATTTGATCTTCAACCTCATTAGTAGTTAAAACTTCATCAGTCAATAGATAAGTAATGTTATCCATTTTAATTTCGGCTGGTGTAACGTTCGTAAATTCAGCATCGCTTAAATTGATTGAATTACATCCTGAAAGAATAATCGAAATAAAAATTAAACTAATTGTTATTGCTTTTTTCAATTTACTCACCTCTTTCTTCAGTATTTATAAATAACCACCAAATAGTGAAATGATATTTTAATTGTAGCATATAGGGAAATCCCCAGAATTCAATGAATAAGAATACTGCTTATTATTATTATTAGGTTGCCTAACGACGCTTTTGGGACTTTGTTTGCTATGGTGTAAAGTAATTGGTATATTTAGTAAAATAATGTAAAGTTCAGGGGTGTGGATTAGGTGAAAAGAATAATAGGATGCTTGAGTCTTATGTTTATTCTCGTTGCTTGCTCAGATAATAATCGCGATAACTCTACAAATAGTGATGATATAGATGAAGTAAACGCTTCGACACAGCTTCTGGAAGATAAAACTACTCAAATAGACAAACTAGAAAAGCAGAATGAGGAACTTCAAGCTGATTTGGATAATATTCAAACTGATTTTAATTATAAGAAAGAGGAAGCCGATTATTATAAACAATTGATAGATGACCTTATTAAAGGCTATAGTAACGCTCAATTAAAAGATTTAGCAATAAAGTTATGGGATTATGAATTGGAAATAAACGGAGTAACTGTTCCACCAAATGGTATTGTTGAAATACATGAAACTGCCATTGAGATTTCTTTGATGGAAAGGCAACCCGTCTATCTTGTGTTGCCAAATAAAATAACTATGCAAGGACAAATAAATGGGAATTATCCAGAGCACATAACAATGAATTCAAAACCTACTGAAACATATTTCACTGATGGAACGGTTGTTACTGGAATACATCATAAATTTGTAGGGGTAGAGGAAGGCTCAACTATTTCATTTACTATTACTGAAGAATTAAAAAAACGACTAGGATTAGAGACCACTCAGATTACAATTAATAATCGATGAACATTTCATTTTCTACGGAGGTACTTATGAAAACTCACTATTATTTAGGTTGGTTTAACGATTTTTTTCCAGAAAAACTAGGCAAGGTGTTACGGGAGGATATAGCTGATAGAAAATCACTCACTATGATTAGCTCGAATCCATTAAATGATGAAGCCGATGGTGCTACGGAACGCTCGTGGCTGGATCAGGCCGGCATTATGTTTGATGAATATCATTTAATTAACTATCACGTGCAGAAGGAAGATGCCCAAAGATTAATTCAAAATGCTTCGGTCATTTTCTTGTTGGGTGGAGATACTCTAAAACAAAATAAGTTTTTAATGGAGTATGAATTGTCGGATGTGATTAAAAAAAGCGAAGCCGTTGTGATGGGGGCAAGCGCTGGAGCGATCAACATGTCTGCAAAATGGGTATGCTCGAAAAACTTAGGCTATAATGTTGAAAAAAGCTCTGTTTACGATGGCATCGGCCTGAACGATTTTTCCGTCCTTTCTCATTTTGATCTTGAAAACAACATTGCGTTGGTTCAAGACGAACTGTCGCCCTTATCGGAAGAAATGAATATTTATGCTTCGAACAAAGATTGCGCGGTACGTGTAAATGGAGACAAAATTGACATTTTAGGTAATGTTTATTTAATTTCCCACTCAAAGATTCAGAAATTGGATGAGAAGCTCTAGTTGTGGGGAATGGCTATGGCATAACTGAATTAAAATCATTATGCAGAGTTTCCCCTTCTCAAGAAATAAGATTTCCTATTTTAATTGAACATAGCGATGTGAACAGCAAGATTCACATCGCTTAAAGTAGCCTTATTTAAATGAACCTTCGAATACGATTTCTTCTAAAGGACGGCGACCAGATGGTGTTTCACGTTGTTGTAGCTCAGGTGAAAGCATTTCTTTATCACCTTTATAACCGATAGCAATAGCTAAGTGAACATCAAACGTTTCTGGAATATTAAATGCTTCTTTTGCTACGTCTTTATAAATACCGCTCATTGGGTGAGTGACTAAGCCTTCATTTGCAGCTTGTAATGATAAGAAGCCCCAAGCTGTCCCTGCGTCAAATTCATGAGAGCCCTTTGTATTATCAGATACAACTAAAACAAGTACAGGTGCATTTTTTGCCCAAACTAAATTGCCTTCCATTAATACAGGATGGAACTTCGCTAAATCCTCTTCCGTTTTCGCAACGATGAAGCGCCAAGGCTGGTTATTACCAGAAGATGGGGCCCATCGAGCTGCTTCAAAAAGACGGTTTAATACTTCCTCTGCTACCGGTGTGTCTGCGTATGCACGTGGTGACCAACGATTTAAAAATACGTCGGCAATGTCATGCTCCGCTGTACGAAATTCTTTTGCTTGAAATGTCATATGAAAATCCTCCTCATTGTATGTAAGTAATACAATACTTATTTTGATATAGTTACTTACTTTTTGCAAATAATCTGATTACATAAAGTAAGTAGATAATTTATGGTTAGTGGAATATGCCTTGCAAATTTTTCAAAAGGTAATAATTACATAAAAAATTATTTGATTACGGGCTTAACTATTAATAGTTGTATTTCGCAGTCGAAGTTATTCATTTCCTTCAGCAGAACGAGTTTTTTCATTTTCGTAATTGCCCCATTTTAAGATAGTAAAAACACAATCACTGTCTAAGAATTTTGGACAATTCACTTGACTTTATACCTGTAGGGGTATAAGTTTAGGGGGTAAGTTGCTTTTAAATTAAAACACGTAATGTTTGGAGAGTTTTAGTGGAAAATCATCATGTACTCCAATAGTAGGTCAATTGGACATACTGACAATGCTATCAAGTAATGTCGATCTCCACTACGAGACTGTTAGCCGCAGTCTGAAAAAAATGGGGCGAAATGTGCGCTAAGTAAGTGAGCAAATATTACACCATTTAGTATGAATTAATTATAATTTTTTGGAGGTTATACGTATGGCTATTGTACATGCAACAGATCAAACATTTGAAAAAGAAATTTTAGAGGGAGTTGTGTTAGTCGATTTTTGGGCAGCTTGGTGTGGCCCATGTAAAATGATTGCACCAGTCCTTGAGGAAGTAGATGCAGAAATCGGTCATGATGTAAAAATCGTAAAAGTAGATGTGGATGAAAACCAGGTGACAGCTGCACAGTATGAAATTATGTCGATTCCATCCTTGCTTTTATTTATAGACGGAGAAGTAAAGGCAAAAACAGCAGGCTTCATGCCAAAAGAGCTATTAATCGAGTTCATTAGCGACAATAAATAAGGGTGTGATTGGTCGTATGCATATTGTATACGACCGTTTGCCTTTTTAGTGGATAAGAAAGATAAGATTTTCAATGTAATCCACAAGAAAAAGACAGCATTTTGCGCTATTATGTGTTTTTCTAGTTTTCGATATCGAAAGGAATGTTCAAAATGAACCAGTGGGATGAAAAATTCAAATCAGATACGTATTTTTATGGGACGAAACCGAATGCGTTTTTAGAACAACACGTGAATGCCTTCGAACAGTCGAAACGGATTGCGTGTTATGCAGAAGGTGAAGGAAGGAATGCGGTTTTTTTAGCAACAAAGGGTCATGATGTTACTGCATTTGATTACGCACAGGAAGGGTTACAGAAAACGATAGCATTAGCGAAGTCGCAGCAAGTACAAGTAAAGACAGAATTAAAAGATTTAATTAAAGACTCTATTGAAGAGGATTTTTATGACGGAGCGGTCATGATCTTTGGTCATTTTTCAAAAGCCGATCAATACGAAGTGTTAGATAAAATTGTTGGTTCTTTAAAAGCGGATGGTATCTTTTTAATGGAAGTGTATGAAGATGCACAATTGCAGTATCAAACTGGTGGGCCAAAGCAAATCGATTTTTTATATAACGAATCAGCACTACACAATTGGGCAAACAAACATGACGTACTTCATTTCATGTGTGCTGAAGTAGAGCGAATAGAAGGAATTGGTCATAACGGGAGAAGTAAAGTGCTTCAATTGATATTGAAGAAAAGAATATAAAGTGATGAAACGTCTTTCCGTTACAGAGTCAGGACATAAGAAAAAGTGAAACCGTTGACTGCGATTTCACTTTTTTTATTTATTATTGAACCGTAATGAAATGAAAATAGGAAGTCATCTGACGAACTCATTTTTTGTGATACATCGAATAGTATAACCCTTGTTTTGCTAATAATTGTTCTTCGGTACCAGATTCTACAATTTGTCCTTGCTGCATGACAAAAATGCAATCAAATTGATCTAGATTTGTTAGCTTATGTGTAACCATGATTAACGTTTTTTTATGTGCTTCGTTCATAAGCGTGTTAAATAAGGCTTGCTCTGTTTGTATATCTAAGCTTGTAAATGGCTCGTCTATAATCCATAAATCACTTTCTTTTAAAAGGAGTCGAGCAAAGGCTAAACGCTGTTTTTCACCACCAGAGAGATTGCCACCTTTTTCGAAGATAGGGTCTTCTAAATTTTTTGTGAGGCATGCTTTTGTAAGTGCCTGCTGTAAGGTAACGTCTGCTGCTTTAAGATTAGCAAACAGTAAATTACTTTTAATCGTGCCAGAGAAAAAATGATTGTGCTGTAACATCGTACTCATATGCTCGTATAGAGAAGAGATACGAATGCGATCAATGTCATCATCTCCAATAAAGAATTCCCCATGATTTCTTTTAAATTCCTTCATGAAAAGCTGCAGCAGTGTAGATTTACCAGAGCCACTCGGTCCGATAATCGCCACTTTCTCACCCGCTCGGATGTCCATTGTAATATTTTCAATCGCTAATCGTGTAGCTGAAGGATACTGATAGGATACATTCCTTAACTGAATGGACTGCTTTAAATCAATTAAATCTATTGTGCCATCTGTTATTTTTTTCGAGGTAATCTCTTCAAGTTGTTCTATCGCTTTTTTCGTATGTTTTGCAAAAATAGGCACCATTGAAAGTGGTACGGCGGATTCGAAAACGGTTAATGATACGAGCACAATCATCGCTAAATACACACCTTCTAATTGCCCGATCGTAGTAAGGTAAGCACCGACAAAAACAACACTAAAGCCTGTAAGAAGGGCAATGAGCTGGTTCCATAAATAAGAAGTTTGTTCTCGGTCAAGCTCTTTTCTACGAGTTGAGGAGTAGCTTGTGTGTAATGTCGATAACGTCTTTTTACTCGCTTGTAATTGATTATGAAGAAGCAGATCTCGATAACCATAAAAATATTCCGTTGCGTTGACAGTTAGCTGCTTTTTTTCTGCAGTTGCTGTCTGAAATGGACGACGAAATAAAGCATACGGAATGACAATACTTGTTAACACTATTCCAATTAGTAAAATGAAGGCAATCCATGGCGAAAAGAATAATGTAAATAAAATCGTTGCCAAAAATACAAGTAACGCAATGAAAGGTGGATACAGTACACGTAAAAAGAAGTTTTGCAGCATTTCAACATCATTTGTAATACGTGCCAGCAAATCGCCACTTTTATAATTATTGAGTACATGTGCTTGCGGCAATAGCTTTTTAAAAAAATCCAGTCGCAAAATACTGATAAATTGAAACGTCACGCGGTGTGAAATATAACGTTCAGCGTATTTACTTGCAGATTTTGTGACACCAAATAATTTTAAAAAGGCGGTTAAAATCAAGATGACGTAAAAGGGTGGCATAAGGGCTGCCTTTGAAATTAATAGACCGCTTTGCGCAAAGAGGGCAACCGCAGTTAAACCGCTCACTGTACCAGCTAATAAGGCAAGGAGCACATTTTTTTTATCAGTCCATATCATCTGTAATAACTGTTGCATGATTAAGCCCTCCTTTACGTAGGTTTTCGTAAAATGGATGATTTTTTAAGGATTTCGGTGTTCCAGATGCTGTGATGTTGCCATCTTCTACAATATGAATAACATTTGCGAAACGTATGCTTTCATATTGATGTGCAGCTATAATAACCGTAGCAGTTTCACGTAATACACGTATCGATTGCATTAATAACTTTTCAGTGATCACATCTAGTCCCGCAGTTGGCTCATCAAAAAATACGATAGCAGGCTTTTTCACAAATGCTCGTGCAATGGCTACTCGCTGTTTTTCACCGCCTGATAAGCCAAGTCCACCTTCTCCAATGGGTGTTTCGAGCCCCATTGGTAAATGATTTAGCCAGTCGAGTAAATGTGCCTTTTGTAGCGCTTCATTAATTTCTTCATCTGGTATCTCAAGTCCCATACAAATATTTTCTCTTAATGTGCCTGCAAAAATATAAGGATGCTGTGAAATATAACTTGTTTGTGCATACCAATCTTCAGCTCGATATGAACTACGTGGTGCGTCATTTAATAGCAGTGTGCCGCCATCTAGTTCAGTTAAGCTCGCTAACATATTCAAAATCGATGTTTTCCCTTGACCGGTTTGTCCGATAAAGGCGACCGTTTGCCCACGGTGAATTGTCAAAGATAAAGGACCAATCACTGGACCATTTGAATAGCTAAATTTTGCATCTTGCAATGAGATTGTAGGTTGAATTGCTAAGGGGGTTGTTCCCCAGTGAACCGGCTTTTCTGGTTGTTTAAGCTGTTCTTCAATCAACGCTGCAGCGCCTAAACTACCACGACCTGTGTGAAATGCAGCGCCCAATTCTTTTAACGAATTATAGTACTCGGGTGCCAGTGTCAAAATAAAAAATGCAGGCGCAAAAGTGAGTGTTTTAAAAACAATCATTTGGAAGCCGATTTCGAGTGCAACGAGTCCGATGCCAAGTGTAGCAATTAATTCGATAAAGAGCGTAGAAGCAAATGCTATTTTTAAGACACTTAACGTACGTGACATAAAGCCCGCGTTACTGTCGGCTAAAATTTGCTCCTGCTGTTTACTTTGACCAAATAATCGAATCGTTTGCAAGCCTTGTAGTAAATCTAAAAACTTTCCTGAAAAGCGATTCAGTGCATCTAATTGTTCTTCCGATTTTTTCTTTGTTTGCATTCCGATGATGATGTAAGTGATTGGAACAAAAGGAGCGGTAATCAACATAATCCAACCGCTATTTGGATGAACGATAAAGATCGTAATTAATATCATGATTGGTACGATGATTGTTTTAATCACTTGAGGGATATATTCTCTGTAATAACTTTCAAGCTGGTCCACTGTATCAATTAAAAGCGTGACTTTTTCGCCGGTTTGAGAGGCGACGTGCTTTTCCATTGCTGTGAGAGACCAATGTTCGAATAATTTCTCTCGAATCGATTGTTTCACGCCTTCCGCTAAGAGCCCCCCAATTCTTCCCATTGTAAACTGCGCTACCAATCTTACAATAATCGCTAATAGAAAGTGCGCGAAGAACATATATGTCTGTGAAAAATCACCTTTTTCGATAAAAACATGGTTCACGATTTTTACGATGCTCATTCCTTGTAAAACAATGCTGCCCCCAATAAGAAATGAGAGAGAAAATAACATAAATAATTTAGATTTTTCTGCATGTATGAAATGCTGTAAAAACTGCATATCATCATCTCCTTTCTTATATAATAGGCTAATTTTTCTAAAAGAAAACTAGGGGTTTTCCACTAAAAAAAGCATGATTTGATAAGCGGGAAACCCCTTTATAATTTATATTGCTTTATTTATGATGAGTTTGAACAATTCAGACATTATTAGAATGCAGGCAGGATTGTTTAAAAAAGAAGCTATAAGAGGGATAATAAATAAAGAGGAGGAGAGTGACATGACATCTCGTTCACCGATTGATTATTTAAAAGATATTTATGAGCATATTCAAGATGGCATTATTATAATGAAAGCGAATCGTAAAATTATGATGATGAATCCAGCGGCCAAAAAATTAACAGGCTGGAATATTAGTGACATTGTGCCGTTTTGTACATTTTGTATGGAAAGGCAAAAAGAAGAGGGCGAACCTACCTGTTATTTGATAGCAAATAGTGAAGTTCCTTCTTTTCTATCTCAAATGCCTACCTATCACGGCATGAAAATTGACGTAGAAATGAGTACGGCTGCCATTTATTCGAGTGATGAAACAGGTGAGACAGAATACTTACTTGTACTGCGAGATCAAGAGACATTTAAAAAAGCACAAGAGGTAGAAACAACCAAAAAAATGATTCGAGCCTTAATAGAAGCTAAAGAATCTGAGCATAAGCGTCTTGCTCAAGAACTACATGACGGGGTCGGACAATCATTATTCACCGTTTCAGTGGCTTTACAAGCCGTTGATTCATTTATAAAAGATAATGACAAACTAAATCAATATATTAAAGAGGTACAGCAGGAACTTCAAAAAGCGATGGATGATGTTAATGCCTATTCGCATCAATTACGTCCACACAGCCTAGATCAATTAGGTTTAGAACCGACGATTCGGATGATGATTGAAAACATTATGAAAAATCTACCTTCTATTTCAATAGAGCTTTCAACAAAAGGCTTAGACCGTTGTGATCCGGTAGTAGAAATTAACTTATATCGAGTTATTCAAGAAGCTCTACATAACGTAGTAAAATATGCAAATGCCAATAAGGTTCAAATTCGCATTGTAAAGGATAAAACGCATATTTATATGAATATTCGGGATAACGGCATTGGATTTAAACGAGAAAATATACAAAGTGAGGGCTTAGGATTGAAGCATATGGAGGAACGCATTGATTTACTAAATGGAAAGTTCGACATTGATTCAACGATAGGAAATGGTACATCGATTGACGTCGTCGTACCTAGTTGGAGATCGGAGCATGATTAACGTTTTATTAGTGGATGATCATATTCTCATTCGTAAAGGAATTGCTTTATTATTAGAAAATCAGGGTGATATTTCTGTAGTAGGAGAAGCGAATGACGGTGAGGAGGCCATCCAATTAGCGTACCAAAAGAACCCAGATGTAATATTAATGGACATTTCGATTCCAAATGGTATTGACGGTTTTACAGCAACAAAGGAAATTAAAAAGAATCTCCCTCATATAAAAATTATTTTTTTAACAATGCATAATGAAGTTGCTTTTATCCAACAAGCAATCGAAGTTGAAGCTGATGGCTATATTTTGAAAAATAGTCAAGGTGGCATTATGTATGAGGCAATTCAAGCAGTGATTCATAACAAAACCTATTTCGAAGTTGGATTACCGCCTGAGCAAATTGAAAAATTATTTAAAAATAAAGGAAAGCAAAAAAGTGATGTACTTTCTACACGGGAACAAGAAATTGTACGCCTAACAATTTTAGGCTATACCAATGTACAAATTGCGGAAAAGCTATTTATTAGCTCTAAAACCGTAGAAAGTCACAAGTCTAACATTATGCAAAAATTAAAAGTCAAATCTAAGGCAGAAATAATTCAATACGGCATAGCGAATGGCTATATCCAATAATACTGATGAAGCTCAATACCTGTTAAACGGTGTTGGGCTTTTTTTATATAATTTTGTCCACAATCTGCTCAAATTTTTAAGCAGTTATAGTGGTAAACCCCTATATTTTAAGATGAATTATCTTACTATAATAATTTACATTAGTAAGATTGATCTTTTAAAAGAGGTGAATAAAAATGAAAAAAAGGTTTTTGATTGCAAGTTTCACGTTATCGTCCATTGCGATGGTGGCTATTGTTTCAGCGATTTTCTAGTGGATAAGAGAATATAACTTTTTCAAGGAAATCCATATAAGTAAAAACATCATTTCGCGCTATTTGGCTCGAAATGTGTTTTTCTAAGGAATAGGAGGCAAATAACATGGAAAACTCAGCCGTATTTTGGAGCAGAGCATTAACAGAATTAACTTTATCCTTCCATATACTATTTGCAACACTTGGTGTCGGTGTACCACTCATGATTTTAATTGCTCAATATGTAGGATATAAGAAAAATGATGAGCACTATACATTAATGGCTCGTCGTTGGGCACGGGGCTTTACGATCACAGTAGCGGTAGGTGTTGTAACGGGCACAGTAATTGGTCTACAGCTATCTTTATTATGGCCGCAATTTATGGAGTTGGCAGGACAAATTATTGCACTGCCTTTATTTATGGAGACTTTTGCATTCTTTTTTGAAGCAATCTTTTTAGGGATTTACTTATATACTTGGGATCGCTTTAAAAACCCAAAGCATCATATGTTGTTACTTATCCCAGTAGCAATTGGTGCTTCGATGTCAGCTGTATTTATTACGGTGGTCAATGCCTTTATGAATGCACCACGTGGCTTCGATATAGTTGGTGGTGAATTAATTAATATCCAACCAATTTTAGCAATGTTTACGCCAGCGATGCCAACAAAAATTGGGCACGTATTAACATCAAGCTTTATGACGGTTGCCTTTATACTGGCTGCAATTGCTGCGTATAAGTTATTAAAAGGTGAGGAACAGGTATACCACAAAAAAGCACTTTATTTAATGATGAAACTAGGGATTATTTTCTCGATCGCGACAGCTGTTGTTGGTGACTTCTCTGCGAAATATTTAGCAGAGTATCAACCTGAAAAATTAGCGGCAGCGGAATGGCACTTTGAAACAGAGGAAGGTGCTGATTTAATCTTTTTCGGTGTTTTAGATGGCGAGGAAGTCAAATATGAAATTCGAATTCCAAAGGTTTTAAGTTTCTTAGCGAGCGATGATTTTAATGCTGAAGTTACAGGGTTAAATGAGTTTTCAGAGGATGAAAGACCACCATTAATCATTCATTACTTCTTTGATATTATGGTGTTAATTGGTGTGCTGATGATTTTCCTTTCTCTATCCTTTGTACTAGGGAAATGGAGAAATTGGGGATGGATTGAAGCTCGTTGGTTTAGATGGCTGATTGTCTTAAGTGGGCCTTTATCGCTTGTAGCCATTGAAGCAGGATGGTGGCTAGCAGAGCTAGGACGTCAACCATGGATATTATATGGATTAATGCGAACAGAAGCTGGTGCTACGACAGCAACTGGTGTCGAATGGCTGTTCATTGCCTTTGGTATTGTGTATTTAATTCTGGGTATTGGAAGTGTGGTTGTGCTTCATCGAATGTTTAAAAACAACCCTGTTGAAAAGGAAATTGCAGCACGTAAAGGCGGTGTACATCAATGAGTTTAGAAATATTAGGTATTTCCGTTCTTTGGATTTTCTTATTTGGTTATGTTATCGTGGCGTCGATTGATTTTGGGGCAGGATTTTTTAATGCATATAGTTTGATTACAGGTAAAAATCATATTTTATCGAAAGTCATCAAGCGTTATTTATCGCCGGTATGGGAAATTACAAACGTCTTTTTAGTGTTCTTCTTTGTTGGAATTGTGGGGTTCTTTCCGCAAACAGCTTATTATTACGGAACAATTTTATTAGTTCCAGCATCTGTAGCGCTAATTTTACTGACAATTCGAGGTAGTTACTATGCATTTGAATCCTACAGTGGTATGCGAGGTCATAAAGGGTATGCACTGGCTTATGGGTTAGCAGGATTATTTATTCCGGCATCTCTATCTGTTGTTTTGACGATTTCTGAAGGTGGCTTTGTGATGATGAACGAGGCGGGTCCTCAATTAGACTACGGGGCATTACTTACCAGTCCGCTCGCTTGGTCGATTGTCGCCTTAAGTGTGACAGCCGTACTTTATATTTCCGCTATATTTTTAACATGGTATGCACAAAAAGCTGGAGATCAAAAGGCGAGTGATTTAATGCGTAAATATGCACTAGTATGGGGTATTCCTTTAATTATCAGCGCATTTGGCGTCATAATTGAACTGCGATCTACTGACAATTGGCATTATGAGCAAATGATTGATTTATCATGGTTATTCATTGTGTCAGGAATCTTATTTTTAGCGACGTATTGGTTACTTTGGGCAAAAAGTAAGTATGGTTTAGCCGTGACCTTATTAATCTTCCAATTTGCGACAGCATTTTTTGCCTATGGGATTTCACATTATCCATACTTGTTGTACCCATATTTAACGGTTCACGATAGCTTTACAAATGAAACGATGGCCATTGTACTTGTTGTAGCATTTATTGCGGGACTTTGTTTACTTGTACCATCTATTTATTTAGTATTTAAGCTATTTATCTTTAACAAGGGATATATTTCAGGAGAAGATGAAACGCATGTATAAGGAGAGGAAAACATGAGTGACTTTTTAATATTCTATGCACCATTTATGATCGTATTGCTAGCGATTATTGCAGCGTTCGTTGTCGCAACAAAAACAAAATCACATTAATCTATCTTGAAACAGGAGACGCCTAAATGGTATTAGGTGTCTCTTTTTATTGAAGCATTTTTAGAAAAAATTAGTTCTTTTTAGCAATCCAAAAATTTTTTGAAATAGTAATCGCTTACAAAATTGACATCCTCCAAATGATGGAATAATCTGAAAATATATCGTCTGGAGGTGGGTAATAATGAAGCGTTTAACGGATCCTAAGCCATTTAAGGAAATAATGCCGAAAGTTTTGCAAATGATTTTGAATGTCGGTTTAACGGTGCTTGCGTTAGCTCTATGCGTCATGCTTATTATTGAAATGGTGGAGTTTTTAAAGTTTATTGTTGGCGGTGAAAAGCAAGAATACAAATATTTTTTTGCGAAAATTCTAGTATTCTTCCTGTACTTCGAGTTCATAACTATGATTGTAAAATACTTTAAAGAGGATTATCATTTCCCGCTTCGCTATTTTATGTATATTGGAATTACGGCGATGCTACGGCTTATTATCGTTGAACATGATTCCGCAGTGGATACACTTATTTTTGCAGCGGTTATATTAGTTTTAATCATAGGTTACTATATTATTAACATTACCCCGAGAGAGCGACCCCTGCGAAAATCGTAAATTTACGCCTACTTGTATGACGCGAGTAGGCTTTTGTTAAGAGATATAACTGATATACTATTATTTAGTGGAATTGGAATTTGAGTAAGATATTATCATAAATATGTCAACCATATAAGAAAAGGTGTAAGATGAAAACTTTTTATCATAGTTTAATCATGTGGATACCAATTGTGTTGTTGTTTTCCTGTGCAGCATTTGGCGTAGAATTGTTAGAAGGAAATAAAATAAGGACTTCGGAATATTTTGGACTGAATGATTTTGGACCATTTTTATTATTCATTTATACCTCTTTACTTGTAATGTTATATCCTATTTCGTTTTTACCTCTAACATTTATCGTAAGTAAATATGGGAAAAAACCTGAATTCAAAATGATAATATTTACTTTGTTTGGCGGGGGAATGGGGACAATTGTTTTTAAAATCATCTATGATGAGCGTTTTATAGAAGAATTTAATCTAAGTATAATTAGTTCAATTATTCTTTTTAGTGTTGCAGGTTTACTCTTTGCATTGGTTGAAATTGCTATTAAGAGAAATATAAAATTTGTTTGATAATGGTGTTGTTAGTTTGATTCATTTATCTTTCATAATCAAAAAACAGAATCCATTTTTTAATCACTGGAGGGTATACCATTGCCAGCAAATAAATTGTCATTTTTATGTGTAGCCTTCAATGTAACGTTAAGTATAATCAGCTTTTTAGCGGGCTATTTTGACGGTATTATTTTTCGGGTTTTTAGTATAGGTATCTTTTTTTTACCACCAATGGTGACATTTTGCGGAGTTCTTCTAGGAATAGGTGCAATTGTGTTAAAAGAACCTTTCATCAAATCAATTACTGCGATAGGACTAAATATTGCATTCATATTTGCATATTACTATGTTTTCACTAATTTTTAGATTGAATGTGAAGAAAGCTCATTCTATTATACTGCTTTAGGTGAAGTGCTCAAAAAAATCGTATGTGCCCATTAAAGGTTCACATACGATTTAGTTCACTTTAGAGCTGAAAATTGAAATTATTTAATCGGAATCCAAATTTCAGAATAACAGTCAGGGCTAGATGGATCATCCTCAGTGTATACCTCTAACTCAGGTGTTCCGGCTGGTGTATAAGGATGGGCAGGGAACCATTCACTATAAATTTGCTTCCACGTATTTTGCATCGCATCTGGCATCGCTCCATGTACTTCAAACTTGACCCATTTTGAAGCAGGAATCGTTAAAGTCTCAAAGCTATCTGAATGTGCAGTTGACGATGTCGCAATCCAATAGTCAATCATATCGGTATGTGCATAGTCGGCATGGGCAACACAAACACCAAGTATTCCGTCAATGACCCCATCATTTTGCTGAAATAGCAGTTCCGATATGCCATTTGCATTGGCCTCGTCCCAAAATAACGGGATATTTTTTGTGTTTTCACCTGTTTTACAATTGTACGTGCGTTTTGAACCTAAAATTTGAAAGCTGTCTTTGTCAATAATTTGATAATTCATGGGTTCCGCTCCTTTCAAGCTCACATGTATTGTTAATGGGAGATAGCTCGTTATAGTACCTTCTTGCTTTCTCACTTCTGAAGGGGAGAGTTGATGCTGCTTACGAAAAGCTTTCGTAAAGGATTCAGGTGAATCATAGCCATACTTTAATGCAATCGTAATAATTTTTTCGTCTGTACTAATTAATTCCTGTGCGGCAAGTGTCATTCGTCGTTTTCGAATGTAGTCAGCAACGGTCATATTGGTTAAAATTGAAAACACACGCTGGAAATGAAATGCTGAACAATGTGCCTCTCTTGCAATATCCTCGATCGCTATTTCTTCTAATAAATTTTTCTCAATATAAGTAATGGCTTGCTGAATCGATTGAATCCATGTCATTTTATCTGCTCCTTCTAAAAACAGTATAGCAATTTGCAATGAGTAGAACCTGTCCATTTATGCGTTCTTTGGACAGGTAAAGATAGTAGTCTCATTCACAATTAAATTAATCATATCCTTTTTTTGCAAAAGATTAAATACATTATTTTGGCTCTCTTGAAAAAATCACCTGAAAAACTGCGGTTTCTTTCTCTAAATCTACTATGATAAAATGATAAATATTTGATATTTGGAGGAAATGATGAAACCGTTTTTATGTACACTTTTGTTGCTTTTTGGTTTTTCACTTCAGGTGAATGCAGAGGAACCATTAAGCGATTATTTAAAAAATACAGCCTTTTGGCATGAGGGTGAGGTACTAACTGCACCTACTTCAAAATATTCAGCAGGCTATGAAAGATACGGTTATTATCGAATTGAAGTCGCAGAGGATTCGCTGTATACCTTTACCTTAATAAAGGATACGAGCATCAAGTTAATCTACGGAAGTCCGACAAAACAGGGGGATATTATTTGGCTGAGCTCAAATGTAAATGACGGAGATCCTGAAAAGACCGTGCATCAAATTCAATTGAAAAAAGGGACATACGGTATTTACATTAGTAATTCACCTGAACAGCCCTATGAGGCGAGTTATCAAGTGTCAGATATAATCAGTCTTTATTATCTAGAACCGAATAATAGTCGTCAAGAAGCAATCGATATTCCGGTCAATACGGTGATTGAGCAAGTGACATCAAGTGATGATTTGTATCAAAGTGATTATTATCGTTTTACATTAACAGTGCCAAGTCTCGTAAAAATTAATGGCTCAGTTGCCAATAAAGACTATAACTCGGTAAGCGTTTCAATTACGAATGCAGAGAAAAATGTGTATGATTTTGGGAGAGATTTAAAAGCGGGCGAGCAATGGTTTGCCAATAAAGGGCATGTGGTGGAAGTGTTACAGCCAGGAACGTATTACGTATCAACTTTTACGCAGAATCGTGTGTATGATCGTCAATATCGTTTTGAAATAGAAGCACAGCCAATTGAAAATCCTGAAACATTCAAGCGCGGTGATTCTGACACACCGATTATGCTCAATACAAAATATCGCGGTGTCATTTCTCGTAATGACGATTTCAGCTTTACGCTACAAGAGTCAAAGAAAATAGGCGTAGTTGTCAATAGTGAGCTAGCGGAAGAAAATGGTTTACAAATGCAACTTATAAAACGCGACCAACAAGATTTGTCGAAGGATATCTATATAGAATCTGATATTTATGCAAAGTCCAATCGCGTTCATTATACGTATAATCTCGAACCAGGGAAGTATACTCTTATTCTAAGATCTAGTTTTGATAGACCACAAATCGACTATACAATTTCGGTATATGATGTACCGTTTTCAGATATCACATCAAAAAATGCGTATGTTGAGGAAATTATGTATTTAACAGACAAAGGAATCATTAAAGGCTATGAGGATGGTACGTTTAAGCCAGCAAATTCGATTAACCGCCGACAAGTGTTCTTAATGCTTTCTCGCGATACCAATTTACAATTTAAAAAAATTCGTCCAATGACGTCATTCCAAGATGTAGCGGAAAATAGTGAGGACTATACAATCATTACACCATTTTATGAAGCAGGGATTATTGATGGCAGCTACGGTAAAATGCAGCTGTCACAATCGTTAACACGTGCCCAATTAGCGAAGATTTTAGTGAATGCATATAACTTAAAAATGCAAGCACCAGTCGCCGATTTTAACGATGTCAGCAAAACACATTATGCTTATCATTTTATTAAAATATTAGCATCAAATGGCATTTCAATCGGCTATAAGGGCAACTTTAAGCCGAATGACCCTGTAACAAGGGAGCACTTTTCAGTATTTTTAGCTCGAATGCAGTAATATATTGCCACAATATATTTTCAAAAAAAAACAGCCACAAAACGTTGAGTTCACAACGTTAGTGGCTGTTTTTTTCACTAACTCATTAATTTTTCAACATGCGATAGCCGACACCGATATGCGTTTGGATATACTTTTGGTGATGATCTGATTCGATTTTTTTTCGTAAGGTAGCCATAAACACTCTAAGCGAAGCCACATTATTCTCCCAGCTATTTCCCCAAATTTCTTTTGTAATATAATTATGTGTTAAGACTTTGCCTATATTTTTGGAAAGTAGAACAAGCAATTTGTATTCAATGGGTGTTAAATGCAGTTCTTTTTCGTTTACATACGCACAACCACCAGCGTAATCAATGGTAAGTTCTCCATTAGTAAAGAGGGCATTTTGTTGCGTGTTTTCTATAGTGCTATAGTGAATACGTCGAATGGCCACGCGTAAACTGGCGAGAAGTTCCTCAACAGAAAAAGGCTTCGTTAAATAATCATCAGCACCTGCGTCAAGTGCATCAATTTTGTCTTGATCCGTACTTCTTGCACTCACCACAATGATGGGTATCATCGACCAAGAACGGATTTTTTTTATAATGTCAATGCCGTCAATATCGGGTAAGCCTAAATCTAAAATGACAATGTCCGGATTATGCGAAACCGCCTCTAGGATCGCTTGACTACCATTTCCAGCAGTATGAAAATGGTAGTGCTGTGTTTCTAATGTTGTTGCGATTAAATTTTTGATGGCTTCATCATCTTCTACGATTAAAATAAATGGCTTGATCATAGTTCAACCTCCTGTGATTGTAGCGTGAATCGGAAAATAGCACCGGTTGGCAAGTGGTCATGGACTGTTAATGTACCCTCATGTGCTTGAATAATGGACTTACATAGAGCAAGGCCAATACCCATTCCTCTTCGGCTATCGGCAATACTTTGCGATGTGGAATAAAACATATCAAAGAGATGCTCCTTTGCTACGTCGTCTATGCCGAGCCCATTATCTGCTACGTCTACTACAATCCAATCTTTGTGCTTTTTAGCTGAAATCATAATTTCGGATCCGGCCGGTGCAAGCCGCCAATTCATGGATGGACATTAAAATGGATGATGGAGCGTTCTGATTTCATCACAGACGAAAAGCTAAAAGAAATATATGATCCGTTAGTTAGGTGGACGAATTGGTGGTTTAATTATAGAGATGATGACGGCGACGGGATCCCGCAGTATAATCATGGCAATGATAGCGGATGGGACAATAGCACAGTTTTTTCAAAGGGAATTCCCGTTGAAACTCCTGATTTGAGTGCTTTTTTAATCATTCAGATGGATGTGCTAGCAACCATTGCAAAGCGGCTTGGAAAAATGGATGAAGGAAAAGACTGGAAGCAAAGAGCAGATGAGATGTTTAACAGAATGATGGATCATTTTTGGACAGAAGCAGGTTTTCAAGCTTGTCTGTCAGGGTCTCATGAATCTATTTCATCTCAAAGCTTAATTTTGTTTATTCCCTTCATTTTAGGTGAAAGATTCACTAACTCCCAAAGAGAAGTATTAGTAAATCGTTTAATCGAACAACAATTCGAAACAGACTATGGGTTTGCTACTGAAAGTTTGGATAGCCCTTTTTATCGTCAAGATGGCTATTGGCGCGGACCGATTTGGGCGCCATCCACTATGCTTTTAGTAGACGGCTTAAATGCAATAGGTGAAAAGGATTTCGCAAGGAAGACAGCTGAAAAATATTGTATGATGGCAAATCAATCCGGTATGGCCGAAAATTTCAACGCTAAAACAGGAGAAGGGCTTCGAGACCCTGCCTTCACATGGACTTCTAGCGTGTTTCTTATTCTAGTGCATGGATTGTGGGAAGAACAAATTGATAAAAGAGAAGCATTTATAATGGAATTATAAGAGAGATCTAGTTCTATTTGAGAACTGCTAGATTGGTGTCTGTCCACACGAATTTTCCGTATGGACAGGCATTTTTTTTATTCCCAGATTAAGAACTTCCCATCAGGTAAACACAAGAGTAGATTATTAGTAATAATATTTAGTAAAATATTCTAAAAAATTTAGTGTGAATATATTGAATATTCAAAAGATTGAAGGTAAAATAAAGTAGTAAACATTTTAGTAAAACTATTTTGTTGGATTTTTCTTACTTAGAATTTGAACAACAAGTTTTGAAAGGGTTTTCTAAAAAGCCAAGGAGGAATGAGATTGAGTACTCAAGATTATTTCGGATTAAAGGATAAGGTAGCTGTTGTAACAGGGGCTGCCTCAGGAATTGGGTTGGCAACAGCTGAACTATTAGCGGAAGTCGGTTCGATGGTGATTATGCTTGATATTAATGAAGGGAATGGGAAAAAAGCAGCTGCTGATTTAAATAAAAAAGACTATAAGGTAGTGTTTTTCCGCTGTGATGTTACGAACAAAAACGATTGTATCGCAGTAAAGGAGCAGATTGAGGCAAATTACGGCAAGGTGGATGTACTTTTTAATAACGCTGGCGTTATAAGGAGAAAAACGGTTGTTGATTTAGAAGAGTCAGACTGGGATTTAGTGATCGATGTTTCCTTAAAGGGAGTCTATCTACTTTCCAAATATTTAATTCCTTTAATGGAAAAAGACGGAGGGAGTATTATTAATACCGGATCTGGCTGGGGACTTAAGGGTGGAGACCAAGCGGCTGCCTATTGTGCGGCTAAAGCTGGTGTAGTGAATATAACGAAAGCAATGGCCATCGATCATGGCCCACAAAATATCCGAGTAAACTGTATTTGCCCAGGAGATACGGATACGCCGCTATTAAGAAGTGAGGCAAAGCAATTGAATCTACAGGAAGATGCTTTCTTAGTTTCATCTGCTAAAGGACGACCATTAGAGAGACTTGGAACACCGAAAGATATTGCTAAGGGTGTTTTATTCCTAGCAAGTGATCTGTCAGCTTGGGTAACAGGAACACATATTACAGTTGACGGTGGTGGGTTAGCGTAGGCTAGTAGCTTCATAGCTCATGATCAAATGATAAAAACATGACAGGAGGTAATATGAATGTCACAAAAGGTACATCCTTATATACCGAATATGGTGCCTGAAGTACAGGCTGAAATGTTAAACGTTATCGGTGTTGAAAATATTATGGAGTTATATTCCTGCATACCAGAAGAGTTAAAGCTGAAAGAAACTATGAATCTTCCACCCGCTCTAACGGAGTATGAGCTAAGACGTCATATAGAAGGAATCCTCAACAAGAATACGAGTACGAAAGAATTTACAAATTTCTTGGGAGCGGGCTGTTGGCAACATTTTATCCCGGCTGTATGTGATGAAATTAATCAACGTTCCGAGTTTTTAACGGCATACGCTGGTGAGCCATATGAAGACCACGGACGCTTTCACGCACTTTTTGAGTATCAGAGTTTAGTAGCTGAATTGGTAGATATGGATGTTGTCAATGTTCCAACTTTTGATTGGGGTCAAGCTGCTGCTACTTCTGTTAGAATGGCTGCTCGGATTACTGGGAAGAAAAAAGTGTTGCTTGCGAAGACAACAGCCCCAGAGCGAAGCAAGATTATCATGAATTACGGTACACCAGATTTGCAATTTGAATTTGTTCAGTTTGATGTGAAGAATGGGGCAATGGACCTCGAAGATTTGAAAGCAAAATTAACAGAAGACGTAGCCGCTCTTTATTTTGAGAATCCGTCGTATCTTGGGTTTATTGAAGCACAAGGTCCGGAGATTTCGAACCTATTAAAAGAAAATGATTCATTAATGGTAGTAGGCGTGGATCCGATTTCACTCGGAGTACTTGCACCACCTAGTCATTATGGCGCTGATATTGTCTGTGGAGACCTACAGCCACTTGGCATGCACATGAATTTCAGTGGTGGACAGGCTGGTTTCATTGCTACTCGTGATGAAGTGAAGTATGTTCAGGAATATCCTTCAAGGTTGTTTGGTATTGTTCCAACGATAAAAGAAGGCGAATATGGATTTGGTGATGTGTACTACGACCGGACGTCCTTTGCTCTTAGGGAAAAAGGAAAAGAATCAGTTGGTACACAAACGGCTTTATGGGGAATTACAGCGGGTGTTTATTTAGCATTACTTGGACCAGAGGGCATGCAAGAGGTTGGCCAAACCATTATGCAAAATAGCCAATATGCGGTGCAACAATTGAATCAAATTTCTAATGTAACGGGCTCTCGTTTACAATCGCCATTTTTTAAGGAATTCGTTGTTGATTTCAATGAAACCGGATATTCAGTTGAAGAGATTAATGAGCGCCTGCTAGAGAAGAAGATTTTCGGCGGAAAAGATCTTTCACTAGAGTTTCCTGAATTTGGGCAGTCAGCATTATTTTGTGTAACAGAGATTCATACGAAAGAGGATATAGATCATTTAGTTCAATCGATTAAAGATGTTATTACCAAATAGAGAGGAGTGTTTTAATATGGAAAGGATAAAGCGATCAAGCAAAACACGAGATTTCCATCAAGCAAAATGGAATGAGCCGATCATTTTTGAACTCCATCAGCCTGGAGAAAAGGGAGTAGAACTGCCTCCTGTCAATAAAGAAGTAGCGGCAGCTGTTGGTGATGGTACATCAGTTATTCAGGAATCGATGCAAAGAAAAAGCAGACCGAATCTACCCGAAATTGGTCAAGCACGTGT
The DNA here is from genome assembly GCF_022549215.1 of Solibacillus palustris. GTDB lineage: Bacteria > Bacillota > Bacilli > Bacillales_A > Planococcaceae > Solibacillus > Solibacillus daqui. The sequence goes on along the minus strand of NZ_JAKZFC010000007.1, from coordinate 62,538 downwards.
GTTGCGTCATTATTTAAGACTGTCTCAAGAAACACTAGGGTCTGATTTTAACGTAGAAATCGGTCAGGGCACATGTACGATGAAGTACATTCCAAAAATTAATGAGCTATTGATTCGTGATCCAAAAATGATGGAGCTACATCCCCTGCAAAATGAAGGAACCGTTCAAGGAATGCTTGAAGTTTTCCATAATCTTGATCTTTGTATGCGTGAAATATCAGGAATGGATTGCTTCTCCTTCCAGCCGAGCAGTGGAACACAAGCACTGTTTGCAATGGCATCGATTGTAAGAAAATATCATGAAACGAGAGGCGAAAGGGATAAGAGAGACGAGATTATCACAACCATTTTCTCTCATCCATCGCAAGCTGCAACAGCGGCTGTAAAGGGATACAAGATTATTACGTTGCATCCAGATGAAAACGGTTTCCCTGATATAGAAAAATTAAAAGCAGTAGTGTCTGAGAGAACAGCAGGCTTCGTTGTAGCAAACCCTGAAGATACAGGAATTTTCAATCCAAGAATTAAAGAATTTACAGATATCGTTCATCAAGCAGGCGGTTTATGCTTCTACGACCAAGCAAATGCTAACGGTTTATTAGGGATTACGAGAGCGAAGGAAGCTGGCTTCGATATGTGTTTCTTCAATCTTCATAAAACCTTTGCAGCACCTCATATGTGTGGGGGGCCAGCAACGGGAGCACTTGGTGTCACGGCTGAATTAAAGCCATTCTTACCTGCACCGATTGTTGAGCTCAAGGACGGCAAATATACACTTCAATATGATTTAGAGCATTCCATTGGCAAGGTTCGTACCTTCCACGGTGTCGCTCAAACGGTATTACGTTCTTATGCGTGGATTCGCGCACTTGGAGCAGAAGGTCTTAAGGAAGTAGCAAAAATTGCTGTATTAAATAATAACTATATGTACCATAAGGTTCTAGAAATTCGCGGAGCTAGTGCTCCATATGTGAAGGGTCACCGTCTGGAGCAGGTTCGCTACAGCTGGGAGCAAATGACAAATGAAACGGGTGTAACGACTGAAGATGTAACAAGAAGAATGACAGACTTTGGTCTTCATTACTGGACAAGTCACCATCCATATATTGTTAAGCAACCATTTACCTTAGAGCCTACAGAGTCCTACTCTAAAGAGGATTTAGATGAGTATATTCACGCACTAGAGCAAATTTCAAAAGAAGCATATGAAAACCCAGAAATCGTTAAATCGGCTCCACACTGTAGTACAATCCATAAAATGGATGAGCAAGATTTCCTTGATGATCCAGAGAAATGGTGTATTACTTGGCGCTCCTATTTAAAGAAGACAGCAGTATGTGAAACGATTAAGTAAGAAGCAGAATAACAATTATTTTTGAGGGGGACCAATATGAAAAAGTATTTGTATGGTGTGCTTGTTGTGATTCTAATAATTTTATCTGCTTGCTCAAATAAATCATCTGGTGATGAAGTGAAAACTGGTGATTCCAAAAATCCTGCAGGGACGATCACTATTTGGGGCTGGGATGTAGCAGCAGATACGATGAAGGCTTCTGTTGAAAACTTCCAGAAGAAATATCCAGATGTAGAGGTAGTAGTAGAAAACTTCAATAGCGGTGATCTTTATGAGAAGTTAACAGTCGGTTTGGCAGCAAGGGGCTCAGGTTTACCTGATATTGTCCTAATGGAGGATGAACGTATTCCGGGATATATCCATCAATTTCCTCAAGGGTTTTTACAACTAGATAAGCTGGGATATGACAAATACAAGGATTCGTTTAATCCTGCTAAAGTAGCGGCAGTTCAAGATAAGGACGGGAAAATGATTGCTGCTCCTTGGGATATTGGTCCAGCTGGTGTGTTTTACCGAGTTGATTTATTTGAGAAGGCAAATGTGGATCCAAATTCAATTCAAACATGGGATGACTACATTGAAGCAGGAAAGAAAATTAAGGAAGCAACTGGTGCAAAGCTCCTCCCTATTGACATTTCCAACTATGATGGAGTTTTCCAAATGATGATGCAACAGCAAGGGCTTTCTTATTTTGATAAGGATAATAATATTACTCTTCAATCCCCTGAAGCTATTCGTGCGATGGATGCCATCAAAAAGCTTTATGATGAAGACTTAGTCTTTAATAACAGTGGCTGGGATGGCATTGTTACGGCTACAGTAAACGGTACAGTTGCAACAGTACCTTACGGTGTTTGGTATGCTGGAACAATCATGGACCAAGCGCCAGATTTAAAGGGAAAATGGGATGTGTTTTATCTACCTAGCTTTGAAGAGGGTGGCACTAGGTATGCAAATGTAGGAGGGGCCTCATTGTTAATTCCCTCTACTAGTAAAAATCAATCTGCAGCGTATGCATATGTAGAATTTTTTACAACCGATCAAGAGTCACAAATGTTAGGATTTGAAAAATATGGACTTTTCCCATCATTAAAGGACACTTATAGTCTACCTGAGTTCACAGCAAATAATGAGTATTTCAATAACGGTCCGGTGTTCAAGAAGTTTGCAGATATTGTTGATGAAGTGCCAGGGATTTATATCAACGAAAATTATGCGAAAGCAAGCAAGATTACAAGTAACGTCCAATCAGCCATCTTATTAGAAAATAAAGAGGTTGAAGATGCCTTGAAAAATGCTCAAAAGCAGCTAGAAAATGAATTGAAAAAATAAAAGTTAAAGGGAAATGAGAGGATGTGATCTATCCTCTCATTTCTAACCTTGAAGAAATGTACTTAAGGCGATTGCGCTTATTATGAAGAAACTTTATTGAAAATCAGTGAGGTGACTTAGGTGGAACGAGTAGAAACTATAGCAGAAACGCAAAAAAAATATCAATTAAAAACGAGGAAGAACTGGCTAACTCCTAAACGGGCTCCCTATCTTTTTATTGGTCCAGCAGTAATATTAATGCTCATTTTTACTGTATATCCAGTAATTTCGTCGTTTGTATTAAGCTTTCAAGAGGTACGCGGTGTAGAGAAAACATTTGTCGGTGTGGCTAATTATACTCGATTAATCCATGACCCTGTTTTCTATAAATCTCTACTTAATACATTCCAGATATTAATTATTCAAGTGCCACTTATGATTTCTCTAGCATTAGTCATAGCGGTTGCACTTCATTCAACTTTAGTAAAGGCTAAGGCATTTTTTCGAGTTGCTATTTTTATGCCAGCCATTACGGCGCTTGTTGCTGCATCCATTGTATTTATGATTCTACTAGATGAACATTTTGGATTAGTCAACTATTTTCTATCATTTATTGGAGTAGACAATATTGCATGGCTCACAAGTCCTTTTTGGGCCAAGGTATCTGTAATTCTCGTCATGACATGGAGATGGACTGGTTATAATGTGGTCATAATTTTAGCAGGTCTGCAAAATATCCCTTCAGATTTATATGAAGCAGCAAGTATAGATGGTGCAAGCAAAATGAGACAGTTTTTTATGATTACGATTCCACTATTAAAGCCTGTTTTCATATTTACAATTGTTATGTCTACAATTGGGACTTTGCAATTGTTTGATGAGCCATTTATCCTCACGGCTGGAGGACCAAACAATGCCACAATGACGATTACGCTTTATTTATATGAAACAGGATTTAAGTATTTTGAGTTTGGCTATGCGTCAGCTATTGCTTATGTTCTCGTTCTAATTACTGCAGTAATTTCTTGGATTCAGATGAAATTGGTAGGTGACGATAGTAAATGATCACTTCAAATAAACGATTAATCAAAATAGGAATCTATAGTTTTTTATTATTAGGTGTAATTCTATCCATTGCACCTTTCTATTGGATGATTGTCGGCTCTACGCTGCAGTCAGGGGAAATCTTTCGTGTCCCGCCAAAGCTAGTTCCTGGTGATTTTTTAGTTCAAAACTTCCAATCTCTTCGTGAATCTTTAGGGATTACGAGAATATTTTTTAACTCATTGTTTATTGCGATTGTTTATACGGTAGCTAGCACACTTATAAGTGCGATGGCAGGGTATGCCTTTGCTAAATTTGATTTTAAGGGAAAGAATATTTTCTTTTTCGTCATTTTATGTTCATTAATGATTCCTTCACAGGTTACGTTAATCCCGTTATTTGAAATGATGGTGTCATTTAATTGGCTCAACACATACCAAGCCATTATTTTGCCAGGCTTGGCTGCCCCGTTTGCGATTTTTTTAATGAGACAAAACATGCAGGCTGTTCCTAATTCGATTATCGAGGCATCTCGAGTAGATGGAGCAGGAGAATTGAGAATTTTCTTTTCAATCATTTTACCAATGACAAGACCAGCGCTAGCTGCTGTTGCTATATTTCAGTTCATGGCCCAATGGAATAGCTTAATTTGGCCGCTTATAACATTAAACTCTAAAGATATGTTCACATTGCCTGTAGCTCTATCTAGTTTAATAGGAATGGCAAGAATAGATTATGGGCAATTGATGTTGGGAACAACATTAGCTACCATTCCCATCATTGTTTTCTTCTTATTCTTGCAAAAACATTTTATTTCAGGAATCTTAGGTGGATCTGTTAAAGAATAATAACTAAGAGGTGTAGATATGAAAAGTCTAAAGAGATGGGAAGATATCAGAACGGATGAAATTAACCGCATGAAAGCTCGTGCTCATTATTTAAGCTATCCTTCCCGAGAGTCAGCGAAAACTGGTGAGCTGATAAAAACACACTATTATCAAAGCCTAAATGGAAAATGGAAGTTTATTTATCTAGAGGCGCCTGAATATGGGCCAGAAGACTTTTTCCATGATGGTTTAGATACGTCCCAATGGGATGAGATTACGGTTCCTAGTAATTGGCAGCTTCAAGGATACGGAAAAATGCATTATTCAGATTTGTGGTATAATTTCCCCATTATCCCGCCGTACGTCCCAACTGATAACCCGACAGGTATTTATCGACGGGAGTTTGAATGTAATCGAAATATAGATGGAGAGAAGTTAATTATGCGTTTCCATGGTGTGGATTCAGCATTCGAATTATATATAAACGGTGAATTTGTTGGGTACAGCAAAGGAGCAAGAATCCAAGCTGAATTTGATATCACCGATTATTGCCGTCAAGGACAAAATAATGTAACCGTTCGTGTGTTTCAATGGTCGGACGGAACGTATTTGGAAGATCAGGATATGTGGTGGTTGAGTGGAATCTTTAGAGATGTAGATTTGTATACAAGACCATCCTTAGGTCTATACGATTTTACAGTAAACACGTTGTTCGATGGAGAATGGCAAAATGCAGAATTAACTGTTTCAGTAAAATTAATGGAGCAGGCAGGTCAAAGAATCCAATATGAATTGATCGATCCCAATGGCGAACAGGTTCTTCAGTTAGAACAAACTGGGAACAAGCCATTGAGTCAAACCATTGCCTCACCGCTGAAATGGAGTGCAGAGACACCGAATCTATACGATTTGTATATGACGGTAAAGAATGCAAAGGGTGAAATCATTGAGGTGATTCACCAGCATGTAGGCTTTCGCTCTATACTTTTATCAGGTGAGACATTTCTAGTCAATGGAGTGGCCATTAAATTTAAGGGCGTTAACCGCCATGATTACAATCCGAAAACGGGTAGAGTTGTGACGAAAGAAGAAGTAGAACGAGATATCATTACAATGAAGCAGCATAATATTAATGCCATCCGGACAGCACATTATCCAAATGCTCCATTTTTATATGATTTATGTGATCAATACGGAATGTATGTGATTGATGAGGCTGATTTAGAGTGCCACGGATTTGAATTGACAGGGAAGTATGATTGGATTAGCAATGATCCGGAATGGGAAACAGCTCATGTATCACGTATAGAACGTATGATTGAACGCGACAAGAATCATCCATGTATTATAATGTGGTCGCTTGGCAATGAGTCTTCTTTTGGTCATAATTTCAGAGCAATGGCTAAACGGGCAAAAGAAATGGATTCGACCCGTCTAGTTCATTATGAAGGGGATCGAGAAGCAGAGGTGACGGATGTTTACAGCACGATGTATACATGGCTTGAGCCGCATGGAACGAGGCTCACGATGGATAAAATAATAGAAAACAGTACAAAACCACATATTCATTGTGAATACGCTCATGCCATGGGCAATGGACCTGGAAATCTGAAAGAATATCAAGACTTAATTTACAAATATGATAAACTTCAAGGTGGTTTTATTTGGGAATGGTTTGACCACGGAATTGAGACCATTTCAGAGGATGGAGAGGTCTACTATCGTTACGGTGGAGATTTTGGAGATGATCCAACGAACGGGAATTTCTGTATAGACGGACTAATCATGCCTGATGGCACCCCTTCTCCTAGTTTATTAGAGTATAAGAAGGTCATTGAGCCAGTGCAGACAGAATGCTTGGATATAGAAAAAGGGCTTTTCCAACTCATCAACCGCTACGATTTCATAACATTAGAGCACTTAGAATTAACGTGTTCCTATTACGAGGATGACATACTTGTAGAATCATTATCTGTTGAGCTTCCGAAGCTAGAAGGAAGAAAGGTCGCTGAGATTTCATTGCCGGCAGGACCAGATATTGAAAAAGTCCATGGTGCCAAATATTTTCTTGTGTTATCCTACAAGCTAAATCAAGATACCCCTTGGGCGAATAAAGGCCATGAGTTGGCTAATGCTTCCTTTGTACTCCCTGGAAAAGAGAAACAGTCGAAAGTGCATAGAGATGCGGAACTTCATACTGTGAAAAATGGGGCTTTCTTAACCGTGCATGGGCATGATTTTACAGTTACCTTTGATTGTGTTAAAGGGTTCATTAAAGAAGTTACACGAAATGGGAAAGTTCAGATTGAAAAAGGGCCGCAGTTTACCTTCTGGCGTGCTCCAATCGATAACGATATGTACTTGCTGAATGATTACCGCGCAAAATATTTCATGCACTTGGGTCATGAAATGGTACGCGATGTTCAATATAACTTGAAGGATGGAGTATTCCAGTGGCAGACAGATACATTATATGGCACAACAAATAGCTCTTGGCACTACGAGCTTCAATATCAATACAAGATTTTTCCGGATGGAGACATTGAATGCAGCATTAACGGGATCGCTTCGGGCATGAAAGAAAATGCTCCGATCATGATTCCGCGTTTGGGTGTCCAGCTGCAATTGAATAAAGATTTCTCAGAAGTACAGTGGCGTGGAAGAGGACCAGGTGAAAGTTATGTTGATTCGAAACAGGCCAACCACATAGGTGTTTATAAAAAGGACGTCCAAGACTTGTTTACGAATTATGTGAAACCACAAGAGAATGGCAATCGCTTAGATTGCGACTGGATTAGCTTTGTAGATCAAACAGCCAATGGACTTATTGTTACAACGAACGAAACCTTTAACTTTAGTGCATCTCATTATGAAGTGAGCGATCTTGAAAATGCAAAGCATACAATTGATTTAAAGCCGCGCGATTACGTTGTGCTCCATATTGACAGTAAACAAAATGGCTTGGGCAGTAATTCCTGCGGGCAGAATCAGCTTGAAAAATATCGTTGTACATTTGATGATTTCTCTCTTTCTTTCCGTCTCTCTTTCTTTCATAATAAAGAGACAACAGCCGTTGAGCTTGGAAGGATCGGATAATGTATACTTCAGTCAGTGGGGGGCTTATTGCCCGTTAATCTGCGATAAGAAGAAATCCCCCAGATTGGGACGACGTGAACATATCGTCGTCCTTAAAATCTGTCTAGGGAAATCCTTGGTTGGTAACAGATGACAAAAACTAACATTATAGGTATATTAGTTAAATATAAGCTATTATTTATTATGAGTAGCTTGAAGATAGAATCGGTGGTGGAGAGAATGGCGACAATTAAAGATATTGCAGAGCAGGCTGGTTTTTCTGTTGCAACCGTTTCCCGTGTTTTAAACAATGACCCCTCACTTTCTGTTCCTGAAGAAACGAAGGAAAAGATTTATGAGGTGGCTGAGAAACTGAAATATCGAAAGAAAACGGTAAGGCCATTTGTAAAAAATATCGCTTTTTTATATTGGGTAACGGATAAAGAGGAATTAGAGGATGTTTATTTTAGATCCATTAGATTAGAAACAGAAAAAATAGCAAAAAAATGCAATGTAGAATTTATTACATATAAAGTTACAGATGGAATTGATAGTATCCCTCACGATATAGAGGGGTTTATTGCTGTTGGAACATTTTCGGAAAAAGAGTTAGAGTATTTAAAAAATATAACATTAAATGGAGTATTCATTGATTCTGCACCAGATCCTAATTGCTTTGATTCCGTTAGTCCTGATTTGGCACAAATCACACGTAAGGCTGTTGATTGTCTGATCGAAAAAGGTCATGAAAAAATTGGGTTTATAGGAGGTACATATCATAACCCCGATAGTAGTGAGGAAGTAATGGAGTCGCGTGAACGTGTTTTTAGATCTTATATGAAAGAAAAAGGATTGTTTCAGGAACAATTTGTCTTCTGTCACCAAGGCTTTTCAGTAGAAAATGGGTATTACTTGATGACGAAAGCAATGAAGGAATTAGGGGAACAATTGCCGACGGCTTTTTTTATTGCTGCCGATCCCATTGCGGTAGGATGTCTTCAAGCTCTAAATGAACATGGGCTGGGCATCCCTAATAGAGTGAGTGTGATAAGTGTTAATAATATTAGTGTCACAAAATATGTATCTCCTCCTCTCACGACTTTTCATATTGATATCAAAGAAATGTGTAAAAATGCCATGCTTTTATTGCTTGAGCGAATTCAAGAAAAAAGAAAGATTGTTAAAACGTTGTATCTTGGATCTGAATTAGTCATTCGTAAGAGTACAAATTAAAACAGGAAATTGAAAAGGCTTAGGGAGATCCTAGGTCTTTTTGATGTGGTCGTTATTGATAAATTGCAAACTGGACACCGAGAAGTGATTCACCCAATGGCTAAGTTTTATGAAGGCTCCATTCAGAGTCGAGACTTTATGAAAGCAGTCTTCGAAAAGGAAAATATTGAAGCGATTATGCATTTTGCCGCAAACTCCCTAGTTGGAGAATCAATGACGGATCCACTGAAATATTTTGACAACAATGTGTATGGAACACAAATCGTTCTAGAAATGATGAGAGAACAAGGAGTGAAGCATATTGTGTTCTCTTCGACAGCAGCTGTCTATGGGGAACAGAAGTTGATGCCTATTACGGAACAGGCTGCATTACAGGGTCTACAAGAATAGAAGGCGCACTAATTAAAACACCATCCTTGTCTTCAAAAGTAACAGATAAAGCTTCATTTCCTTCATCCGTTTTATCGAACAAATGATAGTTATTCGTAGCAATCACGTTTTTTACTGTCGCACTTTGCCAATCTCCTTTAGTAGTGTTTGTCCACTCGTTTTCTTCTACAAACGCCCAAGGTACTTGTTTTATCTGTGTATATTGTTCGGGATTATCCGTCTTTTCTATTGCTTCTTTATTTGTACAACCAACTATCAACCAAATCGATAGGATCGGGAGTATAAAATATAGAAATTTTGGTTTCATTCCGCTTTATCCAAAGTTTGGTACCAAGCAAAAATGGCAGTTGGTAAACAAACCGTGAATAATATACCACCGATCAATAGGGTGCTATTACGAAAACTGTTCAACATATACAGAAAAATTTCCGTGTCTATACTGCCTCCAATTGATTGAAGCCATAAATTGCTGAATGACCTACCAACCCAGCCACTACACATAATAAGGACAATCCCCACTATCGATAAAATCACGCTTAGCTTCATTAATCTCGTATTCTTCGTCACTTTTTCCTCCACCTTTTCAAAATTATTCTGTTGTAAAACTACAGCGAGAGCTAGAGGGCGTTAAATAAAACTAAATACTAGTAATGTATTTTTTATTCTGCTTTTCCTTTTGAGCGACTAAGCCAGTTTTGGAAAACATGTTGAACTGTTCTTTATCTAGCGTTTTTGTTAACTGGCTCATTACCATTTCAATAACCATATCTTTCACGTTACTAGTGCCTTGTTCATTCTCATTTGATTTTGGTAATTTTGTTTCTCTTAACATTATTTTTTCGCCATTTGCCTTCGTAACGTAATGGCGAATATAGCCGTTTTCTTTTTTGATTTCATAGGCTGCTTCAGATTTTTTGTTTTTATCTAAAAATAAAGCATCTGATAAGCGAATAGAACTCTCTTTTTTTATGCTGTTATAATAGTAATGACTTTCTAAATGTATATTCATCTCATGCCCACCTCCAAATATGTAAAATATTTACTATTATTATCGGCAATCCTTTCAACTTTTGAACAGGATGTATTTTGTATATTCGGTAAAGTGAATAATAATCATAGAACCAAATGCATAAGACGTAATCGGTATTGAGGTAAATGAGCTATACTGTAGAAAATAAATGGAGAGTCATTACGTGAAAAATTGATTGAAAGAGGGCAGAGCTTATGAAAATTGATATTCCAAATATTCCATTAGCGTTAACTGAAAAAAGATTCCATGATGTTTTTTATGAAGAGGATCCAATACTTGAAAATTGCATTATCTCAGGGACCGATTTTTCAGATGAGTCTGTTGAGAGAGTTCAGCTATATCGTTCCGTATTAAAAAATTGCACTTTCATAAATACCGATTTTAGTAAAATGGACATTCTTGATGTACGATTTGAAAATTGCGATTTATCAAATGTAAATCTTCATAAATCGTCCATTCATCGAGCTGAATTTATTAATTGTAAATTGCTTGGGAGTAATTTTTCAGAATCCTCAATAGGGAATGTTAAATTTGAGAACTCGATTTTGAATATGTCTATCTTTGGAGATTCAAAACTTGAAAAAGTGGTTTATCAAGATGATTCTCTACAAAATGCGGACTTTTATGAATGCAAATTTAAAAAGGTTGAATTTAACAATTGCCATCTAAATGAAGCCAGTTTTGAGGGCACGTCACTTAAAGGCGTAGATATTAGTTCTTCTAATTTTGATGCGTTAACGATATCGGTTGAAGAATTAAAAGGATGCATCGTATCAACTTCTCAAGCCATCCTATTTTCAACCTTATTGGGTTTAATTATAAAAGATTAGCAGTACGGGGAGCGCTTGATCCATGATGTATTCCGCGTTGTGTTCAAAGCAAAAAATATAACGGAAGCCGATTTGAGGGCTGCGCTTGATGAAACTTATTTAAATGTGATGTATGAAAATTTATCGGGTGATGTTGTAATAGATAAGATTTATTTAGGGGATTATTTGGATTTTAATGATTAATTTTAAAGCTGAACTAATTTTTGCGATAGTTCAGCTTTTCCATGTGGTTATGCTTCTACTACGTGTAGAGTGTAAATTTGTGTACACTTTTTAATACGATTTAACTCGATAAAAACCTCTGCAAAAAATGGAGTTTTTCGGTTTAATTTGAACAGGTTGATTAAAATCCATTTTTAACGTTTTTATTAAATAAACCCATACAAAAATAGTCAACCCGACTGAAAACGATATGACAACAACGCTTTCAGTCGGGTTTATAAATGCATGTATGCCTAGTAAATTATTTTGTACATGCATAAATCCGATAGCTAATAATTCCTTGATAGTTAAGCATGATTTCTATATGCTTTTTCATGACGTTATAAAGCTCGGGATCAATTTCATTAGAATAATGAAAATCGGGTTCGGATTCTATTGTGGTGTGATTTTGAATTTGAATATTTTCAAAGCCAGCCTGTATTAATAATGCCTCCCAATCGCTTTCCATAAGAAGCGAGTCAAAGCCATAAAATTGCATGATTTCGAGTTCGTCAGCAGGAGCTAATCGTTCATTCATTGTTTGTTCAATGGCAATGAAGCGACCGCCATCTTTTAGTAACCGATATATTTCACTTAATGCCTTTGGTTTATTAACAAATGAAAGCACCGATTCAGTAATGATAAAATCAAAATGACTATCTAGTAAAGATGTATTTTCGATTGAGCCTTCAATGAATTCTACATGTAATTCATTGCTTTTCATTCTATACTTCGCCTTTTCTAACATCGTTGGGTTAATGTCGAGCGCAGTAACTTTTGCACCGAATGTCTGGGTTAAATATGCGGCAGTTTGACCCGTACCACAGCCGACATCTAAAACGTGACACGAATCATTAATAGGTTCATGCTTAAAAATTTCTTTTGTAAGATTAATTCCACCAGGATGTGCACCGCCAATACCAAGAACGGACAGGAGTTCTAAATACTTGGAGTTTTGTATTTGTTTCACCTTCTTTATATTTTAATAGGGAAATAACATTCACACGGTATGCTAGAATCACTGTTGAAAGTGTAGTGTACAAAGGAAATTGTTCATTCTCGAATGCAGCTAACATAGTGCAAATATTTCTTTGTATCATATGAATTAAAAAAATGATGGTTCTTACATGAGAATTTAAGCGGGTATTTCTAAAAGGACCTTATGTTTTTTTTATTTAATCCTTATATTGATAGCACGTTTCAAAGCTATTTCGTAATAACAAACTTTGACAAGCTAAACCGTTTTCATGATAAATTTCGCGTTCAATATTTAACTGTATACTTCGATTTGAATCCGTATACGTTTGGTCCTCATTGTTAATAGACAAAGTAGTTTCATCTATCCACTGCAGTGTTACTTTATTTTTCGCATCCGCATAATATACGATTTTTGTCGTTTGCTTTTCGATATCCGTCACTTCTACCCAAACATTCACACCACCTAAAACCCCACCATACGGCTCATAGTAGACCTGTGCGGCATAGTTTTCCGATGGTGATAATATCGGTCCCGCTCCGATTTCCATATGCTCTGTACCGATGAGTGCAAACGTAAAGAAATATTGAATGTACACAAAAATCGCTAACAATACAAGAAATCCCGTAGAAGTTGTGAGAGCAAGCTTTTTAGGGAAAGTTATTTTTCTAAAAAAGTACCGAATACATTGAATCACTAAAATAAATAACAAAATTGCAGTAATTAAAAATAGAAGCAATGCGATTGTGCGAATGCCAAGATTCATGAAATACCTCCATCCCTTTTTTTAGTAACAACGACGAAATGTAGGGGATTGTTTCCGTTAATGGGATTATTCGATTGTTTTTATGTGGAAATTAATTGACAATAGAAAAAGAGGTGATTCTATGAAGAAATTCATATTTCCATTGTTCTTTGTGCTGCTGCTTGTAGGCTGCTCGCAAAGTGAACGAACTTTGGACGATGAACTGCAATTGGAGCTTCAACATTTGAATGAAGAAGAAGTAAAAATGTTATTACATAGGAATGGCAATTTTACAAAAGAAGAAATCGAACAATATTATGCGGTTTTGGTGTTTGATTATCGTGTTCGAAATGGCAATAAGTTTCGCAAGCTAGCTGTTCAACGTGATTTCGATATGGATCTCTTGATGGATCAGGTCAATTTGGACTATGGGAGGAAGTATATGAATGAGAATGGAGGCGGTGAGATTTTTAGAAATGGCAGCTTTAAACGAGATTGGGATCGTTTTATTTTTTACGCAAAGGATTTCTCAGCAGAGCAGTTACAGGACATTTTTGAAACCTATAAACTAAATATTTCTTGGACCGATTCAGAAGGACATTTCAAAGAGCAAACCATTTTTGCTGGCCAAAACTTTCAGGATAGACGAGGAGAATAAAAAATATGACATTATACACCGTATTCGTGGCAGACAAAAAATTGAATGAAGTGGATTATACCGGTATTGACTATATATCTGTACGTGAATTGAAAAAAATGTATCCGGTTTCTGAGCAATTTCCAGTGCAGCCATGGCACTCAATGGATGATGACACGCAAATTTTGCATGCGCCAGATGAAGGGGCATTTGCCAAGCTACTTGTTTACCAGTGGGGAAATCCGCCCTATGATTTAGCAAATTATAATGACAAACCTTTCATCTATGGCATCGAGGGAAATTGGAATGAGGAATTTGTAAGCAACTTATTAAACTATATTAAGAAACAGCTTTCCCCAGATCAAAATGTCGAGCTACTCCGCTTTTGGGCGGATGAAATCCCTCGACCAATTCTAAAAAAACGTACCATATCGATACAAGAAATTGAATTAACACAACTACAAAAAATCGCGCAAGAGCAATATATACGCGTTTCATTCGTGTAAATGAAACCTTAAGTATGAGAATCCGTTTCCATTTCAAAGGAGTGTGTAGGTGTGAAAAAAGTGCTTATTTTCGGCAGTATAGGTGTGCTGCTCTATTTACTTTTAAGACCGTCGTTTGAGCCGACAATGCTTGAAATCGCGCAACGTTATGAGGAAAGATGGGGCATTGAGTTGCCAGAGCCGCAACGTTTTGAACAAGTTTGGGCGACAAAATATGCTGCACATGGAGACGGCGAATGGTATTCAGTGCTGCATTTTGAACAGGAACTTCCTACTCCACGCGATGCGGATTTGATTAAGATAACAGAAAAAAATGATGCGATTATTTCGGGCAAGGTCAGTCGTTTTATAATCAATACAATTGATACACATTTGGGAGACACAGAAACGCATACAGCAATTCGTGAAGCATTCGATAATAACCCAATTGAATTTTCGTTTGGTGATTATTATTTTCATAAAGCTGAAAATGGCGGTAATGATTATATAATTGGCGTGTATAGTAAGTCGCAGAAGAAAATCTACTTGCTGGAATGGCATCAGTAATTGAAATGAGAAGGAGCAGTTATGAAACATATTATTTTCGGTGAATCAGCAGCTGGATCTTTAAAGTTTGCATTAAAAAAGGAAGCTGCGCAAATCATTGCGTTCCCAGACTATTTAGGGGAAGGGCCAATTCAAGAACTTTTAACAAAAGAAGGATTGAAACAGCGGTCATCTTGGCTCGAGCAGGTTTTTCGAATGGATGGCTCGCAGTGGGCAAATAGTTTTGAACAGGCAATAAAGCAACTAGAAAAGGTGACTGAAGAAGATTCGGTGCTTGTTTGGGCGAGTGAGAATGCTGCAGAGCAGTTTGGGCTACGTCTTATTTGTCATGTCTTACAGTATAAAAATTGCCCGATTTATTTCTGTGATACCTATGAAAATATGCTGTATTTACACCCTCAGCATAATGTTCAGATGGAAATCCGTCATACAGGAGAGGTCAGTTCAGAGCAGTTTCGTCATATACTCACGGAAAAGCTGTTTGAGCAGTTAGCACCAGACGAGATAAGTGATTATGCTAAGCAGGCAGCGAAACTTATGCAGGGCAACTCGCTACTTCGCACATGGCGCCGTGGTGAAATTTTTGAGGATGTCGAAACGCGTGACGATGCGCTGATTTTTCATTATTTACAAGAGCTCCAGCAGGAATCCAATGAAGAATATATTCGAGCACCACGCATCATCGGTCATGTGCTAGGCTTTAGTGTGCACGACATTCATGATACATGGATTGAATATCGTTTGCTTGCACTTATTGGGCAGGGCAAAGTGGCATATCGCGGAGATTTACGGACAATGCGGACGTATGAAGTGAAATACTATGATAGGGTGAATGAAAGTGTTTGGCTAGGGGCAAAATTATGAAAAAAAATATGCCCCTTATTTTAGTTGTTTCCCTATTATGCGGCGGACTTTTATATTGGGCACTCACTGCGCAACAATACACAGTGTCAAAAGGAAAACTGATTGATTTACTTGAACAAGGTGAAACGGTCATTGATTTAACCAAAGTCACGAATTTCGAATGGACACAAGTTGATGCATTCGGTCCATATACGACAACGGAGATGATGGAAGAAGCATTGGGAATTTCGATTGGCTTTGGTGGTGGAGAAGTGCTGGAGTCGAACTTTAAAATTGTCTTTGCCAATGATGAAAAAAAGCTAAGCTCCATCACATTAAGTAGGGAATACGGTGATTATTCAGTGAAGGATAATTGATATTTGGTGGTGGAGAAAAAATAGTGCTGCAACGCAATAACCTCACGTAAAAAATAACGTGAGGTAAGCATTCATTCAATAATTTGATATTTTGTTTTCGGTCCATATCCGATACGTTCAATTTGATTGGCTAGAATTAGCTTTTCTATAATTTTACGCACAGTTGTCTTACTTATATTTAAAAAGGTTTCGAGTTCTTTTGCTGAAAATTCAGGGTGATGGGTTAACCAAGTAGTTAAATGTTCATCTTCCATTGGCGCTGTTAGTGGTTTTTTAGGTAATGTCACAACGAAGGCATTCGGTCCGATTCGCCATGCAGGTGACACAGTGCTATCTTTGTAGCTTTCAACCATACATTGTAAACCTGTGCCGTACCTTTCAATCCATTTTAAACGGTAAAAAACATTCGCTAACTTTGCATTGCGGCTTTGTGAAATCCCCAGTTCAATATCCTCGACCGTCAAACCGTTTACCAAACCACCAACAGAAATAATTTCAATTTCGTTTTGGAAAAGGTGAACGAGGATACTTCCACTATAGCTATAATCACGGTGTGTAACTGCATTGACTAACGCTTCACGTAAAGCATAAGAAGGGAAGCTTTCATGTTCTTCGCTTTGTAAACCTTCAAGATGAGCGGATTTTTCATTATCGAAATTCAAATATTTTAAAGCTTGATCAACTTGGGTTAAAATGGATCCGCTAAACTCTTTGCGATTTTGAACTTCGAGTTTATCATTATCTAAAAAACGTGCGCATTTAATGGTATGTTCACATTGGTCGGAAATAAGTAAGGCTAAATTTGTAAAATAGCCGTCCTCTGTTAGCAAGCCAAGCTTTCGTTGCTGCTTCGCTCCAAACTTTATTCCCTGTTTTTCGAATACTTCTAAAGCATCATGGAACGTTAAGTCCTGTTGTATACTTGGCATTGTTTCGAAGTTTGTGCTATCTGTTTCGAGAATCATCTGACGGATATTTTCTTCAGAAGCCTTTATAACAGAAGTTCCCTCGCGAACAAATACGCCTGATGGGTTCATTCCTTTATTCTTCAAATAATAAGGACGTCCTGTACCACGTGACACGGAAATTTTTATGATTTCTTTTTCGTCAATTGTTTCAAGTTCTATAAAGGTGTGTACTGAAATGTCCGGTTGAACGCTGTCACGTAGCATATTAGAAACAGACTTTGATACTTTCTTGGCATTTTTTAAACCTAATACGGAGCCGTCATTGTCAATACCAATATATAACTCGCCTCCTAGAGTATTAGCAAATGCAATAACTTCCCGTTTTACATCCTTCGTTAATTTACGTTTAAATTCTACAGTCGGAGATTCTTGTTTATCCATAATTATCACCTCTACCGATTATTTATTTGAAATCAATAGGAATCGATTATAATCGATTAACCAATTCACAGCATCCTTATTAAATATATGTTTCACAACCTGATAAAATATCTCCACAACACAAAAAAGCGAGAGAAAATCTCACTTTTGCTCTAGCATTTCAATAAACGCTATTAATATATCAGTATTGATGACTGAAACATCCTGCTGTAAATCAAAGATTCTTCCAATTATCGTCAAATGCCGTCCTTCTTTTGTATAATCATTTCGATTTTACTTAATAACTGCTGCGCCGTAGTCTGTTCATCAACTGTCATAACATAATCGACCTCATCGCAAGTGGGGGAATCGATTTGTGGAAGCTGACTTTCTAGCAATTCCTCATATGTATAAGTTGAGTCGCGAAATAGTTTTGTGTCACGCAATGTGTTGTCAATTCGGGTTTGTAACACTTCTCGTGAAAAATCAAAGTGAATGTACACGCGAACAAATTGCTCAGCAGGGAAGAAGCGTGCCAATAGCTGCTGGCGCGGGGCTTTATGGATATTGCTATTACATAAAATTAAATTGTAACTAGTTTCTGCAATGGCATAGTGCAATAATGTTTCAGATAGAAGAAATTTCAGAGTATTCGGCCCGTTTTGTGGTAAGAGCTTTTCATAATGTGCATTTAAAAATTCCGCCTGATTATCTTGATCGAGGACAACAAAATGGGATAATGTCTGTTCAAGTTGCCTAGCAATCGTCGTTTTTCCACTATGCGTAGGGCCAATTGTCAAAATTACAATTCGTTTCATAGCTACCTCCTCTAGTTCTGCCAATTATTATATTAAAAAATCACTCCACCAGCCCCATACGAAACGCAGTAGAAATGATTTGTGTTCGATTGTTCGCCTGCAACTTGTCCATTAATCGTTGCACATAATCACGAACTGTAAATTCGCTTAAAAACAGAACATTTGCAATTTCTTTATTTTTATAGCCTTCCGCAAGCAAATACAAAATCGTATATTCCTTCTCGCTTAGCTGCATGCGGTGATTCAAGTGATTGCGCAACTGCTTTCGGGCTAAATACATACCAAGACGCTTGCCCGCTTGTTCAAGTAGAAACAATTTTTCATTGTCACAATCAAATGTTTCTCCCATTTGGTCAAATGATATCCAACCAAATAACTGCTGTTCATATTCAATCGGAATAAATATGACGGAAGAAAGCCCAAACAAATCAATTGCTACTTGCTGTACATATGGAGCGGGATCTTTCAGGAAAATGGGTTTTTTTAACGTAAAAACTGGCTCAATTTCGATATTACCTTGCATACGCTGTACTTTTGGTAATTCAGCACCAATGACACCTGAAAACTCATTGAGCCAAGGATTATAACTATAAAAAATACAGCGCTTAAATTGAAAAATTTCCTCGGCCTTTACTAAAAGTAGCGGTAAATCCTCCGTACCATTAAGCTGAATCAACTCAATACTAAACGCATCAAGTTGCTTTAATGAAGCCTTCGTCAATTCAAGAGTAGCGATAGGCTTTTCAAGTAATTGCATAAACGATCGCATACTTTGGTTCATAACTTCTTCATGAGTTGCTAAAATCGCTTCTTTATTGGAATGGTCGATTGAGTCTAATACTGTACGCAAAACATGCTCAATTGCTATGGGGAAATAGTTTGATTTATCAACAGGCAAGCCGTGCTGATGAACGCGCACCCAATATTGGAGTGCTTCCAAATTGACTTGCTGCTGCTTCATTTGATTCGCTAAAAATTGCAAAAATGAAATTGAAATGAGATGAAATTGACGCTTTTCAATTGCGGTCAAATCAGGAATACCCTCAATGTACGCTGTCGCTTCATTTTGCAGGTCACTTCGATACATCTTTAAAAATAGCAAATACGGAAATTGTTCGTGTGTCATAATTCCACCTACATTTATATGTTTATTATTTATGGAATAACCTTTATTTATATGTATCATATCACATGAAAGCGCTTTAACATAAAGGTATAAGCTATATCATTAAATTTCATTCAAAGGAGAGGTTCGTATGAATTTCAAAAACGTAACAATCGCAGGTAGCGGTGTATTAGGTAGCCAGATCGCCTTCCAATCAGCATTTTTTGGTTTTAACGTAAGTGTTTATGATATTAATGATGGGGCAATAGAAGCAGCAAAAACACGTATGGAGTCATTAAAAGCGACATACGGTGAGTATTTCAACGATACAGAAAAAGCAGAAAAGGCATTTGCTAGCCTTACTTATTATACGGATTTAACACAAGCGGTAAAAGACGCAGACATCATTGTTGAAGCGGTGCCAGAGCGTATCGAAATTAAACAAAGCTTCTATGAAAATTTAGGCAAAGTTGCACCTGAAAAAACAATATTTGCATCAAATTCTTCCACATTATTACCAAGTCAATTTGCACAATTTACAGGTCGTCCTGAAAAATTCTTAGCATTACATTTTGCGAACTCCATTTGGCAAAACAACACAGCAGAAGTAATGGTTCACCCTGGTACGGAAGAACAGTACGTGGAGCAAGTAGCAGACTTCGCGCGTGCGATTAACATGATTCCATTCGTACTAAAAAAAGAGCAACCAGGCTACATCTTAAACACATTATTAGTGCCATTCCTATCGGCAGCGATGGAACTTTGGGTAAAAGATATCGCAGATCCTCAAACAATCGATAAAAACTGGATGATTTCAACTGGCGCACCACGAGGGCCATTCGCAATTTATGACGTTGTTGGCATGGAAACACCGTACAACTTAAACTTAATGCGTGCTGAGAAAGACCCAGCTGCAAAAATTGTTGCAGAAAAAATTAAACGTGAAATGATAGACCAAGGGAAAATGGGGATTTCAACAGGGGAAGGCTTTTACAAGTATCCTAACCCAGCCTACATGGATCCGGACTTCTTAAAATCGAATTAATTATTTGTAAATGCGCATCTTGCGAAAGGATGCGCGTTTTTTTGTTCATAGAAATGACTAAATTTTTTCAGAACTGCCTTCATTCTCCTTCGAAATGTGTTTTCTACTAACGAACGAATACCAAAACTAAGGTGGGGCGCGTTAAAGAGATGGAACTCTATTCTAAAATTAGTTATGGCCAATTAGTATAGTCTTTCACTAAAAATCAAAAAACAGCTTATGTGTAATTTTACACATAAACTGCATCAATTAATTTTCGATAATTTCATGCTTTTCCATCAAATTTTTCACCCATATTAGCACAAATGCAATGATAGCTATGACAATTAGCACGTTTGAATTACTGTTTAACACATCGTCATTGAAGAATAATATATCTTTCAAGCCTTCGATTAAGAAGCCAAATGGTAACCAAGACACTACATAATCGCGATAGAAACTTGGCAGCATTTCCGGTGCTAATTGAATTAAAGGCAGTCCGAAGAACATTAATATTGCAAAAATTGGCACGACAGCGATACCAATCCATTTTAAACATGCCAATACTAAATACACATAGCCTAAAAATGCGATAGATAGCATCAATGCAACCGAATTGAACGATTCGAATTCATAGCCTAATACCCATGTGGAAACTAGCGTGATAACATAGCCTGCAAAGAAGCTATAAACGATCGGTAATAGTGATTGTGCCACTTGAAATAGGCGGGCTTGCTTCATCGAACTGAAATTGCGTTTGCGTCCAGCAAAGTAAAAGAGTACTGCGCCAAGTAAGCTAGAAATCCATACAGATGTGAATAACCCCATTGGTACAGATGCTAACCCATTTACTGGATTAACTTTATACGTCTCTGTTGTAATCGGAGTCGCAAGCAACGGAATCATTTGTGGCTGAACAGGGGATACAGCTGCTGCTAATTGCGGATTGTCTGCGAATTGCTGCTGCAGCGAAGTTTGTACCTCTGTTAGTTTTGCAATCGTTTGCACACTCATCGTAGTACCAAGTTGTGTCGCCATTTTTTGGAGCATCGTTTCAACGGTAGTTGCGACGCTTGCATTGTATCCTTCATTTACATAAATTTCTACAATCGCTTCTTCAGGTGTGTTGGACTGCAATGAAGCCAATTGTGCAGAAAAATTTTCTGGGACGACTAGACCGCCGTAAGTTTCACGCTCATTCATAGCCTCTTTCATAATTTCCACAGAATCATATTCAATAAACTTAACTGCATCTGGCGCATTCTCAATTAATTTTTCAGTAATGGTAGCCCCAATTTCTCCTGTATCTTCATTGACTAATGCAATAGGTAGATGCTTCGGCTCTATTTTCGCAGTCGGAATCTGTGCCATTAAAAAAATGAATGACACTAAAATAACACCAAGAAATGGGATGATAAAAAATTTGTTTTCTTTCATGTGCCCATATTGTCCTTTCTATTTACTCAACGTAATGTTGATTAATGTATAATGCGATTATAAAGAATTTCGAAATCGATGCCCATAAACAATAATAGGTACTCTGTATGGTACTCAACATAATGTTCCATATTGTTTATTAAAAGGAGGGGGAAAAATGGATCGTCGTAAACGAAAATCCCGTGAAGCATTGCGTAAAGCTTGTTTAGAATTGGTAAGAGAAAAAGGCTTTGAAGCGATGACGATTTTAGATATTACCACTCGCGCTGATTTAAACCGTGGCACGTTTTATTTACATTTTGTTGATAAATACGACATGGTGGAGCAATTTGAAAAGGAGCTTATTTCGAAGATTGAACATGCGCTGCTAGACGATATAACTGAGATACATACGCTTGAAGAATTAGTTCATTCACGCAAATTATCACTTATCAAAATCTTTGATTGTTTTCAGGAGGATCGCGATTTACTAGAAATTATTTTCAATACGAAAGGGGTAGTTTCGTTTCAGCAAAGTTTAAGTGACATTGCGGAAACGGTATTTGAAGACAAACTCAATCGTGAAAAATTAAAGCTTGATAAACATATTCCCCCAGAACTGTTTCGCATCGTGATCGTGTCGCTCATGGTTAGCATTGCACAATATTGGCTTAAAGGCGATAAGCATGTATCTTCTGAAGTAATGGCGCACGGCTTTTTAAATATTATGATGAATGGACCTGCGCGTGCAACAGGGTTAATTCCAGGGGTTTATATCGACATTGAAGATATTTTTAACAAAACCCAATACTAAGGTGCGCCGATGCTTTACGGTAGCACCTTTAATTTTTTTCCGCCCCCATAGGATAGGCAATCTCAAAAATTTGCGCTTGTTTTATTCGAACATCGAGCACATGGTGAAAAACTGATTAACTAAAAATGTAAAATAATAGGTGTTGATTATGTTACAATTACTTCAAAAACAATAATAGGAGCGAGTACTGGACATGATGAACCAATTTGGAGCAACGTTATGGTTTTCGGTAATTCCAGCGATTTTTTATATTTGCTGTTTGTATTTTACATTATCCTTTTTTCAACATTTAAAATTTGGGGAAGAGACAAAAATTAAAAAAGCAAAATTAGGTGCGGTAATTTCTCTTACACTTGCATTATTAGTACCTGCTATATATCAACTCATTATTTTCTTGTTTATGATGCGCTAAAGTTTTAGTGGCAATGTTAAGAGGGGGGAGGACTATGAAGAAAATAGTATTTGTATTACTAATAGTTTTCCTACTAACAAGCTGCGGAACACCAAAAGTCCAAACATTTGAGACGTATTTCAACGAGTCGGGCATGGTCGAAATCGAGAAGCTTGTGATTCAAGATGGCTCAACTGGTTATTCAAAAACAACAACCGATTCACAGCAAATTGAACAATTATTAAACCTAATCAAACCAATACAGGTCATTCCAGAAAAAAATCAGGAAGATCGTACTGGATGGCGTTATATGATTACGCTTTTTCAAGATGAGAAGTTGTATTCGTTTACGCTCAATAAAATAGAAGAAATTTATTATCATACTAAACAGGATATTCACCCGATAGTGGATGAATATTATAAAGCGCTTGATATAGAGGGAAAATAAAGAGAGTTTTGACGTTATAGAAGCAAATTCGGTTGAGAAGTTTTCCACGATCGATTAGATGAAAAGAGCAAAAAAGAAGTCAAGCAAATAGCAACGGAAGTTATTCAAAATAATAACTATAAACCCGAAATATTTCAATTTAACATAACAAGTTATATTAGTAGATAAATAAAAGAAAGTGCCAATAGTAAATTCAGTAAATAAGCTTTATTCTTTCGAAATGATTAACTTATCGAATACTAAAGTAAACCGTGGAAAGGAGTTATCCAAAATTGAAAGAACATAATCTATTCACAATTGATTGTGGTGAATTTTACTTAAGAGAGTTTTGTGAAGAAGATGTGGATGCAATCGTTGAAATTACATCTCAAGCTGAAGTAGCTGAGTTTTTACCAGATTGGCAATCCACGAAAGAACAGCGCTTCGATTGGACTATAAACGAAGATATTCCTGATAATAAAGCTTTTTTGTCTGCTGTACCGAATATCAATGATGAAATTTTAAGACTAGGCATAATTTTAAAAGAATCAGGGGAATTCATTGGTTTTTGTACCTCGGGGATAAAGGAAGAATTAAGTGGCTCAAACCGAGAAGTTGCATTTGCCATTTCAAAACATTATCGAAATAAGGGCTATACAACAAAAGCGGTGAAGGGGTTAATCCAATATTTATTTGAGCATACAAATGTGAAACTCATTAATGCGGTTGTTCTCCCGCATAATGGTAGCTCTAATAAAGTGATTCAAAAATGTGCATTTCATCTGAATGGACATGCTGAAATAGACGGAGAGCAGTTCAATCATTATTTGTTAGCTAAGGAAGAATGGAAAAATATTTAGGCTGAAGAAAAGATGTATGAATAATTTGAGATAATAAGTGGTCAAATTAACGATCTAAAAGCAACCCAAAAAATGATTATTTAAAAAAGTTAAAAGAAAAATTGATTATAATCCTGTGTATACATGCAGGATTTTTTCTTGTTCAACAATCGGGCCATATTGTTGAATAAAATAAACGAACAAAATACGTATTCTACCAAATAATTGGAGGATATTTACCAATATTATAGAAATAAAAAATTGTATAAAGAATCTTTTTAGGTGGTGCTACTTATGTCACGAGATGTTAATGCTCAAAAGTCAGTAAAAGAACTAGGGGAGGTTAAATTAGTTGGGATTAGAGTAGTTTGTGCAGAAGAAAAATATATTGAAGAAATTCCAAAGGCTGCAAAGATACTTAAAGAAAGAACGAATGAAATTAAAAATGTATTATTTTCAGGTCAACAAGTAGGAGCTTTTATTGTGGAAGAATCATCTCCAGAAGAAGATGGTTATTGGGTTTGCGTTCAAGTTGATGAATATAAAGATATACCTGAAGATATGAGTACATTAACAGTCCCTCCACACCAATATGCTACTATTCTGCATAATGGTCCTAATTATCAAATAAAAAGCAGTTATGAGGAATTACATCAATGGATTGCTATACAAGGATTGAAAAGATCTAATAAAAGTTGGAATTTGGAATTTTATCTTAGAGATAATCAAAATCCCGATAATGTTCGAGTAGAATTATTCGATTCTATAATAGATTAAGCAGTTAATTATTAAAGTAAAGACCACTATAGCAGTGTTGTTATGATATTTTAGTAAAATAATATCTAGGAGTTATCTCCGGAATAGTCGTTGAATGAAGATATTCCACAATCGTGCGCGATTCTGTCGTAAGGATCAGCGCTCGTTTTTATTAAAGGGCCAGATTGTTGAGTAACTCATGTATTACGTGTAGACTACAAAATCGCATTAAGCAACTTCTGTTTAAGATACTTTTTGAATGGAATTTTCTAAAAGTGTTTATAGAAAGCTCTAAGCTGATTCTAATATATAAATATCTTTACCAACAATAAATGTATTTATTTTCTAATATAATTTGTTATGGGATTATATAGTTGTAGGTTATGAATTAATAAGTAAGCGGCATTAAAATGACCGATGATATTAGGCATGAAAAACTCCCCATTAGCTAGACAGATTTTATTTTTTTCTGTCTGATTAATGGGGAACATACCATTTCACAACGTTCGTGCTATTTGGTGTATTCCAAAACTTTTATTAGGAACGTTATTTAGATTTATTTTATAGTCTTTATTTAGACTTTAACCTTCAGCAATTTCGGCATCCGCTTTCGTTCTATGAACAGTACCGAAAGGGTGATTAGGTGGTGCATAGATTGAATAAAGCTTTAACGGCGTATTGCCAGTATTGATTACATTATGCCATGTGCCAGCAGGTACTATAATGGCATAATCATCACCTACATTTTTTACAATGTTTAAATTATCTTTGCTTTTCCCCATTTGAACAAGCCCTTGACCACTCTCAATACGTAAGAATTGATCAACGCTAGGATGAATCTCTAAGCCTATATCTTCTCCAACGTTAATACTCATCAAAGTCACTTGTAAATGATCACCAGTCCATATAGCAGTGCGATAGTTGTTATTTTGTTTGGAAACTTGATTGATGTTCACTACAAAGGGTTCTCCTCCATGATCTCTTATTATAGGACTACTGGTATTCCCTTGGATATTTTGGTGCGGGGAAAATAGGTTTGTATAATTAGCAGCATTTGACATACTCCAATAATCGAAACCCCAGATATTTCCGCAGTTATTCATTGGTACATAACTGAGATAAGGATTTGGATGGACATACATATAATAAGGATTATTCATTGTAATATACCTCCAAAACATTTGATCATAAACTCATCATATGCTTTAAGTCTTTAAAGGGGTATTATCCTTTTTTCCTTGACTTTGTAAATCAGCATATTTTGACGAAACTCCGAACCAAACACTTGTCATCGTGTCTCGCGCTCGAAATAAATTATTATTTGATTAATGCCATCTAAATAGAGTGTTAAAAACTTTGGACAATCAATCACAAAAAAACTCCTATCTCGAAGTGTCAATCTTTATCGAATGCCGCTTCATTATACAAAAGGATTTAGGTGATTTATGTAAGTGGCTCATAAAGCCCATTCTCAGAGGCTCAATTGGTATGCAATAATTGCCAGCCGAGGTACACTTGATTACGAAAGATTTGTTTACTTTGACCATAGAATTTTTGATATTCAAGTACTTTTTCTTCATTAAAAAAACATTCCGATTACCCGAGCGCGAGACCTTCCTAGTTATCGCATGCAATTTCACTTTAGAAATCAAAAGTATGCCGGACGCACTAAAAAATTTCTCATATAAAAGTAAATTCTTTAGCAACCTTTTAGAGGATAACTAACATTTGCTATTTCTTGTACGATAAATCAACAGCTTTCCCACAGAGTTTTTTAATTCTATATAAGCTATTTTTAGTAAAAACTTACCCGACGTTTATTGGTAATGATAAACAACCCAAATCGTAGAATCAAATGGTTATTTTTGTTCAAAATATGTTGAAGTGTCTTATTTAACGTAAAAACAAAAATAGGGTGTGTATATGAAAAAGACAATAATTATTTTAGCTATTATTTACTTTGTAACTTTCTTGAAACTTTCCCCCACCAATGGATATAGCAATGAGAAAATCCCAATACTAATGTATCATCACTTAGAAAAAAACCTCAATAATAACGCTGTTATTTCGCCAGAAAATTTCGAAAACCAAATTAAATACCTTAAAGTAATGGGCTATAATACCATTACTGCACAACAATTATATGATTACTTAAACGGAAGCATACAGTTACCACAAAATCCAGTTTTGATAACCTTTGATGACGGGTATTTAAGCAACTATGAAATGGCTTATCCAATTTTGAAAAAATACAATATGCATGCAGAAGTCTTTGTTATTACTAGTCGTATTTTAGAAAAAGGTGTGAAAACATCATATTCTAATGAAATCCCCAAAATGAATTGGGAACAATTAAGAGAGATGAAAGATTATATTACTGTCCAAAGCCATAGTTGGGATTCGCATTATAAATTAAAATCAAATATTTATGAAAAAAAAATTGCCGCTCTATCTGGTCCTGTTTACATTAATGGGAAAATGGAAAATCAAAAAGAATACGAAGAAAGAGTAAAAAATGATTTAATTCGTTCCAGAAAAATAATTAAAGAGAAGTTAGGGTATGAACCAATTGCCATTAGCTATCCCTTTGGTATTACCTCTAATGATGCAATGAACTTAGCTAAAGCTGCTGGGTTTAAGCTGGGATTTTTGATTAATAATAAAAGTATTAAAAAGAGTGAAAATAAGTTGGCATTAAGTAGAATAACGGTAAACGGAAATGATTCTGGGGAAGAATTAATAAAAAAAATAAAAAAGGGATAACCCACAACACTAGGTAGGACAAATAAAATAAGGGATTGAATCTGTAAATTTATAGGAGTGAGAGATTTAATTCAAATCAGTTTGACTAAATATATATTTTTTTATTGCCCTGGACAGATACAAGTCAAGGGCCTTTGTTGTTTTAAGGAAAGAATTTTATTGGAATGAAAATATAAAAAAAATACCAATTATTAAGTCGATTTGTACTCACACAATTGCTTAATACTATAATTATTTCCAAAACACACTTCAAGTACATTTTTCTTTTAGTTTTAATCATATTAAGAAAATAAATTGTTAAAGGGAAGTGGCGAATTGAAAAATCTTATTTTTTTTTAATTTTGTTTTGTGTAGGCACTACGATTTTTTATAATTTCGATAAGACTTCTGCTGAAAAAGGAAGGCAATATTATGAAGATGTAGGATATATTGTTTGGGAGATTGAAACAAAGGAAAAAGTAGTTGCACTTACTTTTGATGATGGTCCCCATCCAAAATATACAGAACAAATATTAAATTTATTAGAACAATATTCCGCGAAAGGTACATTTTTCTTGGTAGGTGAACATGCAGAAAAGAATCCACAAGTTGTTTTTCGTATGTATGAGGAAGGTCATGAAATAGCTAATCATACGTATACACATCCTTTTACTACATCTATACCTAAAGTAATGAAGGAAATCCAAAAAACAAACGATACCTTATTTAGTATTACGGGCTATTCACCAAAGTTATTTCGACCTGTGGAAGGCAATTATACAGATCGGTTGGTTGAGGAAGTTGTAAAAGAAGGATATAAAATAGTGATGTGGTCTTGGCATCAAGACACAGAAGATTGGAAGGATCCTGGCGTCAACAAAATTGTAAATAAAGTGTTAAATGGAATTGAAGAAGGAAATATCGTGTTGTTTCATGACGGTGGTGGTAATAGAGAACAAACTGTTAAAGCACTTGAAATAATTTTGCCTGAACTAAAGAAGCAAGGATATAAATTTATAACGGTTTCAGAGATGCTAAAGCTACAAGATGGAATGAAATAAGAGCACGTAAATTTATTTTTTAACTTCATTTAGAAAAAATCATATAAAGAATTAATTTAAGTAAGGTTACATCATTTTAAATAAGAGAAGGTGATTGGTTTTGAATCGATATGTAGTATATGTCATTTCAATATTCACGATTTGGAACATATCATCAACATCAACCGTAAAAGCTTCTACAGAAGATGAAGTTCGTACGAAGGCTGAAGAACTACAGCTGAGAATGGATTATTATGTTCGATATCAGGAGATTTTGATACCCTGGTACTATTTAGCAGCCATTGACCAATACGAAAGGAATATTCAAGATGTTCGACCGGACATACCTAAAAAGGAAAGTGTTGTCGCTATACAATTCTCTGATGAGTATTGGTCAGGCGTATTGAATCCAATGAAAAACGATATGGTACCTCTATCTATAAAATTTTTTGGTGGGATGGGACTAGATGGAAATGGAGATGGGCTTGCAGATAAAAATGATGATGAAGATGTGTTGTTGGCGATGGTAATGTACTTAAATGGATATGGAATTAGCGAAGAAGACTTTAAATTAGCCTTATGGGATTATTACAAAAATGAACAGGCTGTAATTCAAATTATGGATATAGTTAAGTTATATCAGAAATTTGGTACGATTGACTTAGATACACACACATTCCCAGTAGCACTTGAATATGAATTTAGTTATGGTAACACATGGGGTGCAAACAGGGGATGGGGTGGTAGACGCACTCATGAAGGAATAGATATCTATGCAAGATATGGTACACCTGTTCTTACGGCTTCTTATGGTGTTATTGAAGTAATGGGGTGGAATGAATTTGGTGGTTGGAGAATCGGAATTCGTGATAATCATAATTCCTATCACTACTATGCCCACCTTGAGTCATTTGAAGAAGGCTTACAAGAAGGTGATATCGTTAAAACGGGTCAAGTCATTGGTTATGTGGGGAGTACAGGGTATGGTAAAGAAGGAACAACTGGAAAGTTTCCACCGCACCTACACTACGGAATATATAAGTTTAATGGCCGTACAGAATTTGCATTCAATCCATATCCTTCACTTCTAAAGTGGGAAAAAGAAGCAAAGAAAATAAAAAGCAGTAAATAGGCTAATTTTTTTTATAATATACCATCACTACCTAAAACCCTTGAAGTCGGAAATGAAAATTTAAAATCGTTTTCGACTTTTAAAATGGATAGATTCCTTTAAATTTGGGAATGCTTTTAATGATAAAGTAGAGCCACTTAAAAAGGAGAGAGTATATGAAATCATTTAGAGGAATTCTTACACTGCCATTATTATTAGGATTATTGTACGGCTGTAACAACAACGATACAAATGTAGATAAGAATAAGGATGTTACAGGGAATACTAGTACAGTTGATGAAACAACGAAAAATAATACCACTAATAACACAGGAACAAATGAACCAATTCATAATGAGAATGAAAAAGAAAAGACTGGAATTAAAGCTACAGATGTAAATTATGCTTTTAAGGACTTTGATTTAGAGGTAGAATATGCGGATTATAAATCATATGATGTTGAATATGAGAACGATGGAAATTATATTTATGCTGAAATAGATGATGAAATTAAAGGTGTTGAGTATAAAGGTGATCAAGCCTACGAAAAAATTGTCAAAGCATTAGAACAACTTAAATTTGATAAAGCTACCAGTGATGAAGATGTTCGTAAAGAAGTTTTAAAGGCATTTGCTCTAGATGAGAACTATCAGTACTTTGATCTTGAAGTGAAATTCAAAAATGGTGAAGAAAAACATTATCATTTTAATAAATAATTATGTAAAGGGGCTAAACAAAGCCCCTCCTCAAAAATAAAAAAGACATCAAAAGTGACCTTATGTTTCAAGATTATCGGAAATCCCTTCCTAGAACTCTTCATTATAAATCATAAAAAATCGAAATTGTATGACGCAATTTCGATTTTTTGTGTGAACTGGGAGCTTAATTGGAATTAACTTGAATAATTCGATATGAAATAGGGTCATTTTATCAATCCATGATGTGGGAAATAATGTAGTTCTCTTTTGCAAATAAAAATTCAAAATAAAACAAAATCAATACGGAGGTAAAAAAATGAATGTCCTTGATTGTATCATTATAGGTGGAGGTCCTTCTGGGGTAAGTGCTAGCTTAATTTTAGGAAGGGCTCGGAGAAGCATTGCATTATTAGACGATGGAACGAATAGGAATAGAGTGACACAAACGTCACATGGATTTATTACTCGAGATGGGATAGAACCACAAGCGTTTAAAGAAATTGCGTTAAAAGAGTTGGAGAATTACCCGTCCGTATCATATTTTACTGCAACAGTTACTGAAATCATAAAGGATATAGGTAATGAGCGATTTACTATCAAAACATCTACTAGTCAGGAATTTGTTTCAGAAAAAATAATACTCGCCACCGGAATTCAAGAAATATTTACTATACCAAGTATAAGAAAGTTTTATGGGAAAAGTCTATATAGTTGTCCGTATTGTGATGGCTGGGAGCAAAAAGATAAGCCATTAGTGGTTATTGCAGAAAAAGAAGAGCATGTACTGCATTTGACTAAGTTAATTTATAATTGGTCGCAGGATTTGGTTGTCCTAACGAATGGAGTTCAATTATCTAAAGAAGGTAAAATAGAGTTACAAAAACACAATATCAAAATTATATCGGAAAAGATAAAAGACTTAATAGGTAATGACGGTTACTTACAAAAAATAGAGTTTGAAACAGGAGCAACAATTATAAGATCGGGTGGATTTGTTGCCCCATCTTATTATCGCCCAAATCAATTTGCTGAGAAGCTTGGATGTGAAATTCATGAAAATGGAAAAGTTATAACAGATGGCGTTGGTAGAACAACCCAAAAAAACGTATATATTGCAGGGGAAACAGAAAGATCTAAACCATCCTCTTTAATGATTTCAGCTGCTAAAGGTAATAAAGCTGCGGTTTCAGTAAATACTGACCTAACGATGGAACGTTTTTGATTACGTCCTAACACCTTCTGCTTCAACTAAATAAGAACTTAGCTAATATAATTGAACACATCAGCGCCAATGTGTTGCCACATATACTCCAAACATTGTGTTAGAGTTAGTATAAGAATTTACGAAGAACGGATTTTCTTTTTAGAATTCGTTTTTTCTTAATGTTTAAAAAGGATTAAAGGTTTTTTTGTTGAAGTTAATGAATTAACGGAACAGCTTAGTTTATAGACTTATTCAACAATGGGCGCAATTCTTGAAAAAGAAATGTGCCTTCTTTAGCTAAAGGGCCATATAATCGAGTAACTAACTTTCAAAATAAATGGATGATTAGTAAAGGGGATATTTTGAAGAATTGTACTAAAAGTAACGCACAGTTTAGTACAACAAAAATCAAATTTAAGACATACAACAATAAAGGAAATTTTTGGAAAACTTTAATTTTAACAGTTTACAAGTGTTATACACAAGAGTACAATAAGCCCGTAATTAAGAAATCTAATAAAGCCAAATCTCAATAATTGAGAACGGAGGACCCAATTTTTTGGGGTTAATTCTGCATTTGCAGAAGGGATGATATATACTCTTTCGCCATCCTAACCCGTCAGCTAACTTCGTCGGCTAAAGCGAGGGAGGTCATAATAGAGACCGCCTTATTCAAGTATTGTTTTTGCTGATATAGCAAAATTAATGCTTGTTTAAATCGGTCTTTTTACTTTGAAAAAAAGTTTATAAGCTCATTTTAGAATAAGAAGCAGAATAAAAACATATTTAGTTTAATCATTGGATCATTTGGTAAATATACTTTTAACTTAATTCTAAGGAGAGAATTATGAAAAATTTCAAAGAGAATCTTAATCCATCGAAAATACTTGTTCTGGGCTTCGCCATTCTAATCCTAATAGGAGCTTTTTTATTGACTCTCCCCATAGCAACAGAGGATGGTAAAGGACTTACATTCTTAGACGCATTATTTACCGCTACTTCTGCTACATGTGTTACAGGTCTAGTGGTTGTTGATACTGGTGATACATTTTCGATGTTTGGTGAATTAGTCATTTTATCTCTTATTCAAATTGGCGGCTTAGGATTTATGACGTTTGCAACCTTTTTATTCACTTTAATAGGTAAAAAAATTACTTTAAAAGAAAGGATTATTTTAAAAGAAGCTTTTAATGCTACTTCGACTAATGATATCGCCAAATTAGTAAAAAAAATATTAATTTTTACTGTGATAGCTGAGAGTATCGGAGGAATTATTTTATCTATTAGATTTTCGTTTGATATGCCGATCGGTCAAGCAATCTATTTTGGTTTTTTCCATTCGATTTCAAATTTTAATAACGCCGGTTTTGATTTGATGGGGGAATTTAGAAGTCTTACTGATTACGTTGATGATCCATTTGTCGTTTTAACTGTTTGCTTTCTTATCATTTTAGGTGGCTTAGGTTTTATTGTCATAAATGAAATAAATGATTTTCGTGAAACACATAAAATTTCGCTGCACACAAAAGTTGTATTGAGTACAACTATAACGCTAATCGTTGGAGCATCCATCTTAATTTTCCTATTTGAGTATGGAAATGATAAAACATTAGGACCGTTGTCTTCCACAGGAAAAGCACTCGGTGCCTTGTTCCATAGTGTAACGCCAAGAACTGCTGGAGCTAATACATTACCAATGGCAGATTTGACTCATGCAACATTATTCCTAACGATTTTCCTAATGTTTATCGGGGGAGGTTCAGGATCGACTGCTGGAGGAATTAAGGTAACTACTTTTGCTGTTCTAATGGCAACAGCAATTTCTCAACTTAAAGGGAAAGAAGATGTGGTTTTATTTAAACGTCGTATTGTTTTAGAGAGTATTCTAAAGGCACTTACTGTTGCGATGAGTGGCATCATGATTGTAATAATTGTCACCTTTATCCTGAGTATTACTGAACAAGGTCATGATTTTATTTTGTATTTGTTTGAAGCAACTTCAGCATTTGGTACTGTAGGGCTTTCAATGGGATTAACACCTGAGCTTTCTCCAATTGGACGGATTATTATTATATTGACAATGTTCGTAGGGAGATTAGGTCCATTAACACTTGGTTTTGCTATTTCTAAACGACGTAAAAAAGAAGCTTTCCGTTATCCTAAAGGAAATATAATGATTGGTTAATTAATAGATAGAGAAGGAAGGGATATAAAATGGCGGTAAAACAGTATGTTGTGATTGGTTTAGGAAGATTTGGAACAAGTATAGCTAGAAGATTACATGAAGCGGGTCAAGAAGTATTAGGAATTGATATAGATGAGGAAAGTGTAGAAGATGCGGAAGGTTACGTAACACTTGCAGTTGTAGCTGATTCCACTGAAGAAAAGGCACTTACTTCGGTAGGGATAAAAAACTTTGATTGTGTCATTGTAGCGATTGGAGACGATATTCAATCAAATATATTGACGGTGATGCTATTAAAAAATTTGGGCATTCGAAAAATTATCGCGAAGGCACAAAGTAAACGACATGGACAGGTGTTAGATGCAATAGGCGCTCATTGGGTTATATATCCTGAAAGAGATATGGGCGAACGAGTAGCGAATCAACTTCTTTCACCAAATATGTTGAACTATATAGAACTCTCAAAAAATTACAATCTTGAGGAAATCATTGTTCCTTCCAAAATGGCGGGTAAAAATCTACGAGAACTTGATGTTCGGGCTAAATATAATGTAAGTGTCATTGCAATTGTAAGAAGTGACGATATTATTATTTCTCCTTCTCCAGAGGAATTACTTCAAAAAGAGGATATACTTGTAACAATAGGAAATAGGAAAGATTTAGCGGAATTTTCTAGTATAGAATAAATGTGTGAAAATACATTTTAATTAAGTAAGGAGCGTTGATTAAAAAGGGGCCAACGCTCTTTTGTTGAATTTTTTGCATTTCTTTTACATTTTTAATATTCCGCAATTGGGCGTTTTTCTGGAAACAAGGAAAGGGCCCCTTTTCTATTATTTAATTGGTTACTGAGAGTTCGATTTACCAATATCTTAAATTATTGAATAACCTCTGTATGAAAAATCCTTTCCTTGACCATGAGCGGTAAATTGAACAATCAACCAATAAATTGTATTAGTAGCTGGTTGAATTTGTCACGTTCTTCATAGAAAGGAGCATGGCCGCTGTATTGAAATGGAACGAGCTGTGAATTTCTTATTAATTTGTTTGTTTCTTGTGCATTTTTAAAAGGAACAACTCTATCATGTATGCCGTGAATAATTAGCGTAGGAACTAATATTTTGCCAAGATCATTGTACACATTCTCATCTCTCAATGACATCATGACAGCAGCAGTCGACCAACCCGCAGCTTGTAATCCTAGCTGAAAGAACCAATCAGATAATGGGATAGTAATATACTGGAAGAAGAAAGTGTCGGTTAGTCTCCCTAACATATTAGGACGATCATTAAGTGTTTCTGTAATGAACGTATTTGCTACTTCTTCTTGTACACTAGACGGAGATTGAGCGTCTATTAGTACAAGTTTTGAGACTCCATAACCTTTATATCGAGCCATATATCGAATCGAGATCGCACCCCCTGTGGAGTGTCCTGCTAGTGTGAAGTCTTTTAACTGCAACGCTTCTACTACCGCATGGATATCATCTGCCATTCTGTCAAAATTGTACCCATTGAATGGTTTATCCGAATTACCGAAACCCCTCCAGTCAATCCCTATACATCGATATCCCATTGCTGGAAGAACATTAAATTGATATTCAAACTGCTTATGGTTTAATGGCCAACCGTGAATAAATAGAATGGTTTTATTTCCTTGTGGGTTTACATCCTCTACATATATTCTTACACCAGGTTCCACTGTAACAAAGTATCCCATGATGTTCCCTCCTTTTAATTAAAGTGTTTCAACAATAAGATACTCAACTAGGGGAACATAGGTGAAAATCTAGCCGAAACGATAACACAATTAATTTAAGGGGAATACTGCGAACCACATAGATACCGCAAATCGAAATGTTGAAATAGGATGGACTTGGCTAATGCCATCAGTTTGGAGAACAAAGGTAATCACATAATGTGAATCTTTATTACTTAAATATTGTTTTGAGGAGCTAAAGGTAATACGTGTTTAATTTTCGATTAATGGACAACATTACGCTCGCAAAAAGCAGTTGAACGTATAGGTGCAGTAAAAGATAATACGATACCACGTTTCTTTAATACTGAAAAATTAATGATTTGAAAAATCGCTCATTGCCCATACCAAATGTATTTCAACAATTAATATTAAAAAAGAGTAGCTTTTTTGCTGCTCTTTTTATTTTGCAACTGGGACTCAGTTATGAAAATAAAAACTGATGAATTAGAGAAAATTAAACTTGATTTACAAAGTCTTAATATGCGATTAATGAAGAATTAAAACTTTCAGATTATTATTAAACCGTAACAAACAGTAACAAACGTTAAAGAAACCACGTTAAAGGGAGGCACTTTTTATGAATTACAGATTCAAGAAGAATTGTTACAAGTCTATTCAAGCCGCAGTATTAGGGGTGAGTGTACTAGGATTAGCTGCTTGTGGAGCTACTAAAGAGGAAGCTACACCAGTTGTTAAGGATACTAGTTCGTTAACCCTGAAAGAAATTGAAACAAAGGCAACGGAAGAGGGAACGATTAATAGTGTCGGTATGCCTGACTCATGGGCTAACTGGGGAGAAACGTGGAATGAAGTAATGAAAAAATATACATTAGAACACACTGATACTGATTTATCTAGTGCTGAAGAGATTGCCAAAATGGAATCTGAAAGAGAGAATGCTACCGCTGATATCGGTGATGTAGGGGTTGCCTTTGGACCAATTGCGGAACAAAAAGAATTAACGCTCGCCTATAAAACTTCTTATTGGGACGAGGTACCTGACTGGGCAAAAGATGATAACGGAGATTGGGTTGTTGGCTACCAAGGAACGATTGCTTTCTTAACTAATAAAGAATTAGTAGATAATCCGCCAAAATCTTGGGATGACATATTAAAAGGGGATTATAAAGTAACTGTTGGAGATGTTCAGCGTGGTGCACAAAACCAAATGGCTGTTCTTGCTGCTGCGATGGCTTACGGCGGGGATGAAACAAATATTCAACCAGGAATTGACTTTTTTGCGAAGCTTGCTAAGCAAGGTCGTCTAAGCTTAACAGATGCTAAACCAGCTAATATCGAAAAAGGGGAAGTAGAAGTTGCCTTAGTATGGGACTTCAATGCTCTTGGTTACGCTGAACAAATCAACCGCGATCAATTTGATGTGAGCATTCCAAGTGAGGGTTCAGTTGTAAGTGGTTATGCAACAATTATTAACAAATATGCAAAACATCCTCATGCAGCAATGGCAACGAGAGAATATATTTTAAGCAATGAAGGACAAATTAACTTAGCTAAAGGATTTGCCCGTCCAATTCGTGATGTAGAACTTCCGAAAGAAGTAGCTGAAAAGATGGTTCCAGAAGAACAGTACAAAAATGCAAAGCCAGTTGAAGATTACAAATCGTGGGAAGAAACGGCTAAAACGTTACCACAGATTTGGCAAGAAGAGGTGTTAGTCCATGTCAAATAAAGTAATAGCAATTGTTGTTGATGGTATGAGATATGATAAAGCATGTGAAGCTCTTGGATTTATTCAACATTTAGTTGAAACAAATCAGGCGGCACTTTATAAAGTAAAGTCAGAGCTTCCGAGTCTTTCCCGCCCATTATATGAGGTGTTACTAACGGGTACACCGGCATCGGTGAACGGAATTACGTCTAATCAAGCGGTTCGTCTATCTACCGAGAAAAGTCTTTTTCACCTTACGAAAGAAAATGGCTTAAGAAACGGAACAGCATCGTATTACTGGGTAAGCGAACTGTATAATCGCGCACCATTCCATTTTATTGAAGATCGTGAGCAAGAGGATGAGTCCAATCCGATTCAATACGGAAAATTTTATTGGGATGATGACTATCCAGACAGTCATGTGTTAATGGATGCAGAAGCATTGCGCAGAAAGTATGACCCACATTTTTTATATATTCATCCGCTTGGTGTAGATGTAAAAGGAGAAATATTTGGTTCAGAATCGAAAGAATATCGTGAACAAATTTTAAAAGTGGGGAGCTTGTTGGCACAACTTTTACCAATCTGGATGAAAGAAGGCTATCACATATTAATTACATCTGACCATGGCATGAGTGAAACTGGGAACCATGGCGGCATAACGGATGGTGAGCGTGATGTTCCACTCTTCATTATTAGTCCAAAAGTTGAACCGGGCATTTACAATAATGAAGTAGTTCCGCAATTAGGATTTGCACCGCTTGTTTGTGAACTTTTGAATATTGAGCCGTCCGATAAAATGATTTCATATCAATTGCCAGGATTTAAGCGTTAATTGACCATTTAAAGAATGAAGATTGGCCGGAATTGGTTTAACAGTGCGTTCGTTAAATCAATTCCCCATTGTTTGAGAACAAAGAGGAGCGAATAGTCTTGAGAAAAATAAAAAAACAAAAAATTTACTTATTAGCTCTTTTACTGCCATTTATTTTGTTTGTGATTGGGTTTGAAATAGGGCCCTTACTGGCAATGATTAAAAATAGTTTTTATGCAGACGATGGAATACAAGTTACGATTGATCAATATATCACGATATTTCAAAGTGATTTTTACTTACAAGCCATTCAAAATAGCCTTGTTATTTCCTTATTTTCTGCTGTAGTTTCTGTCATTATTGCTGTCATTGCTGCCTATTCAATTACAAAGTTTTCACAAAAAATACAAAACCGACTATTGATGATTGCTAATATGACATCGAATTTTGAGGGCATTCCACTTTCATTTTCTTATATTATTTTACTTGGAAATAATGGATTGTTTACATTGCTTTTTGCCAAGCTTGGATGGGAAGTGTTTGCGGATTTTAATTTGTATTCGTGGACAGGTCTCATTCTCGTTTATATTTATTTCCAAATTCCACTTGCTGTTATGCTTATCTATCCATCTTATCAAGGAATTAAGAAGCAATGGAAAGAAGCCTCTTCTTTATTAGGAGGGTCATCATTCTCGTTTTGGCGTCGCATCGGGATTCCAGTTCTCTTACCTAGTATTGTAGGTACATTCAGTATTCTATTTGCTAATGCGATGGGAGCTTACGCTACAGCCTATGCATTGGTCGGCAGTAACTATAATTTATTGTCGTTACAAATTGCATCATTAGTTGCTAGTGACGTTGCATTAAAGCCGCAGCTTGGCAGTGCGTTGGGAGTGCTTCTAGCATTAACCATGATAGGGGCGATGTGGTTCAATGAACGAATGATGCGCCGCATTAGGAGGGACTTACGATGAAAGTATCATTAACTTTCCATAAAGTGATTGTGGGATTACTAGTTATATATTTATTAATTCCACTTGTAGGAACATTTTTATTCTCAATTGCTGGTAAATGGGATCATACTATTTTACCTGAGAGTTATACAATGAAATGGTATATTGAATTATTTCAAGATGGACGGTTTTATGATGCTTTTCAAAGAACGCTGTTTTTAATTGTCATGTCTGTAGGTCTTAGTGTTGTTATTATGCTACCAACTATTTTTATCATCACAGTTTATTTCAGTAAGTGGGAAAGATTGTTGCAAGCAGTAGCTATGCTGCCTTATGGTATTCCTCCAATTGTTGGAGCTGTTGGATTAATCAAGGTATATTCAAATGGACCGATTCAAATTGCCGGAACGCCTTGGATTTTAATTGGTGCTTATTTCATCACCATTTTACCATTTATGTATCAAGGTATTCGTAACAGTCTTCGTACGCTTAATGCTGTACAGTTGGTCGATGCAGCTGAATTGTTAGGAGCTACAAAATTCCAGGCGTTTCGTACAGTGGTGTTTCCAAATATTATATCTGGAATTTTAGTGTCTACCTTATTATCAGTCGCGCTTTTATTTAGTGAGTTTGCTATGGCCAATTTACTTGTCGGAGGTCGATTTGAAACCATTCAAATTTATCTTGCAGACAAACTGAACAGCAGCGGTCACTTAACAAGTGCAATTGTTATTACTTATTACTCAATGATTTTACTGTTAACGGGGACAGTATTAAAACTCACGTTAAAAAACGAAAAAAATGGTGTCGTGTCAAATAAGAAGCGTGTTTTTTCTTTTTTAAAAAAACAATACCGTCTTAAAAATTCTGCTGTAGAAGGTGAAAAATAATGAGCTATGTAACTATTGAACAAGTGACTAAGGGATATGAGAATCAAGTCGTTTTAAATAGTATTTCGATAACTTTGAAAAAGGGTGAGTTTGTTACACTTCTTGGGCAAAGTGGGTGTGGGAAAAGTACATTATTACGTTCCATTGCAGGGCTTGAAGATGTTGATGCAGGTAGTATCTTAATCGATGGAAATGATATTACTAATTTATCACCGCGTCAGCGTGAAGTTGGTATGGTGTTTCAATCTTATGCGCTTTTCCCGAATATGACCGTTTTTGATAATATCGCGTACGGCCTTAAAATGAAGAAAGAAAAAAACATAAAATCAAGAGTAAAAAAGATGATCGAGATGGTAGATTTATTAGGAAAAGAAGAGTCTTATCCTCATCAATTATCTGGTGGACAACAGCAGAGGGTTGCACTTGCCCGTGCGCTTGTTATGGAGCCGAAAGTACTTCTTTTGGACGAACCCTTAAGCGCATTAGATGCTAAAATTAGAAAAAGTTTGCAAAAAGAATTAAAGAGAATTCAGAAAGAATTAGATATTACAACAATTTTTGTTACGCATGATCAGGAAGAAGCCATGACGATGTCTGATCGAATTTTTATCATGAATAAAGGACAAGTTGTACAATCCGGTTCTCCATCAGAAATTTATATTTCGCCAGTCAATACATTTGTTGCTAAGTTTATTGGGAACTACAACGTTTGTACTATGGAAGTGTTCCGTAAACTCGTTCGTTGCACAGACTTAAAAGGAAATGAAGTGGCCATTCGTCCTGAAGTTTTACAATTAGTTCGTTTTGGTGAAGATAGCTTGGATTTACATGAGAACTGGGGCATTAATGGTGTTATTAAAGATGTATCTATGACCGGGAATGTTTTAAGATATGAGGTAGACACAGAAGAGGCCTCTTTCTTTGTAGACTATCTTCATCACCAAGGAACAATGTTTGAACAAGGAACACGTGTTCAAATGTTTTTACCGAAGAAAGAGTGCATTATTTTATAAATTATAAATGATAACGGGGCGAGAAAGATGTCTGTATTACCTGAAGAAAGAAAGAACGAAATTTTAAAAGAACTGAATAAAACAGGCAAAGTAAAAGTCATAGAATTAGTGGATCAATTTAATGTTTCAGAGGAAACGATTCGACGCGATTTGATGATATTAGAGGAAAAGGGACTTTTAAAGAAGGTTTACGGTGGAGCGATAAAAATAGTCTTTGAATTTGAGGAACCTCCATTTACACAGCGTGCAACGGTGAATCAAGATGCGAAAGTTAAGGTTGGAAAAAAAGCAGTAGAACTCATTTCTAACGGAGATGTGATTATCATTGATGTAGGGACAACCATGCTTGAATTTGCGCAGTGTATTGAAAATAAAAAAGACATTACGATAATAACTAATTCTCTTCCAGTGTCGTCTGTGTTGACCGAGTCGCTCAATCAAAATAAGTTTACAGGACAAATTCTATTATTAGGTGGACAAATTGATTCAAAGCAGCAATCTATAAGCGGCAGTCTCACTGAACAAATGTTAAATCAATTTAATATTGATAAAGCGTTTATTTCAGCTGGTGGCGTTTCTATTCAAAGTGGGGTTAGTAATTATCATCTACATGAATCATTAGTTTCACGCAAAATGGTTGAGGTATCAAAGCAAGTTATATTGCTAACGGATTATTCTAAAATTGGTGTCGACACATTTTGTAAAGTTTGTCCTCTAGAAAAAGTCGATGTAATTGTCTCCGAGCAACCATTTCCAGAGGAATGGAGAAATCATTCGAGTTTAAAGGAAATCAATTTGATTCAAGCATAATCATTTTATTAAAAGGAGCAATAGAATATGAGTTTCATTGCAACAGATTTAGACGGAACATTATTAAATGATCAGAATGAAATTAGTGATGAAAATATAAAGGCGATTCAATATGCACAAGATAGAGGCTTTGAAGTGGTTATTTCAACAGGGCGTGCCTATTTTGATGTTCAAGAAATTTGCAAAAAAGCCGGGATTTCTCCATTCGTAATCGGCACAAATGGAGCAACCATTCATTCAAAAAATGGAGAGAGCATTTCTTCTATTTCGATAACTAAAGAGCGTGTCGAATCTATTCTCCAATGGTTAGATGAACGGAATTATTATTACGAAGTGTTTACTAATAATGCCATTTATACTCTAAAAAAGGGTAGAGAACAATTCCATAATGAGATTCGAAGGTTGCTAAACGCAGATTTGGATTCAAATTTAAAAGAATTAGTTGAAGTAGCGGAAAGACAGTTTGATCAGTTTGGATATGTTTTAGTTGAAAACTATCATGATATCTTAAAAAACGAGGAAGAATTTCACAATATAGTAGCGTGTTCGTTTGATAAAAAGAAATTAGAGGAAGCATGGGACCGATTTGAAAAGTTTGATGAGTTAATGGTTGTTTCGTCTGCCGATCATAACATTGAAATTACCAGCAAAAGTGCTTCAAAAGGAATGGCCCTTGAAAAATTGGCTATCTTGATAAATGGTTCTTTAGATCAGGCTATGGCCATCGGGGACAGCAACAATGATTTATCAATGTTCGAAAAAGTGGGTTACAGTGTAGCAATGGGAAATGCGAAAGATACCATAAAAGCTGTTTGTACAACGACAACGCTTAAAAGTAATGAAAATGGGGTAGCTTATGCAATTTACCGGTATATAAAGAACTTCGTGGATCAAGAATAAGTGTTAATGCCGAAGGGAGATGAAAGATGAAAACTATACAAGATTGGATAAAAGAATATCCTTTAATAAACGAATTAGTTGCTACAAAGGAAGTGTTTTGGTCAAATCCTAAATATGACCCATTTAAAAAAAATGGTAATGATCTTCAGTTTAATGAAAACGATGTAAAAGATGCCGAGGAAAGACTAAAGCGTTTTGCTCCATACATTGCTAAAGTTTTTCCTGAAACAAAAAAACGAAACGGAATCATTGAATCTCCTCTTGTACCCATCCCAGCAATGCATCAACATTTATCAAACATGTGTGAGCAACCGTTAGAGGGGGAGTTTTTGTTGAAATTGGACAGCCATCTTCCCATTTCAGGTTCCATTAAAGCACGCGGCGGCATTTATGAAGTGTTGAAACACGCAGAAACGTTGGCTCTTAACCATGGTTTATTGACTGTAAATGATGATTATTCCATCCTTGATAGTGAAAAATTCAGAAACTTCTTTTCGCAATACTCAATTGCAGTAGGTTCTACAGGAAACCTAGGGTTAAGTATAGGTATCATGAGTACCAAATTAGGTTTTAAAGTAACGGTCCATATGTCTGCTGATGCAAAGAAATGGAAAAAAGATCTTTTAAAAAGTAAAGGAGCAATGGTTATAGAATATACGGGAGATTATGGTGAAGCCGTTAAAGAAGGGCGAAAGCAGGCGCTGTGTAACCCGAATTGTTACTTCATTGATGACGAAAACTCTCAGGATCTATTTTTAGGCTATGCAGTGGCAGCGAGTAGATTACAAAAACAATTAGAGGATTTAAATATAATAGTAAATGAAAATCATCCGCTATTTATTTACCTTCCATGTGGAGTTGGTGGTGGACCCGGGGGAGTAGCTTATGGTTTGAAACTAATATATCAAGATTATGTACATTGCTTCTTTGCAGAACCTACACATTCACCAAGTATGTTACTTGGACTGATGACAGGGCTACATGATAAGGTGTCTGTACAAGATTTTGGAATTGACAACTTCACTGCAGCAGATGGCCTAGCAGTCGGAAGACCATCAGGGTTCGTTGGCCCAATTATCGAACCTTTATTAAGCGGAAGTTATACGGTAAGTGACAATGTGTTATTTAAATTATTGAGCACATTGGCTGATAAAGAAAATATTCATCTAGAGCCTTCTGCATTAGCTGCTGTAATTGGACCAGTAAAATTATGGGGCGAGAAACAAGGTATGGAATATATAAAAATTCATAACTTAAAGGATAAAATGAAAAATGCTGTACATCTCATGTGGGCAACCGGTGGAA
This sequence comes from Solibacillus palustris, assembly GCF_022549215.1. Classification (GTDB taxonomy): domain Bacteria; phylum Bacillota; class Bacilli; order Bacillales_A; family Planococcaceae; genus Solibacillus; species Solibacillus daqui. Next base: position 18,599 of record NZ_JAKZFC010000007.1, on the reverse strand, counting down.
GTATGGTTCCTAAAGAAATAATGCATGAGTATTATAAAAAAGGAGTAATGTTATCACTTTAAATGGGACATCCCCCAAAAGTATAAACAATTAAAAAAGCATCTACGATAGATTTCTGGTTTAGATACCTCAAATTCAATTCGAAGATGCTTTTTTATGGGGAAAAATAAGTTATTCAAACTATGTTAAAATGAGTACAATTGAAATGAGATTACGGAGATTCCTATCAACATTTTTCCGAAATTTTATCTGAGAAATTTACTGAATCTGAGATATCTAAAGCTTCAAATAACTAATATCAATAATATTTTACAAACGGGAAGATACCGAGTTTTGGAGATGAATACAACCATTTTTAATGCAGATTTTTTATCCAAACCATAATCAATGTATTGTCGGAATGATTTGATGAACTGGTACCCCTAAGTAGAGAAGGAGAATTAAAAATATGTCGTATTCAATACAACTGATTAGAAAAAATGAGCAAACGACCAATGAATGGTCAGGTGGATTCACTACGCAGCTAGCCATTTATCCTGAGGATGCAGATTATAAAGAGCGTAACTTTAAGTGGAGAATTAGTTCAGCTATAGTTGAATTAGAAGAGTCTGTTTTTACTTCTCTCCCGGATATAAACAGGTTAATTATGGTCATTGATGGAGAAATGACGCTAAAACATGAAGGGCATCATCACGTACATTTAAAGCCTTTTGAACAAGATCGATTCAGTGGAGGATGGACTACTCGAAGCTTTGGCAAAGTAAGAGATTTCAATCTCATGCTGTCGGAAGGTTGCAACGGTGACCTTGAAGCCATAACTGTAGAAAAAGGTGGTTATCACGAAACAGTCAATCCTAATAACCCTATTGGACGTCAAATAGCTGAAGCTTTTTATTGCATCACCGGCCCGCTTCAAATAACGATTGACGATCAGGAAGCTATCGATGTAGAAGAGGGTGACTTGCTCCTATTAAACAGTGAACCTTCGGAAACAAGCATCTCTATAAAAATAATCAATAAAGCTGAAGCTGAAGCCAATGTCATAAGAGCAAGCGTGATTTTTTAAGATTAGGTACCCAACACACCCATATGTTGGCACATACACTCCACACATTGTGAAGAGGTTGCTTAGTTGGAATTAAACTGAATAATTCGATATGAAATAGGGTCATTTTATCAATAACGATAAAACAATTTTGGGGTACCGTCACACACTACTCCTATGCATATAGGGAAAAATATAAGAAATGGTGGCATTAAATTAATAGTTAATAACCCCACAGATAACCAACCAATTGTGATTAATAGAGAACCACCTTTTTTCTCTACGTCTATAACATCACCCCCTAATTTGTTTGGTTAAATAGAAAGCAATCAAATCCTCGTTCGGTAACGTAAATCTCAATGTTATTACAGTCTACCCCCGTTCCCAAAATCGTATTTGGGAACTTTTTCGTGCTTAACGTTGTAAATCCACATAAGTCTAATGCAACTCCTTATACTATCAAGCGTATATCAAATCGAGCTGGAATAAAAAAGAGACTACATCTGCATCAATTACGACACAGCTATGCAACGCATATGATAAATAACGGTGCGCCAATTGACATGATTTAAAGTTTGCTGGGTCATGAAAAGAGTGAAACTACAAAAATATATGCTCAGTTAAGCAGAAAAATAAGACTGGATTTTTATTGTAAATACTTTTGAAATAAAAAAATAAACTGTAATTAAGAATAAGACACTCAAGTAAAAATGCGTGTCTTTTCGTTATAGGGCGCAATTCTTAAAAAAGAAATATGCCTTCTTTAGCTGAAGGGCCAGAAAATGGAATTACTATTTTTGAGCAAATTGGATATTTGTAAACGAAATTTAAGAGGGAATGTCGGCAGCAATAGAGGTTTTTATTTACGAATGGAGATTTAAATTTGGTGGGAACATTGAAAGGGGGAACTAAGTAATTGATAAAATTACCTTTAAGTATTTCGCTACTCGTTATTTTACTTATCGCGGGTTGTTCTCAGGATAACAAAGAAAAAACTAACATTAATTCAAATAAAGTTGATACCGTTTCAGAAGAAAATCAGCAGTGGGATTTATCACCTGAGTTTGAAACATCAACTGGAGAAAAATTAATTGGACAAAAGAATAAAGTTGGAATAATCGAAGGTGAGTTTAAAGCCGGGGTAATAGAAAAATGGTTGTGGCATCTCTGGGGAGATGGACAAACTATAAAAAGTGGTAATTTTAAAGTGGTAGCTATCAATAAAGATACAGGAGAAAAAGAGAAGGTTTTAATAACAGATGCCGGTACAAGTAATGAAAGAAAAGTTTGGAGCTATGGGGAATTAGATTACAGTCCTAATGGAGTTAGGGGTTCTGATAGCTCAAGACCTTCCAATGTATCATTTTCAAAAGTAGGGATATGGCGTTTAGAAGTCTTTATCGGTGACGAACGTTTTGGTTCAATAGTTGTCGATGTAAAGTAGAAGTCACAAATTTTTATACAACAATCGTGCGCTTTACTGTAAAAAGGAAAGTGTCCTTTTTCTTGATTTCTTGGGTAATTCGCTATTTTTTAGGATTCCAGAATATCCTCGTATGGATAAGTCTTTCCTTGAACACAATAGAGTTTAATTATTAGGAGCTTGAAAGCATTAAGAAGGTGTTAATACAGTGATAAACTTCATTGGAATTACGAATTACAATCATTTGGAAACGGAAATTTCTATAAGCAATATCAATTTTTCTAATTATACATGGTTTTGGGTGGATTTTAATCAACCAACTGATGAAGAAATAAGACATTTAGCAGATACTTTTAAATTTCACCCACTAGCTATTGAAGACTGTATATATAGACTTCAGCGTCCCAAGTTAGATTATTACGATGACTATACTTTTTTTGTTACACATTTAGTTCGAGAAGAAGATAAAGAAATTATTAAAGAAGAATTAAATTTTTTTGTTGGAGAGAATTTTATAGTTACATTCCATCATACTCCATCACAGGAAGTTTATCAGGTATGGGAAAGGGTGTTGCAAAAGAACATTGAAAAATGGGACCCCTATTATGTTTTTTATCGAACGTTAGACAAAATTGTAGATAATTACTTTCCAATCATATATAAAATTGAAGATGATTTAAACAAAATTGAAGAAAACATACATCATAAATCGATGAACCTCCTATTGAATGAACTATTCGACATAAGACACATGTTACTAAATCTAATGCATACAGTGAATCCGATGCGTGATGTACTCTACCGAATATTAAATTCCCATCGTTTAAGTAAAATAACCGAAAGAAGAGAATATTTCTCTGATATTTATGACCATCTTTTAAAACTATCGGACGCAATTATGTCTGATAGAGAATTAACTGCTGATATAAGAGACAGCTATCTCTCCTTGAATTCACATCAAACAAATAACGTGATGAAAGTTCTAACAATTATTACTTCCATTTTTGCCCCTTTAACATTTATTGCCGGGATTTATGGGATGAACTTTGAAAATATGCCGGAATTAACATGGAAATATGGTTATTTTCTTACACTTGGACTTATGGGGATAATGGGCGTTTCAATGTTTATCTGGTTTATGAGAAGAGGCTGGTTTAAATAATATGCTACTAAAGATTAGATGTTTGACCCTTTTTTATATTCAACAAAAGGTCGAGATTGTTGAATAGGCGTCTTTTATTTCTTCATTAACAGGGCTATAGTTGGCATTTTTATTTGTAGCTCTAGTTAGTTATAAAAAGAGGTGAAGCATATGGAGAGAGAGCCACACTATTTTTGGGCAGTATGTGTTCCGGCTGGTGTTAAACAAACAATTCACGATGAACTGACACAAATTAAACCAATATTCCAGTTTAAACGTTGGGTGGATATAAATGATTATCATATAACCCTTGCTTTTCTTGGCTCAGTAAACCCACAAAAACTTCCATCTGTAATTAGATTAGTTGGCGACGCCATTAAGAATCAAAAAGCTTTTATGTTAGAGATTGAAGGACTGAATGTTTTTGGTCTTCAAAAATCTCCTCGCGTATTTTGGGGTGCAGTGAATGAAGTGTATCAGTTATTTCAACTTCAAGAAATTGTCCATAAAACTTGTCTTGCAGCGGGCTTCTCTTTAGAAACACGTCCCTATCATCCCCATATCACATTGGCCCGGAAATGGGAGGGAAATGAAGATTTCAAAATGGTCGATTTAGTCATTCATAACCCATTTAGAGAAAAGATTTTATCTTTTCAAGTAAGTGAAATTGTCTTATATAAATCGAATCTAGAAAATACACCAAAATATGAAACTATTGCCGCTTTTTCTTTACTAGACTGATGGCTAAAATGTAGCCTTCCATTTACAGGCAAGAACAATTCAGTTAAATAAAATCAGCACATAAAAATAATTCTGCGGACAAATTGCGGACAAAAGAGTATACAGGTGGTCTGTATTACTCTTTTTTCAATTTATGTTTTATCTGTATTAGCATGTATTTAGCTTTGTTCAACAATCGGGCCATCAATTGGAGTAATACTCATTGAATTAACTCGTAGTAAAGTTAATGAATATGAAAAGGAATAACATACAAATTATAATGATTGTTTATTCAACTCGTGTGGAAATTATTGTATAATTGAGGAAGCGTTCTATTATTTATGAAGAGTACATTTAGGAAAATGTAGAATTTGTCTTTATTGAATTTCAGCAAGTAAAATGAGGGAAGATGGAAGTGGTTTTGAATGAAAATATTCGAGGCAAATCAAGCTTGCAAGGATATTGATGGAATAAGGATTCTTAAAGAAATCTCTTTAAGCATTTCACAAGGTGAAAAAGTAGCGATCACCGGAAATAATGGATCCGGGAAAAGCAGCCTTTTAAAACTCATTGGGGGTATATATGAAGAAACTGCCGGGCAAGTGAAGAGATCTCAAATTAACATAGGATATGTACCTGAACATTTTCCAGAAAGTATCCGATTCAAATTACAGGACTATTTAATGTTAATGGGTAAAATGACTTGTAAATCAGATGAAGGTATTTTAAAAAGAATTGAGAATTATGCTGAGCTGTTTGCAATTACAGACTTTCTAACCTCCCCTTTGAGTCATTGTTCAAAAGGTACAAAGCAGAAAGCCGGAATTATCCAGGCATTGCTGAAGAACCCTGATTTATTATTATTAGACGAGCCGCTAACTGGGTTAGATGATAAAGCAAAAATCGAGCTTTTGAATCAGTTAAATTCTCTTCAAGGGGAAAAAACGATTATTTTTACAGCACATGATCCACTACTAATTGAAGGATTAGCCGATAGGGTTTTAACTGTAGAGAGTGGAAGAATTGTCTACGATTCTACTACAAACAAAAAGGAAAAATTTAGATATATAAAGGCGGAAATCCCCACTAGAGAGATAATAGAAGGGATTCCATCTATTAGATATAAATTTATAGGGAGAGATTCTGTTGAAATAATTGTTTCTGCTAAAGAGTCTGATAAGATATTGGCCATGTTGCTTAAAAGAGGATGTTCAATATTTGAATTAACAGAGAAGAGGTAGTAAGTTGTCAGCTTTTATCCGTTATCAATTAATAAGCTTTGTTCGTTCATTAAAATTTATTCCACCCGTTGTTATTTTTTTTGTATGGGTGTTTATTTTGTATGCCTATAAAAATGTGCCGATTCTCAGTAGTTATGCAGCATCTTCAATAGCAATGTACTTAATCATGACATGGATTACGATGGCCATTTTTACTATGGATGAAGAAAGTGAAAAGCATATCTTGATCTCTCATCTTAAAAGAAAAGTCAGTTACTTATTTGGCAAATGGCTAACTATTCTAGTAGTAATGATACCATTACTTTTGTTTGCAATTTTTTTCCCAATCATTACAGAAAGTTTCAAAGGCAATATGTCAATCAAGCTATATGCTTATGCATTTTACAGCCACTTGGTCTTTATGTCATTTGGGATATTAGTAGGAACTCTATTTTCGGCTACTAAAATTTCAACAAAAAAATATGCTTGGCTTTCGTCTGTATTAATAATTGTAGTTTCACTCGCCTCAAAATCAATTATCGAAATATCATTGTTTTTTAAATGGATTTTGTGGGTCTTCCCTCCCGTGTTCAAGGTGATCGGGTTTATGGAAGGCGAAGATCAAGTACTAATAAATATACCATTAATAATCGATAGTGTTTTTGTAGTTATTTATCTAATCATCGGAGCGGTCATGTTAGTTTCTCTTTTTATAAAAAAAGAACGTTAGTAGCTTTACTAAATTGTTGATATCTGTAAAATCCTTACCGTAAATACGATCCTCAATTAAAGGGCGCTATCCTTGAACAAGGATAAGTGCTCATTTTTCATTAAAGGGCCATATTGTTGAATAACAATCTTTTATGAACGGTTACCAAACGACGCTTTGGGAAGTTTTGCATCCAAATTAATGCAGCAGAATACTTCAATTAATAGCTTGTAAAAAAAATAGTGAAAATTAATAGGGTTATTATTCCTTGTTTGAGTTATTATGGATGATGTAAGTGAAAATTATATGTAAGAAAGAAGGAATTTAATGATTTTTGAAGCAGATATACATGTAAGGCAAAAATTAATCCCGATGTTCGAAAAAATTGATAGCACGATAATTCTCTCATGCCTTCAAGGACATATGGGAACTGCATGGGTGGATGACCTTGAGAATCCGACGGTTGCTCAAATAACAGTGGGGATCTTTGTGTTTTTTGCTGGGAATGCGGACACAAAAGCAGCTGAGGAATTACTTTGTAATCTACCTGATTTTACTCTTGCAATTGTCGATTCCGTTGAATGGAAAAATCGTATCGAAACGGTTCATGTTGGTTCAATTGAGAAGTTTCAACGTTATAGATTTGAAAAGAACTCGGAACATTTAAATAGAAAACATATACAGAGTCTAATATCTACACTACCTGAGGGTTATGAAGTTAAGCGAATAGATAAAACGATAGCAAAAGACTCGTCTTTCCATGAACTTTCTGAGGACTTTGTTAGCCAATTTGATTCTATTGATGATTTTATTAATAGAGGAATAGGTTATGCGATTATCAATAACGGTCACGTTGTTTCTGCTGCAACATCATTTAGTATTTATGATGGTGGGATTGAGATTGAGGTAGCTAGTCATCCAGATTACAGAAGGAAAGGTCTAGCAACAATTGTCGCTTCTATTTTAATATTAGATTGCTTAGATAAAGGAAAGTACCCTAATTGGGATGGAGCTAATGAGGAATCTGTTAAATTAGCTCAAAAAATTGGCTATAAATTGCAAGAATCCTACGATACATATTTTATTAATAATGAAAAATAAATTTGTTTCCTAGAGCACATTCAATTATTAGTTTAGCAGGTGCTGTTTATAGATTATGCTAAATAAGCGTTATATATCTATACAAATAACGTTCCCAAATCAAAGTTTGAGGACACAATAAAACACTCAAAACATTGAAATAACATCGTTTTGAGTGTTTTTCTTAATTTCATTCATATGCAATTTTTAATGCACAATCGGTTGAAGTTATTAATTTCTAATCTTCCACAATCGGGCGCGATTCTGTAACAAGGATCAGCGTTTGTTTTCATTAAAGGGCCATATTGTTGAATAACATTCTTTAAGGTGTATATTACGAGAGGGTACTTGTAATTGAACAAGAGAAATTAAAAAGTCGGTTTCTGAACATAAAAAAAATCAGCTTTTTCCTTTTATACGAGAGGCTTTTGAATTAATGTAGCAAATTCTAGTTGATGTACATGCCCATCATCAAGTGTAGTAATACCTTTGACAAAGTGTACATGTTTATCTTCGCTAACACGGATAGCAGGACCTGTTTCTATTGCAACCTCATGATGATGATTTAAAAAATCAGTATTAACCATAATTACATGTATATGACTATTCCCTCTAGGAATTACTTCACTTGTAACTCCTGCAAAACGATGATTATGTCTGTCATCTCCTTCTTCAGCTAATTTGGTACTTGCCAAGAATTCATGAACATGTGATTGTACTGTCTCTTCTGAAGCTTTTTTCTTGTTTGACGGTTCTTCTTTATTGAGTTTTTCTTTTTCGTTGAACTCTTTATTCATTAAATAGAGCCCTCCTTAAAATTAGACTACGGAATATACTACTCGATAGGGAAAGTATTTATGAGTAAAAGGGAAAATAATTATTCTAAAAGTAAAAATGTACTAAAAACAAGGGTGGAGAATTACATCATAAGTAAATACGTTTCTTTAGTAAGATTTTCTTTTCTTATTCAACTAACGGCGTGCTTTACTTGAAGTTCATTGAGTTGCGTATGCAGCTCTTTTTCTAATTGAACTCCCATGAAAGAACGTAATAATCTTTCATTTTCTGTGGTGAAGTGGTGATTTTTGCGCTTCATGGATGGCTAACGGGGCAGGTTAGTTGAAGATTAATAAAGCTATTTAAATCTAACGGCAACAAAATAATCGATTTTGGAACAAAAAGCAATTAATGCCGTCTTGGTAATAAATAGAATTTATTAGGAGGACGAAAATTGTTTAAGTATGTTTTACAACTCATCGTTGGAATCTTTACTTTAGTGGTATCAACATTAATATCTTGGTATGAAGGAAGTGCAATAACTTATAATTCTTTGGAATGGGGGTATTCAACACCGTTTACCAAATTATTTAACATTGAGATTACGAATGGTCGAGATATTACTCAACTTGATTATTTTGTTTATGCGGCTAAATTTCAACCACTATTTCCTGCTATTATGATGGTTAGTGTATGCTACATTTTGAGTGTAGTTGGTTATTATTTAGTAAAATATAAGCTTAAATGGGCTATTGGTTTTTTTGGATTAATAGGTTGTATTATGATACTACTAAGTGGTTTTATTTTTAATTCAACAACAATAGGCGGAAGAATTTTTTTCTGGATTACTTTAGTAAGTGGTCTAATTAGTGTGGCTTTTACGGTCTTCGTGTGCTTAAGAAATTTCAAGCACATGGTGAGTGTTAACACAAATTAAATTGTAACTTTGGGATGAGCTTCACTTAAACAAACGTGGGCTTTACTTGAAGATAATTGAGTTGCTTATGCAGCTCTTTTTTCTTTTTGAACTAAAAGGGCAGAATACTTTAATAAGTTATATCAGGAATAATTTCCTTTAAATGATTTTTTTTGATTGGAGAAGTTGGTCAATGATTACAATGGCAGATGCTGAAGGGGCAGTTAAGTTCAATAAAATTGATAATTTTTTAATTAGTAAACTTAAGAGAGGTGGTTTATATGAAGAAAACTCGGAAATTAATGCTTTTCTGGACATTGATATGTATGTGTATCCATTTATTGAACTGGAAGGATAACAACCGGCTAATAAAGATTACTGATAATTTTAAATCTTATTCAACGGGGGCTTTAGTTATACACGGCCATCATTCGATGAACTATTTTTTCCCTAAATATCCAGTAAATATTAGAAATCCATTGTGAAATGTTATGATAAAAGTATCTAAAATGAACCTTTCGGAACCTACTATATCAATCCTAACGAAAATGTACCACAATATGTAGGATTCTACTCAAATAATAATAGTGGAGGAAATAATCTATGAACTATCATATGAATGATAAACTACTAAAAATCCTAAAAAAAGTTTATAACAAAAAGAGATATGAAAAAGACGAAAAAGGTTATTATCGTGAAATTGATCATGGAGATGTATGGGATAATGAAAGAGCTGTTTATCTATATTCAACAAATAATTTAAAAGATGAGGAAAAGAGATATTTGGAAGAAAGTTCTTACCCATTAAATGAGATTGAGCATTTTACTCACGATATAGTGATCGATGAATTTAAGCTATTAATCAAAAATTTCAATGTAACGATGGATAAAGCACTTCAAGCTTATGTAGCAGGTATGAAAAGTTTTCCAAGGGGAAGACAACCAATATTAAGTTATCTTTATGCCAATCAGTGTAAAAATCATTCCTACCTAAGTGATACAGAGTACTGTAAAAAATGCAGTGTTAAAAAACAAAAATACTTAAATGTGGGAGAAGTGTTATTCAGTTATTATTTTGGTAGTTCATGGAATGAAGGTGTTGAATTGATGTTGATAGAATTAAGAGAGTTTTCACAGCTAGAGGTTCCAACCCCAACAGAAGAAGATATAGTAATCTTTAGAAAGTTAATAGATATAATCAGAAGTGCCCCGCAAGGAGAAACGCCAGGAAAGTTAGAACAGCGAATTAAATCGAAAAAAGTATTTCCTAAGTTCAGTAAATATAGTGTTCGTGGGCAGCTATTATCCTTGGCAGAACTTGGAATAATCCCGAATGATTTTTATCCGCCAATGGTTGATAGATTCATAGATACCGTGGAAAGAATGAAACTTTATGAGAAAGCAAATGGCTCCCCACGTTCGGATATTATTCTTCCACTAGCTGCATGGCGTGGAGAGTATGCAATTAATGAAGAACGTTTGGAGAAATATTTCGGGAAATATAGTAAATAAAATTTAGATTAGGAGAAAAGGAGAAGTACTTATGAATCGGATTTATTTTAAAGACAACCCGTGGCCTAGTGGACATGGCATTAAGGAGTTTGAATGGCTCGCTAGGTTGAATCCTGATAGTGGGATTTGGTTCGACTTGCATTTGAAATCAGCAGACTATTACGAAGAGGACTCAGAGGATATTGAGGAGGACGACATACCTGAAGATACACACAGTTGGCTTCACAAAGGGGTATGGAATAACTACCATCAAGCTATAATATCATCCACATATTGGGGGAATAAAGGATTTTTGGCTGGAACAGAAATGAATAAACTAGATTTTTATAATAACAAAACAACGACATTTCAAGTAGAAATGTTACCATTGGAGTCAAATGAGAGTTTTGACGACAGCGCTTTCGGAATTTATTTATTGGGTCATGACGCTGTCGCTGGTCATCATATTCGCTTTGAAAAGGATGAAAGTATTTCAGCCTTTACCGTGCATTGGACGGGTCAGATTGCATTAAACTATTCTGGAGAAATTGATTATGATTATGAGTTTGATGCGACAATTTCAAATGTAGCCTTTGGTGGAATTGAACTACCTAAGGGATGTAGTATTGACGAGGGACATCGTTTATTGGAAAAATACGTTTCAGATATAAACTCATTTGAATGGTCTCCGGAACAGCATAAATTTTTGATGCGAAAGTAGCTGAACATTAAAATTGAAATCGATGAAGAAGCGGAATTATCTACTTTTGAAAGAACGTAATAATCTTTTATTCTCTGTGGTGTAGCGCTGGTTTTGCGCTTCATGGATGGCTAACGGGGGCTTTACTTGGAGAACATTGAGTTGCATAGGCAGCTTTTTTTTCTTTACTCAACTAACGGAGCACGTATTGCTGATGAATGATAACTCTTTTGTTGAATATCCGGTTTCCGAAATGATCAATCTTTATTATAAAAAAAACCATTGAACTGGATGTGAATGAACGGGACAAGCGGGGGAGAACATCGCTGATCCTTTTTTGACTAATCGAATGCCTGTTCAGGCGATAGAGGTATTGATCGAGCATGGAGCAGAACTTGATGCACAGGATAAACTTGGTGATACACCACTTAAAAAAGCTGTAAAGTTCAAGCAAATTGAAGCACTCTTAAAGCTCATCGAAGCTGGGGCAAAACTGGACTCGCCACTGGGCATATTAGCTACAGCTTGGAATGCGGCCCATACAGATAAGAAGGTTGCAGACCTTCTACTTGAAACAAAAGGAGCGGTTCGTCTTTCTCCGACACGAGGAGAGCAAAGGTTTGTTGATGAGGTTTTGTATGAGGAGTCACAGAACAAAATGTGCGATAAGATAGAAGGGAATAAATTCGCCGGAAATATTACATGCCATTGTGAACGAATATAACTTGGATGATGGCCCTGAACCGATGCTGTCCGTTTTTCACAATCCAGTCACTCCAGAAATTACACTTCTCGACATGTATGAATTATTAGATAGATATTACTGGATCGGTAGGGGTAATTCGGATGATCTGCTAAACACGAAAGAGGAGAAACGCTTTAAGGAACTTGCTGTTGCACTGAATGAAAGATTAAAGCGGAACAGCCACTAAAATAATGAATGCTGAAGACCCAAAGAAGATGACAAGAAGAAGAGCACGCTTTGAAAGCGAGCTCTTTTCATTATTAGAGATGAACCTAATCTGCAACTTAATCTGTGATTAGCCTTCATTTAACTTATTAATTACTTCCTTCGCAAACGCATTGGTAAAGCGAATAATCCCGTGATTCTTTACGATACGTCCTTCCTCGATGCGATGATCAAGCCAATCTGTAATAAAAGAAGGGCCATATCCGCCTTGACCGAATTCTCCGCCAAAAGCGATTATATTTTGATATGCTGCCGCATATTGATCACGACTGGTGTCCGGATACGACTTCGTATATAACCAAAACTGCACATCATACATGACATACGATAATTCATCTGCATGAAAAGAAAAATGTCCTTTTTCTTCAACAATCCGTGTACAAATACTGCGGATTTTCTGTTCAACCTGTTCCACTTCGGTTACTGGTGAGCACAGCTCCTCCAGCAGGGGAGAAAATTTACCGTGCGCAACTTTATCCAAGGCTTCTTCTTTGTCTTCTTCAGAAGTATCATATTGTTCTTCGCTCACTAAGCCTTTTATAAACTCTTCAAAATTATCGGCAAGGAAGGTAATCTCATAATCATCTTCTTGATCGACATGAACGACTTCAGGTTCACCAGCTTTACCGCATGCTCGGTAGTCTAACATGACGACATCATGACCGGCTGAAGGACAATCACAGATCACCACGCCAATGTCAGGATATCCCCATTCCTCAATCATAAACGGACTGCCCAGATCTCCGCCCAGCGAATAGCTTTTCTCGCGACCAATTCCCATAATCCCTGTAATAGCAATATGATCCTCTGCCCAGGAAGTCGGTTCCTGTGTTGGAAAATAGGTGTTCTTCGGCACCCCGCCATTCTGATGCTTCATCAGATGAATATAAGAGGAGGGGAGCTTATAACAAAGCTCTTTTTCTATAGAATCGATTAGTTCATCCGTCGGTGGCTCAGATTGATAGGATGTTCTAGCATACCCGCTGTCATCCCAGAAATCAGTTAGAAACATATCTGAAAAAGGACTCTTCTTTGCTGCGGAACCGCCACGCTCGAAGTTAGCTTGCTTCTTGGCAAGCCGGAGTTCTTCCTTTTTCTGCTTCTTCGCTTTATGAGTACTCATTCTTAAAAAGTACTCGGTACTTTTAACACCAGGTTCTAATTGATCAGACCTGTTGAAAGCTTGAGCTGCTTCCTCATATCGCTTTAAATGATAAAGAGCAAAGCCTACCCGATAATGCCATAGAGAATCCTCTTTGCCAGCCTCAGAAATTTTATCAAATTGATAGAGCGCTTCTTTGTAAAGCCCCAAATTGTTATAGGCTCGGGCCAAAAGGCTGATTGATTCATAGTCTCGTTCTTCATCAGGAATTTGTGAAAGCGAATCGATAATTCGCTGATGTTCGTCTACTTCATGCCACTCGTTCAATTGATCAATAAGTTTTTGTTCCATTTCTACCTCCAAATGATTATTTAGAAAATAACTACATATGTATCTGGTAGCCTCTACCTTTAAAATAGTAACATCTATAAATGAAGGATTCTAGAATTTTCCTATATGTTACAATTATGCTGAATTTATATTTTGATTTATTTGCATTTGCACAAGTTATAGAAATTTGTACATAAAGGTAACATTGCTATCGTAAAGTGGCATTTATAGAGTTTGTGTTTCTGTTCCGGAGCATGAATAAATGTAGAATAAATATTCATATTTTTTTGTTCTACACATTTTCTACACAACCCAAGTGAAAAACCAGTAATACCAAGGTTCTATGCGAATGTCAAATTCCATCCTGGGACGAAATCCCCTAACAAAAATACATATTATGGTAATTTATTCAAAATTAACAATAGGACTATAGGTCTTTTGGTAGAACATATCAGTACTTTAATCCCATTTTGTCAAAATGTGTTGAATTATGTAAATTACGAGAATAAAATAACGTTAGATAAGCTAAATTAGTATTTTTTACTCATACTTTTAAGTTACAGAGAAGTAATAACACTCTTTTTTGGGGGATTGCTATATATCTTCAAAACAGAAAATACATAAACAATATAAGCAGATACATTATTAATCTTTAAAAAACAAAGGAAAAAATACATAACAATATAAAGGAGAAGTAAGTTAGTTGCAGGATTAGATAAAATGATAAATCTAAATATGAAGGGTGTCTTTTAATTGAAAAAACAATCTAAATTTGAATTTAACTCATCCATTAAAACAAAACTAATTGGTATCTCTATTTTTCTATTGATTGTTCCAATAATTGTAATAGGAATGACAAGTTACCAGAAAAGCTCTACTAGCTTAGAGCAACTAGGTAAGACGAACTTGCAAAACAGTGTGGAATTTACACTTGCAACAATTGAAGCATATAATTCAGAAGTCGAAAAAGGAAATATTCCCCTTAATAATGCTCAGGAGAAAGTAAAGGAGATTATATTAGGTAAGAAGAATGAAGATGGGACTCGACCTATAAACTCTTCTATTGATCTGGGCGAAAATGGATATATGATAGTGTATAGTCAAGACGGAACACGCATTGCACATCCATCTAAAGAAGGTGACAATGCATGGGACTCTGAGGATGAGAACGGTATAAAATTCGCCCAAGAAATGATCAAAATAGCGAATAACGGCGGTGGTTTTACTTTTTATGATTCGGCTTTACCAAATAATAAAGAACAAATTGAACAAAAGGTTTCGTATTCAAAAATTGATCCAAACTGGGATTGGGTAGTGACCTCCAGTACCTATATGATGGATTTTAATCAACCTGCTAATGAGTTGTTGAACATTATTCTTATTGTTAGTGGTATTTCAATAATTTTAGGGTTTATTATCATTTGGTTCTTTGCAAATCGTATTACTAAACCAATTCTTAAAGTAACTGAACAGATGGGGTATCTTGCAAATGGTGATTTAACGAAAGAACTGTTACTAATTAAAGCAAAAGATGAAACAAGTAGATTGGCTGATGCCATGAATTTATTACATAATAATCTTAAAAGTTCAATGAAAAAGGTTTCCGAAACTTCAGAGACATTAACTAGTCAAAGTGAAGAACTATCACAATCTGCCAATGAAGTGAAGATTGGATCGGAACAGGTGGCATCTACTATTCAAGAATTAGCTGCTGGTTCAGAAACACAGGCTAATATTGCAAGTGATTTAGCTTCGGGAATGAATACTTTTGCCGAAAGAGTTCAAGAGGCAAATGAAAATGGTTTACGGATAGAGGAAAATTCAAAAGCTGTTTTAAATATGACCAATGACGGATCGGAATTAATGAAAAAATCGATTCAACAGATGGAAAAAATCCATTCTATTGTAAATGAATCCGTCAAAAAGGTTGCAGGATTAGACAAGCAATCACAGGAAATATCAAACCTAGTAACTGTCATTAAGGATGTAGCCAATCAGACAAATCTTCTTGCATTAAATGCTGCAATTGAAGCTGCAAGGGCTGGAGAACACGGTAAAGGATTTGCAGTAGTTGCTGATGAGGTAAGAAAATTAGCTGAGCAGGTATCCGATTCTGTAACAGATATTACTGAAATCGTAAATAACATTCAAAAAGAAACTCAATTTGTGTCTGACTCGCTAAATGTCGGGTATAATGAAGTAGAACAAGGGAAGTCACAAATTGAATCAACTGGAGAAACTTTCGAAGGAATTAATACTGCTGTAACAGAAATGGTAAATAGTATTACAACTATCGCTGAAAACTTAGCAGAAATTTCAGCAAGTACACATGAGATGAATGGTTCTGTTGAAGAGATTGCATCGGTATCTGAAGAATCTGCCGCTGGTATTGAACAATCATCAGCTTCTGTTCAACAATCAAGCAGCATAATGGAAGAAGTAGCAGGAAGTTCCGAACAACTTGCCAATTTAGCAGAAGAACTCAATACATTAGTAAGACAATTTAAACTTTAATTATCTTTAGCAAGTAAAGAAGATTAGGAAAGAATAAAGTGAAAAAATAACAATTACTATTTTTGAACTAACGATCTATAATCGGTCGTTAGTTTTTTTTTAGACTTCAGTCAGGTGCGAGTTAAACTGAATTCAATTAAGTTAAAAAAGCCTGATTTAAAAGGTTTTTGGAACCAAGCAAAATCAATTCATTTATATAAAATCAGCACAAAAAATAATTCTGCGAACAAATGAGTAAACATGTGGTCTGTATTACTCTTTTTTTGTTTTTCTGTATTAACTGTTAAAAAATGTTATACAAAGTCATGCAAAAAAGGTTACTAAAGAAAAGTTAGGGAACACACTTGAAAGCCATGAATGATTACTTAACAGCGTTCGCGGCTTTTTGTATGAATAACAAAAGGACTTGTGTGTATGGGGTCCCATCAGATTTATGCAGTTTACAACGTTAAGGCAAGAATAGTTGCTTATTTCGCTAGCTTCGGTACGTCCTTGATGATATTTGTTGACGCCCAATCATAAAATAGTCATACCTTTTGGGAAAGGGGATTGGTTTAATGACTGTTGCGTTAAACGTAAAGGGCAAGGATTCCATCATTATGGCAATTGATAGTAGGGCGTCATGGAAAAATACCCCGGTCCACAATGATCAATGTCGGAAAATATTCATTTTACCGAATAAAGTGGCGATCTCTTTTTCTGGCAGCTTAACGCGTGTTATTTTCAATAAGGAAACAAACGAGATTATTTCTCGATATATGGATATTAATGATTTAGTTTACGGATTGGAGCATTATCCGAATAGTGAACACATGACGATAGCTGATACGATTGAATATGTCATAAGAAAATTTTGCAGTTATTTTGCGGGATTTACGACTCAAATCCATCTAGGTGGCGCGGAGGAAGGGAGTTTAGTGTTCGTATCGATGGAATTCAAAAACGGCGAACATATTAAAAATTATCCAATCCCTATAGATGAGTATGGTTTTAGATTTAGCGGGAGTGACCATGAGCAAATTTTTAGTAATATGATTACATTTAGCGACCAACATCCAACAATAAGTTATGACGAGATGGCAGCCGCACTCATACAAAAAAGTAACGACGAGCTCATTGCATTTACTTATAACGTCATTGCGGAAGTGATGAAAGAGAACGTGGATAAAAGTAAGGAGCTGCAAACAGTTGGTGGAAATATTGATATTGTGCAGATTACAAAAGATGACACGGTTTGGGTAAGGCGGGACGGGAAAGATATAGTGAAATAATTGGAAGTACAAAAGGCAATAAACATCTATCCTATCTATTTAGGAAATTCCTTATTAAACTAACGAGGCAGGTTAATAAATCAACGCCTTAGAAGGGGGAGCGTCAGAATAATGCAGATATACAACGTTAAGCAAGGAAATGTCTCCAAACGACGCTTTGGGAACGATTTAGCCTACTTTAATTCAATCAAAAGTTGTAAATTATTTTTCTCCTTTTCTCATTAAAATGGAAAGAGGGGGCATGATTATGAAACAGTGGACACCAACATTGCATATTGCACAATTTCGCATTGCGCGACCAACAGATAAATTAGAACTAATAGAACAATTTTATTGCGAAGGTCTTGGGCTTACAAAAATCGGAGGGTTCAAAGGACATCGTGGATACACTGGCATTATGATTGGGTTACCTGATTCGACGTCATTTAGAATTTACTGAGCATGTTGATGGAAGTCCATGCCTTGCACCAACAAATGATAATTTACTCGTTTTTTATATGCCTGATACCACACAAATTCAAGCTGTACAATCTCGACTCGCTAATATGGGCTATTCAGAAACCCTACCAGAAAATTCATACTGGGAAGAAAAAGGTGTGACAATTGCAGACCCCGATGGTTGGCGTATTGTATTAATGAATACTGAGGGTATTTAAAAGACATCAGAAATAATTCAATAAAATGTTCCCAAATAAGACTTTGGTGACGCTACGGGGAAAGCTTTCCAAACGGCGCTTTGGGTGCATTTTCATTATTCAACAATCTGGCCAGATTGACGAAAAAGGTGTTATAAATACGGAGATTAAGGAGATGGAAGAATGGAATCATTTACTTTTCTTGTTTTCCCTGCTATTACATTAGGCGGAGTAGCTTTAGGGCTTGTTATTTATTCAATAAAACAAATACGAATTTTACAGGAAAAAGTTAAAGTACTAGAAAGTAAAAAAAATTAAATGTTACGAAAAATAAATTTGGCTCAGAGTTCAGCAATCGGGCGCAATTGTTTAAGAAGCGTTTTTATTTTTATTAAATTCAAGATTACTTTAGTTCATTAAATTTTTATAAAGTATATAAAATAAACGTTAATAACGTTCCCAAATGAAAGTTGAACTGCACCCCATTTGTTAGACACATCTCCCAAATGAAAGTTCAACTTTGGAAACAGACTTAAATGCCATGAATGTTGTGAA
>NZ_JAKZFC010000006.1 GCF_022549215.1 Solibacillus palustris | reverse complement strand
CGATGTCGTTTTAGCGACTTCTCTAATTTAACATTTCTATCTTTCACTGTCAATCACTTTTTAAAAAAGTTTTTCGAGCAGTTTCAAAAGCGAATTTTGTTGTTTTTTCGAGTACGTCTTAGCGACATTTAATATAATACAATACTTTTACTCAATTCGTCAATACTTTTTAAAAAGTTTTTTTCAGAGCGTATTAGACGCTCTGAAAACTATCATTATAATCCATATTCTCTTTCAACAAACTGTGGGTCAACGTAATAATTACGATGGAAGATTGCCTCATTTTTCGCAATTACTTCTTCAACCATAATTAACCCTCGTTCAATTAAATATTCAACAAACACTTCTAAATCCGTTGAGTAGTAGCTTAACTCTGGCTGATCATGTAGCTCTTGAATTGTCCAAGATGGCTGAGTTAGCATCATTTCTAAAATATGCTGTGCACCATCATTCGTTCTTGAATTAATTAAAAATTCACCTGCTAAAAATAGCAGCTCTAAACGTTTTTCTAAGCTTTCATTACTCAAAATTAACTCTTCATATAATTTATAAATAGCTGGATCGTTGCGTTTTACTTGTGCCCATACCGTCACTTCTGGGTAATGACCGCTATCAATAATAGAAAGTCTGCCTAAATGATGCAATAATGCTACAACATGATTATAAGCATCTAAATAATGACCATCTTCAAATAGCTCTTCCCCCTCTTGATAACGGCGAATTAGTTTAGCAAATTGAATACCTGTTTTTAACTTACGCCCAAAAAACGGGAACTCTTGCATCTCTGAACGAAGCTTGAACAAAAACTCATTGCGATCAAACATAATTTTACCATGAAATAGCCAGTCTACTAAACGACGGTTCGAACCAATGAAAATCCATTTACGTAAACGTTCTTCTGTAATAATATGCATCACCATTTTTGCATCACCGTATGAATAATGCTTAGAATAAATTGGTGTATCACTTTCTTTTACTATTATAAGAAGAACAGCATCGAATGTATCGGTCATATTTTCAGCGCCTTCACGCTTATTAATCAAAATGACCCCCAAAGTATCAGGCTGACTCGCACGCTCTTGATAAATCGGTCTTAAAATATGTTCCATATCAAATCCCCCTATAAATTGCGCTACTTCGAAATTGTTTATTAGTTATTGTAAATGCTCTAAGGCAAATTAACTAGTCCATTGCGTCTTATTTTTGTTAATTCAATGAATACCAATATTAAAAAAACATCCATTATGACTTTTGAACTTATTTATTATTGAGTTCGACGTTAATAATTCAAATCCTTTTTTATAATGGTACTCAATAAAAAACGGTGCATCAATGGATTATCCAAATTTTTTCACATCTACAAATTTTAATCCAATATATGTTATAGTATATTTTAGATTAGGAGGCACACGAAATGAAAAAATATAATAGTAAAATTAATAAAATCCGTTCCTTTGCATTATCTCTTGTTTTCATAGGCTTCGTTGTTATGTATGGTGCGATTTTCTTTAAAAACAATCCAATTTTAGTATTAATCTTCATCTCGCTTGGGCTTATTTGTATTATTGGTAGTACGGTTGTTTATCTTTGGATTGGTTTACTATCCACCAAAGCTGTACAAGTTGTGTGTCCTGGATGTGGTAAGTGGACAAAGGTCTTAGGACGCGTTGATATTTGCATGTACTGCAATGAAACGTTGACACTTGACCCTACATTAGAAGGTAAGGAATTCGATCAA
This sequence comes from Solibacillus palustris, assembly GCF_022549215.1. Lineage (GTDB taxonomy): Bacteria > Bacillota > Bacilli > Bacillales_A > Planococcaceae > Solibacillus > Solibacillus daqui. The sequence continues at coordinate 235,511 of NZ_JAKZFC010000006.1, read as the reverse complement.
GCATACAATAAAAGATAACGACTAAAGTGCATTCCATTTGATGAATGCACTTTTTCCTCACCAAAAAACCCTAGTAACTAACTTAGCTGCTAGGGTTCTGCGTATATTATTCAACTTTCTTTGCACCTGCTGTAAGACAGTCAGGACATGTACCATATACCTCTAAGCGATGCGAATTAACTTCAAAACCTGTTACTTGTGAAGCAAACTGCTCAACTTCATTTAAACCAGGATAGTGAAAATCGACAATTTTACCACAGCATTCACAAATCATATGATAGTGATCACCTGTTACAAAATCAAAACGGCTTGCTGCATCCCCATAGGTAAGTTCTTTCACTAAGCCAACTTCACGGAAAACACGTAGGTTGTTATATACTGTCGCTACGCTCATATTTGGAAACTTATCACATAGCGCTTTGTAAATATCATCAGCTGTAGGGTGAATCATACTTTGAATTAAATATTCTAAAATCGCATGACGCTGAGGAGTAATTCGTACACCAGTAGTCTTTAACGTGTCTAGCGCATCTTTTAAATGCATTTCAGACATCGTCATGCACCTCTTTTCATACATATTATTAATTTATAATTGTTATAAATAGTGTAGCGAATTTATCAACAGCTTGTCAACAATTGCTTACTCCAATCAGAGTAAAAGTCTATTTTTGATTTAACTAATTGAAAACGACAATCGCAAAGCTTTATTTTTCGCAGTAGTCATTCTCAATTAGTAGCCTCGTAAAATAACCATTTTGTTTTCTAAATCACGGTCACCAGCTAACCACTTATGTAAACTTGGCTTAAAAATATCTAAGCTACGTTCTACATAGCGTGAAGAATGGCTTGAAAAGTGTGGTGATAATGTAACATTTTCCATCTCCCATAGTGGACTTTCTGCAGGTAACGGTTCGATTTCATAAACATCTAGTACCGCATGGGCAATCAATTTCTCCGTTAGCACCTCAACAAGCGTATCTGTTTTCACTAAATCCCCACGACCGAAATTCATGAACAGCGCTGAATCCTTCATTATTTCAAAATGCTCACGTGTCAATAAATGTTTGGTTTCTGCTGTAGATGGGAGCATTGAAATAACGATATCCGCTTTTGGTAGTTGATCCTTTAATACATCTAGTTTATGCGTCTCATTCATGAATGATGCTTGCTCGCCCGAACGGTTACAGCCAATCGTATAGACATCAAACGCTTGTAAAATACGCCCTATTTCGCTACCAATAGCACCCGGTCCGATAATAAGTGCAGTACTCCCATTCAACTCCGATAAACGCGCTTTTTTGTTCCATTCGTGCTTTTTCTGTTGCTCATAAACGAATGGCAATGCACGTTTGTATGCCAAAATATGCGCTAGGATCGACTCGGTCATTGGTTTTTTATGTATACCGCGCACATTTGATACGAAAATATCCCTCGATGCAATCGCCTCGGCTGGCATTTTTTCAATTCCTGCTGATGCAATAAATATCCATTGTAGTTTGTCGGCATATTGTAAATGCTCGGCCTTTAAATCTTCACCATAAGTAACCAAAATTTCTGCCGCTCTTAGCTTTTCTGTATCTAGCTTCGAGTCGAATACAAAATCCACTTGCGGAAATTCTGTGATAAGTGGTTTTCTTAAATCTTCGCGCGGTTCAAATGTAAAATAAACGTTTACCATAATGACTCCCCTTTGTATGCACAATTAATTTATGCCTGTTTTTAAATAGTTTAACACATCTTCAATATGGTTTTTGACACGTACTTTGCGCCATTCCTTTTCAACAATTCCTTGTTTGTTAATTAAAAATGTCGAACGCTCAATCCCCATATATTCCTTGCCGAAATTTTTCTTCAATGTCCACACACCATACGCTTCTGCTACTTTATGGTCATGGTCTACTAACAATGAAAACGGCAGTCCATGCTTTTCGATAAATCTCGTGTGCTTCGCGGCATTATCCAAGCTCACCCCTAAAATAATCGCATTCAAATCCGAAAAATCCTCATAGCGATCACGGAAATCGCAAGCCTGTGTTGTACAGCCCGGCGTTAAATCTTTCGGGTAAAAGTATAAGATTACGTTTTTACCTTGATAATCTTGTAAGCTTACCTGCTCTCCATTTTCATTTTGTAATGTAAAGTTTGGTGCTTGTAAATTTTCTAACGTCATATGCAATTCCCTCCAAATTTTCTTCTATCGTACAAAACAATGCCCGTTGTTTCAAATTCTTTGGCGTAGAACACTATTACATACTACAATAGAAGAGAATCTTTTAATGTAACCATATTTGGAGGAATAAATAATGAATCATACAAAATCTGAACAACTGCACGAAGAAGCACTACAACATATTGTTGGTGGTGTAAATAGCCCATCACGCTCTTATAAAGCGGTAGGCGGTGGCGCTCCTGTCGTTATGGCACGTGGTAAAGGTGCTTACTTCTGGGACGTAGATGGTAACCGCTATATTGACTATTTAGCAGCATACGGCCCAATCGTAACGGGTCATGGTCACCCACATATTGCAAAAGCAATTGCACACGCGGCTGAAACTGGTGTATTATTCGGTACACCAACGGAGCATGAAATTACATTTGCCAAAATGTTAAAAGAAGCAATTCCTACATTGGATAAAGTACGCTTCAATAACTCTGGTACTGAAGCAGTAATGACTTGTGTACGTGTAGCACGTGCCTTTACGGGTCGCACAAAAATCATGAAATTCGCTGGATGCTATCACGGCCACTTTGACCAAGTATTAGTAGCGGCTGGTTCTGGTCCTGCAACGCTTGGCACACCTGACTCTGCAGGTGTACCTACTTCAGTAGCAACTGAAGTTATAACGGTGCCATTTAACAATGTGGAAGCATTTGACGAAGCCGTAACGGTTTGGGGTGATCAATTAGCTGGAATTTTAATCGAGCCAATCGTTGGAAACTTCGGTATTGTTGAGCCAAATCCTGGTTTCTTAGAGCACGTACATGCAGTAGCAAAAGAAAAAGGCTTCTTAACAATTCATGATGAGGTCATTACAGCATTCCGTTTCCACTACGGTGCCGCACATACAATGCTAGGTTTAACACCAGACTTAGTAGCCATGGGGAAAGTAATCGGTGGCGGTTTACCAATCGGTGCTTATGGTGGTCGCAAAGAAGTTATGGACACGGTTGCGCCACTTGGACCAGCTTACCAAGCAGGTACAATGGCTGGTAACCCTGCAAGTATGCAAGCTGGGATTGCCTGTCTTGAAGTGTTAAAACAACCTGGCATTTACGATGAAATGGATCGATTAGGTGCTTTATTAGAGCAAGGTATATTAGCATCTGCGAAAAAGCATGGTGTGACGATTACTTTAAACCGCCTAAAAGGTGCATTTGCTGTTTACTTCACAGACGAAAAAGTAGAAAACTACGAACAAGCTGAAAATACAGACGGTGAAACATTTGGTCGCTTCTTTAAATTATTGGTTTCTCAAGGTATTAACTTAGCCCCTTCTAAATACGAGGCTTGGTTCTTAACGACAGAACATACCGAAGCAGACGTAGAAGAAACATTAAAAGCCGTTGATTATGCGTTTTCTAAATTATAATCTAATATCAATTAGACTCCGGTGTAATTGATTCCAGATTACCTGGGTTGCCCCCCGCTGAATGAATGACTTTCTTGGGCACTTTCCCCCATTTTTAGAAATGGAGGACTTGTTTAGAAGCAAAATAAGTACTTTTAAAATTGCTAAAAGCCGCTATAATGGGATTACCATTTATAGTGGCTTTATTGCATAATTGAGGAGAGGGGGGAAACTTTTATGAAACTAGGCGCACGTGTATTAAAAACCGGTGTGGCCATTGTTTTTGCGCTATTTCTAGCTGAGCTTTTAAACGTGCCGTCACCTGTATTCGCAGGCATTGCCGCTGTTTTTGCCATTCAACCTTCCATTTACCGTTCTTATCTTACTATTATTGAACAAGTACAGGCGAACTTAATTGGCGCAACGGTTGCTGTTATTTTCGGTTTAATATTTGGCCATCATATTGTTGCAGTCGGGATTGCCGCCATTATCGTACTTGGTATTATGATGAAATTAAAGCTTGAAAAATCCATTTCGCTTGCGCTTGTAACAGTAATTGCCATTATGGAAGTGCCAGGTGATGACTTTTTAACATTCGGGTTTATTCGATTTGGTACAGTCATGCTTGGAGTATTTGCAGCATTTATCGTGAACTTAGTATTTTTACCACCGAAATATGAAATCAAATTATTCAAAAAAATCAACGTGGTGCAAGATGATATTATTCGTTGGACTCGTCTTGCAGTACGTCAGGCAAGTGAGCATACTTCGACAAAAATAACGATTACAAAATTGCAATCTCGTTTAAATGAACTGGATACGATGTACGATTTTTTCAAAGAGGAACGTAGCTATTTTAAAAATATAAAATATGTAAAAGCGCGTAAACTTGTTATATATCGTCAAATGTTAATCACAACTAAGAAAAGCCTAGAGCTCCTTATGCGCCTGCATAAGCATGAAAACGAGCTTGGTAATTTACCAGTACAATTTCAAATTATTATTCAAGAACGTTTGGACTTTCTGTTAACGTACCACGAACAGCTGCTGTTAAAATACACGGGTAAACTAAGACCCGAGCATTCAAAGTGGACTCGTCACGAGGAGTATTTACAGGGCAGCGAATTAATGGAGCAGTTCATTAAGCAAATTGTAACTGCTCAAGAAGAAGCAACAGATGATGAGCAATTTTCAAGCTATCACTTACTGTATATTTTATCGCGGATTTTAGATTACGAGGAAAACTTAGAACATTTAGATACGTTAATTGTTTCGTATCGTAGCTATCATAGTGAAGAGAAAAATTTAGATTTAGAATCTGATTTCTATTAAAGGAGATAGGGGTGTGCCGAATGTCTAATTGACTTCTAGCACACCCCTTCTTCGTCATATTTTTTAAAGCGCTCTTCTGCGGGGGCGTTAGTAAAGAACAAATGCTAATAACAGAACGTCCTGGGACAACGCATTCATGAACAGCTTCGTGCTAGCCTCCATCCTCGGCGCAAAGGAAAAGTCCGAGACGATACACCTTTTAGGACAATTTGTTCCCCATGTATTATTATCCGCTTAAGGCGGTGCTTCTGCGGTGGTCGCAATATGAACGAATGCTAAAACCGTCACATCGTGTGACAACGCATTCATGACCAGCATCGTGCTGGCCTCCATCCTCGGCGCAAAGGAAAAGTCCGAGAAGTACTTCTCGGACTTTTCCTTGCCTTCTAACTTTTCATTTTTGGATCGAGCGCATCACGTAGTCCGTCACCCATTAAGTTAAAGCCAATTACTGTTAACATAATCGATAAACCTGGGAAAATCATTGCCCACGGCGCATTTAATAAAAACATTCGCGCATCTGCCAGCATTTTACCCCATTCCGGTTGGGGGGGCTCTGCTCCAAGTCCTAAAAATCCAAGTGCAGCCGCTTCGATAATTGCTGTGGCAATCGCTAAAGTTCCTTGTACAATTACTGGTGTCATTGAATTCGGTAAAATATGCTTCCATAAAATACGCGAATTTTTCATGCCTATTGCTCTCGCCGCATGAATATACTCCTCTTCTTTAATACTCAGCACACGTGAACGAATGAGGCGACCAAAGCTCGGAATATTGATAATGGCAATCGCAATAAGGGCATTTTGCAACGAGGGCCCCAAAATAGATACAACTGCAATCGCTAATAATATGCTTGGGAATGCCAACATAATATCAAAAATTCTTGAAATGATTGTATCAATCCAACGCCCATAATAACCTGCAATAATTCCCAAAAAGCTCCCCGCACCAGCCGAAATCAGCACAGCTGCTAAACCAACCGTTAATGAAATTCGAGCACCATGTATAATACGCGAAAAAATATCACGCCCTAACTCATCTGTACCAAACCAAAACTCTGCAGATGGAGGCTGCAAACGAAGACTTAAGTTTTGATCATTAATGCCTTGTGGTGCAAAAAACGGTCCTAAAATTGCAATTAGCACAAAGAACAGTACAATTGCACTTCCTACTAACGCCGATTTACTCTTTTTAAAGCTTAACCATGCTTCACGCCAAGGGCCAATTACTTTTTCTTGTTGCTCAATAGCTTGTAGCTGTTTTGAAACAATTTCAGTCATATGTTGCGCCTCCTTCCTAGTTGTATTTAATTCGCGAATCAATCACGGTATAAAGAATATCCACTATTAAATTAATCATGACGAACAAAAAGGCGACAATTAAAATGCCCGATTGAATAACTGGATAATCACGGAACCCAATCGCCTCATAAATATAACGTCCAATACCTGGCCAACTAAAAATCGTTTCTGTTAATATCGCACCACCTAACAGCAGACCGGTTTGTAAACCAACAACCGTCAGCACTGGGATCAATGCATTTTTCAATGCGTGCTTATAGATAACGATAAACATTTTTTGTCCTTTTGCACGTGCTGTACGTACAAAATCAGAACGCATGACTTCAAGCATCGAAGCACGTGTCATACGCGCAATAATCGCCGTCGGAATCGTCGCAAGTGCAATGCCCGGTAATAATAAATGCTTTAACACAACGATAAATTGATCAAAGCGACCTTGCAACAACGTATCTATTAAGTAAAAATGCGTAATCGCCGTAATTGGATCCCGTACATTTTCCCGTCCGGATGTTGGCAACCACCCTAAATTAATACTAAAAATCCATTGTTCCATTAAACCTAACCAAAAAATCGGCATTGAAACGCCAATTAACGCAATCACCATTGCTAAATAATCGAACCACGAATTCTGAAACCAAGCAGAAATAATTCCTGCATTTACACCTAAAATAACTGCAATTATAATCGCAAAAAATGCTAACTCAAATGTAGCAGCTAAATACGGCCACACTTCCGAAATAATAGGCTGACGTGTACGTAACGATTCGCCTAAATCTCCCGTAAATACCCCTTTTAAATAATCGAAGTACTGCACATACCAAGCATTGTCTAACCCTAGCTTTTGGCGAAGTGCTGCAATTGCTTCAGCAGTTGCTTGCTGCCCTAAAATTACTTGTGCTGGGTCTCCTGGAATTGCACGAATAATTAAGAACACAATAAAGGTCATCCCTAATAATACAGGAATTAAATGTAGTAGACGTTTGCCAGTGTAGTGAAGCATATTCTTCACCCCTTTTGTTGGAATCGTAAGTACTGTTATTAATTGTGTAAAAAGAGAAAAGGAGAGGCAAGTTACCTCCCCTTCACGTTTGACTATTCGATTGACACGTTATCTAATTTATCAGAGCCAGTTGGGTGAGGTAAGAAGCCTTTCACACCTGCTTTTGCTGCTAATAATGGTGTTGAGTGCGCTAGAGGTACCCATGGCGCATCTTCATGAATAATTGTTTGTGCTTGCTTGTATAAATCATTTCGTACATTTTCATCTGTTTCTGATTGTGCCTTGATTAATAAATCATGCACTTCATCATTTGAGTAGTACGCATAGTTGTTTGAACCAATATTATCTTTATCTAATAATGTGTAGATAAAGTTATCCGCATCCCCGTTATCACCTGTCCAACCAAGCATGAACGCATCTGCTTCACCGTTTTTCGCTTTTTCTAAATATGTTGCCCATTCAAAAGTAACGATTTTAGATTTGATGCCTACATCTTCTAAATTCTTTTGAATAACTTCAGCAACTTTCGCTCCGTCTGGCATGTATGGACGTGGAACTGGCATTGCCCATAACTCGATTTCCTTACCATCATAGCCTGCTTCCGCTAATAATGATTTTGCCTTTTCAGGATCGTACGGATACGGCTCGATTGCTTCGTTATACCCGCTAATTGATGATGGCATTGGGTTTGCTGCTACTTGTGCACGTCCTTCGAAGAACGCATCTACAATCGCTTGCTTATTAATTGCATAGTTTACTGCTTGACGCACTAATTTGTTGTCAAATGGCGGGCGTGTATTTGTTAAACCTAAATAACCAATGTTCATTGAAGGACGTTCGATTAATTGTAAATCTGCATTGCCTTCTACTGACTTACCATCAGATGGATTAATACCATCCGCTAAATCGATATCCCCTGCAGTTAATGCGTTTAAGCGAGCTGAGTTATCCGGAATTGAACGGAAAATAACTTTATCTAATTTCGGTAAACCTTCTTGCCAGTAGTCTGCATTTTTTTCGATTGTAATCGAGTCATTACGTTTCCACTCTGTAAATTTAAATGGACCTGTACCTACTGGATTGTCACCGAATTTGTCACCCGATGCTTCAAACGCTGTTGGAGAAGCGATACCAAATGGGCTCATTGCTAAGTTTTTTAGGAACGGTGCCTGTGGGCGAGATAGTGTGAAAACAACTGTATGATCGCCTTCTGCTTTTACGTCTTTGATAATATCTGCACCTTCTGCTTTAAACATTGAGTTGAAGTAGTAAAAGTCTTCTTCCGTTCCAGCTTTCCAACGGTTAATGTTCTTAACTACCGCTTCAGCATTGAAGTCTGTTCCGTCATGGAATTTAACACCCTCCTGTAATTGGAATGTATATGTTAAACCATCGTCCGAAACTTTCCACTCTTTTGCTAAACCAGGGTGGATTGTTGTGTCTTTCTCACCAAAGTTTAGTAATGTTTCAAATAAATTTTGTGTAACTTTAAATGATTCACCGTCTGTTACAATTGCCGGATCTAGTGATACTGAATCGGCACCGCGACCGAATACTAACACTTGAGGTGTTGAAGATGTCGAGTTATCAGTAGTGTTACTATCAGTTGATGGCGTACTAGAATCTGAATTTGAATCCGTTGACGTCGAATCTGAATCACTTGTGTTACAAGCTGCTAAAAACACTGTCATCGTTAAAAGCAAAATGAACGCAAGGATATACTTTTTCCCTTTCATCAATAAAATGACCCCCTATATATGCTTGTTAGTTTATATCATTGCTACGCGTCATATAAATGACAGGCAACAGAATGACCTGGCTTTACTTGCTGCAATTTAGGTACAACTGTTTTACAATGCTCCATCGCTTTTGGGCAGCGAGTATGGAATGTACAACCAGAAGGCGGATTGGATGGGCTTGGTATATCCCCTTTTAAAATCAATTGCTCTCGCTCATATTGTGGATCTGGAATCGGAACAGCCGATAACAGCGCTTGTGAATAGGGATGCAGCGGTTCGTTGTATAAGGATTCACTTTCCGCAAGCTCTACCATTTTCCCTAGATACATCACACCAACGCGGTCACTAATATGGCGCACTACCCCTAAATCATGGGCAATGAATATATACGTTAGCTGTAAATCATCTTGTAATTTTTGCATTAAATTTAATACTTGCGCTTGAATCGATACATCTAATGCTGATACCGGTTCATCAGCAATAATGAGCTTAGGATTAGTCATGAGTGCACGTGCAATGCCAATACGCTGACGCTGCCCACCACTAAATTGATGTGGATAACGTTTTGCATGGTAGGCGCTCAATCCAACAATCTCCAAATACTCATGGACTTTCTTTTTGCGTTCTTGTGCATTACCGATTCCATGCACGATAAGCGGTTCTTCTAATATTTTTTCAATTGTATGCCTCGGATTGAGTGAAGCATATGGATCTTGAAACACCATTTGTATATCTCGACGTGCTTTACGCATCGCCTCCTTGTTTAACGCCGTCAGTTCAACATCGTCAAATGTAATTGAACCAGCAGTTGGCTCATGCAGTCGCATAATGGCACGACCTGTCGTCGATTTACCACATCCAGACTCACCAACAATCCCCAATGTTTCACCTTCAAATAATTCAAATGACACATCATCGACTGCCTTTACATCACCAATATGACGTGCAAACATTCCATGACGAATCGGGAAATATTTTTTTAAGTTTTCAACTTTCAGCAGCACTTTCGCCATGCAATACGCCCCCTTTTTCGTCTAATAAAAAACATCTCGCCTTATGATAATCGGATGTTTCGTAGAGAATCGGATTTTCTTGCTCGCAACGATCAAAAGCGTATTCACAACGTGCCGCAAATCTGCATCCATTTGCAATCGAACCTGGCTTCGGCACATTTCCAGGAATTGAGTAAAGTGAATCTTTTTTATGGCGCATATCTGGTACAGACTGAATTAGGCCTTTTGTATATGGATGCTGCGGATTTTTGAAAATTTCATTAACTGGGGCTTCCTCAACAATTTGCCCTGCATACATAACAATAACGCGCTCACAAGTTTCTGCCACAACACCTAAGTCATGTGTAATTAGAAGTACCGCCGTATTTAAACGTTCATTTAAATCGCGCATTAGCTTTAATATTTGCGCTTGAATCGTCACATCCAGAGCCGTAGTAGGTTCATCGGCAATCAGTACCTTTGGATTACAGACAAGCGCCATCGCAATCATCACGCGCTGACGCATCCCGCCTGATAATTGGTGTGGGTATTCTTTAATTAATTGTTCTGCACGAGGTAATCCCACAAGCTTCATCATTTCAATTGCTCGAGCTGTCGCCTGCTTTTTCGACCATTTTGAATTATGTAATAAAATGGCCTCCACAAGTTGATTGCCAATCGTAAATAAAGGATTCAATGACGTCATTGGCTCTTGGAAAATCATTGCGATATCATTGCCTCGAATTTTACGCATCTGCCTATCTGTGTACTTTGAAATCTCCTGCCCATTCAATAAAATCTCACCATTTGTAATTTTTCCTGGTGGACTTGGAACGAGCCCCATAATCGATAACGACGTAACACTTTTACCGCAACCTGATTCGCCTACAATTGCAAGTACCTCACCCTCATGAATAGAAAAGCTAATAAAATCCACTGCCGCTACATTGCCGCTATCAGTAAAAAAGGTTGTTTCAAGCTCTCTCACTTCCAATATGGCCTTCCGATTCATATGACCACCTCAATTTTCAGAAAATTAAAAGTATTTTAACATATGATATTACAACAATTATTAATATTCAATATTATTCTAGAATATACTCATTTTTCATCAAATAGAACAAAACATCATTGTTTACTATATTTCCGGATACAAAAAAACCACCTTCTACCAAAAGACTATGGTAAAAAGTAGTTTTGTTACTCGTTAATCTAATTTTTGAACTTGGAATAAATTATAGTAAGCACCATTCTTGCCCATCAGTTCATCATGTGTTCCTGCTTCTGAAACCTCACCATGTTCAATAACAAATATTTTATCAGCATGCGTAATCGTTGATAAGCGGTGCGCGATAATAATTGTTGTACGGTCGTGTGCTAAACGGTCCAATGATTCTTGAATTAACGCTTCACTTTCTAAATCAAGCGCAGACGTTGCTTCGTCTAATACTAAAATTGGTGGATTTTTTAGGAATACACGTGCAATGGCAACACGCTGCTTTTGTCCGCCCGATAATTTTACACCGCGTTCGCCGACTTTAGTGTTATACCCTTCTGATAAACTCATTATAAAGTCATGTGCATTTGCTGCTTTTGCTGCGGCAATCACTTGATCATCAGTCGCATAAGGGTTACCCATTAAAATATTTTGCTTTACAGAATCGCTAAACAAAATATTGTCTTGCAATACAATTCCAATTTGCGAACGAAGCGAGTTAAGCGTTACATCTTTTACATTATAATCATCAATTTTTACCGCACCGGCTGTTGCATCATAAAAGCGTGGAATTAAGCTGACGATTGTTGACTTACCGCCACCACTCATTCCAACGAACGCTACGGTTTGTCCTGGTTCAATCATAAAGTCAACTTCATTTAAAATGGTTTTGCCTTCCACATCATATTGGAATGACACATTTTTAAATTGTAGCTTCCCTTTTGCCTGTGGTAGGTCGATTGCATTTTCTTTATTTTGCACATCATATTTTTCGTCCATTAGTTCGAACATACGATCCATCGAAGCAATTGATTGCGTTAATGTTGTCGATGAACTCACTAAACGACGTAACGGTCCATATAAACGTTCAATATACGCATAAAACGCGACCATTACCCCGATTGTTAACGCATCATTTAAATATTGATAGCCTGCATAACCAATTACAATCAGTGGAGCCATTTCAGTAATCGTGTTTACAACGGCAAATGATTTAGCATTCCAACGTGAATGGGCAAGCGCTTTGTTTAAAAACTCGCCATTTGTATCATCGAATATTTGCTGCTCGTGCTTTTCAAGTGTAAAGCTTTTAATAATGCTCATCCCTGCAACACGTTCATGTAAATAGCTTTGTACACCAGCAAGTGCCTGCGAGCGATCTTTTGTCAAACTACGCAGCTTACCAAAGAAATACTTCACACTAAATGCGTAAAATGGTAGCACAATAAGCGATACGAGTGTAAGCTTCACGTTCATTGAGAGCATAATACCGACCACAATAATAATGGTCACTAGGTCTAGCCACAAATTCATCAGTCCGGTCATGACGAAGTTTTTTGTTTGTTCTACGTCATTAATTACTCGCGAAATGACCTCTCCAGCACGGGTATTCGCGTAATATTTTAAGCTTAGTCTTTGTAAATGACCATACAGTTCTTTACGAATATCAAATAAAATATTGTTACTTAAATTTTGCGCAAAATATTGGCGGTAGTACTCGATGGGTGGTCGTACTACAAAAAATAGTACAAGAGCAATACCAATCCATGTAAATAATAGCTTCGTTTTTTCATCTGTAGAAAGCGTCCCATTTAGTAACACATCATCTAATATCACTTGCAATAGCCACGGTAAAAAAAGTGGAATTGCAAACTTTAAAATCCCAATTATAATTGTTAATACTAATAAAAATTTATATGGCTTTACGAAGCGCATATAACGTTTAATGCTGTCCAATGCAAGCACATCTCCCCTCAGAAATTTTGCAACAGCTAACATCATATCATAAATTTCCACCTTTTTATGAATGAGATGCGCTTTGTAATGATGAATTTTAAATTAATGGACATAACGTAATTTACTAAACGTAGAAAAGTGCAACATTTAGTAAATACACTTTTAACGTGAGTTTCTTTAAAAAAATTATACTTTCTAATAAAAAAAGCCTTCGTAAACAAGATTGTTTACTCAGACTCTTCAACACTTTTATTCGCTTGAATTTCGCTTAGTAGCTCATAACGGCTTGTCCATGATTGAATAAAATCCTGAGCAAATGGACCTCGACGTTGTTCGATCCAGCTAATCAACGTCTTTACATTACGCTTTAAAATTTTATCAATCACTTCAGGATAATTCATTTCCAATTTATGCTGCTCGTATTCGTCTTCGTCCAATAACGCATGACTCATATCTGGGAAAACCTTCACATCTAAATCATAATCAATATACTTTAAGCAATTATTGTCGAACACAAAGGGAGAACTGATGTTGCAGTAATAGTACACACCATCTTCCCGCAACATACAAATAATATTAAACCAATGCTCAGCATGGAAATAACAAATCGATGGTTCACGTGTTAGCCAAGTACGACCATCCGACTCGGTAACTAACGTCTTTTCGTTTGCACCAATAATTACATTTTTGGTTGCCTTTAATACCATCGTTTCTTGCCAGACACGGTGGATATTACCATTGTGCTTATAACTATGTATTTGGATTGTTTCTCCTTCAACCGGTAATGCCATTTTCAAGCCCACCTTTTCGTCTTAGCTAAAAATTTTAACAGTCTTTATTGTATTATAACAATGCTTTGACAAAACTTGTAGTTAGAATGCTATAATTTTCAATTATTTGCGAAATATTTGCGTATTGCAAGAAAACACACACAAATACTCGTTTTAAATAGAATTGTTATCTATTCAATTCAGTTATATAAAAAAAGAAGCCACCCATTTTTTGCGGATAGCCTCAATTTACCATTATTTTAATGTTAACTTAAGATCACCATGAGAGAGTAAAACTTCTAGTTGATTATCTCCTTCATATAGCTTAGAAATTTTGCCATTATATTCTTCGCCATCTACTGTAATGTCACCAAAGCTGGTATTCAGTTTAAATCCGAAATTTTCCTTGTTGTTTACTAAAATAAGTTCAACATCTCCAAAACTAGAAGTGACTGTCGTATTCCCGTTCAATTCACCATCGACTTCAATATCACCGTGCTCGCTTTCTACGATTAAACTAGCACTAGTAAATTGTTGTAATGTAATATCCCCAAAGGCGTTTATGATTTCTGTATGTCCTGCCTTAATGTTGTTGAATGAAATATCTCCATGGCGCACATCCAGATTGAGCTGTTCATAATTTAATTGCTGTAAATTTACATCCCCGAAGCTAGATTTTAATGTAATATTTGAAAGCAAGGCATCCTTTGGTACATAGATTTTAATTGAAGGCGTTTTAAATGGGCCAACTCCAAGGGTCATTGCATTATTTTTTTGGTTGTTGGACTCAACTGTTAATGTATCGCCTTTTACACTATACATCACATCTGTCATTTTATAGGTACTTAATTCTAAAGAGAAGCTATCTGACTGTATTATTTCGATATCAGCATGTTCATTTGTAACAATAATATTTTTAAAAGCCTCGAGTTCGTATGATTGGGAGATTAAAGATTGTTCGCTTGGTACGTGAAAGCCCGCACTGTCTACTAAAATGAACCATCTTCCGCCAGAGGCAAAACCAATAATGGTAAATACAATGCCGATTGCAATCATACTACCTGCAATCAGTTTAAGACGATTAATCATTGAAGGTCCCCCTTTCGTTTTCGTGTAATTTTTTGAAATAATTTAGCTAAATTTTCTACACAAACAACACCTATTTTTTTAATAAGACGTGCTGTTGCAGGGGTAAGCAATATGCCAATGCCCGTAGTAACAAGTCCGAAACCGGTAAATAGTAGTGCAGTCGGCCAATGTTCTGTAATAATGAAAAAACCTGAAATAAATGCGACAACGCCACCAAATAAAATACTACCAACAATGGCTATGACTGAAATAACAAAGCTGAAAACAATCGCACCAGCAGAAATGATGAGTGCCACTGCCACCGCGAGTAGCGGTAAAGAAAGTGGAGCCGATAGTATTGCAAGGATAATTAGCCAAATTGCCGACATATTCTTTTTTGTAGAAGGTGGCGTAGTATCTAAATCTTTTATCGCAAAGTTGGCTAAAATTTGCGTAGCCACTTGCGAGGGAGGACCTAACTTTTCAATAACATCTTGTTCATTTTCTTGTCCTGCTTCATCAAAATATTCTTCATAATAAATAAGTGCGGCATCAATTTCATGTGTTGGGAGTCGGTGTAATTTGCTCCTTAGGTTTTTTAAATAACCCGCTTTATCCATCTAATTTCCCTCCTATTAATACACTGTCTACTTTCCCTTCATAAATTTTCCATTCCGTTTGAAGTTCTAGTAAGCGCAAGCGTCCTAGTTCTGTAATCTTGTAGTAGCGTCTGTTCCTTCCTTGAAATGGCTGATCGTACGTAATTAAAAAATCAGCCTTTTGCAAGCGTCGCAATACAGGATAAAGCGTTGATTCCGAAATATCCATGACCGATTGGACCTCCTGTGTCAGAGAATATCCGTAAGCATCTTCCTTTTCTAAAATTGCAAGCACGCACGCATCCAGTAAAGAAGACCCCAGTTGAAACGTCACCGCATTCACCTCACAATCCTATACTTATATAAGGTTTCATATTATACGTTATATAGTATAAAGATATTATATAGCGTATAGTATTGCATTGCAAATATTTCCAGTAAATATTTTTACGAAACAAATTTTTGGTACATGGTATAGGGAATTTACGGCAGATTTCTGTAATGCTAATTAAATTCGTGGAAACGTCCTTCCAATAAACAAATTATTAATGGATGATGTTTTTTAACACAAGCAAATGAGTATGTTTAAATGAATGAACGTTTTACAAAATGTTTGGAGACGATTAAGCAGTATGTAACAGAGGAAGAAGCGTCGCGTATGGTGGAGCATGATGCTTTAGTACCTACATAGGCTTTTCAAAATGCACTAATAATTGCACAACAGATGTTTCAAGAAAAGCAGCTACCAGTGCCGTAATGATTTTGATACTGCTCCTACTGCATGTGCTCCACTAAAATTCTTTTTAAATTGACGAATAGATTCTTATATGCAGCTCATACTTATTTAGGTAACACTTATTAATCTAATTTGATGTGGAGGATGCATCATGAGTAATTCGAATCCAGTGGACCAAGAATCTCAGGACAATCCGCCCCAACTGAATAACAAGTAAGCTTCATATATAATACAAGCATGGTGAAACAGAGATTACTCTGACTAGTTATTGCTTGATATATGAAGCTGAAGCTAATCAGTTATTGTCAATTGTAGGCAATAAGTGTACTCGGACCCAGAATAATTCTGGGTCCATTTTTTTGTAAAGGAAGAGTAATCAATTGGAATTATTAAGAAACGTATAACAATCGCTGAAAAATCCATATTAATAATGATTTCACTTAAGAAATCTATTTTGATGAGGAGGATGCGACATGAGTAGGCCTGAAGAGTTAGACCCAAAATCTCGAAAAATCCGCCGTAACTGGACAAGGATTAAGCACGCGAAATCTCAAGTAAATGGGGAAACAGAGATTACTCTGCATAACCGTATTTTGAGAAGCGAAGCGAAAGCCCGACAGTTTTAGTCAGCTAGAGGCAGTAAGTGTAATCAAGCCCAGAATTTTTTCTGGGCTTTTTTTTTTGCTTACGCTAATTTATAATGCCTACAAATGCAGTTGATTGCATTACTGCACAACTCTACATAATGAAAAGCCATTTCGCGCCAAATGATTTCTTCTCTAATGTAGATTTAATTGGGAAATTACCTTTAACAATCCACGAACAAAAAGTGTACAGAAAGTTATTAGCTTTCCGTACACTCTTCCATTTAGAAGTTATTGTTCCGTTTTGCAAATTGCGTGTTGCGTTGCTCTTGCTTTTGTTTTTGGCGTTGCTGCTCTACTTTTCCGAAGTTTTCTTCACTCCCAAATTCTTCACGTTTTGCAGGCTCATTGTTTTTTGATGGATTGTTTACATTTGATTGACGATTGCGATTATTTTCATTACGCTTCATAGTTTGTCACCTCCACGCCCAATATTGTGGACGGATGGTACATAAATTATGCATAAAGCTATTTTATTTTACCCCAAATTTTTAACATTGGGACTGGCATTGGTATTTGCTCTATTTGGTCTTTTGTAAAAAATTTCATATTAATCGGTAATTGTTCTGGGGCTTGCAAGCAGTCGACTAAATAGCTGTCAATAAGCCACTTTAAATGAGAAAAAACATGCTTAAAGCTGTCAATTGGTACGGCAAGATTATCGTCTAACACAAGATTGTATCGTTGCTGTGCTTGCGCAAATGAGTTTGCATCTTTTACACGTTCAATCATGACAAATTGCCACATATTAGCGAGTAACCCTGTCTCTGCGCGTTTTTCCATTAGAAAACGCCCTTCCGAGTCTCGAATGACCAGTACATCAAAATCGATATTTTTCGTTTTTACTTTTTTAGATTTCACTGGTAGCGTTGTTGGATCTCCCTCTTGAAACGCTGTGCAGAAATCACGAACTGGACATAACAAGCATTTCGGTGAAGTTGGTGTACAAATGAGCGCTCCAAGTTCCATTAATCCTTGGTTGAATGCCGATGTATTTTCAGGGTCTATTAATTCCATCACCGCATCTTCAAAAATCTTTTTGGTTTTCGGAAGTGCGATATCGGCGTCTATGTTTAGCACCCGACTTAACACACGCATCACATTGCCATCGACCGCATGCTCTGGTTTGCCATAAGCAATACTTAAAATCGCCCCCGCTGTATACGGTCCCACTCCTTTTAATTTCGAAATATCATGGCGATTGTCTGGCACTTTACTTCCATATGTTTCAACAACTTCCCTTACACCCGCTTGTAAATTACGTACGCGTGAATAATAGCCAAGACCTTCCCACATTTTTAATAGCTCTTCTTCAGCTGCATATGCTAAACTTTCAGAAGTTGGATATTTGTCCATAAAGCGATTGTAATAGGGTATTACGGTATCCACCCGTGTTTGCTGTAACATCACCTCTGACACCCAAATTTTATAGGGATCCTTAGTATGACGCCATGGCAAATCACGATGTTCTTTTTTAAACCATTCGACTAATGCCTGCCGAAATTCTGACGTATATTGATAGTTCACATTATCCTCCAAAAATTCGATTTTATTTCGCGTAAAAAGGGTATATTATAATGATAAATACTATTGTTAATTTATTCCGTCTATAAACGTTTTTGTCTATGAGAGGATGATTCATTTTGGATTCAGGTACACATTTTGTTATGGGTATTGCTCTTGGTGGTCTTGCGCTTGCTGACCCTGTTGTAGCAAGCCATCCAATGACGTTTGCCGCAGTTATGGCAGGTACAATCATCGGGCAACAGGCACCTGATATTGATACGGTTTTAAAGTTACGTAATAACGCCGTTTATATTCGCCATCATCGTGGCATCACGCATTCTATTCCTGCCGTTCTTTTATGGCCGCTGCTAATTACAGGTGTTTTAGCGCTAGTATTACCTTCCTCTGATATTTTCCATGTTTGGCTTTGGACGCAACTTGCTGTGTTTCTACATGTATTTGTCGATATTTTTAATGCTTATGGTACACAAGCTTTACGCCCGTTCTCTAAAAAATGGGTAGCTCTTGCCGTCATCAATACATTCGATCCGTTTATTTTTGGGATTCACTGCCTGGGCATACTATTTTGGATATTTGGTGCAGACCCTGTCATTACATTTAGTATCATGTACATTATTATCGTACTGTACTATATTTTACGCTTTTCTCTACAAAAAGCGGTCAAATCGGCAGTCCACCGTGAAATTAAAGACGAAGAATTTGTTATCGTCGCTCCTACAATGAAATTTTTCCAATGGAAAGTCGCTGCAAAATCAAAAACACATTTCTATGTAGGACGTTCATATCGTCGTACAGTAAATATTTACGATAAATTTAAAATCGAGCCAATTCCTAAAACGGCACTTGTATCCGCTGCTTTAAAAGATCCCAATATCGATGCTTTTTTATCATTCTCTCCTATTCATCGTTGGGAAATCGCTGAGCTTGAAAATGGATTGTCGGAACTACGATTAATCGATTTACGTTATCGTAGTAATGACCACTATCCATTTGTAGCAGTTGCACACTTAGATCAAGATTTAAATATCGTCAACTCATATACTGGCTGGATTTTCACTGAAGAAAAGTTAATGAAAAAGCTACAAATTGGCGCCGGAAACGAATAGAAATGAGGGTATGTTAAAAGTTATGAGCTTTTAACACACCCTCTTTTTTTCGTGGATAGTTATGCATAAGTTCTTTAATGGTATCCACATAAAAAAAGACATCAACTCGCACTATTTTCATACCAGTTGTGTTTTTCTACTATTATTTAATTTAACGTGTCATCACTGTCATTTAGTAAATCAGCATATTTCGGATTTTTTGCAGCAAATAAATGTAATTTGTCGCCGTAGCTCTCGATTAATTGGCTTACTAATTTCGCTGTATATTCCATTCCACGATAGTCAACACCCGCTTTGGCAGATGTGGATTCGAAATCACTGCATAATAGTTCTACCCACGTACGGGCACGACCTGTTGGTAATTCGGGATTTTTCTCCAATAATTGCTCAGTTAACTTTTGATAGTACGCTTCCATCTTACTTCCCCTCTTTCATCGGACGTAAAAGTGAAACTGGTAATGCTTCTTCAAAGCGTTCTGAACCTAAACGGTGCCCCCATGCAAAGCGCCCTTTTAAACGATCTACTTGGAAAAACTCACCTGGCGCACCCGTAAGACGATACATTTCTCCTGGAACAATCGTAGAAAGATCCACTAAATACGCTTCCGCCATTAATGCTTTACGCTCATAAACCGCGTATTCATTGACGATTCCTAACTGCTCAGCTTTACGCGCTTGCTCACGTAAGTTCGCAACTTCTTGACGTAATTCTGCTTCTGACATTTGATTATATGTTAATTCATTCATTTTCTTGCTCCTTTTGTTCAATAAATGCTGTAATGATTTCTGATGGGAAACCTTTTTGATATAATGCCTGTTTCACCTTTTGATGCAGTTCAAAGCCTTCGAATTTATTCGCATATTTGCGCCAAATTTTTCCACCTTGATTTTCAATTAATGCGCTCCATTCGTCTTCTTTCCGCTCTAATGTTAGTCGCTCTAACACATCGTTTACTATGCCGTAAGAATAGCCTTTACGCAACAGAACATCTTGAATTTTTTGCTTTACTTGAGTGGGTGTTTTATTGTCGTTAGAACGAATCGCCTTTTCTGCTAGTTCCATCGCAAGCTGTAACTGTTCATCGTGACCATAAGAATTCAGTACTTCCTGCTGCAAATCTTTTGCAATCCCTTTTTTCATTAGATCTTGGCGAATCGCAGCTGGTCCTTTTTTGGCCGTACGTTTTCTCGTTTCGAGTAATGCCTTCGAATAGCTTTCATCATTCAAAAAGCCGAGGCGATTTAATTTGTGAATCGCTTCTTGTATTACTGCTTCCCCATGTCCTAATTGCAATAGCTTTTGCTTTACTTCATGCTCGCTACGCATTTGAAAACTTAAAAAACCGAGAGCTTTATTAAATGCTTTCGCAATTTCATCTTCATATTGTATTTCATCGATTTCGAATTGCTCAAGTACTTTGCCTTTTTGCAGACCAAATTTAATGAGTGTACCTTCATCGACTGCAAATACATACTCTTCATTCAAATAAATATTGTAACGGTCTTGATTACGCTTTTGGCGACTAATTTTCGTAATAGCTCGCAAAATGTACACCTCGCTTTACTTACACATACCTTTTCTTTTAGTATACATCTTTTTACTTTGAGTTTCATTGCACAGTATACTGAATATAAGACATTTAGAGGAGGGATACTATGAAAATTGCAATTGCTGGTGGAACGGGAATGGTTGGTCGAAAATTAACAGAGCTACTTCAAGACAAAGGACATGAAATTCTAATTTTAACGCGTGGAAATTCTCGCATGGAAAATAATATTCGCTATGTACAGTGGCTCACGCATAATGCAAAGCCCGAATTACAGCTTGAACATTTAGATGCCTTTATTAATTTGGCTGGTGTGTCATTAAATGAAGGTCGATGGACAGAGCAGCAAAAACAAAAAATTTATAATAGCCGCATGGATTCAACTACTGAAGCATTGCGTATAATGCAAACTGTTGTACATAAACCTTCTGTGTTCATCAATGCAAGTGCAGTCGGCATTTATCCAGTATCAGAAAATGCTGTTTATACAGAACATTCCTCTGAAAAAGCTGGCGATTTTTTAGGTACAGTTGTGAATCATTGGGAACAAAAAGCTACTCAGGCCGAAAATTTAGGAATCCGTACGTGCTTAACGCGTTTTGGGGTTATTTTAGCAAAAGGTGAAGGTGCATTACCGATGATGGTGTTGCCTTATCAGTTAGGTATTGGTGGAACGATTGGTTCTGGTAGGCAGTGGCTTAGCTGGATTCATGTTGATGATGTGGCACGTGCCTTGTTATTCGTTATCGAACATGACAAATTACGTGGGCCGATTAATTTTACGACACCAAATGTTAAACGCATGAAAGCTTTTGGACAAACAATTAGTAAAGCATTGCATCGCCCACATTGGTTTCCTGTTCCAAGCATTGCACTTAAATTAGCGCTTGGCGAAAAAAGTATCCTTGTATTAGAAGGTCAGCATGTTTTACCTGAAAAATTACTAAACGCAAATTTCACATTTAACTACGCTTCTGTAGAAGATGCGATTCGTGATTTGTATCAGTGAATAAAATTACCGTTTCCACGCAACCTACCTGTAACAAATCTGCCAAAGGAGGTTGCTTTTTTTCGTGAAAAAACATGTTATTGGAATGGCGTTCGTACTCGTCGTCACCTTAATTTCCTATATGACCGTTGCAAAGGCCGAGGAATTCCATTGGGGCTTTAAGCCAAGTCGTAATGCAGAGCCAGTTGAAATTGGCGAACCGTTAGAAAGTTTACTCGATAATTACGGGGCCGTTTACAAAGGGGATGCATCCAAAAAGGTTATTTATTTAACGTTTGATAACGGCTATGAAAACGGCTTTACCGAAAGTATTTTAGACACATTAAAAGCCGAGAAAGCACCGGCGACCTTTTTCTTAACGGGTCATTATTTAACGAGTGCGTCCGATTTAGTAAAAAGAATGATTGCGGACGGTCACACAATTGGGAATCACTCAGATCGTCACCCAAATATGGCCAAGTTATCCGCCCAGGAAATGAAAGAAGAATGGTTTCGCTTTGATGAAAAACTTTATGAATTAACCGGTGTGGATCGTACGTATTATGCCCGCCCACCTGAAGGAATATTTAACGAACAAGTATTAAAAGTAGGCAATGAAGTCGGTTATCGTCATATTTTTTGGTCAATTGCCTTTAAAGATTGGCTAAAAGATGAACGACGCGGCTATGAATATGCGTATAATGCCCTAATGAATCAGCTACATCCAGGAGCAATTATTTTAATGCATACGGTTGCTCAAGATAATGCCGAAGCACTGCCTAAATTTATAAAAGAGGCAAAAGCGCAAGGATATACATTTGGCTCGTTAGATGATTTAGTGCTCGAATATGAGCAAGTGATGCCATACTAGAACCAAGTGACGTTCCTTTTCTTTCAAGTCGTTGTCCGTTATAATGTAATGATGAAGAAAAACGATTCAACTCGCGCTATCCTTTAGTGCGAGTTGAAGTATTTAAAGGACGTGTAAACTTGAGTGAAGTAAAAATGGAAGTCGGGCAGAAGTTCCCGTTAACGATAAAACGCCTTGGCATTAATGGTGAAGGTGTTGGATTTTATAAACGTAACGTCGTATTCGTAAAAGGTGCGATTCCTGGAGAAGAAGTAACAGTCAAATTAACAAAAGTATCACCTAAATTCGCGGAAGCTGAAATGTTAAACATTCGTAAAGCTAGTGAATTTCGTCAAGAAGCACCATGCTCAGTGTATGCAGATTGCGGTGGCTGTCAATTACAGCATATGACATATGAAGCGCAGCTTGCCAATAAACGCGATATCGTCGTACAGGCATTTGAAAAGTACGCAAAAGAAATCGCAGAAACAACAGAAATTCGTCCAACACTTGGTATGGAAAATCCTTGGAACTACCGTAACAAATCACAATTCCAAGTACGAAAAGAAGGCAAACGTGTTTATGCTGGTCTGTTTTCAGAGGGCTCACATCAGCTACTAAACATTAACGACTGTCTCGTACAACATCCATTAACATCAAAAATTACGGTGGCAACACGTAAAATTTTACAAAAGTTAAATATTACAATTTATGACGGCAAAAATTTAAATGGATTAGTGCGTACAATTGTTGTTCGTACGGGCTTGAAGTCTGGCGAAACACAAGTTTGTTTAGTCACTACACGTAACGAATTACCGCATAAAGAAGAATTAATCGAGCGCATTAAAAAGATTGATCCATCGATCGTTTCAATTACGCAAAATATCAATCGCGAAAAAACATCATTAATTTTCGGTGAGGAAACAATTGTATTAGATGGGCATGAAGCAATTCTTGAAAAACTAGGTGAGTATGCATTTGAATTATCGACACGTGCGTTCTTCCAGCTTAACCCGGAGCAAACAGTTCACTTGTATGATGAAATCAAAAAAGCTGCCGCGCTTACTGGGAAAGAAAATGTTGTCGATGCCTATTGTGGTGTTGGGACAATTGGTATGTGGCTTGCTGATGGTGCTCGTGAAGTGCGCGGTATGGATAATGTCGACGAAGCCATTGCTGATGCAAAAATGAATGCACGTAATAATGCAAACTTACAACACGTACGCTTTTTCCCGGGTTCAGCGGACAAATGGTTATTCCGCTGGGCACGTGACGGTTACCGACCAGATGTTATTTCAGTCGACCCTCCCCGCACAGGTTTAGAGCCGGGCTTTATTAAAACCGTATTAAAAATTAAACCAAAGCGCGTTGTTTATACATCTTGCAACCCTTCTACATTAGCGCGTGATTTAAAAGAATTATCCAAAGCTTATAACGTAGAATATATCCAGCCAGTGGATATGTTCCCACAAACAGCACAAGTTGAATGTGTTGTGAAATTGACGTTAAAGAAATAAATTTATATTTTCTCATTAAGCATTCCCTTCAATCAGAGCATTTTACTGCTCTTTTGAAGCGAATGCTTTTATTTTTATTTAATTTAGAAAGTCGATAAAACTATTTTTTTAATTATTGATAGGATTTTAATGGTGGAGCCGTATTAATATTTAGGTACCTAAGTAACTCATAAAGGAGGGCTAAATTGAAGATATCAGATGAAAACGTTGTAAGACAAATACAGCTTAAAAACGAAGAAGCAATCGATTATCTCTTGATAACTTATGGTGGCTTACTCAACGGAATTATTCGGAAGTATCTTATTAGTCATAATCAAGACATTGAAGAATGTTTTGCAGATGTGCTAGTTTCTATATGGTTTAACATCAATTCATTTGATCCATCTAAAAATGAATTTAAACAATGGATAGCTGCAATCGCAAAATACCGTGCAATTGATTATTTCCGAAAGCTCAACCATGTAAAGAAACATATTAGTACTACTGAAATAAATGACCGTCTTCTAAATGAACCTATTAGTATTTACAACTCTGATTTAGCCATTTTGCTAAACGAATTGAACGATACTGAAAAAGCAATATTTAACAAATATTATGTAGAAGGAATCCCTACCGAAGAAATCGCAAATGAATTACAAGTAAAACCTTCATGGATTCACAATAAATTATCTAGAGGAAGAAAAAAATTAAAAAACATTTTATTAAAAGGTGAGGTGTAAGGAAGATGTCTTTTTTAAATGATTTGAATGATGTTAAATTAGATATAGAGGAGTACGAACAAATTCCCCTTTCAGCTGTTGAACAAAAGCGAATTATTCAGCGTACACAAAAAAGGCTAAAATCAAAAAAAGCATTATTCTTTAAAAGAAAAAAACATTTTGTTTCAGCTATTGCTAGTATTAGTGCCATTTCATTCATTACTTTAAATATTGCATTTCCAACCTTTGCAGAAAAACTACCAACTTTCACAAATATCTTTGAGTTTTTCACTGATAATGAACGCAATATTTTTGAAGATTACAGCGAACATACAACCTATATCGGACAAACTCAAGAAAGTAACGGCATTAGTATTACAGTTACAGATGCAGTTTATGATAAAGAAAATATTACAATTGCCTATACTATTAAGAGTGAGAAGGATTTAGGCGAACGTCCTGTATTATTAGAAGATATCATTGTTGACGAATTTGTGGATCAATATAAGCATTCTGGTTATTCCAAAAATTATCTTGTAAAAAAAATTGATGAACATGAATATGCCGTATTATACGTTTATGAATTAATTACAGGTTCAAAGCCTGAAACAATTAACATTTCTTGGCAAGGTGATAATGTAACGAATTTAAATAATGGAAACCAATTAGTATCTGGACATTGGAATTTCGAATTTTCCCTACAAGCACTTGAAAATAGCGTTACGAGTTTTAAATCTCCTAAGATAAAGTCGTCCGATACAGGTGTTGAAATAACGCTAGTTAAAATGACACAATCACCAATTTCAACAACGATTAAACTCGCCGAAAAAGTTGATGAACGCATCGTCTCTCAAGAACAAGAGGAGCTAAGAACCGTATCAATAGAATATTTAGTATCAGATGATTTGGGAAATGAATATAACATTATTCATTATCGTGATACAGGGCATAGTACAGATTTCAACATAAATCATATTAGCACTCCACGAATTACAATGAATATACCGAATAACAATGCATCTTATATTACTATTACACCTATAGTAACTGCTTATAAGGTAGTAAATAGTGATGGTCTTCTTGAGCAGGTAATCGAACCATATAAAATTGAACCAATTCACGTACCTCTAAATAAATAATGTCTATTTTAAGCTGTCTATAAGTATTGATACAATATTGCTTAGCAGACAGCTTTTTATATGGGACGTTCAAAGTTGAAGAAATTATAAATCCAGCCGAATTTACCCTATATACTTCATTATTGCAAAATGATTTTAATATGCCTAAAACGCCTTGTATTTCAAGCAATCCATAATCAAATCTATAAATTATTCACACAAAACTTAACAGTATCTCCATAAAATGTACCAGGGAATTTCGTTATACTATAGCTAGTACTACTAGTGTAGTAACTATTTTAAATGGAGTGATTATCATGAAAGCAGCACGTTGGTATAAAGCAAAAGATATTCGCGTTGAACAAATTGAAGAACCTCAAGTAATAGCAGGTCGCGTAAAAATTCAAGTTGCATGGACAGGAATTTGCGGTAGTGACCTTCATGAATATATAGCAGGTCCAATTTTCGTTCCAGTAGACGCACCACATGCCGTAAGTAAAGAAGTTGCACCAGTTGTAATGGGTCATGAATTTTCTGGTACAGTCGTTGAAATTGGCGAAGGTGTAACAAATGTCAGTGTCGGCGATCAAGTTGTCGTAGAACCGATTTTAGCATGTGGTAAATGTCCTGCATGTTTAAAAGGGAAATATAATATTTGTAAACATTTAGGCTTCCATGGATTATCAGGTGGAGGCGGTGGTTTCTCTGAATTCACAGTTGTAGATGAACGTTGGGTACACAAAATGCCTGAAGGATTATCATTAGAGCAAGGTGCTTTAGTTGAACCTGCAGCAGTAGCTCTACACTCCGTTCGTATGAGTAAATTAAAAGCTGGTGACAAAGCCGTTGTTTTCGGTGTAGGTCCAATCGGTTTATTGGTGATCGAAGCACTAAAAGTAGCAGGTGCTGCTGAAATTTATGCCGTGGAATTATCGAAAGAGCGCGGTGCAAAAGCATTAGAACTAGGCGCAACTGCAGTAATTAATCCTGAAGAAGAAGCGGATGTAGTAGCAAAAATTCATGAATTAACAAATGGTGGTGCAGATGTTGCCTATGAAGTAACAGGCGTTCCAGTTGTCTTAAAACAAGCAATCGATTCTACTTCGTTTGAGGGAGAAACAATTATTGTTTCAATATGGGAAAAAGAAGCATCCATTCAACCAAACAATATTGTATTATCCGAACGAAGCGTAAAAGGAATTATTGCATATCGTGATATTTTCCCTTCAGTAATGCACTTAATGACGCAAGGCTACTTCCCTGCGGATAAATTAGTTACAAAACGCATCACACTTGATGAAGTTGTTACAGAAGGCTTCGAAACATTAGTAAACGACAAAGATCAAATTAAAATTTTAGTTGCTTCGAAATAATTTTTCTAGTTTTCATTACTTCATCACTTTTGTTTAAAGTGGAACATTATTGGGAATGTAGATAATTATGAAATATGAAATTGGAGGTTTTCTAATGGGAAGAATGATTCATTTTGAAATTCATGTTGATGATATGGAAAGAGCAAAGAATTTCTATAAAAACGTGTTTGATTGGCAATTCGAAGATTATAGTAAATATGCTGGTATGCCCTATTTTGGTGCTATTACTGGTGATGATCAATATCATGGAATTAACGGTGCACTTATGCAACGTCAATCACCTTCACCAGTTCCCGGTCAAAGTGTAAACTCTGCGGTATGCACTATGGGGATCGCAAATTATGATGAAACAGAATCCAAAATACTGGAAAATGGCGGACAAATCGCCGTAAAAAAATACGCATTACCAGGTATGGCATGGCAAGGCTATTACTTAGATACAGAAGGCAATATTTTTGGTATTCACCAACCTGACCAAGGAGCAAAATAATGATTTTAGCGCAAAATCCTTCATTTGATTTTGCGCTTCTTGTTCGTTAATCCTCTATTTTTAAATGCTGTTCTTGCTCTTCACTTGCTTTTGGGAGCGCCATGCCTTCTTTCCATATCAACTGAGCATTCTCAGGAGAGCCGTAAAAGAGCGCATTAATTTTTCCGTCGCGGTCTATCTGTCGACTAGGCAAATCAAACGTCTGATAACCTTCACTTACGACAAAATGAGGTAATGAGCTTTTACCGATAATTGTTCGTAATGGAATCATATAAAAGTTTCCATCCTCATGAAGCTCATATTTCACACGATAAACATCGATATCATCAAGATAGTCAATATGAAATGCAATGCGGCCATCTGCGAGCTGTGCAATCTCTGTAATGACGATATTATCTTGTTTAACCGGCTTGATATCCCACTCAGTTAACGTGAAATAACTACCAATTAATAGCAGCGACACAAGTGAAGCTATTCCTATTCCTTTAAAGAATGCTTTTTTCCGAAAACCCTTCCATGAATTAGCCAAAGACATCATCATTTTTTTATCCTGTGCATTTTGCTTTGTTTCCGATTGCTGCACCGGAACGATTGCAGAAAGATTTTCCAATTCTTTTTGGCATTCTTTACAACTTTGAAGATGCTCCTCCACTAACTTTTTCGTATCCTGACTGCACACTTCATCATAGTAAAGTGGCAATACATCTTGGACAATATCACATGTAATTTTAGTCATCACTGTTCCTCCTTAGCCATTTGCTGTATTTTCTTTTTTGATCGATAAAATGTAACCCGTGCCCAGCTTTCCGTTTTTTCAAAGAGCTGGCTAATTTGTAAAAACGAAAGCTCTCCAAAAACTCGGAGCGAAAAAACTTCCTTATAAGGTTCATCCAATCGATGGACTAATTGATGAAGGTAGAAGGCTTGCTCTTTTTTTAATAGCTGTTGCTCGATTTTCAGATCGTCTTCTCGGTCTACTTGTTCATCTACAAAACGCTTTTGCTTTTCGGCATGTGTAAAATAAGTATTTTTTGCAATTTGGCAGAGCCAAACCTTCATTTGGCAATTCCCTTTATATTGATCAATATTTTGTAGGGCCTTAAAAAAGGTTTGTTGTGTAATTTCCTCTGCAAGTGTCTCACTGCGACACAATGCGAGCATAAAATGGTAGACGTCTTGAAAATAAAGACGATAGATTTGTTCAAAATTCATCTCCCCCTTCCCTCCTTCCTACATAAGACTAGCGAAAATGAAATTCGTTACAAAATTGATTTATTATTGTTCAACTTTCACTTATTTTTTAATTTTCATGTAAAATAGAACTTGCTAGGAGGTATTAATATGAAAAACTTTCTTTTTGTAGCAATTACTTTTGCTATTTCTTATTTTGGGATTTCATGGCTTGGCGGTGTTATTTTCCAAAGCAATGATGAAAACTCCGCTACATCTGCAAGCTCTTTACAAGCTGCTGTTACATTTGGTGGCGTTAATTACTTAAATGTCTTTATGTACATAATAGTAGCGTGTATTATTACCGCAATCGTATTTTTCACAGTAAAAAGCAGACGTTCGCAATAGGACGCCTGCTTTTTGCTTAAACGATTACTTTATTTGTTTTCCCAAACTTCATGACAACAAAGGCAACAACGAACAAAATTGTAGCTACTAATAATAAAAATCCATTGCTCGGGAACAATTCTAAATACACCCCACCTAAAAATGGGCCACTTAAGCTTCCTAAACTAAAGAAAATACCACATAATAAATTGCCAGTTGGTAACAGCTCTTTTGGCGTTAAATCTGTCATATATGTAATGCCTAATGAAAACATGGAACCTACACACATACCTGCAATTAAAAAGATTGCTGCAACAAATAACTGCGAATCCTCTAATAAATTACCAATCAAGAAAAATCCTCCACCAAATAATAGCCCAGAAATAATCACTTTGCGACGACCAATGCGATCTCCAAGTGCACCAAGTGGAAACTGCATCGTAACCGCACCAATTGAAAAGCAAGCTAATATAATAGATACAAATGACAAATCAAATTCTTTGCGCAGTGCATAAACAGGAAATAAGGCATTTAGTGAAGACTCTAAAAATCCATAGACAAATGGTGGTAAAAATGCCACCCACCCATATTTTATTGCTAGCTTATATCGGGTAAAGCCTGCATGATTGGCATCCCCTATTAATGTTTCTGGCTTTTCATTTTTCACAAAGAAAATAAGCGACCAAGCAAATAAGCATAAAATAGATGAAACGATAAATGGTAGGCTTTGCGAAATTTTAACAAGTGGTACGAATAATGGACCTGCAGCAAAACCGAGCCCAAATGACATCCCATAAATCGACATATACTTCCCTAGCTTATGTGAAGGTGTAGTAGAAGTTGTCCACGTTTGTGTAGCAAAATGAAGTGCATGATCTCCGATGCCAATAATCATGCGTAATACAAACCAAAATAAAGCACTTTTCCAAAAAGGAAATAACATTAACGATGTAAAGACAAGTGCCCCACCAATAATAATAATTGGCTTATATCCATATTTACGAAGCGGTTGCTCAATAAATGGGGATATTAAGAGCGTACCAATATAAAGACCTGTTGCATTCAACCCATTTAATGTAGAAGAAACCCCATCACTTTCAAAAATAACCGAAATCAATGGCAGTAGCATACCTTGTGAGAAGCCTGAAATGGATACGATAATAACTAATATGGCAAATCTACGTTGATTGTAACTCATACTCTATCTCCTTTTACTCATACCTATCATCGTATCATAGCTTTTTAACGCATGGGGAAATTTTTGCAACCATAAAAAACCCTAGCTAACTTTATCTCTAAAAGTTAACTAGGGTTTCAAATTTCACATAATTCCATTTATACTTTGCGTAAACAATCTTTGTCGGCAAATACGCCGAAAAACGTTTAAACTTCCTCCTTTTCATTGAGTTTATTTATACATGTTTTTTCCGACCATCCCCCTCATCTTTAAGTATATATTTACATTATCATAACAATTCAATTATAGCAATATTCTGAATACACATAACTTTAAAATAATTAATAAGTTCTATACAATTGACTATATTTTAAAAGATTCTTAATAAAATCCAATTATCTTTGCTATAAGTTGTCCATTAACTTTTATGAAAAAACGTAGTATACTTAACGTAAGCAAACACAAAGGAGAATCTCTCATATGAATCCAATTACAAACAAAGAGCAGCAAGTAACGTATTTAAAAGAACGTTTAGAAATCTTCCTTGAGGTGTTAGATGCTATCGATCCGGAAACAACAGAATTAGAAGATATCGATCGCTTAATTCAAATGATGGACGATTTAGAACAAAAGATGGAACAATTTCAATCACGCGAAGACTAATTTCGAAAAGCAATGCTCTAAATAGGCATTGCTTTTTTCATTGTTTTATTTCATTTTTCTAGCTAAATAACTGATTTTCATAATTTTCATTTACATCGGATGTAAGCGCTCTTTTTTTTCTAGATTAAAAAGGTTATAATGTAAGATGGATTTTAAAACAATACTATTTTTCTGGGGGGAAAAATAAGATGGCATACTTAGAAACTTTAGAAAAAAGTCTTTATTCTTTAGTAACTGAAACATCTACTAACTTACCAAAAGACGTTCGTCGCGCGATTAAAGCTGCCAAAGAAGCTGAAAACGCTGGTACTCGTGCAGCAATGACATTAGACACGATTACAACAAATATCGCAATGGCTGAAGACAATGTATCTCCAATCTGTCAAGATACTGGTCTACCAACATTTAAAGTATATACTCCGGTTGGCGTAAACCAAATTGAAATTAAAAAAGCAATCCAAACTGCAATCGCTGCAGCAACTGGCGATGCAAAATTACGTCCAAACTCAGTTGACTCTTTAACTGGGAAAAACTCAGGTACAAACATTGGCGCTGGTCTTCCAGTTGTGAAGTTTGAACAATGGGAAAACGACTACATCACAGTGAAGTTAATCTTAAAAGGTGGCGGCTGTGAAAACAAAAATATTCAATACTCTTTACCTACAGAATTAGAAGGTTTAGGCCGCGCTGGTCGTGACTTAGACGGTATCCGTAAATGTATTTTACACTCTGTATGGCAAGCACAAGGTCAAGGCTGTTCAGCTGGTTTCATCGGTGTTGGTATAGGTGGTGACCGCTCTTCTGGTTACGATCTTGCAAAAGAGCAATTATTCCGTCACGTTGAAGACGTAAATCCAATCGAAGACTTAGCTAAATTAGAAGACTATATCGTAGAAACTTCTAACACATTTGGCGTTGGTACAATGGGCTTCGGTGGTGAAGCAACATTACTGGGCTGTAAAATTGGCGTAATGGACCGCTTACCAGCATCATTCTTCGTATCAGTAGCGTACAACTGTTGGGCTTACCGTCGTATGGCAATTGATATCGATCCAGCGACTGGTGAAATTACAAACTGGCACTACCAAGAAGGCGAAAAAATCACGTTCAAAGACGAAGAAAAATCAGAAGCTAATGCTAGCAACAAAGTTGTTGAATTAGTTGCTCCAATTTCTGAAGAGCAAATTCGTTCACTAAACGTTGGTGACGTTGTTAAAATCTCTGGTCGTATGTACACTGGCCGTGACGCAATTCACCACCACTTAATCGGTGAAGGCGTTGAAGCTCCAGTAGACTTAGATGGTCAAATCATCTATCACTGTGGTCCAGTAATGGCAAAAGACGAAGCTGACAACTGGGTTGTGAAAGCAGCTGGTCCTACAACTTCTATTCGTGAGGAGCCATACCAAGGCGACATCATGAAAAAATTCGGTATCCGCGCTGTTATGGGTAAAGGCGGCATGGGCCCAAAAACATTAAAAGCTCTTGGCGAACACGGCGGCGTTTACTTAAACGCAATCGGTGGTGCTGCACAGTACTACGCAGACTGCATCAAATCAGTTGATGGCGTTGACTTAATTGAATTCGGTATTCCTGAAGCAATGTGGCACTTATCAGTTCAAGACTTTACAGCAGTAGTAACGATGGACTCTCATGGGAACTCTTTACACGCTGATGTAGAAAAATCTTCATTAGACAAATTAGCAATGCACGGTGAGCGTGTATTCTAATTTAAATAGACAACAGACTCGCTTGCAATTTGCGGCGAGTCTGTTTTTTTATAATGATTTAACACTCCCCTGTCTGCTATACTGAAAAAAATAGTAGTAGACAGGGGGATGTACGTGTTCATATTAAAATTACTAAACCTATTATTTATTGGTACGCAAATTTACTTTAGTTCAAAATACAAGTGGAAACATAGCCTTGCTATTGCACTGTTATTTACGCTTTATGTAATCTTCATTTTCCCTCACGTAACATTTCAATATATTTACCTCTATTTATGCTTATTTTTATGGTTATTGTTTGTTGCTGCGTTTTATCAGCGCGACAAGCTCTATCAATCACCAAAAAGTCGCACAGAACTTAAATGATTCTGTGCGACTTTTAATTTTCTATTATTGAACTAGTGGCGCTTTATCAGCCGATTCATTATAAATCGTTGTATCTAACTCGTTTGTTGCACGGCTTGATACGATACCAGAAACCATTGAACCACTAACGTTAAGCGCTGTACGCCCCATATCGATTAATGGTTCAACCGAAATTAAAATACCTGCTAATGCGATTGGTAAATCCATTGCTGATAAGACGATAATTGCCGCAAATGTCGCACCACCACCAACACCTGCTACACCAAATGAGCTAATGGCAACGATTAAAATTAATGTCGTGATAAAGCCTGGTGTTAAAGGATTAATTCCAACTGTTGGTGCAATCATCACCGCTAACATTGCTGGATATACTCCAGCACACCCGTTTTGTCCGATTGATAAACCGAACGAACCTGCAAAGTTAGCAATACCATCCGGAACACCAAACCGTTTTGTTTGTGTTTGGATATTAAGCGGTAACGCACCTGCACTTGAACGAGAAGTGAAAGCAAATAATAGTACTTCCGCAGATTTTTTTACATACTGTAATGGGCTTAAACCCGTTAATGCGACAATAATTAAGTGAATAATGAACATTGTAATTAACGCTACATATGAAGCTAATACGAACTTCCCTAAGTCCATAATTGCACCTAAGTCACTTGTTGCAACTGTACGTGCCATAATGGCTGCTACCCCGTAAGGAGTTAAACGTAAAATGATTCGAACAACACCCATAATTAAACCGTATAATGCGTCGATTCCTTTTTTTACGTTATCAGCCGTTTCTTGCTCTTTACGAAGAAGTGTTAAATAACTAAATCCTAGGAACGCTGCGAAAATTACAACACCGATTGTTGATGTCGCACGCGCACCAGTTAAATCAGAAAATGGGTTTGCCGGGAACATTGATAAAATTTGATCTGGTAAAGTTGTTACTTCCGCAGATTTTTCTACCATCGCTTCACCACGTGCTACTTCTGCATCCCCACTCATAATTTGGTTTGCATCTAAATCAAAGATTACTGTTGAAGCGATACCAATACTGGCTGCCAATGCTGTTGTACCGATTAATACAGATAAAATAATTGCTGCTGATTTACCAAAGTTTTTCCCAATTGTTACTTTCGTAAATGCCGCTAAAATCGAAATAAAAACTAAAGGCATTGAAATCATTTGTAGTAATTTCACATAACCAGAACCAACAATATTGTACCAAGGTATTGTTTCTGTTAGTGCCTCCGATTCAATTCCGTAAGCAAATTGTAAGCCTACACCAAGTAAAACCCCTAAACCTAAAGCGATAAATACACGATTTGAAAACTTAACATGCTTTGATTTAAGGAAATATAAAAATGCAATGACAATAAGTAACACTGCAACATTAAGTAAAACGAATAAATTCAATTTTTATCCCTCCAAAAAATTTTTATGTACTCCCTATATTAATCTATAATTCCTATAAGTCAAGTATGATTAATTTTAATCTTTTCTTTTTTTATTTACAAATGATCCCCATTAAATTATAATAATTCTAAATAAAAAATAATTATAAACTAAATGAAATTAATTATCAGTTGTTTTAACAATGATATTCATTATCAAGGAGGTACTTATGGGTAATTTTAATCGAGAAAATTTATCGTTAAATGAGAAAATAAATGAACATAAAGAATTGATTGCTGCGCTTGTTGCTGGGCTTATCATTTTAATTGCGTGGCGGATGGAATCTACTGGGCAAATGACCGCTGCCATTATGGCGTATTTATCTGCATTTGTCATTGGTGGCTATGCCAAAGCAAAAGAAGGTATTGAAGATACAATTGAAAATAAATCATTGAATGTCGAAATGTTGATGATTTTAGCTGCAATTGGTTCGGCCATTATCGGTTATTGGACAGAAGGAGCTATTTTAATTTTTATTTTTGCCCTTAGTGGTGCACTTGAAACCTATGCCATGAACAAAAGCCATAAAGAAATTTCTTCATTAATGGAATTACAACCTGAAGAGGCTTGGTTAGTACGTGGTGGATTTGAACCAATTAAAGTGTCAGTAAAAGAATTAAAAGTAAATGACCATATTTTAGTTAAACCAGGTGAACGTATCCCAGCAGATGGGACGATTTTCAAAGGTGTATCTACAGTCGATGAAGCAGCAATTACAGGTGAATCGATGCCCGTTTCAAAAAATATCGGTGATGATGCATTTGCCGGAACAGTAAATTTAAACGGGGTATTAACAATTACTGTAACAAAACCAAATTCAGAAACACTATTCCAAAAAATTATTACGCTTGTGCAATCAGCGCAAAGTGAAAAATCCCCTTCACAGCAATTTATCGAGCGCTTTGAAGGGCTATATGTTAAAGGCGTATTAATCACTGTAGCTTTAATGATGGTACTACCTCACTATTTACTAGATTGGGACTGGACGACAACATTTTACCGTGCCATGGTGTTATTAGTCGTAGCATCTCCTTGTGCACTCGTTGCCTCAATTATGCCAGCAACATTATCCGCTATATCTAATGGGGCAAAAAACGGGATTTTAGTAAAAGGTGGCGTGCATTTAGAACATTTAAGTTTACTACGTGTTTTAGCAGTTGATAAAACTGGTACGCTTACACAAGGTACTCCCGCTGTAACGGATTTTATCGTACGTGAAGGGTTACATGAATTAGACACATTAGCAGTGTTGGCAGGTATTGAAGCACAATCAAACCATCCACTAGCACGGGCCATTACAAAATATGCAAAAAAACAACAGATCGTTATTCCACACAATATCGAAATTGAGGATATTCCTGGTTTTGGATTAGAGGCTGTTTTTGAAGGTAATGCGTATTCAATTGGTAAACCTGAATTTGTTGGGAAAGAGCTAGCGAATAGCTTTCACAATGGGGCATTGCAACAATTAGCTCAAGATGGGAAAACAGTTGTCTTTTTAAAAGATGAACAAGGTATTGCTGCACTAGTCGCACTAAAAGATGTAGTTCGTGAAGAAGCAAAAAAAGCCGTTGCAGCTTTAAAAGAACTTGGCATCGATGTCTTAATGCTAACAGGTGACAATGAAACAACTGCAAAAGCAATCGCACAAGAAGCTACTGTCACAAGCTATGTAGCCGAATGCCTACCTGAAACAAAAGTAGAGCATATCAAAAAATATAAAGCAGATTTCGAACATGTTGGCATGGTTGGCGACGGAATTAACGACGCTCCTGCTCTAGCAACAGCATCAGTAGGTATTGCAATGGGTGGCGGTACAGACGTTGCCCTTGAAACAGCAGATGTAGTATTAATGAAAAATGACTTATCCAAAATTGCTTATGCGGTAAAGCTTTCACGTAAAATGCAGCGTATCGTTAAGCAAAATATTATTTTCTCACTAGCCGTCATTACCCTACTAATCATCTCAAATTTCTTCCAAGCGATTAGCTTACCATTTGGGGTTATCGGTCATGAAGGAAGTACAATTTTAGTTATTTTAAACGGATTACGCTTATTAAGTAAAAAAGTATAAAGAGCAAAAAGAGTGAATTCGATTGAAAATTTCAACCGAATCCACTCTTTTAAAATACTGGAGACTTTACGTCTTCTTTATTTTTGGCAAGTTGTCGTTTTTGAAACGTTGCATTTAGCAGGCCACCAAAAATTAACATCATCCCTGTAAAGTACAGCCACAACATTAAAATAATGACCCCTCCAATACTGCCATAGGTCGCGCTATAGTTACCAAAATTATTAATGTAAAACGAGAATCCGTAAGTGAGTACGAGCCATCCTAATGTAGCAAAAAAAACACCTGGAAATACACTCACAATTGTCAAACGAGGAACCGTATTTGGAACAATCCAGTACATTGCCATTAATAACAAAAAGATTAACGCAGGTGGTGTAATCCATCGAATAAATGTCCAAATTGTTTCAAATGATTCCGCAACACCAAAATAACTGAAAATAAGTTTACCAATTTGCAGACCGAATACAGGTAAAACAAGCGCCATTAAAATAACTGCTACTAATGAAATCGTAAAAAATAAAGACCAAATTCGATTCATAAAACCGGCTTTACCTTCTACGCCATAAGCACGGTTCAATGCCTTCATGAGCGCATCTACACCTTTAGAAGCAGACCATACTGTACCAATAACCCCGATTGAAAGTAACCCACTATTTTGACTGCTCAGTACCTCTATTAATGTCCCTTCAATAAGGCTATACACCTCATCTGGCATAATATTACTTAAAAAATCAAAAACTTGTCCCCGCTCTAAATTTAAATATGGTAAAAGCGTTACCATAATAATAAACATTGGAAAAAATGATAATAAGAAAAAGAAAGCTAACTGTGCACCCATTCCCGACATATCAGCGTTTTTTGTACGGTGTATTAAATCTTGAAAAAAGCCCTTTGTTGTTAATATATCGATTTGAGTTGGATCAGTTACTACGAATGATTTTATGAGCGCCAACGTTTCATTTTGTTGTCTTTTGTTTGTCATCTAGCCACCACCCTAATGGTTATTAGCTTAGTTGATCGTCCTTTTTTGAGAACGCATTCATCGTCTCAGAAACCATACTTAGAATTGTTGTCGGCATTTGTTGAATATCACTTTGTATTAGTGCTTGTACATTGCTATTCACTGCGCCATAAAGCGATTGCATCTGTTCTGCTTTTGACTCAACTAATACCTTAAGTTCTTCATGATTTTCAGCATAATAAGCAACAGTATCTTTCGCTTTTTTCGCTGTTTCTACAGTATGTTCTCGCGTTTGCCTATCTAACATGCTGATTGCTGCTCCAACAACTGCTCCAATCGCGATGAATGGTAACAATTTACTTTTCATTTAAAACCTCTCCTTTGTACATGCTTGCATAATCCATTTCAAATTTCCTGTAAAACTAATTAATTTCATTTTAACGAATGTTACCCAATTTTTAAAGTATTCATCCCACTTTAACTTGATTCAGCGAGGTTTTCAACCTAGCTGAATAGGGGAACACAGGCTAAGAACGCCGCGTCGTACGGCAACGCCTGAGTGACCAACATCGTGTTGGCCCAAGCCCCCGGCGGATGTCACAGATTTTTTAGATGAAATTTAAAGAGGAAGTCAGCCTAAAGACGTCACATCGTGTGACAACGGCTGACTGACCCACGTCCTGTGGCCCCGAAAAAATCTGGACGCAATTACGCCAAGGCGTAATTGAATAGGTTGACAAGTTGCTCCGTGCATGAAATGATGGTTTCGTATACTTTGAAAGGCAGGGCAACTAATTATGGACTTATCCAATCCAACACAAGAAAATGTCGCTTATATGATCGAACAAATTAAAGACAAACTTCGTATGGCGAATGGCGATGCAATGCAATCAGAAGCATTCGACGAAAACAAATACGAAGATCTACAATATTTATATGAAATGGTGATGAAACGCGATTCCTTTAGCCCAAGCGAAATGAACGCAATTGTCGCTGAATTAGGTTCACTACGTAAATAATCATCGAAAAAGCTCGTCGATAATTCGACGAGCTTTTATATTATTCCCTAGGAAATAGTAGTTATTTATTTAATTCTACAGCAATTTTCGCGCCAATAACTGCATTATTTTTCACTAATGCGATATTTGCGTCTAATGATTTACCTTCTGTTAACTCTTTTACCTTACCTAATAAGAAAGGCGTTACATTTTTACCTGCAATACCGTTAGCCTCAGCTTCTTTTAATGCATTTTCGATAATGTTAGTAATAAAGCTTGCTTCTATTGAATCTTCAACTGGAATTGGGTTAGCAATTAATGCACCCCCACGTAAGCCTAAATCCCATTTCGTACGTAAAATTGACGCTGTTTCTTCTGGTGAATCAGAACGGAAGTTTACATCGAAGTCGCTTTCACGTGTGTAGAATGCTGGTAACTTATCAGTGCCATAACCGATTACTGGTACGCCTTTTGTTTCTAAATATTCTAATGTAAGCCCGATATCTAAAATTGATTTTGCCCCAGCACATACAACAGCTACGTTAGTCATTGCTAATTCTTCTAAGTCAGCAGAAATGTCCATTGTTGTTTCTGCACCGCGGTGAACTCCACCAATACCGCCCGTTACGAACAACTCAATCCCTGCTAATTCAGCGCAAATCATTGTAGCTGCTACTGTTGTTGCGCCCATTTTTTTCGTTGCAAGTAAGTAACCGATATCACGACGAGATGCTTTTGCAACACCTTGAGCGTTACCAAACATTTCTAATTCTTCGTCTGATAAACCAATTTTAATTTGGCCATCGATTAATGCGATTGTAGCTGGCACTGCACCGCCATCACGAATAATTTGCTCTACTTCACGAGCTGTTTTTACGTTTTGTGGGTACGGCATACCATGTGAGATGATTGTTGATTCTAAAGCTACGATTGGTAAGCCTTTCTCTTTTGCTTCTAATACCTCTTGAGAATATGATAAGTATTGTTTCATTATAAATTCCTCCAATTAGTTAAGTTATTTTTAGTTAAATCTGGGCGAACAGTTTTGTCCGATTGTAATGTTTTTGATGCATTAATTAATCCTAGCTGAACTGATTCTTCTAATGTTTCATTGTTTAACATGCCATGTAAATATGCACTTACAAATGCATCACCTGCACCAGTTACATCCACAATATCTTCAGTAACAACTGCTTTGAAATGCGTGATGTTATTTGCATGCCCTGCCATTACACCTTGGCCCCCTAATGTAAGCAGCACATACTCTACTCCTTTTTCGAGTAATCCTTGCACTGCTTGCTCATATTGCTCAAACGTCTCTACTTTTTGTTGCAAGTAGGCTTCAGCTTCATCTCGATTACAAATTAGATAATTCACACCTTGCAAATCTTTTGGCATACGTGACATTTTGGGTGATGATACCGGAACAATCGCTAAAATAATATTGTGCTGAGTAGCAAAATCTTTTACATATTGCACCGTTTCAAGTGGGCAATTCAAATCAATAATGATGCAGCTTGCATTTTGCAAAGTCGCTTCACATTGCTTGAGTACACTTGGAGTTAACTTATCGTAAATAGCCATGTTAGCCATTGCGATAACAAGCTCACCAGTGTGATCTAAAACTGCTGTATATGAACCAGTAGATTCATCTTTTACCTTTTCCACCAAATCAAAATTAATATAAGTATTGCTTGACTGCTCAATTAATAATCCGTCATGGTCTTCACCAAGTGTCGTTAATAGTGACACAAAGTTACCCAGTCGCCCTAAATTTTCTGCAATGTTTCGTGCTACGCCGCCAACACTTTCAGATACAGATGCTGGATTAGAAGTTCCTAACTGTGTGTCGCCCTCAATCGAAAATTTTCGGTCGACATTTGCACCACCAATTGCAATAATTTGATTCTTTTCAGGTAAAACATAAGCACGACCAATTATTTCTCCTCGTTTAATTAACGATGAAATCGTATTTGCTAGAGCTGGCCTTGACATACCTAATTGCTCTGCCATTTCTTGTTGTGATAAATAAGGATTTTTTTTAATTAGCTGAAACACTAATTTTCCTTTTTCATTCAATAGCCTCACCTCACAAATAAACATTTGTTTGTAATTATAAACTTTTGTTTAATAGATGTCAAAAAAAAAATTGCTCAGATATCCGTTTCCGAGCAATTTTTTGCGCCGAGTATTGAAGCTACTGATTATAGATGCATTGGCACACATTATTACAGCTCATTCATCTATCTTCTGACCACTGCCGTAAGCCGATAATTCACACTTAAAACAGAAGGGGCTGCGCGAACAGTATTTACTTTTAGCGCAGTGCTTCGTTCGTGTATTAATTATCCGCTGCAGGCGGTGCTTCTGCGGTGGTCGAAATAAAAGAACGAATGCTAAAACCGTCACTTCCTGTGACAACGCATTCATGACTAGCTTCGTGCTAGCCTCCATCCTCGGCGCAAAGTAGGGGGTGTCCCAGAATCACTTCTCGGA
Source organism: Solibacillus palustris (assembly GCF_022549215.1). Classification (GTDB taxonomy): domain Bacteria; phylum Bacillota; class Bacilli; order Bacillales_A; family Planococcaceae; genus Solibacillus; species Solibacillus daqui. The sequence continues at coordinate 194,126 of NZ_JAKZFC010000006.1, read as the reverse complement.
CACCCCCTACTTTACTATTCAACGATTACTTCTCCTGCTTCGGTTACACGTGGTTGTACGAGTACTTCAACTCGGCGGTTCTTTGCACGCCCTTCTTCTGTGTCATTTGAAGCAATTGGGCTATATTCCCCAAAGCCTTTTACACTGAAGTATTTTGGGTCTAATTCTTTGTTTCCAGCGACAACTTCCTTCATGAAATTAACCGCACGCATAACAGATAAATCCCAGTTAGAATCAAATTCGTTTGTATTGATTGGTACATTGTCTGTATGCCCTGTAATAACAATATTACGTGGCGGATTGAACATTAATAACTTTGATAATTCATCTGCAATAGAATCGTATTCAGCTTTTACATCTGCTCGACCTGTATCGAACAATACGCTATCACGAATCGTAATCAATAAACCTTCTTCAGTTAATTTTGTTTCGAATTGTTTTTCTAATTCATTAACTGCAATAAACTCATCCACTCGGTTTTGCGATTCTTTTAAACGTTCTTGGTCCTCCATATATTTAGAGGCACCTGATTGAATATTAGAAGATGAGCCATTTGGTGTTTGTATAACTGCTGGATTGTCCATTACACCTGTGCCACTCGTAAAAATGTCATTGAACACGGCAGACAATTGATTTAACTTATTTTGGTCAACCGTACTTGATGCAAACAGTACGATAAAAAGCGCTAATAGCAGCGTTAAAATATCCGCATAAGGCACTAGCCAGGATTCATCCATGTGCTCCTCATGCTTCTTATGTTTTTTATGCTTCTTTGCCAAGGCCACCCGCCCCGCTTTCCGTAATTTGCTTACGTTCTTCCATTGTTAAGTACGAAGCTAATTTTTGTTCAATTACACGAGGTGCTTCACCTTCTAATACTGATAAAATTCCTTCAACCATCATATACTTTTGCTTTACTTCTATAGATGATTTACGCTTTAATTTGTTCGCAAATGGATGCCATAAAACGTACCCTGTGAAAATACCAAGTAATGTTGCCACGAACGCAGCTGAGATGGCATGTCCTAGTTTATCAATATCGGACATATCTTTTAAGGCAGCAATAAGACCAATTACCGCACCTAATACCCCTAGCGTTGGAGCGTATGTACCAGCTTGCGAGAAAATCCCCGCCCCTGAAGCATGGCGGTCTTCCATTGCTTCTACTTCTTCTGTTAACACATCGCGAATGTAGTCAGCGTTTTGACCATCGATCGCTAATGTTAAACCATTTTTTAAGAATGGATCTTCAATTTCAGCCGCTTTACTTTCAAGCGCTAATAATCCTTCACGGCGAGCTAAATCTGCCCATTGTGAAAACATTTTAATTAAATCAATATCACTCGCTAATTTTGTTTCTGTAAATAAAATTTTGAAAAGCTTTGGAACTCTTTTTAATTCCTTCATTGGGAATGCGATTGTTACAGCGGCAATTGTACCAAAAATGATAATTAAAATTGCAGCAGGGTTGATTAATACTTCAGGACCTACGCCTTTTAAAAACATCCCTACTAATAGGGCTACAAAGGCAATAATTATCCCAACAAGTGATGAAATATCCATTATGTAGTACCTCCAAATTACTATGTCTTTTCTTATTTCGGTCTATTTAACTTTTTGTTAACTTCCTATACACTAGTATAAAGGCAAAAAATATTTTTTTCGACGCATTATTGGATTTTTCTGTTCTTTTCAGTAATTTTGATTATAATGTATCAAAAAAAACCAATTTTATTATTCAATTATCGGAGGAATGATTCAAATGAACTCAAATTTTGAAAGAAATTTAGCAAATTATGCTGAATTAGCAGTAAAAATAGGCGTTAATATCCAGCCAAATCAATATTTATACATTGCTGCTTCAATCGAGGCTGCACCATTTGTTCAAAAAGTTACTAAAATTGCCTATGAAAATGGCGCAAAACAAGTATTTGTCGACTATACAGATGATATTATTGCACGCACTCGTTATGAACTAGCTCAAGAAGATAGTTTTGATTTCTTCCCTCCCTGGAAAGTTCAGGAACGTGAATGGTTAGCAGAACAAGGTGCAGCATTTATGAGCATTGTTTCTCAAAGCCCTGATTTACTTTCAGGAATTGATTCTAATAAAATTGCAAGCGCTCAAAAAGCAGCTGGTATGGCTTTAAATAAATACCGACAATATGTACAAGCCGATAAAATTAGCTGGACTGTTATCGCAGCACCTTCAGAACAATGGGCTAGCAAGGTATTCCCAGATTTGCCCAAAGAAAAACAAGTCGATGCACTATGGGATGCGATTTTCAAAGCGACTCGTTCTGACTTAGAAAACCCTGTAAAAGCATGGGCAATTCACAACGATAACTTACACGAAAAAGTAGATTACTTAAACGAAAAAAACTATGCAAAATTACATTACACAGCACCAGGCACAGATTTAACAATTGAGCTTCCTAAAGGTCATTTATGGTGTGGAGCTGGCAGCGTGAATGAAAAAGGCGACGAATTCATGGCAAATATGCCAACAGAAGAAGTGTTCACAGTACCTCATAAAGACGGTGTAAACGGGTATGTATCAAGCACAAAACCACTTAGCTACGGTGGTAACATTATCGACAATTTCAAAATCACATTCGAAAATGGACGCATTGTAAACGTTGAAGCAGAGCAAGGAGAAGAAGTTCTTAAAAACTTAGTGGCTACTGATGAAGGCTCTCACTACTTAGGCGAAGTTGCATTAGTTCCATTCCAATCACCAATTTCGCAATCGAATATTTTATTCTACAACACATTATTCGATGAAAATGCATCAAACCACTTAGCAATCGGTAGTGCTTATGCATTCTGTTTAGAAGGTGGCAAAACGATGTCACGTGAAGATTTATTAGCAAATGGCTTAAATCAAAGTATTACACATGTTGACTTTATGATTGGCTCTGACAAAATGAATATTGATGGTATTACAGCAGCAGGTACGGCTGAACCTGTATTCCGTAACGGGAACTGGGCATTTTAATTGAATCCGAAATTTCAAGATGTCGCCATATTTACAATTTATTCTACATTAAAACCATAAAATCCCCTACAATGTTCCAATTCGTTAGGTTATAATTGGATAATGATTCTTATTATATTGCAGAGAGGAGTTTTATGATGTTTGATCACCGTCATCCATTTTTATCTGATTACTACACGTTAGTATTTGGATTCTCTATCGTTCTTATTGTTTTCCTAGTTATGTTCATTCAATATTTACGTATGGGGTTACAATCTCACGAATCTGTCGTAGTAGATTCAAAAGCTGGTACGTTCGCTTCAAACGAAAAATCAAACGATGGACACCACCATCATTAAAATTTTTCACAACCGCTCATATATAAAAGGGCGGTTGTTTTTTTTTTTGCTTTTTTCGACATAAGTTCGCTTTATTTTTATTAAAATTCTCATTAAATATGTCAATTAATTTGAATTATCTAAATTATATTTTAAAATAAGTAGAAATCGAAAGGGGATTAAAAATTATGTCAGCTTTACAATCAATTTTAGAATATAACCAACAATTTGTTGAAGAGAAACAATATGAAGTGTATGCAACGACAAAATACCCTGATAAGAGAATTGTTATTTTATCGTGTATGGATACGCGTTTAGTAGAATTATTACCAAAAGCAATGAATTTACGTAATGGTGATGTGAAGGTTGTCAAAAGTGCTGGAGCCATCGTCAATCACCCATTCGGTGGGATTATGCGTAGCTTACTTGTTGCGGTATACGAATTAAAAGCAGACGAAGTATATATTATCGGGCACTACGATTGCGGAATGAGTGCCGTTGATCCAGACGTAATGGTTGGCCACATGTTAGAACGAGGGGTAAAGCAAGAAACAATCGATATTTTAAATTATGCTGGTGTTAATTTAGACCAGTGGCTACGTGGTTTTGGCGATGTCAAAACAAGTGTACTAAAAAGTGTGGATTTAGTAAGAAGTCACCCTCTAATGCCAGCTGGTGTACCAGTGCACGGCTTAGTTATTGATCCAGAGACAGGCAAGTTAGACTTAGTAACTGACGGCAATAAAGCATAAAAAACCTTTAACTGCTCTAATCATTAAATAACACAAACGCGGCTGAACTATTTTCAGCCGCGTTTTTTTAATTCATTTTTTTATATTCATCCTGCAAAATAGCATACATATAATGATCAACCCACACCCCGTTAATAAATAGCAATTGTCTAAGTAGACCCTCGCGAGTAAAGCCTGATTTTTCTAATACCTTAATCGATGCTATATTTTGCGGCGCTACATACGCTTCAATCCGATGAATATTTAACCTATTAAAGCCAAATTCCAACAATAAACGAACAGCCTCAGTCGTAATTCCACGACCGATATAACGTTCATCCATCGAGTAGCCTACAAAGCAACTTGAGTATGGTAAACGCTTAATCGAGTACAAAGAAATATGCCCAATGAGTCGCTGGCTACCATGATCAAAAATGCCAAATGAAAATTCCCGATTCGCCTGAAGAAGTTGAAGACTTTCTAAAATCTTTTGATATTGAGCCCCTTCTGTATAAAACTCTTCTCGATGCAATGGTTCATAAGTAGACCAAAAAAATTTATTGTCTGCTAACAGTTGAGCTAATGCTCTTGCATCAGATGGTGTAAACGTACGTAACGAACAGTTTTGACCTGTAAGTTGTACCATTGGACCCTCCTTCTTTTTTAAAAAGTTAAATAGGCTTCCCACATTGATTCACCTTCAATATTACATAAACTTTTTTCCGAGATCATCATTTTGACTTTTTCTTTTTGACCTTGTTCTTTTTCGCTTGAGCTACCACAGCTTCCCCTGTTGTTGCTACTTCTTCATGCTCTGCTGCTTCTATTTCTTCTTGCTGCTTTTCTAATACATTTGTAATGTGTAAACCACGACGTGCCACTTCTTTTTCGATATGTGCCATTACTTCTTTTAATACTTGTACGCGTGCATACAGTTTATTATTCCCAGGAATTAAACACCACGGTGCATTTTCTGTATCCGTTTTTGCAAACATTTCGTCTGCGGCTTCACAATATAAGCCAAATTTTTCACGGTTACGCCAGTCTTCATCTGTTAGTTTCCAAGCTTTGTACGGATCATGTGCACGTTCATTGAAACGTTTTAATTGCTCATCTTCATCAATATGAATCCAGAATTTAATCATGATGTAATCTTCATCTGTTAATTGCTTTTCAAAGTCATTAATTTCACCGTAAGCACGTTTCCAATCTTTCTCTGTAGCAAAACCTTCTATACGTTCTACTAAGACACGCCCATACCAAGAGCGGTCAAAAATTGCGATTTGCCCGTGCTGGGGGAGCTTTCTCCAGAAACGGTGCATATAGTGGTGACGTTTCTCATGAGGCTGTGGTGCAGAAATGGGTGTTACAAGTAATCCTCGTGGGTCAACACGCTCTGTTAAACGCTTAATGGCGCCCCCTTTCCCTGCTGCATCCATTCCTTCAAATACAATGATTAAACCGATTTTGTTATTAAATAAAAACTGCTGTGCATTTAGTATTTCATATTGCAACATTTTAATTTTCTTTTTATACATTTTTTTGTCTAATTCTAATGATAAATCCAATTCTTTTAATTTCTTCATTTATTATACCCTCCTAAATATTGCTACTTCCATTTTACTTGAAAGCGTATAGAATTGGTAATCGATTATGTAATGAATTAAAGTGGCTATAAAGATACCTACTTCGGTTCCTTTCTATTACAAATAAAAAAACGTGAAAAGCTTGTAAAATAAGCCTTCACGTTTTTCTATATATACTAGTCTTCCAAAGAAGTTAAAATAATTGGCTCACCTTGAGTAACGATAATTGAGTGTTCAATTTGAGCTACTAATGATTTATCGGGCGTTACAAATGTCCAGCCATCCCCTGATTCAACGATATGTTCAGCCTTTGCAGAAATGAAAGGTTCTACTGCTAATACCATACCTTCTTTCATTAATTGGCTATCAGATGGGTCATAATAGTTTAATACGTGGTTTGGTGCTTCGTGTAAAGATTTCCCTAAACCATGCCCAGTTAAGTTCATAATCACAGTTAAACCGTTTGCATATGCCTCACGCTCAACCGCTTTACCAATTTGGTTTAACTTTGAACCTGCCTTTACTTTTGTCATTGCACGATCAAAAGCAGATTTGGCTACTGCACAAAGTCTTTCTTTTTCTTCATAACCTTCACCTACTACAAAAGAAATCCCTGTATCTGCAAAATAACCATCTAAAGAGCCTGATACGTCGATGTTTACGATATCACCTTCTTGTATCACTTTGCTACCTGGAATACCGTGTGCAACTTCGTGGTTTACTGAAATACATGTATATCCAGGGAAATCATATTCGCCTTTTGGACCTGAAATAGCCCCTACCTCTGCAAACATACGACCTGCAATTTCATCTAACTCTTTTGTTGTAACACCAGGTACTGTCGCAGCTTTCATCGCTTCACGAATTTCAGCACAAATGCGTCCGATTTTTTTAAACGCTTGAATTTCTTCTTGAGTTGTAACAATCATGTGTAACTTCCTTCCTCTTAAAACTCTACCCCTAACTATAACATACTTAAAAATCATTATACGAATAAACGCTTCAATAAAACAACTGTTTACGCAGGTTAATCTAAAGAATAAAAAAGGAGATAATTCATGATTAAAGTGGATGCCATGCAACCGATTTCTATTTATTTAATAACAGACCTCTGCCCCTTTTTCGTAATCATTTCTTTAGCAATTTATGCCCTCGCACACAACAATAGAGCTATCGAAAACCGATGAATTTTTCTACCGCTTATTGGCAACTTAATAATGTTCATTCATGCCATTCTTGCAACGTTTATCATGACGTTATCAGCATCCGATTTCCATCAAACGGTCATATTGTTCAATCGTCAAAGTTTTCTTTATATTACTAACATTGTGCAATTAACTAACAAAAAATGGAATAAGTGCATTCTACTTATTTTCGGCGGGCTACGACATGACCGCATGTAAGGCCCGCCAAATTAAAATGTTACTATCCTCTATATAGTAAAAAGAGTCCGATGTTACCGCTTGCGTTATCGCGAGGCGGCGGGGATGAATAAAATATGTCGCTGTTTACGATATAGTAGCTTTAATTAAAAGTTAGCTCTGTAAATAAAAATTAGCTATCTTGCTTTGCGACGAAAGCGTAGCGACAGGAGCACATTTCTTAGGGCTGACTCCTTGGGGATAAAACGGACGCGGAAAATCCACTATATGCTTGCCGCCGTAGTGGCAAGCATATAGTTAGTTGAAGCGCCCCCAGGAAAGCATGCCCCGTAGCGTAGCAGAACGAACTATATTATCTGCATGTACTTCACTCTAAATTTTGTATTAGAAAATGCTCATTATGAGTATTATATGAATTTACGGCGTGTTTGATCCTATGGCTTAATTTGCATTTTTTGTCTTCTTGTATAGCTCGTCAAGTCGGATAATGATGCATGGTACGAAATTATTCCTTTATTTAATATTACAGATATGAAAATGTAAGGCGATAGACTCAAAAATAAAGTATTAAATGAAAAAAGGTGTAGTTCGCTATTTGAACTACACCTTTTGTACTTATTTAAATGTTTGTAATAACCTTGGTGCTGTTGTAAATAACAACACAGCAATTAACGCAGTCAAAATTGTTGCCGGTAGCATGTATGAACCATTATAGATAATTGAATAAATCCAAACATTATCATCACCAGCATATTCTTTAAAGAACACCACACCCGCAAGTAAATGCGAAATAAAACGTAATGATCCTCCTAATAGTGCACCAAGTACAATATAAATTGTCATTTTCTTTTTATCTACGCTTTTTGCTGCCTGTAATAATGGTTTACGGATCACTGCAACCAATCCTACTACTGTAAAAGCAAGACCATAATCTAAAATTGCCTGGAACCAGTGTACAATATAACCGCCAAACATTATTTGTAATACGCCAATAATAAGACCTGTCGCAAGCCCAGCAGTTAATCCCCAACGAATCGCCATCAGCATAATTGGTAACATCACAAAGCTAATCGAACCACCTTGTGCCCACAATTTAAATGAAAATTGATCTAACACAATTCCGATACCTGCAAATATGGCAATTTCAACCAGCATTAATAATTTCTTTTTGTCCATAACAAAGCTCCTTTCTTTTTCCGATGTAACAGAAGTTAAAGAAGGAATAGAAAAGCAAAAAAAAAGCAATAATTAGGATAAAATCCTAACCATTGCTTGAACAGTCGGTTTCTATCCACATCCCTACGCAAGTGCTAACTTACAGGTTCAAAGAGTCAGCGCAATATCCGTGCGCAATCTCAGCCGACTTAATCGGCCCCCCTTGTGGTACATCTCGATACTATTGTTTGAACACACTCATTGTAGCCAATAATGTGACAATTTTCAACCTCTTTCTTTGAAACTATTTTTCACCTTTTCCGTATGATGAATTAAAAGGAGTGGATTTTTATGAATCAATCAAAGGGATTAAGTGCACTTGGCTATTTAAGCTTTTATTTTGCGCCGTTTATTTTACCACTTATCGTTTTTTTCGTGACAAAGGATGATTTTGTCAAACATCATAACAAACGGGCCTTTATTTCACAGCTATTTCCGATTGTTTTAGGTATTATTTACTTTATTTCATTTATCGTATTTGTAGTTACAGATAATAATATTTACGGACCGGATAACTTATTTGAAGGTTGGATTTTTATTGGTTTCATCATTTTGGCAGTCATTTCATTTGCGATTGCAATTTGGAATCTTGTGCAAGCCATTAAAGTATTACGCTAATGTTTAACATGGCCCAATTATTGGGTATATTTTTAATACAATTTCCGTTTCATTAAGGAGTGTCATTCATGAAGTTAAATAAAGTTATTAAAACAGCCATCAAATACGGACCGATCGTTTACCCAATTATAAAAAAAGTTCTCGATAATCGTTCAGCACCAAAACAACCAACCATACCACGAACTCCTAAAAAATAAAGAAACTAAGGAACTGTCCTAAAAGTGTTAACTTTTTGGACAGTGCTCCACTCATGTGTTAATTATCCGCTGTAGGCTGCTTTTCGTGGTGTTCGCAAGTAAAGAACGAATGCTAAAAACTTCAGGTCCTGTGACAACGCATTCGTGACTAGCTTCGTGCTAGTCTCAATCCTCGACGCAAAGGGCTTGTCCAGAAATTACTTTCCGGACAAGCCCTTCGTTTCTTTTACTTCACAATAATTTCAGTTGTACTATGACCTTCTTTTAACTTTTTCACTTGTAAAATCGCTGGCATTGCTGCTTTTAATTCGGCGACATGCGAAATAATACCGATAAGTCGTCCTGTTTGCTGAAGGTCGATTAAAATATCAATCGCACGGCGTAACGCCTCCTCATCGAGCGTACCAAAACCTTCATCGATAAACATCGTATCAATATGCACACTTCCTTGTACACTTTGAATAACATCCGCCATCCCAAGTGCCAATGATAATGAAGCATTGAATTTTTCGCCGCCAGATAACGTTTTCACATCACGTGTTTGCCCTGTATTGCTATCATACACATCAATGCTTAAACCACTTTGCGCATTACCCTCTTTACGTCCAGTAGATTTCAGGAAATATTGACCATTGGATAAAATCCGTAAGCGTTCATTTGCGGCATGCGTTACTTTTTCTAAATAGCCAATTTGTGCAAAGCGTTCAAAACTGATTTTCGCATCATTTTGACCACGCACAAGATCGTATACCTGCTCCATTTGCTGTAATTTTACTTTATAGCTTTCAATTTGGTCAGCGGATTGCTCAAGCTTTTGTAATGTTGTTATGCATTGTGTTACATAAGATTCCGTTTGTTTCATCGTTGCATATCGCTCGTCTTGTTCGTTATTTAAAGTTGTAATTTGTTGTTGGAGCTCTGTTAAATCCGCCAGCTGCTTTCCTTCAAGCTGCTCCTGGTCTTCAGTAATTTGCGCCGTTAATGTATGCAGCTGTTGCTTGTACGCTTCAAGCATCTGACGAATTTCATGCTGTGCTTGCTCTGCTAATAATGCTTGTTGATAGCTTTCTAGTGAGAAGTGTTCGTTTTGCAGAGCTGTTGCAAATGCAATATGTGCTAATTCATGCTCATGCTGCTTATCCGATAAATGATTCACCGCATGTAGCTGATTGACCTCACTTGAATTTTGCTGTAATTGAGCCTGTTGTAATGCATCGAAAGCTCGCTTTAACTCATTCTTTAATGATTGATGCTGCTGAAGTTGATTGGATAAAGCAATTTGAACTTCAGCAACTGTAGTAAATTGTGGTAACAATGATAGCTCACTTTGCTCAAGTTTGCCCTTTTCCTGTGCTAGCTGCGTCTGAATTTCTTGAACGTATGCCTGTCCTTTTTCAAGACGCCCTTGGATTACTTCACGCTTTTCGTTGAATTGTTCTAGCTGTGTGCGTTCAGTTGTTAATTGCTGTTGCTTTACTCGCAAATCTGCTAGATGTGTAGCTAATGTTTGTAGCTGTTCCTCATACTGTGCTAATGCCTCTAGCTGTAATTGCTGGCGTTGTATTTGATTATGCTTTTCAGTATTTGTTTGTTGCTCAATTTCAAGTTTTGATTGTACTTGATAATAGCTTTGGCGAGCTGCATCTGAATGTTGTCGCAATTGCTCTATTTGCGTGTCATCCACATGAAGCATTTCACTATTATGAATAGCTGGATGTTCTGTGCTACCACATACCGGGCAAGCATCCCCATTGTGCAATGAGGCAGCTAAAAAGGCGGCCTGATTGCTACGAATTTGTTGCTCTACCTCATGTAAGGCTTGCTCAGCTTTTGTTGCTTGCTGCTCCTTAGACAACGCATCAGCCTTTAATAGCTCTATGTTCATTTGCAGTTTTGCTGTCTCTTTTACAAGCTCAACATTGCGAGCTGCTGTGGCATGGGCTTCAAATGTTTGTTCATACTGTGCTACAGCCTGTTCAAGCTCTGTTACAACATTTTGTTGGTTTTGTTGCTGTAGCTTTAATTCAACCAATTCCCCCTGTAAATTATCATATAAGGTTTGTGCTTTACACTGCTGTGCCTTTAGCTGCTCGACATGATTGCGCTGAATATCAATTGTTTCATAAATAGGAATTATTTGTTCAAGCTGCGAAATATTTTTTGTATACGTTTCTAATAATACTTCATCCTTCTGCACGTTTTCATAGGCTTGTGTTGCCGTAATGAGTTGCTGCTTGGCTTGTTCGGATTCTAGTTTAGCCTTTTCTACTGCCGTCGTCGCTGACTGAAGCTGTGATTTTAGCTTAGATAATTCGCGCTCCAGTGGCTCAATTTGATGCGCTTTTTGTGCAAGCAGTAATCGTTCTTCCTGTATAGCCATTTCATTTTGTTGTTGCTGTAAACATGAAAGTTCGGTTTGACGTTGCATAAAGCGTTCAATACGTTCATTAATGAGCTTTTGCTCACTAAACTGTATATTTAACTTTGTTGCAAGTCCTTTTACTTGTTCATATTGTTGTGAAAGCTCGGTTGATTGTTGCTCATAAAAGCCTTGTTCTTCTATAAGCCCCTGTTTTATTTGATACATATTAATCGCATCATAGTTGATTGCGGCAAATAACGCCGATTCACGTTCTGGTAAACGCGATTTTATTTCTTGAATGGTATGGTCTTGCTGCATTTGTGCATGCTCGTACAATTTTTCTGCCTGTTTCTTTTTATCACGCAGTAGCTCTACCATTTTTGTAAAGCGCTCTGTTTTGAAAATTTTACGGAAAATCTCTTCCTTATGCTTAGACTCTGATGTTAAGAGCTTTTGGAATTCACCTTGTGGTAGCATCACAATTTGGTTAAATTGTGATTGCGTTAGACCAATTAATTCCTCAACCTTTGCTTGTACTAGCTTTACTTGGAATTTTTCAACAGCAGGTATTATCTGTCCGCCTGTTATATCATAAAACTCACGCTTTGCACGGTCTCCGTCATGACCAAACTTACGCCAAATACGGTATATACGGCCGCGCACCTCAAACTCTAGTTCTACCTCTGTATCTACTGTGATATCAGCAAAATCACTTCGTAAAAATAAGGATTTATCGCGGTCTTCACCGCTCCCTGCATCATATAGGGCAAATGTAATCGCATCAAAAATCGTCGTTTTTCCCGCACCTGTTGAACCCGAAACGACGAAAATGCCATGTTCATGCAACTGTGTAAAATCAATTACTTCCTTGTCTTTATAAGGACCAAATGCCGTCATGGATAATTTTAATGGCTTCATTTATTTACACCTCCTGCTTTTCGCGTTCGTTATCAAGTAATTGTTGGAGTACATTTGTATAAATTGATTTGATATCAGCTGTAAGTTCTTTACCTGTCATTTCACTATAAAATAACTCAAATAGCTCTGAATCGTCCATTTGTACACGATTCATCGTTGCTGATTGCTGCTCCATTTGTGCAAAAACGGCTAAGCGCTCGATGTGCAATGCATTTGGGTACACAGTACGAACAAGTTCTGCTGCACCTTTAACATAGCCTTCATCTTCTAGCTTCACAAATACATAATCGTCACTTTTCTTATGTTGTAAAATATCGTCTAAAAAGCCCGTTACAATCCGCATTTCACGTTTCGGTACTAGCAGTTTTTTCTCTACAGAAACCGTACCATCCAACGCTAAATCTAACATTAAAAAACCTTTTTTATGTGTCACTTCTGATTCTGAATATTTAAGTGGGGACCCTGAATATTGAATCGTTTCATTTGCAACAAAATGGGCTTGGTGTAAATGACCAAGTGCTGTATAGCAAAATGGCTCAAATAGCGCTGCATTTATGCATTCGGTACCACCAATCGTTAACTTGCGCTCCGAATCACTCGTGTTTAGTTCAGGCATACCATCCTTTGTAATAAAGGCATGTCCCATAATAATATTGCGCTTCGTCGAATCAAGCTTCCCTTTAATGTGTTCAATAATTTTTGCCATCGCCGCTTCATGTGTTGTAATCGAATCATCGTCAAAAAGAATGCGCACTGTTGATGGCTCTGCAAATGGTACTAAATAAAAATGCACCTCACCAAATTCATCATGCAAAATAACTGGCTCTATGTCATTTTCTAAATGACCAACTAAATGTAAGCCACTTGCCTTCATTAAATCACTACCAAAATTTAAACGTGTTGCGCTATCATGATTTCCTGCAATCGCAACTATAGGCGTTTTTTCGTCGATTAATATTTGCTTAAATATTTTATTTAAGAGTTGAATTGCCTCTGTTGGCGGAACAGAGCGATCATATAAATCACCAGCAATCATCACAACATCGGGCTTTTCAATTTTTATTTCCTCAATAAATTGTTGTAGAATGTACGCCTGATCTTCTGTCATCGCTACACCTTGTACAAGTTTTCCTAAATGCCAATCTGCTGTATGAAAGATTTTCATGAGTGACGCCTCCTAGTCAAAAGATCTTATTTTTAGTGTACATGAGTGCCATCAAAAACACCACAATATACGAATGCTCGTTCGTATATTGTGGTGTTTTGTTTATATAATTGATCAATTACGCCTCGGCGTAATTGCGTCCAGATTTTTTCAAGCTTGCTTGAAAAATTCACCTGAAAAATCTGTGACATCCGCCGGGGCTTGGGCCAACACGCTGTTGGTCACTCAGGTGTTGCCGCACGACGCGGCGTCCTTAGCCTGAGTTCCTCTATTCAGCCCCCACTTAGTAGGGGATTTCTATACCTGTCGCTTCGCTTTTGGTACAAAAAGAATTTGCTGAATCAAGTTAAACGTATATTGCTAATGGTGCTTTGACATTATGAATGGTTACCGTCTTACTTTGAATTTGTTCACGTAACTGTAGTATTTGTTCAAAGCTTTTTGGGTTAGGTGCTGGTAAATCGCTAGCCTGCAATTGTAACGAATCACCTTCGCTATAGCTTCGCAGTATCGCATTCGCCATTATTAAATAACCGAGTTGATTTGGATGTACATCATTATTATTCGTTAAATACTTCCCTCGATTTTCTTCGAAGCTATCATATACATCAACAAAGGTCATGCTTGCTCGCTTTGCCTCTTGCGCCAAAATATCATTCAATAATTTTAGCGCTGTGGCTGCTCCCCCTACTTGCTCTTGATGTACACTGACATACGGGAAATAGTAACCTACTACATATACATCTGCTTTTGGCGCAAGTTCACGTACAAGCAGCAGCAATTGAGCCATTTCTTCACGCACATTATTTAACGCCAAGTTTGCATTGAGTTGTGAAAAATTCAGTGTCCCTTGATTCGGATTATGCGCGATTAACGGTAATAAATCATTAGCACCTGCCGAAATGGTAATGACCGTGGCATCTTGAAGTAACAACTCGGCTTGCTCAGACTTAACAGTATCAATTACATCACTTACACGATATCCAGGGAAAGTAAGCTCTTTTGTAAAATGGGCTAGCTTCCCTTTCTTTTGAAGTTGCAATGCAATAAAATCCGTGTAACCCGCATCGATTTGTGAATACGGTGTTTGCCCTGCTGCTAAAGAATCGCCGAGCGCGATATATACTTCACGTTCATTTGCCATAGCTTGTGCTGGTAACAATAAACAAATTAGTAGCGCGAACAAACACTTGCGCATCACTTCACCTCGCCCATAAAAAATCATTTACATTTCTGCATACATTCCGTCTTAAGCGTTATTATTTTCAATTTGTTTCACATAGAAACCATTAGAAGTTAAAATGCCCAATTTCCTTTATGGAAGATTGGTTCGACTCTGCCATCTGCTAAAATTCCGTCGATATTCATTTCCGCACTACCAATCATGAAATCTTCATGCGTAATTGACGTGTTAATACCTAATGTCTCTAATTGTCCTTTTTCTAGCTCCTTACCACCTTCATAGCAAGTTGGGTAAGCTTCACCAATTGCCAAGTGGTTCGAGGCGTTTTCATCAAATAAGGTATTGTAATATAAAATATTCGACGCTGAAATAGGTGATTCGTGTGGTACTAATGCTACCTCACCTAAATATCGAGAGCCTTCATCTGAATCGATTAATTGTTGCAGTAAATCTTGACCAACCTTAGCTTCTGCACCAATGATTTTCCCTTTTTCAAATGTGAGCTTAAAGTCGTCAATAATATTGCCTTTATAAACAAGTGGTTTTGTATTAGAAACATAGCCATTCACGCCAAATTTCGCCGGTAATGTAAATACCTCTTCAGTCGGCATATTGGCAATAAATGTTGTATTAGCAGGTGTCTTGCTGCTACCGCTTTTCCATAAATGCTTTTCAGGTAATTCAATAGTTAAATCTGTGCCTGGAGCAGTGTAATGTAGTTTTGCATATTTCTTCGCATTTAACTGATCTGCACGCGCATGTAGATTCGTGATATGACCTTCCCAGTTTTCTACGGCATTGCCTTCTCCGATACGAACTGTTTTGAAAATTGCTTCCCATAAAGCTTCTACTTGCTCGTTTTCAGGTAACTCTGGGAATACTTTAGCTGCCCATTTTGGTGATGGCACAGCGATGATTGACCATGCAATATCGTCGTTCATAACTGCTTTACGATAGTTTACTAATGCTGTACCCGCCGCTTTTTGTTGTGCACCGATTTTATTAACATCAATCCCTGCTAATAAATCCGGATTTTCCGCGTCGATCCACAGTAATGCACCTTTACGCTCGATTAATTCTTCACGCTGTGCAACAGTCCATTTCGGGAAATTCGCAGTTTCTTCAACTGTAACATTTTCATAATAGGCACGCTCGAAGCTTGCATCTGTTAAGTTGACATGCACACGCCCAGCGCCTGCCTCATAAGCTTTCTTTACAACGATACGTGTGAAATCTAACGTATCAGTAGAAGTGTTGATTAATAAATATTGACCCTTTTGAACATTGACACCAATTTTAACGGCTAACTCAGCAAATTGCTCTAATTTTTCTTCAAATGTCATCTGCTATTTCCCCTTCTTCTTACTGAATGTCATACCTTTTTTACCTGTTTTTGATTGATACGTTTTTTTATCTGCTTTTGTCGCTGGAGCTGTTGATGCTTTTGAAGCAGTTACCGTTTTTGCATTGCCTTCAATGAATTCACCACGGCTCCATACTTTTTGCACACCTTTTAATGATAATTCGCGCAACCATTTTTTATACGTTTTTTCATCTTTATAAGAAAGTAATGTTAATACTTCACCATCTGCACCTGCACGACCTGTACGACCCGAGCGATGTGTATATTGTTCAATCGTGCGTGGTACATCGACATGAACAACATGTGTTAAACCAGAAATATCTAAGCCACGTGCCGCAATATCCGTTGCGATTAAAATTCGCGCCTCGCCATTACGGAATGCATCCAGTGCTTTTTTACGCTCATCTTTTTTCATATCTGAATGCAATGCTACAATTGGTGCATCCCTATATTCAAGCTTACTTTGCTTCATTAATACTTGGTCGATATTATTGACGAATGCTAACCCGCGCACGCCTTCAATATTCGCTAAGCGGCGTAGCATATCCGTTTTGTCTCGCTCTTCCACTTTAACGAATGAATGTACGACTTTACCGAATTTTACCATGTCTTCTGGATTGATTTTGATTGCGACTGGCTCAAACATTAAGCGTTCTGCTACAAGTTTTATTTCCTCTGTAATCGTTGCTGAAACAACTACCACTTGACGCCCGAAAGCCGCACCCTCGATGAATGATTTAACAACAACGCGGTACTCACGGCTCAATAGTTGATCGCACTCATCTAAAACAATAGTTTCGATTTCTTTTAATTTTAATTTTCCTTGGCGCACTAATTCATTTAAGCGTCCTGGTGTACCAACAACAATTGTTGGCTTTTTCTTTAGTTTTTCAATTTGTCGGGCTGAGTTCGCACCACCGATTAATTGTTGAACTGTAATATCTGTGCCTTCTGTCCACTGACGGATTACCTCAACAATTTGCATCGCTAATTCTTGTGAGGGTGCTACGATTAATGCTTGTGTTTGCTTTTTTGAACCGTCTACTTTATTTAAAATAGGTAGTGTAAAAGCTAATGTTTTCCCCGAGCCTGTTGGAGATTCTGCCACAATGTCTTTTCCGTCAAGCATTGCTGGAATCATTTCTTCTTGAATTTTCATTGTCGTGTCAAACGACCATTTATTTTGAAGTGTTTCATTTAGTAAATTGATAACTGACATATTGTTTTACCACCTTTTATTCATTGTTTTCAGTGTACCATATTCCATGAACGTTGGTGTAATTTGCATATAGCCTAACATACTAAAAACAGAAGAAAAACCTGAACATACAAACGTTCAGGTTCACCAATTTACACATGTTCAATTATTAATGCAATTCCTTGCCCACCGCCAATGCAAAGACTGGCAATGGCATATTGACCATCTCGACGTTGCAGTTCGTAAGCCGCCGCTAAAATAATGCGTGTCCGGGAAAATCAACCCCATGTTTCGTAGTTGAATCATTAAAATAGATTTCATTACATATTCGTTCTATTTTATTTCTAATTGGCTCCATGTGCGTTGAATATTTTGCTTTCGCTCATCATCTAAAAATACATCACTTTCCATTAATGCTAATATATAAGCCCCGACAGCTCCACTAACATTTGGTTTCTTCACTATTAGTTTTGGATAATTATTGGAGATAATTTGAACAAAATCTCGGTAAAACGACTCATCCGAAAACAGCCCTCCATGTAATACTAGCGGTTTCATAATATCCATTCGTTCATAACCCGATTTGACTAATGCAAGCAGTGCCTCAAGAACAGTTGAAATAATAGTCTTTGCGACATCATCTTCCTCATATGCATTGATGACAATTTTACTTACGGAAGAAATGACCGTCACAGGATTTGAACTACTGTAAATGGTTGTGATTAATTCTTCAGTATGCTTCACTTTAATGAAATCTAAAATTGCTTTTTGAAAGGGCCTTAACGTTACATTTTGGTCCTGTGCTTGTAGAATTGAACGAATTGCGAGCTTTCCTAAATGATAGCCACTGCCCTCATCACCTAATAAATAGCCCCAGCCCCCTATGCGAAAACTTTTCTTTTGATACCATCCAAATAAAATAGCACCCGTACCTGCAATCATAAGTGTTCCTTCGCGACCCCAAGTACCAGATGCTAGAGCGGCATGAACATCACTTTGTACCTGTAATTTCTTTTGAATAGGGGAATGTTGAAATGCCTCATAAATTTTTTGTTGCTCACCTTGTCGATCAGCACCTGCTAAAGCGGCAAAAATCACTTTAACTGAACTCAATTCAATATTCGATTTTACTAATAAATGCTCAATAATATGATGGATTCGTTCGACTAGTTGCTCTATTGTAATAGCTGTTAAATTTCCTGACTGTCCGTAATATACTGCCAGTAATTGACCATTGTTATCGCCAATTACAGCCGATGTTTTCGTTCCTCCTCCATCAATCCCTATCCAGTATGCATCCAACATATTATCACCTTATTTATTGACATGATCGAGCGCAATGAGATTATGCACAATTCTACGCAACCGCTGAATTTGACAAACCCGTCCAAAATGAACACGATTCGTTAATAAGACAATCGCTAACTCCTGCCCATCAGAAACCCAAATGGATGTGCCCGTAAATCCTGTATGCCCAAAGCCATCTTGTAAATACTGCCCCGAAAATGAGGGTTGACTATATAATTGCCAGCCCAATCCCCTTTGTTCATCATGCTTCTTTGAAAAACTTTGTTTACTTAACCGCTTTGTTTTCTCAGTAAAAATCGATGTTTTCCCTTTCATAAATGCCTGTGCAAATCGTATTAAATCGGGAGCAGTTGAAAACAAGCCTGCATGACCGCTTACTCCACCAAAGTGAAGGGCATTTTCATCATGCACCTCTCCCCATTGATAGTCTTGTAAATAATCACGATATTCTGTAGCTGCTACGCTTTCTTTTGCAATATTCTTTGGATTAAAAAGGGTCTGGACCATTTTAAGAGGCTTAAAAATGTTAATATTTGCAAATCGATCTAATGATTCATTCGTAATTTTTTCGATAATAATTCCTAACAAAATATAGTTTACATCACTATAAATAACCGCCGAATCAATCGGTTTCCTAGTAGAGATGCTCGCAATTCGTTCAACAACCTCATTATAAGAAACAGGCTCTCTATAAAACTTAATCTCTGATTGAAAGCCACTTGTATGGGTCAATAAATGTCGAACCGTAACACCAGCATGAAAAAAGGCTAATTCAGGAAAATAATACGAAATCGCATCGTCTAAATCTAGTTGACCTGCTTCAAGTAATTTGAAGATGGATGCTGCTGTTGCAACTACCTTCGTTAACGAGGCACAATCAAAAAGGGTGTCTTCCGTCATAGCAATTTGCTTTTCACTATGCGCCGTGCCGAAAGCCTTGCAATAGATCATTTCCTCACGATTCGCGATTGCTAAAACGGCTCCAGGGATGTACCGTTTCTTTACTGCATTCTCTATAAATCCCTCAACTCGTGTATATACCACCTTGTAGACCTCCTACTTGATTGCACCTTCCGTCATTCCTTTTACAATATGACGTTGGAATATCGTATAGAAAATAATGACCGGAATAACAGCAATACATAAACCTGCAAATAATACACCCCATGCACTATCATATTGGGCGTCTACCTTTAATAAGTTCATAGCTACCCCTAACGTATTTTTACTTTCCGTCTGTAATAAAATGAGGGCCATGAAAAATTCATTCCAATAGGATATAGCATTTAATATCGTAACCGTTATAATTCCTGATTTAATAAGTGGAGTCACAATTTTAAATAAAATCCCATACGGACTCATACCATCTACTATTGCTGCTTCTTCTAATTCTTTAGGCACATTTCCTATAAAACCAATCAAAATGAAGATGGTAAATGGTACATGAGAGATTGCATAAACAAGAGATAACGCCCACAAATTATCTAACAAATTAAATTTCATTAACAAAAAGAATAATGGAATCCATCCTAAAACGGCTGGAATCATCATCGAAGCTAGATAAACATTGATAAGTACCTCGCCTAATTTCGAACGAATTCGCTCAAGTGCATATGCTGTAGGAATGGATAAAAGTAATGTTAAAAGCGAGCCAAGCACTGTAACAAAAAAACTATTTAAAAATGCACGCCCGATATTATAATCATTCCACGCACTTTCAAAATTAGAAAAATTAAACGTTTGAGGCAATGCCCATGGCGATGTAAAAATTTCTGCATTGGATTTAAATGCGCCCATAAACATCCAAACTAATGGAAAAACAACGACAAATGCCCATAAAATTAAAGGGATACGCACTAATATTTGTGATATCATTTTCATTGCAATCCCTCCATTAATATTCGACTTTTTCTTTTTTCAAAATAAATTGCGAAATTAATACCGTAATAAGTGATACAACTAGAATAAGTACTCCTATTGCAGCTCCATACCCAAACTGAAAATCTTCAAAAGCACGCTGGTATAAATACGAACCCATTACTTCTGACGAGCTTCCTGGTCCTCCACCTGTCATTACTTGAACAAGCACAAATGAACCATTTAATGAAGTAATGATAATGTAAAGAATTGACGTCTTAATTTGTGGCCAAATAAGGGGGACCGTAATATGCCAAAATTGTTGCCACTCCGATGCCCCGTCAATTTCCGCTGCTTCATATAAGCTTTTAGGAACACTTGAAATACCACCCATCAGTAAAAGCATAAATAAGCCAATCCCTGCCCAAATAGCAGGAATTGCAATACTCGGTAATACCCATGTTTTATCCCCAAGCCAAGGACGTACCCATTCTGTTAGACCAACTTGATTTAAAAAACTGTTTACAATCCCAATATTCGGATCATAAATAAATTGCCAAAGAATACCAATTACAACGACAGACATAATATTCGGAAAGAAAAACACAATTCTGTAAAACGGTGCTTCTTTAATTCGCAATTGTGTTAATGCCACTGCAAAAAATAATGACAGCATCATAATCCCTAGCACTTTTACAAATACAAAGAAAAAATCATTAAAGATTGCTTTTTTAATAATCGAATCATTCCATAAGCGTATATAGTTCTCTAATCCGATAAAGGTTTTATTAGCACTTGTACCTGACCATTCAAAAAACGAATAATATAACCCACCTAGCATCGGATAAACTGTAAAAATCAAAAAGAGAATAAATGTTGGTAATAAACAAAAGGCTAAAAATAAATATTTTTGCTTTGCAGAAAAGGCCACCATGTGTTCCCCCTTCCATTTTTTGAAAAAATAAGGGCTGTCCAGAAAGTAGTACTTTCTAGCAACCCTATTCCATTGTATATAACTGAAATTGTCTACTTATTTAGCACTTTATTTTCTTAGTTCCTCCGCTTTTTTCGTTAATTTTTCTACGAATTGCTCTGCAGTAATTTCGCCAAGTAAAATATCTGTAATTTGTAATTTAATTTCGTTTGTAATTTCTACAGCAATTTTTTGTTCTTCTGCATTTGGTGTTTGACGTTTGAAGATTTGAACAGAACCAGGGTTGTTAATCATATCATTAACACCTTTTAAGAAATCTGGTACATTTGAGCTTGCTGATAGATCAACGTTTTTCATGTTCATAATTGCACCTGTAGCTTCAGCAAATGCTTGTGCATACTGCTCAGTGAATACAAACTCTAAAAATGCTTTTGCCGCTTCTGGATTTTTCGCTTTTTCAGCAATGGCAATCGTACGAATATCTGGTACGAGTGCTAGAGGCTCACCTGGATCATTCATCGGTGTTGGTGTAAAGCCAAATTCAAAATCCGCTGGAGTGTCTTTTTTCATTTCGTTCGGTAACCAGAATCCAACAGGAATATAAGCATTTTTATGCATTAAGAAATTCATTTGTGATTGTGTATGATTGTACGCAGCAAAACCTGAATCAAGCACTTTTGCCTGCACAATTTTTTCAACTTTTTTCAACACTTCAAGTGTTTCCGGTTTTTTCCAAGCCTCTACTACACCATTATTTAAATCATTTAATAATTCTGTTCCGCCTGCTGCTGCAAACGCTGGGTTTAGCACTCCTCGTTGGAAGTATTGTGTATACTGGCCTGTTGTTACAAGAGGCGTAATATTTTCATCTGCTTTAATTTTTTCCATTGAACTTAACCAGCTATCAAAGTCAGTTGGTACTTCCCAGCCCTTATCTTTAAACCAATTATTGTCATACCAAATTCCCCATGTATCAAACACTAATGGTAAGCTATAAATTTTTCCGCCATCTAATTCTTCAGCCGGTACGATAAAGCTATCTAATAGAGGACTATCCTCAAATTTCCAATCTTTCACGATGGAGCTAATGTCCATTAATTGTCCTTCCACAATCATTTGCGTTTCATCTGCACCATTGCCATCAATATAAACAACGTCTGGCGGCGTATTTGAAATCCAACGTGTGTTCATTTCCGTATTAATATTCGGACCTGCATGTTCAATAATTTCAAGGTTAGGATGTTGTTTTTGGAAATCACCAATTACACGTTTCCACCATTCATCTCCATAACCACCTACGAAATATTGAATTTCAAATTTTCCAGTAAGTCCATCTTCTGTATTTTCAGAAGTATCAGTCTCCGTTTCCGTATCTGTTTGTTCGTTGTCTGTAGTTGTGTTATCATCTGTTACACTATCCCCTGAACAAGCGACTAATAGCACCATCAAGCTCATTAAAGCGATTAAAAACCAAATCCGTTTCATCTTTTCTTTAAGAATAATGTGAAACACTCCTTAGCTTTATTTATGTTAACTATATGAATATAGTTACCACCAATATTAATGGGCAAAAACTTATAGTTATTCCTAATATTATTTTTTAACTGCCGTTTATGAATTGCATCTATTGAATAAACTGTATGTTATAGGCTAATTTACCTTTGCACCTAATTTCTAAATTCCAATTTAAATATTCAGCGTGAAACACTCAATTACGCCTCGGCGTAATTGCGTCCAGATTTTTTTCGAGTTAGCTCGAAAAACTCCTCTAAAAAATCTGTGACATCCTCCGGGAGCAATAATTTGATTCAGCTGGGATTTGAACACCTGTTGAATGAAGTACATTCTCGGGCATTCATACTCCACTTCTATAAGTGAGAGATGATTGCTGAAGCAAGTTAAATCTTACGAAGCAAAAGTTCTTCCCGTTTCAGACTATTCGAAATCCAACTCCAAAATACCCTTTGCACCTATTTGCAAATCGTTTATTCATTGAAATGATTTTATCAATTACGCCTCTGCGTAATAGCGTCCAGATTTTTTCAAGCTCGGGGCCACAGGACGTGGGTCAGTCAGCCGTTGTCACACGATGTGACGTCTTTAGGCTGACTTCCTCTTTAAAAATCCCCTAAAAATCTGTGACATCCGCCGGGGCTTGGGCCTACACGATGTTGGTCACTCAGGTGTTGCCGCACGATGCGGCGTCCTTAACCTGAGTTCCTCCATTCAGCTGGGATTTTAACCCCCACTTAATAGAAGTAGGGGACTTTTCGTACCTGTCGCTTCACTTTCGGTACAAAAAGGATTTGCTGAATCAAGTTAAATATTTATTTTCTTGTTTTATGTCTCTTGGTATAATACAAAATGATTCTTTTATTGGTGGTGATCAAAATTTGCAATACGCATTCGTTAGCGACTTACATTCGCATTATAAAAACACAAAAAAAGTGTTAAATCACATTGAGCAAATTGCGCCGCAAGCTGAAATTATTGGTTTAGGTGATTTGTTTGAGTGTACAATCGGTAAGAAAAAAGCAAAAACCATTCGTAATGCTAAACTGAAAGATGCAGCCATTATTGAAGAAAAATTTATGAGTCTATTAACATTTCCCTCTATTATTGGAAATCAAGAAGAACGAATCGCACTCGTAACAGGTGATCATCGTTTTTTACAATACGAAGAAGTCCGTGAAATTGAACACGCTACATTAATTCATGGCCATCAAATCGAGTGGGATGAAACATATAAACCAACATTCCCACAAATTAAAACACCGCTATTATTTTTTGGTCATAGCCATGAAGCAGCTATTTATATTAATGGGCAACGTCAACCGGTGCCTTATAATATTCCACTTGCAATCGGACAAAAGCCGTATCAAATCAATGTTGGCGCAGTAGTGGACAATAAGGAATGGTGTCTATATGACAGTGAATCCATGACTGTAACCTTTTTACAGGCACAATAAAGAAAAGCGAGTAGCTCAGTCAATTCAGACTAAGTTACTCGCTTTTATTGTTGTTATTTTAAAAATTGTGCTTTTGAATCAATTAAAATTTCTTGTAATCGTTGTAGCTTCGTAATTACAACTGTTGATGTATCGGTCAATTCTTCTAAATACTTTTCTGCTAAAGCTTTTTCGCCAGCTGTATGAGCGTTTACTGCCTTTTTTGCAATTTCATACACTTTTAAGAATGGCGTTTCTAACTCGCGATATTCCTTTTCATCACCAAGTAATTCACGACCTTTACCGTAATACCATTGACCTAAGTTTGAGTCACGTGGAGAATCTAAATTTAAACTCGTCATTTCCTCAAAGCCTAGTAATAAGTTGTAGATTCTCCAGCGCCATAATAGGTGATCAGTAATTGCTACCTCGATAATATCTTCTTGAGAAATAATGAAATTTTTCGAGATTGTTTGTGAACGGTATTCATCAATCATTTTACTTAATGTATAAATAGCCGCACCTGTATCAAACGCGATTTCTTGGCTACGAATTGTGCTTTCTGTCATGCTGCGGTTGCGCTCAGCAATTTCAGAAGCAGATTCTGCTTGGTGACGAGTTGTCGAAGCGATTTCTTCAAAGCGTGCACCTTGTGTTTGTAATGTATCATTCAATTCAGATAATGTGTTCGTAATTTGAATTACATCCGATACACCTACGTGTAGCTCTTCTGTTGAACGTCTTGTTAAATCATCGATGTTTTCAGTAATATGTAATAATGCTTTAATATCTGAATCAATCGATTGAACAGAGCGTTTAGTATCATCTGCTAATTTACGCACTTCTTCTGCTACTACTGCGAAACCTTTACCAGCCTCACCTGCACGTGCTGCCTCGATCGAAGCGTTTAATGCAAGTAAGTTTGTTTGGTCTGCGATACCTTGGATTAGCTCCATTACTTTTGATACACTATGTACACGGTCTACTAGGTTCGCTACATTTTGGCGCACTGCTTGTTGACCTTCGTCTGTATTTTGTAAAATCGTCGATACTTGTTGTAATGATGTAAGGTCATTATTCAATTCTGTTAATGACGCTTGCGTATGTGTCGATATATCCCCTACCGATGCAGCAATTTCCTCGATACTTGAATCAAGTTCAAGCATTAAATCGCTCGCTAATTTAACATCATTATGTTGCACTTCTTGGAACTGAATAAGCTCTTTCATTTGATCAAGTTGCGTATTGTATTTAATGATTTCTCCAAGACCATTAACTACCGAGCCACCTTGAATTTCAATGTATGTTTCAACAATAATTTGCAAATCTAAAGTTACTAAACTATCGTATGCAAGTAATGTATCCAGTAATTTTTTATAATCGCGGCCACAATGTTTTGCAATTAAAGGAATAATTAATTGGTTGATTAATGTGTAGGCCGAAATCATCCAGTTTGGTAATACGCCAATCCGAGCATGTGTATATGCAATACGACGACGCTTAAATACATATTCAATGTTTAATTCATCTTGGAAAAGACTAGAAAAATGACGGTCAAACGTTACTTTTAAACGCTCAACACTTGAATTCTCTACTATAATTTGTTTAAATTCCGGAATTGATAATAAACGCGTATAGAAATTATCTAAAATGTCATTACGATTTTCTGTATAAATTTGATTTAATAATGAAACACTTTGACGACGAACCTTACTTAAGGCTAAAAAATCTAATTTTTCTTTAAAACGCTCATTTGTTTGAATATCTGACGCTGAGGCTTCGCCGAAATACTCATAGTTATCAATTTTACTTTTCCCAAACATAGCCTAATCTCCCTACTACCATATAAATTTTCAAGTGACTCTCTATAGAAAAATAACTAGGTTAAAAAAATACGATTAATTATATAATACTACATCCTACTACTCAAAAGTAAAATGTAATTACATTTTTTCTATTTATTACAAATCAGGTAATTCAGAATCCATTCCAAATTTCTGACGGAAGCCACATTTTTTACATAATTCCTCAACCGCCTCACGTCGAGAAAACCCGTCTACTAAATTTTGTGCGCGCTCACTACCAATTATGTCTCCAAATTTTTGTTCATGGACATTCCCTAAATTGATTACCCCTTCTCCATCCAAACAGCAAGGAACTACAGAGCCATCTACTAAAATCGCAGCATGTGTACGAAGCGCATGGCAAAAACCTTTACCTTCATCTGCTTTTTCCAGCAGGCTTGGCCAGCGGAATTCGTGATCTTGGTTTAAGTAAATATTTTTAGTGATTTTGACGCCCTTACCCATTTCAACTCGTTCTTGAATTTCATAATCTAAATCATATTCTTTTTCAAGAATCTCTAACGTTTCGCGGTTGCGACGATTGGCGATTTCCGAAATGTTGTTGCGCTGTAAATTCCATAGACGATACGAGATAATTACATTATGCTCACGTACATCACGTACAAATTCTAAAATATCACCCAAATATTTTTCACGATTTTCTGAACCCTCATGCCCATCAAAGCTATGCAACGAAAAATTGATTTGGCGTAATGCAGGCTTTCCTAACAGCTTGTCACGGTTCTTTTTAATTAAAGTACCATTTGTTGTAATATTTACTTTGAATCCTTTTTCATGAGCGATGTCTAACAATTGCCCAATGCGCGGATGTAATAGCGGCTCTCCCTTTACATGTAAATAAATATATTTCGTATATCCACTAATTTCATCTAATATATTGGCAAATTGTTCGACCTTTATTAAGCCTTTTGCACGCTCTGTTGGCGGACAAAAGCTACATGCTAAATTGCAAACGCTCGTAATTTCAATATAAACTTTTTTAAATGTTTTCAACGTTCGTTCACCATTCCTTTTTAATAAACAATACTTTTCATTGTAACAAATATCAGATCGAAATAGGAAGCAACGACATTGATATTAACAATTTAAATAGCTGTTATTAACTTTAACTTCAATATCCACAAAAAATTACGCTTTCTAATCTAAAAAAAGATGCACGAAAATTTTACTTTTCGTACATCTCATTTTTATCCACGATAACGAATTGATAAGCCTTTTAAAAACTTACGAGTGAAGTTATCGCCACATTCTTTATAGTTACGGTGGCCTGGCTTACGCATAATCGCACCTAACTCACCTTTTGATACCGCGATTCCTCCATCATCTAAAACGTCTAACATTTCTTCAGTCGTTAGCTGACAAGCGACCTTTAATTTTTTTAATACCATATTGTTTACATGATCCGGTTTTTCTTGCACTGGCGCAGTTTGCCCTTCTTTTTTAGGCATAGGCCCACGTTTAAATGTAATCAGTCCGTTAAAGAATGCTTCAAGTTTTTTATCATTTAATTTAATTTGATCGTAATCAGCCGGTACTTCTTCATCTTTCGCTAAAGACTTTGTTAATATTTTTGGCATTTCTTCTGCTGCCACTTTTTCGCCGGCTAGCTTAAAAATTTCTACCATCTCTCTATTCTTTAAATCAAGTGCATATCGCACACGGATTAAAATATCGTTATTTTCCATTGTAGCCTCCATCAATGTTTTGCTAAAGGCTATTATAACAGAGGTTCACGCTTCAATGTTAGTTCGATTGCTCGTATTTGCTTTTCATTATAGGTGATCTGTTTCTTTACTTTCATTAATAGCTTGTTCTACAGCCTCGTCATTTTGTGCATTACCAAGTGGACCTGTACTATCAGTATTTTGTAAATTTTCTCGTAAACGACGCCCATAATCCGCATCTGCCTCTTCTGCGTAACGAATCATCGTTTCTTGAATTACCGACTCACATTTTGCTAAATCAGTCGTTAAATTTAAAATAAGATCATCTTGCTCCCACTTTTCAAATTTACGATACGTTTCGCCTGCTTGCTTCGTGTCATTTGTTCGGTCTATTGGTGCCCGTACTAAATTTCCTTCTATATAAGGAGTATATTCTGTTCCAGATTGTCGAGCTTCCTTTAATCTACCTAATAATGATGGCTCGTAATTAATATGTGGATTTTCATGGTGGTCGACTTTTATTTGCATTTGTCCCCCACGCTGATTTGTTGCGACATGTTTTTTCGGCGCATTGATCGGTAACTGTAAATAATTCGCGCCTACTCGGTAACGTTGTGTATCAGAATAACTAAATGTACGCTCTTGCAGCATTTTATCATCAGAAAAATCAAGTCCATCTACTAACACACCCGTGCCAAATGCGACTTGTTCTACCTCAGTAAAATAATCATCAGGATTTTTGTTCAATGTCATTTTGCCAACTGCCAGCCATGGGAATTTTTCTTCTGGCCAAAGTTTCGTATCATCAAGTGGATCAAAATCAAGCTCTGGATGTTCACCATCCTCCATCATTTGTACAAACAGCTCCCATTCAGGATAATCGCCCTTTTCAATCGCATCAAATAAATCTTGCGTTGCATGGTTAAAGTTTTTTCCTTGAATATCCTGTGCCTGCTGCTGTGTTAAATTGCGAATCCCCTGCTTTGGCTCCCAATGGTATTTGATAAGCATTGCTTTTCCTTGTTCATTGACCCATTTATACGTGTTGACTCCAGAGCCTTGCATCATACGATAGTTTGCTGGAATTCCCCATGGCGAATAAACGAGTGTTACCATATGAAAGCTTTCAGGTGAGGCTGCACAAAAATCAAAAAAACGTTCGGCATCTTGACGATTTGTTACGGGATCTGGCTTAAAAGCATGAATCATATCTGGGAACTTCATTGCATCACGAATAAAGAAGATTTTTAAATTGTTGCCTACTAAATCCCAATTTCCATCCTCAGTATAAAATTTAACCGCAAAGCCACGTGGGTCACGCAATGTTTCAGGTGAATGTCCTCCATGAATTACCGTTGAAAATCGGACGAATACTGGTGTCTTTTTACCTTTTGTTTGAAATAGCTTTGCTCTTGTGTACTTAGCAATCGGCTCATTGCCAACCGTACCATATGCTTCAAAATAACCGTGAGCCCCAGCTCCCCTTGCATGTACAACACGCTCTGGTACTCGTTCGCGATCAAAATGACTAATTTTTTCAATAAAATCATAGTTTTCTAATGTCGCCGGACCACGTTTGCCAACAGAACGGATTTGCTGATTGTTCGTAACAGGATGTCCTTGACGATTTGTCAATATATTTTCTTCCATTTCACCACTCCTTTTTTGATAAGGATGGTAAAAATAGAAAAATTTATACATTCTCAGTCCTTAATTATTGAATAAGTATTCATTTTTTCTGTATCTCGCCTTTTTCTTTGTTATTCTTTATTATTGTATTTTTTTGATATAGGTAATTTCACCTTTCTTCAACTCACATAACGATGTTACATTATACCATTGATATTTATTCATCAATTTTGGCCAAGAATTACTTTTAAAATAAATAAAAATACTATTTAAAACATATATTTCATTTTAAGAACATTAAATAAAAAACGCGCCAATATTACTATATTAAACAATCATAAAAATTTTTTTCTAAAAAATTGAAAAAATGTTTATTATTTTATTTGTTTTTGATATAGTTATATTGCGTTACAAGTTGTCAGAATATTACGCAAAATGGGAGGTTAACAAATGAAATTCAACAAATTTCTAACACTGATGATGGTACTTGTACTGTCGATCGTACTTGCTGCATGTGGTTCAGATGACAGTAAGGAAGAGGTTGACACATCATCCGAAGGCACGACAGACACAGGTACCGAAAGTACTACAGAACCAGCTTCAGAACCAAAAGAACTTAACTTAGTATTTGGATCTGAGCCACCATCAATACACCCTGGTTTGGCAACAGATACGACTTCAAGTACTATGATTCAAAACATTTTCGAAGGGTTAATGACTATGGAAAACGGCGAAGCTAAAGAAGCTGCTGCTGAAAGCTATGAAATTTCTGATGACCTTTTAACATACACGTTCAAATTACGTGATGCTAAATGGACAAATGGTGACCCAGTTACTGCAGAAGATTTTGCTTATTCTTGGAAATGGGTTTTAGATCCAGCGAATGCATCTGAATACGCTTCAATTTTATATCCAATCAAAGGCGCTGAAGCATTTAATACTGGTTCAGGTTCAGGTGATGATTTAGGTATTAAAGTAGTTGATGAAAAAACAATCGAAGTTACTTTAGAAGTGCCAACACCGTACTTCCTAGAGTTAACAGCTTTCAAAACAATGTATCCATTCCATAAAGGTACACAAGAAGCTAATGCAAACTGGTTTGCTGAAGCAGATTCAATTGTTTCAAACGGACCATATACTTTAACTGAGTGGGTTCACAACGGTAACCTAGTATTAACTAAATCAGAC
The DNA here is from genome assembly GCF_022549215.1 of Solibacillus palustris. GTDB lineage: Bacteria > Bacillota > Bacilli > Bacillales_A > Planococcaceae > Solibacillus > Solibacillus daqui. Next base: position 163,500 of record NZ_JAKZFC010000006.1, on the reverse strand, counting down.
TCTTACTGGGATGCTGCAAATGTCAAAATTGACACTGTAAACATTTCTATTGTAGAGTCTGAAAGCTCTCAAATGGCTATGTATGATGCAGATGAAATTGATTTCTTAGGTACAAACTTTGGTTCAATCTCTTTAGAGGCACTGGATCGCTTAAAAGCAGATGGTACTTTAAATGTGGAACCTTACTCTGGTATCTATAATTACAAATTTAACACAACTGACAAAGTTATGAGTAACGCCAACATTCGTAAAGCATTAGCTTTATCGATTGACCGTGCAGGCCTAATCAAAAACATTACTAAAGGTGAGCAAGAGCCAGCTTTAGGTATGGTTCCGAACGCTGTTGGAGGTTTCGGCGATGATTCTGGTTACTTCAAAGACGCTGATTATGAAGGCGCTAAAAAATTCTTAGAAGCTGGTTTAAAAGAGTTAGGTTTAGCTAGCCCAGCAGATTTAGAAATTACGGTTTCTTACAATACTTCTGAGGCACACGCTGCAATTGCTCAATTCATCCAACAAGGTTGGGCTTCACAATTAGGCATTAACGTAAAGCTTGATAACGCTGAATGGCAAGTGTATTTAGATAAATTATCAAACTTAGACTACCAAGTTGGGCGTTTAGGCTGGATTGCTGACTACAACGATGCTTATACATTCTTAGAAATGTATAACACAGCTTCAAATGGTAACAACGATACAGGTTGGGAAAATGCTGATTACACAGCATTATTAAAACAGTCTGTTATTGAAGCAGATCCTGCAAAACGTACTGCAATATTATTAGAAGCAGAAGCTATCATGATGGATGAAATGCCAGTAGCTCCAATCTACTTCTACACAAACCTTTACATTAATAAAGACTTTGTAACAGGCATGGTTCCAGATGCTTTAGGTAACATTTCACTTAAAAACGTTGATATCAATAAATAATTTCAACGATTCATCAGTATTTTTTGTGTAGTTGTACACGAAAGGCTGCTCAAAAATCCTCGTGATTTGGAGCAGCCTTTCATAATATTACAGAATTTTCAAAAATTTAAAGGGGGTCTGTCAAATGCTTAACTACATTTTAAAGAGAATTCTTTACATCTTCGTTGCTCTTTTTGTTATTATTTCAGCTACATTCTTCTTAATGAAGTTGGCTCCAGGTAGTCCATTCGCTAGTGAACGTCAACTTCCGCCAGCAATTGAACAGCAACTAAACGAAAAATATGGCCTCAATAATCCTTGGTACATTCAATATAAGGACTACTTAGTTTCGTCATTTACATTTGATTTCGGTGAATCGATGAAATATAAAGGTCGTTCTGTAAACGATATGATTTCAGAAGGATTCCCTGTGTCTTTAGTTTTAGGAATTGAGGCGATGATATTAGCCATTGGTTTTGGAATATTGTTAGGTGTTATATCCGCGCTCTACCATAATAAGTTTCCTGACTATGTGTCGACTGTAATCGCCGTCTTGGGGATTTCAGTACCATCATTTATTTTAGCGGGTCTTTTACAATTATTTTTTTCTTTGAAACTCGGATGGTTCCCGGTAACTGGATGGAAAGGCTTTATCTACACAGTATTGCCTGCAACTGCAATTGCCCTAACACACGCCGGCTTCATTGCAAAACTAACACGATCAAGTATGTTAGAACAAAATAATAGTGAGTATGTTAAATTAGCACGTGCAAAAGGGATTGGAAAATGGTCAGTCGTCTTCAAGCACTCACTACGCAATGCATTGTTGCCAGTTGTCACATATTTAGGACCCTTAACTGCTGGTGTTGTAACTGGTAGTTTCATTATCGAACAAATATTTGCGGTTCCTGGTATTGGACGCCACTTCGTTCAATCTATTACAAATCGTGATTATACAACAATTATGGGTGTAACCGTTTTCTACTCCATTATTTTATTGCTCGCTGTATTAATTGTAGATATTCTATATCAATTTATCGATCCACGAATTAAGTTAAAAGGAGCGAAAAAATCATGACAACTAATAACAACAACTTCGACCATATCGCTCCTGAACGTTTTAAAATTGTTGGGGCTCGTACAAGTGACGCAGATACATTAAACAAAAAGCAAATATCTTTTTGGCAAGAAGTAATGTATCGATTTTCTCATAATAAATTAGCTATTATCGGACTAATCATTTTAGCATTTGTTACTATTATGGCTATTTTTGCACCCATGCTCTCTACGTGGTCTTACGAAGAAAACACGGGACTTTACAATACCGCGCCATCTGCTGCCCATTGGTTCGGTACAGATGACCTTGCTCGCGATCTATTTGTTCGTGTTTGGCAAGGGGCTCGTATATCTTTATTTATTGGACTTGCGGCTGCTGTAATCGATTTAATTATTGGGGTTCTTTGGGGGAGTATTTCTGGATTAATAGGTGGTCGTATCGATAATATTATGATGCGTATTGTAGACGTTCTAACAGCAATTCCATATATTTTAGTTGTAATTATTTTATTAGTAGTAATGGAAAAAGGCTTAGTTCCAATGATTATTGCACTTTCGATTACTGGTTGGGTTAACATGGCCCGTATTGTTCGTGCGGAAGTGCTTTCGATAAAAAATCGTGAATATGTATTGGCAGCTCAAACATTAGGTGCAAACACATGGCATTTAATTAAACGCCACCTTATACCAAATGCAATGGGTGTGATTTTGGTAACAATGACTTTAACCATTCCAAGTGCGATTTTTACTGAATCATTTTTAAGCTATATCGGCTTAGGCGTTCAACAACCGATGTCAAGTTGGGGAACGATGGCTTCAGAAGGTAATAAGGCCATTCAATCCGCGCCGTGGCGTCTAATATTCCCTGCCGTTTTCATATCGTTAACCATTTTTGCATTTAACGCTGTTGGAGACGGACTTCGCGACGCACTAGATCCTAAATTACGTAAATAGAAAGGGTGTACGATATGAAAAAGAAACTTTTAGATGTTAATGACTTGCATGTTCATTTCAAAACGTACGCCGGCATTGTGCAAGCGGTACGTGGTGTAAATTTCGAATTATATGAAGGTGAAACACTAGCCATCGTTGGCGAATCTGGTTCAGGAAAAAGTGTTACAAGTAACGCACTGATGAAGTTAATTCCACAACCACCTGGAATTTACGCTGGCGGTGAAATTCTTTTTGGTGGCAAAGATTTAATTCAGCTTAGTGAAAAAGAAATGCTTGCTATTCGAGGAAATGAGATGGCGATGATTTTCCAAGATCCTATGACGGCATTAAATCCAACGATGCGAATTGGAAAACAAATAACAGAGGTGCTCTTAAAGCATAAAAAAGTCACTTCAAAAGAAGCTGCAAAAAGTCGCGCGATTGAACTGCTTGACCAGGTAGGAATTCCATTCCCTGAAAAACGGTACAAAGCCTATCCGCATGAACTATCTGGTGGAATGCGCCAACGTGTTGTTATTGCGGTTGCGCTTGCCGCAGATCCAAAGCTCTTAATTGCAGATGAGCCAACAACAGCACTTGATGTAACGATTCAAGCACAAATTTTAGAGTTAATGAAAGAGATTCAGAAATCGTCCAATACATCGATTATTTTCATTACCCATGATCTTGGTGTAGTCGCTAACGTAGCGGACCGAGTAGCTGTTATGTATGCTGGACAAATTGTTGAATATGGAACTGTTGAAGATATTTTCTATGACCCGAAACATCCCTATACTTGGGGATTACTCGGTTCTATGCCGGACTTGAATAATTCATCCGACGAGCTTTTACGTGCGATTCCTGGCTCTCCACCAAACTTAATCAATCCGCCTATTGGCTGTGCATTTGCACCACGAAATGAGCTAGCCCTAGCGATTGATTTTGAAGAAGAGCCACCGATGTTCCAAGTTTCTGGAACGCACTTCGCAAAAACTTGGTTACAGCATCCAGATGCTCCGGAAATTCCACTTCCCGAAGTTGTTGCTCGCCGTATTGCATCATCAAGAGGAGGCGAAGCATAATGAGAAAAAAAATATTGGAAGTCAAAAATTTAAAGCAGCATTTCGGTACTGTAAAAGAGCCGATTAAAGCAGTAGATGGCATTAGCTTTGAAATATTTGAAGGCGAAACATTAGGGCTTGTAGGTGAATCTGGCTGTGGTAAATCCACGACTGGACGATCAATTATACGCCTTTATGATATTACAGATGGCGAGATATTGTTTAATGGTAAAAACGTAAATTCCTATTCTTCTCGTAAGGAATCCATGCAATTCAATCGTGAAATGCAGATGATTTTCCAAGATCCTTATGCGTCATTAAATCCACGTATGACGGCTGGGGAAATTATTGCAGAAGGATTTGATATTCACGGACTATATAAAAGTAAAAAGGAACGACAACAAAAAATTGGCGAGCTCCTTGAATCAGTTGGGCTCAACCGTGAACACGCCAATCGCTATGCACATGAATTTTCAGGTGGTCAGCGTCAACGTATTGGCATTGCACGTGCACTAAGCTTAAATCCTAGCTTCATTATTGCAGATGAACCCATTTCCGCTCTAGATGTATCGATTCAAGCGCAAGTTGTGAACTTATTAAAACAGCTACAAAAAGAGCGTGGTTTGACGTATTTATTCATCGCTCACGACCTTTCGATGGTAAAATACATTTCTGATCGAATTGCTGTAATGTACCGGGGTAAAATTTTAGAGCTTGGCTTAGCTGATGAAATTTATAATAATCCGATTCATCCATATACAAAATCATTGCTATCAGCTGTGCCTCAGCCAAACCCTGAATACGAACGTAAACGTGTCCGTATTCCATACAAGCATGAAGAAGCACCAACAAATGCAGAATTACTAGAAGCTCGTCCAGGTCACTTCGTCTTTGCAACAAAAGAACAACTCAGAAAATGGTTATAATGTGAAACTTTGCTCGGTGGGGCTTTCCTCATCCCCACCGAGCAATAGCTTTCACCAATCGTGCTTTTACATAAAGTGGATAGCCCAATGGCGTACGTAATACCAGTAAAATTATCCCCAGAATCCATAAAGTTTTGCTTTCATTAATATTTTTTAATTTAAAATTAATCGCATTAAAATGAGCACTTTTTGGACACACTAAGTATCAAGAATGATTCGAAGGTGGGGATTTAAATGCCAATCGTTGAAGTAAAATGTACAGTAGAAAACTGTTATTTCCATGAACCCAGGAATATTTGTGGCGCGGAAAAAATTGAAATTCATGCAGATGTTAGAGGAAAACAGCATCAGCAAACTGAGTTTTCGACTGATTTTGATGCACATACAAAAAGTGTAGCCGCGCATTCAAAGGACACATGCTGTAAAACATTCATTTCGAAAAATGACAAAAGAACGAACGCATAATCTGCGTTCGTTTTTTTGTCATTGAGTTAGCGTGGTCCGTCACGGTCTAAGTGAATCATATTCGGAATCTGATTGAGTACAAAATCGTTACTGTCTATTTTTGCATTAGCCTTTAAAAGTTCGAGTGGAATTTCATCAACCGTGTGCACTTCTCGTGCCTTTTCAATTAAAGCCTCTGCATCATTATGAGAAAAGCCTAATGTCTCATGAATAATCTTCACTTTTTTTTGGTGTTCCATCAAGCACACCTCCTCTTCAGTAGCTTGTGCGAGAGCAGAACTTTTATGTAAATAAATCTAAAACCCATCCTTATATTCAAAATTTATAAAAAAACTACACACTTCTAATACAAATATCCATACTTTTTTAATTTCCTTACATATTCTGAACTAATCCTATACAAAGGAGTGATACATTATGGGTTCAGCAGGATATTCATGTGGTGGTAATAGTGGCTATGGTAGTGGGTCAGGTTTCGTTTTAATTGTGGTACTATTCATCCTATTAATTATCGTTGGTGCTTCTTTCTACAGTGGGGGCTATTAATACCACTTGGTAGATAAAGCTTTCTATGTATATTGAAAGTAACTTTTTAATGAAATCTTCCCTTCACTCTTGAGCTTCTCTAGGAGTGAAGGGATATTTCAAGTTTTTTCAAAGCGTTATAAGCTACTTCAATTCTCACATAAATTAGTAATTATTTTTTTCTAGTGCTGTCTTTCACTACATTTACGTCTAGTGGTTCTGCCGCAATTTCTTCTTTTGCCTTTGCCCTTGGTCCTTGGGCAAGTGCTGCCAACATTTCATTATAAGAAGGGCCAGATGAGGCATTTAATCGCTTAACTTCTTCAATATTTGTTCCTGCTTTTGTGTACTTTTTTCCTTCCATTCATACACCTCCCTTTTAACTAGCATGTGCGGGAGTGGATCAATTATGTTAGAAAACACAAATTGCGCAAAAATTATGCGAGTTGCTTTCTATTTTATATGGATCCCATCGGTAGTTACATTTAGGCGACTACCTATTCGTTCTTAGTTTTATGTGACTTTCCTTATAGAAGATAATCCCTATTATACCCATCATAGAAAAAACAACGGGCGTGATGAAGCCATAATAGTAACCGTCCGTTATATTTCCTGTAGTTCCATGAAAATATTCCAATATAAAGCCGAAAAAGATCGGCAGCAGTACAGCACTTAAAAAGCCACCTGTATTTACAAACCCCGAAACAATGCCATTTTCTTTAACTGAAAAAGATTGACGAACCGCTGCAAAAGATAATGCACTTGCCCCATATCCAAAGCCAATAATAAAAAATAGGATACTAAGCAATACCAGTGACGGATGCCCGTTAAATAATAAGAATGTACACCAACTCAATAAAACCGTACTTTGAACAACAATGTATGGTTTTTTAATTGCTTCTAACCAGCTTGAAAGCCAACTTATTAATGGTGCTCCAATAAGTGCACCGATAAGACCAAGCATTATTAACTGGCTTGCCTCTGAACTTGTCATTTCATACAAATCCGTCATATACGGTACTGCCCATGAGCTAATGAACCCCACATACCCGCCGACAACCCCGAAATGACAAAAAAATAATGCCCATGATTGACGATTTGAAAACACATTTCTGACGATAACAAGTGTTTTATCTCGTTGTACCATTTCTTTTTCAATAATCGGTTCTTCCTCAAATCGGTGTTTTGTATTTTTTATAAGTACAAAATAAAGAAAGACACCACAAAAGCATAATAATAACCCTAGTGAAAAAAATGTAGCTCTCCATCCATATAAACTAATCCATGTGGAGTAAGGCACTGTCGCTAATAAAAAGCCAAGACTCCCTGTCATCCCCGCAAAGCCTACTAATCGAACGAATTCTTTTTTGTGAAACCACGTAGCTAAAATTAACATCATATTAACCCATATCGTTGCATCCCCTACCCCTGTGAGGATCCTTGCAAAAAACAGGATCAATTCATGGGTACCCAAACTATAAATAATTGTCCCAAATCCTGTGAGTGTAGCCCCAATAATCAGAAAGAAATTCGGTCCAAAACGATCCGCTAAAATCCCCATTGGAATTTGCAAACTTGTATATACAAAAAATTGTATACTCATCAATAAGCCAATTTCAGAAGTAGTTAAATCAAAATCTTCCATTAAGTTATTCGTTATTATTCCCGGAGCCGTTCGTTGACTTGCCATTAATAAGTATGTGAGCAGCACCGAAACAAATACAATCCATCGGTATCGACTTTTTTGTTTTTCCACTTGTTTCTTACTCCTATTTATTTTTAATTTCCATGTGTTATTTAATATTTTTTTTCCAATCCATTTATACCTGATTACCACTACTTTTTAAATTCATTTCATATTCGGTTTACTATTACATATACATATCTATATCCATGGAAAAAATTATTCACGTTTTTCCAGTATTTAATCCAACAAATTTAAAGAGATGGGGAGCATTATTCAAATAAATCCAGTCCATATCAACACATGTTGTTTAAACAATGGGACGAGACAGATTGTGTATTATCCACAAGTGACTTTCCTTGAGAATTATTTATGGGAACATCGCATGAATCATGCTATTTATGAGCAAGTGAAGGCTCTTATTTCACTACAGACGGGGAATATGCCAACTACAGTTGATGAAATGTTAGGATTTTATGAAATAAAAAATAACCAACGGCAATTGCTTAGTTTATCTCTTACCAATTACACATATCATAAGCAGGCTGCACATGGGATGACATATATCAAATCGCTTACTTTTGATTTTAATAATGAAAAAATTTGTCAATTAAACGATTTATTTACACCTGGTGCTGATTATGTCCAACGAATTTCTGAACTTGTTGAAATTCAAATTATTCAGCGTGATATTCCTTTACTAGGTGAATTTACGGGAATTCGACCAGATCAAGATTTTTATATTGCAGATAAATCGCTCGTAATTTATTTTCAATTATATGAAATCACGCCTTATGTGGTGGGGCTGCCTATGTTCCCTATTTCTGTTTTTGATTTAGTAGATATTATTGATGAACAGAGTCCTCTAAGTAGAATGGCTGTTAACAACTAACACATAAAAGGCCCATGCTTAAAGAAAATTACACTCTTGCATGGGCTTATCTTTTTTTTCTTGTATTAATGTTCATCAATATGCGGTGGTTGAACTAGGTGTTCATCTTTGATAAGCTGCTAAATAATAAATACAGCTACAATAGTCGTTACAATTAAGCCAACGACAACAGGTACAAGATTTCTCCGTGCAAGCTCGAATGGACTTACATTACAAATCGCTGCTGCTGGGATAAGTGCCCAAGGAATTAATGTACCGCCACCCACCCAAATCGCAGCAACTTGGCCAAGTGCCGTTAATGTTGCTGTCCCTTCACCAATTGCTGTACCGAACAAGCTTCCAATAGAACCAACTAATGAAATTCCTGAAAACCCAGACCCATCAAGACCTGTAATTGCTCCAACTCCCGTTAATGTGACAACTGCTACTTCTGTTGTTAGTGGCACAATACCAGCTAGCGCAACACCGAGGTCATTCACAATACCATGCGAGCTTGATGGTAAATAATCGCCGATAATTGTAAGGAAGCCCGAATCACCTAAATAGAAGAATGCCGCAATTGGAATGACTGGCCCAAATACTTTAAAGCCAAACTGAAAACCATTGATAAAGTAACTCGTCGTTTGTTCTAGCCCTTTCTTTTTATAGGCAATGATACAAAGTAAAAGTAAAATGAATACGGAAGTGCCCCCTACTAATGCAGTTGCATCTCCACCTTGCAAATTAAATAACGCCATCGCAACAACATCTAAAATGAAGGCAGCCGGAATTAAAATGGCAAAGAATTTTTTTTGCTTCATTGTTAGTAAATCCTCAGTCGTTTCTTGCTCCGTTCCATTATCATACGTACCTACTAATTCTAGTTTGCCTTTTTTCATATCACGTTTTAATAAATAAAAAGCAACAATTGTCGTTACAACCCCCATTGTAATAACAAGCGGGATACTTGCTGTAACAACATCCCCGACAGGAATTCCAGCTGCATCTGCTGTTAATTTTGGTGCGCCCTGGATAACAAAATCAGAAGACAAAGCTATGCCATGACCAAATAAGTTCATTGCCATTGCGACGCCAAGTGCGGGAAGTCCAGCACGAATCGCAACAGGCAATAACACCGCCCCTAGTAATGCTACGGCAGGTGAGGGCCAGAAAAACCAAGAAATAATCATCATTAATAGTCCGATTGTCCAAAAGCCGAGCGTCGGATTTTTAATGATTTTTGTAAAGGGGGCAACCATCACTTCATTAATACCGGTTTTAGTTAATACACGGCTCATCGCAACTATTATGGAAATGATTAAAATAGTAGATAATAACTCTGTAATGGCATAAATAAAGCTATTAAATATACTACTAATAGAGGAAGTAAAATTTCCTGTCGCCACAATTGCGATAACGAAAATACCTAATATGCTAATCAATGTTGTATCAAGACGCCTTACCATGAAAAAAATGATGAGCAATATAAATAAGACATAGATCCAATGCAAGACTGTTAATTCAATCCCCATACACTGCCTCACTCCCTTTTTGTTTAGCATATGGAGGGCATAGATAGATGGTGAACGCCTATTAGCAATTAATATTTTTTTAGAATTTAATGAATTCGCCTATTTTAATATTAATTTCGTATTGATTGGTTACTAAGGGATATTCATAATATTTTTGTTCTAAACAGGCGAATTTTATCTTACAGTATAAAAAAGCATTTAAGGAGAGAACAGATGATTGTAGATGGCGTGTTCTCTGGTGGTGGTATTAAAGGATTTGCTTATGTAGGAGCATTACAAGTGCTTGAGGAACGTGGAATACAATTTAGCCGTGTGGCCGGTACTAGTGCTGGTGCCATTTTAGCCGCATTCATTGCTGCAGGTTATAATGCTCAAGAACTAGAGGAAGTTTTTGATGAATTAAACTTGAATGTATTGCTCGACCCACCGAAAATCTGTATCGGTATGCCCTTTTTAAAATGGGTTAATTTATACGTACGTTTTGGAATGTATCGCGGAAAGACTCTAGAAAAATGGTTTTATCAAAAATTAGCTTCAAAAGGAATTTATTCATTTGGAGATTTGCCTGAAGGGTCATTAAAACTCCTTGCTTCAGATTTAACAAACGGGAGAATAGTGGTGTTGCCAGATGATTTAAAGAATTATGGCATTAATGCACGAACATTTCCTATTTCTCATGCATTACGTATGAGCTGTGGTCTTCCCTTTTTCTATGAGCCAGTTTATTTAAAAAATGGAACAAGCGAAAGTGTTATTGTGGATGGTGGCGTATTGAGCAATTTTCCTCTTTGGATTTTTGATAATGGAAATCAAAAAAGACCTATTCTCGGATTAAAGCTAAGTAGCGCAAATGAAGAAATGGCGCCACGAGAAATCGATAATGGTATTCAGCTATTTGAAGCTTTGTTTGCTACAATGCAAAATGCACATGATAATCGCTATATTGCCCGGAGACATGAAAAAGATATTATTTTTATCCCGGTAGAAAAATTTAGCGCCACTCAATTTGATATTGATGAGGAGACAAAACACAAATTAATGAGTATTGGTAAAGAACGCACCATTCAATTCTTAAAAACATGGTCACCCATATGGTAGCGTATTTTGCCCTTTATAGAAATACAAGTAGCCTTCATAAAAGTGGAATCCCTTGTATGAAGGCTTTCTTACGCTATTCCTAACTTTACAACTGTTTAGACTTCGCAACGTTTCTCAGTAGTTTGTTATGGAAACTAACCTCCGATTGACCATATACTTGAGATTTTTGGTGCTTATTCTTTGACCAGTTCTTATGCTTTTCCTTTCTTACCTTTTCCAATTTCCTCTTTTATTTCTTCTTTTAGTTCCTCAATTGATTGTTTACGTCGCTCATTTTGCTCATTTATTATTTCTCGCTGGATACCATCTGTAAACTCCTTGCCAATTTCCGCTTCCATAAGATTTCTTTCGGTATTTTGCACAATTTCACGTATTCGATTTACATTACTCGTTTTATCATCTTGTTTCGGGTACTTTGAATTAGCCATATTCTCCTCCTAAGTTATTGTAGATTCAAACTTAGTGTGGTTTTTTTATTTGTTCCTATGTGCTCCACTAATAAATTTTAAAAATTGGCTATTCATTATTCAGTAGCTAAAGCTGTAATAATAGCCCCAATAGCTTGGATCCATGCTCCGACTGCATTCATGACAGCGCCCTCTTCGGTATCAGTATTAGCAAAAACTTGAATGACATTCCCTATTAATTGAATGATATTCCCTGTATTTTCAATTGTCTCTAATAACGTTAACCGTCCCGATGTTTGAATGGTCATACCCATTCCTACTATTTGGAGAAGATCCCCTTGTTTTTGTAGGAGCTCACCTGATTGCTCATTGTTATTTAGTATCCCTGCAATAACCGCGATATTGCCAATTGCTTGAATCTGGTCTCCAACAATATTTAATAATCCTTCCTCACCTTTTGCTGCAATAGCCGTTCCACCAGCTTCTAAAACATTGCCTATTAAATTAAAATCTGTGAGGGTTTGTTCTGAAAAAACTTTTGATGGCGTACTTCCTATTGCACTAACAATAACTCCAACCGCTATAATCCAGTTCCCTGCAATGCTAGCAATATTTGCATTGTTAGCTTCTTTTTGAATATGGGACTGTTTCTGTTTTTCACGTTTCCTTAAAGGAAACATGTTATTTTTATTTACAGTTTCATCTTTTCTTTTTCGATTAATTCGGTTATTTGAATTATAAATGCTCATCTTATTTTCACCCACTACTCTATACATCATGCACCAGTATATGTTGTATAGAATAGTAGCTTTAGACTAATGAAATACTAAATATTAATTTGTCATTTACACAAAAAAACAGACTGCTAAAGGCATCAAACCTTTGGCAATCTGGTTTCATTTTTATTCTATTACTTGTTGTGCTTTAAAGTTGTCTAATAATGCACGTACTTCATTTGTAGATTTCGTATGCATTAATTGGTTACGCAATTCTCCAGCACCGCGGAAGCCTTTTACGTAAATTTTGAAGAAGCGGTGTAAGCCTGACATTGAGCGTGGCAATTGATCTGCATATTTATCTTGCAAGTCTAATTGTAAACGTAACAAATCCAGTAGTTCTTCACTTGTATGCTCTCTTGGCTCTTTTTCGAAAGCGAATGGATTTTTGAAAATACCGCGCCCAATCATGACACCGTCTACACCATATTTTTCTACTAGTTCTAAGCCCATTTGGCGATCTAAAATGTCACCGTTAATTGTTAATAACGTATTCGGTGCAATTTCGTCACGTAGTGCTTTGATTTCAGGAATAAGGTCCCAGTGTGCATCAACTGCACTCATTTCTTTGCGCGTACGTAAGTGAATCGAAAGGTTGGCGATATCCTGCTTTAAAATATGCGTTAGCCATTCCTTCCACTCATCTACCTCTTTGTAGCCTAATCGTGTTTTCACACTTACCGGAATTCCACCTGCTTTTGCCGCTTCAATCAGCTCTGCCGCTACATCTGGTCGTAAAATTAAACCTGAGCCCTTTCCACGTCCTGCAACATTTGGCACAGGACAGCCCATGTTTAAATCAATTCCTTTAAAGCCCATTTCCGCTAAATCGATACTCATCTTGCGGAAGTTATCCGGATTGTCTCCCCAAATATGTGCCACAATAGGTTGCTCATCTTCTGTGAACATTAAACGACCGCGCACACTTTCAATACCATTCGGGTGGCAATAGCTCTCTGAGTTTGTGAACTCTGTAAAATACACATCCGGTGCACCTGCCTCAGCAACAACATGGCGGAACACACAGTCCGTTACATCTTCCATTGGTGCTAATACAAAAAACGGCTTCGGTAGCTCCGTCCAAAAATTTTCTTTCATTTGTATAATCTATCCTCTCATACCAGGACGAATTTCATCCTAAAATTAATCAGTTATATGTGTTGAAATCATTTATTGTAAGCAAAAATACAATCATTATTATAGTATAACCTAGCTTGAAAAATATTTCTTGTATTAGATTTTGATCGAAAAAAGGACAGGTTTACACCTATCCTCCAATAATTAACTTATCGTTAATTCGTTGTAATGTCCCTAAAATACTCATCGCCGCTAAATAGCTCGTTTTCGCATTTTGTGGCAGCGGATTGTTTTTAATAATGAAGGTTGCTTCGCCAAAATTCCCGATAATGTCTACTTGGTGAATATTTTGATCAATATGGGGATCGGCAACTAAGCGTACCTTTGTTTTATCAAAACCAATACTTGCTAAAGCTAGGACAATGGAGACATTCATATTTTTAGGGAATTTGCGAATCGCATCACGTGCGGTTCCTTCAAAAATAACTTGTGCTTCGTTAATTTCTTGGTCAATTAATGAATGCGCTGGCTTGCGCGTAGTCAATGAAACCTCCTTTACCGTGCCGAGTGCGTTGGCGTTTTGCAATAAATCCAAACCTCCGATAGCACCTGATGGTAAATACAGCTCATGATTATACTGGATAGCCAGCTCGTTTAATTGCTGCAATAACGGCTCATCTGCAAGTGCTCCAATGCTAATTAGTACAACTGGTTTTTGTTTGAGAATCGTAGGCACTAATTTTTGCACCGCTTCAATTGTTGCAGCTTCAACGACAAGATCAATATCTGACGCGAGAAATGCATCAAGCTCTGTGAATAATGTAATGCCGAATTGTTGTTCAAGTCCCTCATATTTTTCTTTATTGCGAACATAGACGCTGTTTATGCAAAGGCCGTTTTGCTCGTTTTCACCTAGCTGTTGTAATAAGAAATTGGCGATAGCTCCTGCGCCGATTAGACCGATGTTCATTGTAACTTTCCTCACGATCATTTTTAATTAGTTAAAACTCACTGTAAATTACGAACGAATACTAGCTTTCTTATAACCGTCATACACAGCCATAACAGTACTAAGTATAGAGATCATAATCGCCCCGCCAATTATCCACATGTTAAATCGATCGCTCGTTACACTGAATATATCCGCCATATAGACAATAAAGGTTGGATTCAGTAAATCGGGATTTACTAAAATAATGATGAATCCAATGGTTGAAATGATTTGAACAACCGCATTACTAAATGCAATTCTGATTGTCCATTGTTGCTTAAATAACTTATAAAGAGCTAATGCGATTTCAGCCCCGACTATAATGACAACAAATGGCCAATAGTTTAATAAAACTTCCTGATTTAAAGCTGGCATTACAAATTCTAGTCGATCCCCATTATATTCATAGATTCCTACTAGCTGATTGGCATAAAAATATAGCGTTGCCCAAATCGACGTCCACATTAAGCCCCAAAAAACTTCGAACTTCGATATTGCTTTTTTCTTAGGTATATAAGCCACCTTTTTCAAATCATCTGCCGTCCATTTCTCTAGGCTTGAAGTTAATGGTTGTTGCTCTTTGTCTTGATCAAATCTCTCGATCATTGCAAAGGTTAACGTTATCCAGAAAAAGACTTGGATTCCTACCTCAAGTATCGTCCCAATTCCTTTACCTATAATCGATAGAACAACAGTTAAAATTGCTTCTTCCCCGCTGTAGTCAGTAAAATACTGGGTAATTATCGTGATTAATGCAATTACAGTGGCAATCGGTAAAATCATTTTCAATAACGAAGTATATACATCAAAATAGCGTGGACCTATTAGGTGCATTGGTTGGTCCTTGTAACCATTCGCCAATACTACCGGGTTTCCTAATCGATTGAGTACCGCTTTAACATCTTCCTCACGATAATTATCAGGCAACATATCCTCAATTGTTGAACGTAACTCGAGTGCAATATCCGCACGAAGTTTTTCAGGTAGCCTACGCGTGACCTCTTGAATATAAATTTCAATTAACTTCATCTTCCTCATCCCCTCTTAATAGAGCATAAAGTTCCTTTGAATTGTTCATCCATTCCGTTTTTAATTGTAGGAAAATTTCCAAACCATATTCGCTCAATACATAGTACTTACGTGGCCTACTCTCAGATGTATCCCAGCTGCTTGAAACCAACTCTTGTTTTTCTAGTCGACGGAGCAATGGATATAGCGTACTTTGATCAATGGAAATTCCTGATTCCTCTAACGACTGAACGAGTGAATACCCATACTGTGGCGTTCTTAATTGACTTAAAACCGCCAACGTCAATGTTCCTCTCCTAAGCTCTGTCGTTAACGAATTTAATAAATTGTTCATTTATACACCTCCAGCTTCAATATTGTATGTCGTACAGTATTTACTTTATACTATGCATCATACAGTATTGTTGATACAAAATCAATTTACATTTTTTTAAGCACGAAAAAATCACAGATTAGACAGATCTAAACTGTGATTTTTCATTTAACGTTACTACTTTTAATCAAAACGAAAATTCATATCCTACATAATTAAATGTGTTATGAAATCCTATTTTCTCAGCGACTGCTACGGACGGTTTATTCCCCTCCATACAATCCCAATAAACTGTCATGCCATTTTCAAAGCAATCCTGCACAAAATAATGTGCAAGTATTTGTGCCAACTTCTTCCCTTGATGTTCTGCTAATGTTTCAATCCCTACACAATGAATATTGTTAACGACGAAACCAGAGTAACAAATACTAACGATTTCATTGCCCCAAAAAGCGCCATAAGCGATTCCATTATTGAAAAATTGCTCAGGAGATGACCAAAACTCCTCAATCGTTTCATGTAAAAATGTGATATTTTGAATAGTACTTTCCCCATATAGCTGCTCGTTAATTTTATGTATCGTATAGCCTTGTGGTAGTGAAAGCTCCCCTTTTCGCTGATAGCTTTGTTCATTTAATGTATAAACCTTTTGATTCCAGCTACCTAATGTACGATGCTTAAATAATGTTTCAATCGTTGCATTCCATTTTTCATGATTGCCTACAACTTCAAACCATTTTAAGCCTACCTTTTTCGCATCTGGTGTAATGACCTCATCAATAAATGCATTTAACGCTCCATTAAATTGTTGGTTTGAGTCATCCCCAAATAATATAAATCCATCATTATTGCCGAGCCAAATCATACCCGTTGTCGGTGCGCTCGGCTTATCTACAAAAATACGTCCCGGATTCACACTCATTGCAATTGCTTTTGCCTCAAGCTGTCCTTGCTCATTTAATACATTCAAACATTTATGAAAATCTTGTTTCTGTAATTCTGTAATCATATTAGTCCTCCGTAATTGTTCATTGTCTATACAAATGGCTATGAAACTTCCTTTATACCATTTTTACGGTATTTCAGGAACGTGTGGTATTGGATACTTCACCTCTGAAAAGTTTTTGATTAGCAATTCCTCTTGTATCATTTGTCCCGTTCCTTTATCAATCGTCTTTCTCCAAATTTCATTTTGACGATAGTTTTTCCCACCACTTTTTAAAAATCGATGATTTCTTTCATCGATATGATAAGAGCAAGGGATTTCTTCATTAGCAAAAATAGCACCTTTTAAATGTTTATCTGTTACCCAAACTTTTATTTGAAATGATTTAGATGTTGGATTATAAAATCGGAAATCGACATAATTGTAAAAAACACTGGCCCCACTGCCAAATGGAAGTGTTCGTCCCGAATCAGGAAATGGGTCGAAACTATGGTGATGCCTTTCTGTAACAATTAGCGGTGTGTGTAGTGTCATCCAATATAGTAGATTGGCAAGCTGACAAATTCCCCCACCAATGCCCGTCTTTACTTCCCCCATTGAGAGCTGCATACCTTCAATATAGCCCTTTTTCACATTCGTTTTCCCTACTAGTTGCCAAAATGAAAATGTTTGGCCAGGCTTAATGATTACGCCATCGATTTCACTCGTAGCAATATTTAAATTGGTTATTTTATTTTCTTGTAATTGAGGATCACTGTTTCCAAGCGTTCTTCTAAGGAGTGATTGATGTTTTTTGCAAGTATAAGGAAATGTAGTAGCTAACTCTTTATGAACAGCAAATCGTTTTCTTTCTTTTAAATTTGCTAAAAACCGAAATAGTATTTTCTGTTGAATACGTGCATGATAAAAAATCGGATGAAGTTCAGAAAGTCTCACGATAATTCCCTCCGTAACTTTATTTCGAATTGCATCACACGACAACAACTCACTTTTATCATTATTTTATTAATATATTCAATAAAAAAGAACGAATCCCTTTTCAAGAATTCATCCTTTTCTATGTTTTTAAACTAACTCCAGCCATGTCACCGCTTCAAAATGTGTAACGTGTAAGTGGCAACTTAAGAGGTTCTGATTTGTTTACGTAATTAACTAGGCCCTACCTAAATAGAACCTAGTCCAAGTAAAACCCAATAAAAATCGAGTTTTTGACACAGCTATCTTTAAATATTTTGGCTAACGCCTAAAAGTCTATTTTTAACTTAGTCGCATTCGGTAACTCTTGTACTATTATTTTATTCATTTTACAAAAATGTTTTAAAAATTGTTGTGCCAGCGCACGTTCCTTTGGGTCACTTTTAAGGGAAACGATATCAAGCAAAATTTGAGCCATCCATGAATTATTAAAATAACGGTATTTACCAGTATTCCACGAGGTTTTTTTAGAGGATTTTTCATTTACATAATTATCCCATGAAGGCAGCGCATAGGATTCCTGTTCTGTAAGTTGAAGTTTATACTTTGAATGAGCCGGAATATATCCATCTTCACAAAGCTTACCGATAAAGTCTTCATTCACCATATAGACACCTAAAATACGTCTTTCTTCTCCAGGCACACTTGAATTTTTTTCTGTTAATAGGACAGCGCTATTTTGGTGCAAGCGAATTGGCTTGTTTGGTTTCCCTTTATCATTTCCACTTTTTACTACTCCCGAAAAAACTCTCCCCTCTGAAAAGGAACTATTCTTTTCTACAGTGTCACACCAATAAACCATTTGTGATTCAGGATGAAGTTTATAATGTTTCATTAGTTTTTCATGTTCCAAACGAAGTTCCTGTTTTCTTCGTTGTAGTTGTCTTTCTTCTTCTTTTTGTAATTCTTCTACTTTTCGTTCATTTTCTTTTTTTTGTATAATTCCCTCAAGTATTATAGCCGTACTTTGATCATGTAACTTTAAGTGCTTACCAAATACATCTGGAAAAACAAATAATTTATTTTCAGACGCAAAATTTATTTCAATGCTTGATTCAGTATGTTTAACTATGCTCCCCATACCAAAACGCTTGTGTGTAACTTTCTTATTGATTAAATTCAATATTCTAATCCTCCTTGTGTAATAAAAGCTGGTTTACCACTAAAAAGTCTATAGATAATTTTATTCAACTAACTTACGTAAAAACTCACACAACTGGAACTTTGTACTTCGGTGTTAGAAAAATACATTTCGTTTCACTAGCACTAAATGACGTCTTTTCTCATGTGGATTTCATTAAATAATTTATCCACAAAAAAAAAAGAAAACCGCAAATTTAATTTTCCCCTTTCCATAAATTTGAAACAAAGTCATCGAAATTAAAAACAATTTCGGAAGTTGCTTCATAAATAAATACTTGTTTTTTTCCCAATAAATATATAGTGCCCTCATAACCTATAATCAATACTAAAAATTACTTTCTTAGAAAAGAAACGGATAAAATACTTTGTACGTTAATCATACATTCTGCTTGTGAGATATTATCATTTTTGATTCATTAGACAATGCATTCCGCGCAAAATGATGACTTTTCTCATTTAGATTTCATTGAAAAATCTATTATTTCCTATCCATAAAAAAATACCCTTTTCGCAATGGTTATTTGCGCAAACATTAGGATCGATATTGATAGTATTTACTTTTTCAAGTAATACATTACTGTTTGAAATTTTTTTAATTAATTAACGGATGGAATGTCTTATTAAAGAGGGAAATCATCTTGTAAAAAAAGCAATTAGGCCTCAGCCTAACTGCTTCAAGATTTTCGTTTTTTTCATTCATCTATGCTGATCAATAAGAATGGGATTGCCATCAGGATCTTCAATGGTAAAACTTGCAGGGCCTTCACTTGATTCATCTGCTTCCGTCAGTAATGGAATGCCTTTTGCCTTAAGCTGTTTCTGGAGATCACGAATATCCGTAAACGAACTCAGATTTTCTGCATTTTCATTCCACCCGGGATTAAACGTCAAAATATTTTTGTCGAACATATTTTGGAATAACCCAATAATGGTACTTTCATTTTTCATAATGAGCCAATTTTGCGAAATATCCCCGCCTAAATCTTTAAATCCTAAACTTTCGTAAAAAGCTTTTGATTTGTGAATATCTTTTACATTTAAACTTACCGAGAATGCACCTAGTTTCATATATCCTCCTAAAAAATTGTTAATAAGAATGTATACAGTATTATTATATATAACATAATTCAGTTTGCCCAATTTATGTAAAATCAATCCAATGTTTTTATACGCCTTGTTTTGGAAATTTTAATAGCAATAACATAGAAGCTCAATCCAAAAAGCCTTATTGACCTTAGTGTTCAGTAAGACTTTTTGCTGTATCAAGAAATGGTTTTGTATAGATTCTACATCGGGTGAAAGGGCTATTATTTTCAAAATTACTTTAAGGACAATATTTTATTAGGAATAATAAAATATTATTATCCTTAAATCTCATATGTTAAATAAAAAAGACTTCGAATTTTTGTGTTTCCTCCGATAAAGAGAAAGGGCATCATTTATCGATTGAAAGGGCTGTTGTAAAAAGTTCTTCGAAATAATGCATCGTAAGAAAGAGCTTAAAAAGCTTATACAGAAAAAGGAGAACCGTTACATGAAAAATTTATTTAGAAGCCTTAGAAACAAGCTGTATATTGCGTTTGCACTTGTATTAGTAATCCCAGTTGTTTTAGTAGGGAGCCTCTCCTATCTAGCAGCAAAAGAATCAATTGAAAAAGAAATTCTTTATAGTGCTAACGAGAGTATTAATGTATTAAACTCACTCATTGACAAAACTATGAGTGAAAAAAAGCAGGAAATAAGTGTTTTTAGTGAGGTAATCAATTCTTCAATTTATGGTCAGGGGGAAGCGTCTTTAAGAGCATCTCTTTCACAATATATTAAGCAAAACTCTGAAGCAATAAGTGTATATGTAGGTACGACAGAAGGGGCATTCATTCAAGAACCGAAATTGATTACGGATTCAAATTATAACCCTGTGGACAGAGATTGGTATAAAAAAGCTGTCGAATTTCAAGGAGAGCCAATTATTACAGAGCCTTATGTTGGTAAGGGAACTGGAGAAATGATTGTTACAGTTGCTCAGCAGTTAAAAGACCGTTCGGGGGTTGTAGCAGTAGATCTTAAATTAAATAACTTACAAAAAGTGTCAGAGTCTATTCGTATTGGGAAACATGGATACTCTTCCATTTTTGATGTCAACAAAAAAGTTATTTCACACCCTACATTAGAAGGGGGTGGAGAAGTAAAAGAAAGCTTCATGGATCAGATGTACGAGAAAGAATCTGGTACGTATGATTATGTGTATGAAGGAGATAACCGAATATTATTTTTTACAACAAATAAATTGACGGGTTGGAAAATTTCAGGAACAATTTTCTCGAAAGAAATAGATGAATCTGCTTCCTTTATATTGTATACAACGTTACTTGTATTAATCATTGCCATTGTAGTTAGCACGATTGCCGTTCATTTCGTCGTAAAAGGAATTATTAGACCGATTGACAATTTAAAAGAAAGTGCAGTGACAATCAGTAAAGGGGATTTAACTGAAAAAGTGACGATCACTTCGAATGATGAAATTGGACAATTAGGTCAAGCTTTCAATGATATGCAGGAAAGTCTACGAACACTAATAAAAAAAGTAGAAGTCAATGCAGAAGAAGTCGCATCTTCAGCGGAAGAGTTAACAGCTAATGCCGATCAAACAAGCTCGGCAACCGAGCAAGTGGCAATTGCGATACAAGAAGTTGCTTCTAGTGCAGATACGCAAACAATCAGTGCAAGCAAAAATGCGGATTCTTTAAATGAATTGTCAAAAGCAATTCTTCATATAGCAGAAATTTCTTCTACAGTATCGGATCTTTCACAGGATGCTACGATGCAGGCAGATGAGGGTGGTAAAGCCGTTCAAGATACGAAGGAACAAATGAATTCCATCCATCAATCCGTTTCAGAATCAAATACTAAAATTCAAACGTTGCATGAGCGTTCGCAACAAATTACGTCTATTTTAGATGTGATTACAGACATTGCGGATCAGACAAATCTTCTGGCTCTAAACGCTGCAATCGAAGCTGCAAGAGCAGGAGAGCATGGGAAAGGTTTCGCCGTAGTTGCAGATGAGGTGCGTAAACTAGCCGAGCAATCCCAGCAATCTGCGAAACAAATTTTTGAGTTAGTGCATAGTATTCAATCGGATACGGAACAATCGGTGCGCATTATGGCTCAAGTGACAGAGGATGTACAAAGTGGCTTACATGTATCAGATGAAGCGATTGCTAAGTTCCAAGTCATCTTGACGAGCATGAGAAAAATTACACCACAAATGCAAGAAGTATCTTCCGCATCAGAACAGATGTCGGCAAGTGTGCAAGAAGTTACCGCGATTACAGAAGATTTAGCTTTCTCCGCAAAAGAAAATGCTGCGACATCAGAAGAAGTTGCTGCTTCTACTGAGGAGCAATTAGCATCTATGGAAGAAATCAATGCATCTGCACAATCCCTTTCTCACATGGCGGATGAGTTGAAATTACTTATTAATCAGTTTAAATATTAAATTCGTAATAAAAAAACCTTTGGATAAAGTCTCCAAAGGTTTTTTGTGTTTTGGTAATTAAGAAACTGTTACAGCTTCATTTTGGTTTGCAGGCACCACAACCGGTCCCATTGCATTTGTGATAATTTGTTTAATATCTTCAAGAGTAGCTTTTCGTGGGTTTGTCGCTGCGCAAACATCTAACATCGCATTTTTAGCTAAAATTTCGATGTCTTCGTCTTTCGCACCAAGTTCACGGAAGCCACTTGGAATATTTAAGTCTTTTGCTAACGCTTCAATAACTGAAATTGCTTTTTCAGCAGCATCGCGCTTGCTTAGACCTTCAATGTTTGCACCTAATAATTCAGCAATTTTTGCAAAACGTTCTGTGCGTGCTGTTAAGTTGAAACGGCAAACATGTGGTAATAAAATTGCGTTACATACACCGTGTGGAAGGTTATAGAAGCCACCTAATTGATGGGCAATGGCATGTACATAACCTAATGATGCATTGTTGAACGCCATTCCTGCTAAAAATTGAGCGTAAACCATTTGCTCGCGTGCTTCTAAATCTGCACCGTTTGCATAAGCGCGCGGTAAATACTCAGGAATTAATTGCAGTACTTTTTCGCCACAAGCATCTGTAATTGGCGTTGCATTTGTTGAAACAAATGCTTCGATTGCATGTGTTAATGCATCTAAACCAGTTGCTGCCGTTAGTGCTGGTGGTAAACCAATCATTAACTCAGGGTCATTAATTGATACAAGAGGGGTAACATGTTTGTCGACAATCGCCATTTTTACTTTACGCTCTGTATCTGTAATAATCGTAAAGCGTGTCATTTCACTTGCTGTACCAGCAGTCGTATTGATAGCGATTAATGGCACTAATGGATTTTGTGTTTTATCTACGCCTTCATAATCATGAATGCGTCCACCATTCGAAGCAATAATACCGATACCTTTTGCTGCATCGTGTGCACTACCGCCTCCAAGCGATACAATTGAATCACAGTTATCGGCTACATAAGCCGCGATACCATCTTCAATATTTTTGTCCGTTGGATTTGGTTCTGCTTTCGGGAAAATTGCAACTTCAATACCAGCAGCTGTAATGATGTTAGCAATTTGTTCTGAGAGCCCTAATTTGTGTAAGCCCTCATCTGTTACGATCAATGTCTTCTTCACTTCTAAATCTTTTAGTTTTTTACCAACTTCTTGAATTGCTCCTGGTCCAAATAAGTTTGATGATGGCATGACAAATTGCTTTAGAACGTCTGACATGTTTCCAACCCCTTTTCCAATGTTAAATATTGCTTGAATGGCAAAAATCACCCTTCAAATTATCCTATTCTATCAACTTTGAAAAAATACTCGGGATTTTTCAGTCAAATGTATATTTTTAGTGAACGTTATTATGGAATAATTTATCAATTAATGCTCTTGAAATTCCTTTCCATATCAGATGATCTCAGTAAAATCATGTGCTCTTTTTTCTAACTGCTCGGCGGACGTTGAGATAACATTGAAATCCTCGATTGTATGATTCACTTGTACTTGGCCAGTTTGAATACTTTGATGAACTCTACCAATACTTTCAGTAACTGAATTTATTTCTTTTGTAATTAAATGAATATTATTCTTTACTTCCGAAATGGATTGATGAACTTTATCTGAAAGTTTCCGAACTTCTTTAGCAACTACATCGAATCCTCGACCCGCTTCCCCAGCACGAGCAGCCTCAATAGCAGCATTTAACGCTAAAAGGTTAGTTTGTGCGGCGATATCCTGAATCGTACGAGTAATACTATTTATCGATTCTGCCTGTTTTTGGAGTGTGGATAGGTTTTCAATGTTTTGCTTGGATTCCTTCGCTATATTATCAATTGTTTCTAAAAGATAGTTACTATTGTTAATACCACCTTCAGCTTTTTCGTTTAGATTTTCAGACATCTCGGTTAGTTCTTTAACAACAGAGACTACAGCGTTTTGTCTTTCTGTTATATTCGTTGCTATTTTAGAAACTCCAATAACCTTTCGATGGTAATCATCATAAATAGGCATGTACGTTGCTTCTAGCCATACTTGGTTACCATTTTTGTCTTTTCGTTCAATTTTATCTTGGTAGCTATGACCCGAAAATAGATTCCGCCAAAATTGTTTGTATGAAGTACTATTTACAAACTCATTAAAACAAAATTCCGCATGATGCATTCCATACAGTTCTTCTTTGTTATAACCTAATGTTTTTGCAAATAAATCATTTACATAGGCGACCTTACAATTCGTATCAAATCGAATGATTGCTAAATTTTTTTCAATCGCCTTTACTACGAGTTCATCTCTTACTATTAAATTTTCTAATTTATTCATATTAATTTCCTCAGAATTTAACTTTGTTTTATTTTTCTTCACACAATTTTCACTTGTCTTAGAAACCGTCCTCCATTTCTATAAATGGGGCATAAATGTCCAAGTATGTCCTTCATTCAACGGGGGGCAAACCCTGGTTGAATAGAGGAATAAAGGCTATACGCGTCACGTCATATGATAACGCCTACTTAATCAACTTTGTGTTGACCTAACGCACTGATAGATGTCATAGATTTTTTAAAAGCGTAATACTTTTCTTGAGAAAAACCATTCTAGCTCTGGTATTAATTTTTAAACTTCGTCTAATAAATGAGGTCATCTCCTCATTTTAAAAAGAAAAGATGCTTCATGTCTTCAAAAATAATTTCTAGAGTGATAATGTAAACTGCGATCGAGGTAGTAGTTCATACACCTTCCAAACGAATCGTTTTTATGGATAGAATTAACAAATCATTAGTTACCTCCAATCCAATATACATACATTATACTATAAAAATTAAAAACAAGAGAAATTTTACATTACTCCCCCTCTAAATCACCTAATATATATTTATTTAAACAGGATATTCTTCACAAACATTACTTCGTGTTAATGTCTATTTCATCTGGAAACTTTCCGGGGGAGTCGGATGAAACGCTTCTTCCACTCAACCTCCATTATATTCCAATTTATAATTAATTGTCATCTCCTACTTTTGGATATGAACCATGATCAAATCGAACTTAGTATTATTAAAAAAGCAAACAATTTAAATATGCATTTTGCACATTTAAATTGTTTACTCATCAAGAAAATGATTCAATAAGCTTTGTTCATTTATAACTAAATAGTATATTCTTCATTTTTGTTGAATAATAGACTCTCGCTATTAGCTTTTTCATTTACAGGTTGTGGTTCAATTTCATCATCTAATTCAATCATTCCTTCATATACTGCTTCATCTACCATATCTAATTGAGAAGCTACCATCATCGTACCTGTTAAATCTCCAGTAATATTTGTAGTCGTATGCCCAATATCGATAATTGGCCAAATTGCTGCCAAAATTGGCACGAGTGTTAATGGCAAGCCCAGTGTAGATAATAAAATAGTAGACATGATGATTCCTGCACCTTTAACACCTGCTGCCCCAATCGATAATACTAGTCCTAAAAATACAAACTGTAAAATTAAGGGTAATGTAATTTCAAGTCCATATAAATTCGCTGCAAAAACCGAGATTACACCTAAACCTACAGCCATTCCATCCATATTAACAGTAGCACCTAACGGTAATGTAAATCCGTATACTTTTTCAGGTATACCTAGATTTTTTCTAGCTACATTCATTGAAACTGGTAATGTTGCATTACTAGATGTTGTACTAGCAGCAACTAAAAGCGAAGGTGAGATTTTCTTATAAAATACAAATGGATTCTTTTTCGCTAACAATTTAATAATTATTGGGTAAATTACACCTAAAACGATTAATAGTCCAATATAGTCAGCGAGAATAAATCTGCCTACTTCTTTTAATAAATCTGTACCTAATGTACCCACCATATTCGCTACTAAAGCTAAAATACCAATTGGCGATAAATACATAATGAATTCCGTGATTTTAATCATTAAATCTGAACCTTCATTCGCCAACTTTTTCAACCCGCTTACCTTATTGCCTAATGATAGTAAAGCAATACCTATAATTAAAGAGGCAATAATGATTTGAAGCATGTTCGTTTCAGCCATCGCCTGTACCATATTTCTCGGGAACCAACTCACAATTTGATTCATAAAACTAAATTCAACTGCTTCGACTTCTTTAGTACCTTCTAAAATCCCTGTAGTACCTTTACCTGGATTTAAAAATAACGCAACAATAATCCCCATTGCTGTCGCTAAAATACCTGTTACGATAAAATATACTCCAATTCTAACACCAATTTGTCTTAACGACCGAATGTCTTCCATTTTTAAAATACCAGCAATTAAACAGAAGATTGTTAAAGGAACAACTAAGAATTGTAAAAGTGCTAGGAAAATATCCCCTATTGGTTTAATAACAGTAATGTCCTCTTTAAAAATTAAACCTAGAATTATACCAAGAACAACTCCAATAAAAATTTGAACATAAAGCGGACGTTTCAACCACCATTTCATAAGTGACGCCTCCTTCATAAGTTTACTGACAAACCTATTAATTTATTTAATAAAATCACATGGATATAAAAGCGCTTACATATATTTTTAAAAGGAATTAAGTAAAAACCTACTAACTATTTTCTACCTCAGTCACACTAACTACTAATTGAATTTCAATAGGCGCATTACCAGGCAAGCTAGCTACTCCAACAGCCGCTCTACTGCCAATCCCAGCCTCTCCTAAAACTTCAAAATAATAATCCGATGCAATATCAGCAATTTTTGAATGTAGTTCAAAATTTTCTTCTGTATTAATATAAACTGTCATTGAGATAACACTTTCAATTTTTTCATTTATATCTAAAAGTTTTAAAGAAGCACTTAATGTGTTAGTAGCAGCTAACCTGATTGCCTGCTTGACATTTTCAATTACAAAATCAGATTTAATCTTCCCGGATTGAATTAATACGCCATTTTCACGTGGTGTCATACCTGCTGTAAAAATAAGATTCCCTACTCTTTTTGCAGGAACGTACTTACCTTGAGGAATCGGAGTTCCTGCATGCATCATTTGCGATATTCCTCCACTACTTGAATAATTCGTTCCATCGCGGCTACTGCAGCTTGATGATCTTGTGAGAAGTTAATTCTAAAGTTGTTTACGTATTGTGGGCCAAATTCAGTTCCTGGTGTTACTGTAACCCCCGCTTGTACCCTTAGTGCCTTTACAAATTCATGAATAGAAATTTTTAATTCAGGAATTTCTGGAAACAAGTAGCTACCTGCTTCAGTAGCTCTGACTTTAAAACCATCTGCCGCTTGTAATTTAGCAATTAAATCATCTCGAATTAATTGATGCTTAGAAATTCGGTCTTCCATCCATCCTTCAGGCTCTGAAAACCAAGATTTTAGAACCGATTGGCTATATCCAGCAGCACGCAGAGAAACTATAGCTTGCAATTTCTCCATTCTATCGATTATTTTAGTTGACCCAAAAGCTACACCTAAACGGTAGCCGCTTAGTGATTCGGTTTTCGAAGGTCCCATGATCGTAATCAAATTTTCTGATGACACAATTTTTTGTGCGTATAAATGCGTGTAAGTTCGGTTATCAAAAATTTGTCTTGAATATAATTCATCTACAATTAATGTTGCCTCATATTCTTCCGCTAAATTTGCGATTTTAAAAATTTCCTCTTCAGAATAAACAACACCAGTCGGATTATTAGGGTTTGAAAATAAAAATAATTTAACACCCGCTTTAAACGCTTCTTCTAGCTGAGATAAATTCAGTCCTGCCTTTTCATCTGACTCAAAAAAATCTAATTGAATAGGAACGATTTCACCTTCGAAAAACTCCACTAACTTTCTATTCGCAAAATAATCTGGCTCAACAATTGCTACTTTATCTCCTCTAGAAATTGTAGAACCCATCGCTAAAAACAATGCACCTTGTGTACCAGGAGTGATAATTAAATTATCAACTGCGTTAATTTCAGATCCTATAAAATTAGAAAGCTTTGTTGCTAATTCTTCTCGAATTTCCTTGCTACCGCGATATTCTGTATATGCTTGTTTACCACCAATGTGTACGCCTTTATTAAAAAATTCTAATGAGCCTGGTATTGGCTCAAATGCATCGACATCACCATGTGAGAAATCAACAGGAATTCCAGAATACACTTTAGAACTTACTACAAGTTCGTCTGTATTTTGTCTAGCTTCTTGTCCTGGGGCATATTCTGCTCCTAATTTTGAAAATTTCCTATCAACTAACTGCATGACTATCCGCCTCCCGATTTCAGAAAATTTTGATTGTTATTAAATTTAATATTAGAGGTAATTTCTTCAGAACTCCAATATTATTAATTAAATGAAGATATATATTTTTACTTATAACCTATAAATATTTGAATATTAAGATATTTTTGAATACAATTTAATAAACACTTTTCATAAAGACATATTCTAGCTGAAACGAGGAGATCGTATGCTCAAAAACATGGACTATGTATACGCGGTATATAAGTATAAAAGCTTTTCAAAAGCGGCGGAAGCATTATATATTTCCCAACCAGCCTTAAGTTCTACGATAAAAAAAGTTGAGGAAACAATTGGGTTACCAATTTTTGATCGGAGCAATAATCCAATTAAATTAACACCTGCTGGACAGCATTATATAAGCACGATTGAAAATATAATGCATTTAGAAAAAGAGATGCGTTCGTATTTTGACGAGTTAAAGGAACAATACCAAAATACAATTTATATTGGTGGTACCTCATTTTTTTGTACATATGTTCTTCCAAAATTAGTGCAGCAGTTCAACACGGAATATGCGGATTACACGGTAAATTTAACTGAAGGCAATACAGATCTTCTAATAAAATATTTACGTGAAGGAGACGTGGATTTAATTATTGACGTTGAAAACAAATCTGAATCGAAATTATTTCATTCTAACATTTGGAGTAAAGAGGATCTATTATTGGCGGTCCCTTCTCACCTAAAAATAAATGAAAAACTAAAAAAAAATCGTTTAACATTTCACGATATTACAGACGGTACGTATAAAAATGAAAAGTATCCAAAGATTTCTCTGAAGCTTTTCGAAAATGAAACCTTCATCCTTTTAAAAAAAGGCCATGACATGTATCAAAGAAGTTTTAAAATATGCAAAAACGCTGGTTTTACACCTAAAGTTTCTATGTATTTAGATCAACTATTAACTTCATACGAAATTGCAAATAAGGGAATTGGAATTACTTTCATTCGAGCTAGTATCACTCGATATTTGTCTTCGACGGAAAAATTATATTTTTATAAAATAGACGATCCATTAGCGTTCCAAAATATTATGTTATATTATAAAAAATCAAATAAGCTTTCTAGTTCACAAGAACAATTTATTTCATTTATTAAAAACGCTATCAATTATTACTAATTTTCTTTCAAGTGCTCTCAATAATAAGAAAGGGAGTGTCCAAGAAGTATTTCTGGGACACTCCCTTTGCGCCGAGGATGGAGGCCAGCATGATGCTGGTCATGAATGCGTTGCCACAGGACGTGACGGTTTTAGCATTCGTTCTTATCTTGCGACCACCGCAGAAGCACCGCCTAAAGCGGATTAATACGACACGATGCTTGCACTGTCCAAAAAGTTATGACTTTGAACAGCACGTTATTAATTTTCTTCCACTATTTTTTTTGTTACTTCTAAAAACGCTTCGATTTCTTCAATCGAGTTGCAGTGCAAGGGAGACAATCGAATCGCACCATCTAAATCGAATGACTCTAACATTCGTTTAGAATAGATACTTGTAGCTACACGTTCGTAAACGATTACATTTTCTTTTTCATATAGATTAATAGCCTCTTTATAATCAATTCCTTCAATACTAATAGCTATAATGAAGTCTCTTTTAGTTAAATCTTCATAATCTAAATGAACCGTAACCCTTGGAATTTGTCTTAATCCCTCTACATTCGACGTACCATCTAATAACGTTTCAAGTAAGGCACGCTCTTGCATAGCAATTCTTTCAATACCTTCTTCATATAATCTACGTCGGTCCGTTTCGTTTGAAAATTTACTTCCGATCCAACATACATAATTTACAATCTCACTAATTGCAGCAAAATGTGCTGGAACAGGGCTACCTAATTGGATATCACCATCTTCTTTCCCTAATAATCGATGTAACGGCAATTTTGCAGTTCTATCAGATACATATGTTATGCCACAACCTCGTACACCAAAGAATTTGTAAGGAGCAAAATTTATTGCATCAACTGGTGTTTTTTCTAAATCGATAAGTCCATGTGGTGCGTGCTGAACAGAGTCTACAACAATATATAAATCCGGTTTAATCTTTCTTGCTTCCGTAACAATTTTTTCAATATCTAATATTGCACCTGAAATGTTAGAAGCATAAATCACTGACAACAAACAAGTATTATCATCAATTAAACTAATAATTTCTTCTACATCTACACCACCAGTAGTTTGGTTTGTCTGTGCAACTCGTAACTCTTTTCCTAATCTATCAGCATAGAATTTTGCTGAATCGTACGCGGAAGGATGTTCTAATTGGGTAGTCACAATATTAGTTCCAGCAATATTTTCCGCAATCACTCTCGTAACATCGAAAATTGCTTGTGAAGCAGTTAAATACATTGAAATACTGCCATCTTTAGCATTAAAAATCGTTCGAATATCTTCCAAACCTTTTTTCTCGACATCTGCTAAATATTTCGCTGTTGCATGTTCTCTTTGTGCATGATCTGGGAAGTAATCAAACTCTCTAAACGCTTCAATCGTTCTCTTTAACTTTAAAGAACCACCCGCATTATCAAAAAACAATCGATTTTTTTGCAAATATGGATCATAGTCAATATATGCAAACTGGTCCCGAATTTCTGATAACAATTCTGTTTCAAATAACATACCACTTACTACATTAGCCATTTTAAACCCTCCTTCAATTTACATTAGGAATAGTTATTCCAAATTTCTTCTATTTCTATCGTAATCGCACTTACCTCATAACTCCAATATGAATAAAATTATAATTTTATATATTTTTCTAAATAACGTTGGAATTGGAACATAATTATTTGCTATTAATGTATTTGGATATCTAATAAAAATTATACTTGATTTCGTTTTTATTACACATGGAATCATTTCTAAATTTTTTAACTAAATTGAAAAGCAGACGGCCAACAAGAGGTATTCCCCCCTTCTAAACCATCTGCTTTTTAAGTTACATGGAATAATTAAATTCAAAAAACAATCTCACCTAATAAAACAAACGGTAAAGTTTGGGCAATTGTTATAGATATTTTAGCGAAACCAATCTGTTAGAATGACCATTGTAAGAAAACCAAAAATGAAGGCTATTGTTGCCGCTCTTTCATTGCCATCTCCATGACTCTCCGGAATTAATTCTTTGTACACAACAAAGAGCATTGAACCTGCAGCAAAAGCAAGTCCATAAGGGATAATATAATCAAACGATTCTCCAAATAACATCCCAATTAGTCCAGCACACATTTCTATAATACCTGTAATAGTTGCAAAAAAAACCGCCTTACCATGTCTTACATTTTGTGTTATTAAAAATAGAGCAACCAAAAATCCATCAGGGACATTTTGAAGTCCGATAGCAAGGGAAACAAGTGCTCCCAACTCCTGTTCATTACTTACATTACTTATTCCAACAGACAAACCCTCTGGTAAGTTATGTAGGGACATGGCAATTAAAAACAAAATGATTACACTAGAATTATCCGCTGGTTTGCGGGAGTGCTCTAAATCAACATGTGGAATTAGACTTTCTAATATCGTGAGGACAAATGTACCAATCAGCATCCCTATTACCAACACAATTATGTTAGATAGTTTTAGAGCTGACGGAATTAAACCATAGGCTGAAGCTGCAACCATTATGCCTGCTGTATAAGCTAGCAATATATCCTTTCCTTTATGGGAAACATTTTTAATTAACAATACAGGTATTGCTCCTAAGCCTGTACAAAGAGAAGAAAGAATTATAGGTAGATACTGCATTTAGATCCTCCAGAATCGGGTTAATACATGTTATGTTGAAATTTTAGTAACATGCAGTAACTGTTACTTCATTAAAAATGAAACGTAACCCCATCCTGTCGCAATTCCTAATTGTATTTCTTCAGATTCAATAAAAAAATGAGTGACTTCATAATTATGTGTCACTCAATAGTTGAAGAATCCATTTTTTCACATCAACAAGTCGATTATATTGAGGGAACTCATTTGTTCCTGTAACAATCATTGGCACAATGGAATCTACTTTATGAAGGCTACCATGTGCGCCACCTCCTGCATGGTCATGACTATGTTCCTCAATGAACTCATATGACGGCTCGGCATCCACGATAATGATACGCCCTTCCTGTGAATGAAGCGCTCCATGTAGCCTTGCTAGGGCATCTGGATAATCTTGATACTGAATACGTTCCCCATTAATTACCTTCAAATTTAAGATTGAAGTATTACCAGCAATTTTCCACGATTGTTCATAGTCATCAACATACGTACCCTTTGGTGAAAATGTAAATTCCTCATCACTTTGTGGGCTTACAACATAATTTGTTTGCTCATCTTTCCATGCAATAAAGCCAATACGTTTGTCCTCTTTTAAAATGTTCACGATTTGTGATAATTCAACTTGTTGATCATTTACGTAAATGTACGCCATGCGCTCATTAATGGCGACGGCAAGTTGGGCATCTCTTTTATTGCCTTCCAAAAACGTATAATTCTTCAATGATTTATTTATATCAATTAAAGAAGTTTTTTTATCTTTATTCACGGATGATTGGCCGCTATCTCCTAGTGCAATCCACGTTACCTCTTGAATTGCTTCTTCCCACGATACGAAGCTATTGAATAAGTCTTGTAGTGCCTGATCTGCTTTTTCGATGCCCTTTAAATCGTCCGGTCCATGTTTGTGTATAGAAGCATCTGCATCCGGTAAATAGGCAAGCGTAAAGGATGGTAACTTCTTTTGTTCGATTAAATATTTCAACTCATTTACCGTGAATTGATTATTGACTCCCATACGATTCCATACAAATTTATGCCAATTATTCTCTCCGTTATATTGAGATAACGCTCCAAGTGAA
The DNA here is from genome assembly GCF_022549215.1 of Solibacillus palustris. Classification (GTDB taxonomy): domain Bacteria; phylum Bacillota; class Bacilli; order Bacillales_A; family Planococcaceae; genus Solibacillus; species Solibacillus daqui. Next base: position 130,141 of record NZ_JAKZFC010000006.1, on the reverse strand, counting down.
AACAATGTTGGTCCATTCATTTCAATTTCTTTTGGTAAAAAATTTGCCATTGTAATAAGCTTAGGGACATTTAGTTGATGTTCATAACTTCCACGGTACAAAAGACCATTAATCGAAGCGGATTGAAGTTCCCGATTCGCTAGCTCTTCATGAATCGTTTGAACCTCTTTACTTAAATGGTCTTTATTAAGACTAACAACACTATCCAATGCAACATTTTTCAGCCCATTATTCCATATTTCACTGATTCCACTTCCATAACTAATCATTCGATTTTCATTTTCCTTAAACCAAATCAATCCCGGTACTTTATGATGGTTCGGATACGTACCGGTTAATAACGTACTATCAATGGTGACAGACATTGTCGGATAAGAGCTAATTATCTCCTGATTAAAATGTCCATTGTTAATCAAAAATGCAAATGCAGGTGCTTTTCCTTCTTTTACTGCTTTTTGTAATGGTTCACTCATTAATGAATCTACGACCAAAAGTATAACGGGCTTCTTTGTTGAATTTATTGAAAAATCATCCAGCTCTTTTATTGGAGATATAGAAATTGCTAGTACAAGTCCAGTACTTATGACAAGAAATATAATAAACGCCATTACCATTTTTCGTTTCATCGACTCACCTTCAAATTAATTTATTTCTCCTTAGTATGGATATAATTTCATTAATACATGTAGATGAGGGATTGATATAAGCCACAGTATTTCACCTCAATTATTTATTTCAAAATACGAATCATCTTCTACAATTACTCATAGTAATGTTAAAGGAATAACTATACACCATTCGACTACTTCCTTTGCTCCAACATCCATCTATAAAAGGAGAACTTATTTGAAAGGAAAAAAACCATATAAGTTTTATATTTTGGATCTTATCTTTAAAATCCCGTGGATCATCATCGGTGCAATGATGGCTGCTATTAGCCTTGAAGTTATATTGATTCCAAACGGTTTAATTGATGGAGGTATTACAGGTATTTCTATGATGCTATCTGACAAATATGGTTTTTCACTTAGCGTAGTGTTATTCATATTAAATATTCCGTTTGTCCTAATCGGTCTTAAACATCTTGGAAAACGATTCGCTTTTCTAGCTACACTGGGGATCATTTCATTAACGATTTCAACTGCAATTATTGAAAGGTCCTCAACATTTGTTGAAGGAAATTTCATATTACTCATTTTCATCGGTGGTTTACTACTCGGTATGGGAATTGGAATTGTCATTCGAAACGGCGGGGCTTTAGATGGCACAGACGTGTTGGCATTACTTATCTCCAATAGAACGTCATTCTCTGTGGGTGAATCTATTCTTGCATTAAATATTCTCATTTTTTTAGTTGCTTTAATCATTTTTGGATGGAAAGGCGCTATAATATCAATTATTACTTATTTTATTGCAACAATGGTTGTCGATATCGTTCGAGCCTAGATAATCTCATGGAAGAGATTTCTTTGTGAAAGTGAACAGTAACTTGATGTACACAAAATTATTGTTGTTTTTCCGTATTTCAAACCAATACATAATTTCAAATAAAACTTGTTCAAAAAAAATAATCTTTAGCGTATAAAAAATTCAAATTGCCCTATACTATTAAAGATTTCACTTCCAAACTAAGTGACTAGGAGGGTTAACCCGATGAGTGCGAATGATCGTTTACTCTGAATAACCATCAACTGAATGCTCAAGCACGGTTGTCTTAGGTTATTCTTAAGATTCAATGCTTAAAGCATGACAGTGTGTCATGAAGGAAAAATGTAGGTGTAATCAAACCCGGAATTAATTTTCCGGGTTTTTTGCTTTACAAATTCGTCTATCTTTAATGGTTAATACATAAGAAACCCCCAATACACACTATGAAGTGCATATTGGGGTCGGGCTAAAAAAACTTAGCAATTTTTTTGATTTTGATTTTGATTTTGATTTTGATTTTGATTTTGATTACGGTTGAAGTTTACTTCCTGAGCGAACTCTTCTCTGTTTGCGCGCTCTCTGTTAGCATTTTGATTTTGATTTTGCTGTTTTTTATTATCCTGCGTTTTATTGTTTTTATGTTTATTACTTCCCATTCTACAATCACCTCCACTAATAGTGTGAGTGAAAAATCATTTTTTATCCGCTTTACTCGCATTAACTAATGTCAAGAAGTGCAACCACTTCACAATGTTTAGGTTGCATGTTGTACAAGGTTTATTCGGTTTAATTGGAATAATTGGTTCCCATTGTCTAATAATAATTTGACTACAGTTTCATATACTTTTCTATTGATGAATGATAAAGGGAGGAACTATTTGGACGTTTTCATTAGACCGGGTGATTCCATTTGGTATTATAGCCAGGTTTTTAAACTTCCTCTTCAATTAATTATTGATTCTAATCCAAATATAAACGCCCAAGCACTAAAAATTAATCAAAAAGTTAAAATTCCTGGATACGTAACAAATCAATATACAATTCAACGTGGTGACTCTATTTGGGCGATCGCACAAAGAATCAATATGCCCACTGATGCAATTTATTTACTGAACCCTACATTAAATCCCAATCGATTACAAATCGGGCAAGTAATCGTGCTGCCGATTCGTGTAACTTGGAGAGTAGTCAATGGAAAACAAAATTACGACTATAGCACAATGATGAATGACATTAGTACACTGCAAATGATTTATCCATTTCTTATTAATAAGTCAATTGGAAATTCTGTTTTAGGTAATAAAATTCCAGGACTTCACATTGGTAGCGGGCAAAAACGTGTGCATTTTAATGCGTCATTCCATGCAAATGAATGGATAACAACACCAATTGTGATGACATTTTTAAATGATTATTTATTATCGCTAACGAATAATGGTTCGATAAGAGGACTTTATACATTGCCCTTATATCTTCAGACGAATTTGTCTATCGTCCCGATGGTTAATCCGGATGGAGTAGATTTAGTGTTAAATGGGCCTCCTACAAACGAGACGATTCGAACAAATTTAATTGAATGGAATGGTGAGAGTGCCGATTTTTCAGGTTGGAAAGCAAATATTAATGGAGTGGATTTAAATGATCAGTTCCCAGCAGAATGGGAATTAGAAAGAGAAAATAATCCAAAAACGCCAGGTCCTCGCGATTATGGTGGAGAAAGTCCGCTATCACAGCCAGAGTCAATTGCAATGGCAGAGCTCACAAGAGAAATGGATTTTGCTCGAGTATTAGCGTTCCATACACAAGGCGAAGTCATTTATTGGGGATTTCAAGGGTTAGAACCACCAGAATCAGAACAGTTAGTAAACGAGTTTGCGCGAGTGAGCGGATATGAGCCTGTTCAAACAATTGATAGCTATGCCGGCTATAAAGATTGGTTTATACAAGATTGGCGCAGACCAGGTTTTACTATAGAGCTAGGCCTAGGTACAAACCCTTTGCCAATTAGTCAGTTCGATGAAATTTACGAAGAAGCATTAGGAATTTTTTTAGTTGCACTTTATTGGTAATTATTCGAATTATTAGATTATTACTCCCGGTGCATATTCATTAATTCTTAACAAGAAGAATAACCCCGTTCGTTTAGTTGCAACCTTTCAAAGCTAGATTTTTACACTAACTTATCAGTCGCAGCAAATTTACGGGGTTACTCCGATTTAGTTTGGATCTCTTAAATTTTCTTGTACTTCATGTAATTGCTGTTTTATTTCCGATAATTTCCCTTTATTTTGTCCAACAATATCTAAATGCTCCTGACGCTGTTCAGCATTGTGAAGTGCATTTTCGGTACGCTCAATAGAATGAAAGGCATGCTCTACTGCAATTTCTTCTGGGTGAGACATTGCTTGTTTTACCGCTCGATCTGACCTTTCAACAGAATTTGATAATAAAGTACTTGGATGATTTTGTTTCCAGCTTGGTGTACCTGCCCTTTTTTTAGCCACTGTTCCTCGTCCTTTCTTTCGTAGCACATTTTTTTCAATATTAGTATTGTTAGATGCTAGAAATCCATACACTCAATTTATTGGTTAAATAAGTATTAATTACTTTTTCCTAATGTCTCGTTATTAATGTTCAAAGTATCTATTGCAAATAAAAGTGTATGTAGAAATATAAATTTTGCTGTTTTATCAAGATAGTTCCCTAAAACAATACACTTTCTTTATCATAGATTATTAAAGTAAAGTATATGAAAATTTAATACTTACAATATTTTAAATAGAAAGGAGGGCTTTTTTGGGTATTTATAGAGATTTTCTTTATATTGGTGACACAAGTGACGATACAATCAAGCGTTTTGACGCAACAACTGGAAAATTCCTTGATACTTTTGTAACATCTGAAAGTGGTGGATTGCATGGTCCTAGAGGTATTATTTTCAACCAACTAGGTAATCTTTTCGTTTCCAACCAGAACGTGAATCAGCCACAAAACGGTAATGTATTAAAGTACAATGGACACACTGGGTCGTTTCTACGTGAACTTGTTAGTTCTATTCAAAAAGGAGCACCATTTGCCCCACGTGGCATCGTTCTTTCCTATAACAATGTATTATATGTAGCAGACTTACAGGGCCCCGGCGACACACCTCAACCTGGAGAACTACGCGCGTATAATGGTACTACTGGTGAATTTCTCGGTAATTTTAATCACTCTTGCTTCAATAAACCATTTTTTCCACGCAGTGTAGTCTTCGGTCCAGACGGTTTGCTTTATGTTTCAGTCTTCAATCCTTTTGACCCACTCGACGGCTGGGTATTACAGTTCGATCCAGTAAAAAGAACGTTCAAAAAGGTGTTTGTTGAAAGCAATGCTGTCAATAAGCTACACCGCCCTGAAGGATTAGTCTTCGGTCCAGACGGTAACCTTTATGTAACGAGTTTTCGTGCCGACGAAAACGATACAGATAAAATTCTTATTTTCAATGGCAAAACCGGTAAATTCCTAGATAAGATTGAGCTTGATACAGTTGGTAGCCCGCGTGCTTTTGCAATGGCAATCTTGTTTGGTCCATGCGGAAAACTGTTTGTGCCTATTTCGGGAACTGGTCCTGATACAGGTTCTGTACGTCGTTACGATGTTGAAACAAAGACTTTTAACGTTTTCATACCAGCAGGGAAACAGTTAGGATCACCTTGGTATCTGACTTTTGGCAATACAGACTCCGGAACTTTAGCATATTATATGTGATAATTTTTATTAATTTAAAAGACTAAAAAGAGAAGAACAGTGAAACACGGTAGATCAAAAACAATTTGAGATACCGTGTTTCATTATAAAAATATAGTAGTACGCGTGCTTTGCAGGGCATTTCACAGTAGCAAACCGATAGATAAATGGCGAGAAACTTTAAATAGATATTTTTGTAAATCCGCAAGGTACTTACTTATTCTCCATCAACAAATGTCAATTGACAAAAATGCAATATATTGTATATTTTAAAAATATTGATGTTTAAGGGGGAGAGATTTATTGAGGAAAATTACTTTAATGGTATTAGTACTTGTTCTTAGTTTTGTATCAGCTGCTTCTGCAAAAGAAGGAATCATGACACCTTCAGGGATTCCTTACGCTGAACTAAAGAACCGTGTGGATGAATATGCAACTAACTACATTGGGAGGACTACGGCTGGAGCAAATGTGTTAATTGTAAAGGACGGAGAAATTTTCATGAATACGTCCTATGGCTATGCAGATATTGAAAATCAGATAAAAGTCACACCAGATACTGTTTTTGAATGGGGGTCTGTTACGAAGCTCCTTGTATGGACTAGTGTGATGCAGCTTGTAGAGCAGGGAAAGTTAGATTTAGATGAAGATATTCGCGCATATTTGCCGGACGACTTTTTGACGAAACTGCAATATGATACCCCCATCACGATGTTGAATCTTATGCATCATAATGCTGGTTGGGAGGAGAAATTTACAGATTTATTCTATATGTCTGCAGCTGACGTAAAGTCCTTGAAAGAAATGCTTCACATTACTGAGCCTTATCAAATACATGAGCCAGGAGATGTGGTTGCCTATTCGAACTATGGTGTGGCTCTCGCAGGCTTTATTGTTGAACGGATTGCCGCGCAGCCATTTTATGATTATGTGAAAGAACATATTTTTTCTGTTTTGGAGATGAAGGATACAACGATTCATCCTACACAGAAAGATAATCCAGACGTAGCATCGAACAGAGAAGCAGTTTATGGATATAGTGTTAATGGTGACAATGAATTTAGTATTGCAAAAAATGGACGGGTTTTTATTGGTTTGTATCCAGCAGGTAGTGCAATGGGTACGATAGCCGATATGGCGAAATTTATGGTGGCGCTCATGCCAGCAGATGGTGTGAATAGTCCGTTATTTCAAAGTAATAGTACTTTAGATGAAATGCTGACGACGAGTGATTTCTATGGCGATGGCTTTCCTCGAAATGCACATGGTTTTTGGGAAGGACTATATACAGTAAATGTATTGGAACATGCAGGCAATACGGATAGTTTTTCAAGCAATTTCACATTTTCAAAAGATGAGCAATTGGGTGTAATTATCATGACAAATCAAATGGGTGAATTCGGACTGAGTTACGGCTTACCAACACTCGTGTACGGTGCATATTCCATAGCAGACGGAAACCAAAAATTCCCAAATACGCAGGAGCTTGAAGGAAGTTACAGTATGGCGAGGCAGCCCCATAAGGGTTTTACCAAATTGTACGGAGCGCTAATTAGCGGGAATATTGAAGCGACAGATCGAAACAAATTTAATGCTTTTGGGATGACATTTGAACAAATAGCTCCGTATCTTTATAAATCTACAAATGAATTTAATTTATATCTTCACGTTACATTGAATGATGGTAAAGTGGCAAAGATATCTATGCCAACAAGCGATATTCTACCGATCTCTCCAAGTACGAAAACCTTTAAAATGGTCAGTACCTTGGCGGTAGCTTTCAGTGTCTTATACACCCTCGTTGCATTACTAATTGTTTTGATCAAATCAATAAAGAATCGAAAAAAAGAAGTTCAATTCACAGTGATGAAGAAGTGGGAAATACTATTACTTTTATCGGGAATCGTACCTATTATGAATTTAATTATTTTAGCTTACAGAACACTAAATTATGCTTCTTATTCTACGCTGAACATTCATTTTTTAGTGAATTATGCGTATATCTTCGTGGTAATAATTTGTCTAATTGCGCTATTTGTTCAGTGGAAAAAGACGACGATAACTCGCGGTCAAAAAATCGGCTATGTCCTTTCTTGCGTGTCGGCGCTACTACTTGTCGTTTTAATATTTGGCTGGGAGCTTTATTATTAATTGCCTTATTTCTACACATTATTTTTTGCTACGATTCTTGAGCTTTCTTCATAGTAAATTTATTTATCCGATTATGTGATCAATTTTTTTTTGCGTATAAAAAACTGAAGATGACCTATACTATTAAAGATTTCACTTCAAATCCAAGTGACTAGGAGGGTTAACCCGATGAGTGCGATTGATCGTTTACTCTGAAGAACCAGCAAAACTGAATAAGCTAAAGCAGAGTTTTCTTAAGTAAATCTTAAGATTCAATGTGAAAGCGAGGCAGTGTGTCATGGAGGACTTTTAGTAAGTGCTAATCATGCCCGGAATTTAATTGATTAAATTCCGGGTGTTTTTTTGTTACATTGAACGATCGAAAAGATATCTATGCCAACAAGTGATATTCTACCAGTGTCTCAAAGTAAAAAAACCTTTAATATGTTCAGTACCTTGGCGGTGGATTCAGTGTCTTATACACCCTAATAGCTTTACTAAACATCGGAAGACGACAACTCGCGGTCAAAAAATCAGCTATGTACTTTCTTGCGTGCCCGCGTTACTACTTGTCGTTTTAATATTTAGTTGGGAACGTAATTGTAAATTGCCTCTATGCTACATAATTTTTTTTGGGGCGTATAAAAAACAGAATATGACCTATAATATTAAAGATTTCACTTCAAATCCAAATGACTAGGAGGGTTAACCCGATGAGTGCGAATGATCGTTTACTCTGAAGGACCAGTAAAACTGAATAAGCTAAAGCAGAGTTTTCTTAAGTAAATCTTAAGATTCAATGTGAAAGCGAGGCAGTGTGTCATGGAGGACTTTTAGTAAGTGCTAATCAAACCCGGAATTTAATTTCCGGGTCTTTTTTTGCGCAAAATAACGAAGTCCTAACAATTACAAAACGACGAGAAGCTATTATGAAAGTCACTCGTCGTTTTTATTTATGATATGTTTGCAATTTCTAACTTGCAAGCATCAAATTGCTTATACAGGCCAAACCTATCTAAAAGGAATACTTCATAAAGTAACCTATATTGATGATGCTACGGATAGTTGTTAGATTAGCCAAATAATTTTTGCATTTGTTCAATCAGTGTAATTACGCTCAAATAGCCCATAAGGACGATGACGATTATACCCGTCACAGTTAACCAACGAGGGTGCTTATATGTACCCACAATGTCTTTTTTATGTGCTGCAATCAAAATAACACTAAGTGATAATGGTAAAATCAATGCATTTAATGCCCCAACAATAATCAATACATTCACAGGCTGACCGATGAAGGCGAAAGTTGCTGTTGAAACAATGATAAATGCGATAATCACCCAGTTATGATATTTTTCAATTTTTGGATGGAATGAACGAATAAATGAAACAGATGTGTAAGCCGCACCTACGACAGAAGTAATCGCTGCCGCCCACATAATCATACCGAACATGCGATAACCGATATTACCAGCAGCAAGTTGGAATACAGATGCAGGTGGGTTTTTAGGGTCAATAGCTAAACCTTGTGATACAACGCCTAGAACCGCTAAGAATAATGCAATACGCATAACTCCTGTAATCAAAATCCCTGTTACAGAGCTTTTTGTTACTTCTGGCAAAGATTCTTGACCTTTAATGCCAGCGTCTAACAAACGGTGACCACCAGCAAACATAATGTATCCGCCAACTGATCCACCGACCAACGTCACGATTGCAAACCAGCTAATTTCTTGAGGCATAAATGTATTCGCAATCGCTTCCCCTACAGGTGGTGAAGTTTTAAAAGCAACAAATACCATAAGTAAAATCATAATACCGCCAGCTATTTGCGCTACTTTGTCCATTACCTTCCCTGCTTCTTTATAAACAAAGATAAATATAGCAAACAATGCACTTACGACTGCTCCGGTAATTGGATCTAAACCAATCATGGCATTTAATCCTAGACCAGCTCCAGCAACGTTCCCAATATTGAATGCTAAACCACCAATAACGATCATGATGGCAAGAACGACACCTAACCCTGGCAATATTTTATTGGCAATCTCTTGTCCACGTAGACCAGAAACAGCAATGATTCGCCAAACATTAACCTGTGCAACAATATCTAAAATTAAAGAAATTAAAATAACAAATCCAAAACTAGCAGCTAATTGCTGCGTAAATACCGTTGTTTGTGTTAAAAAACCTGGTCCGATAGATGAAGTAGCCATTAAAAATGCTGCGCCTAATAAAACGCTTTTACTAGCCGTTTTTTTCGCAAACTTACTTTTATTTTTTTGCTCAAGTTCTTCTTGATTTACTTTGTTGTTAGCTTCCATTTAGTTCCTCCTTGATTGCACAGACAGATATTTGCTGTTCTGTTAATTTTGCATGAATCTCTTTCGCGAATTCTACAGCATGTTCCCCGTCCCCATGAATACAAACTGTATCTGCTCGTAATCCAACTTCGATTTGCTGCTGTGATAGAACTTTGCCTTCTTTCACCATCTTCACAACTTGTCCGACAGCCTGTCCATTATCCGTAATCAATGCATCCGATTGTTTACGAGACGTTAACGAACCATCCTGCTGATACGTACGATCTGCAAACACTTCATGAGCTGTTTGAAGCCCAATTTTTTCTCCGGCTTTCGTTAATTCACTACCAGACAAACCGAATAACACAATTGAAGGTGAAATATCATACACGGCTTGTGCGATGGCCTCGGCAATTGCTGGATCTTTAGCCGCCATATTATAAAGTGCTCCATGTGGCTTAACATGCTGCATCGTTTCATTGTGAATTGTTAAAAAACCTTGCAATGCTCCAACTTGATATACGATCATATCATAAGCTTCTTGAGGCGTAATATTCATTTCACGTCGCCCAAAGCCAATTAAATCCGGTAATCCAGGGTGTGCCCCAATTTTCACACCATTAGCAATGGCTAGCTTAACCGTTTCACGCATAACCGTTGGATCTCCACCATGAAAACCACAAGCAATATTAGCAGATGTTACATATTTCAAGATTTCTTCTTGCTCTCCAAGTTGATAACGACCAAAGCTTTCGCCTAGATCACAGTTTAAATCAACACGAAACATCTTGTTCCCCCACTTTCTTTCACTAACGGACTATTATGAATGCGTTTCCAAAAATTTGGTACCGATATTCGGAACTTTAGTTTTGAAATTTAAAAAAATTTTAGCATATTATATTATTGTAGGAAAGAAAAAATTTTAAATGTTAAGAAATAATATAATTTTTTCACTTTTAATAACATTCCGCTTGTTTTTACGCATTCTTAAAATATAATATTTATTATCCGTAATTTAAAACTTAAATACCGAATTACGAAACTTAAGGGGGGTGGGTTTCATGCGAAATTTATTAGAAACTATTCAAATAAGACCTTTGAGCGATTCTGCACTTGTTGTTCAAGTCGGCGAAGGAATCAACGAGGTAACGCATACAAAAGTAAAAACAATATTAAATTTATTAGAAAAAAATCCATTTAGCGGATTTATCGAGGCTGTACCTGCCTATAATAGTGTGACCGTTTATTACAATCCGATTAATGTGTATTTTTCAAATTTGGAAAAAGGTGTTCAATCGCCTTACGAAAACGCAAAAACTAAAATTCTTTCTTTAATGAATCAATCTAATATAGCTGAAATGACTAATAATCGTCTTGTAAAAATACCTGTAGCATATGGTGGTGAGATGGGACCAGACTTAGAATTTGTAGCATCTTATAACGGTTTAACACCTAGTGAAGTTATTAAAATCCATTCTTCTGCACAATATCTTGTCTACATGTTAGGCTTTGCTCCAGGTTTCCCCTTTATGGGCGGAATGGACAAACAAATTGCAACACCACGAAAAGAATCGCCACGTTTAGCAATTGCACCTGGATCTGTTGGAATTGCGGGTAGCCAAACAGGGATTTATCCATTAGAAACACCAGGTGGATGGCAAATTATCGGACGAACACCATCTCGTCTATTTCTCCCTGAACAATCTCCTCCGACTTTATTACAACCAGGAGATCGAATTCAATTTGTGCCTATTTCAGTGGAGGACTATGCGAAAGATTTGGAGGTGAAATCATGGGAGTAAAGGTATTGCAGCCTGGTATGCTTGCAACGATTCAAGACTTAGGAAGATTTGGACTGCAAAAGTTTGGGGTTATCGTAGGAGGAGCAATGGATTCAAATTCCTTACGAATTGCAAATTTACTCGTTGGAAATTCTGAAGGAGAAGGCGCATTGGAGGTCACACTTTTTGGCACTAGCCTGTTATTTGAAAGTGATGAACTCATTGCCATTACAGGTGGGAATCTACAACCGACAATAGATGAAAAAGAAGTCCCAATGTGGCAACCGCTTTTTATTCGAAAAGGATCGGTTTTAAAATTTAAGGCTGCGATTAGTGGTAGCCGCGCTTATGTATCATTTAGTGGAGGCATTCAAGTACCCGAAGTAATGGGTAGTAAAAGTACCTACGTACGTGCTGGCATTGGAGGTTTTCAAGGAAGAAAACTGCAAAAGAATGATGTTTTTGAATGCAATACACGAACAGAATCTGGAGAGGATCTTTTTAATCAATTACAAAAGAAAACCTCTTATCTTTCTTGGTCCGTTCATTACACACCTTTTGTTACATTCAAAAAAACACAAACAATCCGTATTATCAGAGGCTCTGAATATGAGCGATTTGATGAAGAATGTTTAAAAAAATTCTTTTCAACGCCTTACACCATCTCAACACACTCCGATCGAATGGGCTATCGATTGGAAGGAGAAGATGTCCAATTAAAAGAGCCGTTTGAATTATTATCTGAAGGGGTTACATTTGGGACAATTCAAGTCCCTTCTAATGGGCAACCGATTATTTTAATGGCGGATCGTCAAACAACGGGGGGCTATCCGAAAATCGGACAGGTTATTTCTGTCGATTTACCATCTTTAGCACAAATGCAAGCAAATTGTGAGGTATTTTTTAAAGAAGTCACGCTTGAAGAGGCGCAGTGGGCATTAATCCATCAAGAGAAAGAAATGAATAACTTGGCATTTGGACTAAGTATAAAAAGGTTGCATCAATTGTGAGTACATTAGGGAGTCTCAATTAAAGTTTGAGACTCCCCGTTTTTTAAAGCTGTTCATAACCCAATTGTCTAGATATTTCGGCTGTGGCCATTTTTAGTTTCTCCACGAAAATTTCAGCCCTGCCTTCTTGGTAATTGGTCTCCAAGCCTGCGATGCTCATGGCCGCAATGACTTCGCCTGTATGATCGAAAATCGGCGCTGCAATAGCAGATGTATAATTCTCTAATTCTGAATGGCTAATTGTATAACCATGTTCTCTTGCATGAACAATCGCTTCATAAAGCCTTTCCTTATCGGTAATTGTTCCCTTTGCAAATGGTTTAAGTTCTATCGATTCAAGATATTCCTTTATTTCACCATCTGGTAAAAAAGATAAGACAGCACGAGAGCATGCCCCCGCATAGAGAGAACTTTTTCTACCGATTGCTGTATAAAGTCGAACTTTTTGCTTCGTATCCACTTTCTCTATATAAATAGCTTCATCACCATCACGCACAATTAAATTAATCGCTTCTTTTGTATCATTATGTAACTCATTCATAATCGGATAGGCAATTTTCCGTACATCCAAACGCATGGAAACAAGGTGTCCAAATTTAAGGAACAAAATACCCAACCTATACTTTGCATCCGCCCCCTTTTCTAGTAACTCCATTTCCTCTAATGATTTTAACATGCGGAAAGCAGTCGTTTTAGGGATTCCTGATAACTCAATTACTTCTTGAAATGACAGTTCTATATGATCGATAAATAGATTTAAGATGTCCATTGAACGAACAACTGTTTTATTTTTATTTGTCAATTCAGGTTTGTCTTCCTTTCGTTTTAGGCTTTAATTTAAGACAATATATATTCTTCTTAATTTCGAATGAATTCCTTCTAATAACCACTGTAAAATAGGTTCATAGATTTTTTATCCGTCTAATTGGCTTATCTTTCTTTTTCAAATTCTAATTATACCTAACAACTTACTGTTTTTGTATACCTTGTATATCGGGTAATACGGACGAGATGACTTGCTCCGTGGGTAAAAGTAATTGTTGAACTTTCGGTTACCCAGGTGAAGAGTCCATTTTCTTCTTTTCTACATATAATGTTTAGGAGCTAACTTACTGGAGCTTTCACACGTTTTTTCAACTTAATGTAAAATTGGTACCGCGAGAAGGACTTTATCTTTTAATTACGGAGGTATAATATGACAAGTTTTCATTCGTTTCACGGAACGATAACGGAGATTACTAATTTTAATGCAGGTGAGGGTGAAAAAAAAGGTTGTAATAAATTTTTTACTGTAAGAAATAATTTGGGAGTCATCGTAAATTTCGTCGTTTCACCTTCAACTTACTTCGTTGACCATGAAATGTTAGTAGTGGGGGATCGCGTGACAGGCTATTATGACGGAAATGCGCCTACTGTCCTTATTTACCCTCCACAATATCGAGCGCTTGTGATGGTAAAGGATAACCCAAATCAGAATGTAAAAGTTGATTTTTTTAATAGTCAATTAGTGAGTAGTGATGGGCAATTACAATTAAATTTATCTTCTAATACCCACATCGTTTTAACAAATGGACAATTCTTTTCAGGATATCCAGGAAACCACGATTTAATTGTAAACTACGGACCTACGACAAGAAGCATCCCAGCTCAAACCACGCCGTATCGTATTGTCGTTTTATGTTGAGGACAATATAATGACGTGTACTGGGTTCAAAAGCAATTCAGAAATTAACTAAAACTCAAAAAGCTGTGCCTGAAATTCCAATGGGTATCGGATTTTTCGGCACTGCCACTACTGTCAAAGTCTAAAATAGACGTTGGAAATTGATTTGTTTTTTTATATCCCGGTAGTTCTTCTTTAAACCTGGCCTAGGGTCTGTACCATTTTCAACAGCTTCCTCATATTCCTTCACCCAATTTAGTGGATGTTGATACCTTTCAATTAGAAATGTATGCGTTAGCCATTCCCCCCACTACTCTAAATCCAAGTAACCAAGTCTTGTTGTTTACACTTACAGGCAGTCCTCCTGCTTTTGCTGCTTGTATAATTTCAGCGGCAACGTCTGGACGTAAAACAAGGCCGTTCTCTTGAGCAAGTACAAAAACAGGTTTCGGTAAATCGTATTCATATATAAATTCAAATTCTCTCATTATTGGTACATAGTCAAACACTCGTACCTAGCTTTATTCATTTATGCCCCTAATGTCCTTGAGACGTTTTCTTAATAATCTGAATTGTTTTTATTGTGAGTGCAGATTATTATAAAGATGTAGATAAATTAATCGAGGAAGCCCGTAGTGAAGGAGTATTAGAAAAACGGGAAAGTTTATAAGAAGAAGCAATGAAAATTGAGCTTGAAGAAGTTGTCTATATTCCTGTTCGTAATTACGAGCACTTAGGTATTTATAGCAATAAAGTACAGAACATTCGGATAGTTGCATCAAACTACACAATAATTAATGATGTAGAAATTTCAAAATAAACGAAAGGGTGACTTTTACATGAAACAATTGATTAAGCAAGTTCATTTAGAAACGGGTTATCAATATGAAGACGGCGTAGTTATAGGGACAACGATTGCTCCTTTCGATATTTTAATAGAAGACGGACAATTTACGCAGATTGAGCCTGTAATTGAAGTGACATCTGATATGCAAGTAATGGAGGCCCACGAGCAATTATTGTTGCCCTCCTTCCGTGAAATGCATATTCACATTGATAAAACGTATTTTGGTGGAGAATGGAAAGCACCTACAGCAATAACGAAAGGTATCTTAACGCGCATTGAAGAAGAGCAAACTTTACTACCGAAGCAACTTCCTTATGCGAAAGAGCGTGCCATCAAAATGGTGGAACATCTAATCGCTAATGGACATACACATATTCGTTCACATTGTAATGTTGATCCGCAAATCGGTACGAAACACATCGATATAACGATGGAAGTATTGGCATCATTCCAAGATAAAATTACATACGAGATCGTCGCGTTTCCACAGCACGGTTTAATTCGATCAGCCGTTGAACCTTTAATGCGTGAAGCGATGGAAAAAGGAGCAACTCATGTTGGTGGTGTAGACCCAGCAATTGTTGACCGCGCAACACACCAATCTTTAGAAACGATGATTCAAATTGCTATTGATTATGATAAACATATCGATATTCACCTACATGACCGCGATACGCTTGGTGAGCATGAATTCCATGTAATGATGGATTTATTAGAAAAGCATAACTTTAAAAATAAGGTAACAATTAGCCATGCAATTGCATTATCAGATTTACAAGGTACTTCTTTAGAAAAGCTCACGAAGCGTCTTGCATCATTTAATATTGATGTGACAACTACAGTACCAATTGGACAAAATCGCTCGACAATCCCTATTCCTTATTTATATGAAAATGGTGTACAAGTTTCCGTTGGACATGATAGTTTAACAGATCACTGGTCTCCTTTTGGGACTGGCAATACGATACAGAAACTGAATGTATTAGCTGAGCGCTTTAAATTTATTAATGAATATCAGTTAAGCCAATCTTTGAAATATGCAACAGGTGGTATTACTCCACTGAATGCACAAGGTGAGCAAGTATGGCCGAAAGTTGGACAAACAGCAAATGCATTACTCGTTGATGCAGTGAGTGCAGCACATACAATTGCCCGCAATTGTCCTATTACTACTGTCATTTCAAACGGTGCGATTATTTATGAGGATAATATTGAATTGAAAGGAGCTTACCGATGAATCAATGGTTATTAAATGTTCGTTTAGAAACAGGCGAAGAGTTACACGAAGATGGAAGTATCCGTACAAAGACAAATTTATTCAATATCGAAATTGATGACAATGGACGTATCGTTCAATTAAAGGAAAATGACGCTTCATTCCAACCTGAAAATGCACAAGATATGCAAGGTCAGTTAGCATTACCTGCCTTTAAAGAAATGCACAATCATTTAGATAAAACATACTTATCTTTACCGTGGAAAGCTTGCCGTACTGTGAGTGGACTTGAAGAGCGTTTGCATTTAGAGTCACTTGAACTTTCAGCTTTAGCCGAAAATTGTGAGCAACGTGCGAGCGCTATGATTGAGAAAATTTTAGGATTTGGCTCAAACCATATCCGTACGCACGTAAATATCGATCCATATATTGGATTGAAAAATTTAGAAGGCGTTTTAAAAGCACTCGATAAATATAAAGATTATGTCATTGCAGATGTAATCGCCTTCCCACAGCACGGGCTACTGCGAGATGATGTCCCAAATTTATTACGTGAAGCATTACGTAATGGTGCGACAATGCTTGGTGGATTAGATCCAGGTGGAATCGATCGCAATATAGAAAAGTCTTTACATACGACGATGGGGATCGCCCAAGAATTTAATGTAGATGTAGATTTCCATTTACATGATAATGGACATTTAGGTTATTACACGATTGATAAATGGCTAGATATGGTCGAGGAAAATGATTTTAAAGGGAAAACGGATTTTAGTCATTCTTTCTCCTTAGGTGATGTTACAGTACCTGAGCAGATTGCTATGGCGCAACGATTAAAAAAACACAATGTCGCAATTATGTCGACAGTGCCGTTTAATTTAGGACGTAATATTCCACCGATTGATTTATTAACAGCACATGGTGTAAACGTGCATTTCGGATGTGATGGATTCTATGATTCTTGGAGTCCTTATGGTTCGGGGGACATTTTACAAAAAGTTTGTACATTTGCTGATGTTACACGTAAAATTACAGAGCGGGAACTTCGCCAAAGCTTAGCATACATTACAAATGGCACCACACCACTTGACAATGAAGGGAAAATACAATGGCCACAAGTTGGTGATGAGGCAAGCTTTGTTTTTGTCGCATCTAGCTGTAGTGCTGAAGTTGTAGCAAGACCAACAGCAAAACGTCTATTGATGAATAAAGGAGTATTTTTTAAGCAATAATTTATGAAGTTAAAAATTTATGGAACTCTTATTTTTTGTGTTAGTTTATGGGCATCCAACTTTATTATAGGTGCAGTGCTGGTCAATTATTGGTCAGCGCTGCACGTCTCGATTTATCGGTTAATTTGTATTAGTTTATTTTTAGGCATCATCGGCTTTCCTATTATACGAAAAGCACGTATTCGTCCGAAACAATGGCTATTACTATGCATCGCAGCTATTCTCGGTGTAAGCATTAACCATTTGAGCTTTTTCAAAAGTTTGGAAACGACGAGCCCTATTACAGCTGCCTATATTTTAGCACTCACACCCATTATTACAGGAATTATTAACGGCATTGTGCGGGGGGAAAGAAAAAGCTGTCTGTTTTGGCTCGGTTCTATCATTTCTTTCATAGGTGTCGGCTTTATTATTTCAGCAAAACAAGGAGCTAGCATACAGTTTGGCATCGGGGAATTTTTTAGTTTTTGTACAATGCTTAGCTTTGCGATTTTCCTCGTAATGCTTGATGTATTACGGAAAGAGCTTGATAGTTTTACAATCACTTTTTTCACAAGTTTTCTAGGCTGTATTGCACTGCTCCCTTTTTTATTTTTCGCACAAGTGCCCGTAAAACAGGTAGCAGAATTACCTATCATTTTATTATTAATCATTTCAGCTATTCTCGTACATGGTGTGAGTAACCTTGTATGGAACGCAAAACAACACGAAGTTGGCTCTACAAATGCCGCGATATTACTAAATTTAGAGCCTATCATCACGATGATATTGAGTATGATTATTTTACAAGCCATTATCCAGTCAAATCACATTATCGGTGGTGTACTCGTATTGGTAGGGATTGTAATTTCAGTTATAGTGAATGATAAAGTGCTACCGCAAAAAGTGTTAAAAGCAAACTACAATTTTAATGAGTAGTTTGTTTTTTTATTACTTGAGCCCGTGCCTCCAGAAAAGCGTCCGCCAGAACGGAGAACAATAGCTAAGAAGTAGAAATAAAAATAATGCAGTTCAAATTTTACTCAGTGTAAATTTTGAACTGCTTTTAGTTTTGAGGTGGTTTTGTACCAACCTCTTTTTATTTATAATAAATTCATAATGAGCAAATTCACTTCCAAAAAACGGATTAAGAAAGTGTTACTTATTTTTGGCGGGCTACGGCATGACCGCGTTAGAGCCATGTCGTACATGTCTCTACCACTTTCACTAATGCCGCATGCAAGGCCCGCCAAACTAAAAAGTTACTTTTTCTATATAGTTAAGAGCGCAAAATACTGCCGCTTGCGCTATCGCGAGGCGGCGGTGATGAATAAAATAGTACGTTTTTTACAACATTTTCTCTTTAATTAAAATTTAGCTCTGTAAATAAAAGCATTTTTAGATGAAGTAGACTTTATTTCAAATTACATAGTTCAATTCTGTACACTTCATTCAAAAGTTTTGTAATAAAAACCAACTTTAGTTTTATAGTAGAGTGGCGCGAAGTGAAGGGGGCGACTTCTAGGGGATCAAGCGTGCGCGGAAAATCCACTATATGCTTGCCGCCGTAGTGGCAAGCATATAGTTAGTTGAAGCCACGCCCCCAGAAAAGCGTCCCCCGTAGCGTAGCAAAACGAAATATATTACCTGCATGCACTTTATCCTAAAATTTGTATTTAAAAACACTCATTATGGGTAATTAACTCATTATTTCCAAGAATCTTAAAGAGCATTTACCACTCTGCAATAGAGCCATCTTTATGACGCCAAATTGGGTTCTTCCAATCATGTCCTTGTTGTGCCATTTCCCTTATATAAGCCTCATTCATTTCAATACCTAAACCCGGTCCATCAGGAATAGTAATAAAGCCGGCTTCATAATGAAACACTTGGGGATTTTTTAAATAATCTAATAGATCCTGACCTTCACGATTATAATGAATCCCTAAACTTTGCTCCTGTATAAACGCATTATAGCAAGTAGCATCTACTTGTAAACAACTAGCCAATGCAATCGGACCAAGCGGACAATGTGGAGCTAAAGCAACATCATATGCTTCTGCCATCGATGCTATTTTTTTCGTTTCTGTAATGCCTCCTGCATGCGATAAATCCGGCTGGATGATATCGACAAAACCTTCTTGTAGTACTTGTTTAAAGTCCCATCTTGAGAACATCCTTTCACCGGTTGCAATTGGCGTCGAACTATTCTTCGTAATATCTTTTAATGCTTCTAAATTTTCAGCAAGAACAGGCTCTTCTATAAATAATAAGTTAAACTGCTCTAATTCTTTTATTAATACCTTTGCCATCGGTTTATGAACCCTTCCATGGAAATCTAAACCGATATCTAAGTCATATTTAAATGTATCTCGAAGTAATCCAATGCGCTCGACCACCTCATCGACCTTTTTAAATGAATCGACTATTTGCAATTCTTCTGTGGCATTCATTTTAACTGCTGTGAACCCTAAGTCCATCACTTTTTTAGCTTCATCTACCAAATCCTGTGGACGATCTCCACCTATCCAGCTGTACGTTTTTATTTTAGAGCGACATGCCCCTCCCATTAACTCATGGATGCTTGCATTATGAAAATGCCCTTTAATATCCCAAAGTGCCTGATCAATACCGGCAATTGCACTCATTAGAATAGGACCTCCTCGGTAAAAGCCACTCCTATACATCATATTCCAATGATCCTCAATATGAAGAGGGTTTTTGCCAATTAACTGGCTCATTAATTCTTCAACGGCTGCCTTTACCGTATGGGCCTTCCCTTCAATAACCGGCTCTCCCCATCCTACATAGCCTTCATCTGTTTCAATTTTCAAAAATAGCCATCGTGGTGGGACTTGAAATAATTCAAAACGGGTAATTTTCATTTCGCTTCTCCTCTATACAATGAACTTTTTGCTCCCTTTGAATTTGTTTTAACAACAAAGACACTTCCGGATAATGGGTATTTTTGCAGCTGCTCTTCTGATAAATCACTTTTGGCCGTAGTAATCCAAAGCGTATCCAAAAATTCACCTGTAAATGAACAACTTGTAACATACGGTGCTGGGACAATAATTTCACTTACAATTTCTCGACGTTGTGGATTAAACCGGATTACTTTGCCACCGCCCCAAATTGCTATCCATATATCCCCATCCGAATCAATTGTTATGCCATCAGGTGTCATCCCCTCTGGCGAACAAAAAATAACTTCTTTATTATCCCAATCATATCCATTATTTTTCCTCTGCACTGCATACAATTCCCTTTTGCCGCTATCTACGATGTACATCGTGTCGTTGAACCAGGAAATACCATTTGGAATAATAAAGCCTCGTGCCTCCTCAATGAGCTGACCTGTTTTTGTATAGCGGAAAATTGAACCTTGTGGCTCTACAGGATTATATTGCATTGTTCCAAACCAAAAATCTCCATCATAATCTACTTTCCCGTCATTACATCTCATTTGAGAAGGAAGTTGGAAATATTCACATAGATGTTCATATTGATCGTCATCAAAAGAATAGTGAAACAAGCCTTTACTTGTGGCTAGTAGCATACGCTCTTCTTGCTCGTAAAATGCAAAACTACCAATATGAAATGGCAAAATACGCTTTTCGATTGCATCTCCTGTGAGGTTGAAACGATACAAACAACCATTTAAAATATCAGTCCAATATACTTTTTGACCTTTCTCATCCCAAAGCGGACCTTCCCCTAGAGTTTGCTGTAATTTAATTTTTAATTTCGCTTCCATTGTTTTTACCCCTCTTGAAACTTCGTTACAATTAACGTAATTTCCAGCGCTTTTTTGACAATTTCTTGATACTCAAAATCACCTATTGTTTCTCCATTTATGGGGAACGCACTTGATACACCTAAACAATATGCACCAGCTTCAAGGTATTCTAAAATATTTGAGGAATCTATACCACCAGTTGGTGCACATGGAATAAAAGGTAATGGCCCTGATATATCCTTTATAAATTTACTACCTAGTAAATGCGCAGGAAATACTTTAATGATTTGTGCGCCTGCCTCAAACGCTTCCAACACCTCAGTAGGGGTAAACGCACCCGGTATCATAATACAATCATTCAAAACAACTTTTTGAATTACCTCTTTATTTACAACAGGAGATAGCATAAAATCAACGTGACAATTAAGCAATTGCTCTGCCATGTCCATTGATAGCACTGTCCCTGCACCAACTTTCATTGATGGGTAACGCATTTTAATTTCACCAATTGTTGATACAATATCTTCTGAATCAGCTGTAATTTCAACACTCCTTATGCCACCCTCATATAGCGCTTGGACAGCTTTCAAACAATTCTCTTGTGGTAAACGCCGCAAAATAGCGACAATAGGATACTTTTTTAAATGCTCTAACGTGTTCATCTTTGCACTCCTCATCGAAAGACAGTATCATTTCCAGTAATTCGCTTTAGAAATCTGTCGAGTTCATCTATTGTCGGTAAATTTTCGATATCCCCCTCAGCCATAACAGCCATTGCGCCCATTGCATTTCCTTTCAATACACTGTTTCTCAAACTACCGTTATGCAACGTGCTGTAAATCATACCAGCGGCAAAGGCATCGCCTGCTCCTATCGCATCCACCTCTTCTACTTCAAACGCTTCGACAAATCCACTCTCTTCTGGACTGAAAAAATAAGTACCTCTAATGCCGTCTTTTAAAATAATTGTCGCCTTTATTTCACTAGCCAATTTATCGAGAATAACTTTCGGGTCAGTTGATGTAATATTGAATAAAAATTGCGCTTCATGCACATTTGGCATAAAAAAATCACAATGCATGACTAATTCTTTTAATTTTGCTATTTGGTCGCCACTTGATATTAATTTCATACGAATATTTGGATCAAAAAATATGCGCATCTGGTGTTTCTTGGCTAATCGTATACATTCCATACAGGTTTCAAATGCACTTTCACTCAACAATGGCGTAATTCCCGTTATATGCAAAATTTTCGCTTGTATAAACAATGACTCATCAATTTGTGTCTTATGAATATGGGCAAAAGCAGAGTTTTGTCTGTAATAGTAAACGTTTGTCATCTCTACATTTCGTTTTTCCTTCAGCATGAGGCCAGTCGGGGCTTTCGTCGTAAATTTAACATTTGATATATCGACGGAATGCCCTTTCATAAATGCATATATGGCATGCCCTAATTCATCCTCTCCCAACTGACTAATCCATGACACTTGAACATTCAAATTAGATAAAGCTATCGCTACGTTGGACTCTGCTCCAGCAAAGCTTCTTTTATAGCTAGAGGCATAACGCATTTTACCTCTTTGACTAGCGGTAAAAACCGCCATTGTCTCCCCTAATGTAATGACCTCCAAACCGTTCTCCCCTATTCGTATTGTGAAGTATACAATCTAGTGCTTAATCCACCATCTAAGACGATATTTGCACCCGTCATTTGCTTTGCCATTGAAGAAGATAAATAGACACACATATTGCCTACTTCCTCTGGATTACCAATCCTTCTTGTTGCATGCAATCCATTAATATGTGCTTGAACAACATCTGGTTGTTCAAATTGTGTAAGCCAAGTTCTATGATGATGTGTATCCATAAATCCTGGGGAAATCGCATTTACCCTTATCCCCTTATCCCCTAAGCTTAATGCCAGACTTTTCGTGAAACCAATGACACCTGATTTTGCGGCAGCATACATCTCTGTATTTGGTAAAGTAGCTAATACATGATTCGAAGCAATATTGATGATTGCCCCTTTCTTTCTTTTCACCATTTCTTTACCGACTGCTTTCGATAATAAGAACACACTTCTTAAATCCGTGTTCATCATTTTATCCCAGTCTTCTATTGTGCAATCAAATATTGATTTAAATATGGTAATGCCTGCATTGTTCACCAGTGTATCTATTTTCCCGAACTCTTCAATGACTTGCGCTACTAACAGCTCGATTTGAGTTACATTCGTTACATCTGTTTGTATAAACTTCGCTCTGTATCCAGCGCTCAATAGTTCATGCTCAAGCGCCATACCTAACTGCTCCTGCAGTTCTGCAATAATAACAATCGCTTCCCTTTTCGCATATTCCCATGCTATGCCTCTGCCAATTCCTTGCCCTGAACCTGTCACGATAACTACTTGATCTCTTATATCCATAAAAAACACCTCACTACTAACTTAATAAATTAATTTTATAAAGAATATACTATAACCGTATTAAACATTCAAACATAATATTACACCGATTAAAAATATTCTAAAAATTCCGTATAATCATTGACTACTATTTTTTAATTTGCTACATTCTATTTAAATAAAGTTAATTAATTAAATTTATTTACGAATATCAATTTATAACTTATTCAATGGTAGAAATGATTATATTTTCCGTTGCAAGCAGACAGTTTATTTCTAATATTGCAACGGTAGCTATTAAAGATTAAGGAGCGAAAATGATGAATTCAAAAAAATTATTATCTTACAAAGGAAAACAACTATTATTAAATGAACAGCCAATACAATTGATCTCTGGTGCGATTCATTACTTCCGATCAATACCTGAGGATTGGGTTGATTACTTAACAAAATTAAAGGCTTGTGGATTTAATACTGTAGAAACCTATTTACCATGGAATTTGCATGAACCTGAAGAAGGTGTCTATAATTTTGAGGGTTTAGCAAATGTAGAAAAGTTTTTTGAAATTGCTCATTCATTAGGTCTTTATGTCATTGCTCGACCTAGCCCTTATATTTGTGCAGAATGGGAATTTGGCGGCTTACCTTATTGGTTATTAAAAGATCACAACATTAATATTCGAACGTATGATAAGAAGTTTGTAGAAAAAATAGATGCCTATTATGATGTATTAATCCCTAAATTAGTTCCTTTCCTATCTACTAATGGAGGGCCAATTATTGCTGTACAAATCGAAAATGAATACGGTAGTTTCGGCAACGATAAACGATATTTAAATTACTTAAAAGATGCACTTCAACAAAGAAACGTAGATGTACTACTGTTTACAAGTGATGGACCTACAGATTGGATGCTTACTGGCGGTACGGTTCAAGATGTTTTACCAACTGTCAACTTCGGGTCACGCCCAACAGAATCTTTTGAGATATTAGAAAAACATGCTGGTGCGGTACCACATATCGTCATGGAATATTGGAATGGTTGGTTTGATCATTGGAATAGTGGCCACCATACACGCAATGTAGATGAAGCCGTAGATATCTTTAAAGAAATGTTATATAACGGCGCTTCTGTGAACTTTTATATGTTCCATGGTGGGACTAATTTTGGATTTTACAATGGCGCAAATTGCGGCGAAAAATACAATCCAACAATTACAAGCTATGACTATGATGCCCCACTTACTGAAGCAGGAGATATAACCGAAAAATATTTGAAATTAAAAAATGTCATTGAAGAATATACAGGTATAGATGCTGGGCCAGTACCTGAAAACTCGAAAAAAATGGCTTATGGTACGGTACAACTTTCTCAAAGCACGCAACTATTTGATGCCTTAAATCAACTTAGTTCCCCAATCCTAAGCCCACAGCCATTAACAATGGAAAAGGCAAATCAGGATTACGGCTTTATTTTATATCGAACGATTTTGCCAAAAAATATGGGTGCTGGATCGATTCGTATAGACAATGTGGCAGACCGTGCACATATTTTTATTAACCAAGAATTCAAAGGCATCATTGCTCGTTGGGATCAGCAAGAAATCGATATTCATGTAGGAGAGAATGATGTACAATTAGATATATTAGTAGAAAATTTAGGACGGGTAAATTACGGCGAAAAAATGTTTGATCCAAAAGGCATTGTTAAAGGGGTTCGCTTTAAAGGTCAGTTTATTTTCGATTGGGAAATATATACGTTACCACTAACAAATATAGAGCAGCTTTCATTCAATCCGCTACAGCCGGTTCGCAAAAATGAACCTACTTTTTATAAAGGTACTTTGACACTTAGTGAAGCAGCCGATACTTTTATTGAGGTGCCTTCAGGTAAAAAAGGCGTTATCTTTATCAACGGGTTTAATATAGGTCGCTATTGGTCTGTTGGTCCGCAAGAAACGTATTATGTACCAAGTAGCATTTTGCGTAAAGGAATAAATGAAGTGATTGTATTTGAGCTAGACGCTGAAAAATTACAAACTGTGCAATTTACAGATGTTCATCGCCTTGGATAATAAATAGTAGGAGGGGGAAATATTTTGAGACTAGGTACATTTGAATGGATGAAATCAGTGAATCGATCCATTATTATTAATAAAATCAGAACAAACGCACCTATATCTAGAGCTCAAATTGCCAAAGAAACCAAAATCACTCCTCCAACAGTAAGTAGCAATGTAAAAGAATTAATAGCATTAGGCATTGTAGAAGAGACAGATTATGGTACTTCTAGTGGTGGACGTAAACCGAAAATGCTCATGCTAACGGATAATAAGTATTTTGTAGTAGGCGTAGATGCCGGTTCGCAAAATATTCAAGCTAGTTTGTCGAACTTAAATGGGGAAATTTTGTATCGTTCCCACTGCTCTCTAAAAGGTGTCAATACTAACGAATTGTTTATTGAAGCTCTTACGACAAGCATCAATACTATCTCATCATTTCTAAAAACTAATCAGGACATTTTAGGTATCGGAATCGCTATGCATGGTGTGGTAAATCCTCTCGAAGGGGAGGCCATATTTGCCCCCAATTTAGGATTAACAAACATCTCGATTAAAGAAAGGCTATCTGAGCATTTTCAAATACCGATCTATGTAGAAAATGATGCAAGAGCTATGGCAATGGGCGAGGTATGGTTTGACAAAACTAACGCTCCTCTATCATTAGTTACCCTTAATATCGGACGTGGTGTCGGCGCTGGGATCATTGTTGATGGGAAGCTTTTTTATGGCAAAGATTACTTAGCCGGGGAAATTGGTCATATGACGATTGATATGAATGGCGATATATGTGACTGTGGGAATCGTGGTTGTTTACAAACGTTAACTTCCGGAAAAATAATTGTTTCTAAAGCAAAGGCACGAATCCCCTCCATTCATTTTGAACGGTTCAATGACCAAATTACAGGAGACACGGTATTTCAGCTCGCCTGCTCTGGAAATGAGGAGGCCATTAAAATCTTTCATGAAATTGGACATGCGATTGGTATTGGGCTCATTAATCTCATTCATTTGTTCAATCCCGAACGCATTGTATTAGGCGGAAGAGTGATGGATGCCTCACAATACTTACTACCGATCGTAAAGCAAATCATTCAAGAAAAAGGGCTAACTGGGAAAGCCAAAAATAGTCATGTTGAAATTTCTAGATGGGGCCATGATGCTACATTAAAAGGAGCCATTGCCATTGTACTTTCCCATGTCTTTGATGATGTTGCTGAGGATGAACTCACCTACGAATGATAAATATTTGAGTAAAAACTATGATAAATCCTCACTTGGATGTTTAGGAAAAGGCCAGCCCCTTCCTAAACATCCATTTTTCGAGCTGTTGCGTCGGGTGTAAATTTCCCTTTCATGCAACTATTCGAACACCTCTTCTTGTGCTACACGGACAGTTCCTTCCGAAAGCTGGCCTGCCCAAATCCACAAATCAGATTCGTCCCATGCTGCGCCTTGATACAGTTTGTTCTTGTTTCGCCAGCTCTTTTTTGATTTTTCGTGTGCCATAATTATTGCGACTTTGCGCATTGTGACTGTCGCTGCGCTTTCTTCATATCAAAAGCGCGTGACTTTCCGTGCTCATCTCGCTTGACTAGTTGTCGTTTAATTTCAGTTGTAAAACCTTTATGTTCTCTTCTCATAGAGGGTTACGCTCCTTTAGATATAATCGTATTTTTATAATCCCCTTATGTTAGGGAGTTAATAACGTATATCCCATCCATTCAATTAATTTATATACATTGCATAAAATAGATATGAATGATTAAAAAAAGGATGATGAATATTAAAATTTGGCAGCTTATTGTGGCAAGAACTTGTCGCCTAACGAATGCTGAAGAAACAACCAATGACTTGGACATTGATCGTTGGGAGAATGATGGAGGCAGGTAAAATCAAAGTCACATCCTTGTAAAATGTTTTCGATTAATAAAAGGAAACACCTTCGACAGAGTATCCCGCTGAAGGTGTTTCCTTTTATTTTATTATTTTCGTGACAAATTAATTACTTTCACAACGCCCGTTTTTTAACTAAGATTGTTTAATTTTTTTAAACCTTACAAAGTTTGAAATAATTTCGCTGTTTGTTTATTAAATTCCTCTATATCTAGTGAAGCATCAATCGCTTCCCGAACTTTTCTTTCTTCCTCGGCAAATAACTTTGCGAAACGTGTTGCCTCAGCTATTGAAGCTTTATATTTAGCAACAATTTCTTTAATATTATTTTCTTCTGCTTCTGTTGGGTGGCAATGCTTGGCGATATCAAAAATCTCATCGCCAGAACGGCTTTTTTCCGGAAAATAAACATGTGGCTCTGTGCTATCAAATATACAGAACTTTAATTCAGGCAAAATCACCATATCAATTGAATTGGAGTCTAATCCACACCATACAAGCTGTACATCGTATCCTCGCTGCAAAGCGTCGTTCGCCAATTTTTTCATCATAGAAGACTTTCCTGTACCTGGATAGCCCTTGATGAACAATCGTTTTTCAAGATTTTGTGTGATGCTTTGAACTGTATCACGAGCCCCTGCTGGTGTTAATGTTCCAAGCAGGCGATGTGTTAACTTTGCGGACTTCTCTAATTGGTTTTCTCCAAAAAGCTGCTTTTTTAAATCAGCATACTGTTGATTTAATCCATTCCAATTCATATTTTTCCTTGTCTCTACTTCCCAATCATCATGAATGTGAATGGCTTTCGAAAGTGCGTCAAAACATTTATCATAATATACTTGCTTTAATTCGGTTATGGAATGCATCGATAAGTTTGAAGAAACCTTTTGTTCATCCAAACAATCATATAGAGAAACGACATGATCCCGATCATCAATAATTAATGGTTCAATCGCTGGATTTGTTGCAGCAAGAAATAAAATTTCAAAAGGTGCTTTTACAAATGTCGCTTCAATAGACTGTTCAAACAAAGGGTCATGAAAATATTCGATTTCTGCACCTTGATCATGATAGTAGGTGCCTAGTTTTTGGAGTAGCTCAGAAATTTTAAACCCATGTGCACCTTTAAGAAGATACACTGTTTTCGCTTCATTCATAACTTCCCTATATACATTTTTTATACCCTGCCCAGTCATTGCCTGCCCAAAGAAATGGGTAATTATACCACTCAAAACGTCATCCTTCCATCACCTTATTATACTTATTTTTATGTTAAGAACCTAAAAAAGGTACCGTACCATGCCACCGCTTCAAAGTGTGTGGCGTAGATGCGGCAACAGATGGGTGCTAATAGGTTTAATGGAAACGGTTTTTCTCTTTTTTAAAACTTCACCTAAAGCTCTCTTTGCTTTAAGTGAACATGCTAAAAACATTACACTGGTTTTTCAGCGCATTGTTTCAGTGCCTTCATTTGTTTTTCTAAACCTTTTTTCATAAATACACGAAAAAGGATACTTAATATATTTCCTGAAACAGTTTTAGCTGTCACTTCTTCTGTAATTGAAAGAATAGTGGAATTAGGACTAACATCTTGAAGGTT
The DNA here is from genome assembly GCF_022549215.1 of Solibacillus palustris. GTDB lineage: Bacteria > Bacillota > Bacilli > Bacillales_A > Planococcaceae > Solibacillus > Solibacillus daqui. Next base: position 101,122 of record NZ_JAKZFC010000006.1, on the reverse strand, counting down.
ATATGAAACATTGATTAAAAAGAAGGATGATTCATTTGAATACTTAATTTATTATTTTTATTGTACTCAGTAACTTGTCCTTCATACTCTTGAATACGATTCCCTTCCCTTAGTATCTGTTTAAACATAACACCAACTGGATTACTACTATCAAACTTCGTTAAATACTCAGTTCCTTCTAATCCTGTCATCCATTGTTTTTGTTTATCATTATCTTCTAAGTAAGAGAATACTACCTCAATAGGGGCTTGAATCTCCGTCTGACTTGTAATTAGCAATGTTTTGCACCTCCAATTATTAGCAGTAGTTATTATTTATTAACTTTTATTCCCATGAAGTTAACGCGCATATGTGCTTTTTATAATTGAATTGCATGGCTTTTCCTAGCAAATAGTTGCTCTAATTATTTCCTGATCATGCCAAACTTTTCATGACCCAACGATAGTTGAAATTAGGATAAAGTTGTACTTAAAATAACTCTCCCGTTACTTTAAGTACAATTCTTAACAAACACTGTCGCTAATTTAAATAATTTCAAGAATGCTGCACTGGTTAGTACGAATATAAACTCGCTTAAAAATCTATCTTATAAAATTCATTTTACCAGATGGGTCTAATTCTCAATGATGATTTACATTCATTTTCTTTATAAATAAATTCCAATAAATCTTCTTTTAACATTTGAATCCGTTCAGTGCCGATGTATTCCATCCAACGTGTCTCAATCTCATTTAATATCTTTTCTTTTGCTTTTACTACTAACCATCCACGTTCAGTCAAAACAATGATTTTCCCTCTCTTATCAATGGGATGCGGTTTGCGTATTACATAACCACTTTTCTCAAGATAATCAACCATATTACTCACAGCTTGCTTTGTAATTCCTAAATATTCGGCTATTTCTATCCCTGTTGCTCCATTGGGCGTGATGCATTTAAACATATAACCATGTACAGGTCTAATATCGTCAAATCCCAATTCTCTCAATCTGTCATGTAGTTCATTAATTGATGTACTTAAAGATAAAGACAAAAGTGATATAAGATCCAACTCATTAACTTCTTTAATATTCATGTATACCTCCGTTGCATATAGTCAATTTAGTTGACTATATAATAAATTCATTGTACTATACGTAAAGTAGTCAATCAAATTGACTATAATCCGAAAATAAAAGTAGTAGCATTCACTGAAACAAATTTAATATTTTTTGGAGGTTCTAATGACTAATATCGTTAAAGTTAGAGCAAGTGTATTTATTCCAATGTCTTGGACTGAACCTAAGAAAGATGCTCAAACAGAGGACGTAATTCAATTCGAAGGTGACTCACGTGAATTTACACCATATGCTGTCAATGCTATGCGTTCTAGAATTGAACAAGAAGTAGTTGTTGATTTTAATAAAAAGGAAATATTCACATATGCAAATACTGGCATTACAACAGAAAAAATCACAACTTCTGATGGTTCCGTTCATAAAAGAACAGGAAAAGCTAGTACAAAACGTATTTTATGCACTGATGTTGTATGGGGAGAGGATGACGTCAAATTTCATATGAGCGCTAGTGCTAGCAACCCATTAAATGAATATGCACCTCCTGTCGATTATCTATTAATTGTCCATGTTAAGAATGATGGTACTGTCGATATTCACGGTGAACATGATGGATTCCCTTGTTATGAATTTTATAAGCAAGTCGACTTTGGACCGTTTGAAATGATTCATACACATGATTTCAGAGAAACTGGTGATACAGCTGTAGCTCTAAGTGGAGATATGGAATATAGTTTTAAAGAGCTAGTGTAAAGACAATAAGAAATCAAAATATCACAACATAAGAATAAACAACAGGAGAAAAAGAAAATGACAACAGTTTTATTTGTAAAAGCAAACAATCGCCCCGCAGACCAATCGGTGAGTGTGAAATTATATGAGGCTTTTTTAGCAAGCTATAAAGAATCTCATCCAAATGATACAGTGGTAGAACTTGATCTATACAATGAAGAATTGCCATATGTAGGAGTAGATATGATTACCGGTACATTTAAGGCTAGTAGAGGACTTGATCTAACAGCAGAAGAAGCAAAAACAGTAGCAGTTGCTGATAAATATTTAGACCAATTCCTTACAGCTGATAAAGTCGTGTTTGGTTTCCCATTATGGAACTTAACAATTCCTGCTGTACTACACACATATATCGATTATTTAAACCGCGCAGGCAAAACATTTAAATATACACCAGAAGGCCCGGTAGGTCTTATTGAAAATAAGAAAATTGTAATATTAAATGCTAGCGGCGGTGTATATTCTGAAGGACCAAAAGCTGAACTAGAGATGGCTGTTAAATATGTAACAAGTATGATGGGTTTCTTCGGTGTAAAAGATATAGAGAAAGTAGTCATTGAAGGTCACAATCAATTCCCAGATAAAACAGAAGAAATTATTGCCGCAGGACTTGAAAAGGCTGTTAAAGTAGCAAGTGCATTCTAATTAATAAAACACACTTCAATTGAATATGGCAGTGCCAGCGCTTTTATTGCGATGGTACTGCTTTTTTATTCGCATATCTCGCTAATATATAGTTAGAACTTAATTAAATCGTGCTTTTCATGCTCATCTTATTGAACCGAAACCCCATAAAATTAGCAAATTATCTTCTATTACAAATTATAATCAAACTACATAGCATACGCAGATTCAAACTTTGTAAGTTTCCGTTATAATGGTTACAGTTGGAGGTTTTATTTATGACACATAAAGATGAACAATTTATGGAAATAGCCATTAAATTAGCTTTAAAATCTAGAGAAGATGGTAATGAACCATTCGGAGCTATCTTAGTAAAAAATAACGAAATTGTAATGTATGGTGAAAATAAAATAAATAGTAATTGTGATCCTACACACCATGCTGAAATTGGACTTATACGCAATTATTGCTCTGAGAACAATGTTTTTGATCTTAGTGAATATACCTTATTCACTAGCTGTGAACCTTGCGTAATGTGTACAGGGGCTATGGTATGGTCTAATTTAGGGAAAATCGTTTACAGTGTTTCTCACGATCAACTAGCAGAAATTGCAGGCAGTAATATAATGATTTCATGTAAAGAAGTTATCGAAAAAAGTCCAAATAAACCGGTCTTAGTTGAACAAATTTTAAATAATGAAGGGCTAAAAGTATTCGAAGGATATACATTTACCCACTAATTCTATAAGTTACTTCACTATTTATTCATGGTATTTATGTATTTCTGAATATCATGGATATCTTTGTTCGCTTGTCAAAGTAAGTGTTAAGTGAGACTTAAAGACTCCCTTTTTTATTAAACTAAACAGTACCCATTATTCAATAACAGCAACAAAAAAACATATTCTACCGTAAGCCCGAAATACAAAAAGTGCTGAAGTTTAGCAGAATTTCTGCTAGCTTCAGCACTTTTTGTTGGGTTTCTTTAAATAGTTTTTTTATTTAAAAGATAGAAATAATTTTATCTAGTATTCCAGTTATATCAAGGAATACGATGATAATTACTAATGGAATAATATATCTCATGATAAAGAACCAAATGTTAAATGCAGTCGCACCCAAACTAGAGTGCTGTAATACTTCTTCACGCAATTTACTTTTCTCAATCTTAAGTGGTACGAAAATAGAGATTAAAAATACGCCAAGTGGCATTAATATATTACTAACTAAATAGTCTGCGGAATCAAATATGTTCTTTGAGAAGATGGTAATATCATCAAGAACACTATATGATAATGCAGATGGAACTCCAACTGCGAATATTAAAACACCGATAATATATGCATACTTTGTTCTCTTCTCTTCTTTTCCTTTCACTAAAGAAGCTACAATAATTTCTAACATAGAAAATGCCGAGGTTAATGTGGCAAATAAAAATAAAGCTAAAAATCCTAATAAAAAAGCTTCTCCAAAGATGATTTGATCAAACACAGCAGGCAATACAACAAACAGTAAGCCAGGTCCTTCAGCAGGTTCTAAACCTAATGAAAATACAGCTGGGAAGATTGCTAAACCTGCTAATAAAGCGATGAATAAGTTCATTGAAACGATTGAAATAGCTGGTTGAATTAAACTTTCTTTTTTTGAAAGATACGAACTATAAGTAACCATTACTGATACACCGACACTTAGGGAGAAGAAAGCCTGTCCCATTGCATACAAAATACTTTGAGATGTGATACTTGCGAAATCAGGTGCTAAGAAGAATTTCACACCTTCCATAGCATTATCAAGTGTAAGTGAACGAATGATAAGTACAAAAAATAGGATAAATAGAGCGGGCATCAAAATTTTACTTACTTTTTCAATTCCATTTTGAATCCCTTTTGCTACAACTACAGCTGTGAAGGCTAAGAATGCAAATTGAGCTCCGATAACTAACATGGGATTTCCAATCGTGTCGTTAAAGACAGATGCATAATCTGCGCCTTCACTAATAATTCCACCTAACAAACCTTTTGCAAAATAGATAACAATCCAGCCACCAATTACACTATAAAAAGACAATAGAAGGAAACATGTAAATACCCCTAACTTGCCGATCCAATGCCAATTAGTATTTGGAGCTAAAGTACGATATGCACTTACCGCTTCCTTTCCCGTGCTTCTACCAATGACAAACTCTGCTAATAACAGCGGAAAACCTATGAATAATGAAAATAGGATAAACAGTAGAAAAAATGCTCCCCCACCACTTATACCAGTTACATAGGGCAGCTTCCAAATTGCGCCTACGCCTATAGCTGATCCTGCTGCTGATAAAATAAAACCAATCTTAGATGACCATTGCTCTGATGCTTTAATACTTACCAATCCAATCTATATATATTATGAATATTCCTTTAGAAAACTAAGAAAAAGACAAAAAAACCACGTCTCTATCTTTAACGATAGGGACGTGGCTGTTCACGCGGTACCACCCTAATTGGAAACAAATCTGGTTTCCCACTTTACTTGGTAAAATAACGGTTTAATCCGTTTTTATACTTCCTTCTGTATGATGAAGTATAAAAAAAGCTCTAAGAATGAAATTCACCAAAATCTATGTATCAGTTTCCACCAACCACTGATTCTCTGTCAACAGGGAGACCAGGCTTAATATGTTCTTGTCATCGCTCATTTGCTATTTAGAATATTAAACGAAATTATAGTATGAGAATACATTACGGTCAAGAGTTTTTTCAGGGGTTTAACTATTAGTGCCGACGTTTTAGTATTTTTTCTAACTTTAAAGACATATTTCTCCCGTTAGGAAAGTATGTCATATATCCCCAAAAAATGTTACGAAAACACAATGCCCACTTTTTGAAGTAACCTGCCCCGTAAGTTAATCCATTTCAAAAAAGTAGACAACATCCCATTGGAGTAATTGTCTTCTAAACGATTCCTTAACAAGGAATTGCGAATGTCGATTCAGCAGTGGCTGCTATCCTCTTACATAAAAACTATTTTGGGCATACATCCACCCCAAGCTTTTAACTTGAGAATAAACTGGTTATAAGTCTAATTTCAAAAGGAGGAAAACTTAACTTATGCGAAATATGGAACAAATGCCTTTCTATGGCCAGAATCCTAGGGGACTTGAAAATTGTATATTTCGTTTCACGTATATGTGGCTTAGAAACGGAGACAATTTTTGGTTCTTTTTGACGACTGTTGGGCACGAAAGGGTTTATGGCTATAGGTTTTTCGGCGGAAGATGGAATCAATATTCAATAGCTTTAAGAGAAATTGATTCTTTCCACTGCTCTCCCCCGACTCCAACTCCATATTAAAAAACTGCACCTGACCTTTGTAAACTTATCTTTCCATCTTACCTTAAAAACGTCCGGACTTTCATAATTAGAGATCGTTCTTTTGAATCTAATACAGTAAACACAGGATTCCTCCACCAGCGTGTTCCCTTCCATCATGTATAAAACGCTAATCATTTCGGTTAGCGTTTTTTATACTGAAACTAGACTAAATACCAATACGAATATAAGTTTAATCCTTCACAACTTGATTTGTATTACAAAAATATGCTTTTACTTGCCTCAACAAACTGGCCCTTTAATCAAAAATGAGCACTAATCCTTATTCAAGGAAAGCGCCCGATTGTTGAACAGAACTGGAAAAGATTATTAAACTAAGCTCATCGTTAGTTCAATAAAACTCCAACCAAATTAACTTTTGTCCATTAATAAAAACCAATGAAAAAGAACGGATTCCACCGTTTGGAATCCGTTCTTCTTTCATTCATTATATTAGGTCTAACCCGTGACCACCTCACAATGCGTTGAGATAAATACACCCATAATGGATAATTTTCCACTGTGGGTTATTTCTTATCATTTTTAATATCGCGAATAATCCATTGTACTGCCTCTTTTAAATTTGGACACACTGCATTTGCTGATGGATCACTCTCACCAATAAAAACGGTTCTTGTACCTGCTTTTTTACCTGCCTGAATATCCGTATCAGTATCTCCAACCATATATGATTTTTCAAGATTAATTTTGTATTTTTCTCCTAAATCTAAAATCATTTTGCTATTTGGTTTTCTACATTCACACCCAGCCTTTGGTTTATGCGGACAATAGGCAACCTCATGAATCGTTGCTCCTTTTTTCTCCAGTTCAGCCACCATATATTCATGAATTTTATGTAACTGCTTTTCCTTCATATAACCTAATCCAATTCCACCTTGATTTGTTACGACAAACACATAATCAAAATACTCATTTAAACTTTTGATTGCTTCTTCTACACCAGGTAAAAAATAAAATTGTTTCGGTTCGTTTACAAATTTCACTCGATCAGTTAGCACTTCATTTATTACTCCATCTCGATCTAAAAAAACTGCCCTTTTCATCCAATCACACCTTTAATTTTTAACATTACTTTTATTATGTTAAAAATTATCGGCTTTAAGCAGTCTTATTTCATATGTCCAATAATTTCCACAATGAAATCCATCAGCTAAAAAAAAATTTAAAACCTTTCTTTCATTTTCTTATATCTTTTTTGTAAAAAAACATTAATTTTACTTCAACGACAATTGTTTCAATAAGTGCAACTAACCATACAAATAGAAGAATTATTATAATTCTAATATCTGCTAACCTTTCAATTGTATTTTTGGTCTAAGAAAAAAATTACTCCTACTCCAAATAATTTTATGAACAGTTGCATTTTTGTCCATATCAATAAGGCCCTATTGCAGAATTAGGCACAATTAAAAAATGTAGTTTTAAGGCGTTAATAAATTTTCTATTTATACAGGTTTTTATTCAGATAACACACCTGCAGCGTTTTCTACAAAATCTTGAAAAGCTTATTGTAGGTATGTTTCTATACCTTTACATAATAAACTGTATAAACTATATTAAAGGAAAAGCCAAGAAATGTTGGTTTCACAGCATTTCTTAGCTTTTTGTGTATTCCAAAACTTTTGTTTGGGAACGTTATTTATGTTTGTTTTGTATACGCTATAAATCGTTATTGCACTAAAGCCCCCGTTAGTTGAATAAGGAACTGTCTAAAAAATTATAAAATAATCATCAAAACATATACCATCTAGGTTAAAAAGCATTTTGTATTCTCCAATTTGATTATCTTTATAGATGATTGGAATGTATGAAGTAACGTAATCAAAACCGTACTGCATAAAAGCATCTTTATTCCAAGCATCAATAAAAAGTCCAAGTCGATTCATCTTAATTATCAATTGCCTTTTATCCAAATCCGCACCGAAAACTTCAAGAAATTCCTCTTTTTGTTCCTCTTTATAGTTATTAAACATTTCCCAAAAGCCTTTGATTGTATTACTTTCAATGGAGTGATTCTCTGCCCATTTTCTTAGTTCATTAGTATTCACCTTTTTAATTTCCCCCTTTTAATGTTAATTCTATATCAAGGAATAGAAGATTCTTATTAAACTAACCTGCTCCGTTAGTTTAAGTGAAAACCTTAAAATATCTACCAATATCTTGGTAAAATAAAAAGTATAGGGGGGCATTATGATGACAGAAGATAATAAGTTTCAAAAAGAACTTACATTAGAAGAAAAAAGTATAATTATTATGGAAGTAAATAAAGTATTGAACAGCGGCTTTCGAATATTAGGTTTTGATGGGGGAGTGACATTTCCTCATTACCCATATCATTTCTATTTCGGTGATCCTGATAAAGAATTGAGACGGTATTCTGTTGGCATATTTACTATTTGGCTTGGCTATTGGAATACAGGATGCAGTTTCCGTTTTACCAAACAAAGTGAGTTATATAAATATATTAAAACTTTAATTGAATACCAGGAAGAAATTGAAAAAGAATTTCCTGCATCATTTAATTATATTGTCTTCTTTCTAATGGAACTTACCGAAAATTATCGTTATATTGAGGAAACTCGTATGAAACCCTATATTATTGAAATTGTGAAAAATGATTTTCTTAAAACAAAAACAAATTATAGAGAAATGTATATACAAAAATTGAATTTTATTGATTTTCTTAAAGAACTTAAAGTTCAGGATTATGATAAACCATACGAATAAAATACAAATAGGAGATGTCTTTGTACTTGTATTTTTGGTAGGAAATCAAAAACCACCAGTCGAACTGGTGGTTTGCTCTACGCGTGAAACGCTGGATTACTGGCTCATGTCTAAAGACATACTAAAAGGTCCGCCAACCGCACTTTGTTTCCTCACTGACCGCTAAAGCGGTTTAATTTATTTTCTCTTTTTTGTACTTTCTTTTCCTAAAAAGGTGTTACTCCACAATCTGGCTCGATTGTTGAACACAAGTTAAGCAACGCTATTGAACTAACCTGCACCTTTAGTTCAATAATAAAAAAAGAGCTGCATATGCAACTCAATGATCTTCAAGTAAAGCCCCCGTTAGTTTAATAAAGAAAAAGGCTATGTTATAAGAAAAGGTTGATTTATAACGTTAAGGAATACCCTGTATATGCAAGATTTTATTCAAAATATGACCCAGTGCAATTTCTTTTGAACAGCGTTGAAAGCTTTGTTGTATCATAGTTCCAACAATAGTGCATAAAAAGGTGTATATGAACGAAATACAGAAAAACACTTAATACATTGGTATGACAACGTTTTAAGTGTTTTATTTCGTGCCAAAACTTTCATTTGGGAACGTTTTTAATAAATATTATACAGTCCTATACACCTAACAAGAGCCTTATAATAAGATTAACTAAATTCAAGAAACTACTCTAAAGATATTCTTATACGCATTAAAAAGTATAAATCCTATAAAACAACTTAGTAGGTTTAGAATAATGTCATCTATATCAAAACTGCCTAAAAACAAAATTAGTTGGAGGATTTCTACACTGAGTATGAGTAAAAAGCAAGAAATCATCGTTTTAATTATATTTCTTTGAAAGGGAAAAGCCATTGGTATTAAAAATCCCATTGGTATAAAGGGAATTATATTACCTAAAATATTCCTAAAAGATATACCAAAACTCAAATCACTTATATACGCTTCAATTGTTCTAAAAGGAACTAAATTTGCACCTGATTCCCCTTGGTTTCTACGCTCCATATTCGATTGTATAGTATTGATAACATCTTGTAGGTCTCCATTGAACTTAATCACTATAAAATTTAGCACTAATAATATGTATATAGAAAAAAGAATCTTCCAAATTTTATTATTCATACCTAAAAACCACCTAAATTAAAGATTTGATTAGCTCGTTACCGCAATTTGTCTAACTTTATTATTTCAATATATAGCTTGATGATTCCTTTAATTACGTTCCCAATGCGTGGTTTTGGGACATACTGTTCATAAGCAGCCAAAATCACCCCCTCTCAATTGAATGGGGGTGATTCCCTAACTTTGATTTGGGAACGTTATTTTGTATGACAATGTATAACCTATTAAATTATTTTATTTTTTTGAAGTATCCTCGTGAAGGATAATAGCGTTCATATTCTATTTTTTCTAATGCTTCTAAATCGTATACTTCATAGACACCATCAACTATTACAAAATTACAAGGCTCACCGTTTTCATGAAATGCCTTAATCCTATTACTTTCTATCCCAATGGAAATTGTGTCCCTTAAACCTTTCTCGATTCCAAATACATCATATGACTCTACTAATAATTCAAAGCCTATTTTTTTATAAAAATTATTCGCTTGTTCATCTCCACGTGTATACAATTCAATAAATTCAATCGGCGTATTTTCTAACTCTTTTAAAGCAGCTTCGTAAAGTTTAAGTCCAATTCCTTTTGACTGATAATCTGGATGAACGGCAATCGTTTTTAAAAACGCACCTAGGCCATCTCCTAGAAAAGATGTTTTTAACTCCTCTGTATCAAGCACCATATCAATCAATCCAACAACAATTCCATCTTCAATTGCGATTAATTCAATCGACGGGCGTTCATAGAAAGTAGGCTTTGATGTTTCCACATCTTCATATAAAGATGTATAAAAGTAAGCTAGTAAACGACAACGTAACCAACTATCTTCGTATTGTGGTGTGTACTTTTGAATTTGCATAATAGTCTCCTTTATACATAAATAGATTTACATGATTTCCTAAGTGTCATTTGGGAACATTGAATAATAGGTGTATGCTGCACAATGAGTATTGATTAGCAGAGTTATACACCAAAATGAATCATCCATTTATTTTCTTTTATTGCCTCATCAATTTTTTTTATCAAATTTTCAAGTTGTTCTGATTTGTAGTCGTCGTTTGCTTCACGCACAATATTTAAAAAGTGTGCGTGAGAACTCGGTGGTATCAATGTTATTCCAAAGTAAGAGAGATTGTTATAAGGTCTATTTGTATTGTGTGCGAATGTTTTTAGGGTATCTATTTTTTTACCAAATTCCTTAGTAGATAGTTCGTCAATAAGGTCGCCATCCATAATTATGCAATCATATTTTTCGGGTTCATAATAAATATATTCTTTATTTTTTTCTATACAATCAACTATTCCAAACTCGTGGACATAAGGCATATTAACATCTCCTTCATTTTTAACTTAATATATACCTCTATTATCTTAGATTCCAATGAATATTGATATAAAATGTCCAAAGAGGTTACCAAAGCGTCGTTTGGTCACATTTCTTAACTTAGCGTTGTAAATCCCTATAATTTTGAAGTTACTCCTTCTTGAACTAAACTGCCCCGTTAGTTGAAGAAGAACTAAAGGTGTTGAGATTAATTAACACTTTTTTATATCTCCAAAAGTAATTTTCATGCTGGGTGCGTATATTAAAGAGGAATCCATGTTAAAAACTTGTGAAAACAGTAGTTCAGCTTCAAATTGTTCCTGTGCTTCCTTAAATGTAACTCCTCGTTTGGTCAAACTTTCAATAAACTGATCTTTATTTATAGGTTCTCCACCTACTCCATCTTCTTTAAGCGAATTAAACAATTTTTTCTTATCTTGTTGATTCTTATCTGAATAGAGGAAGTTAACTTTATCACTGACTCTGCACTCAATGTTCTTCACGCCCAATTCAGATAGGTATTTAGGTACTTTTGCTCCAATATTTCAATCATTTGTACACTCTTCGAATAATTTCTGCAGAATACCAAGTGGAACAATTTGTGATTGTTCATACCCTCCAAGTTCGTATGATGACATACCTGAAATCCAATGTGGTTCAAAACAAATTATTTTTCCATTGTTAACAATAGAATTTACCATTCTTTCAAGCATTTTTTGGGGTTCAATCATGTGTAATAAAAAAGCATGGCAAACAGCAATGTCGTACTTACCCTCTAATTTAATCTCATTGGTATCTGCTACAAAGAATTCGGATTCATACGGAAGACCATGAAAATATTCTATCGCCTTATTAATAAGTTGTTGTCCTTTATCTATCCCTGTATATTTGGAACATTTCGGTAGTATAGGCAATAATTTGAGTCCTAAATACCCATATCCACAACCAAAATCAACAATATGTACCGGCGTCACATACCCATCTTGCAAGGATTCTGAAATAACGCTAAAACAAGACAACCTATATTATGGTATAATAACCAGTAGTTAACAGTTTATATCTATGTTGTACGTGAACGGGTTGGGTATGACAATTCATTCCCCTTCTGACGACTGATGAAATCAAATTTTTTTGAGGGGATGTTCTTATGAAAAAGATCATTGGATTAAGTATTATTCTAATTGCTGGTATCACGTTATCTGGATGTTCAGATATAGTAGAGGATTCTTTAGATTCAAGTGATATAGCCGCTATTGAAATTGCTACTATACAAGAAACTGGAAACGGAAGTATTGAATTATTAACACCAACGATTACAACAAAAGATAATCAATTAGAATTTATGACTCAGGGAATTGATGAAAATAAAGTGACCTTTATTTTTGTTGCCAATAAAAAAGTATTTGAACAAAAAATAAAAAATGATGAATCCTACAAACTTGACATTAAGGGTATCAAGGATGCTCATAGGACGGACTACATGCCAAAAGTTCAACTTATGCAAACTAAAGATGAAACTGAAAATGGAGACATAGTAACCTTTAAACAAGTTAGATATTCAGTTGAAAAAGATTAGTTTTATCGTTATTTAATCCCCACCCTAATGGAAAATTATTGAAAAATATTTCTCCATTAGGATGGGAACACATTAATGATCCTACTCCTTATTGTAGTAAAGCCCCCGTTAGTTCAATTATAAAATAGTGTATTATTTTATTTGAGAGTGCTACTTTATATCTAATGAAATCACCTTTTTTGTTATAAATAGTAATAATACAAAAAAGTAATAAATAATGATTGTTGCTATTCCAATAAAATAAAACGCCGAAATTGAAGTTGGGCCCCAAATTCTAATAAAATCCCAGCTCATTCCTAGCAATATTTTAGGCGCTATCAGCATAAGTATCAAAATCGCAGCTACAAACAATGAATGAAACACTAATAGAAAAAGCCTCTTTCCTTTTAACGCTACCAAAGTTCGTTTCTTTCTATTTAATTTCCATAAACTTCTTAGCAATAAAATACTGAAAATTATACCTAAACAGCCGACAATAACAAACAGTATCGTCACAATATTATCGATTTTTTGGTATACGTCAGAATGACTAATTTTAACGTTATTTCCTTCCCACAAATCCATCACGCCTTGACCTATTGCAGTTGTAAAGGTTGAATTCATATTGGAGAGTACAGCTACCCCTAATTGCTCATCCGGTTGCATGATGAAATAAGAGGTAAATGTTGGATTTTCGCCAGCGTGTAGGATGTATTGTTTGTCACCTTTTTTCATAATGCTCCACCCGCTTGCATAGTAGGTGTCTTGATCGAAAGGCTCCACGGATTTGTCAGGAATGTGAGATTCTTTTATTACTTGTTCGCCAATCGTGTCATTCTGTTCGGATCCTAACTGTACGTTCATCCATTTTGCGATATCGTTTGTGTTGCTAACTATATAACCAGCAGGTATATTACCACGATAAATAGGCGGAGTATATTTTTGTTCTCTCAAGAAACCTATTTTATTACCAGTCGCCAACTCATCCGATTTAACTTGATGTAAGCCAACAAACGAGTCTTTCATACCTATTTCTTCTAATAATTGTTGTTTTAAATACAAATCATAAGGCTGTTTAGAAAGATTCTCGATGATGAGACCCAAAATGTCATAATTGATCGTAGCGTATTCAAATGAGCTACCCGGTTTACGATTCAATGGCTGTTAATTCAAGTGCATTATCTGCGTTACTTTCAGGAATATGTACAATAGAGTTCCAAGCGATCCCACTGGTATGATGAAGCAATTGATTTATAGTAATCGCTTGCGGTTCTCCATTATATTTCAACTCTAGCCATGGGATATAGTTTCTGACATCGTCAGTTCGTTTTAACAACCCTTCTTCTTCTAATTTTAAAATAGCTAGACCAGTAAATGCCTTCGAGGTCGATCCCAGTTCAAATAAGGTATGAGAAGTTACCGGTGTTTTCTCCTTTACATCCGCATATCCAAACCCTTTTTGATAAACTATTTTCCCCTTTTCTACTATTACTAACGATATCCCAGGAATTTTACTAATCTCCTTTTGTTCTTCAACAAATCGTTCAATCTTATGAATTTTATCATTTGAGTCGGCGTGGACTACTGGAATCAAAGTATTTAGTGATAAAATTATAGCAATTAATAAAATTATTTTTTTCAACTTTTTCGTTCCCCCTTACTATAGGTTAAATATATTAAACTGAAATCGGAAATACCATCGATTAATGTTACATTGTGATTATTAATGTTACATTCTCGTCACTTTAGTCTTAGGTTGAATATAAGGCTATACTCATAAAATTATGTACTTCATTTTTTTAATTAGTTCGTGTTCATCATCTTTATGTAAAAAATCAATTACACTTTCTCATCAGGATTTTTAAAGTTATTCAGTCCATTTCCAATAAAACATCCTGCTACTGGCATTCCTATAGCTATCAAAAGTAATCCAAATTCACCTGATTACTCTCTAAATAAAATAACGTATCAAAGCTATTTCTAATAGTCCTTCATTTCTAAAATAATTTCTTAATTTAACACTAAGACTTTTGTAAATATGATTTGCCAACTATTTTACTAAAGAAATATTAGTAGGGTATTACGTTTATGTAATTATTCCTTCTTCAACTAACCTGCCTCTTTAGTTCAATAAGAAAAAAGAGCTGCCTAAGCAACTCAACGATCTTTCACTAAAGCCTCCGTTAGTTTAATGAGCATTTATTCTTTATTTTTTTTAAATCATTTGAAATCCAGCTTACTGCATTTACTAGGTTCTCTGCAATATAATCAGGTTCAACTTCTTGCCATTCATACCGAAAATCGGTAAGTGCAACTAACTATACCAATAGAAGAATTATTATAATTCCAATATTTTCTAACCTTTCTATTGTATTTTTGGTCTCAAAGAAAATCATTTTTCCTAAGAAAAAAATTACTCCTACTCCAAATAATTTTATGAACCGTTGCATTTTTGTCCATATCAATAAGGCCCTATTGCTGAAAAAAGCACAATTCCTCTTCAAGAATTGCGCCCGTTTGTGGAAGATCGTTTTTCAATTAATAACTGCATTTAATTCAAGATTTGACATAGCGAAAAAGCCGTTCAATCTTTTAACAATACTCTCACGGACTTCAGCTTCCTTTTCAGCATCAATCGCTTCAGGATATGAAAAAGTAATACCCATCGTACCTTCATTTGGTGGGTTTAACATTACACCTGTGCCTGTAATAATAGCATTTGTCATTGCTGAAAAATGTAAAATTGAGTTTTGTAAAATTAGTTGTTCTCTTTCTGTTAAAGCTTGTTTAGAATTTCCATCGACTACTACTTTAAAATATGACAATTTGAATCCCCCTTTTATAACAAAACACTTTCTTTATCTTATCGTTTTTACAATTTTTAACAAACGATTTCCTGATAAAGTTAGCCCTTAAGAAACCCAACCTTTATAATCTTCAATTTCAATAAAATCAACATCATGATAATAGAAAGAATTCATCTTCAAGCCGCGCAAAGTATTCACAATGTTTGGAGTGTATGAAAACATCTTGTTAATTATACAAATCTGGCTCCTATTAAGCGTGGTTTTTGGGGGTTTTTAATCATTGAAAGCATATTATTGAGATTATTGTCAAGAAACCTTTTCATTTTTTCTGTACATGAACTCTAATTTTACTGGTTAGTAATTTTGCCGAAAAGTAATGCATCATAATACTTATCCTCTATAAAATAGTGGTCTTTTAATCGTCCTTCTAACTCATACCTGTTCTTTTCAAGTATCCGTGCAGAGCCAATATTGGCATGCACTACAATAGCATGGAGCTTATGAAGATTAAGTGATTTAAATGCAAAATCACTCATCAATGCAACAATCTCTGTGCCATACCCCTTACCCCAATGTTGTTTATGCAACACATAACCAATTTCAGCTTGGTTTGCTTCTTGGTCAAAGTTGAAAATTATGGCTGTTCCAATAATTGCTTGTGTTAATTTTTCAACAATGGAGGAATATAAATGAGTTCCTGCCGACTCACGTTTTAACATTATTTCAATGAACTGAGAAGTTTCCTCCAAAGTACTCATCAAATTCCAGCCAATAAATCGTGAAACCTCTTGATCTGACGCATAACGATGTATCTCTTGAACATCCTCTATCCTTAGTGCTTTGAAGTAAATTTTTTCACCTTCTAATGAATGAAATAAAACAGCCTGCTTCTCCATTTTAACCTCCTCTAATTTGCGCTTTGTTAATTAACTCCGATGGTAGCGAAAATGTCGCCAATTAAGGTTAATATTTCGCACTCATCTTAGTACATCCTTTCTAATAATTTAACATATATTTGTTTCAACTGTTTACTCAAGAACCTGGCCCGATTGTTGAACAAAGCTAAGTACGAGTTATTTGGTAAATTTTGTTATTCACTAATTCCAACCAATCAGAGCTACCCTGTGTGCACAAATGATTGTATTTAAATCCAATTATTGAAAACATCTTTTCTTCGTGGTTTTCGAGAAGATGTGCTATATTCATAGTGTCAGGAGTGAGTTGATGAAAAAGTTTTTAACAATTACCGCAATATTTTTTGTTTTACTTGGAGTAGCTGGCTATGCTGTGTGGCATTTTGGGACAAATATCGCTTCCGAAAAAATAATCGAAAAAGCGGAAGCTACTTTAAATGATGAGAATCTAGAAGAAGTAAAATCCTTTATCGAGAACGATTCGAAGGTTCAAGAAATTGTTCGCGAGGCAGCAACTACAAATCCAGATACTCTTCCCTTCCAAACTAAGGAAGAAGCAACACGTGTGTTAATAAAAAAAGTAGGCGTTAATCGTTTACTAGATATTCAGGAACAAGCGCAAAACGGTACCATTAGTAAGGATGAAGTATTATCCGAAATTGAAGGTAAACTGTCTGAAGATGAAATTTCTGCTTTAAAATATGTTATATATATGGAATTGAATAAATAAAATTAGCCATTTAAAAGTTTAAATTTAAATTGCAGAGAGGCTGAGATTCATATAATAAGATACCTGTAGTTAAGACACTTGAATAAGAGTGTTTTAACTGCAGGTATTTTTTTATCTACTAGATATTCAAGATTGAAGGACAGACTAGAGCCTAATAAGATAAAAATTTTAGTTTCACTAAAAGGCGTGCATCTAAACCAGTTGAACCATGTGCATTAACAAATATGGATAGACGCCCCCCCCGGATTCTTCACGAGTTTGAATTTTTTCTAAATTACTCATGAATTCACTTCCTTCTACTCTTCTATGATTTTTTTAATGGCTGAATGCTCATATATGTTCCACATCTCCATAACCATTCAACTGGTCCAAAGCGGAAGAATTTAAGCCAAATGTTTGAAAATAGTATCTGAATCACATACACGAAGAAGCAAACTAAAAGTACTTCGACGACACTTAGTGAGTGCGATTTTACAAAAATAGGTATAAGAGTAATACCGATGATTGTTTGACTTAAATAGTTTGTTAGCGCCATTTTTCCGTAAGAACGGAAGATAGAGAAATATTTTGAAGCAATATTTGAATGACAAATAAGAATCAAAAGGCCGATATAAAGCATTCCAGGGATAATACTTAAATTAAAATTCACAGCATGTAGTAAATGGTTATCTTGAATTAACAATGACCACGTCCAGATTGCTATTGTACCTACAAAGAGTAAGATACAGGTTTTACGAATAGTTGGTATCCACTTTTCTTGCTGGAATAAACCGATTTGGAACGCTACAAAACCAAGCATCATATGTCCCAATGTTTTAAGTATTACTAAAATGTCTAGGAACGATGGCAAAAAGTCGATATTTGCCGCTTTTGAAAATACAGTGTAGAAATCATAAAAGAAGGATAGAAAGACGCCAATAACGACAATCCATTTTAATGGGGGTTTATTACAGAATAATAAAATGAACCCACAAAATGCGTAAGATAAAAGTACATCGCCTCCCCATAGTGTAATATGTCCAATCGCTATAATGCCTAAAATCGTCATTCTACGCATATACACCCATTTACTAAGTTTTTTTGTGAGAGTCGTGTAAAAAAAATGCTTGCCCCTACGCCAAATAAAAAAGCAAAAATAAAGTGAAATTTTCCAAGTGCCAGCATATCAATAATTTGATAGCCCCATTTATCAACCTTTGAAATTATAAGCTCCTCTTGTCCTGCAAGTAGTAAGAAACTTTGAATGTTAATTAGAAAAATACCCATTATGGCGATTCCTCGAATTATATCAATTGAAGAAATTCTTTGATTTGTTGGTGTTAAATTAGTTGTAACCAAGTGAGGTTGCCCCTTTTGTTTAATTAAATTTAGTTTAGGTAGTGAATAGCTATACAATAACTTATATTTCTTACGTCATATTTAAGTGAAACTTACATTAATCTTACGAAATCGAATTCCTTGATATTATGCTGGTTTTCTGGGTATATAAGGAAATTTTGACCTTTCATACGAGAATATTCAAGAATCTTGACAATAACAAATTGCTGAACCATTAGAGACCTTCAAATACAAGAAAAAAGACACTTTCCTTTTTACAGAAAAGCGCCATTTTCTTGAATAACTAAGATCCTTATATTAACATAAGCCGAAGTAAGCAGCTTAAGTACCTACTCTATGAAGCATAACTTATAGATAAGTAAGTTCTTCCTATTTTTTTCAGCATTCTATCTGCTTCTATTCATTGCTTAAAGGAAAGTTTCTTTACACGGTTAAACTACCGTCTACCGTCACAATCGAACCGGCCATGAAACTTGATTTATCGGATGCTAAGAATAAAACTGCTTCTGCAACCTCTTCAGGTTCACCATGACGACCCATTCTAACACGCGACATTTCTTCTGGTACGTATCCTGTTTCTTCCATGGTTTCCCCTACACTTTTAAATAGTGGTGTAACGATCCCTCCTGGGCAAACAGCATTGATTCGAATACCTTTATTAGCGTATTCAATTGCAGCCCCTTTAGTCATACCTATTACGGCATGTTTGCTTGCAGAATAAACAGCAATGCTATGCTCTGGACGAATGCCTGCTGATGAAGCCGTATTGATAATAGATCCTTTACCTTGCTTCTCCATCACTTGGATTACGTATTTCATTCCAAGGAAAATTCCCTTTACATTTATGTCCATAATTCGTTCGTATTCTTTTGTATCCACAGTTGTAAATGGTGCAAACTTTTGAATAATACCCGCATTATTGAAAAAGACATCAATACGATCATAATTATCAATAGCTTGGTTTATATAGTTTTGAACATCTTCCTCTTTCGAGACATCTGCTTTTATAAAAATACCTTCTCCACCTTTATTTTGAACAAGCTTAAGCGTTTCTTGACCTGTAACTTCGTTGAAATCAACTAGAACCACTTTATACCCGTTTTCAGCGAATTTTATACTTGTAGCTCTACCGATTCCACTACCTGCTCCTGTTACGACAGCAACTTGATTTTCATTAGACATATATATTTCCTCTTTTCCATTTTATTTTTCATTGTGAGCCTAATTTATAATAATTTGATTTATAAGTAGTTGGTGGCCCCCTACTTAGGGCTTGCTTCTTCATCATTGTTTTATACCCTAGCTAAGAGACCAGCTGCTTCTTTTTCTTTTTGCGATTTAGCTTCAACATAGTCATCATAGTTGCCGTTATATACAATGGTTCCTGTTGGAGATAGTTCCAACATTTTGTCAGCTAGCTTATTCAAAAAATAACGGTCATGAGAAATAAAGAACAATGTACCCTCATAATTCTTTAGTGCAGATTCCAACACCCCTTTACTGAATAAATCTAAATGATTTGTCGGCTCGTCTATAATAAGAACATTAGCGTTTTGTAACATAAGCTTGGATAACGCAACACGTGCTTTTTCACCACCACTAAGAGCAGATATTTTCTTAAATACATCTTCACCGGAAAATAAGAAATTCCCAAGTACAGTACGAATTCTAGCCTCTTCAATATGAGGGAATGTATTCCACACCTCATCCAATATCGTATTATTGGGATGTAAAGTTGACTGCTCTTGATCGTAATAAGCAATAGTAACTCCATTTCCCCAAGTTATTACGCCACTTTTTGGTTTATAATCATCAAGTAACGTCTTAAGTAATGTTGACTTTCCAACACCATTTGGACCAATTAATGCTACCCTTTCACCTCGTCGTAGCTGGAAACTAATATTCTTTAATAGGGGCTTTTGTTCAGTACCTACTCCGACACAGATATCAATATCTCGAACTTGTAACACCTCTTTATGAGACGCTTTTTCTATTGAAAACGACATCTGTGCACGTTTTAAGTCTTTGAGAGGTGTATCTATACGTTCAATTCTCTCAAGCTGCTTTCGTTTGTTTTTTGCACTTTTAGACGACGTTGCCATGGTAATGTTCCGTTGAATGTAATCTTCCATCTTCGCAATTTGTTCTTGCTGCATTGAATATTTCTTAGCTAGAATTTCACGATTTTTCTCTTTGTTCTCAACATATTTCGAATAGTTTCCTACATATCGTCGTGCTTCTGTTCGCTCAATTTCATAAATAATGTTTACAAGCGAATTCAAAAAGTAACGATCATGTGAAACAACAAGGATAGTACCAGGATATGAGCGTAAATAACCTTCTAACCAAGCTAAAGTAGTGAGATCCAAATGATTTGTTGGCTCATCAAGGATAAGCAAATCTGGCTGTTCCAATAGTATTTTAGCTAAAGCAAGTCTCGTTTTCTGACCTCCACTTAACGTATGAATGAGTGTGTCTCTTGGAAAATCTCCAAAGCCCATTCCATACAGAACACCACGAATTTTTGCTTCTATTTCATAACCACCGTGCTCCATAAACCATTCTGATTTTGCTGCATAACGATTCATCATTTTTTCATATTTTAAGGGATCAGCTATTAAAGCAGGCTCACCCATTGTTCTTTCTAACTCTCGAAGTTCTTTTTCAACCTCAAGAAGAGTAGAGAAGACATTCAACATTTCATTCCAAATTGTATTCTCCATTTCTAGTCCACTATTTTGGCGGAAATAGCCAACCTTTGTTTCTTTTCCAATAAAAATTTCCCCATTATCGTAAGGGATATCCCCAGCAATAATCTTTAATAAGGTTGATTTTCCAGCACCATTCACTCCAATAAGACCAATCCGGTCGCCTGCTTCAATTTTCATTGATATATCTGAAAGTATTGGATCACCTGAATAACTTTTACTAATACTGTTTAATTGAAGTAACATTTATATCACTCCTTCTTTATTAATATTGAACAGCGTGTTTCTTGAATTTCATCAAACAGGAAGCCACAAAAATAGATTCATTTCAATTTTTCTCCTTTAGAACGCAAAAAAGCGCCGAATAAACCGGCGCCTAAAGATTGCGTAATCCTTTAACAAGTACAAAATTGTTTAGAAATATTCTACAAATTTTGCTTTAAAACACAAAAAGACGCCGAAACCGGCGCCTAGTAATTGCATATATTTAATCAAAACTAAAAAAGTCAGTCATTAAAGATATTTTACAATTTCTAAAATAAGAATGCAAAAAGCTTCCGGTAGCTGTTTTCTATATGAAGTTTGCTTAAAAAAGGGCAGACTAATCCCGTTGTAAGCAAATCCCCTAACAATCTATACGACTTTACTTCTTTTTCCAAGTTCATAAAAACAGTTTCCATCACTTTTTGCCTCCTTTCTCAATTTAATAATCTTAACCATTATAATACACATTGACTAAAAAACAACCCTCTTAATATTACCATCAAATCGTATAACCCAGTGAACGATTTTCATCTCGTACACGTTGCATATTTTTTGCAATCAAAAAGCTGTGCTGAAAAACCGAATAAGAATTGGGTTTTTCAGCACAGCAATATATTAATAATAAATCAAACTAACTCCAACCACGCCACCGCTTCACAATGCGTGGAGTGTATGTGGCAACACATTGATGCTGGTGTGTTTAAGTGATTGGCTAGGTCCTACCAAAGTAAAACCTAGCCTTTTTTTGTATTCCCATTTTTTTATTTCGGAATGTTATTGAGTTAATTTTTATATGCTTTATAAACCCTTTCTTCACTAAAGCACCCCGTTAATTGAAGGGTTAGTCTTCGGTGCTTTGTTGCTGCTGAGAGGTTTGATGGTTGCGAGGTTAACATTTGGAGGGGGTTTTATGAAAGCTATAGTTTGTGATAAATATGGTTCACCCGATGTACTTGAATTAAAAGAGATAAAAAAACCTTTCCCTACCGAGAATCAAGTTTTGGTAAAGGTTCATTCAGCATCTTTAAACTTTGGGAACTTAGTTCTTTTGACAGGCAAACCCTTCTTAGCTCGATTTGCCTTCGGACTAACGAGACCAAAATACTCGATTCCAGGAGGTGACATAGCTGGTACAGTTGAAGCCGTCGGGAAAGACGTTAAGCTATTTAAAGTAGGTGATGAAGTATTTGGCGACCTATCTGGTTGCGGTTGGGGTGGTTTTGCTGAATATGTAACAGTCCCCGAATATGCTATAGCCTTAAAGCCAAACAGTATCTCCTTTGAGGAAGCTGCTGCGACTCCTATGGCAGGTGTGACTGCCTTACAGGGACTACGTGATAAAGGTAAAATTAAATCGGGTCATAAAGTATTAATCTATGGGGCATCTGGGGGCGTTGGTACTTTTGCGGTACAAATTGCTAAATCATTCGGTGCTGAAGTAACGGGTGTATGTAGTACACGAAACGTAGAAATATTGCGTTCTATAGGGGCCGACCATATCATTGATTATAAAAAAGAGTGTTTCGCTCAACATAAGGAATGTTATGATTTGGTTCTTGGCGTGAATGGTTCTAATTCTATTTCAGCTTATAAACGTGTACTAAAACCAAATGGGAAATTTGTTCACGTAGGAGGTTCCGAATTTCAACTTTATCAAACATTATTACTTGGACCTTTTATTTCAATGACTGGAAGCAAGAAAATAAGTAGCCTGTTACAAAGAGCAAATCAAAAAGACTTAAATGATGTAAAAGAGTTACTTGAGACCCAAAAAATAAAACCAATAATTGACAAACGATTTAAGTTAAGTGAAATAACTGAAGCATTCAATTACTTTCAGGAAGGTCACGCTCAAGGTAAAGTGGTAATTACTTTATAACGGAGTGCCTTGCTTCATCCATAAATAAAAAGCATACGGCAAATTAGAAGTGCGATATCACCTCTTCCAAACCGTCTGCTTTTTACTTTACTATTATACTAACTCTAACCAAGCGACAGCTTCACAATGCGTCGTATGCGGGAACATATCCACTGGCTGTACTTCCTGTGTTTTATACCCACCATCTTCTAAAATACGTAGATCACGCGCTAATGTTGCTGGGTTACATGATACATACACTACACGTTTTGGTTTTTGCTCGATAATAGTGTTTAGTAGTGCTTCATCGCAGCCTTTGCGTGGTGGATCTACTACTAATACGTCGGCAACTTTACCTTCTTGGTACCAGCGTGGAATGACTTCTTCGGCTGGGCCAGCTTCAAAATACGTGTTCGTGAAGCCGTTTAGTTTGGCATTGCGTTTTGCATCTTCAATAGCTTGCTCGACAATTTCAACACCCATTACATGACCGGCTTTTTGTGCTAAAAAAAGCGAAATGGAGCCGATACCACAGTACGCATCAATAACACGCTCATTGCCTTCAAGCTGAGCATAGTCTAGTGCTTGCTTATAGAGAACCTCTGTTTGAATTGGGTTTACTTGATAGAACGAACGCGCTGAAATTTCGAAGCGTACGTTGCCGATTGTGTCTTCAATCGTATCTTTGCCCCATAGTGTGAACGTGTCATTACCGAAAATGACATTCGTTTTTTCATCGTTTACGTTTTGTACAATCGACGTCACGTTTGGTACAAGTTCACGGATTTTTGCGATGACTTCCTCTTTTTGTGGGAATTTTTTTGATTTCGTGACAAGTACGATCATTACTTCGCCTGTTGCGCGACCTTTACGCACAACAACATGACGTAGCATTCCTTGGTGAGAGGCTTCGTCGTATGGACGTACCCCTAATACCATGAGTTCACGTTTTAAATCAGCCATCACCGTATCAGCTTCACCATTTTGGATTAGACAGCGCTCCATGTTGACGATGCTATGCGATTTCGTTTTGTAAAAGCCCGCAATAATTTCGCCTGTTTCTGATTGCGCAAATGGGATTTGAGATTTGTTGCGGTAATGCCATGGCTCGTCCATTCCTTTTACTGGATGAACCGGTGCATCAATTTTCCCTAAGCGCTTCATCACATTTTCGACCATCGATTGCTTCCATTTTAATTGTCCCTCATATGAAAGGTGCTGTAATTGGCAGCCACCACACTGTGCGAAATAGTCGCATGGTGCATCTACACGATCTGGTGATTTCGTTAAAATTTCAATAATTTTTGCAAAGCCGTAATTTTTTAATGTTTTCAAAACATGCACTTCAATTGTTTCACCAGGAAGTGCCCCTTGAATGAATAATGGATAACCGTCGATTTTTGCAACGCCATTGCCATCATGTGTTAAATCTTCTATATAAACCGTTGTACGATCATTCTTTTTAATCGGTGCCGTCATATCTGTTCGTCCTCTCATTTCAATCTCTCTATTGTACCATGTCGCTCTAAAAATGCACTTCTAGAAATTCCATCATTTAATTCTAATAATTTTGCCTATTATAGTTTGTGTGGTATTTACTTCCTAATGCTACTATAATTTATAATTACTAATTAAGTTAAAAATTTTCAAAAAGGAGACTTACAGTATGTCTGTTCGAATGAAATTGAATTTAGGATTTCTAACAATTGGAATGCTCATGTTAGCTTCCGTTA
This sequence comes from Solibacillus palustris, assembly GCF_022549215.1. Classification (GTDB taxonomy): domain Bacteria; phylum Bacillota; class Bacilli; order Bacillales_A; family Planococcaceae; genus Solibacillus; species Solibacillus daqui. The sequence continues at coordinate 76,188 of NZ_JAKZFC010000006.1, read as the reverse complement.
TTTTTGCAGCTGTTCAATTTTTCCGCATTGGCAACGAAGTATCAAACGCGGTAGATGTACAAATGGCACAAATTCAGCGTATTCATGATATTCAACAAAATCTACTATTACAAAGTAATTCTGCGCGCTCATACACGGTTGATCCGTCTCAAAAAAATTTAGAAGCCGTTACTACATATTCGAATAATCTTACCGAACTGATTGCTGAGGTAGAAAAACAAAATACCTTAAAGGATGCAACTATGCTCATTTTGAATTTACAAACTCAGCTTGCACTCATTAACGAGCAAATTTCGAAAATGACAGCTGCGGTTCAAAATCGTGACGTATCCGCAGCACTAACCATCGTTAATGGTGATTATAATTACACAAGCTCCTTCACCCATGAATTGACCGAAAAAATTGAGGTGCTTGAAAATACACAGCTCGATACAATGGCAAACGATACAAAAACACAAATTAATATTTCAACTATTGTCACTGTTGTCTTTATTTTCATTACGATTATTGTCGTAGCCAGTTATATGCTCTATACAAAGCGCGGCATTACAAAACCACTTCAAATCATTTCAAAAGATTTAGAGCAAATGGCAGACGGGAATATTAAAATTGACCATAGACCCTTTAAATCTAATGATGAAATTGGAAAGCTTTCACGTGCATTTATCACTTTGCAGCACAACTTTGAAGAATTACTATCAAATATTCAGCACAACTCTAATGAACTCACAAAATCCTCAGAGCAGTTGACACATAATAGTCATGTCATTTCAAAAGAAACCGCTCAAATTCAGCAGCTTATCATGCACACTACCCAAACCTCTGAAACGATGGCTATTGGAGCAAGTGAAGGTGCCGATGCAGTAGATGAAACTTCACAAGGAATCAGTGAAATTGCGCGTGCTACACAGGAATTGTATAGCGGTGCAATGACCTTAACAGAGGCCGCAACAGCAGGTGTAGCGATTGTTGATGATGCAAACAGTCAAATGGCAACAATGCACGAATCAACACAAAATATTTCAATATTAACACAAGTCTTAATCGAGCAATCCGAGCAAATTAGCGCCATCACAAAAGCGATTACCGACATCGCCGACCAAACAAATTTACTAGCATTAAATGCCTCAATTGAAGCAGCGCGTGCTGGTGAGCATGGGAAAGGCTTTGCGGTCGTAGCCGATGAAGTACGCTTACTAGCTGAACAATCTAAAAAATCTGCCGAAGAAATTGTTGGTCTCACGAGTACCATTCAAGCAAACTCACAAAAAGTGAGCAGCGCCGTAGAAAGTAGCCTGCTATGCGCAGAGCAAAGTGTATCCGTTATTAACCGTGCTGGTCAGTCATTCCATGAAATTTCTAATTATATTGGAGAAATGTCACAGCAGGTTGAACAAATTTCGGCAACGTCCCAAGAAATTTCTGCAAGTGCCGAAGAAGCTGCTGCTACTGTTATGGAAATTTCACACGGTACGGAACAAACAGCAAATAACGTAGAGCAAATAGCTAATGCAACAACTGAACAGGCCGCTATTATCCAACAAGTCGATGCATTATCTGAACGTCTTGCTGCTCAATCATTGGAATTACGTAAAAGCCTTCATAAGTTTAAAATATAAAAAACAAGCCTACTTTCAGTGTGAATTAACGACTGAAAGTAGGCTTTAGTTAATTATCGCTCGCTTTTATTATCCTTAGGTGCTACATAAAACGCCGCGACAAGTGCTACAATGACTACTAAGAACGGTGCAAAAAACATTAAAAATTCAAACATCATCCATTCCTCCTACACATGCTCATCATGCGCCCCTTCTACATAATCCTTATCAAATACAAATAGTTTAAACAATAAATATAGCGACGGAACAAGTAGCGCCGCACCTAATATAAAGACAATAATAAGCGCAATACCCATTTCATGATTCGTAACACTGTCATGAATTGTTAAGTACGGATACAGTAAATATGGATAATGCGAAATACCATACGCAAAAAACGCAAATGCAAACTGCGTAAATAATAAAATAATCGCCATCCCATAACTTCGCTTCATCCATAATAAATAAGTAGTAATTAAAAATAGCACACCTGAAATTGCAAACAGCCACCATACATCTATAATGCGTTCAAAGCGAAACGGATTATGCCCTTTAAATTCAATGATTATCCCGATAGCCGCAATTGCAAGTGGCGCCGACCAAATGAGTGCGTATTTACGCATTAGATTTGCTGCATTTTTGTCGCCCGCTTTATGCGCATACCATGTTAAAAATACCGCCGAAATATACAATACTGCGACAATACTCAGCACAACAATGCTCCACGTCAACGGACTCGTAAATAACTCCCTATAACTAAGCTGTGGCACACCCCCAACCATTTTCACATAGCCACCTTCTGAAATCGTCAGCACGACCGACAACGAGGCTGGAATCAGAAGCCCTGCAATACCATAAGCCGTCGCATAGCCTTTATGCCCTGCCACCCCGTACGATTCAAACGCATAATAGGCACCGCGAACAGATAGTAATATTAGCGAAATACTGACGGGTACTAACAATATTGTTCCGTAATAATAGGCCGTTTGCGGGAAAAAGCCAACAATCCCAACAAAGAAAAACACTAGGAATACATTTGTTACTTCCCATACAGGTGACAAATAACGCTTAATCACACTACTTAAAATATCCGAACGATTTGTCAACACACTGTAAGCATTATAAAAGCCTGCCCCAAAATCGATCGAGGCAATAATGACATAGCCAAATAAAAACGCCCACAGTACACAAATCCCAATCAATTGTAACGTCATCTTACACATCTCCTTTCGAAGAGCGCTTGGCAATTTCTTTTACGATTGGATTGTTTTTAAACATACGATGTAGCGTCACAATGCTACCAACCGCTAAAATGAAATATAAAATCGAAAACAATATGAGCATTAGCTCCACATGATTACTCGTCGTTGCCCCTTCTGCTGTTGTCATGTAACCACGTAAAACCCATGGCTGACGTCCAACTTCAGCTAACCACCAGCCTGTCTCAATCGCAATTACTGATAAGGGTCCACCTAAAATAACGATAAAACGAAACCATTTTGAACGAATAAATGACCACTTGCGCCAAATGGCAAGTAAATAAATAGCTGAGACAAAAAGCATAAACATCCCTATCATCACCATAACATCAAAAAAGTAATGAATATAATATGGTGGGTGTTCTTCCACAGGAAATTGATCCAGTCCAATTACTTCTGCGGTAGGATTACTGTGCGCTAACACACTAAGAATGTAGGGAATTTCTATCGCATACTTTATTTCTCCATCATCCAGAACCCCAAACAGTACAAGCGGCGCATTTTCACTCGTTTCAAAATGCCATTCTGCTGCCGCAAGCTTTTCTGGTTGGTACTCCGCTAAATACTTACCAGAGAAGTCGCCAATAATGACGGTCGCCACTGTAAAAATAAAACCTAATTTCATCAGTAAATACAACGCTTTTTTATGATAGATATGATTTGAGCCGCGCATTAATTTATACGCTGCAATCGAGGCTAATATAAAAGCACACGTCATATACGCTGTTACGAGCACATGGGCTACCTTTGTTGGCATCGCAGGGTTGAACATGGCCACAAGTGGTTGAATATTAATCAATTGCCCGTCGACCATATCAAAGCCTTGTGGCGCATTCATAAACGCATTCAAAATCGTAATAAACATCGCAGACATCGAAGCACCAATCGCTACAGGAATCAGTAATAATAAGTGCTTCTTCTGATTTTCGAAGCGATCCCATGTGTATAAGTAAATACCTAGAAATATTGCTTCAAAGAAAAATGCGAATGTCTCCAAAAAGAGTGGCAACGCAATGAGCTGTCCCGCCACCTGCATAAAATTCGGCCAAAGTAACGAAAGCTGTAAGCCCATTACCGTCCCAGTTACAACCCCAACAGCAACGGTAATTACGAAGCCACGCGCCCAACGTCTCGCCATTAAAATGTAATGTTCATCATTATTTTTAATACCAACCCAATGCGCAATCATAATGAGAATTGGTACTCCTACCCCAAGCGTCGCATAAATAATATGAAAAGATAACGTAACCTCGGTTAATATACGACTCCAAAAAACAGCAGACTCGTTCATCGGAAAAAAAAATCCCCCTTAACAATCATGTCATTATCGTTACTATACCCAACTAGCCTGCATTTGAACGGATTACATGAACAAGAGCAAAAAACCTGCAAGGAATAAAAATCCTCACAGGTTCACATAAAAACTATTCTATTACATTGATTTCACTTATATCATTTAATGGCACAAATACTTCAATATGGCGCTTTAAGTTTTGGAAGGTAGCTGGAACATCGCCACCGTACTCGCCATCTAAGTTTAAGTGCACATCTTCTTCGGAAGTCACTTCGACATGGCTCGCTTTACGATAAATAACACGCTCATCTGACAGATGCTCACCGCGTAATGTTAATGAGGCAATACGCACGAAATCAGCAATATTACATTCCTTTAAAATCATGACTGTAAATAAACCATCATTAATCGATGCGTCTGGCGCGATTTTTTCGAAGCCACCTACAGAGTTTGTTAAGCCACATAAAAACATCATCGCATTGCCTTCAAATTCTTCGCCGTCCATCTTAATATTCATATGTGTTGATTTAATAGAAGGAATCATTTCGATTGCTTTTAAATAATATGCCATTTGTCCAAGTAAGGTTTTCATTTTGCTTGGTACTTCATACGTTAATTCCGTAATACGGCCTCCTGCAGCGATGTTAATAAAATAACGATCGTCATTTAATAGCCCTACATCTACTGGAATCGTTTGACCGCCAATAATGATTTCTAACGCTTCCTCAATATTACGCGGGATGTGCACGGCACGAGCAAAATCATTCGTCGTACCCATTGGAATTAAACCGACCTTTGGACGCTTTTCACATTGACTAACACCAGCCACCACTTCATTTAATGTACCGTCTCCACCAACTGCAATGACCACATCGAATTCACGTTTTACTGCTTCAATCGCTGCCTTTGTTGCATCTCCAGCACCAGTTGTGGCATGACAAGACGTTTCGTAACCTGCGAATTCAAGTTTTTCTAATACTTCTGGTAAATGTTTTTTAAACGCTTCACGACCAGAAGTGGGATTATAGATTATTCTCGCTCTTTTCATAAGTTTTATCATCCTGATTTATAATATTTTTCATTCTGTTCAAAGTATACTGTTGTTTGATTTTGAAAAGCAACAAATCATTCTCTCCTTATTCGCCTCTCAAAACCTAAAAAGTTCTTACTATATTATATAGTAAGAACTCATAGTAAAAAATAGGATGTTTTGACTTAAATTTATAGAGATGGTGCTACTTTTTGTTTGAATGATTCGTAGACATAATTCCATAGCTTTGCGTCTTCTACATATTGTGCTCGCATTTTTTCGTAAATGGCTTTTTGTGCCTGATCAAATGTCGGGTCCTCCTTATCTGGTAAAGTTGCACGAAAATCCATTACAAGTTGCTGTAATTCAGGTGCACGTGGACCCCAAGTTGTCATAACCTCACCTGCTTCATTTAAAATTAAGTACATCGGAATTGCGCGACCACCGTTTGTTAAATAGCGGTCAATTAAGTCCGTATCCGCATCACGAAGCGCTGTACGTACTTCTACATCAGCAGTTTCTGCAATTTTTCGGATAATTGGGTTATTAATCATCGCATCACCACACCAGTCTTCTGTAATTGCTAAAATATGCACATTGGCTTGTTTTAGTTGCTCGATAAACACATCATCGTTTGGTAAAGTAAAGCGATCATAAATCGTAAAACTTTGTTCCTTTAGCTGCGACATATCTTCCATATAATCTCGCATTGCCTTACTTTCTTCATAATATTGTTGTTCTTTTTTCATAATATAACCACCTTTTTTATTTATTCCTCCTAATTTTGCACTATTTTTAAAAAAAAAGAAAGTTAAATGTGTCTAAATTGTTAACTAAATAAAAAATTCTAAATTTTCAATACAACTAACATAAAGTAGAATTTTTGATACATTTTCGATAAAATTTACGTAATTTTATTGTATGAATATTAAAATTAATCTACCGTAATATAAAATTAAGAATTTTAGCAATTATTTGATTTTTTAATAAAAACAATAAATTAAATCTATTATCTTTTCTTAATAAAATTTTTCTGATATATTGTAGTAACGCATCAAAATATTATCAGAAAATTGAGTATACATCATTTTCTAGGGGGTTTTTAGAATGAAACACAAGAAGAAAGTCGCACTTACTGCAACAGCTCTTTCACTATCAGCAATTTTAGCAGCATGTGGTGCAGAAGAAGAAAAAAAATCAACAACATCGTCAACTGGTGATGGCGAAAAAGAATTAAATCTATTAATCACATCTGAGCCACCATCATTACACCCACAATTAGCTACAGATACTACTTCAGGTGCTATTTTAGAAAACACATTTGAAGGTTTAACAACACTGAAAGACGGCGTGCCAGAATTAGCTGCTGCTGAAGACTATGTTGTTTCTGAAGATTTATTAACTTACACATTCACTATTCGTGACGCACAATGGTCAAATGGTGAAAAAGTGACTGCTGAAGACTTTGCTTACGCTTGGTTATGGGCATTAAATCCAGAAAACGCATCTGAGTATTCTACAATCCTTTACCCAATTAAAGGTGCAGAAGCTTACAACAACGGTACTGGTACTGCTGAAGAAGTTGCTGTAAAAGCAATCGACGAAAAAACATTAGAAGTAACATTAGCAGCACCAACTCCATATTTCTTAGAGTTAACTGCTTTCAAAACGTTCTATCCTATTCATAAAGCAACAGCCGAAGCAAATCCAAAATGGTACACAGAAGCTGATTCATATGTAGGTAACGGTGCATACACACTTTCTACTTGGAATCACTCTGGTGACATCGTATTAGAAAAAAGCGAAAATTACTGGGATGCTGAAAATGTAGCAATCGACACTGTAAACGTTGCAATGGTAGAATCTGAAACAACTCAAATGACTATGTTTGACGCTGGTGAAATTGATTTCTTAGGTGCTCCATACGGCACAATTTCACTTGATGCTATCGATCGTTTAAAATCAGAAGATAAATTAAACGTAACAGACCTTTCAGGTATTTACTGGTACAAATTCAATACAAAAGATGATGTAATGCAAAACGAAAACATCCGTAAAGCATTAACATTAGCAATCGACCGTGAAAGCTTAATTTCTAACATTGTTAAAGGTGAAAAACAACCAGCATTAGGTATCGTTCCTAACTCAGTAGCAGGTTTCGGCGATGACGAAGGTTACTTCCAAGATGCTAACATCGAAGAAGCGAAAAAATATTTAGATGCTGGATTAAAAGAATTAGGCTTAGCAAGCCCTGCTGATTTAGAAGTAAAAGTTTCTTATAACACATCAGAAGCTCACTCTTCTATCGCTCAATTCATCCAACAAGGCTGGACTTCTAACTTAGGTATTTCAGTTAAATTAGACAATGCTGAGTGGCAAGTATACTTAGATAAATTAAATAATGCTGATTACCAAATCGGTCGTCTTGGTTGGTCTGCGGACTACAATGACGCTTACTCATTCTTAGAAATGTATAACTCAGCTTCAAATGGTAATAACCAAACTGGTTGGTCTAACGAAGAGTATACAAACCTATTAAAAGCTTCTACTACTGAAACAGACGCTGCAAAACGTACTGAATTATTATTACAAGCTGAAAAAATCATCATGGACGACATGCCAGTTGCACCGATTTACTACCAAACAAACTTATTCATCAAAAATGATGAAGTAGAAAACATGGAACCGGATGCATTAGGTCATGTCAACTTAAAATTCGTTGACGTTAAATAATTTTCATAATTCTTGGTAAATACAAACCGTATTTGCTTCATATAAAGGAGCTGACCTAAAAGAATTCATTTTTAGGTCATGCATGCACCTTCATGATTTAGCTATACGCTTAATGCGGTGCTTCTGCGATGGTCAGAGTAAACTTTCACCATCCTCAGTGCAAAGGGATTACCCGGAATTCAATTCCAGGTAATCCCTTTCACTCTATATAAGAATATTCAAAATAATAAAAAAAGGAGGTTAGGACATTGCTTAAATTCATAATTAAACGATTACTTTATATCGTACTCGCAATGTACTTAATTATTACAGCGACGTTCTTCTTAATGCAATTAGCACCAGGTAGTCCGTTTGCAAGTGAGCGTGAATTACCGCCTGCAATTGAAGAACAATTAAACGCCAAATATGGTCTGGATAACCCTTGGTATATCCAATATAAAGACTATTTAGTAGATACAATTACTTTTGATTTTGGTGAATCAATGAAGTATAAAGGGCGCTCAACAAACGATATGATCTCCGAGAGTTTCCCTGTTTCTCTTGCATTAGGTTTAGAAGCAATGATACTAGCCATTGGTCTTGGGATTTTACTGGGAGTTGTTTCGGCGCTCTATCACAATAAGTTCCCAGACTATGCAGCAACAATCATAGCAGTCTTAGGTATTTCGGTGCCGTCATTCATTTTAGCCGGCTTACTGCAATACTACTTAGCATTCCAAGCTGGTTGGTTCCCAGTAAGTGGGTGGAAAGGTTTTGCATATACAATCTTACCTGCATTTGCAATTGCAATTTCGCATGTTGGTTTCATCGCCAAGCTGACTCGCTCTAGTATGTTAGAACAAAACAACTCCGAGTACGTAAAATTAGCGCGTGCAAAAGGCCTTGGTAAATGGACGATTGTTTTCAAACACTCGCTACGTAACGCGTTATTACCAGTCGTAACTTATCTTGGTCCATTATTTGCTGGGGTTATTACTGGTAGTTTCGTTATCGAACAAATCTTTGCCGTACCAGGACTTGGTCGCCACTTCGTAACATCAATTACGAACCGTGACTACACAGTTATTATGGGTACGACAGTATTCTATTCACTAATTTTATTATTTGCAGTTTTAATCGTCGATATTTTATACAGCGTAATCGACCCTCGTATTAAATTGAAAGGAGCGAAAAAATAATGGCTCAAAACGAACAGCAAATTCCAAAAGTTTCACCTGATATGTTCGAAGTGGTTGGCCGTTCTGAAAATACGGACGCATTATCGAAAAAACAAGTGTCTTATTGGAAGGAAGTATTTTATCGCTTCTCTCATAACAAATTAGCCGTATTAGGCTTATTCTTATTAGCGATTATTGCAGGCTTTGCGATTTTCGCGCCGATTTTCTCATCTTATTCGTATGAACAAAACGTTGGTTTATACAATTCTGCCCCTTCTGCAGCAAACTGGTTTGGTACAGATGACCTTGCGCGTGATATTTACGTTCGTGCTTGGGAAGGTGCTCGTATTTCTTTATTCATCGGTATTACTGCTGCGGTGATTGACCTAATCATCGGTGTTTTATGGGGTAGTATCGCAGGTCTTGCAGGCGGACGCGTAGATAACATCATGATGCGTATTGCCGACGTATTAACAGCTATTCCATACTTATTAGTCGTAATTATTTTACTTGTAGTTATGGAGCCAGGTTTAGTGCCAATGATTATCGCCCTTTCGATTACGGGTTGGGTGAACATGGCACGTATCGTACGAAGTGAAGTATTAAAAATCAAAAACCAAGAGTATGTGCTTGCCGCTCGTACTTTAGGTGCAAACCAATGGCATATTATTAAGCGTCACTTAATCCCTAATGCTATGGGTGCTATTTTAGTAACAATGACAATGACAATTCCAAGTGCAATCTTCACAGAAAGTTTCTTAAGCTATTTAGGTTTAGGGGTACAAGCACCTCTTGCCAGCTGGGGTACAATGGCCTCTGAAGGTTTCAAAGCACTTCAATCTGCACCATGGCGATTATTGTTCCCTGCATTCTTAATCTCGATTACAATTTTCGCATTTAACGCAGTTGGGGACGGCTTACGTGACGCACTTGATCCGAAATTACGTAAATAAGGAGAGCGTACACTATGAAGAAAAAAGTATTAGAAGTAAATGACTTACGTATTAATTTCAAAACGTACGCTGGTGTTGTACAAGCCGTACGTGGCGTTAGCTTTGAACTGTATGAAGGCGAAACGCTCGCAATTGTTGGTGAATCTGGTTCTGGTAAATCGGTAACAAGTAACGCCTTAATGAAATTAATCCCTCAGCCACCTGGTATTTATGCCGGTGGTGAGATTAAGTTCAACGGTCGCGACATTATTCCATTAACAGATAAAGAAATGATGAACGTGCGCGGGAACGATATCGCAATGATTTTCCAAGATCCAATGACGGCTCTTAACCCAACCATGCGTATTGGGAAGCAAATTACCGAAGTTATTTTAAAACATAAAAAAGCAGCTTCAAAAGAAGAAGCAAAAAAGCGTGCGATTGAGCTACTTGATCAAGTAGGGATTCCATTCCCTGAGCGCCGTTACAAATCATACCCACACGAATTATCAGGTGGTATGCGCCAACGTGTTGTTATCGCGATTGCACTTGCAGCAGATCCAAAACTATTAATCGCAGACGAACCAACAACTGCACTTGACGTAACAATCCAAGCTCAAATTTTAGAGCTGATGAAAGACATCCAAAAGAAATCAAATACGTCGATTATTTTCATCACCCACGATTTAGGTGTTGTAGCAAACGTAGCTGATCGCGTTGCAGTTATGTATGCGGGTCAAATCGTTGAGTATGGTACAGTAGAAGATATTTTCTACAATCCAAAGCACCCTTACACATGGGGCTTACTTGGTTCGATGCCAGACTTAAACAATTCTACGGATGAGCTACTAATGGCGATTCCTGGTTCACCACCAAACTTAATCGATCCACCAAAAGGTGATGCGTTCGCAGCTCGTAACGATTTAGCGATGAAAATCGACTTTGAAATGGAGCCGCCAATGTTTAAAGTATCAGATACACACTTTGCAAAAACATGGTTACTACATCCAGATGCGCCACCAACTCCACTTCCTGATGCGGTAGCACGCCGTATTTCTGGCTATCAACAGGAGGGGAAATAATATGGCTAATAAAATTTTAGAAGTAAAAGGCTTAAAGCAATATTTCGGAACTGCGAAAGCACCAATTAAAGCAATTGATGGCATTTCATTTGATGTCTATGAAGGTGAAACATTAGGTTTAGTTGGGGAGTCAGGTTGTGGTAAATCTACAACAGGCCGCTCAATTATTCGCCTTTATGATATTACAGAAGGTCAAATTAACTTTAAAGGTCGCGATATTTCAGAATTGAAATCACGCAAAGACTTGTTACAATTCAACCGTGAAATGCAAATGATTTTCCAAGATCCATACGCATCACTAAACCCGCGTATGACTGCTGGCGAATTAATTGCGGAGGGCTTTGAAATTCATGGTCTTTATAAAAATAAAAAAGAACGCATCGAACGCGTTGGCGAGTTACTAGAAGCAGTTGGTTTAACACGCGAGCATGGAAACCGTTATGCCCATGAGTTTTCAGGTGGTCAACGTCAACGTATTGGTATCGCACGTGCACTAAGCTTAGATCCAAGCTTCATCATTGCCGATGAACCAATTTCAGCACTTGATGTTTCTATCCAAGCACAAGTTGTTAACTTATTAAAACAACTACAAAAAGAACGTGGTTTAACTTACCTATTCATCGCCCATGATTTATCAATGGTGAAATACATCTCTGATCGTATTGCGGTTATGTATCGTGGGAAGATTTTAGAGCTTGGTTCGGCGGATGAGATTTACAATAATCCAGTCCACCCATACACGAAATCTCTATTATCTGCTGTGCCTCAACCGAATCCTGAGTATGAGCGTAGCCGTGTGCGTATTCCATACAAGCACGAAGACCACGATCCAGCAGCACAAGTAATCGAAGCCCGTCCTGGCCACTTTGTCTTCGGTACAGAAGCACAAGTAAAAGAATGGGTTAAATAATTTAGTTTCGATATGATAGAACATGAAAAACTCCTTCACGAGGCAATTGTGAAGGAGTTTCTTCTATATATAAGGCAATTTCCAAAATCGTAGTTTTTTAAATTAGAAAGCTTCTGACGTCGTTTTCGCTTGCATGTGCAATGTTAAGTAGTCAGGGCCACCTGCTTTAGAGTCTGTACCTGACATGTTGAAGCCACCAAATGGTTGGTATCCAACGATTGCGCCTGTACATCCACGGTTGAAGTATAAGTTCCCTACGTGGAATTCATCGCGTGCATATTCTTGGTTCATGCGATTTGATGTAATAACCGCGCCTGTTAAGCCGTATTCTGTGTTGTTTGCAATCGCAATCGCATCTTCAAACGTATCTGCTTTTGTTATCGCGACAACTGGACCGAAGATTTCTTCCTTCATAATACGTGCTTCCGGATCAACATCTGCAAATACAGTTGGGTTCACGAAGTAGCCTACTGTATCGTCTGCCGTGCCACCAGCAACTAGGCGCCCTTCCTCTTTACCAATTTCAATATATTCGCTAATTTTTTTGAATGCCGCAGCATCAATTACCGTTGCCATGAAATTTGATGGGTCAGCTGGGTCACCAATAGTTAAAGATTTTGTGAGTGCTTCTACACGGTTCACCACTTGGTCATACACGTCTTTTACGATGACAACGCGTGAACATGCCGAACATTTTTGACCTGAGAAGCCGAATGCTGATTTCACAATTGATTGTGCTGCTAATTCTAAATCTGCTTCATTATCAACAACGATTGTGTCCTTACCACCCATTTCAGCGATCACACGTTTAATCCAAATTTGGCCTTCGCTTAATACAGAAGCTCGTGAGTTAATGCGTAAGCCGACATCACGAGAGCCCGTGAAGCTGATAAAGCGTGTTTTTGGGTGATCTACTAAATAGTCCCCTACTTCTGCACCGCTACCAGGTACAAAGTTTACGACACCTTTTGGTAAACCCGCTTCTTCAAGTACTTCGATAAATTTATATGCGACAACTGGAGTCGTTGATGCTGGTTTTAGTAATACCGTATTCCCAGTGACAACAGCTGCTACTGTAGTACCCGCCATAATTGCGAATGGGAAATTCCACGGTGAAATGACAATACCAATCCCTAAAGGAATATAGTCATAACGGTTATATTCATTTGGTCGGCTTTCTACCTTACGACCATCTTTCATTTCTAACATTTGACGACCATAGTATTCTAAGAAGTCGATTGCTTCTGCTGTATCTGCATCCGCTTCATTCCATGGCTTCCCTGCTTCTTTCGTTAACCAAGCAGAAAACTCATGCTTGCGTCGACGAATAATTGTCGCTGCTTTGAATAATACGTCTGCACGAATTTCAGGTTTAACTTTTTTCCATGATTGGAACGCCTTATCCGCTTCTTGCATTGCTTTTTCAGCTAGCTCCTGTGAAGCCTTTGATACAGAACCGATAACTTCTGTTTTTTTCGCTGGATTGTACGATACAATTTTTTCTTCTGTTGAGATGCGCTCTCCACCAATAATAAGTGGATATTCTGCGCCTAGCTGTGACTCTACTTTTTTCAACGCTTCTAAATATGCTTGCTTGTTTACTTCTACCGAAAAATCTGTGAATGGTTCGTGTTTATAGTTAATCATTTATCCATTACCTCCGATATAAGGTGCAATATTTTTTTGCATCATAATGTATTCCTTAATTCGAATTATGCAATATAATAATGCTTATTGCAATATTTTTTCTTAAAAACAAAAAATCTCTTATTCATGCTAAAATAATGCTAAGGGGGTTACACCGCATGAAACAGCTAGATATTTCTAGTGTCTTTGAATTTATGATTGAAAAAATTGAAACAGGGCTTTGTGCCATAGATGAAAATGGACGTGTGATTGTTTACAACAAAAAAATGCGTGGACTAACTGGAGAATCGCTTGAGCAAATTACACAGCGTTTTTTATCACAATCACTCGATTTTAACTTAGAGCAAAATATGCTACAAAAAGTGTTAGCCTCTGGTCAAAGTTTTAAACATGTTAAGCAAACATTTTGGAATGCACACGGTGAAGAAGTGACCACGATTAGTGACTACTATCCTTATACCCTTAACGATGGTACACAAATCGCGATTCAATTGTCTCGTGATATTACACAACAAGAGTTCTTAATGGATCGCCCTCTAAGTCGTTACGGTGCACCATTAACATTTGATATCATTACTGCAGTCTCAAAATCGATGAAGCAAGTCATTCAGCAGGCAAAAATTGCAGCGCTTGGCCGAATCCCTGTCATGTTAGTCGGTGAATCAGGAACAGGGAAAGATATGATTGCAGAAGGTATTCATCACGAGCTACAAGAAAAAAATGAGCGATTCGTAACACTCATTTGCCGTCGTAACGAAGAAACACTGCTTGCACAAATCGAAAAGTATATTGCCGAAGAAAAAAATTACACGTTTTTTGCAGAGCGCATCGAATTTTTATCGAGCCTAGCACAAGAACGAATTATTAAATTATTGGAAATGCATAATGACCGCAATCATGTATTTGTTGCTAGTATTGGTGAAGATCCGATTGATCTAATTCAGCAAGGGCGTCTTTCAAAAAACTTATATTATTTATTTTCGAATTTAACGATTCAAGTACCAGCACTTCGTGAACGTCGCGAGGACATTAAGCCCTTTATCGATGACTATTTTACACGCCGTCGCAATGATTACGGCATGTTTGTAAAAGGACTTGTTCCAGATGTTGAGGAAATTTTCTTAACTTATGACTGGCCCGGCAATCTGAAGGAGCTTGAAGTGCTGCTGGATGATATTAGCGCACTACTAACAAACGAAGAATACGTAGAAATGTCTCATATTCCAGCGTACTTTAAGTGGAAGCTAAAGCAAATAGAGCCTGCTTATACAGAAGTTGAGCAACTTTTTGATTTTTCACAGCAGGAATTACAGCCACTTGATGAATATATGCGCAAAGTTGAAGATCATTACATTAGCCATGCCCTTCTACTTAACGATGGTAACATCTCGCAAACTGCAAAAGCATTAGGAATTCATCGTCAGGGCTTACAATATCGATTAAAACGCAAATAGCTTTAACTTGCTTCAGCTGGAGTTCAAACACCAGCTGAATAGAGAAACTCTGACTAAAAAAAACACGTCGCAACTGAATAATTGGAAATTTATTAAGCAAAATCATTGACGAAGGCCCCTGTTGAAAAGGGGTCTTTTTTATTTTCCGTCTATGCACTATAATTTTGCACAAAATAATATTTCCGTTTTACTAAGCAATTTATGGCATAGAAAAGATATTTCAATAAAATTTTTTTACACCACAAAACGTTGGTATGACTTGATTTTCATTTTTCATAAACCTTATTCCGATTATTTTCTATTTCCATTTTTAAAATTTTTGTTTTATACTCTCCTCAATGTTAATAAAAACAATTTTTTCTCAGGAGGAATACTTAAAATGTCATTGAAAGATTTTTTTATCGCACTTTCTGAAAATCAAACTTTAAATTCTGCAGCCCAAAAATACGGTTATCAACTTGGGGCGCAAACTGTTGTTGCAGGTACAAATATCGATGAGGTTGTAGAAAGCATTAAGGCATTAAACGCTCAGGGTATTGCTTGTACCGTTGATAATTTAGGTGAATTTGTATTTGAAAAAAGTGCTGCACTTGCTGCAAAAGAACAAATTTTAACTGTGATTGAACGCATTCATTCTGAAAATTTAGATGCCCATATTTCACTAAAACCATCACAATTAGGCTTAGATATTGATTATGATTTCTGCTACGAAAACTTAAAAGACATCGTTGCATTAGCAAATGAATATCAAATTTTTGTTAACTTTGATATGGAAAACTATGCGCGTTTACATCCATCATTTGAGCTATTAGAGGCACTTCACGCAGAATATGGGAATGTCGGAACTGTTATTCAAGCGTATTTCTTTGAATCCGATGACAACGTTGAACGCTTTAAAGACTACCGTTTACGCTTAGTTAAGGGCGCATACAAGGAAGATCCATCTGTCGCGTTCCAAGACAAAGTAGACATCGACCGTAAATTCATTGATCAAATTGAATACCATTTACTACATGGTAAATTTACGTCAATCGCGACACATGATCATAATATAATTAATCATGTAAAACAATTTGTAAAAGAGCACGACATTCCAAATGAAAAATTTGAATTCCAAATGCTTTACGGCTTCCGTACAGATATGCAAGTGAGTCTTGCAAAAGAAGGGTACAACTTCTGTACATACGTACCATTTGGACAGGACTGGTACGGCTACTTTATGCGTCGTTTAGCAGAGCGCCCTCAAAATATCAATTTAGTAACGAAACAAGTATTTAACAAAAAAACAAACACATTTTTAGCTGTAGCAGCTGGGGCATTTTTATTAGGTCGTGTAACAAAAAAGCGTAAATAATTGCTTTAGGTGCTACGATATATTGCATTGACGGAGGACTATTGGTTCATGCTAAACTTAGCAGAAAATTATCAATAGAGGAGCTTTTTTTATGTCGGATTACAGTTATCAATTATTAGCAATTATCATTTACATGATTGCGATGCTTGGTATTGGCTGGTATGCGTTCCGAAAAACAAGCAACTTAACGGATTATATGTTAGGTGGACGTGGACTTGGTGCTGCGGTAACAGCTTTAAGTGCTGGTGCTGCCGATATGTCAGGTTGGCTCTTAATGGGGTTACCTGGTGCCATTTACGTATCAGGTCTTGTAGAGGCATGGATTGCCCTTGGTTTAACGATTGGTGCTTATTTAAACTGGTTACTAGTAGCACCGCGCTTACGTGTTTACACACAAGTAGCCAACAATTCAATTACGATTCCGAGTTATTTAGATAATCGTTTACGTGATCACACAAAATTATTACGTATCGCTTCAGGGATTATTATTTTAGTATTCTTCACGTTTTACGTATCGTCAGGTATGGTTTCTGGGGGGAAATTCTTTGAAAGCTCGTTTGGTATGGATTATCACACTGGGCTAGTGTTCGTATCTACCGTAGTTGTTGCATACACATTATTTGGAGGCTTTTTAGCAGTAAGTTATACGGATGTTATTCAAGGGCTTATTATGGTAATAACGCTTATTGCGGTACCTGTTGTTGGAGTGTTTTTGACAGGAGGCATTGGTGAGACCGTAGATTCAATTAAAGCTGTTAATCCAAATATGCTTACCTTAATTCCCCCTTCTGTAACAGCTGCCGTTATTATTTCATCGTTAGCTTGGGGGCTTGGTTATTTCGGACAGCCCCATATTATTGTGCGCTTTATGGCCATTGCTTCGGTAAAAGAAACGAAATCAGCACGTCGTATTGGTATTGGTTGGATGATTTTCAGCTTACTTGGTGCACTTGCAACAGCGCTTGTGGGGGTTGCTTATTTCCAACAGCAAGGTACGGAATTAAAGGATGCCGAAACAATATTTATCGTATTAGGACAAATTCTATTCCATCCTTTCATTGCAGGGATTGTATTAGCAGCCATTTTAGCAGCCGTTATGAGTACGATTTCTTCTCAATTAATCGTAACAAGCTCTGCGCTCATAGAAGATATTTATAAAGCGCTGTTCAATAAAACAGCAGACGATAAGCACTATGTATTTTTAGGTCGTGTAGCGGTATTACTTGTCGCCATTTTTGCCGCAATTGTCGCTTGGAATCCTGAAAACACCATTTTAGATCTTGTTGGATTCGCGTGGGCTGGCTTTGGTTCTGCATTCGGTCCAATTATTTTGTTATCGCTTTTCTGGCGTAAACTCACAAATTACGGCGCTCTAAGCGGGATGGTTGCTGGTGCAATCGTAGCGTTTGTTTGGGGACGTACAGAAAGCCTTTCAAGCATGTTATACGAAATCGTACCGGGCTTTATCGCCTGTCTTGTTGTAGCGGTTGTTGTAAGTATGATTACGTACAAGCGAAACACTGAAATCGAAAAAGAATTCGATGAAACACTGCGTATTTTAAACGAAGAACGTAACTAATTACGAGAACTAGTCTCTCCTGTAGAGACTAGTTTTTTCGTTATCTTGAAAATAAATTGAACGTTTTTTAAAACTGCTGCGTCTAATCGGCAAAGGAGGGATAGATGATGGATGAACCACTTTTACAACGCGCGATTAATGGGGAACACCACGCCATTTTACAACTTATCGAGTTCGACGAAGAAATTTTATACTGCACTGCCTTTGCTTATGTCAAGAATGAACATGATGCACTCGATGCGATGCAGGAGCTCACATATAAGGCATTAAAGAAAATGCATACAATTAACCAGCCTACATACGCTCGTACATGGCTAATGCGCGTATTAATCAATTGCTGTATTGATATTTTACGTAAGAAACAACAAAGTTCACCTTTAAGCGAAGAACCCGCATCATTTGATAAGTATGAAAGCGATATCCAAAGCATACTTCAAACATTAACATTATCCGAACAGCAGCTCATTTACTTGAAGTTTTTTGATCAATTAAAGAATAAAGAAATTGCCGCTGTGGTGAATCTCGCTGAAGGTACCGTGAAATCAAAAATTCATTATATTTTAAAGAAACTGCGAAATAATGCAGGCGAAAGGAGTGATTGGCTATGAACGAAGCACCAAAAATTCCAAAACAAGCTTTACAGGCACAACGCCAAGCTGTGTTAGCACAAGTAAGGCGGGAACAAATACGAAAAAAGCAGTTCGTTATAACCGCTACATCCGCACTGTTAGCATTCGTTATTTTTGTATTTAGCGTACGTCTGTCTCCAACCATCGCAAATTACGTTGCAAAGATTCCTGGTTTTGAACCCATCGTCGAAATGATTAGCTATAACAAAGGCTTAAAGGATATTATGCAGCATGAATATTATGAGGAAATTGGCATGATGATTACAAAAAATCAATTAACCGCTACCCTTGTTGGCGTAATTGCCGATGAAACAGGCATGATGATTTCCTATGAAATCGATGCACCGTTTGATTTATCAACCATCAATTTAACTGAAATTTACATTTTGCAAAACGGCGAGCCAATTGGAACATCACATAGCTATGGTTGGGTTTCTGATAAGCCGACAAAGCATATTGAATCGGTTATTACCGCGACTTCACAAGAAGCGATTTCTTATAATAATAACAATTTTGATTTAGTGTTGCATTTTAATGATGAACATAACACCGTCATTACATTACCATTCGAATTACAGCAACCGATTGCACCAACAAAAGTTTATACAATCGACCAAACATTAGAAGTACAAGAACAGAAATTCACGGTGAATCAAGTAGCTATTTCACCTCTTACTACAGCAATTGATATTACAGTTGATCCAACGAACTCCATGCGTATTTTAGCATTTGACGACTTAAAATTAATTGATGAAAACGGTGAAGAATGGGCGCGTATTGAAAATGGTTTAACCGCTACTGGTGCGCTAGAGGACGGAAAAATCCGTTATTACATGCAAAGCAACTACTTCCGCATACCGAAAGAATTAACACTAGAAATCGGGGAAATTCATGCATTACCAAAAGGGCAGGATATCATTGAAGTTGATTTTGCCAAAGAGCGTATCCTCTATCAACCTGATATTGTCGATTGGCAAATCACAGTACAAGGGAAAACCGTCACAGTAGAAGCCGACCATTATGAAGGGGAAGGACGCACACTATTATTTACAGCTTACGATCAATATGGAAATGAAATACCGAGTGGGGAGCAATCATGGCACGACATTGAATATGGATTACACGCATCTTACACATACGACGATGCACCTTATGAAGCACCTGTTAAAATCGACATTAACTATTACCCAAATCCCATTGGGTCTCATTTAATATTACCTATTTTTTCAAATAAGTGAAACCTTTGTGTTCCCGAACCGTAATGATTAGTATTACATTTTAAGGAGTGGATTTTATGCTAGTAGTTACAACAAATTCAATCGAAGGTAAAACAATTGAAACGTATTATGGCATCGTTTCTGGGGAAGCAATTATGGGTGCAAACATTGTGCGCGATATTTTTGCATCGGTGACAGATATTGTTGGTGGTCGCAGTGGTTCTTATGAAGATAAATTAGCAGAGGGCCGCAAAATTGCGCTAGAAGAAATGCAAGACCGCGCACGTAGCTTAGGGGCAAATGCCATCATTGGTGTGGATTTAGACTTTGAAACATTGCGAGAAGGCATGATGATGTGTGTTGCAACAGGTACTGCTGTAACAATTCGCTAAGTGCTCAAACATAAGTGGCAAGAAATTAAGCTAAACTTTAATCTAGCAAAAGCGCATTTCTTCGATCCAGTTACTGAAAAGCGTGTTCGTTAGACGAAGAGAAATTAAATTCTTTCTATTCAAAAATCACCATTTAAAAAATGGTGATTTTTAGTCTTGTTTAAATCTATTAAATTTATAATAGCGCTGCACCGATTAATCCTGCATGGCCTTTATTAATACTCGCTTGTACGCGCCCTTTTTTATGGTCAAAAAACGGTAGCGTAAAACAATTATCTACTTCTTGTGCAATTTCACTCACCATTTGCGGATGATGGTTCATCACACCTCCACCTAAAACAACGACATGTGGATCGAGTAAAAGTATAAAACTATGAATCTTTTGTGCTAGTTCTTGTTGCCACTGCTTAATAATTGGAACAACCTTGTCATCCTGCGCATAATAGCTCTCAAAAAATTGCTGCAGTGTATCTTTACGATTCGTTTTTTCTTGCAACCATTTTGTTAACCCTGGGCCTGCACATACGTCTTCAAAAAAAGCACCTTTCGTCGTTAACGAAAAGCCGACCTCGCCAGGAATACCCGCGCCTCTTAAAAATTTGCCTTCGTGAATGGAACAGCAAGCAATCCCTGTACTAACCGTTAAATAGATTAGCGTTTCCTGCTCAAAATGACGAATTTTATATTCGCCATTCGCGGCTGTCATCATATCAGTTTCCATTCGAATTACAGCACTTGGATAAACTTCTTGTAAACGCGCTACTAACGGGAAGTCCCTCCAAGGTAAGTTTTGCTGATACACAACCATTCCTTGTTGTAAATTTAAAATGCCAGGAAGTCCAACTGCAACTTTTACAACTTCCCCTTCATGACCTTGCAAAAGTTCATTGAATCCTTCAATCATCGCCTCAAATAATGCTTCTGATTGTTGAGGGCTTGCGATTTCTAACTCATTAATCAGCTTTTCGGGTTGCTCTTGCTTCGAAATGGCTAATGCTAATTTTGTGCCGCCAATATCAGCGCTTAGTATCCACATATTCATCCACCTGCTTTACGAAAATTCCATAATTTTTCCAAACAGAATACCCTAATTTTTCATAAAAAGCAATTAAATCTGTCCAATCGATAAATAATGTAGTCTTATTTCGTTGCTGTAAATAATATTCTGCTGCCTTTACAACGGCTCTGCCTAACCCATATTTTCGATAGTGCTCATTAATCCCTAATGGGCCAATTCCACCTAAATTTCCAAATTGCTCTGCCCAGTTATAATTAGGTCCCTTCCATGCGCTTTGTTCATCATTTATGCGGCAAAACCCAACAATTTGCCCCTCCCATTTTACGACGACATAATCTCGACCCGTGCCACCTTTGGCAAAATAGTCATTTGCTTCGAATGTCCAACGTCCAGGAAAAGAATTTGAAATAAAATCTAGAAATTGCTGTTGCTCCTCTGGTTGTAATAAAACAAATTCGGCATTTTCCTTTTGAGGAAGTGCTTGTGGATCCGTTACCATCCTTGTAAAGTCCACACTTTCAACAAGCTGTTTAAAACCAAATTTTTCAGCAAACGCCACGCCTGCTTGCTGCGTTAGTGGAATTCCACATAGTAAATGGCCTAAATCGCCACCAATTTGAATTTTCGAAACACCCTTTTCAATCAGTGCCTGCTCGGCATGCTTATAAAGCGCTGTTGCAATTTTTTGCTGACGATAATCTGGATGCACAAGTAGCATTTGAATCCAACCATGTGCTTTATTTAATTCCACACCATACGTATCGTGCCAGCTTTTTGCAATGACAACACCTACCACTTTGTCATCTAGTATTTTAACGGCACTACCTTCTTGTAAAACATATGGTGATTGCCATGTATTTTGATCAAATAAACGCGCAGTTAATAGAAAATCAGGTAAACATTCATTCCATAAATTTAATATCTCTTCATGAAATTCTTTCGTTAATGGCTTTAACATATTATTTCCCCCCAAACGTTTCTTCCATCCGGCGAATCGGATCATCTACTATAGCTCCATCCCATTCGATGATATGCCCCTGTTGTACTAACTGTTGCTTTATTTCCTCATATGGTAATTGTTGAACTGATTTTTGTGCTTGCATTGCCTGTGCTGCAATGGTTCCAGCTACTTGGCCAAGCATCATAAATACTGGCTCCATTCGAATCGAACCATAGGCAATATGCGATGCACTTATGCAAACAGGCACTACTAAATTTGTACATTCCTCCTGCTTAGGTAAGAGCGCACGCAAATCAATCGCAAATGGCTTTACTGGAATTTGAATATCCCCTTCATTCACAACACGGCCATTTAATACAACGCGACGACAGTGATGAGAGTCCATATGGAAAGACGCAACGGCAATCGGTTGCTCACAATGTATTCGCTGAAGCGCATGATGCTCGGTCATACAATAATCTGCAATCATTCGACGCGCCTCTCGAATATACAATTGCCTTGGCCAATGATTTGTTTCAATAAATTCATCTGCCGCTAATCCCCATTGGTTCACTTCTTGTTGAACAGTCTCCGGCACTTCTTCATCCGTTGCTAAAAAGTATAATAATCCTGCTACATACGTGACATGTAGCTGAAAAATTTCCTCACGTAATGCATAGCTGCCATCTGGAAAGGCATAATTCATGCCGATAAAATCCGTTGAAAATGCTCCGTGATTATTTAAATCGGTTTTGCCGTTCATTAATGTCGTATGAAGCTTCATTGCGTCCCAATGTCCCGCTTGTAAATAACGCAATAATAACTCATAATGCGAGCGGTCATAGCCGTTTGGTTTAGGAATTGGGACTTTATTGTTCTTTGATAAACAGATTCGGAAGTTATAAGCTTGAATGCGTTTATCTCCTGCACCATTTAGTTCCGTTACTTGTTCGTTCGCAATGCCATACAGTAAACCACTATTCGGATTCCCTTCTTCTTGATAAGGATCAATATAGCTTTCAAATTTATGATGCTGTGTCCCAAACTGCACGCCATTATAAATTTCTTTATACACGGTACTTGCTTCGCGACCAACAATATATGAAACTTTAGCATGCGCGAGTAAATCCCCTTCATAGCTTGCATCGATGAATTGCTTTGCCTCATAGGTTGTCCCATCGGTCATCGTAATTTGATGAATTGCTTGATGCTCTTTCACAACGCTTTCAATAAATTGCTCAGTTTGCACATCAATTTTAAATTCTGCTAACCATTTTTTAAAGATTGCCTCGGCTACATGTGGCTCAAAGCGTACACATTTTTCAACCTGATAATGCGCGGCGATTTCTTCATAAAATTGCTTTGCCAAGCCCCCTAATGCTTCTTCAGCTCCTAAGTCAGTTGCTCCTAAGCCGCTCGTTGTCATTCCGCCAATAAAGCGACTACATTCAGCAATTCGTACGTCGATGCCTTGCTTTTTTAACGTAATAGCTGCTGTAATTCCTGCAGGAGTTGCTCCATATATTAAAACCTCTTGTTTCAAATAAAGTGACCGATGTTCTTTTTCGCGATAATAATAAACGGGATTCCACATTATAATGCCTCCCAGCGTTCCTTCGTTACACGCACAACTTCTTTTAAAGCTTGAGCATAATGTTGTAATGGTGCTTCTGGACTTGCCTGCTCGATGACTTGTTCAACAGCCGTAAGCATTTGAATAACTTCCGATTTTGCTTCTGGATTTTTCGCTTCCACGACACGGCTAGGGAAAAATTTTGCATTGAATTGACTATTTTGTCCAAGCTGATGCTCGATTTGCTGTGCGAATTGTTGCATAGATTCTGATAAAAGATAAGGAATCGTTTCAAGTCCTTCCCACAATGAGCGGGCAAATACACTATTATTTAACTGCTGGTATTGCTGATAATCATAGTTTTCCATATGCGCTTGTGCTTTTGCCACTTTATGCACTGGCACAACCAAGTTCACCATGCCATCACAGCCTAGCTCTTGATAACGGTCAACATCTACTGCAATTTGTTTAAATAGTAACGGGAATAATTCGCTTAACATGAAATGATCACTGTAGTATTCAAACACCGTAATGGATTTTTCAGTTGCTTGTCGCCAATCGTCTAAACTTTGCCAAGCACGTACATCGCGTTCAGATTCATAGCTTTTTGTATAATCACGTCCCCAATACGCATATAAAATATCCGTTGTGCTTACTCGCTGTTGTTTTCGTTCAAGCATTTCCCAGCTTAAGCCTGCATTATAAACGATGTGTTCTACATCCACCTGTAAACCAGCCTGTTGTAAAGCTTGTTGAATTTTTTCTGTAAAGGAAATATAACGCGTTAAAAATTGTACCGCTTCCTCTTCCTTTGCACCTACATCTTCTGGCCATAAGGAAATACGGCGAATTGCCGGCTCGTTTTCGCAATACGAAACAATGAGTTCAATTACTTGTTGTTGTACTTGCTCATCTTGTAAAAAATCATGGTTTTTAATCGCATGAGCCGTTGTAAATTCTGTTTCTTCACCAATTAAGTCATTGACAGCACCATCTACAGCTGCTTTGCCCGTTACTTGAAGTCCTCTAGCTTTTGCAATTAAATAACGTAGGCTATGTCCACCTAATGTTACTTCAATGCCGCGCTTTCGTATGTCATCAGTAAGCGCGTCCTTTACTTCATCCCATAAGAAAAATGTGAAAAATACTTCATTTAATCCATTTTTCGTTCCAACATCGAGCATACTTTTTAAAAATGGAACATCATCAATCGTTTCAAACACATTCCCACGACGTGTAAATTTCGGCTTGCCGACATATATGCCTTCAACCCCAACCGCTTCAATCGTATGCTGCTTCTTTAAATCTAGGAAAAGAATCCCTTCCACCTTTTCAATAAAGCGGTACACCCCATACAAAATGGCACGACTTGAATTGCCTCGAATAACATATTGATTGTCTTGCTGAATCATTTCAAAGTGATCATCTGTTAGACCCGTATCAACGTATTCAAAATGAACTGGTTTTTCACCTGCGTAATAGTTGTTTAATTCAGTTAACGCAAATTGTTCGATTTCATTTTGAATTTTAACTGATGTGTTCATATGCTCTATCCCCTTTGTTGTTATTTCTCGTAATTCAACAAAAAGGATACTCTTAACGGAGTACCCTTTTCATCTATTTATACAATTACCGCTTGCTTTTTAGCGTTAGATTCATAAGCCGCCAATGCAATTTCTAATGATTTCAATCCATCATACCCAGAAATAAGTGGCTTTCTTCCATGCTGAATAGCCTGTAAAAAATCAACGATTAATTCAAAATCTGTATCATTTCCACTATATAAATGCGTGATCGATTTTTCGCCTTTACTATATAAGTTTAGCTTTTCATTAAATACATCGACTTTACGGGTTGCTTTCGTTCCGATGATTTCAATCATGACATCGCCCCAAGTCGGAAATTGTGGAAAGCGTGACCAACTCGCATCGTGTGAAGCAATTACACCATTTTCAAAAACAATGGTCATAATCCCTGCATCATCGGTATCAAGCTCGGTAAAATAACGATTTGCAAACGCACTAACTTCGGCTACTTCACTATTTAAATACCAGCGCATAATGTCTACCATATGCACGGTATGATCCAAAACAGCTCCTCCACCCGCTAATTGCTCATCGATAAACCAGCCGCCCGGATTTTGGCCACGATTTGTAGAACGTATCGCGACAATATCTCCAAGCTCTCCTGCTTCAATCGCCTGTTTGACATCTCGAATTGCCGCACTGTAACGTACAGGATAAGCAATTGACAGCTGCACCTCATTTTGATCACAAACTGCTATCATTTCCTTTGCATCTTCAACCGTTGTAGCAATTGGCTTTTCACATAAAATATGCTTTTTCGCCTTTGCAGCCGCAATAACCATCTCTTTATGCAAAACATTTTCACTACATACGAGCACAACATCAATTGGTTGCGCTAAAAATAATTGAATATCTGTAAAAAAAGGTACCTGATATTGCTCACTCGCCTGTTGACCACGATTGCTATCCGTATCATAAATCGCTGTTAATGTTGCCCCAGGTATCCTTTTAATCGCATCGGCATAGCTTGTTGCATGAATGTGTGCAAAGCTCATAATCCCAATATTCATCGCTGTTCACCTCGTTGTAGTAACGCTTGAATTTTTGTTAGCTTTTCATCATAGCTTACGTCCCAAGAAATCGCATGTTCAACAATTGCTTCAACATTTTTATACAAATTATGATTATTGCTCACATCCCCTGTCATTTGGGCACTATCAAACTCCACAATATGTTGGTGACTGCTCCATTCAAATTCAATACGCGCTTCGCCATGCAAATACTCTATATGAGCCATAATTTGCTCTCCTAATTCACAAAGCACGATTACATATTTTGTATCACCGATTTCATTTGACCGAACCGTAATGTTACGAACAGGACCATACCATTCCTCTAAAGCAAGCAAGTCCTCTTCCATTGGAAAGGCATTTATTGTTGTTCGGCGAATCCGAATTACACCTTTTACAGCATCATGTGCCTTTAACACTTGATGCAGTTGAAGCGCAAATGAATACGACCATAAATCAAAGTAAATGAAGCCTTCATGCTGCAGCAACGAAAATGGTTGATACGCCTCTGTTGTTGGTTGCTTTAAAATCGTAATGGTATTTGGCTCATGTCGAATTTCAGATGTAAAGTTATATAATGGTGAGTGCATTAAAATTTGATCATTATTTGGTAATACGATTTGTACCATTTCATCACCTACAATTTAATTTCTTGTCCCGTTGCGGCTGATTCATAAATCGCCGTTAACATTTTCATAACTGCCACTCCATCTTCTACTGGAGAGATTGGTTTCTTGCCAGTGATACAACAATCCACGAAATGATGAATTTCGTTGGTAAAAGCACCTTCAAAATCAAAACCTAATGCATCAATTTGCGGCGTAATGTTTAGTATTGTGTCATGTCGCTCTTGTACAATCGCTAACTCAGGCTCAATTTCTGCGCCACCCTTTTCTCCGTAAACCTTTACCGATATTTCATCTTGCTTTGCCTGCAATGTAAAACTCACATCTACAAATAAAGAGGCACCATTCTCAAAACGAATTAATGCATTCGCTAAATCCTCCACATCATTCAGTTCTGCATTATAATCTGCTGCTTTATAAAATGATAAATTTTCGATATGCGCACGATTCCCTAATTTCTTATATGTATTACCTGAAACAGAAATCGGCTTTGGCTTGCCCATCAAGTACCAGCAAAGATCGACCATATGCACACCTAAATCCATTAGTGGACCACCGCCTGATTTTGAAACATCGCTAAACCAGCCACCAGGATTCCCTAGTCGGCGCAAACAAGAAGCTTTTGCATAATAAAGTTCCCCTAATTCATTGGCATCAATAAACTTCTTTAATACCCCAACATTCGTGGCAAATCGGCGTACATAACCTACTTGTAAAATTTTATTCGATCTTTTTACAGCCTCTTCAATCGCATAGGCTTCATCTATACTGATACTTAAAGGTTTTTCAAGTAATACATGCTTACCGCTTTCTAATGCTTTAATGGCAAGCGCCGCATGAGAGTTATTCCATGTACAAATACTAACTGCCGCTACTTCTTCGTTTGCCAATAATTCATCAACATTTGTATAAAGCTTTGTCACCTTATACTTTTCACCTAACTGATGTAATCTATGTTCATTTTGGTCACAAATCGCTACAAGCTCTACTTCTGGATGTGCAGAATAAGGACCTAAATGAAATTCAGAAATCGAACCGCCACCAATAACGCCAACTTTTAACATGTTAGTTTCCTCCTGAATAGTCGAGAACAGCCGTTAATGCTTCACTCGTTACTAATTTTTCATAGACGCTTGCCGATCGTTCAAATGGGATTTGTAATTGAACAAAATCAGAAACATCAATTGCTTTTCGTTCTAACAGACGAATATACGCAGCTAAATTGCGTCCCTCTGTCCAACGAACATAATGATATGGATAATCGATTGCCTCTTTTTCGTAGCGAGCATCATAACGACCAGGGCCACCCGCGCGAGAAATTGTAATAATTGCTTCTTTTGCAAAAAGTTGTTCTCGATTAAATTCGGGTTCTACATCTCCAACAATGACAATTCGTCCCTGTTTACGCACCCATTCTAAACTTCGGGCTGTTGTTTCTGAATGCTTCCCACCCGCGCAAAGAAGAACGGCATCCACACCTTGCCCATTTGTAAATTTTTCGATATGTTGCTCCATTTGTTTTAAATCTGAAAAAACTTCAATTCCCGCCATATGTTGTAGCATCGACGCACGTTTTTCATTAGGTTCATAACAAATGACATCATAGCTTGCCGCAGCACAAATTTTAGCAATCATTTGACCAAGTACACCTAGCCCAATTACAACAATGAATTCACCAAATTGAAGCTGTGCCTGACGAATCGCATGAATCGCAATCGTACCGTGTGCGGCAAATGCTGCATGCTGTAAAGCTACGTTTGGCGGGCATTTCACAACAAGCGTTTGCGGAACAGCTAACAGTTCCATATGGCCAACATACGGTGCACCGTAGCACGCAACGATATCCCCAATCTGAACCGCCGTAACAGATTCACCAATCGCCTTGACAACACCAACCGCACTATAACCAAGCTGTCGGACACCTTCTTTACTTCCTTCAATTAACAATTTTTCTGTGCCGGGGGAAACGGCTGTATAACGCGTTTCAACTAGTACCGCTGAAGGAAATAATTCTGGTTGTTCAATATCTACTAATTTTGTCTTACCATCATGTGCCTGTAGCGCTTTCACATTTCTCACCTGATTTCCATTTTGCTAAATTCACTTTGACAAAATCATCGTCATGTAAGTGTGGGTACATTTCGTATACGCGTGTAATTTCTTCTGCCTGCCCCTCACTTAACACTTCATGATCTGCTAAACACCAATTGCCTTTTAATAGCCCTTGTCTGGTTAGCACTTCATTAATCCCTGCAATACTGCCTTTAAATCCATGCGCTGGATCGAAAAATGCAGCATTTGCATCCGTTACTTCGATTGCTTTTGTTAACCATGCTGAATCGATTTGACCATTTTCGCGCGCTGCTTTTATGTTTTCAAAATAGTGTACAGCGGTTTTCGCCCAAACAGACCAATGCCCTAATAAACCGCCAACAATTCGTTTTTTCACGGTTTCACCATTAATTGTAAATGCATATTCCGACAATAAATCAACAATGATATTGTCATCATTTCCTGTATAAAGTGCAATTTCATCGCGACGTTTGCTGCAACATACTGCACGGACAACATCCAATGTTTGATAACGATTGAATGGCGCCATTTTAATCGCACAAACATTATCGATATTCGCCAACTCTTGCCAAAATTGATACGTAAATACACGTCCTCCAACAGATGGCTGTAAGTAAAAGCCTACTACTGGAATAATTTTTGCAATTTCTCGTGTGCGCGCCAATAGTTGTTGTTCTGTTAAATGAGCTAAACCACCCATGCTTAATAGCGCTAAATCATAGCCTAATTTTTTTAGAATTGTTGCCTCTTGAATCGCTTGTTCTACAGGTCCACAAACGCCTCCAATTTTAATGAAGGAATCTGGTACATTTGCTTTCTTCATTTCTTCAATCGCTAATGTTAGAACACGCTCATATAATTTGAACTGTGGATCACGAATTTCAAACTGTGTAGTATGAACACCGACAGCTAAGCCACCAGCACCTGCATCAATATAGTATTTTGTTAAAGCGCGCTGACTTACTTCGTCTAACGATTTATCTTCGTTTAATGCGAGTGGATGAGCGGGAATAAACGCACCATCAAGCAATGCTTTCTTAACTGCTTCATTCATATTAATACGCCCCTTTTCGCTCTTGGAAATGCGTTGGTTTATTTAATGTAGCACCATCTGCTTGCACCCAGTTCGCCACTAAATCTAACATTTGCTCTAATGTCACACGTGGATAACCGAACAATTTATGTGCATGAGATGCCGTATTTAACAGTGCAGTTGGTTGTTCTTCACCAACAATTTTTGCTTCTTTGCCAAAGCGTTTCGCAAATTCTTTTGTTAACCAACGTACAGATAATGTTTCTGGACCCGTTACATTTAAAATTTTCACTGGAGATTCACAATGTAATAATGAACGAATGGCATATTCATTTGCATCGCCTTGCCAAATCACGTTGACACTTCCCATCGTGACATCAACGGGCTCATCATTATATACGGATTTTGCAATTTCTAATAAAACGCCATAACGTAGATCAATCGCATAGTTTAATCGGAACATTACCATTTTTGTGTGAAAGCGATTTGAAAAGTTCGTGAAAATTCGTTCGCGTCCTAATGTTGACATCGCATATTCACCAATTGGAACAGGTGTTACATCTTCTGCACAGTTGCCCGCTGTTACAGGTAAGAATGGATAAATATTTCCTGATGAAAAGACGACAATATTAGAATTTTTATATTTATCAGCAACACGACCCGGCACATACGTGTTCATCGCCCATGTAAAATGCTCATTATTGATTGTACCGAATTTATTTCCTGCCATAAAAATAACGTTTGGCACATCTGGTAATTGAGCTAGTTGTGCTTCATCTAGTAAATCGCAAGTGATTGTTTCAATCCCAGCGTCTTCTAATTCTTGCTTCATTTCTTGATTCGAAAATCGCGCAACACCGATAATACGCTTCTCTATGCCTGCCTCTTGTACAGCAAGTTTCGCCATTTTCGCTAATGTTGGTCCCATCTTGCCAGCGATTCCTAAAATTAAAATGTCACCATCTATTTTTTTAATATCCTCTACAAGCGCTGTAGAAGGTTTTGCCATAAATTCTTCCAATTGTTCAATCGTTTGCATAATAAACACTCCTATACAATTTGAATATTCTTACATTTTTTCGTAGAATTGTTATAGTACAAAGTTTTGGAGGCGCTAACATGACAAATCACAACACACTATATACCTCTCAAAGTTTAGTAGCAATTATTAGTCCTGAAATGATGCTCCCCGCTATTAAAGAATCTTTGCGTGGATTTCCAAGTATCCAAGCACAGTATTTTATACTGCATGATTCGTTACTAACAGAGGAATTAATAACATTTATTACACAATACGAAATGCTGGTAATTGCCGATCCTTTTATTTATCAACAACTAAAAAACTATGATTCTTCATTGAAGTTATATCAACTAAATAGCCGAGCGATCCAGCTTTATCAGTTGCTATTAACACATCAAATTAAAAAGCAAGAAAAGTCGTACAGCTTTGATTTCATGCAAGAAAGTGATATTTTGGCGATTACGCATCAGCTTCACCAAAAAATCGATTATGTTTTTTCAACAGATGTAGCAATTGAACAAATTGTTGAAAATCATATTTCTTATGCCAAACAAGGTTATCACCCTGTCACTACGGTTGCAGCCGTACATGAAAAATTACGTTCTTTAAATTTAGCTAGTGACTATTTAATTCCTACAAAACAGGAAATGATTGTCGCATTTGAACGCGTACTCCTTGCAAGTAAAAGTCGGCAAAATAAGGAGACTCAAATTGTTTATGGCATAATCCAATTTGAAGCAATTGCGTCGCAAGATTACTCAAAAGTGAAGCAAATTTTGCAACAGTTTTCTCAACAAATGGATGGACACCTTATTACGTTAAATCCTTTGCAATACAGCTTTATTACGACACGCGGCCAATTCGAACGCGAAACGCTTGGCTACAAACACTTGCCGCTTCTTTCTCAGTTCAAAGAAGAACTACATATTAATTGTACGATTGGTATTGGCTTTGGTATAAATGCCTATGAATCTGGACGACATGCAAAGCAAGCGCTTTACCAAGCTAATGATAATGGTCCAAATGTCTGTTATATTGTCCGTGAAGATAGCCGTGTCATCGGTCCCATTGATACGACCGTTTTTATTAACTACGAACAATACCCTTTAGCTATTACCGATTTGCAGTTACTAGAACGTGCCGAAAAGGCTGGCATGTCTGCATCGTATATTTCAAAATTAATGGGACGAATTACAAAGCATCAAAAATATATTTATACAGCAGAGGAATTAGCCCAAACATTGAATATTACGTTACGTAGTGCGAATCGCATCTTGCTAAAATGGTTGGATGCAGGGCTAGTCGATATTATCGGCGAGGAAAAAGTAGCCCATCGAGGTCGCCCGAAGCGCATCTATTTCATGCAGTTTTTAGAAGAACTTAAAAATCAGTAATTCATTTTGCATGCTGTGTCATCTTT
Source organism: Solibacillus palustris (assembly GCF_022549215.1). Taxonomy (GTDB): domain Bacteria; phylum Bacillota; class Bacilli; order Bacillales_A; family Planococcaceae; genus Solibacillus; species Solibacillus daqui. Next base: position 43,621 of record NZ_JAKZFC010000006.1, on the reverse strand, counting down.
TCAAGGATACGAATAATTTGAAGTGTTTCGGCTAATGCAATTGGGCTTTGTTTTGTCATGAAAAATCGTTCCAATTCATCTATGAGTCGATCATAAAAATGCAAATCACCTTCTGCAATTGTGTACATTTCACTCAATGATGAGGTATGTGTCACAAATTGAAAGCTTTGACGATTTTGTAAATAGCCGCGAATGGTTGAAACTGTATCATCTTCAAATCGTACTGTAATGAAATGCTGCTGTTGATGATTCTGTACCGAAACATCCTTTATCGGGATTTTCTTTAGTACACATATCATTTCTAATGCATGAATTCCGTAATAAAAATAATCATTTGGTTCGAGCATCGGGAGCGGAGCACTAATATCCACCGCTTCGATGCATTTATTTTTTACTGCTTGTACAGGATCTGCAAATCGTAAAGCGGAACTACTCATTAATGGAATCGCTTGTTCACTTGCCAGTTTTATAATGGCAGTCGCCTCTACGCTATTTTTTGCGAATGGCTTATCAATAAAGACAGGCTTTTTGCATGAAACAAGCTGCTTGAATTGTTCAAAATGCTGTGTCGCATCAACAGAAGTAATTATGAATGCGTCACACTGTATTTGCATTTGTTCCAGCGCTTCTACAAAAGGTACACCGATTTGCTGCATTTGTGCGGAAATCGTGGCAATCCTCGTTTTACTTAATGCAATGGTAGATCCACCTTGATACGCAACGATTTGATGTCCTTTTGCTAGCAGTCGCTCAGAAAAAGCTACTGCGTGAGACGAATCCGTTCCAATGACTCCAATTTTCATCCAATGCCTCCTATTTAATACCTGACATTGTGATTCCTTCCGTGAAATAACGTTGGAAGAAAATAAAGATTAAAAATGTCGGAATAAATGAAATCGTTGCTCCGGCCATTTCAACACCGAAATTTCCTTCTTTCCCGAGCATTGAAGCAAGGCCGACTGTTACTGGGAACATTTTTTCATTCGTTAAGTAAATTAATGGTTGGAATAAATCATTCCAGTTTGAAATGAAGGCAAATGTACCAACCGTTGCGACAACCGGGAATGATAGTGGAAAAATAATTTTAAAGAAAATTTGCCAGTCATTTGCTCCATCAATATACGCCGCTTCCTCCAAATCTTTCGGAATCCCTTGTAAAAATTGACGAACTAAAAATACACCCATAATCGCCCAAAGCTCTGGAACGATTAATGCCCAATACGTATTAATCCAACCAAAATCAGCGAACATAATATATTTAGGAATAATAAATAGTTGCTGTGGAATCATAATAACCGCCATGAAAATCCAGAAAATTGTTTCTTTCCCCCAAAATTGCTTTTTTGCAAAGATATATCCAAGAAGGGCGGCAAAAAGCATTTGTGTAATTACTGGAATAATCGTAATGACGATAGAGTTCCAAATCCAGCGAATAAAAATACCATTTGTAAAAATCGTTACATAGTTTTGTATAGAAGGATCCGTTGGTAGCCAGAATAGTGGATCAATTTGTGCTTGCTTAACTTCTTTTAATGAACCAAACACCATTACAACGAATGGTAAAATGAAGATAATTGCCAAAATTGCTAACGCTGTATACGAGATTATTTTTTTCATTTATCTGCTCCTCCCCGCACCAGCTTAATAATGATTAGGGTCTTTCCCAATGAATTTTCGTTGGATTAACGAAATAATTAAAATGATGAAGAATAATACATAAGACAATACAGCTGCATAGCTTAAATTTAAGCTCGTAAAACCTTGGTGATATAAGTAATACACGATTGTTGTCGTTGCATAGTTAGGTCCACCATTTGTTAATAAAAACGCCGAATCGAAAATTTGGAATGAACCAATTGTCGTTGTAATCGCCACATAAAAGTGAATTGGCTTTAACATTGGGAATGTTACTTTCCAAAAGATCTTCCAGGAATTCGCTCCATCAATACGAGCCGCTTCATATAAATGACGGTCGATTGATTGTAATCCAGCGTAGTAGTAAATCATCGTTGTTCCGGCTACTTTGAATATACTTAGCCCAGCTAATACGATAAGCGCTTGTGAAGAGCTCGACAAAAATAGCTGTGGATTAATTCCAACAAAACCAATTAAGTAGTTAATGAAGCCATCGTCTGTACCACGGAATAACCAGCCCCAAATACCTGCAATAATTACGAACGATGTAACTACCGGTAGGAAGAATAATCCTTTAAAGAAGCCTGAAAACTTGACACCTGAACTAATAATTAACGCTAATACTAAGCCTAACGCCATAGTAGGTACTATATAGTAGATGGAAAATTTCACTGTATTCCATATTGCTTTCCACGCGATTTCATCATCTAATAATGTTTTCCAATGTTTTAGCCCTACGAATTCAGGGTCTCCAATTATTTTCCAATCATGGAAAGTTAAATAAAAACTTAACGCAAACGGGTAAACTTGAAAGATAATAAAGTGAATAATAACAGGAATGAGCACGACATAGACTAATAAATTTTTGTTTAATTCACGCTTGATTTTAGCACCGAGCGACTGCTTATTCTCCTGTTTAGATGTTGTAGCGTTCACGTGTCTCACCCTTTCTGTACATTAAGTAAGGAGAGAGTTTGATCACTAAGACCAAACTCTCATTATTTGTTATTTGTTAATTAACTTATCAATTGCATCTGCTGACTTATCTGCAGCTTCTTGAGGCGTTTGTTTACCTTCTAACATTGCTTGAATCTCAGCTTGAACTAGAGGCATAATATTACGTCCTTCTGGGTGAATAACTCCTGGTTTTGCATATTTTGTGTATTCTGATAATTGTGCCATGAATGGCTGTGCCTCGAAAATGTCTTTCGCTTCATCACGTGTTGGAATGTATTGTGTAATGTTGTTGAATGTACGTTGGTTTTCAGCATTTGTTATATATTTCATAAATTCTGCAGCTGCTTCTGGATTTTTAGAAATCGCAGAACCTACGAACATACCTACAGTACCATATGTTAATTGCTCAGCATCTTTTAATGGTGGAGCAATAACAAATTCGAATGGTTTTTCAGCTAATAGGTAGTTTACTGAGATACCAGAACCGTTTACTGCTAATAATTTTCCGCCGTAGTATAGAGAATCATGTTCTAAAGCTGTAATTGAATCTTGTGGAATCCAACCTTTTGTATACATTTCGTTAATTAACTCGAATGCTTTTACTGATTCTGGCGAGTTAATTAAAATGTTGTTATCTGCATCAATTACATTCCCGCCAGCTTGCCATAAGAATGGATAGATTGTGTTGTTTAATGAACCACCACCAGCATAAGAGAACGCATAGTAACCCGCTGCTTTTGCTTTTTCTGCTAATGCTTTAAACTCATCCCAATTCGTAGGTAAGCTGTTTTCATCAACACCAAGCTCCTTTAAAATATCTTTGTTATAAATTAAAGATTCAGCTGTTTGTAAAATTGGCATACCATATTGTTTGCCTTTCCAACTTGTTGCTTCAATCGCTGTTGGGACAAATCCACTTAATTCTTCTTGGGATACATATTGTGAAATATCTAAAATTAATTGTTGTTCTGCATATTGTGGCATTTGGTCTGGAATAACGTAGAATACGTCTGGACCTTGGCCAGCTGCTAACGCTGTTAAGATTTTTTGATCACGGTTTGCCCATGGAATTTGTTCAAAGTTTACTTTTACGCCTGTGTCAGCTTCAAAGTTTGCTACTAAGTCTTTCCACATATCGCCTTCACCAGTTGTACCATCTGTATATGGATGTGCCCATACCGTAATTTCTCCCGATAATTTTGATGCATCTCCGTTGTTTGTGTTAGCGCTTCCATTATCAGTCGTACCACTCGATGAATTATCTGATCCATTTGAAGTATCTTCCTTGTCATCGTTACATGCTGCCATAACAACTGAAAGAACTAGAACTAAGAATAATAGCCCGAACTTTTTAAAAATAGAATTTTTCATTATGAATCCCCCTTATTTATAAAATAATTAACCCTTTACTCAAAATAACATTTACTGAATTTGTAATTGCTATTTTTTTCAGACTACAAAAAATTCTATCCTAACTCAAGTCCATTAAAAGTCCTTAATTTGATTTTTATTATTTTTCTGAAAATATATTTTATAATAAAGTGTAAAGGAGGGCATTATATGACGTTTTGGGAAGGTTTTCATACCTTAGGTGTAAAGCTATTAAAAATTGTGTACCTAAATTTTTTATGGCTGTTCTTTTCGATGCTTGGATTTTTTATATTTGGGCTTTTTCCAGCAACGATTGCCCTATTTACCGTTATCCGTCAATTATTGTGTGAAGTTGAAAAACCGATTTCACAAACATTCTGGCAAACTTATAAAAAAGAATGGCTACGTGGAAATGGTTATGCTGCAATCAGTTATGTAGTCATTGCTATTTTAGCAATTGATTTTTACGCAATTTATTCATTTGAGTTTTTAACGATTTTGCTCATTCCAACAATGATCATTGCTTTTCTTGTTTTCGGGACACTGTGCTTCTTTTTCCCAGTGTATGTTCATTTTGAGCTATCATTCTTCACAACAATTAAACAAGCATTTTTATTTACATTAACTTCACCTTTCACGGTGTTATTAAATGCTTGTATTGTGTTGTTGATGTATGGCATCTTTAATCTACTTCCAGGGGCCATTCCATTATTTGTAGGCAGCGTGCTTAGCTACTTCATGATGCAATTTTCAATGCGTGCCTTCAAAAAAATTGAACAAAAGAAATTAAAAGAGGCGGTTTCTACATGAACGGTTTACATCCAGAACTCGTGACAATTTACGAAAATAAATTAAACAATACCGTTACTTTTGAGCAATTTATTGCCAATCGTTCGTTCACACATTCTTCGGAGCAGCCGATTGATACGAATGGTTGCGTCATCGAGGAAATCATGCTTGATGAGCTCCGTGTCATTTGCATTAAACCGAAGCAGACTTATGAATATGCACCTTGCTTTATTTGGTTTCATGGGGGTGGTATGGTATTCGGAAATCCAGATGATAGCATTTCGTATTTGCTTGATTTTGTTCATAAGTTCCAAGCAGTTGTCCTAATACCGCAATACCGATTAGCTCCGGAATATCCTTATCCTGCAGCATTAGAAGATGGCTATAACGCACTTCTATGGGCAAATAAACAAGCCCAAAGCTTGAAAATAAACCGTGAGAAAATTATAGTTTGTGGTGGGAGTGCGGGTGGAAATTTGGCATTAGCTGTGACATTAAAAGCACGCGATGAACAAGGACCATCTATTGCTGGGGTGCTGCCGTTGTATCCAATGCTTGATTGGCAAACTCGCCCATTCCATAAGCAATTTACTTCTCCTGGTCTTTGGAATGTAGAGAAAAATGAAAAAAGTTGGATGGCCTATTTAAAAAACTGCCAAGAAGTGCCGCCATATGCATCACCATTTTATGCCGCATTGCATGATTTACCGCCAATTTATACGTTCATTGGCACACATGACTTATTCTTTGAAGAGGTTTGTGAGTTTGTTGAGAAGCTAAAAAATGAGCAAACGACTATTACGTTTGATATTTATGAAGGATGCTTTCACGGCTTTGATCTAGAAAATGTTGCCATTGCAAAGAAAGCCAAAAAACGATTGCTGGTCGTGACGGAGGAGATAATAAATAAGGTTGTGACAAAATAAACATACACTAAAAAATACAATTTTTCTACGCGGTGAAAAATTGTATTTTTTTGTCTCAAACTCATTTTCTCATGCTAATCCGCTATATGGATATAACACATCATTTGGATAGTGGAGATTACTTTGTTCCTTCACAAACATCGCGCCTTCATCCTGGAAAATTCCTTGCTGTACGGGCACTTTTAAATTTTCAGGAGTAAAGCATAACTCCACCATTTTTTCCTGAATCGGTAAACTTTCAATAATCTCTAGTAAATCAACATATTGTTTTGAAATAACATCAATGAGTTGGAAATACCCGTTCTGCTCCTTTGCAATCACAAAAGCATGGAATTTCGGTACATAATAAATGGCATCCTTGTATTGTGTTAATGCATGAAACATGACAATATTTTCATTTTGTAACATGCTCATTTTCGAACTAATTGGCATACGGTGTTTCGTCGTTTCGTAAAATAACTTACGCGCAGCTTCATCCGAAATATCTACTTTTTTTACTTCCGTCGGCTGCAAATTTAAATCCTTCGTTTCGATCGTAAATGTTGCTTGTCTACGTGTTTCAAAGCCGAATTTCGGATAAAAATTAAGTACGGTTTCGTTGGCAAATAAGTAAATAATTGCAGCATCTGCTGTATCTTCTAACACTTTCTCCATCAGCTTTCGAGATATGCCTTGTCCCTGAAACGCTGAATTCGTCATGACTGTTCCAATTTGAATGGCTTGATATGTTTTTCCTTCTACTAGCATCGTCCCAATATTTGCAGATACATTGGCTACAATTTTCCCATCCACTTCAAAAGCATAAGGACAATACGTGTTATCCCAATAGCCTAAAGCGTCCCACTGTTCAAATTCAAGACCAAATGTCTCTTTCGCTAATTGAAGAAAGCTTTGTTTCAGTTGAACATTATTACGAATTACCTCACCTTTAATGAAATTCATTTAATAACCTCTTTTACAATTTTGTATTTTGATAGACTATTTTTCCTTCGCAAACTGCTAGTACAACTTGTGTACTGCCTGCTATTTCCCCACTAACTTACATAGTCCATTTTCCACCTGCACTTGTTGTCCACCTAAATCATAAATACTATCCGACAAATCGGCCACTCCCCTGGTTGAAACTATTTTACTTTAATGATGTTTGTTCATTCCATTTCCAATTATTAACTTATTCGATCCTATCTATCAAGTGTTTCATAGCAAAAATAATTTTTCGTCAAAAAAACGACAGCCTATTTTCAGACTGTCGTTGCATAGAGAAGAATTAACGTTTATTTAATTCTTCCATTAAAATTTGGTTTGTTAATTGTGGATTTGCTTGACCTTTTGAAGCTTTCATAATTTGGCCAAGAAGCGCTTTAATTGCACGCTCGTTACCGCCTAAGAAATCTGCTACTGATTTTGCATCGTTATCAAGAACAGTAGTAACGAAGCCACGGATTACTTCTGGATCAGAAATTTGAACTAAGCCTTTTTCTTTCACGATTTTCGCTGCGTCGCCACCGTTTTCAACAAGCTCAGTGAATACTTTTTTCGCGATTTTAGAAGAAATTGTGCCATCAGAAATTAAATTGATCATACCTGCTAAGTTTTCTGGTGTTAATGCTGTATCTTTTAACTCTTTTTGCTCTGCATTTAAGTAAGCAGAAATATCACCCATTAACCAGTTCGCCGCTAATTTCGCATCTGCACCAGCAGCTGCTGTTACATCGAAGAAATCAGAAATCTCTTTGTTAACAACAAGTACGTTTGCATCATACTCTGTTAAGCCTAACTCAGAAATGTAGCGTTCTTTACGTGCATCTGGTAATTCAGGAATTGATTGACGTACGCGCTCAACCCACTCGTCAGAAATCGAAAGACGTACTAAATCTGGCTCTGGGAAGTAACGGTAATCGTCCGTACCTTCTTTAACACGCATTAAAATTGTTTTACCCGTTTTTTCGTCATAACGACGTGTTTCTTGCTCGATTTCACCACCACTAGAAAGTACTTGTGCTTGACGAATTTCTTCGTGCTCAAGACCTTTACGTACGAAGTTAAATGAGTTTAAGTTTTTAAGTTCCGCTTTTGTACCGAATTCTTCTTGGCCATAAGGACGTAAAGAAATGTTGGCATCACAGCGCAATGAACCTTCCTCCATACGTACATCCGATACGCCTGAATATTGGATAATTGATTTTACCTTTTCAAGGTATGCATATGCTTCGTCTGGCGTGCGGATGTCTGGCTCAGAAACGATTTCAACAAGTGGCGTACCTTGACGGTTTAAGTCAACTAAAGAGTAGCCATCTGCGTGCGTTAATTTACCTGCATCTTCTTCCATGTGAAGACGTGTAATACCAATTTTCTTTTTATAACCTGGTGTTTCACCTTTAGCTGGAATTTCGATTTCAACCCAACCATTTTTACCGATCGGCTTATCAAATTGTGAAATTTGGTAAGCTTTCGGATTATCTGGATAGAAGTAGTTTTTACGGTCGAACTTTGTCTCTTGTTCGATTTCCATATTTAATGCTAAAGACGCGCGCATCGCATAGTCTACTACTTCTTTATTTAATACTGGTAAAACGCCTGGATAACCAAGGTCGATTACAGTAGTGTTTGTATTAGGCTCAGCACCAAAGTGGTTTGGTGAAGCGGAGAAAATTTTAGACTTCGTTTTTAATTCTACGTGAATTTCTAAGCCGATGACTGTTTCAAAGTTCATATTATTTTACCTCCCATAGCGCTGGAGTTTGTGTGTTAAAGTCTGTTTGTTGCTCATACGCATAAGCAACGCGGTAAAGTGTTTCCTCGTCGAAGTGTTTACCGATAATTTGTAAACCTAGTGGTAGGCCATTTTCGAATCCACAAGGGATAGAAATCGCTGGTACACCCGCTAAGTTAATAGGAATCGTTAAAATATCGTTTGCGTACATTGTAAGTGGATCATCTACGTTTGCACCAATTTCGAATGCTGGGGTTGGCGCAGTTGGTCCAATAATTACGTCATAGTTTTCAAAAACTTTGTCGTAATCTTGTTTGATTAATGTACGTACTTGTTGTGCTTTTTTGTAGTAAGCATCGTACGTACCTGCTGATAATGAGTACGTACCAAGCATGATACGACGTTTTACCTCGTCACCAAAACCTTCAGCACGTGTGTTTTTGTAAAGCTCTAATAAGTTTTTCGCGTTGTCTGTGCGGTAACCGTAACGAATACCATCGAAACGAGAAAGGTTAGAAGAAGCTTCTGAAGATGAAAGAATGTAGTAAGCTGCTAACGCGTATTTAGAGTGTGGTAATGAAACCTCTTCTACAGTAGCGCCTTGAGCCTTTAATACTTCTAATGCATCAAGAATGGATTGTTTCGCTGCTTCGCCAACGCCTTCACCAAGGAATTCTTTTGGCACAGCAATTTTTAAGCCTTTGATGTTACCATCTAAAGCTGCTGCGTAGTTAGGCACTGGTACGTCAGCTGATGTTGAATCCATTTCGTCTACGCCTGAGATTGCTTCTAAAAGTAATGCGTTATCTGTAACATTGCGTGTAATTGGTCCGATTTGGTCTAAAGAAGATGCGAATGCAACTAAACCAAAACGAGATACACGACCATATGTAGGCTTCATCCCTACAACACCACAGTAAGCTGCTGGCTGACGGATTGAACCACCTGTATCAGAACCTAGTGAAAATGGTACTTCACCTGCTGCTACTGCTGCTGCAGACGCACCTGAAGAACCGCCTGGTACGTGTTTTGTATTCCATGGATTTTTTGTTGTTTTGAATGCTGAGTTTTCGTTTGAAGAACCCATCGCAAATTCATCCATGTTTAATTTACCGATTGTCACCATGCCAGCATCGCGTAATTTTTTCACGATTGTCGCATCATAAATTGGCACGAAGCCTTCTAGGATTTTAGAAGCACAAGTCGTTTCTAAACCTTCAGTTACAATGTTATCTTTAACCCCGATCGGCAAACCGAATAATGGGCCGCGCTCCTCGAAAGGAACTTTATCTAATTCTGCAGCTTTTGCAGTTGCTTGTTCTTTGTTTAATGCTAAGAAAGCTTGTACATCGCCATCTAACTTTTCTACGCGGTCAAATGCTTCTTTTGTTAAGTCCGCAATTGTTAGTTCGCCAGACTTTAAGCTCTCTTGTAATTGTGCTGATGTGCGCTCAAATACTGTCATGCGTTCATTTCCTCCTATTACTCCATAATTGATGGTACTTTAATTTGACCAGCTTCTTGTTCTTTTACATTTAGCATTACTTTTTCGCGTGATAAGCCTTCTTTTGCTACGTCTTCGCGAAGTACGTTTACTAATGGTAAAACGTGTGAAGTAGGCTCTACGTTTGTTGTATCTAATTCATTTAACTGCTCTGCGAAGTCAGTAATTTTACCTAATTGTTTAGCAAATTTCTCTGCTTCTTCTTCTGTGATGGCAAGACGAGCTAAATTCGCTACGTGTTTTACTTCTTCTTTTGATAATTTTGCCATTTGTTACACCTCCAAAATTCGTTTAGACCATGCTTATTATCATATCATTTTTCCCTCTAAAAATCTGCGCTTCACTTAAAAATTAACGAAAGAGACGTATCACGCAGATGTTTTTTCGTCAAATTAACGCATTAGTGAAGTGCAGTGTTTTTTCTCTTAACAAAGCAAAAATACCACGCTACTTTAAGCATGGTATTTTTGCACAAAATTTACTCATAAATATGCACAAACGGCTCGTCACTGTTTGGTTCTTTAATAATTAAGACTTCTGGTCCGTTTACCGATGTAATGCTGACCGTTATGTGCAGATCAAGTGGTAAATGGTTGAGCATTAAGCCTGTCAAATATTGTGTAAAGCCTGTAATTTCAGCTGTTCCATAAAATTGGATTGGAATTTCAATATCAAGCTTTTGAATTTTTTTATTTTGATAGAAGCCTGTTGCAAATATACTTGTAAAGTTTGAGAAGTACTTATCAACCTCTTGCTTAAAGTTCATAAATTTTGTGTTCATGTCACGGTATACATCGTCAGGCGATTTCATTGGGAATGTGACATATTTTTCGTTAATGTCCTCCCAATCGCCTAATGCTGTTTTACCACTATCAGCAAAGTTATACGTCAAATATGAACCTGGAACAATTGAATTACGTTCTTCTTGTTTAAAGAGAGCCACTGTAATCGGAATATCCGCTAATTCTGTACGTGCGCGTAATCGGTTAACAACCTCTTGTGCAATCTTTTTACCTTCTTTAATCAGCTCATCCTCGGGAATTTTTTGTTCATAAAACTCACCGTATTGCTCTTTTTGATAATAGTAAACTGAGTTTAATGCAAGACCAATAGACATCCCTGCAAGCTTTACTTTATTATCATCTGTTTTAGTTAAATAATTTTGCTCGATGATGTGTGCTAAATAAACAGGTGCTTCCGTTGCTCTAACCGTTGCTTCCATTTCTTCACCTGTTTTTTCATCAATACTTGATGGATTTAAACCTTGATATTCAGGGCCTTTATCCGTTGTTTGATTCGGACGAGCTAACCAATATTTTAGCGTTTCCTCATCTAAGTATTGGCCTTCTTGGAAATAATATTTTTCTGTGTCGAAGAAATTTTGAGAAATACGCATTAAGCCGGTTTCGGCTTCTTTCATATCATATTTCGTATTAATATTCGAAACGACTAATCCACGACTTGCGCTTTCCTTGTAAGGAATTAGCGTACGATAAAATTTATCGCTAATTTGCATGTTTGGGATAATCGTTGTTTCCACCTGTTGCGTAGAATCCGATTCCTGTGTGAGTTCTGTATCAGGTGTAATTTTTGGTGTACACGCTGATAGCATCACAGCTGCAATCATCGCCGGTATCCAGCGGTAACGTTTCATGAGAACAAGTCCCCTTTACTATAGTAATTGGTCGATTAGGCGTAGTTCATCCCAAATTTCAATGCCGAGACTTTGCGCCTTTTCAAGCTTTGAGCCGGCATCTTCACCTACGATAACAAGATCGGTTTTTTTACTAACACTCCCTGCTACAATTCCACCTAACTGTTCTATTTTCGCCTTTGCTTCGTTACGTGTCAATTGCTGTAGTTTTCCTGTAAGTACAATTGTTTTTCCGGCAAATGGGTTAGTACCCACTTCCACAACTACTTTTTTGCCTTTGTATGTCATATTAATGCCGCGGTCTTTTAGTCGGTTGATTAGTTCCTGAATTTGCTCATTTGCAAAATATGCTACTACTGATTCTGCCATTTTATCGCCAATTTCGTGAATATCCTTCAGTTGATCGACTGTTGCTAGCATTAAGGCATCCATCGTTTCAAAGTGTTCTGCTAAAATTTTCGCTGCCTTCTCCCCAACGTGACGAATACCTAACCCAAATAATAAACGCTCAAGTGAATTGTCCTTGGATTTGGCAACAGCATCTACTAAGTTTGTTGCAGATTTTTGTCCCATACGGTCTAGGTTTACAAGCTGCTCGATCGTTAAGTCATAAAGACCTGACACATCTTGAATATAGTTTTCACGCAGTAACTGCTCTACTACTTTTTCACCTAGCCCATCGATATTCATCGCATTACGCGATACGAAATGCTTCACGCCTTCTGCGATTTGCGCTGGACAAAGCGGGTTCACGCAACGTAATGCTACGTCCGTCTCGATGCGTACTACTTCTTCGTCACAAGCCGGGCAGTGTGTGGGCATTTGATAAGATACGGCATCTTCTGGACGCTGTTCTACGATGACACCAACTATTTGCGGAATGATATCGCCTGCTTTACGTACAATGACCGTATCTCCAAGGCGAATATCCTTTTCACGAATTAAGTCTTCGTTGTGCAGTGAAGCACGGCTAACCGTTGTTCCTGCAACAAGTACAGGCGTTAATATCGCAGTTGGTGTTATTACACCTGTGCGGCCTACTGTTAGTTCAATATCTATAAGCTTTGTAACAACTTCTTCAGCTGGGAACTTATAAGCAATTGCCCAGCGCGGTGATTTTGCGGTAAAGCCTAATTCATCTTGCTGTGCATAAGCATTTACCTTAATAACAATGCCATCAATTTCATAAGCTAAATTTGGGCGTGCCTCTGTCCACTTTTGTATAAACGCTAAAACGTCGTCAATTGTTTCACAGTATTCACGTTCTTTATTAGAAGGGAAACCTAAGTTCTCTAAGTACTTCAGCATCTCCCAATGACCGGCCATACCGTAACTCTCACCGTCGCCACCAATCGCATAAATAAACGTTGATAAATTACGGCTGGCGGTGATTTTTGAATCTAGCTGTCGTAGTGAGCCTGCTGCGGCGTTACGTGGGTTGGCAAATAATTCTTCTCCGTTTTCGATACGACTTGCATTTAATTGTTCAAACGATTTTTTCGGCATATACGCTTCCCCACGTACTTCGATTGTTACCGGTTTTTTTAAACGTAGTGGAATGGCTTTAACCGTTTTTAAGTTCGCTGTAATATCCTCACCAACCGAGCCATCACCACGCGTTGCCCCTTGTACAAACACACCATTTTCATAGCGTAGTGAAATCGCTAAACCATCGATTTTCAATTCACACACATACGAATAATTTGAACCGACCGCTTGAGCAATTTTTCGGTCAAAGTCGCGTAAATCTGCTTCATTAAAGGCATTCGATAAACTTAGCATCGCCGTTTGATGTGTTACTTTTTGGAAGCCCTCAAGTACCGCGCCACCAACACGCTGCGTAGGAGAGTCTACATAAATAAATTGTGGATTCGCTTCTTCTAGCGCGATTAACTCATGTAGTAGCTGATCATACACGCTATCTTCTACAAGTGGCTTATCTTCTACATAATACGCATAGCCATATTCATGAAGTAGCTTATTTAGCTCCGCAATTCGTTGTTCAATTTCATTCATTAAGTTTTTCCTCCTAAGCCTTTGTAATCGGTGCGAATTTTGCAAGCAATCGTTTAATTCCTGTTGGTGCTGGGAATGCGATATCTAGTTCCATTCCATCGCCCTCCCCTTTTACACTGACGACCATACCTATGCCCCATTTACCATGCGATGCTTTGTCGCCAATCTTCCAGTCAAACTGATTGCCACCAGTAGAGTTTAAGCGTGAAATTTGTGAAGATGGCTTTTGTATTTCGCCAAGTGAGCGCGCACGATCGTAGCGGTTTGAAGAAAACGGTAACGAGCTATCACGGTAGCTATTTGCGTTACTGCGCGTTACTTGCTCTATTACTTCTTCATCAATTTCACGTAAAAAGCGGGACGGAGCGTTGTAGCCTGTACGACCAAAAATCGTACGTGAGCCTGCACAAGTTAAATACAAACGCTGTTCTGCACGCGTTGCACCTACGTACATTAAACGGCGCTCCTCAGCCATTTCTTCTTCATTTTCAAGTGAGCGTGAATGTGGGAATATATTTTCCTCCATTCCAATAATGAACACAATCGGAAATTCTAGTCCTTTCGCCGCGTGCATTGTCATTAATATAATAGAGCCTTTCTTTTGCTCTTCTTCATCTAATGTATCAATATCCGCAACAAGTGCTAAATCAGTTAAAAATGCGACTAATGATTGGTCTTCACTACGCGCTTCAAACGCTTGTGTGACAGTTAAAAACTCTTCAATATTTTCTAAACGGCTTTCCGCTTCAATGGACTTCTCACCTTTTAGCATTTGGCGGTAGCCTGATTTTTCGAGTACTTCTTCTACGATTTCAGTCACAGAAAGCTCTTGCTGACGCTCACTTAATGAACGAATCATATTGTAAAATGCTTCAGCTGATGCGGCCGCCTTGCCTGTTAAGCCCATAAACACAAGCTCGCCCATCGCGTCAAAAATCGAACGGTCTTGTTCTAGTGCATAGCCCAGCATCTTATCGAATGACGTAGCACCAATTGAACGCTTTGGCTCATTAATAATGCGAGCTAACGATAAGTCGTCGTCATTGTTCGCAATTAAACGTAAATAAGCAAGTAAGTCTTTGATTTCTTTGCGGTCGTAGAATTTTGTACCTCCCACGATTTGATAGTTCATATTCGATTTCACAAGTACATCCTCGATTACACGCGACTGAGCATTTGTGCGGTAAAGTATAGCAAAATCGTCTAACTTATAGTTATCCCCTTGCATCAACTTTTGTATTGTGCGCACGACGTATTGCGCTTCGTCCTGCTCATTGCCCGCCTTATAAAGCTGCACTTTTTCACCTTCAGGATTATCTGTACGTAGAACCTTTTTATAGCGATTTTTATTATTTTTTATAACGCTATTCGCTGCTTGTAAAATACGTTGTGTCGAACGGTAATTTTGCTCAAGCATAATGACTTTCGCGTCTTTGTAGTCTTTTTCAAACGATAAAATATTCGTAATATCGGCACCACGCCAACGATAAATAGACTGATCTGAATCCCCTACCACGCATATATTGCGGAACTTTTTCGCTAGCATTTGAACTAATAAGTATTGTGTTTTGTTTGTGTCCTGATACTCATCAACATGAATATACTGGAATTTATTTTGGTAAAATTCTAATACGTCTGGCGCTTCTTTAAATAAGCGAATTGTTAGCATAATTAAATCATCAAAATCGACACTTTGATTTTGTTTTAGGCGTTTTTGATAGCCTTTATACACTTGCGCCACAATTTTTTCGAATGGATTATGTGGGTTCATATTCGTTTCGAACCCACTTGCCGTAATGCATTCATTTTTCGCGGAGCTAATCGTATTCAAAATTGCACGTGGATCGTATTTTTTCGGGTCGATATTGTCCTGCTTTAAAATGTTTTTAATAACAGTTAACTGGTCAGAGCTATCTAATATCGAGAAACTCTTTGAGTAACCGATACGATCGATATTGCGACGTAAAATACGCACACACATCGAGTGGAATGTCGATACCCACATACTTTCTGTCGTACCGTTTCCTAAAATACCATCAATACGTTCACGCATCTCGCGCGCCGCCTTGTTTGTAAATGTAATCGCTAAGATTTTTGATGGATATACTTCACGTTCAACGACTAAATACGCGATACGGTGCGTTAGTACACGTGTTTTTCCTGAGCCAGCACCCGCCATAATCAGTAGCGGGCCTTCTGTAGTTTTTACTGCTTCGGCTTGCTGTGAATTCATGCCTGTCAGTAAATTTTTTGCTATGTGCTCCATACCGCAACCTCCTATAAAAAGAACGTTCGTTCCCATTTGTTCTATTGTAATTTATTTTACT
This sequence comes from Solibacillus palustris, assembly GCF_022549215.1. GTDB lineage: Bacteria > Bacillota > Bacilli > Bacillales_A > Planococcaceae > Solibacillus > Solibacillus daqui. The sequence goes on along the minus strand of NZ_JAKZFC010000006.1, from coordinate 27,729 downwards.
GTATTTTTCACGGCTTGTACTGTTTTTAATGCAGCTTTTAAATCATCATAGATAATATTGCCAACTACAACTGTATCTGCATAAGCTGCCATCTCTTTAGCCTGTTCTATCGACGTAATGCCTCCACCGTAAAACAGCTTTGTATTTTCTAGTACTTCGGCAGTAGCCTTCACTATCTCGACATCACCATAAGCACCGCTATATTCTAAATAGAAAATTGGAAGTTTGAAATAATTTTCTGCCATGCGTGCATAAGCAACAACATCCTCTTCAGTTAAATCCGTCTTGGCACTCGTAACTTGTGCCACTTTGCAATCTGGATTTAGTACACAATACCCTTCAGCAACAAGCTCTTCCCAAATTAGAACATCGCCAAATTCTTTAATTGCTTCATGATGCAAATCTTTCACCCATTTAGTATCGGTACTATTTAATACTGAGGGAATGAAGTAATAATCATAGCCAGCCGAGATACTTTCGACATCAGAAATTTCAAGCGCAATCGGCACAGAATAACGTCGCACACGTACTAATAATTCAAGCACGCCATCAAGCGTAACATTATCCGTACCACCTACTAAAATCACATCTGTACCCGATTCACAAATTTGCTCTAACGCCTCATCTGAAATTTCCTTCGCAGGGTCTAATTTAAACACATGACGCCAAGTTAAATAATCCATTTTAATTTCCACCTATCTCTAAAATTTATATTAACGTTTTTAAGTCATTTCTTTATAATTGCGACTATCTAATAGTATAACGAATCTAAGAAAAATATTAAAAGACTGAGCGAATAAATTTGCTCAGTCTTTTAAGCTTAATCCTATTAATTATATGGATGAGCTGTTTGTTACTTTGAAGTAAATGGCTTTTCATCTGGATAAAGACGACCAAGCATTTCATCATAAGTATCATTACCGTAATCGAAGCATCGACGAACGCGTGAAATGGTTGCTGTTGAAGCACCTGTTTCTTTTTTGATTGTCTCATACGTTTTCTTTAAACGTAATAAATGTGCTACTTCAAAACGCTGTGCTAATGATTGGATTTCACTAATCGTGCATAAATCATCAAAAAATTTATAGCATTCCTCAATATCTTTTAACTCTAGAACCGCTTTAAATAACTGATCTGTTTGATGACCGCGAATCTTTTCAACCTGCATGTAGCCCACCATTCCCTCTCTACTCTGAATATGTAACAGCCGTCGTTAAGCCTGGTGTTGTTGGCACAAAATGAATCCACGTATTCCCTGGTACGAGCTTCACATCTGTCCCATCTTCTTCTACAGCGACTAACAAACCGTCTGCATTTTTCCATTTCACTTCACGTACTGTACCAGCTTGTGCTACGTACGCATTGCCGCCACCTGTAATCGTAATATCTCGTCGACCTTCACTATCAATTATTCGGTGTGGCATTTCAAAAAATAGAACATTGGCCAATTCAATCGATTCATTCGTTTCATGATCAATTGTTTCAGCATTTGCTGAATAACGTGTATAACGATTTGTTTCGGCATCATAAACATAATGACTATTGAATGAACCGCCATTATTATATTTCATCGTTATCTCGTTAGCAGTTACTCCTATTTTAACATTATCTTCGGCTTCATAAAATGGATATGATACTTTTTTCTGATAAAGTAATGAAGCCCCTACTTTTTCTGCACCAGCGACTACATTTTCTCCAGTAATATAGGAATTATGAGGTGCTTTTCTTTCCGAAGAACGTTTAAAAAACGTGCCATCATATTGCATTCCATTCATATGATCTACTACTTTTCTATCTAACATTGTTTTGGCTTCTGGGCTATAACCATGCGCAATGTAAAAGGCATCTAATCCTGCAGCAATATCAATAAAATACGAACGTGCACTTCGAATAGGTCCAATCGATTCTGGAATTTCGGATTGGTATAATGCTAAAAATCGTGTGACATCCCCTTCTGCCAACATTTCATAAATAACATCCGCAGCAGCAAGTCCTGATTGCGGGCGAGCTTGTGGATGATTATTTATCGTTGCTATTATTGGTCTTGTCGTTACTTCTTCTGCAACGCGCTCTCCTGTAAATGGCGTTACATATGGTAACTCTTCGGAAACCTCAAGTTCCTCTTCATTTGTTTCAATTTCATCTTGCTCAGCTTCTTTTACGGGCTCCTGTGCTTGCTCTTTATCGGAACAGCCTGAAATAATAGCTGCACTCAACATTGCGAAAACGAGTAAATTACGTTTTTTCATGCTAACCACCTCCCTAGAATGTTTGATTAACGCATTATGGCCGGTAACATCACCGTATTTTTCATAACATCAAAAATACCGCGCGTCGTAATTCGAATATATGGTAAATGCGTAGATTGTAAAAATAATAGTGTATAGATTGCATCTGAATGATGGTACCCACGTTGCATTAATGATTGCTTTAATTCAACTTCCAGAGGGATCAGCTCCTGAACATCACCATCATACACACTACCTGCTAATGCTAACGGAATTTTTACGATAACTTGTCCATCTTCAACAAGCACAATTCCACCGTTCATTTTTTTTAGTTCTTCGAAGGCATGTAGCATTTCATGCATACTTTTCCCAATTAAAATAATATCCCCCGTATTCGAATACGAAGATGCAAAGCCCTTCACATGTGTTGCAAAGCCTTTTATCATCGTATTAATACGCCATTTACCATGACGATCTACAAGCATTAAATAACTTTCGTCATGATTCGTTGATAATACATTATTGTGACCTTGGCCCTTAACACTATAAGGCTTCGTAATAACATCATTGACCATCTCAATTCCGATTGGCATCGAAAATTGGAAGTCAGCTTCATGTAAATCAAAATCCATTGCTAGCTCGCCAAATACCGTTAAGTCTGTTTTTGGGAAAGCATGTGTGTCTACCCCTTCTTTTTTCAACCAAACCCCTTTCGATAAAACTGCTTCTGGAGTTGGTGAAAGTTCGTCTGTTAAAATATTGATATTTGCATAGCGACCTGTTGCAATTAAACCATGTAGATTTGTCATATTGTAATAGCGAGCGACGTTATAAGCTGCCATATTATAGGCATCTACTGGACGTACACCTGCATCAAGTGCGGCACGAATACATTTATCTATCACTCCATCTTGATGGAAGCTCGGTGTTGAACCATCTGTTGTCATCATTAAATGATCGAATACATCGTAACCCTTATCGACAATAGCCTTTAACAGCTGCGGTAAATCCGGGCGAATCGAAGAATAACGTAGCGTCACCGCATAACCATGTTGCAAACGCATTTCTACATCTTCAATTGTCATCGATTCATGATCACCATCAACACCAAATAAACGCATCTTTGTTAACGTTTTTTCTGATGCTCCCGGTAAATGCCCTTCAATTTTTTTCCCTTTATGCTTGGCTGCCTGAATCCAGTACAACATTTGGTCGTCCCCGCGCATTAGACGTGGCCAACCCGTAAGTTCTCCACCCATAATGACGTCATAACGCTCTAGCCATTCCATAACTGACGCATTCGAATAAAGCTCTCCCTCATTTTCAAGCTCCGTTTGCGAATCAAAACGGCTCCACCAATAAAAAGAAAACGGTAGCTTACTTAACTCGTCCATAAAAGAAAACGCTTTCTTATTTCCTATAGATGAAACAAACGTCATATTGTCAGAAATAAACGTCGTCGTACCACTTTGAGCACAAAACTTCGCAAAGCTATGTGGATTATAGAGCTGGAACGGGTGCACATGCGGTTCGATATAGCCTGGCACAATCTTTTTCCCTGCTACATCAATTATTTCTGTTCCTTCTATATTAGAGGGCATTTCCTTTCCTACATAAACAATGCGGTCATCGGCAATCCAAATGTTGCCTGTCACCCATGTTTTTAGCATGCTATGTAAATAGTTTGCGTTTTGTAGTACTAAATTGGGAGCGGCATGCCCATCAATAATACTAACTTGTTTTCGTATATTATTTATTTTCCATTTAATTTCTGGCATTTTAACGCTCCTTTCAAATTTGAATTGGATGAATTAAATATATTCTTAACATTTTTATGCAATTCAACAAATTTTAGATATTTTCTAACATATTTTCATCGTAACATAGCACTTTCCTAAAGCAAAGTATTTGCAAGGTAAATTTTTAGATAATTTAGTAGATACTCTTTTATATGTAATATTATGGTATAAATTAATCGTAAAAAAAATGGTAACGAGGTATTTCCATTACCATTTTCATTTTTTTCATATTTAAGAAATCGTAATACCTCTACTTGCTCCACTAGTAGGATTTACGACTGCAGCAATACCAGTTCCTGAAACATAAATACCCACTATTTCAGGAAATGTTGTAACAAGAGCTGTAATATTATCTGTCCCTACTAAATTAGCCTTAGTATCTTAATCTTCTTAGCTAGGTGCTGCATTGCTAGATCATGAGCATGATGAAGATGAAGATGAAGATGATGATTCATGTCTTCTGCACGATGATGACGATGACGATTCATGTCTTCTGCATGATGATGATGATGATTCATGTCTTCTACACGATGATGACGATGACGATTCATCATGTCTTCTGCACGATGATGACGATGACGATTCATCATGTCTTCTGCAGTGACAATGGCTATGGCAATGGCTATGGCAATGGCCATGGTGCCTAATGGCATCTGCATTTACTGCTCTAAATGGTCCTAATGAGGAACATGGAGACCCACAATGAACTCTTCCGTGCCTAGAACTACCACTGCAACCGCTATGCATACAATTACACATACTGCTCACCTCCCTTCCCCCCTATTTTATTCATTGAAAAAATAGAGACAAAGGGCAATCAACTAGTAAATTTTTTTAGGAAATTTATCTTTATTCACTTAGTTTATTGTCATACAATGTCCACTCGTTAAGTTAGAAATGGTGTTAACTGTACTTTAGTTTTTAATGAACAAAGCGATGGGAGTGGACGAAGGCAATGAAAGCACATTTAAAGAAGCTACCGCCTACAAAATACAGGAAGCAGCTTCCAAGTTACCTAGCTTCAACATGTACCTTTCAAAGAGTGCAGCTTCATCAGTAGGCTAAATTATTGTATATGATAGGCCATATTTATATTCCAAGCATACGTGCTATTTACGGAAAATATTAAAAATCGAGGAGCTCTTCTGTTTTTTACTTTCAACATTTGAAGACTCTAATTGTTTGATTATTTTTTCGGGTGGTGCTTCAGGCTGAGGTTGTTGTTCCTGCACAAATGAGGCATTATTAGATTCACTCATAGGTTTATCCATATTAAATGTAGATGGGTCTATTTTTTCATTTTCATGATAGATTGAAGGAGAATCATTCGTTTTCTCTGGCTCATTTGCAACACTACTAGGATGATCACCATTCACTATATTACTTTTCGGGATAGTTCGATTTTCCCCAAAGTTTTTAAATTGATTAGAGGCTTCGTCAAACGTATTCTTATTTAATCTAGTATAAATATTTTTTTGTTGATGATGATTCGGTTGAAAGTAGCTTTGGTCAAAATAATGCCGATCGTTTGGATTTAATATTAATTCAGTTTGATCGACAGACGCAATGTCTTCTTCAACTTTTTGTAGTTTAATAACGTTATTAGGCAAATTTCGTAACTGGATATACGATGGCTGATAAGGAACATTAGATGAATGATTATTTGGAAGTGTTTTGTCATCATTACTTTCCGATATACTGTTAGCTATTTTTTCTTGAGGTTCATCTTTTTCAGCCATTGTACCTTTACCTAACTTTTCTTCGCTTATTCTTGTTTTTATTTTTTTTGAAATTTTAGAGATTTCTTCACTAAGTTCTTTGACTGTTTGATTAAGTACGGATAATTGAAGGGCAAATTGTTTAACCTGTTCTTCGTAAATTTCACTTTGTCCATATTGTTTTCCATCGAACGTTTTCGTGAAATCTTCAATTCTAGATATTTGCATTTTTAGTGCATCTAATTCCCTCTTTATAATAAGGTAATCATCAAATGAATTCCCCATTTTTAATGTCAGTAAAGCACCTCTATATCCGGAAATTTTTTGTTTTAGCTTCTCAATTTCGTGAAGAGTAGTATTCGACGAAGAATCTTCCATTGTAATCCACTCCTTTTTCTTACACATCTATATGTATGTTATTGAAGAGGACTGCTGTATGTTACACCGTAAACAAATAGCAGAAATCTTTATTTATCAAGAAGGAAATACTGCTTTCATAGGCATCATTTTTCCATGTGACCAAAATTATTTTAATCCCTTAGTCAATCTATTTCTTTGCCTATGCAATTATAGAGGGGGCGTCATACTATACAAACGAAAGGTAAAATATTTTGGAGGTGTTAATAAAATGCAGGAACAAATGTCATCTCAAGCAAAGGAACTAATTTGTATCAATGTCGAAAAAGTTTACGATTGGGTTGTCAAAGAACTGTCATTTGAAAGTTTTCCAACGAGCCCAATAAGATTCCCTGGTTTACCACATGACGCTCATACTAGAGGGGCTAGCGTTACATGCCAAGTATGTCCATCACACGAAGATCCTGTTGTTATTAAGAATCGTGAAACTCGTACGTTTACAATTGAAGGATCATCTGTTCGCTTACAGCAGCTTACGATTCAAAAGAACTTTAAAGTAACGATCTGTATTACTTTAGCAAACGGAACAATGTATACAAGTGATAGCTTCCATATTTCACGCAGCGAACACGTTGTAATGTGTGCACCGGAAGGAACAAATGTAGATGTTACTTATACAAATCTTGACTGCTTCGTATCCTCTACAGGCACATTGCATAATAATGGTAACCATACTATCACGTTTTCTGATTTAGCGCTGTCAATTTCAGTTTGCCAAAGCATCCAATCAACTTTCCCAGTTACAGTTGAGTTTTATGCAAAATACTGTGAACCAAGAGCAGATTTATCAGCTGCTTGCTCGCCAGGTACTCGACCACCTAATTGTTCGGTAGTCTTTCCATAGTATTTGTAAGCGGTGCTAATTCTAACTTAATGGTCATAAAATAAAGGAAGGGGAATCCCTTTCTTTATTTTGCTTTCATAAGCAAATGCACTACATATCCTGTAATTCCCAAAAGGAGGAGTAAATCTGACAACGTCCCAGAGTCAACTAGAAGCAAAGATTAAAACACTTCAAAAGGAAACTCAATCCTATCTGCGAGAAATTAAGGAACATATCGAGAAGCTTCCAAAATCTAAAAATATTAATGTAATCAGTTATTTTACTACTTCTCTAAATATTTCCCATAGCCTGGAACAAGAAAGCTTATGCTTTGGCTCTTATCATATTTACAATATCGGAAATGAACCATTACTTAACCCATATATATCGATAAAAATGCCTGAGAACTCTCCGTTTTCTTTTAGCGGTAGATATGTTCGTGAAGGATTCAGCCAAAGTTTTAATGGCCCAAATGAATGGATACGCCTAGCAGATAGCACAAACAAAAATGAATTTCTGCTGAAACCGCTTAGTAAATTGGAACTTAAACCGAATGAAATTATCTCATTTTCAAATTTTCAAATTAAGTGGTCACCAAACGAATCATACTCAGGTAGTATTACCGGTTTCACCTATTGTGATCAATTACAAGATGGCATCGCTGCGGTCAACCCCATCAATCTGAGTGTCATCAGCCTTGGACAGGAGGAATAGCCTTGAATCACTTTGACGAAGAAGAGCATGTTGGGGTCTTACCAATAGAAGACATTTTAAGACAACTTACAAAAGAACACATTTCCGATTTCAACCATCAAGAAAATAATAATAGCTTTATTTTTTTAGAAAAAAGTTCCCTGAATTTATTATTAACTTATCTATTATCGAAACCACAAACTGAACCACCTACAACTCCCGAAATAAATGTCGAGCTACAGGCTAAAAGTGAGGCGTCAGTATTAAAGGCTATAGAAGAAATTGATCAATTAATGAATGATAACGAAAAGGAATTTCAAGCCATCCTTCGTTTATTAAAAGAAATTACATGATTGGAGGGATAAACCGTAGCAAATGAAAGCCTTCAAAATAAAGACACGCTTCAATTACAACAAATGATCATCTTTTTGAAATCTGAACTTGTGAAATCTCAAAATGAAATCGATAAATTTCAAAAGAATGATTACTATTCCTTGGCCATTAGTCTTGAACAGGAAAATAACCTATTAACCAATCAGAAAAAAGAACTGTCGAGGGAACTTCTCAATTTAAAGAGAACTTTTGAAAAGGAAATGAATAAACTTCACGAGGATATTCAATCTCGTGAAAATCAGAGACTAAAATTAATCTCGTCTATTGGGGCATTAGTACAAAAGAAAAATGAATTACTAGAAGAAAATAAAAAGTTAACAAAGACCATTAAAGAAACACAGAACGAAGAAGTGGCTCAGCCTAACCTTCACTCGCCGGAACACATTGCAAAAGACTATGTAAAAGCAATTGAAAACATCGACAATACCTTACATGATTTTATCCAAAAAAATTCTCAGCAACTGTCTTTAATAAATGATGAATTGTTAAAAAATAGAAGTGAAGTTATCGATATTAATCTATATTTATTAAAAGAAATAAAAAATAAAAGCAGTAAAATAGATATGCTCATGCGTGAAATTGAAGATCTAAAAGAACAGCATTATAAACAGCTTCTATCCTTCTTAGATAATAAACCTACGGATAGTTCCGCAGCTCTCCCACAATTAGATACTCAAGTACAAAACGTATTATCTCAAGCAACAAACTTCGAAGATCAACTAGACGAAAAATTACGTATACTAGACGATTTGGAGAGCGAATTGAATCAACTTGCTAAAAAGGTTGATAAGCATAAAGTCGACAATTAAATTCAAGAAGGTATGTTTATTATTGGATACTAATAAAAGGGCGATACTTATTACGTATCGCCCCACTTAAATTATTTAAAAGTTCTCCAGCCAATATCGCTACGGAAGAAGAAGTTAGTCCATTCTTTTTTTGCAAGCTCGGCATATACCTTCTCTTGAGCTTCTTTTAAATTTGATGCTTCCGCTGCTACTAATAGCACTCGTCCGCCATTCCCTACATATTGACCATCGACTAGCTTTGTACCTGCGTGATATACCGGTAATTCCAAATCAGTCAACTCTGGCAATTTATGTCCTTTCACAACATCTCCAGGATACCCTTCTGCTGCTACAACAACACCAAGCATCGCTTCTTCCTTCCACTTTAAATCAAATGGCTTTTCTGTCATTAAGCTCATCATGAATTCACCGAAATCCGATGCCATACGTGGCAATACTACTTGCGTTTCAGGGTCGCCGAAGCGTGCGTTGAATTCAATTACCTTTGGACCTTTTGAAGTTAAAATTAAACCGGCATATAGAATACCTGTAAACGATACCCCTTCAGCTTCCATTGCTTTTACAGTAGGCTCAACGATTGTTTCATACGCCACTTTTACAATGTCTTCTGAAATTTGTGGTACTGGTGAATACGCACCCATACCGCCCGTATTTGGACCTTTATCACCGTCATACGCTCGCTTATGATCCTGTGCGATGACCATCGGATAAATTTGACCTTTATGTACAAATGACATAAAGCTGAACTCCTCACCATCAAGGAATTCCTCAATTACGACGCGAGATGAAGAATCACCAAAGCGTTGATTACCAATCATATCTTCAACCGCTTCGATTGCTTCTTGTTCTGTCATCGCCACAATTACACCTTTACCTGCTGCTAAACCGTCTGCTTTAATAACAATTGGCGCACCTTGCTCTTTAATATAGGCAACTGCCTTTGAGCTTTCCGTAAATGTTTCATGCGCAGCCGTTGGAATGCCGTACTTGTTCATAATTTCTTTTGCATAGGATTTCGAGCCTTCAATTTGTGCTGCTGCTTTTGTTGGACCAAAGATGACTAAGCCTTGCTCATTGAAGTAATCAACAATGCCTTCCGCTAATGGTTGCTCAGGACCAACGAATGTCAAAGCTACATTATTTTCCTTTGCAAAGTCTACTAATTCTGCGAAATTTAATGCATCGATTGCTACGATTTCTGCGTCTTGCTTCATACCGTCATTACCTGGTGCGACAAAAACTTTTTGTACTGATGGTGCGTTGTTAAATTGTTTAGCGATTGCATGCTCGCGACCGCCACTACCGATTACAAGAATGTTCATATATGAGCTCTCCTTCTAATGAAAAATTGGTACTAAAAAAACGCCCGCCAAAAATTAGGCGAGCGTTTTTCATTAATGGTCGTTAACACCGCGCTACCCGACCAAAAGTAGCACTGTGCTTATTACAATCAATGATCATTTGTTATTAACGGTGCATCCCCCGGCCAAAGTTGATGCAAGTTAATAATTGTATTTTTCCGATGAGGACCCGGCCAAGAATCGCTACATCGTCTTATTTATCCCTCTTCCGGCCAGAAAGAAGAACAAATAATGCATTTGCAAACGCTTCTGCTAACGTCCGGCCAGAACATTAGCGAAACATTATTCTATTATAAAGCTTTAGTAAAAATTTCGCCACTAGATTTACTTCAGATATCAAGTTTTGTGTATACTTCACAAATTAGTGTTTAAAGTGACGAACACCTGTGAACACCATTGTAATACCTGCTTTGTTTGCAGCATCAATTGAATCTTGATCTTTAATTGAGCCACCAGGTTGGATAATTGCTGTAATACCTGCTGCAATTGCGGCTTCTACAGTATCCGCCATCGGGAAGAATGCATCCGATGCAAGTGTTGCACCTTTTGCTTTTTCGCCCGCTTGTTCGAATGCGATTTTTGCCGCACCTACACGATTCATCTGACCAGCGCCAACACCTAACGTCATTTGCTTGTCTGTTACAACGATTGCATTTGATTTTACATGTTTTACAACTGCCCAGCCAAGCTGTAACGCTTCCCACTCTTCTTCTGTTGGTTCACGATCTGTTACAACTTTAATGTCTGCATTCCCAAAGCCAAAACGGTCTGGCTCTTGAACAAGTAGACCACCTTCAACTGATACAACGTTGAACTCGTCTTGTTTCGCTTGTGCAAAGTCGATTGTTAATAGGCGAATGTTTTTCTTCGCTTGTAAAATTTCTAACGCTTCTGCTGTAAAGCTTGGCGCAATGATAATTTCTAAGAAAATGCCTGATAATTTTTCTGCAGTCGCTTTATCTACTTCCATGTTTAGTGCAATAATGCCACCAAAAATTGAAGTTGAATCTGCTTCGTATGCTTTATCGAATGCTTCTTCAATTGTTACACCTGTACCTACACCACAAGGATTCATATGCTTTACCGCTACGGCTGCTGGCATTTCGAATTCTTTTACGATTTGAAGCGCTGCATTTGCATCTTGAATATTGTTGTACGATAATTCTTTACCGTGTAATTGCGTTGCATAGGCAATCGAGAAGTCCGAGCCTAAACGTTTTGCGTAGAACGCTGCTTTTTGGTGAGGGTTTTCACCGTAGCGCAATGTTTGTTTTAACTCATACGTTAATGTTAAGTTTTCTGGGAAATCTTCACCAATCGCACTTGTTAAATGGTTTGAAATATACGAATCATAAGCCGCAGTATGACGGAATACCTTTGCTGCTAATCGTCGGCGTGTTTCTAATGTAGTTTTACCATCTGCTTTTAATTCTTCTAAAACAGTAGCGTAGTCTGTGCTATCCACGATTACAGTTACATAATCATGGTTTTTAGCTGCTGAACGTAGCATTGTTGGACCACCGATATCGATGTTTTCGATTGCGTCATCCCAAGATACGTTTGGTTTTGAAATTGTTTCTACGAATGGGTAAAGGTTTACACATACGATTTCGATAGGCTCAATACCGTGCTGCTCCATTTGTGCAACGTGTGATGGCTCATCAAATTTCCCTAATAGACCACCATGAATCATTGGATTTAATGTTTTTACACGACCATCTAAAATTTCTGGAAATTTTGTTACTTCGTCAACCGCTGTTACGGGTACGTTGTTGTCTTGTAATAATTTCTTTGTTCCACCTGTAGAAAGTACTTCATAGCCAAGTGCTACTAATTCTTTTGCAAATTCTAAAATTCCATTTTTATCTGAAACACTAATAAGTGCACGTTTCGTCACGACTAGGTCCCCCAATTTTTTTGTTTTCATATCCGGTAAGCGCAAGCCCTCTCATGGAGCGACTTAAGCGGAAATTATTGTTCAAATAACTGCTTTAATGTACTCGTATAAAGTGCATGTTCTAATGTGTGAACACGTGCTTCTGTTCCTTCACGGTCACCTTCAATTACGTCAACTGCGCCTTGTGCGATAATTGTTCCTGTATCCATCCCGGCATCGACATAATGTACTGTTACACCGGTTACTTTAACACCATGCGCCATTGCTTGACCAATGGCATCTTTACCTGGAAATGAAGGAAGCAACGATGGGTGAATGTTTATGATACGGTTTTCATACGCCGCTAATAAATTCTCACCTACTAAGCGCATATAGCCCGCTAAAACAACCCACTCAACATCTTTTTCTTTCAGGTACTCAATGATTTTTGCTTCATAGGCTGCTTTGTTTTCATACGTTTTCGGCGCAAGCTCCAATACTGGAATGCCGAAATTATTTGCACGTGTGACAACAAATGCACCTGGGTTATCTGTAATAACAAGCTCAATATTGGCATTTACTTCGCCATGCGCGATTGCTTCTTGAATTGCTTGAAAGTTTGAACCACTTCCCGAAGCAAACACTGCAATTTTCGTTGTCATTACACTAGGCTCCCATCATGCTCGCCTTTGAATATTACACCTTCACCTTTTACAACGCGACCAATAGTGTATGCTTTTTCACCATTTGCTTCTGCTGCTGCGATTACTTTCTCTACTTCACTTGCCGGTACAGCCATAACAAAACCAATTCCCATGTTAAATACATTGTAAAGGTCTTTATCTGCTAATTGGCCTTTGTCTTTTAAAAATTCAAAAACGCGTAATACTGGCCAAGCACCTAAATCAATTTCAGTTGCTAATCCTTCTGGCATCATACGTGGTAAGTTTTCATAGAAGCCACCACCAGTTACGTGCGCACAGCCATGGACATCTGCCGCTTTAAGAGCTGCTAAAACAGGCTTTGCATATAATTTTGTCGGTATTAATAATGCTTCACCAATCGGACCTAAATCTTCATAGCCTTCTACTACAGCATCTACCGCATAATCATTGTCTGCAAATACGATTTTGCGCACTAACGAATAACCGTTCGAGTGTACGCCGCTTGATGCAAGACCAACTAACACGTCACCTTCTGCAATATTTTCGCCAGTAATGATGTCTGCTTTCTCACAAGCTCCTACCGCAAATCCAGCTAAATCGTACTCATCTTCTTCATAAAGACCTGGCATTTCCGCTGTTTCGCCACCAATTAATGCTGCACCAGATTGCACACAGCCGTCTGCTACACCTTTTACAATTTGCTCGATTTTTGCAGGTTCTGCTTTTCCAACCGCTACATAATCAAGGAAATAAAGTGGTTCCGCGCCTTGTGCAACGATATCGTTGACACACATTGCGACACAGTCTACACCGATTGTGTCGTGCTTATCGACCATGAATGCTAGCTTTAACTTTGTCCCAACACCGTCTGTACCTGAAATAAGAACTGGTTCTTTTAAGTTCAGTGCAGATAAATCAAACATACCGCCAAAGCCGCCGAATGTGCCCATCACACCTAAACGATTTGTGCGCTCAACGTGTGATTTCATACGTTTTACTGCTTCATAACCTGCTTCAATATTAACGCCTGCTTGTTCATATGCTTTTGACATAATGTACTTGCTCCTCCTTAAATTACGAGAGGGTGCATTCGTTTAAATTACGAATGCATTCCTCTCATCAACCGTTTAACAGTCTTTTTCATGTGGTAATACTGTGTCTGGGAAAATTTCTGTTGGATATTTCCCAGTAAAGCATGCTAAGCAAAGCCCACCATTTTCGTCTTCAAATGGACGATTTGTTGCTTTTACCATTCCTTCAACCGATAAGAATGTTAACGTATCTGCTCCAATTGCTTCACGAATTTCTTCAACATTATGGCTTGAGGCAATTAACTCTTCATGTGTCGATGTATCGATTCCATAAAAACACGGATCTGTCATTGGCGGAGAAGAAATTACAACATGTACTTCTGCTGCGCCTGCATCTTTTAACATACGAACAATTCGTTTTGAAGTTGTACCGCGTACGATTGAATCGTCTACCATTACAACGCGTTTCCCTTTTACTACTTGAACAACTGGCGAAAGCTTCATTTTCACACCACGTTCACGTAATTCTTGTGTTGGCTGGATAAATGTACGACCAACATAACGGTTTTTAATTAAACCAAGCTCATACGGAATCCCACTTTCTTCTGAGAAACCAATCGCTGCAGAAATCGATGAATCTGGAACGCCTGTCACAACATCTGCTTCAATATGTGCGCATTCACGTGCAAGCTCTTTTCCCATACGTTTACGTGCCATATGAACGTTGACATTGTCAATATTCGAATCTGGACGTGCTAAATACACATATTCCATCGCACACATTGTACGTTTATCTTTTTCTACAAAGCTATCTACTTCAATACCATTATCTGAAATAACTAACAGTTCCCCTGGTTCTATATCTCGAACAAATTCTGCACCGATTAAATCAAATGCACAAGTTTCAGAAGCAACTACGTATGCCTCACCAAGCTTCCCTAATGAAAGCGGGCGTAAACCATTACGGTCACGTGCAACAATCATTTGATTATTCGTTAAAATAATAATTGAGAAAGCACCCTTTAATAACGATAACGCTTCTTTTACTTTTGAACGGAATGGGGATTGCTTTGATTTTTTAATTAAATGAACGACTACTTCCGTATCAGAAGTAGAATTAAACAAACTACCAGAGCGCTCTAAAAATTGCTTTAAATGATTCGCGTTCACTAAGTTTCCATTATGCGCAATTGCTAATGAGCCTGTAGATGAACGGAATAACAGTGGTTGAACATTTTCTAGTCCCTTCCCACCTGCAGTTGCGTAACGTGCATGGGCGATTGCAGCATGACCTGTTGCTTTTCGTAATTTTTCTTCATTAAATACTTCATTTACAAGCCCTTCACCGCGTACAGCCCTAAACTGATTCCCGTCTGTTGTGACGATACCAGCTCCTTCCTGTCCTCGATGTTGCAATGCGTGTAAGCCGTAATAACTTAATTGGGCTGCATCTTGGTTACCCCAAATACCAAACACACCACATTCTTCATTTAAGCCTCTGATTTCAGCAAGCATGGAATTGCTCCTTTCCAAGCAGAACGGAATTCCTCCACAGTACCTTCAACAAGTACGCCAGTTTCACCGTTGATTGTTAATTTTGCGTCTTCTGTTACTGTACCGATTTTTTGTGCATCTATTACAAGTGCTTCAAATGCTTCTACATTTTCAGCTTTAACGGTTAATACAAAACGTGATTGTGATTCAGCAAATAAAGCCGTTGTTGCTGAACCTGTTAATGTTGCTTCAATACCTAAGCCTTTTGCAGCAAATGTTTTTTCTGCAAGTGCTACGGCAACACCGCCTTCAGAAACGTCATGTGCAGATTGTACAAGTCCAGCACGAATCGCTGCTAAAATAGCTTGTTGACGAGCTGCTTCGACTGTTAAATCGATTGCTGGTGCTTTACCAGAAATATTACCATCGATTAATTTTTGTAATTCAGAGCCACCAAATTCAGTAGTTGTTTCACCGATTACGTACACTACATCACCAGCAGCTTTTACTTCTTGTGTTGTTACATGTTTTAAATCTGTTACTAAACCAACCATACCGATTGTTGGTGTTGGGTAAACCGCTTCACCTGAACGTTCGTTATACATAGATACGTTACCACCAATTACCGGTGCATCTAATGCTAAACATGCTTCCGCGATACCGTCAGCTGATTTTTGAATTTGCCAGAAGATCTCTGGTTTTTCCGGGTTACCGAAGTTTAAGCAGTCTGTAATCGCAAGTGGTTGTCCACCTGAACATACGATGTTACGTGCTGCTTCAGCAACTGCGATTTTTCCACCCGTTATTGGATCTAAATAGATATAGCGAGAGTTACAGTCTGTTGTCATCGCTAATCCTTTATTTGTGCCACGTACACGTAATACAGCAGCGTCAGAACCTGGTGCTACTACTGTGTTTGTGCGTACTTGATAGTCATATTGATCGTAAACCCACTCTTTAGAAGCAACTGTTGGCGCTTTTAATAGTGAAGTTAACGTATCCTTGTAATCTGTTACTTGTGGTTCGGCGTTTTCCATCGCTTGGAACTCAGCAAAGTAAGCTGGCTCTGCTTCAGGCATAATGTAAACTGGTGCATCCTCAGCAAGTGCATCTGCCGGTACTTCTGCTACCACTTCACCGCCATGTAATAAACGAAGCATTTTATCTTCCGTTACACGACCTACTGCTACTGCATCTAAGTCATATTTATCGAAAATCGCTTTAATTTCTTCTTCACGACCTGCTTTTACAACGATTAACATACGTTCTTGAGACTCAGATAACATCATTTCGTAAGCTGTCATGTTTGTTTCACGTTGCGGTACTAAGTCTAAGTTCATTTCTACTCCTGTACCAGCTTTTGAAGCCATCTCTGCTGAAGATGAAGTTAAACCAGCCGCACCCATGTCTTGAATACCTACTAGCGCATCTGATTTTACAACCTCTAAACAAGCTTCAAGGAGAAGTTTTTCCATGAATGGGTCACCAACTTGTACAGCTGAGCGACTTTCTTCTGTATCTTCTGTTAATTCTTCAGAAGAGAATGTTGCACCGTGAATACCGTCACGACCTGTTTTTGCACCAACATACATCACTGTGTTACCTACACCTGCTGCAACACCTTTTTGAATGTCTTTATGGTCGATTAAACCAACACACATCGCGTTTACAAGTGGGTTTCCTTCGTAGCACGGGTCGAACTGAATTTCGCCACCTACTGTTGGAATCCCGATACAGTTACCATAACCAGCGATACCCGCAACAACTTCTTCAAATAAGTATTTACCACGCGCTGTTTTTAACTCACCGAAACGTAAAGAGTTAAGCATCGCAATTGGACGCGCTCCCATAGAGAATACGTCACGGATAATACCGCCTACACCTGTAGCTGCACCTTGGTATGGCTCAATTGCAGAAGGGTGGTTGTGTGATTCCATTTTGAATACAACCGCTTGCTCGTCACCGATGTCAACGATACCAGCACCTTCACCAGGACCTTGTAATACTTGAGGACCTTTTGTTGGGAATTTGCGTAATACTGGCTTCGATTTTTTGTATGAGCAGTGCTCAGACCACATTACTGAAAATAGACCTGTTTCTGTCCAGTTTGGAATACGACCTAATTTTTCAATCGCTAAATCAAACTCTTCATCTGTCATACCCATGTCCGCATAAAGACGTTGCTCTTTAATTTGCTCTGGTGATGGCTCGAATTTAGTTGTTGACATGTTGTTCCCTCCACTGCTTAACAATTGATTTGAATAATTTAAGACCGTCAGCACCGCCAACGATTTCGTTCGCTGCACGCTCTGGGTGAGGCATCATACCAAGTACGTTACCTTCTTTGTTAATGACTCCAGCAATATCCGCTAAAGAACCGTTTGGATTTTCACCTTCATATGTGAATGCGATTTGGTTATTCGCCTTAAGCTCTGCTAATGTTTCCTCGTCACAGTAGTAGTTTCCTTCACCGTGTGCGATTGGAATATTAATTACTTCGCCAGCTTCGTACTGGTTTGTGAACAATGAATCGTTGTTTTCAACTTTTAATTGCACTGTGCGACACATGAATTTTAAGTTTTTGTTGCGGATTAACGCGCCAGGTAAAAGATTCGCTTCCGTTAAAATTTGGAATCCGTTACATACGCCTAATACTGGCTTGCCTGCTGCTGCGAATTCCTTTAAAGCTTTCATTACGTTTGATTGGTTGGCCATTGCGCCACAGCGTAAATAGTCACCATATGAGAAACCACCTGGAACTAACGCACCGTCAAAGCCTTCTAAAGAACTTTCCGTGTGCCAAACGTATTCTACTTCTTCACCTAATTCGTCTTTGATCGCATGATACATGTCGACGTCACAGTTAGACCCTGGGAAAACGAGTACTGCAAATTTCATAGTATTATGCCTCCTCGATTTCGTAACGATATTTCTCGATTACCGTGTTAGTTAATACTTTTTCGCACATTTCTTTTACGATTGCATCTACATCACGAGCAGTATCACCGATTTCCACTTCTAAATATTTTCCAATACGAACATCATTAACTTCACCATAACCGATTTTTTGTAATGAACCTTGAACAGCTGAACCTTGTGGGTCTAAAATACTTTCTTTTAGTGTTACGTAAATTTTAACTTTCTTCATGACTTATTTGCCTCCAAGTTTTTGTAAAATAATTTCATATACTTCAGTAATACTGCCTAGATCACGGCGGAATACGTCTTTATCAAGCTTTTGATTTGTTTCAGTGTCCCATAAACGACAAGTGTCAGGAGAAATTTCATCGGCAAGAAGTACATTGCCATCCTTGTCACGACCAAATTCTAATTTAAAGTCGACTAATGTCACACCAACTGCAGAAAAGATTGGACGTAGCACTTCATTTACTTGCAGAGCTTTGTCGTATAAATCTTGTACTTCCTTTGGTGTTGCAATACCTAACACATCGATATGCTCCGTTGTAATAAGTGGATCACATAAAGCATCGTCTTTGTAATAAAACTCAACGATTGGGCGCTTTAGGCTTGTCCCTTCTTCAAAGCCTAGACGCTTTGCTAAGCTTCCCGCAGCGATATTGCGTGTTACTACTTCAATTGGAATAATTTCGACTTTACGTACAAGCTGTTCGTTATCTGAAAGGCGTTTCACGAAATGTGACGCAATTCCTTTTTCTTGTAGTTTTTCAAAAATTAAAGTCGTGATTTGGTTATTTAAATTTCCTTTACCCACAATTTCGGCTTTTTTCTCACCGTTAAATGCTGTGGCACTATCTTTATATTCAACAAATAGAATTTCTTCATCCTGTGTTGTATATAATCGTTTTGCTTTACCTTCGTACAAAAGTTGACCTTTTTCCATGACGTATTCCTCCAAATAGTTAATAGTTGATTAGTTAAGTCCTAAACGTTCGAAAATGAAATCGACTTTTTGAATGTGATAGTTGTAATCGAAGCAGTCACTGATTTCTTCAGGTGAAAGATATGAAGTGATCTTTTCGCTTGCTTCTACTAATGGTCGGAACTGAATTTGTTCATCCCATGCGCGTGCTGTTAACGGTTGAACCGTATCATACGCCTCTTCACGAACTAAACCTTTATCTATTAATGCAAGTAGGATGCGCTGTGAGTAAATTAACCCAAATGTACGCTCCATATTGCGTTTCATATTTTCAGGGAATACGGATAAGTTTTCGATAATGCTGCCGAAACGATTTAACATGTAGTTTAATGTAATCGTAGCATCTGGAATAATGACACGTTCTGCTGATGAGTGTGAAATATCACGTTCATGCCAAAGTGACACGTTCTCGAAAGCAGTTAGCATATAGCCGCGCATTAAGCGTGCCATACCTGTCATATTTTCAGAGCCGATTGGGTTACGTTTATGCGGCATTGCCGAAGAACCTTTTTGACCTTTTGCAAAGCCTTCTTCTACTTCGCGTGTTTCAGACTTCTGTAAGCCACGCACTTCTGTTGCAAACTTTTCAATAGAAGTGGCAATTAACGCAAGCGTCGAGAAGTACTGTGCATGGCGGTCACGTTGTAATGTTTGTGTTGAAATTGGTGCAGCTGCTAAGCCAAGATGCTCACATACATACGCTTCAACTCGAGGATCGATATTGGCATATGTACCAACTGCGCCACTCATTTTACCTGTTTCAATCACTTTTGCCGCCGCTTCGAAGCGCTCAATATTACGCTTCATTTCTTCGTACCAAAGAGCAAGCTTTAAACCAAATGTTGTTGGCTCTGCATGCACACCATGTGTACGACCCATGCAAACGGTATTTTTATGTTCTTGGGCTTTGTTCTTAATAATTTCTATAAATTTAGTTAAATCTTTGCGAAGGATATCATTCGCCTGTTTGATTAAATAAGAAAGTGCTGTATCAACTACATCTGTTGAAGTTAAACCGTAGTGTACCCATTTACGTTCTTCACCAAGTGCAGGTGTTTCAGAGACAGCGCGAGTGAACGCAACTACGTCATGACGCGTTTCCTTTTCGATTTCATAAATTCGATTAATATCGAAGTCGGCATTCGCACGTAATTTAATAACATCTTCTTTTGGAATTTCGCCAATTTCAGCCCAAGCTTCACAAGCTAATATTTCTACTTCAAGCCAAGCTTGATATTTATTTTCTTCAGTCCAAATTGCGCCCATTTCGGGACGAGTATAGCGTTCAATCATCTTTTTTATGCTCCTTCTACTCTGGCCAAATACCAGATTCCTTGATTTGTTTTAATGTCGTATTTAAATCTTTTGTCATGATTGTTACATGACCCATTTTACGATTAACTTTTGCTTCTGATTTACCGTAAAGGTGTACTGACCAATCTGGATATTTCGAAATAGAGTTTGTTAAAGATACAACATGCTGCCCTAGCACATTCACCATGATTGATGGTGCCCATAATTTTGGTTTACGTAATGGCCATCCACATACAGCACGAATATGCTGTGTGAATTGTGAAATATTGCACGCCTCAATTGAGTAATGACCAGAGTTATGTGGTCGCGGTGCGCATTCGTTGATGACAATGCTACCATCTTCAAGTACGAACATTTCTACTGCTAATGTGCCGACTAGCTGTAAGTAGTCTGCAATTTTCATTGCCGCTTCTTCTGCTAACGCTGCTGTGTTAGCTTCGATGCGTGCAGGCACAATTGTTTCATGTAAAATATGATTGACATGAGTGTTTTCGCCTACTGGCAAGCAGTATGTTTCGCCATGTCCATTACGCTGAACAATAACGGAAATTTCTTTCGTAAATGGTACAAAGCCTTCTGCAATGCATTGTGAATGTTCAAATAAACCTCGTGCAAGTGGCAAATCATCTGCTGATTTTAACAGCTGTTGTCCTTTGCCATCATAGCCTCCGCGTGCCGTTTTTACGATACATGGGTAGCCAATCTCATGAATTTGTGCTGTAAGCTGTTCATAAGTATCTGCCACAACATACGGTGCTACCGGACAACCAGCCTTAACAATCATCGCTTTTTCAGTTACACGATTTTGTGTAATTCGAACAAGCTCCGCACCTTGTGGAACATAGGCAATTTGTGTAAGACGATTTAAGCCTTCGTAATCAATATTTTCAAATTCATACGTAATCACATCACTTACTTCTGCTAATTCCTCAAGCGCTGCCTCGTCATCATAAGCTGCTACAATGCGAATGTCTGCTACTTGTCCACAAGGTGAATCCATTGTTGGCTCTAAAACAGCAATTTTATACCCAGCTTCTTTTGCTGCCACCGCCATCATTCGACCAAGCTGACCGCCACCAATTATGCCGATCGTTTGTCCAGGATAAATCATTTTTGTCACGTTAGGTCACCTGTGCTTTCTAAAACTTGTGCTTTTGTTGCTTCACGGCGCGCGTCAAGCTTTGCTGCAAGTTCTACATCAAAGGCTCCTAAAATTTGAGCAGCTAGCAAACCAGCATTTGTTGCGCCAGCTTTGCCAATTGCGACAGTTGCTACTGGTACACCGCCTGGCATTTGTACGATTGACAGTAGGGAATCAAGGCCATTTAATGCACGAGATTGTACTGGTACACCAATAACCGGTAATGTCGTTTTTGCTGCAACCATTCCTGGTAAGTGGGCAGCCCCACCTGCTCCAGCAATGATCACTTGGATACCACGGCTACGTGCACTCTCTGCATATTCAAACATTAAATCAGGTGTGCGATGCGCAGAGACAACCTGCTTTTCATAAGGTACTTCAAGCTCCTCTAAAATGTCGCACGCATGCTTCATTGTTTCCCAGTCACTTGAACTTCCCATAATAACGCCAATTTTCGGATTCATGAGTTTCGCTCCTTTAAACATCTTCTCCACTTACGTTTCGCTTTATTTATCCTTATTCAGTAAAAACTCACTGATTGTAGATAATTCCTCAGCAGGTGTGTTAGATTTTTTTCGAACACTCCTAAAAAATCTGTACACTATTTCGCTAAGGCGTAATTTACTTAATAAAAAAATCCCCAAATAAACTACTCTCTACGCATGAGAAAGCAGATTACTTGAGGACTTTTTAGAAAAGAATATGAAGATGATAGCATCCGATCCACACCCTTTAAATTAATCGTACCAAAAGTTGCTTTCCCACATAGTCCGGTATTTACGGTGCCGGGTAGAGACACTAGAGCCATATTCTCTAGCATATATGAGGGATAAAATGTTTTTCCTGTACACATTTTAACAAGGCTTTCACAGAAAATCAATACAAAAATACGAACAATAAATTTTAGCGAAACAATATTGTTCGGTTTTAAATCGTTATTTCAATTATTCTTCATACAATATGCCTTTGAATTGAATTTTTTGACGTAAGTATACCGGTTCTCCATTTACTTCCTCAAAAACAGGTTCTTCTTTACGTCCAAATGGCATATAACCATCCTCCTTCATTCGGTCAAGACATTGCTCGATTGTTTCACTTTCTTGTACTTCATACCATACTTGCTTTTTGGTCAAACTGGTCATCCTTCCGACTTTAAATATCGCTCTAACTATAACATTTTACACAATCTGCTACCTAATAGAACGAGTTAAATTTGTGAACGAACTGTCACAATTTTTGTGGAATTAAAAAGAGGAGTACTATTTCAGCACTCCTCGTTGTTTATTTTGTGAATTCCATTTGCTCCGTAATTGCTAACACTTGTTCAAATGTTAAATCGGGATTTTCAAAGATGACATTGTAGCGTAAACCTTGTTCATCCCATTGCAGTAACTTAAAGTACTCCGAATCCATCTTTGTCCCTTGTTGTTTACGCACTTCAATTGTATCCTCCTCATCACCTATTTGTTCTATAGGTTTAAATACAGATAACGTAAATTGTGGCTCGTCATTTTTCGTATAGGTTAAAGCAATCTCTCCTGTATCGGGCATGTTCATATCTTCAATACTTTCTAATTTATAACCCGTCGATTCAGGAAAGATTAAAAACGCACCTAATTTTTCAGTCGCTTCTTCCATTGTTAATTGCGCAGGTGGCTCATTTTTTACCATTTCTATGGTCGCATCTTCTGGTAAATCTGCTACAAATAGTTCATCTTTAATTTTGGCATTTGGCTCAAACTTTGTGAACTCTACTGTCATCGCCATGTCTTCAGTTGAAGTAACTGATTTTAAGGTCATCCACGTCTTTTTGTCGACCCAAATTTCCATATCGCCATATAACGAGCCAGACTTTTTCTCCTTCGCAATTAAATGATAAGTCTCATGCCCTGCGATTTTTTCTTGTTCACCAATTGTAATATCATGTGAATCCTGAACTTGCTCTAATAGGCGTAGTGCCTGCTCTTTTAATGTAAGCTGTACAAAGCCATCACCATTTGATGAAATATCCATAATCATTGCGGTATTTGTTGATTTCGTAT
Organism: Solibacillus palustris; assembly: GCF_022549215.1. GTDB lineage: Bacteria > Bacillota > Bacilli > Bacillales_A > Planococcaceae > Solibacillus > Solibacillus daqui. Next base: position 4,024 of record NZ_JAKZFC010000006.1, on the reverse strand, counting down.
AGGAAGTTAATGTTTTCCCATCATTAATGGCCAGCGACTCCTCACCTGTTGAATCAATAATTTCCACACGATTTTTGCCGTTCTTTGCCCATTGCTTTGAAAGAACTTCTGTTCCATCTTCCATCGTAATTTTATATTCTGCATAATACGAAGTTAGCTCAGATGTTTCTTGCATCGCCTGATTTAAAATTTCTTGAGGTGAATGCTCCTCTGTGCTGCTACATGCTGCTAATGATAATGTTAAAATGAGTGCTGCTGAATAAATCACTTTTTTCATAGTTCTCGCTCCTCGATTTTTGGTAGCCATATGATCATGGCGGTTTTATTTGATTGTGAAACTGCCTGAATAGTTCCGTTATGCTTTTCAATAATTTGTTTGGCAATACTTAATCCTAGCCCCGCTCCACGTTGCCCTACACTACTGCGCGACTCATCTAATTGATGCAGTGGTTCAAATATTTGCTGACACTGCTGTTCGGTAAGCATCACCCCACTATTTTCAATCACCATATATAAGCCCTCATTCGTAAAATATTGGATTAAATGGCTCCATTCACGCGGAATGATTTCACTTTCAAACGCAGCTATCGCAATATCGCCTCCGATATTGGTATACGTCCAAGCATTCGATACAACATTGTCGACAACACGCATTAGCTGTTTCGGATTGACCAAATAATTATTTTCAAGCTGAATCATCGTTAATCCCTTAAAGCCTTTTTCTATACTAATCTGTTCATAATCACTAAGCAGCATCTCGAAAAATTCACGACCATCCACTTCTACAAGCTCCATATCATACGTATTCGACTGTAGCAATGTAAACATCATTAAATCATCCAGTAACTGCTTCATATAATCCGATTTGCCGTGAATGATTTGCAAATATTCCTGTTGTTCCCGTTCACTTAGCTTCCCTGCAAGCAAGCTCTCTGTATAGGCTTGAATCGATGTTAGCGGCGTTTTTAAATCATGCGAAAGACTAGCAATCATAAATTCCTTTTGACGCTGCTCACTATTTAGCTTGTCTCGTGTTGCAAGGATCTCCAGTTGCATCATTTGAAAATTGTCCGTTAGCTCACCTAACTCATCTTTTTGAACTATCAATGTTGTAGTAGACTCTCCTTTTGCAAAGAACCGCATTTGTTCAATTAACTGCTTTACTGGACGATTTAAACGGTGATTTAAAAAATACACGACTGCACTATATACTAGAAGCAACACAATGATTAAACTCCCAATTACAAACGCTGATTTTGAATTTACTTCCTCCAGCCACTCCGTACGAGCAAGTGTAATTTTATAGACACCTTTAATTGCACCATCTTTATATACAGGTTCTTTATAAACAAAAGTTTTATAGTTTTGCTTAAGCTCATACAAGTTTTTATACAATGAACTTCTCGCTTCAAAATTGCTATATCCGCTCAGTGGATCGGAAGAATAATAAATTTTGCCATTTGGGCTATACAGTGTAATCATTAATTGATTGGATGTTAATGCTTCAATTTCTTCAAAACGTTGCTGGCTCGTATAAAGGGCTTGGTTGCTTAATAGTTTTTTTAACTCTGTCACCTGCGACCATGTATTAAAATATTCATCTACATTTTTGTCTTGATAATAGGCATTGATTGACACATATAACCCGTAAAATGCACCAAGTGGAATGAGCATGACAAGCAAATAAGTTAACAATAACCATGATTTAATTTTCATAGCTGCTCACCGATAAAACGGTAACCCTTTCCCCAAACCGTTTCAATGAAATAAGGTTTTCTAACTGGATCATTTAATTTTTCGCGTAACGCTTTGATATGTACGGTCACCGTATGTGTTTGATCGAGTTCCGTCTGTTGCCATACATGCGTATAAAGTGCCTGTTTCGTAAACACTTCTAATGGGTGCTGTACGAATACTTTTAACAGTGCATATTCCTTTTGTGTTAAATTTACTTTCTCTTCGTGCACATAGACGAGCTCTTTACTAAGGTCCATCATTAAGCCCTGTGTAAATTGTAATTTTTCCTCTTGCACATTTACTTTATTGTATCGTTGCCAACGTCTTAATTGAGATCGAACACGAGCCTTTAGCTCTTCTAACGAAAACGGTTTGGCTAAATAATCGTCGGCATCTTGCAAGCCTTCTACTTTATCAGCATCTTCGCTTTTTGCGCTTATCATAATAATCGGTACGTCACTTTGCAGACGGATATGCTCAATCATTGTCAGCCCATCCATTTCAGGCATCATCCAATCAACAAGCACTAACGAATAGCTGCCGGCAGAAAAATCTTCTAATCCTTCAATACCTGTCGTTGCCCACGTCACAAAATAACCTTCCTTCGTTAACGTATCCTTTATAATTCGCGCAATTTCACGATCATCTTCTACTAAAAGAATTTGCTCCATTTAGTTCGCCTCCTGTAATTACTATAACAATCATTTCATTGGAAATTGGAAACTTTATAATTTCTTTATTTTTTAGTATAACTTTTATCCCGCATTAAGGGACAATAGGGCGAGCCACTGTCTCTAAAAGCTCGATTGATGAAGGCTAATGCTCAGTGTGGGATGAGGAAAACCCCCACCGAGCAAAGTTTCACTTTTTTTCAAATAAAAAAGGAGCTGTCCAAAAAGTGATTTTTTTTGGACAGTGCTCCACTCATGTGTTAATTATCAGCTGTGGTGGTTCTTCTGCGATGGTCAGAAATAGGAACAAATTCTAAAACCATCACTTCATGTGACAACGCATTCATGAACAGCATCGTGCTAGCCTCCATCCTCAGCACAAAGGAGGCGTCCCAAAATTGCTTTCCGGACGCCCCCTTCACTGTATACGTTCTCCTGCACGGTTATATCCCTGGCGATCATAGCCATCACTATTAAAGCCTTCTTTGTCTAAGCCTATGCTATCAAACCCCGATCGATTGTAGCCTTCCTTATCATAACCTTCTTTATTAAAACCACTTTGGTCATAGCCTGCTCGATTATAGCCTTCTCCATTAAATCCTTTCTTATTATAACCACCCTTGTCATAACCAAGTTCATTATAGCCCTGTGCGTTAAAGCCTTCTTGTGTTTTGCCATTTCGATTATAGCCTTGTTTATCGTAGCCCTCTCGATTGAAGCCTTCCCGGTCATAGCCTTTCTTATTGAAACCAGCCTGGTCATAACCTTCTACATCAATTCCCGCAGCAGTAAAGCCCTCTCGATTATAGCCCTTTTTGTTGTAGCCTTCTCGACTATACCCATCCTTGTCATACCCCGCCTGATTATAGCCATCTTCATGAAAGCCTGCTCGATTGTAACCCATCTGATTAAAACCACCGCGATTATAACCATCTCGGTCTAAACCGTCTTTATTAAAACCATATACATTAAAACCTTTATTATCTAAGCGTGTACCATTTTTATGGATACCCTCTTTATTAAATCCATATTTATTGATTCCTTTTCGGTTAAAACCATTTTTGTCATAGTTATCTTTATTAAAGCCGTCCTTATAAAATCCTTCTCGATTCCAACCTTCTTTATTGAAGCCTATTGAATCATAGCCAAAGCAATCATAGCCAGAAATGTATTTTTTCCCGGTTAAATGGATTCCTTTTGCATCGAACCCATTATCGTCATAATATTTCCGATTGCGTGTTTTGCCATTTTCGCCAAAGCCACGTACATCATAACCATGATCATCATATTTCGTACCATTTTTATGAATACCATATACATTAAAGCCACGATCGTCATACTGTTGTTCAAGTAGCAAAGATTTAGATGAAAATAACTTTTTGAAAAATCCAACCATACGCAATCAAACCTTTGTTTAAATTTATCTTCATTTTACCTTATTCAGTAAGAAATACATACTATTTATTTTGAAGCTATTCTATTTCTAAAGAACTATTTTCTATAGTAATCTTAATCAAAGCACAAAAAAACCACTGATTACTCAGTGGTTTTCTTTCGTGCGAAGCGACGTTCTACTCTCACAGGGGGAAACCCCCAACTACCATCGACGCTAAAGA
>NZ_JAKZFC010000005.1 GCF_022549215.1 Solibacillus palustris | reverse complement strand
ATATTCATTAACGTTGCTTGTTCAGTTTTCAAGGTTCATATTGTTAAAAGGTAACTCCTCTATGTTATCATACATTAATTATTACGTAAATAACATTCCCCTTTTAAACTTTCGCTTTGTTAGCGACTTTATTACTGTACATCACTGTACCCCCAAAGTCAATAACTATTTCAAAATATTTTTTCTGAAGTTGTTATCCTTTTGAGGACAATTAATAATATAACTCAAAAGGATAACTTAAATCAAGCTTTTTTTAAGAAAAACTTTTTTATATCTACAACAAACAGCATAATCCCTGCTATTACAATTAATCCTCCAATAATTTGCGTGCCCGTTAAATACTCTTGGAAAATAAAAATAGCTAAGATTGCCGCGCCAACTGGTTCGAATAATATCGCGATTGAAATAACATTTGTACTAACCCATTTCAATGACCAATTAAACAAATTATGTCCTAATAAGTTTGGAATAATCGCTAGTAAAATAAACCAAAACCATTCTATCGCCGGATAAGGACCAAATGATTGTTCTCTTACAATAATATAAAAGAATAATGTAATCGTACTAATACAATAAACAACAATTGTATACGTTACTAACGATAATCGCTGACGAACATCTTGTCCAAAAAGTAAATAACCCGTAACAAGTGCACATGCAATCAAAGCTAAAATGTCTCCATATAATGCCGAACCACTTACTTGAAAATCTCCCCAGCTAATGAGGACGCTTCCCAAAACCGCAATTATCCCCGCAACAACTGTTTTCAACGTAATCTTTTCTTTAAAAAATAAATACGTGCCAATAAAGGCAAATAGCGGTTGCATCGTTACTAGTACTGTTGAACTGGCAACGGACGTATAGTTCAAAGATTCGAACCACAATATAAAGTGGAAAGCCAAAAATATACCGGCAATTGACGAAAATAACCAATCTCTCTTTGATAGCTCTTTCAATTCATGGCGATAGTACATTAAAAACCAAGGCATCATTATTAGCACTGAAAATAACATGCGATAAAATGCGATAACCCCTGATTCAGCATTTGCCAGTTTTACGAAAATCGCGGAAAGAGAAACAGAAATTACACCAATAAAGATTGGAATATATGGATGAATAGGTGGTTTATCCAGTTCATTCCCCTACTTTCTATTAAATTATATTTTCCATAAGCACTTATTTTACTCCTTTCATTTGTAGAAAACTATAAAAAATAGAGGATTTTTCACTTGTGAGTTCGAATCTCGATATATACATAAAAGGAGATGGACTTCATGGGATGGTTAACAGGAGATCAATTTATACTAGATGTATTGTTAAAATTATTAATTGCGGCAACCCTTAGTTTGATTATCGGGATAGAAAGAGAATTAAAAAAGAAGCCAGTTGGGTTAAAAACGAGCATGGTTATCGCGACATTTAGTTGCTTATTAACGATTATTTCAATCGAAACAGCGTATTCAACACCCGCGCGTCCAGATATTAATATCACGATGGACCCTTTACGTTTAGCAGCACAAATTGTTAGTGGTATCGGATTTTTAGGTGCTGGTGTTATTTTGAGAAAAGGAAATGATAGTATTACAGGTCTTACTACTGCCGCGATGATTTGGGGTGCGGCTGCGATCGGTATAGCTGTCGGAGCTGGTTTTTACATTCAGGCTTTTATTACCGTTGTCATCGTAGTAATCGGAATAGAAGTAATAGCACCACTTCTAATGAGATTTGGTCCTAAACGATTACGTATGCGCGAAGTAAAACTTGTTGTTATTATCGATCAAGCCGAGCATATTCAAGATTTAATTGACTATATGAAAATGCACGGAATGTTTATCGAAAATATTTGCATTCGCGATATACTTGCAACTGAAAAGCCTCTACATGAAATTGATATGCGTTTTTCAACAGTAGAAGCAAATAATACACTCGCAATTTATAATAGGCTTCGCAAATTACCGTTTATAAAAAACATCCATATAGAATACTTAGATTAACGGAGGCGGATTGGCCATGGGAGAACTTTTTAGCTTATTAAAAGGTGGGAATCGACCTTCCTTATTAGCTGCATTTGTAAACACTTTTTTAGGTGTCATTAAGGGCGTGGCATTTTTCTTAACTGGAAATGTTGCGATGTTTGCAGAAATGATGCATTCATTCGGTGATGCAGCGAATCAGTTTTTCGTATTTATTGGTTCGGCTTTATCAAAAAAGGCACCGACACAGCGATTTCCAAACGGTTACGGACGAATTGTTAACCTAGTTTGTCTAGGGGCTGTATTAATCGTTGCGATTCTTTCATACGAAACAATTAAAGAAGGATGGCATCACTTCCTACATCCAGCAACTGAATCATCAGGTATTTGGATTGCACTAGGGGTACTTGCTATTGGTACAATTTTAGAATTTACCGTTTTGCATAAGGCAGCAAAAGAAGTATTGCATGAGGTTGGCGTTGAAACAAAAGGTGTTGCAATCATACAATCAATAAAATATTTGAACCGTGCAAAACCTGCCACAAAACTTGTTTGGATGGAAGATTCAGTTGCAACATCAGGTAATATACTCGCATTTTTTGCAATTATTATTGCTTATTTCACAGAGTTCTATCGTATTGAAGGTTTAGTGTCAATGATTATCGGTCTGATGATGTTTTACGTGGTTGGTCGTGTGTTTTTAGACAACGCAAGAGGCGCAATCGGAGAAACAGATGAGGAAATGCTTGTACACATTGGAAACTTGGTAATGGAAGATCCAAATATTAAAGATATCGCTCGCTTAGAAGTAATTAAAGAGGGTGAGTTTTTACATGTTGAGCTTATAGCCGAAACAGATCCGAAGTTATCGCTCGCCTATTTGGATGACGTACGAGATCATTTAACGGATTTACTATTAAATCAAAAAGGCGTAACAAAAGTGACAATGGCCTTTGACGAAGACGACGGTGAGCGCAGATGGCAACACACAGCAATGAAACAGAATAACAAAAAGGTATGATGTAAATTTGAGGGGAGTACTGTCCAAAAGCAAACACTTTTGGACAGTCTTTTTTTATAGAGACATTTCTAAAATTTTTCGTACGTCCTCTGCTTGAAGCTTATTAAAATTACCAAATGGACCATTGACCATGCAGTGCTCAACAATTTCATTAAAGTATGTTGCATCAATTTTATAATCCGCTAAGCGATTTGGTGCACCAATTGAAGTCCAAAATGCCGATAATGCGTCGATTCCTTCTAATGCCATTTCTTCATCTGTTTTATCCTTAACGTCAATACCGAATACATTCACCGCAATTTTTGCAAAGCGTGCTGGATTGACTTGTACATTATGCTTCATCCAGTGTGGGAAAAGTATTGCTAAACCTCCTGCATGTGCAATGTCATAGTATGCCGAAACCGCATGCTCGATATTATGCGTTGCCCAGTCTCCGCGCGAACCTAATGATAAAAATCCGTTTAAGCCGAGCGTACCCGCAAGCATTAACGTTTCGCGGTAGTCATAGTTAGTAGGATCTTTTAAAGCTTTTGGTGCAACTTCGATTAATGTCCGTAAAATCCCTTCGCTCATCTCATCCGTTATTGGCGTGTTTGATGCGTTGTTGAAGTATTGCTCGAAAATATGTGACATCGTATCAACAACACCGTTTATCGTTTGATCTTTAGGGACAGAAAATGTATAAGCAGGGTCTAAAATCGAAAATTTAGGGAAGCATGCCGGACTGCCCCAACTGAATTTTTCCTTCGTTTCTAAATTTGTAATCACAGATCCTGAGTTCATTTCAGATGCAGTTGCCGCTAGTGTTAATACAGTTGCAAGTGGTAATGCTTCTGTAGGCAAAACCTTTTTCAAAACGATATCCCAAGCATCTTCCTCTACCTTAGCCCCTGCTACGATAAGCTTTGAACAGTCGATTACAGAACCACCACCAACAGCTAATACAATATCAATATTATTTTCTTTACAAATGGCTATCCCTTTACGTGCCGTTTCAACACGCGGATTTGGTTCAACACCAGCCAACTCAAATACATTCATATTCAAGTCACTTAAAATCTTCATGATATCATCATACACACCGTTCGCTTTAATGCTTCCTCCACCATATACGATTAAAATATTTTGTCCATACTGCGGTAGCCCTTTACGTAAATATTCAACACTGCCCCTACCAAAATGAATTTTTACTGGATTATAAAATGAAAATTTGTTCATGAAAATCCTCCTGTCGTTTATCCCGCATTTAGAAAGCAAAGTGGACGATCCACTATCCCTAAAAGCCCGATTAGTGAAAACTAATGCTCGGTGGGATGAGGCCTCCCGAGCAAAGTTTCAATTTATAAAAAGCCCCACCTCTACGAAAGAAGTGAGACTAAATTATTTCCTATACCCAACCACGGAAGCGTGATGCTTCTGCTGTGCGGCGTACACCTACCATGTAAGCTGCTAAGCGCATGTTGATGTTACGGTTTTGAGCCGTTGTGTAAACATTGTCAAAAGCCGTTATCATTTTTGCATATAATTTTTCACGTACTTCTTCTTCCGTCCAGTAGTAGCCCATGTTATTTTGTACCCACTCGAAGTAAGATACCGTAACACCACCTGCTGATGCTAAAACGTCTGGTACTAAAAGAATGCCACGCTCTGTTAAAATTTTTGTTGCTTCTGACGTTGTCGGACCGTTTGCCGCTTCAACAACGATGTTTGCTTTAATGTTATGTGCATTTTCTGCCGTAATTTGGTTTTCAATTGCAGCAGGAACTAAAATATCACAGTCTAATTCTAATAGCTCTTTATTAGAAATCGTATTTTCAAATAATGTTGTCACCGTTCCGAATGAATCGCGACGATCTAATAGATAGTCAATATCTAAACCATTCGGATCATGCAGTGCACCATGTGCATCTGAAATACCAATTATTTTTGCACCTAAATCGCTCATAAATTTCGCTAAGAAGCTACCCGCGTTACCGAAGCCTTGAATAACAACACGTGCACCTTTAATTTCAATACCACGCTTTTTTGCAGCTTCTTCAATTACAATAGTAACACCTTCTGCAGTTGCACGATCGCGACCTTGTGAACCACCAAGTACAATTGGCTTACCAGTAATAAAACCTGGTGAGTTAAACTCGTCCATGCGGCTATATTCATCCATCATCCACGCCATAATTTGTGCATTTGTAAATACGTCTGGTGCTGGAATGTCTTTTGTTGGCCCTACTACTTGGCTAATTGCACGTACATAACCACGGCTTAAACGCTCAACTTCGCCCATGGACATTTCACGTGGGTCACAAATTATCCCACCTTTACCACCACCATAAGGAAGGTCAACAATACCGCACTTTAATGTCATCCACATAGAAAGCGCTTTCACTTCCTCTTCACTAACCATCGGATGGAAGCGTACCCCACCTTTTGTTGGACCTACTGCATCATTGTGCTGCGCGCGGTAACCAGTAAAAACTTTTGTTGTACCGTCGTCCATTTTTACTGGAATGCGTACTGTTAACATACGAAGTGGTTCTTTTAATAATTCGTACATTCCTTCATCATAACCTAGTTTATTTAATGCCTCATGAATTACTTCTTGAGTTGATGTAAACAAGTTTAAATTTTCAGCCATTGTTATTCGCCTCTTTAAAATTTAATGTAATAGTGTCTTTCCGCCAACATTGTAACATACTTCAATATAACTTTGTTAAATAATTTGTCACACTTCGAATAATTTTCTGAATTCAGTCGTGATTTAATGAAAAAAATACTTTTTCGATATAAAAATATACAATATTGCTAGTTTTTATTACAAAAAAGAAAATCGAAGTGGTTGGTACATATCTCGTTTTTTTTGAAAAATGTGAAAAATAATATTAATATTTCACCTAATCAAATTGAAGCTCCCTCGTAAGTCAAAAAAGTGTTAGTCCGATTGTATTTTGTTCTATCATTTTCTTTTTTGTCCCTGCCTCTTGCTCTACTATGCAAAAAAGATGTCCAAGAATTACTTCTCGGACACCTTCTTATTGTCATTACTGACCTGATTGCTCAATCCAATCTTTTAATTTGTCTTTTAAAATTCTAAAGCCGTCCGCATCGACTTCATCCACACGATCTTGTAATGAACGTCTTGGATGCGACTCTTTTTTTCGATAATAGGGTACTTCTTGTAACTCACGAATCGATAAACTAATTTTCTTTTGTTCTTCGTCTACTTCAAGCACCTTAACTTCAATGTCTTCCCCTACCGATAGAAAGTCATTTACATCTTTTACAAATCCGTAAGTAATTTCTGATATATGGACAAGACCTTGTGTCTGTTCATCTAAAGCAACAAAAGCTCCGTATGGTTGAATTCCTGTTACTTTACCGATTAGTACGTCACCTACTTCAATTTTTTTTACCATACTTTGTTCCTACCTTCTTTTTTCATCAATACGTATATGTCATGTTAAATTATAACATATGATACTATGCGTAACAAAGAATCGACTTAATATAGTATTTTCTGTATATAGAGTACAAAATTAACGTCTTAAAACAAAAAGATCGATCTATTTTCCTTTTAAAATTATTGCATTTCACAAAATATTTTGCTTTAAATGTATAGTTATTATAGGTTTACCTTTATTAATAGCCGAATTTATGATTGGGCGTCGAGGTCAAAAGGATCCAAGTGCGATTGCTATGCTTGAAGTTGTTGTATCAATTGGAATTCGCGAAAAAACACAATCTCGCAAAAAAACAACTTGGTTTTTGCAGCAGTCATTTTCATCGTAGGGATTCCTAGAGCCTTATCATTTGGACTTCTATTAGATATTAATTTTAAACCGTTCGATTTTCGGCTTCGTAGATTATGTTACAAGCGCTATTCTAATGCCGATTGGTGCATTATTAACGTCGATTTTCGCGGGATATCATTGTTCGAAGAAAATTTCGCGTGAGGAAATGCAAACTTTACCGGTTGTCTATAATATTTGGTACTTTATTGTTTGTTATTTAGCACCGTTATGCATCATTGCTATTTTCGTAAATAAAGTGTTCTTTAGTTAAGTATTAAAAGGTTTATCCAAAAATTATTTATCGGATAATCCTTTATTAATTTTCATTTTTTCACATAATATTGGATTTCATAAATCTTCCTGCATATTATATTTAAAATAATCGAAATTTCAGGAAGGATGTGAACCACATGAAGGTTTCACTTCATGAACAATTAAAACTTTTACGTATAGAGAAAAAATTATCAATTGAAGAGCTTTCAATGAAAACGCAGCTAGGTATCGAAAAATTAACTGCATACGAAACAGGTGAACAAATCCCTTCAAAGCAATCATTATTCGTGTTATCTACAATACTAGATGTACCCGTTTCGAATTTAGTCGACGGTTTAAAATAAAAAAACGAGCAGCCCATTGGTTTGGGTTGCTCGTTTTTGTTAGATAATACATTTTGCTATAAATTTTTCTGCGATAAGTTTATATGAAATCGCGACACAGTCTTCAAATGGGATCCATTGTTCGTAAGAGTATTCATAAACAGTTTGAATCACTTTTGCTAGTTCAGATGGGTCGTCAATTCCTTGCAAGGCAGCTACAACATCAGCAGTTTCAGTTTCATAGCTTTCTGAGCCTAAATTAAACGGATCCCAGTCCAGCAATAGTTGTACACACTTCTGGTTCATTTCTGTATTTTCCATTTTATTCACCTAACTACTCTCTTTCTATTAGTTAGTATGATAACATAGGTTCGAACATATCAAAAAGAAAAGAGGATTATTAATGTCATTTTTTAATGAAATTCATGAACGCCGAAATTCTAGCTCCATTAAATGGGATAAAATGTGCGAGGTTTATAACTTAGAGAATACATCAGAGCTTCTACCAATGTGGATTGCTGACATGGATTTTCCCGCACCAACAGTAGTAAGTGAAGCCATAACTGAACGTTTAAAACATCCCATTTTTGGTTATACGTTCGAAAACTGTAAGGTTAAAGATGCCACGGTGCAATGGTATCAAACACGTCACAACTGGACAATCGATCCAGATACAATCCTATTCCAATCAGGAGTTGTACCTGCAATTGCCACTATTGTTGAGACATTTACGAAAAAAGGTGACAAAATCGGAATGGCGACACCAGCCTATCCTCCATTTTTCAATATTCCAAATGCACAACAACGAGAAATCATTACATGTGAGCTAACTGAGCAAGATGGTCAATATTTTTTAAACTTTGAAAAACTCGAACAAATCTTCCAATCTGATATCAAGATGTACATTTTATGTAATCCGCACAATCCAATCGGTATTGTATGGAGTCGTGAACAATTAGAGGAGCTTGTTGCACTTTGCATTAAATATGATGTGTATTTATTAGCAGACGAAATTCACGCAGATATTTTAATTAAGAAAAGTTATACACCGACACTAACTGTTAAAAATGCAGATAATGCAAAAATTATTGCATGTATCGCGCCGACAAAAACATTTAACATCGCGGGTATTCATGCAGCGATGATGATTGCATCAAACAAAGAATTATTTGATGCATTAAAATCACATACAGAAGCACATGGACAAATGGGCTTAAATGTTTTTGCATGTACAACAGTTGAGGCCGTTTATACAAAAGGAGCACCTTGGTTAGATGAGCTACTTCCCTATATAAAAAATAATATGGACTATGTTGTTACTGAACTTAATGCAATTCCAGGTATTTGTGTTTCAATTCCTGATGCAACATACTTAATGTGGATTGATTACCGTGGAACTGGTCTTGAAGAAAATGAAATAATGCATCGCCTTATACATAAAGGCTTAGTTGCTCTTGACCCAGGAACAAAATATGGTAAAGCAGGACAAGGTTTTTTACGTATGAATGTCGCATGCCCATTTGATTTAGTGAAGCAAGGTGTGGAAGGTATTAAAAAAGCATTACAATAGGAACAAAAGCGCTAAAGCGCCCTTCCAGCCCCGAGTGGGCAAAACGCCACGTCCATGTGGCATGCCTCCAATGACTCACATCGTGTGGGCCGCAAGTTTTGGAGGGCCCGACGAAAAAGTAAACGCTCCACCACTTTTGCATGAGGGTTCTAATGGTGCGAGGGGCTGGCGCTTTAACCTAGACGGGAGTTGACTTTTTGTAAAAGTTATCCTCAATGCGATAGTTTATAGTTTCCTTAACAAGAACAAAAGCGCCCCAATTTAGCTTCGGGACGCTTTTTGTATATTGCTTTTGCAGTTATTTTCTTGCATTTTCTTTCGCCATGCGCTCATCACGCTCTTGTAACGCGCGCATTTCTAGATGTTGTGCCTTTTCAGCTTGACGAGCAGAAATTCGACGGAATAAATAAAATGTTGCAAAAACAATAATGATTAAAATCAAAAATTCAATAGCAGCTGGTAAATAAAGCGATTTATCTTTAGGGAAATATAAGAAGCCACCAGAGAAATTGATTAAAAATTGATTCACCCGCGAAACACATCCTTTAAAAATTAGTCAATTACAGTGATTGACTCAATTTTAACATCTTCTTTTGGTTTATCGTGCATATTTCGGTCAACGTTCGTAATTTTGTCAACAACTTCCATACCTTCAACTACTTGACCGAATACAGTGTGCTTACCGTCTAACCATGGTGTACCACCGTTTTTCTTATAAAATTCTACTTCTTCTTTAGACCAGCCACGAACTTCCATTTGCTTTAACATCGAAACTTCAACTTGAGGAGCTTGTACAATAAAGAATTGAGAACCGTTTGTGCCAGGACCAGCGTTTGCCATAGATAGTGCACCACGGATGTTTAATAACTCTGGAACACACTCGTCTTCGAAAGTACCACCCCAAATTGATTCGCCGCCCATACCTGTACCAGTTGGGTCGCCACCTTGAATCATGAATTTAGGAATAACACGGTGGAAAATAATGCCGTTATAATAACCCGATTTTGCATGACCTAAAAAGTTTTCAACTGTTTTTGGTGCTTGCTCTGGGAATAATTTAATTTTGATTGAACCCATAGTTGTGTTCATTTCTACCATTACTTCACCAGGATTTAATTCTTTTGATAATTGTGGAAGCATATTTGTCTCTCCTTTAAATAAATTATGAATGCTTGGGTATAGATAAATAGAAATGTTTACATGAAAAATCAATGACAGTATATCCATTTATATTCTCCCATTGCTACCAAGTTTCAGTTTACCACAAGTTATGCAATTTCTGCTATTAACTTGCGAAGCACTTTCTTCGGAACCCGAAATAAGTTATACTGAAATTTAATTAATAAATTTACGGAAGAATGTGATTTATTTGCAAAATATGAAACATAACTTCATCATCATTTTAATTGCCAATTTTATCGTAGCAGCTTCAGCTACAATGATTATGCCCTTTTTATCACTATATATTGATACGTTAGGTGATTTTTCAGATAGCTACGTACAAACTTGGGCTGGTTTAATTTTTGCAGCGACCTTTATTAGCGCACTGTTAATGTCACCCATTTGGGGAAGAATTGCCGATAAATATGGTTACAAGCCAATTATGATAATTAACTGCTTCGGCATTGCTGCGAGTATTTTCTTAATGGGTTACGTACAAAACGTTGAACAATTTTTCTTACTGAGGCTCGCAATGGGGATCGTAACAGGCTTTATTCCTACTTCTATGGCGTTTATTAGTAAACACACACGGAAAGAAGTCGCTGGTAAAACTCTTGGAACACTACAGATGGGAAGTGTTGGTGGGACATTATTTGGTCCTGTCATTGGTGGAATAATGGCCGATTCATTTGGTTTTAAATATACATTTATTATTACTGCAATCTCAATTACGATTGCTGCAATCATTATTATCATTGGTATTCATGAACCTACGATTATTCGTAAAATGAAAAATTCCATCTACTCACGCAAAAATGTCATTTGGGCGATTTTTCATCACCGCCTCATTTTAAATGTCATGCTCGTTACAACACTTATTCAAATCGGGAACTTTAGTATTCAGCCTTTGCTTTCGCTTTATGTCTCTGAACTTTCTCGCACACAGGAAGTTGCGATGCTTGCAGGCGTTACATTTAGTGCTGCAGGGCTTGGGAATATATTATTTGCACGCTTTTGGGGAAAACTGAGTGACCATCATGGCTACGAAAAAGTATTATCTTTTTTACTTATCCTTGCAGTTGTTTTCATTATTCCACAGGCATTCGTTACAGAGCTTTGGCAGCTTATTTTATTACGCTTCATGTTTGGTATTGTGTCTGGTGGGCTAATTCCAATTACAACCGCGCTCATTCGTCGTGAAGCACCTATTGAAGTGCAGGGTGAGATTATGGGCTATAACCAAAGTTTCCGTTTCCTTGGCAATATTTTAGGACCAGTACTTGGTGGGATTGTTGCAAGCTTTGGTGGTATTCATTCAGTATTTTACACAACGGGCTTATTATTTTTAAGTGCTTTTACAGTAATGTATTTCTTACGTAAACTTCCAAAACAATATATGAATGAACTTTTAAAAAACCACGCTTAAATGTATGTCCCTTTTATGGTACTCTTTTGTAGATACATATAACTGGCTTCAGCAATTCTTTTTGTACCGAAAGCGAAACGACAGGTACAGAAGTTCCCTTCTTCTATAAGTGGGAGATGATTGCTAAATATGCAATTCTATTCAGTGGGGGTTCAAACCCCGGCTGAATCAAGTTAATGCCTCGGCGGATGTCACAGATTTTTTAGGGGAGTTTTTCGAGCGAGCTCGAAAAAAATCTGGACGCAATTACGCCGAGGCGTAATTGATTAGGGGGTAATTTATGAAACAAGTTTTTGGCTACATGCTTATCTTATGTAGCATCCCTTTACTACTTTTACTCGGAAGCGAAGTATGGAAAGAACTCGCAAAAGCACAACAGCACGAACAACTTATCGAAAAATCGATGGAGCTTCCTGAAAATACTGTTTCGACATTACCAATCACATTGTACGATGCGAACAATGAAATTTTTAGTGAAGAATATACAGAATGGTCACAGCCTCTAAAGCTTGATGATATTCCTGAAGTGGTGAAGGATATTTTTATTTTTAGTGAAGATGAAAGTTTTTATGATCATATCGGCTTTGATGTCAGCGCGATTGCACGTGCATTTATTGCCAATAGCAATGAGCAGTCGATTCAGCAAGGTGGGTCGACCATTACGCAACAGCTCGTCCGTATGCGGTATTTATCAGTCGACAAAACATATGAACGTAAACTAATGGAGCTATTTTACTCGTATGAGCTTGAAAAAGTTTATTCAAAAGAAGAAATTTTAGAAATGTACTTAAATGAAATGTACTTTAGCAATCAGGTATATGGTATCGGTGCAGCGGCAACCTATTATTTTGATCGCCCGCTCGAAAAACTAACGATAGCGGAAATGGCGTTTATTGCCGCGATTCCGAATAACCCATCCTTGTATGATCCATTACGAAACTTTGACAATACGAAAGCCCGTCAAGAACGCTTACTTGATAAATTAACTGAACATCAAATATTAACCTTACAAGAAGCAGCTATGCATAAGCAACAGCCAATTGAACTCGCTGTTAAAACAAAGATTCAACAGTATCCAAGTTATAGCACTTATGTTTTACAAGAGTTGAAATGGCTCATCGGCGAGCAAACAGGTTATAATGAACAAATTGCTTCTACGACAGACAAAATGGAAAAAGAATTTTTACAGCTAGAGCTACAAAAGAAAATTGATACCCTATTACAGCAAGGTATCCATATCTATACTGCGCTCCAGCCAGATAAGCAGAAGCAAGATGAGGCAGCAATTAACGATATTTTATCTCACTCAGAATTACAAGCGAGTGCGACAGTTATCAATAATGAAACACGTGAAATCGTCAGCATTTTCGGTGGCAAGAATTATCAAAAGTATGATTTACATCGGGCATTTCAATCCCCTCGTCAACCAGGTTCTGCCTTTAAACCAATTAGCGTGTTTGCCCCGTATTTCGAAACAACAACCGCTACAAAAAATTCCATTGTTAGTGGCGCACAATATTGTGTAGGTAATTTCTGTCCTGAAAACTACAGAGGGATTTGGTATGGCAACGTAACGATTGAGAAGGCATTCCAAGACAGTATTAATACAGCTGCATTAAGGCTTTACAATACAATTGGTGTGGATACCGCCTTCTCATATATCGATCGTTTCCAATTCCGCTCGATTATCGATAAGGATCGTACATATGCGTCAGCTTTAGGAGGGTTAACTTACGGTGTTACCTCACTTGAATTAGCCGATGCGTATTCTAGCTTTATTGACGGCTTTTATGCACCCGCACGTAGTATTCGTAAAGTAACAAATTTACAAGGGGAAACAATCTATAGTTGGCCACGTGAACGTGAGAAAATTTGGTCGGCAAGCACTGTCAATACGATGCGGGATTTATTGCATAAAGTAGTCACAAACGGTACAGGAAAAGGATTATATAGCTCTTCAGGCTATCTCGGTGCAAAAACAGGTACTACCAATCAGTTTAAAGATTATTGGGTTGCAGGCTTAACAAATGATTATACGACAGCCGTATGGATCGGTTATGATACACCACGCTCGATGGAAGCAATTGAAAAGCAAAAGATTCATTTCTCAATTTTCAATGCCATAACCAATTAGAACATTTTATATTTTCCTACCCACATAAAAAAGCTTGTTTGTCTTGAATTAACTTAAGACAAACAAGCTTTTTACATTATACAAACGGCAAACTCGCTATTACACCATTATACAATTTCACAATCGCGTAAACGATTAACGCTAATAATAAACACCACGATAACACTTCAAAGAATATAAGCCCAATTACACCAACAACCGACATGTATTGGCTCATTTTATAGACGTAATAAATGAAATAACAGAACGTAGTCGTTAAAAATACAGCAATTAATAGTATCCAAGATTGAATTCCAATAACTGATGCAAACGCACCGAAAAAGAAAATCACATAGCCACCGCGTGCTGCATGAATAGTTTGACCTTCTTTATCCTTCGAAAAAAATAACATGCCAAGTTCATGAATTGTTTCACCAATCAACTTTAATGCCGAAAAAACCATGAAAAATAATAATGCAAATACAATTAATAGCACAAAACGCAACTCTAAATCCGATAAAAACTCACGCATCCCATTGTATACACCGATAGATTGAAAAAACTGAAGCGATTCAGATACTCCAAAAATACCAAATGTAAAACTAAATAAAATGATTGTAAATAGTGGTAAGTAACCATATAAATATGGATTTTTCATAAATTAATTCCCTCAAAGCTCGTAATATTTCTTTACTTATCATAGCTAACAATGGTGGGGTGAGCAAGAATGTTCTTATGTTATACGTATGGCCTTACCAATTACGGTGTCTGCGATATGGTGGATAAGGTTGGTACGGTTGATATGGATATGGATACGGCGGATAGTAATAGTATGGTTGCGGATAACGGTTAAATGAACCCCCTAAAAAACTCCCTAAAAATCCTCCTAGAAATGGTGCGCCGAATGGAAAAAAGCCGCCAAAGCCACCATATGGATAACGATTCACCAATTGTAAAGCCTCCTCCCCTTTTTCCTAGCATATTCTACCGCATTTCTTGCTATTAGTTACTCGCCTATAATTCTCGAATTGTAGGCTATTGTTTTGTATAAGCTAATCTTAAAAAGGTAAATTTACAGCATTAATAAATTGTCTATACATGCACGTTTTTTATTTAGACAGCATATCTGCAGTGATTTTGTGCAAAATCAGGAAGGTCTTTTTATAGCTATGTTTATATACCGTTTCATAAAAACACGCATAACAATGTTCATAAAAAAGGCTACAAACACTAATTTAACAGCGTTTATTGCTTTCCCTTGTATTCCCTACCTTTGATTTGGAAATATTATTTAGGTTCGTTTTGTATGCTTTATAAATATATGAGTACTTTGATAAGTGCTCTAAAGGTTTTAGTCTATTTTACTCGTTGGAACATAGGATGATTTTTTTCAAATTGGATTAAATCCCATAAGTTTCCGTACAAATCTTTAAATACCGCAACAATACCATATGATTGTTCTTTTGGTTCTCTAACGAATTCAATTCCCTTACCTATCATTTCATTATAATCTCGCCAAAAGTCATCTGTCCCAAGGAATAGAAAAACTCTTCCTCCTGCTTGATTACCAATAATAGATGTTTGTTCGGGTTTTGAAGCCCTTGCAAGTAATATTGTAGTACCAGATGAGCCAGGTGGGGATACTACTACCCATCGTTTATCTTGTTCTGGTTGATATATATCTTCAATTAACGTAAAATGTAGTTTTTTTGTGTAAAACTCAATAGCTTCATCATAATCTTGAACAACTAAAGCAATATGTACAACAGATTGTATCATTTTATTAATCCTTCTTTCATCTTCGATATGCAAAAATTCTTACTCCGTATTTATTGTAATCTTTATCTTCTCAAAACTCTTTTTGTTTACCTCACCCATCGCTCGCTAACCTTACATAAAAAACATGATTCAATACTATGGCTTGTTTATGAAACGAGAAAAATCCTGCGTATCAACTCAGGATTTTTCATCAAACTTTTTTTATAAACTTCATGACTTTGTTTAAAAACTACAATAAGACGTCCGCATTAAGGCTTTGAAAGCGTCGATGGGAGATCATATGCCCGTAAAAGGGGCTTGTTATTGTTATTCGTTATCGCGTAACTCTACTAACGTAGCAAGTGTACGAACCATAACGCCCGTACCACCTTTAGGACCTAATACATGTGGTGCATCAGCATCTGATGTCCCCGCGATATCTAAGTGAATCCATGGTGTATTTTCTGCGAATTCACCAACGAAGCCTCCACCGAAAATCATATGACCATCGCGCCCTGGTGAGTTATTTAAGTCGGCTACATCCGATTTACGAATACGTTTTTTGTCGCTTTCAGTTAAAGGTAAGCGCCATACGAATTCCCCTGCTTCAATGGCAGCACCCATAAACTCTTCGAAAAATTCTTCATCATTTGTTAGTGCGCCTGTTTTATCTTTACCTAGCGCGACAATTACCCCACCTGTTAATGTAGCGACATCGATTAAATAATCCGCGCCTTGTTGTTTTGCATAAGTTGTAGCATCGGCTAATACTAATCGACCTTCAGCATCTGTATTTAATACTTCTACTGTTTTACCATTGTACATTGTAATGACATCATCTGGTTTAAACGCTTCACCTGAAACCATATTGTCCGTAGAACCAATTACTGCGACAACGTTTTGTTTTGGACGTGTTTCACCGATAATACGCATTGCTCCTAGTACAGCAGCAGCGCCTCCCATGTCACCCTTCATACCAACCATACCTTCACGCGGTTTTAATGAGTATCCACCTGTATCATACGTTACACCTTTACCAACAAAGCCAATTACATCTTCCCATTTTTGTTTCCCTTGGTATTTGATCGTAATTAAGCGTGGCTCTTCAACCGAACCTTTATTAACCGCTAAAATTCCGCCCATACCAAGCTCTTCAATTTGTGCTTTATTTAACACTTCGATTTCTAAATCATATTGGTTGGCTAGCTCTGTTGCGTAATTTGCTAAATCCGTTGCAGTTAGTAAGTTTGGTGGTAAGTTAATTAGTGTTCGTGCTTCATTTACCGCATCGGCATAAATTTTACCAACTTCAAAGTTTGCGACCACATCGTCCATCGCCGCTTCTGTTACGAATTGGATTTGGTCGAAGTATACGTCTACTTCGTTTGAAGATGTTTTATAGTTTTGTACAGAATAAAAGCCTAAATTTAGACCTTCACCTGCTAAATAAGCAACTTCTGCTTCTTCTAGCGTATCAGTTGTAAATGATTCTACCCAAAGTGTTACATTACCAATTTTCGCTGCTTTTAACTCTTTCCCAACTGCAGCAAAGACTTCACGTAATTCATTTGCTGTTAGGTTTTTGCGCTCGCCTAAACCAACGAAGTATACACGCTTTAATGAAGCCGGTGAACCTGCATAAGGTAGCTTCGTAATTTTTTTTGCATCGGTAATAATTTCACCGGCACGTAACCAAGCATCTACTGTTTCACCGTAAAATTCGATAAATGCTGGCCAATTTTTCATTTGCTCGCGGTGTTTTTGTACTCCGACAATTAATGTTTCAGAAGTAAGAGTATCAAATGTTTGTGCTGTAGTTTCTATATTCATAACAAAACGCCTCCTAATGTATAGCTCCATTATATACAAAAAAGTTAATTCGGGGAACGAAACAAATTAAGTTTTCGGATTTTTAGTGGGGAGGAAAGTATATATTTTTCAGTGTAATCCGCATAATAAAAACACAATACTCGCTATTTTCACTCGAGTTATCTTTTTCAAAGGAAAACTGAATCTATATTTTTCACCGATTTAATGTTCTGACAAAAATATTCGTATGTAAAAAAATGTTACCTTTAATGCTATAATATTAGCAATTACAAGAAAGTGGGTGGGAATAATGGAGCTGTTACAAAATACGCCACTATGGCTAGGTGTCTGCGCGATTCTTTTTGCACAAATATTAAAAATTCCCATTAACTTTATTATGACAAAGAAAATAGATTGGAACTTACTTACTTCTACAGGGGGGATGCCAAGTTCACATTCTGCAGCTGTAACAAGCATCGCATCGGCCATAGGAATTGAAACAGGCTTTGGCTCCCCTACATTTGCGGTAGCGGCGATGCTTGCTGGTATTGTTATGTACGATGCCAGTCACGTACGCTTTCAAGCAGGTCAACATGCTGCTGTTCTAAATGAATTGCGCCACGACTTACAATTATTCTTCAAAGAGATCAAACGTTGGCCAGAAATGAATGAACAAGAAAAAATACAAGACTTAAAAACATTATTAGGCCACAAAAAAAGCGAGGTATTTATCGGTGGACTTTCGGGAATAGTACTGTCATTTACATGGTATGCGCTTATGATGTAAAGAACAAAAGCGCTAATGCGCCTGTTCAGCCCCGAGTAGGCAAAACGCCACGTCCATGTGGCATGCCTCCAATGACTCACATCGTGTGAGCCTCAGACATTGGAGGACCCGACGCAAAAGTAAACGTTCCACCACTTTTGCAGGAGGGATCGAAATGGCCGAGGGGCTGGCGCTTTAGCCTAGACGGAAGATAAATCTTCGTAAAAGTAATCCACAATTCGATAATTTATTATTTCCTTAACAGACAAAAAACACGCCTACACAATAATTGTAAGCGTGTTTTTTCCATCTAAAATCAATTAAGCCTTGGCTTAATTGCGTCTGGATTCGGCTTTGCGCTCGCGGAAAGCCGAATCCATGACATCCGCCGGAAGCTTTTACTTCTTACAGCGGGTGTTTGAACATCTGCTGTATGAGGTTAAAACATTCGATAGCCAGCTTTTCGAAGCGCGATCATGACAAAGCCCGCTACAATCGCACCACCAAAACCACCAGTTAAAATTAATATATCTACTAAATGCAACGCTTGAGCTTTATCGACTAAAGCTGGAAAAGCTGTTCCCGGCTTGAAAATATAATCTAAAAAGCTCACCTCATCAATAATAAATACAACAACAATCGGATAAAGTACGGCCATTAACCACGTCATGCGTAATAGCATGTTTAATAAAAATCCAATTCCGAAAAACATGACAAAAAATAACACAACCGAAATAATTAATTGTACTAACGAAACGTCATTCATGTTATGTATACCCCCAATAATCTCTCATAATTTTACATGATTGGGGTTATGCTTTCAATTGTACATCCAAAATAATGAAATTAAGAACCAAATTGTCAAAATTCATTCATATTGTACGTGATTTTTATCATTTTATAAGGGTTATTTCTTGAAATATAAATGATATTCATTATAGCCAAAATCATCGCCTGGATTAATGTCCTCTATAATGGGGTGCATATGGCGCGCAACATGCTCCTGTGCCATTTCTTTTAACATCACTGACGATAATTCATGCATGACAATATCTCTCGGTGACATCCAGCAGGCTTCTTGAATTTCTCGGTCTTGCAATATAAACGGTGCCAACTCATCGACCAGTCGACAATAAAAAATCGCCATATTATCACTAATATCATTTAATATCACACCTGAACGAAAACCAACTAAACCAACGACTTTACACATAACACCTGTTTCTTCTAATACTTCACGCATCGCTGCTTTCGTTACCGTTTCAGCTTCTTGAACAAAACCCGCTGGTAATGACCAAACCCCCTTAAGTCCCCCATAGGTCTTTTTTACAAGCAGCCACTCACCGTTTGCATTTTCAACAATGGATGCTACCCCTAGCCAAACTTTCCCTCGATCCTTTTTTACCATTATTAATCCCCCGTATATGAAAAAACATGCAAAGGTGACCTTCACATGTCTTTTTCCATTAATTTTTGCTACATCAATTTACAATATTATGCTCATATAAATAATCATAAGCAATATCAATAAATAAAAATTCTCCATTTGCTAATGCCATTGAATAGGTGCGCGTTAATTCACCTGTTTCAATATCACTATAAACAGACGACAAATCACCTTTATGGTCCTTCGCCAATTTAATAATATTTAACAGAAAATACGGTCGCCAACTCCAATTTTTCCCTTGAGCTGCTTCTTGAATTTCCCACTTGCCTTCCTTCCTGCGAATATTCGGGCTAGTCTGGAATCCATTATTATCACAAATATAAATTCGGAATGCGCAGTTTTGGAGGGCATTCGCTAACTGCATCAGCTTATTCTGTTGCGAGCCTGATGGGTTCACTTGCTCAACAATTGTACAAATCTTTTTTTCTAAACGCTTCATTTCCTCATATTTATGAAGGAGTTGTTTTTTTTCCGTTGCAATAAACTGCTCACATTCGCTACGGAAACGCTCTTTTAGCGAATCACGTGAGTTAAATTGTTTGTCTGGTAATTGTAAATAAGGGCCTTTAAAAAAACGTGCCCCATTTTTCCACCCGTGCTGTAATTGGTACACTGTTTCGATATGTTCGATGAGTAACAATGTGCCCATTTTCACCGCAAGTGCGCGGATTGTCGCAAATGCATGGTTTTGTGAGCCCCATAAATTATAATTCAGCTGCCCGACATTAATTTTTAGGACAGCCGGTTCTACCATGAGTAAGTTTTCTAACTGTGTTTGTGAGCCGACATCTGAAAGTGCAATTTTCACACCATACGTTTTGATATAACGAATTAAATGGTGTAACTGATCAATTTCACCTGTATATTTATGCTCAGCCATAACAAGCGTAATTTGAGGTAAATTTTGCTCATCTATAAGCTCCTTCAACATCGTAAAATAGCTTTCACCGTAATCTAACACTAATAAATTCGGATTACATGGAATATAAAGCCCGACATCTGAAATCAAGTGTGCAACGGATTGTAGTGACTTACGTACAAATAACTGTTCAATTTCGGCACGTATATCTGCTGGCACGTCTTGTTCGTATGTAATTTGCTCAATATTAATTATGCCACTTTCACTATCTACTTGCCCGATAACCTCATACGCAACGACGCGATGACCATCAGCACTATATATTGGTTCATATAAGATTTCAATTTGATCAAGCTTATCTAACATTTCTAAAACACTCAATGTAAAAGCCTCCTTCACTCGTAAGGTGTACCACTATCATAATTCAAAAATTTAGATAATACAAAGAGATACGTTAAATTATAGTAATATACTAGGGAAAGTTTGAAATATTCGTACAAAAAAGCGGTTAGCAATTTTTTTTGTAATGCTAAGGCTTTCATTTATTTATGATCGAATGTAAATCACAGAGTGGATTGTATATGTCACTGATTCAATTGAACCCTAACCAACTTAATGAAGTGCTAACGCAATCTCATCATTACTTGCATTATAAGTTTACATACCTCTATCTTGCTTTTCAAAGACTCGATAATAGGGGAATTTTAATTTTCATTACTAAATCGAATATTTGTCAGAAAGATATTGTACAGTAGTCAGGAGATATGAATAATTGCCATGTTATACTTACGAAAGACTTCACTGTATCCTTAAACAAGAATTAGGGCATTTATCACCCTTGAAAGAAGCATCCTAAGATAGGGAGGATTAAGACGTGAATATTACAAGGGAAAAGATAGAGAATCATCAAATCTGGATTTATGTTTTTTCATTAATTTTTGGAGGAATAATAGGTCTATCAGATAAAAATTTAGGAACTAGTTTAGATTGGACTATTTCACCTTTCATAGCTGTACTCATGTATGGAATGTTTGCTCAAATTCCATTTTTAAAACTACGTGAGGCGATTTCAAACCTCAAATTTATGGGTGCATTACTAGTGGGGAATTTTATTGCAGTCCCTATTATCGTTTGGTTCTTAATAACAATATTTCCTCAATCTTCACCAATATTATTAGGAGTTTGTTTGGTCTTACTAACTCCATGTATTGACTACGTAATAGTCTTTACTCAGCTTGGGAAGGGAAACGAGAAATTAATGTTAGCTTCGACACCTATTTTATTTGTAGTACAAATGATATTACTTCCATTCTATCTATGGCTATTTATAGGTGAAGAGATGGTAGGAGTTGTTCATTTAGAGCCATTCCTAGAAGCTTTTTTATTTCTAATAGTAGCACCTCTAATATTAGCTGTCTTTACTCAATTATGGGCTAAAAAGAAAACAATAGGTGAGAAGGCACTAGATTTTACTACGTGGTTGCCCGTTCCGTTTATGGGTTTAGTATTAATTGTGGTAGTGGCTTCGCAAATTGGTAAGCTATACAGTGATTTCGAGATAATCGTGCGTGTTATTCCGATATATATCTTGTTTTTAATCATTACACCACTTGTATCTCGTTTTATTGCGCATGCATTCAATTTAGATAAAGGGGCAGGAAGAGCATTAATTTTTAGTACAGGAACAAGGAACTCCCTAGTAGTTCTACCTTTAGCATTAGCTTTACCTAAGCCTTGGGCAACGTTAGCGTCGGCTGTAATCGTTACACAAACCATTGTGGAATTAATAGGGGAAATAATCTATATCAAGGTAATTCCTAAACTAATACTTAAGGATTCTGATAATTAAAGAAAAGGACTTGCATTTATGTTAGAATCCCATATTTGCAAGTTCTTTCGCTGTGCCTTCACATACTCACTCCTGTAACTTCACGAAAGGGTTTGTAGCAAAGCCTGTGTGAATGTTTCTTCTGCTCCAATTTCTGCGCTCATAAGTACTACCAGCTCATTAAACGCTTCTTAGAAGTTGCTAAGTTTGTTTTTATAAGATCATTCAAAGTTGGAACTGATTAGACACCCTCACCTATTCCTGTGGTAACAGCCCCCTTTCTTCCATTTATCTACCAATCCAAACTCTATTATGTTACGATTTCTGTATTAACGTAATTTTCAGTTATTAAGAAACAGGGAGATGATGACTTGAGTATTAAAGCTTCTTATCAGGGAATAGTTGAACTTAACATTGTACATTGGGAATCTATTGACAATTTAGGCGTAAAGATTACCGAAGTTAGAGACTCACAAAAAATTTATACGAATGACATAGTTGAAATACAACAAATTGTTGATTTTGGTCGAGTTACAGAAAGGTCTCATAGAATAGTAATTTTTTTTAACTTAAAAAGAGATTTAGACAACCTTGGGGAAAAAATAATTTTATGAGTTATTTTCAGCAATGGGAACAATAGCCATTACACATCATTCAAGGACTTGCATCAATGGTTTAATCCCATTATGCATGTCCTTTTGTTATCATCGCCTCTATCTCGCTGTAGCCCTCCACTTTACTGTACAGCAACATTTAGATAGCCTGTGTGAATGATTCTTTTGCCACACACCCTCAGCACTTCTAGCAGATATTACAAGGTCAATATTTTTCTTAAAACCATACAAAAAAGCCTTCTTGATTCGTTTTGCTTTCGCAACTTACAAATCAAAAAGGCTCGGTATCTACAACCCTAAACATCATTTTAAGGTTGTGTTTACACATTTTCAGGATTGTGTGCACACCAATTCTAACCGTTATTTACAATCCATCACTCACAACTTTGCGGTTCAGCTGGACGTGCAGCCGCTTTAAAGCTCGTGCCACAACCACATGAAGCTAATGCGTTCGGATTATCGATGGTAAATCCACCGCCCATAAGCGATTGTTTAAAATCAATTTTTGTACCTTGTAAAATGCCGGCATCATCCTTAGAAACTAAAATGCGAATGCCGAACTGATTATCTGTAAAATCATCTTCGTTTACATCATTATCAAAAGCCATCCCATACGATAAACCACTACAACCGCCGCCTTTTACTGCGACACGTAAGCTTGCATGTTCCTCTTCGTTATGAGCCATCATTTCTTTGACTTGAAATGAGGCTGCTTCTGTTAAAATTACTACCTGTTTTTCAATCGCCATTCCAGTCACCTTCCTTTATACGGTTATCATATCAATTGTATTTCCCTTCTGACAACAAAACTGCCTGTTAGAAAAACATATTTTTCGCAATATAGAAGGAAATGATGTGTTTTCTATTTGGATTATCTTGAAAAATTAATACGTTTTCATCCTCCAAAGAAAATAAGACTATATATAATAAGTAATTCAAAGGAATATTGTACTAATAATTTCATAATATATCTAATAATTAGTTACTACTTTAATAAGAATATTGATATAATATACTTAATATTTTAGCAGAGAGGTATGATCACATGGAAATTTCTCCATTTTATGAAAAAAGTATAGAATGTATGCACTGCAAAAAAAGCTTCACATCACTAAAAGTTCGTACAAAATCAATAAAAATTGAGCATACCGAATCCGACTTTCAACCTATTTATGCAGATAAGCATGTAAACGCTTTATACTATAATGTATTTGTATGCCAACACTGTGGGTTTTCATTTACCGAAGATTTCAATAAATATTTTGCACCTGGTGTAAAAGAGAATTTAAATAAGCAAATTTGCGAAAATTGGATACCTCATAGCTTCAAAACTGAGCGTACGGTATTTGATGCAATTCAAGCTTTCAAACTAGCCTTTTTATGTGCAACGATTAAAAAAGAAAAATATGTTATTACATCGGGCTTAGCGCTGCGTTTAGCATGGCTGTACCGTTCATTAAATAATTATAACCAAGAACTACGCTTCTTAAAAATTGCGCGTGACCACTATATGGAAAGCTTCTCTAATGGTGACTATTCAAGTACGCAAATGTCTGATGTACGCATAATGTATATGGTTGCGGAATTATCACGACGTTTAGAAGACTACGAAAACGCAACACGCTTTTTCTCACGCGTTATTGAGACTCAACGTGTTGGTGGTGAGGCCAAATTAGTAGATATGGCAAAAGAACAATGGGAACTTGTACGCGCTGCCCGTGAAAAAGTTGCACATTAAAAGGCAGGAGAGCTATTCTCCTGCCTTTACCCGTTATATTAGAATACTTGCTCTACTTCAATAATGCCTGGTACTTCTTCTAATAAGGCACGTTCGATACCAGCTTTTAACGTGATTGTAGAACTTGGACAGCTACCGCATGCACCTAATAAACGTAATTTTACGATACCATCTTCAATGTCTACTAATTCACAGTCACCGCCATCGCGTAATAGGAACGGACGTAATTTATCTAAAACTTCTTGTACTTGTTGATATTGTTCTGTTTCTGTCATTTTGCTCGACTCCCTTCACTAAAGTTATTATAATGTGAAGAAGTAAAAAAATCCATTAATGAATAACGAAAGGTTTGAAATTCTATGTCTACTAAAAAACCAATTATTGAAATTTACGGTGCAGATATTATGTGCGCAAGCTGTGTCAATGCACCATCATCTAAGGATACATACGAATGGCTACAAGCTGCTATAACACGCAAATATCCAAACCAAGTATTTACAATCCGATATATCGATATCGAAGGTGTAATTGAGAATGAACGCGATCAAGATTACGCCAATCGTATTCAAGAAGATGAATTTTTCTACCCACTTGTTTTGATTAATGATGAAGTTGTTGGTGAAGGCTACGTACAAATCAAGCCAGTATTCACTGCACTTGAACAGCTAGGCTTTGTTCCTGTAGAAGAATAAAAAAATGTCCAGCGCAAGAAATCCTTGGCTGGACATTTTTTTAGTTATCGTTTTGTCTTTTATAGTACCAAAGTAAACCAGACTTCATAAGGCGTGCAATACGACCTGTTACGGTTGTATCTGCTAAGTGGACGAAACCTTGTTTTTTACCTAAAGAACCCATGAAGCCCTTCATTTTGATTTCAGATAGTTTTTCTGGTAATGCTTCACCTTTCCAACGCATTTTTAGCACTTTTGCAATACGCTCTGCTTGCTCTTCTGCTAATTGTGCTGTTGGAGGTAAGTGTGAAGAAGCCGAATCCCCTACTACATAAACATCTTCGTCACCAATGACATGATAATGATCTGTGATAACTGGACGGTTGAATTTATCTTTTTCTACATCTAAGTCACGAACGATTTTTACCGGTTGAACTCCAGCAGTCCATACTATAACATCTGCTTCGATAATTTCGTCATGATTGTGTAATCGACCTTCTTCAACACATGTAATATTTGAATTTGCGATTACTTCCACGTTGTTTTTCTCGAACCAACTTTTAATGTATTCACTTAACTTTTCTGGGAAGTCACGTAAAATACGTTGAGAACGGTCAAATAATTTAATTTTTAAATCCGCGCGACTTTCACGTAATTCACTCGCAAGTTCAATACCCGAAAGACCTGCACCGATAATGGCTACCGTTGCACCTGGTGCTAAACCACATACTTTTTCGAATGTAGAACGAGCCTTTGCAATCGTTTGAATGCTGTATGTGAATTCATCTGCACCTGGAACACCGTGATATTTATCAACACAGCCTAAACCTATAACAAGCTGATCGTATTCTACTTCTTGCCCATCTTCTAAGAAAACTTTTTTGTCTTCTCGATCGATTCGAACAATTTCACCATAAACGCGTTTTAATCGATCATGTTCAGGAAAATCAACACGAATTTCTTTATCTGTTGATGTACCTGCTGCAAGTGCGTAGAATTCCGTTTTTAAGCTGTGGAATGGTGTACGGTCTACTAGTATAATTTCTACATCTGCCGGTAAGCTCGGTAATAGACGTAGTAAAATACGCATATTTCCATAACCGCCACCTAATAAAACTAATTTTTGCATAGCATTTTCCCTCATATCTCTAATTAATCAATTGAACTTCCTATGTTTCGAAGATGTCCTACCTTCACTTAGTAATATGTTCACTATTTACAAAATGAAGAGCTCCAGTGTTCACAAACTTTCCATATTCATTATAACCGTTTGTGATAACATTCACAATATATTATAATATGTTTTGTGAAAAAATTCACATAAAGAATTCCGATTAATTTTATAGAAATCTATGCAAGTACGTAGCATTTGACGCCAGTAAAAAAACAAAGTAGCATGTGAAAGTAGCGGGGTGACAAGATGTTTAACATGGTTGAATTTTGTATTACGAATTTAGCAAACGGTGCACAAAAAACATATGAGGAGCTCGAAAAAGATCCTGAAATTGATGTGCTTGAATACGGCTGCATGAGCTATTGTACAAAATGTGCGCGAGGCTTTTATGCGGTAGTAAATGGTGAAGTGGTGGAAGCAGATACGCCGGATGAATTAACAAAGGCGATTTATCAATATATTGAAGAAAATCCGATGTGGTAAACTTCCACATCGGATTTTTTATTTAATCAGTTCTAATAAATTTTCAACGCAATACGTTGGCAATTGTGCTTGTTGTTTGACGATAGCTGTTGGTGTTACACCTGTATTCACATGAATTGTATCACAGCCAAAATTAATGCCACATAAAATGTCCGTGTCATAATTATCACCAACCATGACCATCTGACACTTATCAAAGCCGTGATCATCTGCCATAATTTGTAGCATCAAAGGTGAGGGCTTACCAACAAAAATCGGTGTCACCCCAGCAACATTCGCAATTAAATGAACAAACGAACCATTGCCTGGTACAAAGCTATCTTCATTTGGAAATTTAATATCGCCATTTGTTCCGACTAAAACCGCACCATTTTGTACATATACACTCGCCTTAGCAAGCTTTTCATACGTCATTTGGCGGTCAATTCCCATTACTAAAATATCCGCTTGCTCTTCAGTAATGATGAGTCCTTCTTGAAGAAGTGCTGTACGAATCCCCTGCTCTCCAACAACATTGACACGCTTGTCCTTACTCATTTTTGCTACATACTTTGCTGTAGCAAGCGAGCTCGAATAAATATGCTCAAGCGGTGCAGTAATGCCCATATCATGTAGCATTTGCTGAATGGTTTCACGTGTTTTTGATGAGTTATTCGTTAAATAAAACGGCTCGATTCCTTGCGCTTGTAATTGATGTACAAACTGAATAGCCGAATCAATACCAGCTTTACCGCGATAAATCGTGCCATCTAAATCAAAACAATACGCTTTATAGTGCATATTATTTATCCTCTGGTAAAAATGCAGATACTGGTCCTAACTCATTTGTTAAATAATCTTGTACTTTGCCTGAGTATTGTTTCATTGTCGGTAAGTTTTTTGTTAATACAGCTAAAATTTCGTCATTATCTACTGCAATATATTCGCGCACGATCATTTTACGTAGTCCAACTATTTCTTTTAACGGTGCATCCATTTCTGTTGCGATGACTTTTTCATCAACGAAAATATCAATAATATCTTCATAGCTACCAGGGTCACGCATAATGAAGCCATCGATTACTAAGTTCCCTACATCCATCATTGCTTCCATAACGTTATGACCAATACGCTGTAAGGCTAATTTATGAATATCGTCGGCTAACCAGTTGTCTGTGCCTTCAAAAATGGCAATCAATTCGTCTAAATGTGCTAAGTTGTTAGTAATTTTATTTCTATCTACGAAATACATAGATAAAGCCTCCATTCAATTAATAAAAGTTGATAGTGTTTTCTAATATATAGTACCATATTCTTTAGATATGGAAGGGGTACAAAACAAAATGGAACGATTTTTCTTATATGATGATGTAGAAGATACAAAAACGCGCTTTGTGAGTTTCGCAGGAAAAACACAGCGCTACGATTTAGCTATTTTACAAAGTAGCCGATTCTTTGGCAAAGTACTTGTACTAGACATTCAATTTGGCCGCTTTGCTATTATCGGCGCAGATGATGTCGAAGAACCAGGATACTTAGAACACGCCTACAACCGTACTGAAGTAGAAACAGAGGATTTACGTGATTACTTAAGAGAGTTATTAAGCTGAAAAAACGAGGAGGCATATTGCATGCTTCCTCGTTTTTATGTTAATGGATATGTTATTCAACTGTTGTTTCTTCTACTGGCGCTTCCTCTGTAGCTTCCACTGCCACAATTTCTGGTGCGCGGCCTGCTTTTTGTACGATAAAATACGCACAGCCAAAATTACAATACTCATATAAATAATCTTGCACCGTGCTAATTTTCGTATCAAATGTAGATTTTTGATTTTTGTCGTCAAAAAATCCTTTTAAACGTAGCTGACCATAACCCCAGTCCCCTACGATATAATCGTACTTCGATAAAATATCTGAATACCGTGCTGTAAATGCTTCTTCTTCGAAGCCCTCTCGCACATCTTCAATAATTTCATACATATAACCTTCTACAATAATCAAATTAGACACCACCTATCATACGTTCCATGTTATATAACATTTCACCTGAAAGCAATATCGACCGTTAAATTTCTAGTTGATGTTTTGTAGCAGCGTTTACTTGTTCATCAGCATGGTAGCTACTACGTACGAGTGGTCCAGCTTCACAATGACTAAAACCTTTTTCCATCGCAATTTTACGAAGCTTGCCAAATTCTAACGGTGAATAATATTTCTTCACTGGTAAATGCTTTTTCGTTGGCTGTAAGTATTGGCCAATTGTCATAATGTCGACGTTATTTGCACGTAAGTCATCCATTACTTCATAAATTTCTTCCAGTGTTTCACCTAAACCAATCATCAATGAAGATTTCGTTGGGATTGATGGTTCCATTTCCTTCGCACCACGTAAAAACTCTAATGAACGATCATATGTCGCTTTTGCACGCACACGAGGTGTCAAGCTACGTACCGTTTCAATATTGTGGTTTAAAATATCAGGCTTTGCATCCATTAACATTCGTAAATTTTCTTCACGCCCCCCTAAGTCAGACGGTAAAACTTCAATTGATGTTAATGGGCTTTTACGACGAATCGCACGTACTGTTTCAGCAAGTACTTCCGCGCCACCATCTTTTAGGTCATCACGGGCTACCATTGTA
This sequence comes from Solibacillus palustris, assembly GCF_022549215.1. Lineage (GTDB taxonomy): Bacteria > Bacillota > Bacilli > Bacillales_A > Planococcaceae > Solibacillus > Solibacillus daqui. The sequence continues at coordinate 260,026 of NZ_JAKZFC010000005.1, read as the reverse complement.
ATTACAACATGCTTTAAGTTCATTAATTGTACTGAATCTGCTACACGTTCTGGCTCTGCTAAATCAAGCTCATTCGGAAGGCCTGTTTTTACAGCACAAAAGCGACATGCACGTGTACATACCGAACCTAAAATCATCATCGTTGCGGTACGGCGTTCTCCCCAGCATTCGTGAATATTGGGACAGCGAGCTTCTTCACAGACAGTGTGTAAATTTTTTTCACGCATTAGCTTTTTTAACGCTTTATACTCATCATTTGTATTTAGCTTAATTTTTAGCCACTCGGGTTTGCGTAAATGCTCCTCTGTTGGACTAGTTGGTTTACAAGATGTCATTGTTTTCTTCCTTTCACTCAACTACTACTAAGATACTGCTGTTGTCAATGTACCATAGATAGCGTTTGCCAACAACTAACTATCGCTATTATTTTAACTAATTAGAATAGAGCTTAATCATACGGAATTGGTACTTCGATTGATGGTTGAGTACCTTCTCCTGCACTGTAAATATGTGGAACAGTACCTTGGACTAAGCCAATTGCTATTGGGATTTTTTGTTCAACCGAAGCAGAATGACTAGCAAATGGAATAATAATTTTCACGTTTACTTCAATCAATAAATTTACTTCGACAATTGCGTTATTAATACCAAACTCCCTTATGCTTGATTGAACATCGCTATGTACATTACCAATAATATGAAAACGAATCGGGATTTTTGGACCAAGGTTACCGATGATGGGAATATTTAGTGCCTGACCAAGTGGCACAAAAAATACGATACCATCACCAGCCTCCATTTTACCAACATCGTATTCGACATTTTCTAAATTTGGCAAATGTGATAAATCCCCACTTTCTGCCTGCTCTAAATATTCTTTTACTAATGTTTGTGTTTCCGCGCGCACTTGATTAATAATCTCGGTATTAAATTTTGTCGTAATCATATCCTTTGATTGTGTAGGTAAATTGACAATAATCTCATTGACATCCAGTACACTAGAGGTACGTGAGTTAATCGCCTTACTCACAACATAAGAAGCCACTTTATTCGTTTGTACTTCAGCATACTCTTTATAGATCGGCATCAAACGCCCGTTAATAGTATAAATACTGAGTACAACCGAGAGCACTAAACTAACTAAAATAAGCGTTATTATATTTTTACTATTGCGCTTTTTCGTCCTAAAACGCATCCCTGTTTTTTTACGAAAACGCAAAAAAAATCCTCCTTCTCACAAAATATGAGAAAGAGGAATAGGTTATTCGGCTGGGACAACATAGTCCACTTCGATTTTTTCAATATTTAATAATGGATGGTCACTCAGACAAATTTCGTATGTAGCATCTAATAGCTTATCGTCTTCTTCAAAAATACGTACCCATGGACGTGTTACATCGACTATATTTTGTTTCGAAATAATGCCTCGTCGCCCATCACTTAATAACACAATTGAACCATTTGCATAATGAACTACGCTACGTAAAAAGGCATCTACTACGCGTGCATCAAACAACTTCGCTCGCCCTTCCATAATGATGGCAATCGCATCTATCGGTAGCATTTTTTTACGGTATACACGGTTTGATGTTAAAGCATCAAATACATCTGCAACTGCAATCACCTTTGCAAAAGGATGAATTTCAAAATCAACTATGCCTCGTGGATAACCACTACCGTCAATTCGCTCATGATGCTGGAACGCACAATGCGCAACAAGTAATGACACTGAATGCAAATTGCGTAATATGTCAAAGCCAAAACGTGCATGTTGCTTCATTTCTTCATATTCTTCATCCGTTAATTTGCCGGGCTTCATTAATATTTCAGATGGAATTAAGAGCTTCCCAATATCATGTAACAATGCACCAATACCGATTAGGCGAACATCTTCATAAGAATAGCCTAACTCTTTGGCAATCGCCAGGGAATACATCGTTACTTGAAACGAGTGCTGGTAAATATATTCATCATATAAATACGCATCTGTTAAAACCATTAATACTTCGCTACTATTCATGATCGAATTTAATATATCATCCACAATTAAGCCTAGTACTTTTGACTGTTGATCTAATACATATGAGGCTTGGGATGCTTTTGCTCGTTTCACGTCCGTAAAAGCTTTTGTCATATTCTTTACTGCTTCGATTCTTTTGGAAGGAGACACCGTTTCTTCGATTTCTATCCCTGTCGAAATCATATCATCAATATATAAATATTGAATTTTCAACTCACGTAATCGCTCAACAATTCGGTTAGTTACGATAACGTCTTTATGTAATAGTGGGTGTCCCGCTTCATTCCAGATAGTTCTACCGACTACCATACCTTCCTTCAAAACATTGATCGATATTAATCGCATTTCTTATTTGTTCTCCATTCTAAAGTTGCGTATATTATAAAATTATAAATATTCGGTGAAAAGGTATATTTATTATTCAGGCAAATTCCTTCACACAATATTCTATAAATATATCACGTAAAAATTGCGGTAAAAAATACTCTTTCTTTGCATACTTAAACCTTGGGAAGAAGAAGCCAAATGTAAATAAATCCAATGTCGCTAAACGGTATTCTTGCTCTGCATTAACAGGTACACCATTAATGAACAGTTCGCGTTCATGATTCATCGTTATTCCGTAATTCAGCATTTTACCGAAAATAACACCTCTAAAACCAAGCCCCTTCAGTTCAAGTCGTGGCCAATCTTTATTTTCTGATTGCACAAAAATTTCCTTTAATTCCGCACCTGTAATATGCACTACACATACATTTATCGGATGAGGTAAAATTTTGTGAATATCATATTTGGAAACAAAGCCCTTTTTTAATGATTCAACGAATATACCTGCATTAAACATGACACAATCTGCATTTGTATATTCATACATACACTCAGCAAATAAATCCGATAACTGCGAACGATGGAACCATTCTTTATTATAGAATTTTGCTGCATAAAATACAGGCTGCGCTAACATTTGCTTGGCCTGCTGCTGTATATCTAGTAACCATTCCGTTTCACCTGATGCTTCGGGTAATAATGCATTTTCATAGAGACGATCTGATTTTTTCTCTAATTTTTTTGTCGCATGATTAAACTCCAATATTAAATGACCCGTAAATTGTCCAAATTTCCCGCCACCTGTTAGCAGTACACCGTTTTCAATACGGCCATTCTCAAATACATGATGTGTATGCGAACCAAATATAACATCAATAATAGGACATTCTTGCGCAAGTAGCTCGTCTTCCGTAATGCCTAAATGTGATAGACAAACAATAACATCTACCTCATTTTTTAAAGCGTATGCCCATTTAATTATTTCAGCTCTAGGCGTAGTCACTTCCCAGCCAAGTTCCTTATAAAATACTTCAAACGATGCTGTCGCAGCTAAAACCGCGATTTTAGTTCCATATTGTGTTGTCAAAATCGTATAAGGCTTCATCCACTGTGGATTTTTCTGTTGAGCCGAAAACAAATTGCCAATAACAACCTCAAATTGGGCATCGTCATAAAGATGATACAGCTCATCATGTGCTAACGTTATGCCCTCGTTATTGCCTAATGTTACGACATCATAGTGGGCATCATTCAACATCTTTATGTTGCCTTGCCCAAGCGTGGCCTCAGTATACAAATTCGAGCGATCTAGATGATCTCCTAAATCGACTAAAAAGCTCGTCTCCCCTAGTTCTGCGAGCATTTTTCGTGTTGCTTCAATAAAATACTGACTACGTTTCCAATACGTAAAATGACTATGTAAATCATTTGTATGGAAAAAATGAATTTTCTCTCGCACAACTGCCACCTCATTTGATTTTTTATTTACAACAAAAGATGTTTAATCACCAAATAAGCCTAGCTGTTTTGGCGCTAAATTTTCAAATTCGAGTTGCAAAATTTGTTGCATCCGTTTGGCATTTTTCGCAGCATGACCACCAGAATTGTTGTTAAACAGTACATACACTTGCTTTGCCTGTTTATTTAAAAAATGTACTTGTTCACTTAGTTGCTGTAGTTCTCGTTCATTATAATCATATAAAAAACGTACTTTACGCCAATTTTCTCCATGTCCAATATTACGCCAACCATGTACATTGCGTCCATGAATCCGTACAAGTACTTTTTCATGCGTAGCAATTGGCACAAAAGGTACTGAACCACTACCAGCTTGTGGTTCATCACAAACGCAATGTATATAATCATTGTTCTTGAGAAAAGCCAATGTTTTGTCTTTCATTTGTTCGCTATACCAAGTTTGGTTACGAAATTCAATTGCCACTGGGTAATCGGCTAACTGCTGCTTGATATATTGAATATAATTAACATTTTTTGTCTGGCAATCAAACCACGGCGGAAATTGCACGAGCACCATCGCGAGCTTTCCATGCCTTTGGAAAGTATCTGCACACACACGAAACGCATTGAACATATCATTACGCGTTTCAAATGGCAATTCATCTCGTAAATGCCCCGTCATACCTTGATATGCCTTTACTACAAACTGAAACGTATCCGGTGTATCTTTACACCACTTCTCTACATTTTCAACAGAGGGAATCGCATAAAACGATGTATCCAATTCCACTACCGGAAAATGTCCACTATAATCAAATAATTTATCTTTTGCAGCTGTCACTGAACTATAAACGTCGGGGTGATCGCCCCAACCTGTTAATCCGATTGCAATCATCCCGTTCACCTCTTATCTTGATTGTACTACAACTGTTATTCTCTATACGAATTCATTGCAAAATACATTAATTCCAAGCATACTAATAGATAAAAGGAGAATGATTTTATGCATATTTTACAAACTTTAAGCGAATTTGAACAATTTAAAATTGGTGCAAAGCCAGTTATTTTCGAGTTTACAGCAAATTGGTGTCCGGATTGCCGATTTATCGATCCGTTTATGCCCGAAGTGGTAGAAAAATATTCAGACTTTCATTTTGTCAAAGTAGACCGCGATCAATTTATCGACCTTTGCATCGAGCTAAATGTCATTGGGATTCCAAGCTTCGTTGCTTATGAAAATGATACAGAGCTTGGTCGCTTCGTAAGCAAAGACCGCAAAACACAAGAAGAAATTGAAAGTTTTATCACAGGATTAAAGTCAGAAAAACACAGCTCACGCTAAATTGTCAAGAGTTGTTGTCTTTTCTGATGTGGATTATATTGAAAAACTTCTACTTTCCTATCCACAAAAAAATGCTTCAAACGCTTAATGTGCGTTTGAAGCATTTTTCATTATTTAATGATACCCTCATGCTCTTCGTTTTTCGAAAGTCTGCCGCTCTTCTTTTGTCCTAATGCCCAAAAGATAATTACAACCGCTACTACTAATACAGCAGCTGGTACGCCTAATGTTATTGGCCAAAATAAATTTTCCACAAAAAACCGCTCCTTTTATGTACTTAATATATACTATCCATTATTCCATCTAATTCAGATATTGTAAATGATTCCCTTTGATTTATTGTTATTTTTCCTCTTTTTCATCGTCATTTCTTCACGATTTCAACATAATTGTTCTCGAACTTATAAAAAAACACTTGCTGAAAAACAGCAAGTGTTTGAAAAATTGAATTACCCGATTGAACCTTCCATCTCGAACTTGATAAGACGGTTCATTTCTACTGCATATTCCATTGGTAATTCTTTCGTGAATGGCTCGATGAAGCCCATTACAATCATTTCTGTCGCTTCTTCTTCAGAAATACCACGAGACATTAAGTAGAATAATTGCTCTTCAGATACTTTTGAAACTTTTGCTTCGTGCTCTAAAGATACATTATCGTTTAAAATTTCGTTATATGGAATTGTGTCTGATGTAGACTGGTTATCCATAATTAATGTGTCACATTCGATATTTGCACGTGCACCTGTCGCGTTTTTACCGAATTTCACTTGGCCTAGGTACGTTACTTTACCGCCTTGTTTCGCAATCGACTTCGAAACGATTGTAGAAGATGTATTCGGTGCTAAGTGAATCATTTTCGCACCCGCATGTTGATGTTGACCTTTACCAGCTAGAGCGATTGATAAAGTCATACCACGTGCGCCTTCTCCTTTAAGAATACAAGCTGGGTATTTCATTGTTAATTTAGAACCGATGTTGCCGTCGATCCATTCCATTGTACCGTTTTCTTCAACTACAGTACGCTTTGTAACTAGGTTGTACACGTTGTTTGCCCAGTTTTGGATTGTTGTGTAACGGCAATATGCATTTTTCTTAACAATGATTTCTACTACTGCTGAGTGTAGAGAGTTTGTTGTGTAAACTGGCGCTGTACAGCCTTCTACGTAGTGTACAGAAGCATCTTCGTCTACGATAATAAGCGTACGCTCGAATTGCCCCATGTTTTCCGAGTTAATACGGAAGTATGCTTGCAACGGTGTATCTAATTTAACACCTTTTGGCATATAGATGAATGATCCACCAGACCAAACCGCTGAGTTTAATGCTGCGAATTTGTTGTCAGTGTACGGGATTACTGTACCCCAGTGCTTTTTGAAGATTTCTTCGTTTTCTTTTAACGCTGAGTCAGTATCTTTAAATACAATCCCCATATCTTCAAGATCAGATTTCATATTGTGGTAAACTACTTCAGATTCGTACTGAGCAGATACACCTGCAAGATATTTTTGCTCTGCTTCAGGAATACCTAATTTATCGAAAGTTGTTTTGATTTCTTCAGGTACTTCATCCCAAGAACGTTGTGTTGCTTCAGATGGCTTTACGTAGTACGTAATTTCATCGAAGTTTAAAGCTGAAAGGTCGCCACCCCATTGAGGCATTGGCATTTCATAGAATTTGTTAAGAGCTTTTAAGCGGTAGTCAAGCATCCACTGTGGCTCTTCTTTCATATTGGAAATTTCACGAACGATTTCTTCTGTTAATCCACGCTCAGAACGGAAAATCGATACGTCCTTGTCATGGAAGCCATATTTGTAATCGCCGATTTCAGGCATTTTTTTAGCCATGTTGTCTCCTCCGTTCATCAATTGAGAAGTGGGGCTGACCAAAAATTGCTTTTCGGACATTCCCCTTCACTTACATTATTTCATTTCGTTGTTTACGCCTTTTTCCATTGCTTTCCAAGCCAATGTTGCGCATTTAATACGAGCCGGGAACTTCGCTACACCTTGCAGTGCCTCTACATCACCAAGATCGTATTTTTCGTCGTCGAAGTCTTCACCTAACATCATTTTTGAGAAAATCTCCGCTAGTTCTAAAGCTTCGTCTAGTTTTTTACCTTTAACGATTTGTGTCATCATAGATGCAGAAGACATTGAAATCGAACAGCCTTCACCGTCAAATTTCGCATCTTCTACGATGCCATCGTTTAGCTTTAATGTTAAATGGATACGGTCACCACAAGTTGGGTTGTTCATATCAATTGTTACAGTATTTTCATCTAAAGACCCTTTATTACGAGGGTTTTTATAGTGATCCATAATTACGGAACGGTATAGTTGATCTAAGTTATTAAAAGACATCGCCAAAATACTCCTTCGCTGAGCGCAATCCAGCTACTAATGCGTCAATATCTGCTTCATCATTATACATGTAGAAGCTTGCGCGTGCAGTTGCTGTTACTTGAAGCCATTTCATTAATGGTTGAGCACAGTGGTGTCCGGCACGAACAGCAATTCCACTCATATCTAAAACTGTTGCGACATCATGTGGATGCACATCGTCTAAATTGAATGTTACAAGTCCGCAACGTTGCATCGGGTCACGTGGTCCGAAAATCGTTAAGCCTTCAATCGTTGACAGGTTGTCCATCGCATAGCCTGCTAAATGGTGCTCATGTGCTGCGATATTGTCTAAGCCGATTTCTTCTAAAAAGTCGATAGCAGCACCTAAACCAATTGCACCTGCAATGATTGGTGTACCGCCTTCAAACTTCCACGGTAACTCTTTCCATGTTGATTCTTGTAAACCTACAAAATCAATCATTTCTCCACCGAATTCTACCGGTTCCATGTTTTCAAGAAGCGCTTTTTTACCATATAGTACACCAATTCCAGTAGGAGCACACATTTTATGCCCCGAAAGAGCCGCGAAATCTACATCTAAATCTTGAACATCGATTTTCATGTGTGGTGCTGCTTGTGCGCAGTCCGCTACCATGATTGCACCATTTTCATGGGCAATTTTTGCGATTTCTTTGATTGGATTAATCGTACCTAACACGTTTGAAACATACATCACAGATACGATTTTCGTTTTTGGGGTAATCGTCGCACGTACCTTTTCTAATGAAAGTGTACCATCTGCTTCAAGATCAATGTATTTCAGTACAGCGCCTTTTTCCTTTGCAAGCTGTTGCCATGGAATAATGTTCGAGTGATGTTCCATGTACGTAATGACAATTTCATCACCTTCCACAATATTTTGACGGCCATAGCCTGACGCTACTGTATTTAATGCAGTTGTTGTACCACGCGTAAAAATGATTTCTTGCGTAGAGCTAGCATTAATAAACTTACGAACTTTTTCACGTGCGCCTTCATAAGAATCTGTTGCACGGTTTCCAAGTGTATGCACACCACGGTGAACATTGGAATTATCTAGATTATAGTAATTTGATAACGCTTCAATTACTTGAATTGGCTTTTGAGATGTTGCTGCACTATCTAAATAAACTAGCGGATGTCCATTGATTTCCTGATTTAAAATCGGAAAATAGCTTTTAATCTCTTTTGGTATCATTATCGAACTTTCCTTTCGATAACCTCCGTCAGCTGTTTTTTAACACCTTCGATTGGAAGGTTCGTAACAACTGGCGCAAGGAATCCATGAATTACAAGGCGCTCTGCTTCTGCTTTTGAGATACCACGGCTCATTAAATAGTACAGTTGAGTTGGGTCAACACGTCCAACAGATGCTGCGTGTCCTGCTGTTACATCGTCTTCATCAATTAAAAGAATTGGGTTGGCGTCACCACGCGCTTGTTCAGAAAGCATTAATACACGAGACTCTTGCTCTGCATTTGCTTTTGTACCGCCATGCATGATATGACCAATACCATTAAAGATAGATTGTGCGGCGTCTTTCATAACACCGTGTTTTAATATTTGACCGTCTGAATTTTTACCCCATTGACGGATTAATGTTGTAAAGTTTAACTTTTGATTGCCGCTACCTACTGTTACCATCTTGAAGTCTGAAGTAGAGTTATCGCCAATTAAGTTTGTTGTATTTTCATAAATTGTATCTGAGTTTGTCATTAAGCCTAATGCCCAGTCAATTTTTGCATCGCGAAGCGCGTGACCACGACGATTTACGTATGCAGTAAAGCCTTGAGCTAAGTTATCTACTGCACCGAATGTAACTTGCGCATTATCTTTTGCAATTACTTCCGTTACAACATTCACTTGACCCTTTGCTTCTTCAAATGTAGAAATATATGTTTCTACATAAGTTACTGCTGAAGATTCTTCTGCTACCACTAATACGTGGTTGAATAAAGAAGCTTCTGGGTTGTCGTTTAAGAAAACAACTTGTAGTGGTGCTTCAATTACTACGTTACGAGGAACGTAAACGAAAATACCACCGTTTACTAATGCTGCATGATAAGCCGTTAATTTATGCTCGTCCACTTTTACAGCAGTTGTCATGAAATATTTTTCTACTAAATCCGCATGATCGCGAATAGCAGTTTGAATATCCGTGAAAATAACACCTTTTTTCGTAAGTTCTTCTGAAACTTTTATAAATGCTGGTGTGTTGTTGCGTTGAATATATAAGTTTTCTTGAGTATCAGCATCAATGATTGCTTTTACTTCTGCAGGCACTTCGTCTAAAGAGGCGAATGGTGTGCTTTCTACAGTGTGTGCAGGGCAATCAATGAAGTTCCACTTTGAAATATTTGTTCTGTCTGGCTTTGGTAATTCAAGTGAAGCCGCTTTTTCAATAGCAGCCACACGGAAATCAGCAAATGCTGCTGGCTCATTATTTGTTGTTGAGAACGAGCGTACTTCTTCTGCTGATAACGCTAATTTTGTTTCAACCGTCATCTTCGTCGTCCTCCTTAATTATACTTCTTCTGTTACCGCGTCCGTATTTTCGATACCTAGCTCTTGTTTAATCCATTCGTAACCTTCTGCTTCTAAACGTTGAGCTAATTCAGCGCCACCAGATTTCACAACTTTACCTTGCATCATTACGTGAACATGGTCAGGTGTAATGTAGTTTAGTAAACGTTGGTAGTGCGTGATCATTAAGCAGCCGAAACCTTCGCCGCGCATTTCGTTAATCCCTTTAGATACTACTTTTAATGCGTCGATATCTAAACCAGAGTCGATTTCATCTAAAATACCAAATGTTGGTTTAATCATCATCATTTGTAAAATTTCGTTACGTTTTTTCTCACCACCAGAGAAGCCTTCGTTTAAGTAACGTTGAGCCATTTCTTCTGGCATTTCTAAGAATTCCATTGTTTTGTCTAATTCACGGATGAATTTCATTAATGAAATTTCATCACCTTCTTCACGACGTGCGTTAATAGCAGAACGTAAGAAGTCAGCGTTTGTAACACCAGCGATTTCAGATGGGTATTGCATCGCTAAGAATAAACCAGCTTTCGCACGCTCATCTACTTCCATTTCTAATACGTTTTCACCATCGATTAAAACTTCACCTTGCGTTACTTCATATTTAGGGTGACCCATAATTGCTGAAGCTAAAGTTGATTTACCAGTACCGTTTGGACCCATGATCGCGTGTACTTCATTTGTGTTAATTGTTAGGTTTAAACCTTTTAAAATCTCTTTTCCGTCGATTTCAACGTGAAGATCTTTAATTTCTAAAGTTGTCATTAAATTACCTCCAAATGTTCATTTGCATGACACATGCATGCTAAATTAATTTCATAGACAATCTTACCCGAAATGAATGTTGGTTGCAAATAGTTTAGAATGATTTTAATTAAAAAATCTTTATTTCTTTTTATTAACACTTTTATTTAAGTTGTTTCTACTATTAAAATAGTAGTGCTTTTAAATTTTTCATTTTCAATAGTGAACTTGTAATTGAGAATCAATTTCACTTATTTAATTGAATTCATTAAATTGTCATTGACTCCAATAATTAAAAGGACTTATCCGAAAAGCTAGAAACACCCTTTCTTAAATTAGCAAATAACGTTTCTTAGTTGTAGTAATGTTTTTGAAATTATTGATTAAATATTTATGCTATTACTTAAATATTGGAAAGAAATATAAGCAAACGAGGGTTTGTGAATGATTAAAGGATATAAACAATGATTGCAGAATTAATAATAAGGTCGATTATTCGGTGAAGGTCAATAATCCTTTCCTGAATACTGAAAGGTGCATATCTGTATTATTTATAACTTAGTAACAGGGGGAATACTAATGAATTTCGGAAATGAATATTTGAAAGTTGTCCTAGAAAGGTTTAAAAGTGTTAAAGAGCTTGGAGATAAGACAATAAATCAATTGTCAGAAAACAATATTCATTGGAGCTTAAATGAAGAATCGAATAGTATAGCAGTTATTATTAAACATTTAAGTGGAAATATGATATCTAGGTGGTCTGATTTTTTAACTTCAGATGGGGAAAAATCTTATAGGAATAGGGATCAAGAATTTGAGAACACTATATTATCAAAACAAGAATTGATTGCAATTTGGGAAAATGGTTGGAATATACTTTTTGACACATTAAGTGAGCTAGGAGAACAGGATTTACTAAAGAATATTTACATTCGCAGCGAAAGCCATACGGTAATTGATGCAATAGAAAGACAAATGGCTCATTACGCTTATCATGTAGGGCAGATTGTATATATTGGAAAGCAATTAAAGGATAAGGATTGGAAAAGTCTTAGTATCCCAAAAGGACAATCAGAAGAATACTTAGAATATATGCAGAATAAGCATAAGGAAAAATAGGCTTATTTCTAAACCGAGCAAAATAGGGGTACTCCATATAAAAGAGCCCCTTTTTAAATATAAAATTTCTTACTCTACACTTAAATTAAAATTTCTTCGCTTGCTCCTGCAAATAATAATGAACGCTCGCTGCAACGGCGCGACCTTCTTTAATTGCCCAGACAACTAAGCTTTGACCACGACGTGCATCGCCTGCTGCAAATACACTGGGTACACTCGTTTCGTAATCCTTGATGGAAGCGCGAATTCGGTTGTTTGTTAATTCCACTCCAAAATGCTTAGGCGTTTCTTTCTCAGCGCCTTCAAAACCAATCGCTACGAATACATGCTGTGCTGGCCATACTTTTTCTGTGCCTGGTAACTCTTTAAAGTAATGGAAACCATCTTCACCTAAGATTTTTTCCATTTGGATTGTGTGGAGCTCTTTGACGTTGCCATGCGCATCCTTCACAATTTTGGTCGTTTGAATGCAGTACTCGCGTGGATCGCGACCGAATTTTGCATCAGCCTCTGCATATGCGTAATCTAACGTGTAAACATTTGGGTCTTTCGGCCACATTGTATCCTCTGTACGCGTTGTTGCTTGTTGCGGATGTTTACCAAACTGGTACACCGAACGGCAATTTTGACGAAGTGCTGTTGCTACGCAGTCTGCACCCGTATCTCCACCACCAATGACGATCACATCTTTGCCTTCCACATTTAAAGCTTTTTTATCTTCAAAATTAGATTCTAGTAAACTTTTTGTCACATCAGTTAAATATTCCATCGCTAAATGGATATTGCCCGCGTCGTTGCCTTCCATATGCAGTGTACGTTGCTTTTGCGCACCGGTACATAAAATAACCGCGTCATACTGATGTTGTAGTTGTTCTTTTGTAATATCGTTACCGACTTCTGTATTAGCGATAAATTGAATACCTTCTAATGATAATAAATTCACCCGGCGTTCAACGACTTCTTTTTCAAGCTTCATGTTGGGAATCCCGTACATTAATAAGCCACCAAAGCGGTCTGAACGTTCGAAAACTGTAACAGAATGCCCCATTTGGTTTAACTGATCTGCCGCCGCCAAACCTGCTGGACCCGAACCAACAACCGCTATTTTGTAACCTGAGCGAATTTGTGGTATGCGTGGTGTTACCCATCCATTATCAAATCCTTTGTCAATAATCGTACGTTCAATGGATTTAATCGCAACGGCTGGGTCAGTAATCGCTAGCGTACAAGAACCTTCACATGGCGCTGGACATACGCGCCCTGTAAATTCTGGAAAGTTATTCGTCATATGCAGACGCTTCAATGCTTCTTCCCATTGCCCTTTGTATACTAAATCATTCCACTCTGGGATGACGTTGTTGATTGGACAACCTGCTGCCGTACCACGAATTTCAATCCCCATATGGCAAAATGGAGTGCCACAATCCATGCAGCGTGCACCTTGTGTTTGTAATTTTTCGTCTGTAAGCTTCCTCGTATATTCATTCCAGCTCGAAATACGCTCTAGTGGTACGTTTTCCTGAACCTTCTCACGCTTAAATTCCATAAATCCTGTTGATTTCCCCATGCTAGAACCCCTCCTATAATTTCGAACTCACAAGCTTTTTCTGACTTCCCGTTACCTCCACAAACGCTTGCATTGCCGCATGATCATCTGTTAACCCATTTAATTTATGACGCTCGATTCTTTCGATGATTGCCTTATAGTCTGTCGGTACTACCTTGACAAACTTCGGTACAAATTCTGTCCACTTCGCTAAAACATCAAGTGCATATGAGCTTTCTGTTTCTTCTAAGTGTTTAATAATTAACTGGCGTACTTGCTCAATTTCATGTGCTTCTTTTAACTTTTCAAATTGAATCATTTCCATATTGCATTGCGCTTTAAAGTGCGCTTCGTCGCTCGGTAAAATGTAGCCAATACCACCTGACATCCCCGCCCCGAAGTTTTGACCAACATCGCCTAATACGACGATTTTCCCACCTGTCATATATTCACAGCCGTGGTCGCCAATACCCTCTACAACAATATTTGCACCAGAGTTACGAACGCCAAAGCGATGACCTGCTCGACCATTTATAAACGCTTGCCCGCTCGTTGCACCATATAAGCAAACATTCCCTGCAATGACGTTTTTCTCAAAATCGCCTTTGATTGGTGCAATCGCAACAACTTTACCACCCGATAAGCCTTTTCCGAAGTAGTCATTGACGTCACCAATAACACGCATTGCCATACCTCGTGGAGTAAAAGCACCAAAGCTCTGTCCTGCATGCCCTGTAAACGTAAGGTGAATTGTGTTATCTGGTAAACCAACTTCACCGTATTTACGTGAAATTTCACTTCCTACAATTGTACCCATTGCACGATCCGTATTTTTAATTGGATAGCTTAGCTGTACTACCTCTTTATTTGCAATCGATTGCTCGACTTTTGGCAATAACTCACGCACATCAAAGCTTTCTGAGATTTGATGATCTTGCTCTTGCTGCTTCGTACGTGTACCTTGCATTTGGTGTAGCAGTGCCGATAAATCAAGCTGACTTGCTTTCCAATGCTGTTTTGTACGCGCTGAAATTTGCAAGACATCTGTACGGCCCACCATTTCTTCTACTGTGCGGAACCCTAAAATACTCATGTATTCACGCATTTCTTCTGCCACAAAACGCATATAACTTACCACATGATCCGCATTGCCCATAAATTTCGCTCGTAGCGCTGGGTTTTGTGTGGCTACCCCAACTGGACATGTATCTAAATGACAAGCACGCATCATCACACAACCTAAAACAATTAGTGGCGCTGTTGCGAAACCGAACTCCTCCGCTCCTAGTAACGCTGCCATTACCACATCTTTACCTGTCATTAACTTACCGTCTGTTTCTAATACAACGCGATCACGTAAGCCGTTTAACATTAACGTTTGATGTGCCTCTGCTAAACCAAGCTCCCATGGTAACCCTGTATGTTTAATGGACGTTTTCGGAGATGCACCTGTACCACCGTCATAACCCGAAATCACGATAACGTCAGCTGCACCTTTTGCAACGCCCGCTGCGATGGTCCCAACACCCGCTTTAGCTACAAGTTTTACTGAAATACGTGCATAGCGGTTCGCATTTTTTAAGTCATGGATTAGTTCTGCCATATCTTCAATTGAATAAATATCATGGTGTGGTGGCGGTGAAATTAAGCCGACACCTGGTGTTGAGCCACGAACCTCAGCAACCCATGGATATACTTTATTTCCCGGTAATTGACCACCTTCACCTGGTTTTGCGCCCTGTGCCATTTTGATTTGTAATTCATCTGCATTTACTAAATAATCTGATTTCACACCGAAACGACCTGACGCAATTTGCTTTATACTTGAACGACGATTATCGCCATTAGAATTTAGTTCATAACGTGCCGGGTCTTCACCGCCCTCACCTGAGTTTGAGCGTGCTCCTAATTTATTCATTGCGATGGCTAATGTTTCATGCGCCTCTTTTGACAACGAACCGAACGACATCGCACCTGATTTAAAGCGTTTAACGATTGAGTCTACAGATTCTACTTCTTCCATCGGTAAACGACGTTCTGCCTTTTTGAAATCAAATAAGTTGCGTAAAAAACCGATGCGCTCCTCATTTGCCATTTCCGCAAACATACGGTATAGACCGTAATCATTTTTACGTGTTGCCCATTGTAATGTGTGAATTGTTTTTGGATTGAATGCATGGTGCTCACCATCAGCACGCCACTGGAATTCTGAACCTGACTGTAATTCGGCAGTCATTGAATTCAACGCTGCCTCGTGGCGACGTTTTGCCTCTTCTCCGATTGTTTGTAAATCGATACCATCAATTTGAGAAGCAGTTCCTGTAAAGTATTCGTCGGTTACCGCCTTTGAAATACCCACCGCTTCGAACACTTGCGCTCCACGGTATGACTGTACTGTTGAAATACCCATTTTCGACATGACTTTTACAACACCTTCAGCAGCACCTTTACGATATTTTTGAACTGCTTTTTCATAAGGTAATGCTAAATGCTTTTCTTCAATTGCCTGCGCAATTGTTGCATAGGCCAAATAAGGATGAACTGCATCGACACCAAAGCCAATTAATGCGGCGAAGTGATGTACTTCACGAACTTCCGCGCTATTAACGACTAAACTTGCTTTTGTACGCAATCCGATACGCACTAAATACTGATGTATAGTACTTGCTGCAAGTAGTACTGGAATTGTTAATTGCTTTGCATCCTCTACAAAATCATCTAAAACGATGATTGTTCTTCCACCAAAAATTGCTGCTTCCGCTTCTGTTTTAATACGGTTTAATTCACTTTCTAAAGATTCTGTATATTTCATTGAGATTTCTGCTACTTCAAAGTCACTATCACCATTATTCATTAACTTTTCGTACTCAGCCGTAGTTAATACCGGCGTTTCTAAAATAATACGTCGTGCGTTTTGTGCTGTTGGATGAAGTAAATCACCTTCCGCACCTAGCATTGTCATAGTAGATGTAACAACATGCTCCCGAATGGAATCGATTGGTGGGTTTGTTACTTGTGCGAATAATTGCTTAAAGTAATTAAATAAAGACTGCGGGCGTTCTGATAATACCGCAAGTGGCGAGTCATTCCCCATTGAGCCGAGTGGATCCTTACCGTCCTTTGCAAGTGGTACGATATACTTTTTCACATCTTCATATGTGTAGCCTTGAATTTTTTGACGTAATGTAATGTCGTTTACTTGAACTTGTATCTCTTCATCCGCTTCAAGCTTTAACATATTATCTTGTAACCACTGTGCGTAAGGCTCTGCTGCTGCCATTTCCGCCTTCAGCTCTTCATCCGAAATAATTTTACCTTGCTCTAAATCGATTAACAGCATGCGGCCTGGACTTAAACGATCTTTATATAAAATATCTTCTTCTCCATAATCAACAACGCCTGTTTCAGAAGAAAAAATTACGTGATCATCTTTTGTTACGTAAAGTCGACCTGGACGTAAGCCGTTACGATCTAAAATCGCACCAATTTGCTTACCATCTGTGAAACAAATTGCTGTTGGACCATCCCATGGCTCCATTAAACTTGCATGATATTGATAAAATGCTTTACGGTCTTCCTCAATACGTGGATTTTCTGTCCAAGGCTCTGGAATCATCATCATCGCCGTCTCTGCTGGTGTACGACCTGCTAATACGAAAAATTCAAATGCGTTATCAAGCATCGATGAATCTGAACCTGTTGTATCAATGATTGGTAATAGCTTTTCTAAATCATCCCCAAACGCTTCCGAAACAAATTGTTGCTCACGGGCACGCATCCAGTTAATGTTCCCACGCAATGTGTTAATTTCCCCGTTATGAATAATGTAGCGGTTTGGGTGTGCACGTTTCCAAGATGGGAATGTGTTCGTTGAATAACGCGAGTGTACTAGTGCTAATGCCGATACGAAGCTTTCATCTTGTAAATCGATGTAGAAGTCACTTACTTCCTCTGGAGCTAGTAAACCTTTAAATACTATCGTCTGGCTTGAAAGACTTGGTACATACAATTCAAATTCTTGCTTGTCAGCCCAGTGCTCTAACTGCTTTCGGATTAAATACAGCTTACGCTCAAAGCTTTGTGAATCACTTGTTTTGGATCGAATAAATACTTGACGAATAATTGGTGCACTTGATTTTGCAATCTCACTTAAATTTTCTTTATTTGTTGGAACTGTTCGCCAGCCAATTAAGTCCTGCCCTTCTTGTACGATTAGTTCATTCATTTTTTGTTCAATTTGTTGGCGTTCGCTGTCACTTTCCGTGAAGAAAACTTGCCCAACGCCGTACTCACCTTTTTCAGGTAAATTTAGTTCTGGACAGTTGATTTTGAAGAAAGCATCTGGGATTTGAACCATTAGACCTGCACCATCGCCTGTTCTACCGTCTCCCCCACGTCCAGCACGGTGTTCTAAGCGACATAACATTTCTAAACCATTTTTCACGATTTGATGTGAAGGTTTTCCCTTCATATTTGCGTACATCCCGATGCCACATGCGTCATGTTCAAACTGTGGATCGTATAAACCTTGTGCTTGTGGTAACTGGTGAAAACTCATATTTAATTCCCCCTCATTCTTTCAATAACGTATTTACATTTTAAAGTTTTCGAAATAATATAAACAATATATAGTTTGGATAGAAACAATCTACTTTTTAGATGAATGGAGTGGGATTTATGGAATTACGACAATTACGTTACTTTGTCGAGGTAGCAGAACGTGAACATATATCCGAAGCTGCTGAGTATTTACACGTTGCACAGTCTGCAATTAGCCGACAAATTGCCAATTTAGAAGAAGAGCTCGGAGCACCACTTTTTGAACGTGTCGGACGTAACGTCAAACTGACACCGATTGGTAAAACTTTTTTAGAGCACAGCATTACCGCACTGAAGGCCATCGATTTTGCTGCCAAGCAAGTTGAAGAGTATTTAGACCCAGCAAAAGGAACAATTAAAGTTGGCTTTCCTACAAGTTTAGCTAGCTATGTTTTACCAACCATCATTTCTGCATTCAAAAAAGAGTACCCAGATATTTCATTCCATTTACGCCAAGGTTCCTATAAATATTTGATTGAAGCCGTAAAAAATCGTGAACTTAATTTAGCATTACTTGGTCCATTACCACCAAAAGATGAGGCGATAGAAACAACCGTACTTTTTAGTGAAAGCATTCACGCTTTAATACCCGCGACACATCCATTAGCAAAACAAGACTCAATTCATTTAATTGATTTAAAAAATGACAACTTTGTATTGTTCCCAGAAGGATATATTTTACAAAAAGTTGCCGTCGACGCTTGTCGTTCAGCCGGCTTCGTTCCAAAGATTACATCTGAGGGTGAAGATATGGATGCATTGAAAGGTTTAGTTGCTGCAGGAATCGGAGTTACACTACTCCCGGAAAGCTCACTTTACGATTCGACACCGCGTATGACGGTGAAGATGCCAATTGCAAGTCCTACAATCCGTAGAACGGTCGGCATCATCGCGCCAACAACACGGGACCTTGCTCCATCTGAACAAGTATTTGTGGATTTTGTATCCAAGTTCTATTCACGTCTGTCGAGGTTTCAATAATCAAAAAACCATTCTCCAGAACAAACTGGAAAATGGTTTTTTTGTAAATACAATTATTATGTTACTTCCCGTCAACTGGAACTACTGAGCCGCCCCATTCTTCTACGATGAAGTCTTGAATTTCTTTTGAGTGTAATGCTTCAACTAATGCTTTAATTTCTTTTGAATCTTCATCACCAGATTGAACAGCAATGATGTTCACGTATGGTGAATCACCAGACTCGATTGCGATTGCGTCTTCTAATGGGTTAATACCGTTGTCGATTGCGAAGTTTGAGTTAATTAATACCGCGTCACCTTCTTCGTTATCGTACATTTGGAATAACATTTCTGGAGCTGTATCATGATCAAACACTAAATTTTTTGGATTTTCTACAACATCTTTAAGCTCTGCTTTTGTTTTATCGATACCATCAGCTAATTTAATTAAGCCTTGTGCTTCAAGTAATGAAAGCATACGACCGTGGTCAGCTACAGAGTTTGATAATAGAATTGTTGCACCTTCAGGAAGCTCTTCTAAAGATGCATATTTTTTAGAGTAAATACCGATTGGCTCGATATGAACACCACCAGCGTTTACAAAATCATAACCAAATTCCGCTTTTTGTCCTTCGAAATAAGGGATGTGTTGGAAGTAGTTGGCATCTAAGTCACCAGAATCTAAGTTTTGGTTCGGTAATACGTAATCTTGGTAAGTTTCAATTTCTAATGTAATGCCTTGCTTTTCTAAAATTGGTTTTACTTGTTCTAAAATAACCGCATGAGGTGTGTTTGAAGCACCTACTACTAATGTTGTTGGCTCTGCTGTTGAATCACTGCCTGTTGTTGATTTTTCATCTGTTCCACATGCTGCTAATGCAAGGATTGAAGCACCTAATACTACTGAAAATAATAATTTTTTCATCATTTTTTCCTCTATTCTATATTTTTTCTCACCTAAACTTTTCGAACATTTTTTATATTCTGGATATTCACTATACAGAGGCACCTCTTAATCAATTACGCCTCGGCGTAATTGCGTCCAGATTTTTTCGAGTTTGCTCGAAAAATTCCTCTAAAAATCTGTGACATCCGCCGGAGGCTTAACTTGATTCATCAAGTTAAGAGATGCTTGTTCGATAAGTAATGGCTATATAATTACGGCGCAATTGCCACTAACTATCGTTTATCAATTTTTGTTGTAATGCTATCACCAATAATTTGAATAATAAATACAATGATTAATATAATAATGGTCGCCATAAATGTAACGTCTGTACGATTACGAGAGAAACCATCAAGGAAGGCTAAGTTTCCAAGACCACCTGCACCGATAATACCAGCCATCGCTGTATAGCCTACAAGTGCTACCGCTGTTACTGTTATCCCTGAAATAAGCGCCGGTAAGCTTTCTGGAATTAGTACTTTCCATATGATTGTTGACACTTTCGCACCCATTGAACGAGCCGCTTCGATAACACCTTTATCAATTTCACGTAGCGCAATTAATACCATGCGCGCATAAAACGGTGCGGCCCCAATAATTAAAGCCGGTAATGCTGCATTGGCACCACGAATTGTTCCTAGTAAAAACTTCGTGAAAGGAATTAATAAAATAATTAGCACGATAAATGGAATCGAACGGAAAATATTAACGATAGATCCCGTTAAAAAGTGGACGATTTTATTAGCCCATAGTTGATTGTCGCTTGTTAAAAATAAGACAATCCCGATTAAAATACCCAATACGAATGTCACTGCCGTTGCGACTGTTGTCATATACAATGTTTCGTATGTGGCTTCGAGCATTTTGTCCCAATTTACATTCGGAAATAATTGATTAATCATGCTCAATCACCTCCATTTGTATTTCATGCTGTTTTAAAAATTGGAGTGCCTGTTGTATTTGCTGCTTGTCACCATCAATATGGACAAACAATGTACCAAGTGAACCGCCCGTTGTAGTTGAAATTTTGCCATGTACAATATTAATGACAACATCGAATTGCTTAATAATTTGGGAGATGACCGGTTGCTCTGTTGTAGCTCCAGCAAATGTCAATTTCACAATTTTTCCTGATGGATAATTCGTTAAAATTTGCTCTAGCGATGCTTGTGTTTCTTGCGTTTCACCAGCAGCTTTCGATACGAAGTTTTTCGTAATCGGTGCTTGTGGATGTTGGAACACTCGTAATACGTCCCCTTGCTCTACTACTTTACCAGCTTCCATAACTGCGACACGGTTACAAATTTTACGGATAACGTGCATTTCGTGCGTAATCAGAACAATTGTTAACCCGATTTGCTTATTAATGTCTAGCAGTAACTGTAAAATCGATTCCGTTGTTTCTGGGTCTAGTGCAGATGTTGCTTCATCACAAAGTAATACTTCTGGATTGTTTGCTAATGCGCGGGCAATGCCGACACGCTGCTTTTGACCACCCGATAATTGTGACGGATACGCTTTACCGCGCCCCTTTAAACCAACTAGTTCGATTAATTCCTCTACGCGCTGTGCACGCTTGGCCTTCGGTACACCTGCAATTTCAAGTGGGAACGCAATGTTTTCCTCAACCGTACGTGACCAAAGTAAATTAAAGTGTTGGAAAATCATGCTGATCTTTTGGCGAGCTGAACGTAACTCATTACCTGACGCTTTCGCAATATCTTGTCCATTGACAATAACCGAGCCAGTTGTTGGCTTTTCTAAACCGTTTAATAAGCGAATCATCGTACTTTTACCGGCCCCACTATATCCAATAATTCCGAAAATTTCACCTTTATTAATTGACAAGTTTACATCGTTGACGGCAGTTAGTTCGCCGTTTTTTGTTTTATAAACTTTCGTTATGTTTTGTATATCAATCATCGCTTGAACTCCTTTAACTTGAAATAACCTATTCGTTATGTTCAATAATCGCTTTTTTGCTTATTCGCCTCTTAGAACAAACAAAAAACCTTTCTACCACGACAAGTAGAAAGGTTTCGCAAATTTATACGTTGAACCGTTCTCTCATCTTTCAAAGATAATCTTTGTGTGAATTGGCACCTTTGCAATAATTGCTGGTTGCCGGGCTTCATAGGGCACTTCCCTCCACCACTCTTTATAAGAGTAACGCTATTAAGTTTGTTTTGTATGAGTGTTACTTTAACATGCTAATAATTGTTCGTCAATTACTTTTTTAATATTTCATACAAAAATGGTACGGATTGAAAAGCATAAATTTTTTCCTGTAATTGTCCATTATTAGAAACAAGTAAGCAAGGAACACTTTCAATTTTCAGATCTATTGCGAGGTTCTCTAAATAATTGATATTTGCCATTCCAATCGGTAAATCTGGTAGTAATTCCTCAATTACATTTAAAATTCTTTTGGCCACATCACATGTCCCACACATAGGGGTATAGATAAAAAGTGCGCTTTTTTTATGTTGCTGCACGCTTTGCTCCCATTGGCTTCTTGTCCATTGTTCCATCGTAATGTCATTCCTATCTTACTAAAAATTTTGCCTGTTGTAATAAATCGCGTAATATTACGATTGGTGTTTTTTCAACTTCATTGTACTGTTGCGGAATAATAAATTGTTGCGCTTCTGGATATACCCGATTCATGAGCTTTCGTAATTTTTCTCCATTTTTATCCGCGTCAAAAAATGTCACAATTTCATCTTGCTCGTAAGCTGCTAATAAATCAATTAAATCGACTTCGCTGATTGTGCCGTTCGTACAAAGAATTGTCACATTCTCTGCTAAAATAGGCTCGATTCTTAACTTATCTGCACGTCCTTCTACTATGATACATTTTCCCATGAAAGCACCTCCCATAGTTTAATAACCAAAAAACGCCAAAACCTAAACATACTAGGTTTCGACGTTAAAATATTATTGCTCGATTAATTCAGCGTATGCATCTGCATCCATTAATTCTTCAACTTCAGCTTCATTAGAAAGCTCAACTGTAATCATCCAAGCTGTACCGTATGGAGATTCGTTAACGAATTCTGGGTTATCTGATAATTCTTCATTTACTGCAACAACTGTACCTGACACTGGTGCGTAAAGTTCAGAAACTGTTTTTACTGATTCCACACTACCGAATGGTTGATCTTTAGCGATTTCGTCGCCTACTTCTGGTAGCTCAACGAATACGATGTCGCCTAATTCAGATTGTGCGAAGTCTGTAATACCGATTGTTGCTTTGTTTCCTTCAACTTTAATCCACTCGTGCTCTTTTGTATAACTTAATTCTTTTGGTGTGCTCATGAGAAAACCTCCAAGTAATATGTAGTATATTCAAGTTCATTTTGCCATATTTCGTTCGGAAATTCAATGATATTCCACGGTTATTTCCAAGTTTCCAAGAAGTCAGACTCCTTAAATCCTAATGTTAATTTTTTTCCATCTGTTACGAGTGGACGTTTAATTAACATGCCATCTGATCCTAATAGTGCTAATTGCTCGTCTTCAGACATTGTTGGTAATTTGTCTTTCAACTCTAATTCACGGTACTTCATGCCTGATATGTTAAAAAATTTCTTTAAGGGCAGACCACTTGCTTCATAATATGCCTTTAACTGTTCTTTAGAAGGCGTTTGTTCAACGATGTGAATATTTTCATAGGCAATACCGTTTTCATCTAACCATTTTTGTGCTTTTTTACAGGTTGTACAATTTGGGTAGTTAATAAATTGAATTGTCATTTTTCCGCTCCCTTAGTATAGTTCAATTTTTTCTATTGTAATCGAAATATAATAACAAATCGAGCGAAATTCTATTGAAATAAATCTACATTAAAACGAGATGCGGGACGCCGAGTCCACATCTCGTTTGTCTTAACCGATTAAACGACAAACTTTTCAGCTTCGATTAACTTCACTGAAGCTTGGCGTTTTTTCAGAATTAAGTTGTATGGGTTGTTACGTGTTAACTTACGTAACGCTGAAAGAATCAAACGTGCATTGTCACCTTCAACTGATGCGATTAACGTTTCTTTTGCTTCTTTTTCGATTTCTGCAAATGCTTCTTGGCAGAAAATTTGAGTGTAGAGAATTTTTTGTGCTGCTTTTTCTTCACCGTCACGTGCAATTGCTTTTTGCGTACGAATAACAGCTGATTCCATTGCGTATAGTTGGTTTGCAATGTTAGCGATGTTTACAAGAACTTCTTGCTCTGCATCTAATTTTGCTCCGAAGCGCTGAGCTGCTGCACCTGCTGCAAGTACCGCAATTTTTTTCGCGTTTTTCACTAAATATTTCTCTTGCTCTAATGCTTCATTGCCAATTTCTTCAGGCATTAACATTAATAGCTCGTTTTGTAGCTCTTGTGCTACTTGTAATAACGGTAACTCGCCTTTTAATGCTTTTTTCATGAATGTGCCTGGCACGATCATACGGTTGATTTCGTTTGTACCTTCGAAAATACGGTTAATACGAGAATCGCGGTAAATTCGCTCTACTTCGTACTCTGCCATGAAGCCGTAGCCACCGTGTAATTGCACTGCCTCGTCTGCTACATAATCTAATGTTTCAGAGCCGAATACTTTTGCGATTGAACATTCGATTGCATATTCTGCGATAGCACCTGCGATTGCTTTACCGTCTTTTTGCTCTACTTCAGATAACTGACTTAAACGGTCCTCGAAGTAACCAACTGTACGATAGTTTAATGACTCAGAGGCATAAATATGAGATGCCATCGTTGCAATTTTTTCTTTCGTTAAGTTGAAATCTGATAATTTTGTTTTGAATTGTTGACGTTGGTTTGTGTACGCTACTGCAAGCTCAAATGCACGTTTTGAAGCTCCTACAGTACCTACTCCTAATTTATAACGTCCGATATTTAAGATGTTGAATGCGATTACGTGACCACGACCAATTTCACCTAGTACGTTTTCTACTGGCACCTCAGCATCTTCTAAAATTAATGTACGTGTAGAAGATGATTTAATCCCCATTTTCTTCTCTTCTGGACCAACAGAAACCCCTTGGTATGTGCGTTCTACGATAAACGCTGTAAATTTATCGCCATCGATTTTTGCGTATACTACAAATACATCTGCAAAGCCTGCATTTGTAATCCATTGTTTTTCACCATTTAAAATGTAGTGAGTGCCTGCTTCATTTAATTTTGCCGTCGTTTTCGCACCTAATGCGTCTGATCCTGAACCTGGCTCTGTTAACGCGTAAGCAGCGATTAACTCACCTGATGCCAACTTCGGTAAGTATTGTGTTTTTTGCTCGTGGTTACCGAATAATACGATTGGTAAAGAACCAATACCAACGTGTGCACCGTGCGTAATAGAAAAACCACCCGCTGGCGACATTTTTTCACCAATTAATGCTGAAGAAATTTTGTCTAAGCCTAAACCTTCGTACTCTTCTGGTATATCTGCAGCTAATAAACCTAACTCTCCTGCTTTTTTTAATAAACGTACAGAGTGCTCAAACTCGTGATGCTCCAAGTTTTCAATTACTGGCACAACTTCATTTTGCACATACTCTTGTGTTGTTTGTGCAATCATTTTTTGCTCGTCAGTGAAGTCCTCTGGTGTAATTACACGCTCGATTTCTACGTCTTCGATTAAGAAGCCGCCACCTTTAATAATGTTTGTTGTTTGTTCCATAATAAATTCCTCCTTATTTCCCACTGTGAAATTTTTTTCCGTTCCCTGTTCCGCTTACAGTACTTCAAATACGCCCGCTGCGCCCATACCTCCGCCGATACACATTGTTACGACACCATATTTACCACCGCGGCGTTTTAGTTCGTTAATTAGCTTGATTGAAAGAATAGCACCTGTAGCCCCTAGTGGATGCCCAAGAGCAATCGCGCCACCGTTTACGTTAACTTTATCAATATCGATGCCTAGCTCACGTACAACTTGAATTGACTGTGAGGCGAATGCTTCATTAATTTCCCATAAATCGACTTGGTCTTGTGTAATGCCCGCGATTTCTAACGCTTTCGGTACCGCTACGATTGGACCAATTCCCATTACTTCCGGTGGTACCCCGCCAACCGCAAAGCCTAGGAATTTGGCAAGTGGTTTCATGCCTTGCTTTTCTGCCTCTTCACGATCCATGACAAGCACTGCCGCCGCGCCATCTGATGTTTGTGAAGCATTACCAGCTGTTACCGAACCTTTGACGTTGAATGCTGGACGTAATTTCGCTAAGCCTTCAACAGATGTTCCTGGACGAACGCCTTCATCTGTATCGAAAATCGTTTTCTTTTCTTGTAATTGATTGTTTTCATCCACATAGTATTCAACAATTTCAACAGGTACGATTTCATCTTTGAATTTGCCTTCTTTAATCGCTTTTTCAGCTAATTCATGTGAGCGTACCGCGAAAGCATCTTGATCTTCACGACTAACGTTGTAACGATTTGCTACTTCTTCTGCTGTGTGACCCATACCAATGTAATACTGTGGCGCTTCTTCCGCTAATTTCGGATTTAAACGAACGGTATTTCCTGTCATTGGAATCATACTCATTGATTCTGTCCCACCTGCAACGATCGCTTTTGCGTGACCAAGCATAATACGCTCTGCTGCATATGCAATTGTTTGTAAACCCGATGAACAGAAGCGGTTTACTGTTAATGCTGGCGTTGTATCTGGAAGACCTGCTAGCGCACCAACTAAACGTGCTACGTTCATACCTTGCTCTGCTTCTGGCATCGCACATCCCATAATTAAATCATCAACTGGACCTTCATAGCCCGCACGTTTTAACGTTTCTTTTACTACTACTGCACCAAAATCATCTGGACGAGTATTGGCAAGTGTTCCTTTTTTTGCTCGACCGATTGGTGTTCGTGCACCTGCAACAATAACGGCTTCACGCATAATGATGTTTCCCCCTTGTGATTGCTAGCAAGAGAGAACTTGCTAGCGAAATAGTTTCATGAACGTTTAATTAGTTACGCAACGGCTTTCCTTTTACGAGCATGTGCTGCATACGCATTTGTGATTTTTGGTCTGCAACTAGTTCTAAAAATGCTTGTTTTTCTAAGTTTAATAGGTATTCTTCAGTTACTTCTGTTCCGTATGGCACTTTTCCGCCCGCGATGACATAGGCAAGCTTTTTCGCAATTTTTAGATCATGCTCTGAAATAAAGCCTGAATCGAACATACCTTGAGCGCCTAATAATAATGTCGCATAACCTGGTGCGCCCACTACTTTCACAGGCTTTTTCACAGGAGCTGTGTAGCCTGCATCCGCTAATGCTAACGCTGCTTGTTTTGCGTCATAAATTAAGTGATCTGGGTTTACCGAAATTCCATCTGCAAAGTCTAAGAAGTTATTTTCACGCGCTTCTTCGCCTGATGTTGAAACTTTTGCCAATGCAATTGTTTCAAATACTTTATTCGCGATATTTTGGTAGTCTATTTCTACGCCATTTGGTAAGCCTTTAATGAATTTTTCATATAGTCCGATATTACCGCCACCGCCTGGGATTAAACCGACCCCTACTTCAACAAGTCCCATATACGTTTCAGCAGATGCTTGAATGTGAGCAGCAGGTAAACATACTTCCGCACCACCACCTAAAGCCATTTGGAATGGTGCTGCAACAACTGGCTTTGTTGCGTACTTAATACGGCGCATTGCTTGTTGGAATGACTTAATAACGAAATCAAGTTCGAAAATGTTATCGTCTTGTGCTTCCATTAAAATCATCGCAAGGTTGGCTCCTACACAGAAGTTTTTGCCTTGGTTCCCGATGACAAGCCCTTTGTAATTTTTCTCAACCTCATCAATCGAGAAGTTAATCATTTGCACGATATCTAAACCGATTGCATTTGATTTTGAGTGGAATTCAAGTAAGGCAATACCATCGCCTAAATCGATTAGGCTTGCACCTGAATTAGATTTAATAACTCCATGCTTTTTCTTGTAGCGCTTTAAGTCGATTGCCTTTTCATTTACTGGTACTTTTACGTACTCTGTGCCGTTGTAATATGCTAGGTCGCCTTCAATTTCTGAATAGAAAGTTGTTAGCTCTTTATCTAGTAATCCTGTTACAAATGCAGGAATCTCATAGCCTTCTTCTTTCATTTTTTCGACTGATTTTTCTACACCGATTGCATCCCACATTTCGAATGGACCTTGTGCCCAGCCGAAGCCCCATTTCATGGCATTATCGATTGCTACGATATCGTCTGCAATTTCACCTGTTAGCTGTGCAGAGTAAATTAATGTTGGTGCAAATGAATTCCATAATAATTCGCCAACACGGTCTTTTGCATAAATTAACGTTTTTAATTTGCCGCCTGGACCTTTTGCCTGCTTCGCCATTTCAAGTGATGGCGCAACGAGCTTTTTCGCTGGCTCATATTCAAATGTTGATAAGTTTAGCTCTAAAATGTTTTTGCCTTCTTTTTTGAAGAAGCCTTGACCTGATTTCGCGCCTAACCAACCATTTGTAATCATTTTATTTAAGATCGGTGATTCATCAAATACTTGCTGTTCCGCACCTGTCGTATGGTCGTATACATTTTTGGCAACGTGTGCAAATGTATCTAAACCAACTACATCTAGCGTACGGAATGTTGCTGATTTTGGACGACCAATAATTGGACCTGTTACTGAATCCACTTCACCTACTGAGTAGTTGCGTGCGATCATTTCGTTCATCGTCACGATTAAACCGTACGTACCGATTCGGTTGGCGATAAAGTTTGGTGTATCTTTGGCAATTACGACCCCTTTACCAAGTACATCTTCACCAAATGCTTGCATAAATTCGACTACTTCTGGCTTTGTCGTATTTGACGGAATCACTTCTAGTAATTTTAAATAACGTGGCGGGTTGAAGAAATGTGTGCCAAGAAAATGTGCTTGGAAATCTTCTGAACGCCCTTCCGCCATCGCGTTAATGCTTACCCCTGATGTATTTGATGAAATGATTGTGCCTTGTTTACGAACTGCATCAATCTTTTCGAATAACCCTTTTTTTATGTCTAATTTTTCTACGATAACTTCGATAATCCAATCGACATCTTTTAATTTATCTAAATCATCGTCAAAGTTACCTGGTGTAATTAAGGCTAGATTTTTTTTCGTAGAAAGTGGTGCTGGCTTTTGCTTTAGTAATTTTTGCATAGCCGAATTAACGAAACGATTTTTTACTGCTTTCGAATCAAGCGTTAAACCCTTAGCCTCTTCTTCTTTCGTAAGCTCTTTTGGCGCGATATCTAATAATAATGTAGGAATACCGATGTTTGCTAAATGTGCTGCAATACCTGAACCCATAACCCCTGAACCTAAAACCGCTACTTTTTGAATGTTGTAAGACACGAGCACTTCCCCCTTCTCCTTTGAATGAACAGTCATTCATTTTGAAATGAAAAAAAAACTTCAAACAGCTTTTCTGTTCTTAGTGTAGATTATTTTGACAATTTGCGCAATAATTTTCTTGAAATTTTTAGAAAAATCTATTTCGCTCAAAATAGATTCAAATAATATTTTTCTTTTTCAAATATCGTCGAATTGCAATTTACGATTAAACCAATAAATCGAAAAATTACAGTTCTATTTTTATTCATTGTTAAAGTTTAATTACTTTTCGTAATCGTCTAATTTCGTGTACAATGAGCTTAAAGGAGCGTGAAACAAATGCAAGAAATTACAACAATTGAACAATTCACAGAACTAACAGGGACAGACAAAGCCGTCATCATTAAGTTCTTCGCTGGCTGGTGCCCAGACTGTACGCGTATGGATATGTTTATCGATCCAATTATTGAAGAATACAACCAATATGACTGGTACTCAATTAACCGTGATAACTTCCCAGATTTAGCTGAGAAATATCAAGTCATGGGGATTCCATCATTATTAATCTTCAAAAACGGTGAAAAATTAGCTCACTTACATAGCGCTAATGCAAAATCACCTGCACAAGTTGAAGAGTTCTTAAACGCACAAGCATAATTTGAAACGAACGAAGCATCTATTGGCTTCGTTCGTTTTTACTTCCTAATAGTATTTGTGTTCATTCAAATTCCATATTACAATGGTCTACATGCAAATTTGTAAGATGAAAGGAACAACAATGACTTCAGATCAACGAAAAAAATTAGCGCTTCTTATGCTCAATATGTTTATTGCAGTAGGAAGCTTTGGGATAATTATTCCGATTATCCCTGCCTATTTAAAAGAACTTGGCCAAGGTGGGACGGCTGCAGGGCTAATTATTGCGATTTTCGCATTCGCTCAGTTTTTAGTATCACCTATTGGTGGGAAATGGACCGACAAATATGGTCGCCGCCCGCTCATTAATATCGGACTTTTAACATTAGCAATCTCGATGTTTATCTTTTATTTTGCTGATTCAGTTGCGTTACTGTATGTATCACGCGCGATTGGTGGGATTGGCTGTGCGTTTTTAATTCCAGCAATTTATGCATATGTAGCCGATATTACAACAATGGACCAGCGTGCAAAGGGGAATAGTTTTATTTCTGCTGCGATGTCTTTAGGCATTGTGATTGGTCCTGGTATCGGTGGTTTTTTAGCTGATTATGGACTGAAAACTCCTTTATTAGTTTCGGCAATTGTAGGACTTTTAGCGTTTGTCGTCTCTTTCTTTACATTAAAGGAAAGCCAATTAGAAAAAGTGGATATCGAGGCGCAACCAGATTCATCTATGGTAAAAGACATTCTTTTATCTGTGAAAAAGCCATTCTTTATTCCATTGATTATTACGTTAATAATGAGCTTCGGCTTAATGGCATATGAAACGGTACTTGGCCTTTATGTGAATGATCAATTTGGTGCAACGCCTCAAGAAATTGCGTTTATGGTGACGGCTACTGGCTTAGTAGGTGTCATTATGCAGCTGTTTGTTGTCGATTGGATTGTCAAAGTAATGGGCGAATTAAATGTCTTAAAACTTTTTTTAATCGTCACAGCAATTGGCTTCTCACTATCGATTATCGCCAATAGCTACAATTTATTTTTTGCCATTTCATTATTAATTTTCCTCGCAACATCGATTTTACGTCCCGTTCTCACGACACTTATTTCAAAATTAGCGGGCAATGAACAGGGCTTTGCGATGGGCATGAACAATGCATATATGAGTATTGGTAACATTTTAGGACCACTTCTTGCGGGTGCATTATATGATATTCAAATTTTGTATCCATTTATTGCTGGCCTAATAATTTTAATAGGAACGATTATTTTCACATTTATGTGGAAAAAGATACAAACACCAAAATTTTCTTAAGTATGCTTATATAACAGATTGTAAAAATGCGAAACCTACCCCGAAT
Organism: Solibacillus palustris; assembly: GCF_022549215.1. Classification (GTDB taxonomy): domain Bacteria; phylum Bacillota; class Bacilli; order Bacillales_A; family Planococcaceae; genus Solibacillus; species Solibacillus daqui. Next base: position 228,699 of record NZ_JAKZFC010000005.1, on the reverse strand, counting down.
TTGGAGGTAGGTTTCGTTTTTATTTGGAGTTGTCGATTTCCTCAATTTGCTCAACTAATTGTCGGAAATGATTGGCCAGCTCGTCAGGAATGGTAAACAGGCTCTCAAATTTATTCAGCGTATCGATTTTCTTCACAAAGCTTGTTTGACTTTCTTCATTTAACCATAACTGTAACTTTTCTTTTTTACCATCGTCATATTCGATTTCAATCATTAATTCTGAGGTATATCCTCAAACGCAATAGGTATTGTATATTCAATGCCTTTTTCATCCTGCAAAATGCGTGGTGCGGTGCGTGTTAATGTCCAGCTAAAGCCGTCATCACCTGTAATAAAATATTGATTGTCCATTGTTTCGATTTGAATATTTGTGTACGTTTTTTCAATTAATTCGCCTGTACTCGTTTTACCTCTGTAATAAATCGTGCCCTCATTAAAAATATAAATCAGTTGATCCTTATAACGATTAGTTAATGACATATCTTTAAAATGCTCTGGCTTTGCTATCAACATGTCTCGCAACCTATAATCCTCATAGAGATTCATCGACTTTAGTTCGAAATACTGAGATGTTTGCCGCAAATCCTCTGTATATTTTACAAGTAATGAATCGCCATAGCTTTCTGAACTATAAAATTCAAGTGGCTGTACAAATTCAGCATTCGCAAAAATATTTGCATAAATAAGCTTATCATTTTGAATCGTCATAATTTTTGGTTGTGTGCCACCCGTTACTATAAACGGTGCATCATGAAACTCGGTTTGATATTGCGTGATACTTTGCCAATCCAGTTCACCCGTGATCATTTGATAAGTTCCTTGCTGATTCAAGTAAATATACGTCATCTGCTTCGTTAAGGTATCAATGATAAAAAATTGATTACTTTCGCCGGAATTAAAATAAGAAATCCCCTCACTTGCGATCCCTAAATCAAAGCGCTCACCAGAAAACGATTCAAATATTCGCTGCATGCCTTCTTTTGTTTCAATTTGATACAGTGTGTTGCCATTGATTGTTTGTTGTTCGGCCTTATCAAGCTTCCATGGTGTAGTTTTCATAGGTGTCGCAATAGGTGCATCTTGATAAGTTAGAGCAATTGATTTTGGGAGCTCAATGTCTTCCTCGTAAAAAAGAAACTCATACGCATCACTTATGATGAATTTTTCGCTTTCCTTATCTAGTACCAGCTTTTCTAAATACGAATACGTCGCACCTCGTAATTTTATATAAAGCATTAGCTCTTTTTCATCATCAATTGTTTTAATCACTTCTATTTGTTTCGTTAAGTCAAACGCTTTATAACGATTGATGACTTCTTCGTTGCTCATTGTTGCCACTTTTGCCAGCGCCTTTTCATCCTTCATGGCAATGGCAGTATAAAAGCCTTCTACGAGCTTGGCTTGTGTGTCTGTTAAACTATACTCTTTAATTTCTACTGCAGATTGCTTCGTTTGTGAAGGACTAAAATAAAGCAACGTACCAATCACAAGCATCATTACTACTACAAGTGCTGGTTGTAAAAAAGGAATTGTTTTTTTCGGACGTTTTTTATCGTTCAGTATTTTTTGCACAAAGTTCTCGTTCATCATCGGTCCGTTACTAATTGCTTCGTCAATGGCCTGTTTCATTTGAGATTTCGTCATCCCACGCACCTCCTTCTAGCGTTTGCTTTAGTTTTTCCCGTCCGCGCCTTAGCCTCGTTTTCACCGTATTGTCTGAACACGATAACATCTCGGCAATTTCATCGATTTTAAGTTCTTTGTAATAATATAAGATGATGATTTCACGGTATTTAATCGGTAAATTGAGCACCGCCTTACCTAATGCCCGATTTTCTGTTAATACAAGTACTTCCTGCTCCGCTGATTTCGTGCCTTTAAAAAATTGTTGGATTTTTTCAGTGAAAATGGTATTTTTATGGCTCCAACTGCGTAAATAATCATAGCTACGGTTTATTGTCATGCGATATAAATACGTGCGGTAACTTGCTTCACCACGAAATTGTCCCTGCTGCTCAAAGGCTTTTAGTAAGACGTCTTGTACAATATCCTCAGCTGCTTCGTTATTCTTCACATATGTATAAGCAAGGCGTAATAATTCTTCACCATGCGCTCGGATCAATTGCTCTAGCTGCATTTTGTCACCACCTTACAAATGAATTTACCGTTAGACGGCACACTACTTGAAATAGTTTCAAAAGGGCCCAATATATTTTATTTAGGTATATTATTACTTTATAATAACTGGGAGGTTGTAGCATGAAAATCCTACTAAATATCACAGGAAAATCACAATATAGTGCAGATATTCGGACTGAATTCCAAAACTCTGCATGCGGACCAACTACAGCACACGTGATTTTAAATTATTTATGTCAAAATGACGAAAAGGTGCTACCACATGATATTAACGAATTGTATAAACTACTTGGCGGTACAAAAATCGGATTATTTAAGTGGCGTCTAATCCGCAATTTGCGCAAGCTGCTTGGTGATGATTGGTGTGTGGAAGAATGTACAATAACGCAAGCAATTGAGCAGTTACGTGAAGGCAATCCTGTAGCGATGCGCTTTGATGTCTATTTTTCATGGCAGTTTCTAACTAAAAATAAGCCGCTTTATAAATACCATTGGGTTCCACTTATTGGCTACGATATCAAAGACAGTGAATTGTACTTAACAATCCATGATAATGGTGGTCGTAATCGCGATAGCCAAGTGCGCTCCTTTAAATTTGATGATAATCGTAAAGTATTAAACTTTGTTAAAATTGAACCGATAAAGCGTTAGCCCGAGCTAGCGCTTTTTGTATTTTCCAAAATAAATATTATTCCCTTCGATTAAGTAAAATCCGACTGATTGAAATTTCACTTTATAAGAAATATAGTATCTGATACTAACATCCTCAAAATTGTATAACCACTCTATTTTTGGCAATACTTTGTGCTAGGAAGAGAGTGCTTATCTTAAGTTAAGGTAAGTACATATTCTTTTCCACCTAATAATCATTCAATAGAGAAAAAGTGCGAGGAATTTTCTATGAAATCTAAAGGTAAAATTAGTATTCTTCATATTGTTTTTTTATCGATGACGGTGATTGGCTTGAAAAATCACGTAACAATCATTCCCTCTTTATTAAGTGGAGCTGAGCGCGATTCATGGATGTCAATCATTTTGTCAGCTCTTATCACCGTTCCCTGGCTTTATGTATTTTTTCTACTTCAAAAACAGCTACATTCGGATTCCGTTCGTACTCGTTTGCTTACAAATTACCCTAAATTCGGAAACGTAGTGATTTATGTAATTGTTTTTTATTTAATATTAATGGCTGCATTTACAATGCGTGAAACTTTACAATGGGTGTCGACAACCTTCTTAATTGAAACACCCGTTCTCCTACTATTTTTCCTTTTTTCAGTTGTTTGCCTTTTATTAGCCACGTCGTCCGTGTTAAGTATTACGATGGCGAATATTATCGTCCTATTTGGTGTCGTTGTATTGGGCTTTTTCGTTGCGTTTGTCAACTTACAAGTAAAAGACCATTCATTACTGCGTCCATTTTTCGAGCATGGCTATTCCCCCATCATAAAAACGGTCGTATATCCTGCTTCCGGCTTTTTTGAAATTCTTTTGCTTTTGTTTATTCAACAGCATTTTACGAAAAAATTAAAATTTACGCACCTACTCATTATTCTTTTCATTCTCGTTGGCTTAACGCTTGGTCCACTAATAGGTGCAATTACAGAATTCGGTCCTACAGAAGCTGCTAGACAACGTTATCCTGCCTTTGAAGAATGGAGAATTGCTAAAATTGGTAACTATGTATCGCATTTAGACTTCTTCTCTATTTATCAATGGTTAACAGGTACGTTTATACGCGTCGGCTTTTTATTATATATCGCCATTGAGCTATTAGGGATGACAGGGAAGAAAAAAAAAATTTGGGAAATCGTTGCACCAGCATTTATTTTTTTAACATTGCCGCTATTTTTGATAAATGACAGTATATTTATCGAGATTAAAGGGAAGTATTTTTTAATAAGTACAGCTTTGTTCTTTTTCATATTAGCGTTTTTATTGCTGTTTCTTTTACGAAAGAGAACAAACAGTAAGGTGGAAAGCGATGCATCAAATTGATACGATTTCGTTAAAAGAGCACTTTAAACATTGTGAGGATGTTCATTTTCAAACGTATTCCTTTCAAACAAGCAAAGTAACACTTATTACATGCGATGCGATGATTGACAAATACTCACTAAATGAAATTATTGTACCTAGACTTCAGTCGATTTGTAGTGACTCCGATAAACCGTTAACTGAAAATATGCTTTTCCAAAATTTATACCTTCCTGATTTACAACAAATCACAGATTTAAACGATGCCACAACGAATGTATTTGGTGGCTTTGTCCTTATTTATGTGGAAAAGCTTCAAATACTATTATCAAGTAATATTGAAAAAAAGCCTAATCGAAGTCCAGAAGAAACGAAATTAGAGGTACAAATAAAAGGGCCTCGAGACAATTTTATTGAAGATTTATCAATTAATATTGCACTGATTCGTAAGCGACTACCTACTGATTCTCTTGCCGTTGAAAAGCTATCCATTGGGGAACGCTCGAAAACGAAGCTTGCCATTCTTTATTTTCAAGATATAGCAGATTTAACGATACTAAAAGAACTAAAGCAGGATTTGGAGTCTGTTTCTACTGATGTTCTTATAAGCAGTGAATCACTTATGGAACGTTTTAATAAACGGTCCTATTTTTTACCGCTAAACGATACGACTGGTCGACCGGATTTTGCTGTAATGGCATTATCAGCAGGACGCTTTGTTATTCTCGTTGATGGCATTTCATATGCGGTAATTACTCCCGTCAATTTGTTTTTGCTATTAAAATCAGGTGAAGATTTTGATCACCCAGCGGTTACAAGCTCAATAGAGAGAATTTTACGAATTTTAAGTATTCTTATCGCATTATTTTTACCTGCATTTTGGCTTGCTTTAACGACATTTCATCAAGAACAATTACCATTCCCGTTACTTGCGACAATCGTTCAAGCAAATACTGGGTTACCGCTTCCAACGGCGTTGGAAATGCTCGGTATGTTACTCATGTTTGAGCTATTTCGAGAAGCCGGATTACGTTTGCCAAGTACCCTCGGTGGGACGATTAGTGTCGTTGGAGGACTTATTATCGGAGATGCTGCAATACGTTCAGGAATAACAAGCCCTGCAATGATTGTCGTTATTGCCATTTCAACAATCGCAGGATTTACTCTTGTAAATCAATCGCTCGTTACTACAGTAAGTATTATGCGCATTTTGAATATTCTTATGACCTCTGTATTCGGCTTATTTGGCTTATTTTTATCGCTTTATTTGTTCGTGCTTTATTTAGCCAACTTGCGCGTGTATGGCGTTCCTTACCTTTACTTTACAGCTGATCTTTCTTGGTCGAATTTGAAAGTAACGCTATTCCGCCCTCCTATGTCATCCTATAAAAAAAGGACAGCAACAAAAAATCTTCAAGATAAAACGAGGGAGAAAGAGTAATGAAAAAACTTCTATTTCTCCCATTCCTTCTTTTACTTGCAGGCTGCTGGGATACAACTCAACCGGAGCGAATGTATTATCTTTTCAGTCTCGGAATTGATTTTAAAGATGATGAATATATCATGTATGCCCAAATTATTGATTTTACGAATATCGCCAAATCAGATCAACCAAATCCTGAAGCGAGTCAAGCAGAAGTCGGTGTAGCAAGAGGGCGAAATTTTAATGAGGTTTTTTTCAACTTATATAAGATTCTGGATGAAAGACTTTTTTTAGGACAACTTGAATATATAGTATTTTCCGACGAAGCTTTAAAACAAGAAAAAGGAAAGGCAGTTGTCAATGCCTTTATTCGCTATAAGGAATTGCGCTATACGACTTGGACATATGTTACGGATGCCCCATTAGAAGAAATTTTGCTTACAACACCAATTAATAATAAAGCCATTACATTATCAAAGATAGCAGATCCAACCAACTCGCTGACACAATCATCGTTTATTCAACCGATAAATTTCCGTGAACTTTTGATTGATACTGATGAACCGAGCCATTCGGCCATTATTCCGTTCATCGAACTAAGTGACAGCTGGTCAACAGATAAGGGTCCAGATAGCAAATACTCTATTAAATCTGTTGCCTTAATTACCTATAAGGACGGTTATATGGGGCAATTAAAAGGCGACGATGTAAAAGGACTCCAATGGATGAACGAAAAAACCACGCGTGGTCAAGTAACAATTAAAATAGATGGTTTTTCAGAACCTTATATAACAAATATCATAGAATCCGTTAAACCAACTATTCGTCCAATCATCAACGAAGATTCGATACACTTTGAATTGGAGGTAAAATGTGTTGTTAAAGCGATAGAATCTGAGAATCAGGAAAAAATGGATCAAGTAAAAGATAAAATTGAAGAGGCGATAAAAAAAGAAATTGAAGCGACCTATAAAGCAGCATTAGAAATGGGCGTGGATGTTTTTCGTCTATCCGAAGTAGTGTATCGAAAACACAATAAGGCTTGGAAAAAATTCCAAGCAGATGGGACTGTACCGTTAAATGAAAATTCCATTCGCTCGATTGACGTTGAAGTTGTAAAAATGAATGGTGAACGTATCATTTCAAATGAAAAGTAAAACGCCTACGGGGTTAGGATAAGAATAATAATGAACGTAAAAACATACACCGTTTCTTCACAAAGAGACGGTGTATGTTTTTTACCACTATTTATTTTATCGACCGCGCATGTTTTGCAATTAAACGATAGCCCTTTTGTTCTACAGAATTAAATAGCGCTGGTGTGTATGCATCTAAACGTAACTCATCAAGCTCTGCATCAATTGGCGCTGCGCAGTTAATTGTTGCTAATTGGTATGATAAGCGAAGCATGTCTTCATTTTCACTAATTTTAATTCGTTGCCCCGGCTTTAATGTCGATAGTGCTGCTAATACCCCGTCAATGGAGCCGTGATTTTGAATCAATTGTAAAGCGGTTTTCGGACCAATACCTTTAACACCTGGGTATCCGTCACTGGTATCACCCATAAATGCTTTTACGTCGGCAAATTGCTTTGGTGCAATGCCATATTCATCAACAAAGCGTGCCTCCGTGTAGACATCGTATTCTGTGTAACCCTTTTTCGTGAACGCAATTGTAGTAGTTGGATTTAACAGCTGCAATAAATCACGGTCACCACTAATAACAGTAATTTGTGCAGCATCCTTCCATTTTTCTATCATAGAACCAATTAAATCATCGGCTTCTAAACCCTTTGTTCCGAAATTTTTCCAGCCAATCATTTGTGAAACATCCTTTGCCATATCAAATTGCGGCAGCATTTCTTCTGGCGGAGCTGGGCGATTTGCTTTGTAGCCATCGAATAATTCATTGCGGAATGTATGTGCACCCATATCCCAACAAACTGCTAAATGCGTTGGTTTCATTATATTTTGTGCTGTTAATACATGGCGTGCAAAGCCCTGTACGCCGTTCGACGGTGTGCCATCATCTAAACGTATAAATTGATTCATCGCAGCTGACGCGAAAAACGAACGGAATAGAAGTGCCATACCATCAACGATTAATAAATGTGGTTTTGTCATAAATATTCTTCCTCTCAAACTTCTAGACATTTATTATAGCAAAACCACAAGATCAATTGCACCTTTACGCAACTGCGTCGAGATTTCTAACACCTACTTAATAAGGTAAAACGCTGATAGACACACTTACCTTGATGGCAATAAGATTTCGATAATACGATTGACATCATGACTGAAAATTCGGTCTTCGGTCATACTTGGAGCAAGTTCTCGAATTTGCTCCCACTTTTCGCGTAGCTTTGGTGACATCTGCTCCACCCCACGATATTCTACAGCTTGAGCAGCACAAAATGCTTCAATCGCCAATACATTGCGGACATTTCCGATAATCATACGCGCATGTCGTGAACCCGTAGTCCCCATACTAACATGATCCTCCTGGTTTGCTGAAGAAGGTATCGAATCAACCGATGCTGGATGTGCAAGTGTTTTATTTTCTGATACTAAGCTTGCCGCGCTATATTGTAATATCATCGCCCCTGATTCTAAACCAGGTTTGGCACTTAAAAATGCTGGTAATCCTTCGTTTAACTGTGGATTCACTAAACGTTCAATGCGACGCTCCGAAACATTTGCAAGTTCGGCAACTCCAATTTTTAAAAAATCCATCGCAAAGGCAATAGGTTGTCCGTGGAAGTTCCCACCTGAAATAATGAGTTCGCCATCCTCAAAAATCAATGGATTATCCGTTGCTGCGTTCATTTCAAGCTCCAGCTTTTCTTTTACATAATTTAACACTTGCCAGCTCGCTCCATGAATTTGAGGAATGCAGCGCAGTGAATATGGATCTTGTACACGCTTATCCCCTTGATGTGTAATAAGCGCACTATCTTCAAGCCAATCACGCATACGCGTAGCAACATCCATTTGCTCTTGCATTCCACGCGCCTCATGAACAGCTGGATGAAAGGCATCAATAATACCGTACAATGCTTCCATCGTCATCGCTGCAATCCATTCACTTGCGTACGCTAATTTTTCGGCTTCAATATAGTTAACAATCCCTTGTGCAGTCATTGCTTGTGTTCCATTAATGAGCGCTAAGCCTTCCTTTGCTTGTAGCTCGATTTTTGGAAGATTTAGCTGGTCAAATAGTTCACCCGATGGTCGACGTTCCCCTTGAACAAACACTTCACCCTCGCTAATTAATGCCAATACTAAATGCGAAAGCGGTGCTAAATCACCCGATGCCCCAAGCGAACCTTGCTGTGGAATGACAGGAATAATATCTTCATTAATCATATAGCATAGTCGCTCAAGCACCTCTAAACGAATACCTGAAAATCCTTTTAACAACGCATTCAAACGTAACACCATCATTGCTTTTGCAACTAAAATCGGGAACGGCTCGCCAAAACCACAAGCGTGTGAACGAATTAAATTCACCTGCAATTTACTGACTTCTTGTTCGGCGATTTTTACATCGCTAAATTTCCCAAACCCTGTATTAATGCCATACACCGTTTTATCTTGCTGTACAATTCGTTCAACTGCTTCACGGCTTTTTGCTACTTTATGTTTTGCATCATCTGCAATCGCTACTTTTTGTTTACTATATAAAATACTTGCCATTTGTTCCATCGACAAATTTTGGCCGTTTAATTGAATCATATTACCCCACCCTTTGTGAATTTTCCAAATCAATAGTTTCCTTGAATTTATTATTCTACAAAAAATAGTTTATTTCCACTTATTTTTTAACAAAAAACAAATTTTCTCTCTAAAAATCATTTTTTACGTGGTTTATTACGTTATTTTCAATTTAACCTGCTTTTGTGCTAACAAACTATTTCACTAGCAATTTAATATTCTATTATAGTAAAGTGTTTTATACCACACAAAAAAAGAGACTCTAAAATCGAGTCTCTTAAAAATTTTTATTTTGTTCGTTTCATATCTCGAATTGCTTGGATTGATAAGCGTACGAGTAATATCGCACATAAAAATAAACCAAGGTAAGCAGCCGTATTTAGATAAACAGCATAGGCGGTATGAATAAACTGCGAAATTGCTAGCAATGCTACCGAGATAATGCCAAATGTAATGCCAACGAGCAACAATACGAAACGTGAAAATAGCTGGGTAACAAACATTGCATTCGTTTTATCCGAGAAAATATCATGATGCAAAATGATTTTGCCGCTTTCTGCTTTTTTTATCATTTGATCAATACGACGAGGAATTTTTCGTAAATTGGGTAAAAGTAGCGCAAGCTCTTCTTCGATATATTGCTTCGTTTCTTTTGGTTGCTTAAATGGTTTTGCCAAACTCGCTTTTAAATAGTTATTTGAAAAATCTTTAATTTCTCTAAAAATTTCAAAGCGTGGGTCAATAGTTGATAATGTCCCGTCTAGTGTGACAATTGCGCGTAAAGCTATACTAACTGCAGGATAGAAATGTAGACCAAAATCACGGGCGACCGAGAAAATAGAATATATAAGTTCGTCCGTTTCAACGCGTGACACATAACTAATTCTAAGTAAAATTTGGCTAATGGCCTGTTCCATTTCTTGTCGATTTACCGCTTCACCATTTTCGACAAGTAGGTTAATGCCGTCAACTACAAGCGCCGCATCCGCCTGGTGAATTCCAACTAAAAAATACTTAAGACCATCTTGTTGCTGCATTGCTAAGCGACCCACCGCACCGTAATCCAACATTGCCACCCGACCCGTATCTTCTTCAATGTAAATATTTCCCGGATGTGGATCGGCATGAAATATACCGGAAACAAGTGCCTGTTCTAAAAAGGCATAAAGAAGCGTTTGTGCAAAATCATGGCGATTTACACAGTTATCGTTAAATAATGCATGTGCCACAGTAACTGATTGCCCTTTAATATACTCCATAACAAGCACATTTTTTTTGCTATAGCGCGTAAAAACTTGGGGCACTTTTACGTTGATTTCACCTTTTTGCACAATGAGCGCCATTTGCTCCATATTGCGCGCCTCAATATTAAAATCGATTTCCTCACTAAGCGCTAAACTAAACCCTTTTGCTAAATCATAGAAACCTAAGTTTTCAGCCCACCCGGATTTACTCGAAATCCAACTTGCAAATTCCATTAAAATCGATAAATCCTCATGCATAATATGCTTTACTTCAGGACGTAGTAATTTAACGACAACCGGCTCATTTGCTTCTTTCAAAACCGCCTTATGCACCTGTCCAATAGAGGCCGAAGCTAAAGGCGTTTTGCTAAAATAGGAAAATACTCGGTCTACATCTTGACCGTAATTTTCTTGTAAAATTTGTTCAACTTGCTGTTCAGTTAATGGCTTTACATGCTGCTGAAGCTTTTCTAATTCTTCTATAAAAATAGGTGATAGAAGCTCTTTTCTTGTAGATAGTACTTGACCAAATTTGATAAATACCCCACCACATTGTTCAAGTGTGTCACGCAAAGCCTTCGCTAACTCGCGCTCATCTTCACGAGAACGCGCATATTTTACCGTACGCGTCACACCATTTTTCACAGCTATGCCGACAACTTCGCGTAAACGCTTTTGACGCTTCCAATATATTAACAGTGTTTTGAAATAAGAACGTCTACCAACAGGTGTACCATTTTCATTTAACTCGATTGAATCAAATAATTCGAAAAACAAGTACAACAGCATTGAAATAAGCAACATACTACCAAGCCACAGTAGCGTCGCACTATTTACTACATTCTCTACGATGCCGTAATCAAAATAATCGGAGCCACGCAAATACGTATACCAAAATACAAATGTTGTAAAAACAACACTTATAACGACTGATAGTACACGTTTTACTAAACTAACTTGCGAGCCGATTAATCGTCCACTGATAAAAAAGATTACAAAGCTAGCGCCTACTAATTGAATGACTGCTGAAATAATATTCAACAAGCTCGCCCCCTTAGTTCATCGTAATATGTACTTGAATGTCTACATTCCCTTTTAACGCCTTACTAATCATACAAGTTTCTTCTGCTTTAAATGCATAGCGCTCTGCTAGTTTTTGTGCACGCTCCGATTGATCATTTAGCGTTATCGTGACATAATGATGAATTTCTTGATAGGTAAAGACACCGTTTGTCACATCAACTATTCCTTCTGATTTTAATGCCAATTCTGCATCGATTTGACCACGTTCATACATAGCCGCTAACGTGATGATATAGCACGTTGCTGCCGCGCCAAGCAACATTTCATCAGGGTTTGTACCGATACCTGGACCATCCATTTCTGGTGGAATTGAAATCTGCGTTTGTAGGCGTTCTGCTGATAAGCTACCTACTGAATTTCTTCCCTGTGGCCAATCAATTTGTAAAGTAAATGTATGCTTTGTCATTATAGAATCACTCATTTCATTTTTCTTTTACTATAACATTTTTTAATAAATGTATGCTTTCAATGACTATAAACAAAGAAAAAACGCAACATCCCTAATACTGGAAATTGCGTTTTGTTTTATTTACCAAACATTTTCTTTATACTTTTTGTAATAATTCACCTGACGCATGAACATATAGAACTTGCGTTTTAGGTGCTTGTCTTGCTTGTAGAATAAAGGGTTCACCATTTTATTTTCTTTTAATAAACGGGCGATATCCGCTTGAACAGCTTGATCAGCTACGAATTTCTTCAGTACGATTTTTGGCACGACCGAAAATAATACATCGCCTTTTAAATACGTGCACGGCTTCTCTTTATTGTAAATTAAATCATCTACAAAATAACGCGCCATATTATGTCCCATTGCCGTTACATAATAACTCGAACGGCCTTGACGGATATTTACTTCAAATACTTTGAACTTACCGTCGCGCTCATCAAATTTTAAATCAAAGTTTCCAAAGCCACGGTAATTCAATGCTTCTAAAAAGCCACTTAGCTTCGTCATTAGATTTTCGTTGTAGCGAGAAATCAGTGCTGTATAATTCCCAATGGCTGTTTTTGTATGCTCTTGTAGTACAACTTGTGCAAATGATACTAGCTGAGTTTCGCCTTTTGAGCTTACATAAACAACTGAATCCCACATCGCTGTATCTTCACCAGGAATGTAATCTTGAATGATTAATGTGTCAGCATAACCACTGTTTTTAATCATTTTCACAACATTGTTTAGCTCCGTGATGTTTTCAACTTTAAAAACTTTTTCTTGTCCTTCAAACGGATGACGGCTATATTCAATCCCATTACTTGGCTTAATAATTACCGGATAAAGCATATCTTTTGTGAACTCATCGTCTGTTTTACAATTATAAAAAACAGTCGTCGGAAAATCGAGGCCGTGCTGCTCACATAGTTTATAAAAATTTTCTTTAAATTGAACTTCATTCATTAACTCTTCATCAATGTAGTTAAATACAAAGTAATCTTTTAAAATATTGCGATTTTCAATAATAAGACGTACATATAAGTCGTTAGTCCCGATTAAAATTAATTTTTCAGCTGCTTCTTCATATTTTTTGGCAACGCTAATTAAAATTTTTGCAAATTGTGTTGGGTCACCTAGTTTTTTATCGTACTCTATGGCACGAGGTATCGTACTTAAATTTGTGAATGGCAGTACACCCTTTCCTACTAACACGGGCTGGATTTTATATTCTTCATGGAATGATATCGCCATGTTGTATGCATTAATATCTGTACCTACGATAATCGGTAAAAATGGTTGTTGGCTCATAACGTTTAGTTCCTCTCAACATTGTTCATGTAAGGTTATATTTTTCACTTATTTATCATACACCACTCGTTCCAATTGTGCTGTATTTTGCAAACTTAATTTTGAGCATTCCTATCGTTTTTTTGTGAAACTTTCACTAATTGAATACGTACAAATAAATAAGAGGTGATAGTGATGAACGAGCAACTACAATTATTTTTCCATAATGTCGAAAAAATCCGCCTTTATTTTGGTTCGGAAGCTGCTCCATTTGAAAAAGAATTAGCGCTTAAATTAACTGTGCGTAATATCCCTTTTTACTATGAAGACTATGAAAAGGTTGTACAGCAAATTAAGGCCAATACGAAATGGTATAGTAGTGCACGGGCTGGCCAAAAAATCTATCATAATTACTATGTACATTTCGCCAAAGCTCCTGAGCAAATCGTACACACATTACATATGTATAAACAGCTAACAAAGCACTTTAAGCGAAATGAGCAAACGTACTTAGCAGCTATGTACATGAAGCATGACGCCGACATTCAAAAATTACAAACTCTCACTCACGAATTAGCACAGCAGCCCAGTTTAACCTATTCCGCACTTAAGCTCTCGACAACAGCTTTGCTTTCGACACGTGAAAATAATGTTGCAACTCTCGTACAAACATATGAGCTCTATTACAAGGCTCTCATTTCATTAGGCTACGAGCGTGTAAATACTACAAAAAATAGCGCGGTGCTATTAACTTTAGGTACGGGCACATTTTGTGATGAAACAAATAGACACTTACAGCAAATTTCTCAGTTTATTCGCAAATCCGATGTAAAGATTGAACGCTGTCATTACAATACAATTGCGCTATTGGCGTTAGCAAAATTTAAAGTAGTTCAATTCCCTGCTCTCTATGCAATTCACGACGAAATTTGCCGTGAGTTAAACATTAAAAAATACGACTGCAACTCGTTACTCTTAGCCGCGCAAATTTATACGTCCAATGAAGCCATTGGTGACTTACCAGAATCGGCACTCGATTTTAATGACATGCTGCATATTGATGCTGAGGTTATAGGTGATGTTTGCTCTGATGACAGTGGTGGTGGAGATTAAGCTAATGCTTTCCTATCCCAAAATAAAAGGCATGCCAGTAATACTAGCATGCCCCATTTTACTTAATCATAAAATTCTTCGATTCACATTGCTCAAACTTACCAAAAATTCCGTCGTACCTTTTGTACTGCCTAAAATAACAACCGCTTGCGTCATCGCTGCTTTACATTTCGTCTTTTCTTCATATGGCTTGCCTCTGTCCCTGCAATATACATACTTCCTCCTTTACCAAGCGTCGAATTATGCTCAAATACACAGTTCGTAACACGAAATGATCGCTATTTGTAAAGTAGATTGCTCCACCACGTTTCGTTTGCAAGTGGGTGTTTTTCATCTAACAACTTGCGCTTTACTTGACGTAAATTATCTAAAATTGACATATTGCCCCTTCCAAAATCGACTAACTGGAAATCTTCCTGTCTATATATAACGGTCATTTTCGAACAATTTGTACTTTATTTCCCAAGAAATAATGCCATTCGACAAATAAATGACGGAAAATTCGATAAAAAAATTCACATTGCTTATTTGGGCAATGTGAATTTGCATAAAATAAAACTTATTTATTTTTACGCTCGTTTGCGTATTCTGCTGCTGCGGTAAATACAATATCCGAAGAAGAGTTTAGTGCTGTTTCACAAGAATCTTGGATTACACCGATAATAAAGCCAATCGCAACCACTTGCATGGCGATATCATCTGAAATACCTAATATGCTACATGCTAATGGGATTAATAGCAATGAACCGCCAGCTACACCAGAAGCACCTGCTGCCGAAACAGCGGATAATACCATTAAAACAACAGCCGTAAAGAAATCTATTTCAATCCCTAATGTATGGGCTGCTGCCATCGTTAAAATTGAAATTGTGATTGCTGCGCCAGCCATATTTATCGTTGCCCCTAGAGGAATCGATACTGCGTACGTGTCTTTATTAAGCTTCAATTTTTCAGCCAATGCCATATTTACTGGAATATTGGCTGCCGAGCTTCGCGTGAAAAATGCAGTAATACCACTTTCTTTTAATGAAGTTAACACTAATGGATAAGGATTCCGACGTGCCACGACAAATACGATGAGCGGGTTCACAATTAATGCTACAAAAAACATTGTAGCAACTAATATTACAATTAAACGACCATATTCTGCTAATGCAGAAATACCCGTTGTTGAAATTGCTTCAAATACAATACCCATGATACCAATAGGTGCTAAACTAATTACCCATTGAACAATTTTCGTTATGGCATCGGATAGGTTTGTAATCATCGCTTTCGTCGAGTCATTTGCTCCTTTTAAAGCAATACCTAACACAACGGCCCAGGCTAAAATGCCAAGATAATTCGCATTTAACAATGCACTAACCGGGTTCGTAACGATGTTAAATAATAACGTTTCTAACACTTCTAAAATTCCGCTTGGTGGTGTGACATCTTGTGCAACCGTTTTTAATGTTAGTGTTGTCGGGAAAATATAGCTTACAACTACCGCCACAAAGCCTGCCAAAAACGTTGCGACTGCATATAGAAGTAAAACCGTTTTCATATTGGTAGCCTTGCCTTTAACATGTGAAGCAATCGCATTAATAACTAACACAAATACAAGTATGGGTGCTACTGCCTTTAAAGCTGAAATAAACAAAGTACCAAGAATCGTAATGCCGCTCACGGTTTCTGGAATTGTTAATGCCAAAACAACACCGATGACAATACCGACAATAATGCGGTTTACTAAATTAATACTATTCCATTTGATGAACAAATTCTTCATAAATTCCTCCGCAATTCTAAGTTGTTACAAGCTTCTAGTCGGAAGCGAAGCAGTTGAAACTTAAAAATATGAAAACAAGTTTCATACCGATTTGAAGTTTCACGTTTCCAACACTTCTATTTTTGCTATATAACAATAATAGCTTGTGTTTTCTATTAACACAACTGTATTTTTAAGGAGGACAAAAACAACAATAACAATACTCTCTTTAAATCCACTCAAAATAAGGGTTTTACGCAACCAATTACCTCTAAATACGAATAAAAATTTATAAAATTCGTTCGAAATTCCTCAATACACGTACAATAAAACATTCGAACGATGTTATGTTCGTGTTATTTTGAAGAAAATGGATGCTAATACTTGTTGAAATAGCATCCCAAAAACAACTGGCATCGCTACTTTGGATGGAAAATATGTCGTTGCAATAACAACACCTACCGCAATATTACGCATCCCACCATTAAAAATAAATGTCGCTTGATCGGCCTTTGATTTTAAAAACAACTTTCCAAGTGCTAGTGCCAGAAAATAACCTGACACCGCAACGAATAACACAGTCCCAATAACAAGTGCTAGCTCAGCATTTATATTTTTTACATATGGTGCAATGGCGCTACTATTAATCATAATAATGCCAAACAAACATAGTTTTGAAATCAATGCAAACGGCTGATTATAACGCTTTTGCAGCTCCCCTTTGGTCCATTCATTGACAAACATTCCGATAAACGACGGCAGAACAATCATCAAAATTAAATCAATAATGAGCGCTGCTGTTTCTATATGAATTGTCTCACCAACAACGATGTGTAAAAGTAACGGCATTAATATTGGCGCAAGTAATGTATCTATTAAAATAATCGCCAAACATAATGGTAAATTGCCCTTACTAATCGTTACCCAAATTACACTTGTAACTCCTGTTGGAACTGCTACTGATAGTATAAAACCAATCGTTAATAAATAATCATCGAAGATAAGCTCAGCTATTATGTACGCCCATAACGGCATTAAAATATGTAAAAATGCAATAACAAATAAAATTGTTTTGGGGTACATTTTAAATACTTTAATGTCACGAAATTTCAAACTCAAACTACTAATAAACGTCATAACTGCAAATAATATTGGAACTAAAAATAAAAAATGACTGCCTATTTGTTCAAGTATCACGCCAATCACTAAACTTAGTGGCGTTAATATCGGCATATAGCGTTGAATAAATTGATTAAGTTGTTGAACCATGACTTTTCCCTCGTTTCTTACCATTTTCGTCTCCATGCCATTTATAGAACATCGAATACAATATTATCTTACCTCCCCTTAAAAATATCACTTTTTCATTATCTTAGTTTGATTTATTTATTTTAAAAGAGGATTAAAGTGACTATTAATTTCACTTATTTTAATTCTTATTAGAAAAATAATTTTTTAACTTATTTTAAAGTGAATTATGTGTAAGAGAATATTTAAGGGAGTTGTTTAAAGTGAAGAAAAATTTTGAAGTGTTTCATGTTAACGCTTTAAAACCGGGACAGATAATTTTTGAAGATATTTCTGTAGAAAACCTTCGTGGGAAAAAAGACGTGTCAGCTCAAAATGTCGATAGAAGAAGAGGAGCTCGTTTATATAATTGAAGATAGTGGTATCGGGAATCCTAAACATGAATTATCATTTATTTTCGATAGTTACTTCCGAGCCTCGAATTCAAATATACTGAATTCGCACGGCATCGGCCTTGCTATTTGCAAGGAAATAATTACACAGAATAATGGAAAAATCTATACGGATAGTAATGACATGGGTTCGCGCTTTTACTTTACAATGCCGATACAGCATTAATTTTTGAATTGCTTACAATCTCCTATGCCTTTGAATAGGAAATCATGCATATTTTATGTTATTTTTATGATATGGCAATTAAGGAGGCGTTTGTTGTGTCACTTTCTAAAAGTGGTTACTTAACATTATTTGTCGGCATTATTTTATTAGTTGTTTCGATTTTTTTCACAAGTGGTTTGAATTTAACAGCTTGGATGATCTTATTCATCGTTAGCCTTATCCTTTGTACAGTGGGAATCATTATGCTAATCATTCATTTAATGCGCCAAATAAAAGAAGACAAAGCACGAAAACTACAATAAAAATTGGGGCAGATAAAAAAATCAGATTTTTATCTGCCCCCTTTTTATAAACTTTCCAGCCATTCTTGCATTTTCTTTTTTACATATTCTTGCTCATAATCGTACCACGCATTTATAATTCCTATGCTGTTCGCTGTTTCTCGAAATGCATGAAACGGTTTACGACCATTTAATGCTTGAAATAATTTTTCTTCGAGTTCTCCTTCATACTGATTCGAAAAATCGACCATTACTTCATACATTTCACGCGACTCTTTATATGGTACTAGCTCCAAATTGTCATCGTCTTCCCAATCATTGTCCAACATTTCTAATATATCGACCTCTTTTGTCATACGATTGTAGACAAATCGAAAATCCTGTGCTCCGTTTAAAAATGCGTCTGCTAACTGTTCTAATAATTTCATCATCATCACCCATTATAGTTTACAAAAATATAGCTCAAATTGTCGAAAGATTTATACGACAATAACAATCAATTCAAATACAATGATTACCACAATGAGCGCTAAAGCTTACTCTCCTGCCATCATCATAATTTCCTAAAATAGTTTACGCGAATAATATACAAAAATGATCGAATGTAAAAACAGCTAATGGTACACTGATACTAAACTAACAACTGTCAATTGAGGTGAATACGAATGAATAAACGAAAACGTGCGCTTTGGGGCTTTATTATTGGCGATGCATATGGTGTGCCGATGGAATTTATGGAGCGTGATACATTTAAAGTAGATGATATGATTGGTTACGGTTGCTGGGATGTACCAGCAGGAACGTGGTCAGACGATAGCGCGATGACGCTTATTACAATCGAACATTTAATACATGATACATCTATTGCAGATTTAAAACAGGCCTTTTGTGATTGGGCATTTCGTGGCTACTGGACTTATAATGATGAACCTTCATTTGATGTTGGTTTAACGATTTCCGAAGTTCTAAATCGCTGGGAGAAAAACGGGCCTTTTGAACAGGCGAAAACCGATGAAAAAAGCAATGGAAATGGGGCTTTAATGCGTATTTTACCAATTGCTTTATATAGTTATAAGCGTAGTATCGAGGAACGCTATGTGAAAGATTATGCTACGTTAACACATGGCCATATTCGTTCGACGCTTTGTTGTATGCATTATACATATGTAGTACATCATTTAATGGATGGTATGACTTTTGCACAAAGCCTTGAAAATGCAAACAAGCAATTACTACCCTTATTAAATGAATATCCAAATGAAAAACCAAATTTTGAACGTATTTTTTCAATCAATGAGTTAACACGCGATGATATTAATAGTAATGGCTATGTCATTCATACACTCGAAGCAGTATATTGGAGCATGCTCAATAGTTCAAGTTACTATGATACTATTTTCAATGCCGTTCACCTAGGAAGCGATACCGATACGGTTGCTGCGATTGCTGGTGGACTTGCTGGCATCTACTATGACGAGCTTAATGTACCAGAAGATTGGATGGAGCTGATTCCAAAACGCGATGAAATTGACAAATTGTTAGATCGATTTGTGAAAGTAATTTTTTAATATAAAGTGAAAGTAAATCATGGCGAACTTGCGATATTTCAATATTAAAACAGTCCCCCTAATTTTTTCGGGGGACTACTGCTTTTATGTTGTGGCAATCATACCATCATCTTCATCTTCAATTTCACCAACGATTTCAGATAAAATATCTTCCATTGTTACTAAGCCAATTGTGACTCCTTTTTCATTTGTTACAATTGCCATATGATTCCGCGTTTGACCGTTGCTGGAACATTGAAATGTTCAAATACTGGGTTCAGTTCATTCTAGCCCTAGCCTGTGATACCATTACTAATCAACATCTATTGACGATTTAATAATATTCCCATTATACAATTGAACTTTTTCATATTCCTTTTTATCTACTTGCAATACAAATGTATGAGGCATACCTTCTGAATCACAATTTTCGCCACCGCTTTCTAATAATTGAACAGCTAAATTATTTTTATCTTCATAGGCGCCATCCACCGCTACTCCACAGCTATTTGAATATGTGACAATAAAAATAGCCATAAATTTCTCTGTGTCCATATCAAATCCATCAACTTTAAAACGCCCCTTTAATTCCTCTAGCTGCCCTGCTGTTTCTGCATAAGCAATATGTGGCACAAGCGATTCATAAATCGGTGAAATTTTTTCTTCATATTTTATGATTTCAAATGGGACAGATTGATTCTCAGTAAACATCGGCCCTTTTTCCTCTTTATCTCCACAACCTGCTAATAATAACATCGCTAGTAATAATACATATTTTTCCATATAAATATTCCCTTCTGTTTGCTAACTCTATCCTCTGTGATTTTAGTCAATTTCCAATCGTTTATCAAATTTCTACTTATAAGGATTAAAATTTCCCTTTTCACTTTGTCACAAAGTCGAACATCTTAACAAAAAGGATTGTAATTGATGAGCCTCTATATACAACTGACCATATAAAGGTTGTGTTAGATTTGGTAATTACAAGGCTATCCTTCACACATTATAATTTTTAGAAAATTTTATATTTTTTAAATACTTTTTTGGTTTTTTTTGGTATTATATCTTTATTCAAATGACAGAGAGGTTAATATGAATGCCTTTAAATTATAGTAGCTATCAAGAAATCGATCCGTTTTATATGACTTTATTTGAACGTCTTTGGGACCAATATTCTCCGGAGTTACCCCCACTTCCTACCGATATTCAAAATGAAAACAATACAAAAGCCGCGGTGTTTAATATATGGGTTAACTACTATCAGGTAAAAAAATACTTATTCATTAAATTCGAGAAAAATTTTTTACATGCATATGATGAACATTTAGCAAACCGCTTAAAAATTTCCACGCCCGAACAATTACAAACAATATTACAATCTTATCGCACCAAACACCATCATGCATTTTTATATTGCTATTTTCTAGCTTTACATGCATTTAATGAATTGACGATTTTTGTAAATCAACACGAAGAAATCGACCCTCCAATGCTGAAGAAGTATAATTACTATTATTTAACTGATACAGATTATGAACCCCACGACGAGGTATTTCGAATTATGAAGATTCTAACTTTCGAGTTTCTACAAGTACATTTAACTGTACAAAAATGCGAAAGAATGCATTTTTTTGCTTACAACGATATACAACCGTATTTAAAAGGATGTTAGTAGGTTCTATTGCCTAATAGCAACTTTTTTATTGTAAAATAACATTGAGCAAATTTACAAACAAAATTGGATCAATTGCAATCTACTTATTTTCGGCGGGCTTCGGTAAAGCTAAAACCAATACAGTGCTTGTTAACAACTTAGAAAAAGGAGATTCCCTAAAATTGAGGGAAATCTCCTTTTTGTAATGTATGCAAAAAAATGTTCTGTAGCTTATTCGTATCAAGTACCGCATCAATCATCGCCTGCATATAACCGTCACGCTCTAATTTCACAAAATCCCAATTATATCCCTTACTTTTCGCATATGCATGAATGAATAAGCGGATTGCGCGGCCATTTCCTTCACGAAACGGATGGATAATGTTAAGCTCTGATTTGTAATATGCTAGGCGCTGTGCTGCTATTTCGACAGTGGGCCATTCCCCTTCTTGCGCCAGCTCCGTGAAAAGTTTCTCACACATTGATAATATATATTGCATTTGGCAAAATCGCGTATCCCCTTTAATGAGTTGTACTTTACGAATTTCACCAGCAAATTGATAAATATCTTGAAATAAATAATGGTGCAGCGCCATCAATGACGCTAAGTTGAAACTATCAATCGTATATTTACCGCACTCAATTTCTAAGCTACGAACGGTAAATGCAAATTGCTCGGCAAGTTCTAAATCAGCGAAATTATCAATGCCCAATAAATTTTGCTCGAGTAAATACGACTCGTCTTCACCAAAATTATACTTTTTCACTATTCACCACTTCTTTAATCATTTCTGCTGTTAGTGATTTTCCTTCGTTAACAATTTCAATTGCTTGCAATGCGACTTCTTTATTGATCTTAAAATTTTCAAGCGTTAAGTTTTTTTCTACGCGCTTATAGGCGTCGCATTCCAAATGAATTTTAGACAAAAGAACCCCTCCACAAACTTGCTTTATCTTTTAATTATAAAGCTTTTTCACTGTGAAGTAAATTTTGCTACAGCCTTTAATCAAGCTCGTGTGGTTGCGCTGCTATGAGTTTGAAGCTTACTAGCTGTAAAAATCGTATGAATAAATCCTTTCGTCGTTTCACTGCACTTATCAAATTTTTATGCTCATTTCATTAAATTTGTTACTAATCTAGAAACTTTTAAGACGTTAATACGTATAACAATAAAACAAGAAAAAGGGGTTAATATTATGCTAAAAAAGATTCTTCAAAACCTTCTTGGGTCAAATAAAGGCTACCGCCACTATTCTTCTTCAAGTAGCCGTCGTCGCTATTCACATAAAGATAACTATCGCGGTCATCATTATTACAAACGTAAAAAACGTAGCTCACGCAGTTTCTTTAGTAGCTGGTCATGATTTTTTATTTTCTAGAAAGTAAGTATCGAAAGCGTACAGAGCATTATATTCAACAATACACCGATTATGAGCTTATCACTATACTAGGCGAGGGATCGTATGGCGTTGCGTATTTATTACAACATCGTAAGACAAAAGAGCAGGCCGTGTTAAAACGCCTAAAAGCTAATCAATTGAAGCCTACATCTAAGCAACGATTTATTCAAGAAATGACTCTGTTGCAAGAGCTTCAGCATCTTCCAGTTCCGAAATTCATCGCGAGTGGATTTATTGGAGATGCACCCTATTTTTTAATGAGCTTTGTCGACGGCTATACATTTGAAAAGGCCATTTTCGAACAGCAACAAACTTACTCCATCAATGATACGATTTCAATAACAAAAGATCTTTTGTATTTTGTACAACAACTACACGAAAAAAACATTGTCCACCGTGATCTCCGCATTCCTAATGTTCTTGTAGCTGACGATGGATTACACATCATTGATTTTGGCTTAGCGACAAACATCGATGCATATTTCAATTTGCACGGCGTAAAAAACCCGAAAAAAGCACCACATCCAGTGAGCGATTTATATGCGGTTGGACATTTTATGTTGTTTTTATTGTATTCAATTTATGAACCACAAGCTAAAAAAAGTACAACTTGGCAGCAAGAGCTCCAGCTTCCCGTCGCGCTTCAACATTATATTGAGCGCTTATTGACTATCAAAACACCATTTCAAAATGCCTCAGAAGCGCTACAGGCACTCCAACAATTAAGGGTCTATTCGGAACATTGATTTCCAGATAGACCTTTTCATCATAAACTTTCTAATACACCAAAAATTAAACTGAATTTTAAAACTAAAAAGAAAATTTAAATAATTAATTTTATTGTGTTGACAGTCATTTTTATTCGTGATATATTTATTACGAATTCAAGATAAATGAATTCGAATTAATAATAGCATTTCTTCCCAAACAAAATGGGAATTTTATTTTGACTAATATCTCAAATTAGAGATAATTTCAGGAGGAAAATGAACATGACAAACTGGACAATCGATCAATCACACTCAACGGTAGGCTTTGAAGTAAAACACATGATGGTATCAAAAGTGAAAGGCCAATTCGACAGCTACACTGCAAATCTTGACGTAGCCAATCCAGCGGACTTATCCGATGCAACAATTAACTTTACACTTGACGTTGCAAGCATCAACACAAAAAGTTCAGACCGCGACAACCACTTAAAATCAGCAGATTTCTTTGATGCAGACGCTTTCCCGAGCATGACGTTCACTTCTACAAATGTTGAAAAAGATGGCGATGACTTCAAAGTAACCGGTGATTTAACAATTAAAGACGTTACTAAGCCAGTAACATTCGATGTTGAATTTGGTGGCAAAGGTACAAATCCATGGGGTGTAGAAGTATACGGCTTCGAGGCTTCGGCAAAAATCAACCGTGAAGATTTCGGCTTAACTTGGAACCAGGCACTTGAAACAGGCGGAGTACTAGTAGGAAAAGATATTAAAATTAATGTGGAATTAGAAGTAAACCCAGCACAGTAATTATTTCATATGCTCTGCAAATCAATGTTATGATTGGAAAAACAATTCACGCCGAAAAAGCATCTCCACCGAAATTTTACGGAGATGCTTTTTTCTTATACACTTGCCGCCGCTGTATTTTGGTCGGCTTTTACACAATCAATCGCTACAACTAATGCAATAACAATCATTTCCCATTCCTCATCAAATACTTGAATTTGATATGTGTCGCCCCATGTCATCCATTCTTTTGACACGCGGCCAATCACTTGACCATCCTTCACAACATCAAAATCCATATCCCATAAGTTTCCATTCACTTCAATTCCAGCACCATCAACCAAATATTTTGCCTTAAAAAATGTAAATTCCTTTTTAATTGTAAATATCTGACGTCCCTCTACTTCTACATAAAACGTTGGCAGCCAACTAAAAGTCTTTTTCGTTATCAGTGCCTTTTCATTGTGCTGTAAGTCACTAATCGTAAACGTTTTCGGAATTTGTAGAAAACTACCTTCGATTTTATACACCTCTTGCTGTAAATCATCAAACACATTAAAACGTCCGCGCATGCTCATGATTTTTTGCTTTAAATAAAATGATTTCATCGATCTCCACTCCTTTTCGAAAGGCTTTTTCTGTAATACGAAATTGAACGCAGTAAAGATTCAAATTAATAACGCCTCATGCATAAAGTAAGGATAACAACAAAAAGCCGCTATATGCTTACAATCTATAACATACAGCGGTTTGCTTATTTAATATGTTGTACGGCCGACTCTAACGCAAAATGCATCACTTTTGGTGCAGTTGAATCACATAAAATATATGGCTTCGTAACTTCATTATTCATTTTGCCCGAGTTTTTATGAGGCCCCCTTTTTAATCTCCCACATCATATTACGATATTATTACAAAATAACATTTACTTTTAATATTATTGAAAAGTAGGTGAAATATTTCTTTGTTATGATTAATCTCGTTAGTTCAGTTCGAGCTATAAAAACTTACATATACGAGGTTTAACATATATCATGAAAAAATTTTTTAAGACAATTGCAGCATTCTCTTTAGGTACATCACTTTTATTTACATCTATGTCTGGCGCTTCTGCAGCTACATATACTGTAAAAAGTGGCGATACATTAGCTAAAATCGCTAAACAATACGGTACGACTTACTCATCGATTATGAGTTCAAATAGCTTAATATCAACAAACATCAACGTTGGACAAAAACTACAAATTGGTTCTAATCATGCTACTTCGGCTTCAGTAAACAGCTCTAGAGTAATTTCTGTAGCCAAACAACAATTAGGCACACCCTATGTTTTTGGTGGTTCATCACCATCTGGTTTTGATTGCTCAGGTTTCGTTTCTTATGTATTTTCAAAATCAGGTAAATCAGTGGGACGTCAAACTGCCGCAAGCTTATATAATAACGCAACAAAGGTATCCACGCCTAAAGTTGGGGACTTAGTGTTCTTTAGTAACACGTATAAAAAAGGCATTTCACATGTAGGTATTTACATGGGTAACGGTAAAATGATTAACGCAAGTGGATCTAAAGTAAACATCACATCTATCCATGAAGGCTATTGGAAATCGAAGTTTACAGGCTATGGTCACATTTAATTTCATACAAGCAAAACTCCCTATCTGTGCACAAACTACACAAATAGGGAGTTTTTAAGTTATGTATTGGTCAATAATTCACTTTACGCAAACACTGCTTTATATAGCTTTCATATAACAAGGCAGCCTAGCCAATATAATTTGGTCATAGACTGCCTTCATTTTATTAATCACTTTGCTTCTTTAATCGCCTCGATTAGCGTCTTAAAAATTGCTGCATCTTCTACATCTTCATCCGTAATTTCATTTAAAATTTCAAAATCATCAGCGTCTACAAGTAGAATACTCGCTCCGTCTTTTATGAATTCATCGGCTTCTACATCACCTTCGTAATACTGATATGTCGCAAGCACTACATTGGCACCCGCTTCCTCATCAAAAAACGTATATAGCGTATCTGCATTGCCATATACTTCTTCGATTGCATCAGTTAACCCTTCTGAACCCGCGCTCCACTTCACTTCATTATTAATCGTTGCCGCTACTAATGATTCTACAAACTCATCTACTGTATTTGTCATTACATCGCCTCCATATTTGCCAATTGCTTGGCGGTAGTGTAGCTACTGTATCACAGTTAGTACTCTTTGAAAACTCCCATTAATACGCATACCACCGTCTATGACCGATGAACTTTATACTGTTTAACAATTCGATTTAATTGCTCTGCTAGTTGTGTTAACTGCTCGGTCGAAACGGCAATGTTTTGCATAGATGCACTCGATTCCGTTAATGTGCTCGTTGTTTCTTCCACAGCGGCTGTCGTTTCTTCACTAATCGCAGCAATTTCTTGAACTGTTGCATTAATTTCCTGACTTTCACCGTTCATTTGTGCTAAACCTTGCATCATTTCAGCAATCGCCTCGGTAATCGTAGCTACTGCCTGTTCGATTTCATTAAAGGTTTGCGAAGTTGTTGCTAATTGGCTCACGCCGAGTTCTACTTGTGTATAGCCGTTTTGTAACGAACCACTTACATTTGTGGAATCGCGCTGTATCGTTGAAACAATGGACGTAATTTCTGAAACGGACTGCTCTACTTGAACCGCAAGCTTGCGTACCTCTTCTGCCACTACAGCAAAACCTTTGCCATGTTCCCCAGCACGTGCCGCCTCAATCGAAGCGTTTAATGCAAGCAAATTCGTTTGATTCGCTACCTCTTCAATAATGGATACGAACGTTGTAATTTTACTTGCTTGAATGTCTAATGCTGCCATTTTTGTTACCGCATCATTCATGACCATTTGCAATTCATTCATTTGCGCTGATGAGGCATGCATCAGTTGTGCACCTTTTACTGATAGCACACGTACCGATTGAGACGAGTTTTGTAAGATGGTACTTTGCTGTACGGTTTCTTGTAAGCGGTTTGAAAAATCATTTACCGTTTCTGAAACTTCTGTAATGGCGAAAGTTTGACGCTCTGCTCCGGAAGAAATATCTTCCATCACTTGCGTTATTGCTTGTGAGCTAGACGACGCAATTGACACATCTTCTTTTAACAGGATACTTTGAGCAGAAACAGTTTCTGAGGCAAGCGCAACTTCTTTAATTGTACTATGAAGCTGCTGTTGCATATCTTTCATATCTTGCATCATCATACCCATTTCATCTTGACGATTTGTTAATTCGATTGTTTGTGTTAAATCACCATCTCGTAAACGCTGTAACGCACTCGCCGTTTTTGCAACGGGGGCTGTTAACGATTTGCTATAAACCGTTGCAATAACAATGGCTACGAAGAATGCAAGCACTAATACAATGATACCCGTTGTAAACATACCTGATTGGATGGATTGCATTGCCGAAACATCTTGCTTCAGCAACATGACGCCAATTACTTCTTTTCCTGTTGGGTCTAAAAATGGCAAGTAGCTTTCGATTACTTGTGCATCTTCTTTAAATACACGTGTAGCGTCACCGTTTAACAATTCTTTTAAAGAGACGTCCTCGCTTTTGGCAAGAAAAGTTTCTAGCTCTTCTGGATTTAAAAATTGAAGCTGTACAAGTGGCAATAATTCCTGAATAAGCTGAATAAATTGATCATTTACCCCAACTTGAACCGTACCAATAATTGTTCCGTTCACTTCAATCGGAGCGAATGCACGAATCGCTAGTCCACTTTTCCCATACTCTAGCCCACTAATTACGTTGCCATTTAAGGTTTCCTGAATTGCAGAAGTTTTGGACTTATCATCACCAAATTGCTCCAAATTATGGCCGCGCACATGAACCATTCCTTGTGCATCTCCTATTTCTAGTACGGCTAGCTGCTGCTCATGTTGAAGTTTGGTAAACAGCGCCTTCATGCTTTCATTTATAGAAGTGCGGTTCGTTGATTGCAAAATAGCCGCCACTTCTGGATTTTTCGCAAGTGATGTAGCGATCGCCTGCAGTTGCGCCTTTTCTGTTTCTACTTGGGTATTCACAATATGTTCCATTTGCTTTTGATCTTCATTTTGAATCGATTCAAAGCTTGATGTTGTTGCAAAATAATTGACTACTACAGTTACGAGAACCGGTAAAATACATACTGCTAATAATAGAAAAGTTAACCTCGTTCTCATCGTTTTCTTGCGCACACTTTCACCTCTATGTAAT
Organism: Solibacillus palustris; assembly: GCF_022549215.1. Lineage (GTDB taxonomy): Bacteria > Bacillota > Bacilli > Bacillales_A > Planococcaceae > Solibacillus > Solibacillus daqui. The sequence continues at coordinate 200,051 of NZ_JAKZFC010000005.1, read as the reverse complement.
TTATCGCATTATTATTTTTTGACAATTTTATCACAATTTTGTCACAACAAATATCATAACAGGAATTGTAGGAAATTTGAATTGTACAGTGTTAAAAAATGGGGATTAATTTAGTTGGTGTTGAGGTGGAAAAAAAAAGCCCCAAACTGACCACTTCGAAAAGTTATATTTTGATACTTTCAAAGATATCAATTCCCGCTATACTAAACGTATTAATCTTTAGGAGGTTTTTACTCATGGTTCAATTTGGTACAGATCGTGTAAAACGAGGGATGGCAGAAATGCAAAAAGGTGGCGTTATTATGGATGTTGTCAACGCCGAGCAAGCAAAAATCGCTGAGGCAGCTGGAGCAGTAGCAGTTATGGCGTTAGAGCGTGTTCCTTCAGATATTCGTAAAGCTGGCGGCGTTGCACGTATGGCGGATTTAAAAATTGTTGAAGAAGTAATGGCTGCCGTTACAATTCCAGTTATGGCGAAAGCACGTATCGGTCATATTACAGAAGCGCGTGTATTAGAATCAATGGGTGTGGATTATATCGATGAATCTGAGGTATTAACACCGGCAGATGAAGAATTCCATTTATTAAAAAGTGACTATACAGTACCATTCGTATGTGGCTGCCGTGATTTAGGTGAGGCTGCTCGTCGTATCGGCGAAGGGGCATCAATGCTACGTACAAAGGGTGAGCCCGGTACAGGAAATATTGTCGAGGCCGTTCGTCATATTCGTAAAGTAAATGCGCAAGTACGACGTGTTGTCGGCATGAACGTAGATGAGCTAATGACCGAAGCTAAGCTGTTAGGTGCACCTTTTGAATTATTGTTAGAAATTAAGCGCTTAGGTCGGTTACCAGTTGTTAACTTTGCAGCTGGAGGTGTAGCAACGCCTGCAGATGCCGCGTTAATGATGGAGCTAGGTGCTGACGGTGTATTCGTAGGTTCTGGTATTTTTAAATCGGAAAATCCTGAAAAATTTGCACGCGCAATTGTGGAAGCAACAACACACTATCGAGATTATGAGTTAATCGCTCGCGTGTCTAAAGATTTAGGTTCACCAATGACTGGTATTGAAATTTCAAAATTAGCGGCTGCGGATCGGATGCAGGAACGTGGCTGGTAATCGAAAAAAGATTGGTGTTCTCGCTTTACAGGGAGCAGTTCGTGAGCATGTAAACGCCATTGAAACAGTCGGTGCACAGGCAGTTGTTGTTAAGCATGTTGTGGATTTGGTTGACATTGACGGCTTAATCTTACCTGGTGGTGAAAGTACAACAATGCGAAAACTAATCGATCACTATCAATTTCTTGAACCATTACGTGCTTTTGGACAAAGCGGTAGGCCCATTTTCGGTACTTGTGCAGGTTTGATTTTATTAGCTTGTGAAGTTGTCGGCTATGATGCGCCCCATATAGGACTTATGAATAGTGTAGTGGAGCGCAATTCTTTTGGGCGTCAAAAGGATAGCTTTGAAGTCAAGCTCCATGCGAAAGGTATCGGAGAAGATGTAGCTGCTGTCTTTATCCGTGCCCCGCATATTGTTTCAGTTGGTGAAAATGTAGAGGTACTCGCAGAATATGATGGTCGTATTGTACTCGCTCGCGATGGACAGTACTTGGGCTGTTCTTTCCATCCAGAGTTAACAGAGGATGTACGCGTAATGAAGTATTTTTTAATGATGGTTGAACAGAATGGAGAAAAATGCTGCAAGTCTGATCAACTTTGAAAGACTTAAATAGTAGAAAGGTCTGTCCGGAATGATCTTTTGGGCAGACTTTTTACTGATACTGATCAAAAAGCAAATACTTTTTTGGACAGTTCCTCTATTAATACCTATTCAATTTCTAATTCATACATCACTTTTTTCTTCATATCACGTGTGAACCAAATAATCTTATTACCTTGTACAACTTGCTGAACATCAGAAAGCACATGTGTTGAAACACTTCTAATATCTGATGTAAGCTCACCGCGTCCATTTAATACCGCATACTTTAAATTCCCAAGAAGTTTATCTTTATTCAGTTGCCAATCCCGATGCTGCCTCTTCAATTCTAGCTATACAGCTATTACAAACCTCTATTTTATTCGCATCTCATTTGCTATTCTAAAAATACTAGTAATAATTTTAATAATAAGCATTCGAGGGAGTGGGATTTTTGGAGAAAAAGTTTAAATTACAAAATGTGTTAAAGGTTCAAGTTTTACATGCGCCGGAAAACTTTACGATTACTACAACTTCAAATGAACAAACATACGATCGAATCCTCTATTTTGTTTACAGTCTAGAGGAAATGGTAAAGGGATTACGATCGGTCATTGCGGCAAAATCACTTGCACTAGATGGCTACTTGTTTTTTATTTATCCAAAAAAAGGGAATAAGCAATACGCAACTTATCTTGGCCGAGATGAAATTTTCCCCGCACTGCAGGTGGATGACGACAAATATGCTCTACAAAGTGCCATCAAATTTACGAGTCTGCAATCACTCGATGATACGTTTTCAATACTTGGTATGAAGCATGCGCAGATTAAGCCAAAAAAGACTGCTTCTAGCCAGCGTGTTGGCGATTACGAGGGACATATCCCTGAAATTACGCGCTTTTTAAATGATTATCCAAAGGCTTTATCACTTTATGAAAGTTTAACACCTGGCTACAAAAAGGATTGGGCACGCTATGTATTTAGTGCGAAGAAGGCTGAAACACAGACCCATCGAAAACAAGAAATGATTCAGATTTTAGAAGCGGGGTTTAAAACGAAAGAATTGTTTAAAAAAAGCAATAAATAGATACTCTGAATGTCGTAGCTCGTACAGTAATCAAAATATTATAGGTGTACTAACATTTTTATTAGGTCGTTATCGATTACTTTTATTTTGACATACTGGCGAATTCCTTGTACTAGGAATTCGCCTTTCTACTACTCCGCATAAATCATCTTCTTCGTCATACCACCATCAATTGTTAAATTCGTACCTGAAACAAAATTATTTTCTGGATTCGCTAAATACAAACAGGCACGCGCAATATCCTCTGGTTTGCCTACACGGTTCGAAAAATGCTGGGAATGGTCCGACGGTTTTAGTCCCTCGTAGTCTCCCGTTTCAATCCACCCTGGAGAAATGCAGTTTACCGTTATATTTAACTCACTAAAAGAGCTTGCTAATGCATGCGTTAATGCAATAATGCCGCCTTTAGAAGCCGCATAACTTTCTGAATGCTGTTCGGACATAAATGCGCGCGTTGAAGCAACATTAATAATAGCCCCGCCACTTTGCATCAATTTTGCCGCTTCACGTGAGCATAAAAATACGCTACGTAAATTCGTCTGGATAATGTCGTCCCAATCGTCTAATGATAATTCTAGTGGAGAAATCCATTTTGATTTCCCAACATTATTAATTAAAATATGAAGCCTACCATAACGATTTGCTGCCATCTCCATCGTTTGACGCACATTTTCCTCACTACGCACATCCGTTTGCATAAAAATGGCAGAGTACCCTTCAGTTAATAGCTCCCCTGCTAATTGAAAACCTAGGTCATTTTCGATATCTGCAATGACAACATTTGCACCAGCTTTTGCAAAGTGAATCGCAACCGACCGACCAATTCCTTGAGCTGCCCCTGTAATAACAACAGTTTTATTTTGAAACATTTTATTTCCCTCCCGCTCTTCATACATTTTAATTGTACAAGTACCCAGCACCCAAATACATCGCTTTTTCCACCAAGACAACGTATAATGAAAAAATCAGAAGAAGAATTCCATTTTTCCTCTAGTTAAAAAAAGAGGTGCTATTATTTGAAAACATTTGAAAAAGAATTACCTGAACAATATGAAGCATTAAAGAAACAAGCCAATTATACTTCTAGCTGGCGCGAGCGTTTAGCCGCGGTTGAAACATTATCAGCTTATCGACATGAAAAAGTGATCGATTTATTAAATAACCGAATGAAAAATGATACGGTTTACACGGTGCAAACAGCAGCTTACAATGCTCTTGTATCGTTTGGTGAAAACGTGGAAAAACCTAAACCTGCGCGTTTTGATATTATTAAAGGGACAGATAAAATTTTCCTACGTGTGAAAAAAAGCTTACCAAAGGAACACACCGTTGCAGAGTTTGCTGAAAAGCTAAAACGTATGCGCTTAGATGTATTTGATGCATATGAAGGCGACAAAGGTGAGCAATTTATGACTTGGCTAGAGGAACGCTGGGCTAAGCTGTAATTAGTCATTTCATATTTTTTATAGGAAACCATTCTCTCCGATATGTGGAGAGGATGGGTTTTTTCTAGATTGACGCCCAAAAAGGCTAATTTACTTTACAATAGTCATTGGGCAAGGAGCTATTTTTGCATGCTTCATTCAACATAAGAGGTTCTTTTGTTCATTCGCTATATAAAAGGAGATACATAGGATGGGAAATTTAAAAGATTGGAAAACTGGTGCTGATGGTCAAAAGTTTGTTGCCTCCTTTAGCGGTGGTAAAGATAGTACACTCGCTTTATACGAGGCCATGAAAACCGGGCAAGCAGTAGGTTTAATTACCGTACTTGAGGAAGATGGGACACGCTCTCGCTCACATGGTATGACCGTAAACTTTATAAAAGCACAAGCCGAGTCTATTGACTTGCCTATTCATTTTGCAGCAGCAAGCTGGGCAAACTACGAAGCGACGTTTATTGAGATGCTAAATAAAATGAAGAATTTAGGAGCAGATGCACTTGTTACAGGCGATCTTGATATGCCTGAGCACGGCTGCTGGCATGAAAAAGTTGCAAACATCGCAAACTTAAAACTCGGAATGCCTTTATGGCAAGCTGACCATTCAGAAGTTGTTGAACGCTTCATTAATTTAGGTTTTAAAACGATCATAACTACCGTTAACTTAACACTAGGTATGCGAGAAGATGATTTAGGGAAAGTATTAACACATGAGTATGTGCAGGAGCTAAAATCTCGAGGCATAGATCCTTCAGGTGAAGGTGGCGAGTTTCATACAACAGTTATTGATGGGCCCATCTTTAGACAGCCCATTTCTTATCAATCGAGCAAAATTATTCGGGAAGACAACTTTGCGTTTTTACCGCTCATATTAATTTGAACATTCGTTTGATTAATAGCTCTTTGCATGCTATAAAATTGCGGGCACATTGAGTTAATCAAAAAACTGATGGCGTTATCCAATTCCATAGCAATACGATAAAATGGTTCACCATTGAAACAATTTCAACTATGGAAAAAATTTAGTTACAAACGGTGGAGTGAAAAATGAAAAAATTTACAATTGATATTCTTATTATAATGATTGGGGCATTCCTCTTTGCACTTGCTATCAACTTATTCGTTATTCCACACGATTTAGGTGAAGGCGGCGTAACAGGTGTAACGATTATTCTTTATTATGTAATGGGATGGTCTCCTGGTCTTGTCAGCTTTGTAATCAATGCCGCCCTATTAATTATGGGCTATCGATTCCTCAATAGGCAAACTACAATTTATACAATTATCGCAGTAACCTTCAATTCAATTTTCTTACATTTAACAGAATCTTGGTCAATTCAATCAGATGAAATTATGATTAATGCTATTTTTGGTGGGGTTTTTGTTGGTGTTGGGATTGGATTAATAATCCGCGTCGGTGGTACGACTGCTGGCACGACCATTTTAGCGAGAATAGCGAATAAATTCCTTGGCTGGAATATTAGCTACGCGCTACTTTTTTTCGATCTAATCGTTGCCTTTTCATCTTATTTCATTATCGGCGCAGAAGCACTCATGCTTACGATTATGATGCTTTACATTGGAACGAAGGTTATGGAATTCGTGATTGAAGGAGTGAATCCTCAAAAAGCGGTGACAATCATTTCAAAAAATCCGAATGCCATCGCGGATCAAGTAAGCTTTAAAATGAATCGTGGAGTAACTGTCCTATCTGGGCACGGCTATTATACGAAGGAACAAAAGGAAATTTTATATATCGTTATTAGCAGACAAGAAGTCATTAAGCTAAAAAATATTGTAAAAGCGGTAGATAAGGATGCCTTTATTACAATCCATGATGTACGAGATGTGTTTGGAAAGGGCTTTATCGAGCTATCAAAGTCTTAATAAGAACAGGCGGTCAAATAACATCAACACCGTCCATAAAGTCTGAACGGTGTTGATGTTATTTCCTCTGAACTACTTAAGAAGGAAAAACGCTCACTTGAAGAAACATTTACAAGGGTGTTGCCAAGAATTTTATTGGCGATTTAGAAGAACGTTTAAGAAAATATCAAAATAATTATTTGTTAGCAGTGGATTATTATTAAAAAGCAAAATCCTTTAAAAATTGCTCATCATATTCAACGCTTATAATGATTGGCCATTCATATTAATAGCCTCCTTCATTACAGCAATCTAGGACTTATACGTATGCTATATCATGCAAGTACTTTGGTTTACCTATACTTCATTATCGTTCTAAGATTCCTGCACCGGATACACAAGATTTAATCAATAACCGTCGTTGGTGTCGCCTCTTTCACAATTATTAAGCTATCATAAGATTCATTTGGTATCATTTTAATCGTATAAAACATCTTCGTGAACTTATACCACGAACGGAAATCATCGCCTATATTCGCCATCTTCTGTTCAGTCGAGAGAATAGTTGCTAACTCTTTTGATGCACTAGCTTTTTTAAAATCTACGTAAAATACATTTTCCTCTACATCACTAAAGGCATCTACTAAATCATCATGATGCTCCAGTGTATAGTTTTCACGTTCACCTGAACTACCGTTTAACGCCTGGAATGTATTATCGATAAAATCCGTTCCAATCGCAAAATATGCATCTCCGTAAATTTCATCTAAATAATCTCCCATTGCTTTGTAGCCTGCTAATGATGCGGAAGTTTTTTCAATATGCCCATTATGTGCAGAAATCAGCACTTTATCGTGCCCGCGCCCCGCTTCAAATTCAACAATCCATTGCAGGTTTTCTGCCAAATATTGATCTCGTAAAGTGGCATACTCGCTATCATTTAAAAACAGCTGAGTACGTTGCTTCATGATTTGTGCATATTGTGAAGCCATAGCAAATGTTTCTTCCGATGAGCGTGTAATATATGCTGTGCTATTTGATTGCAAATCTAAAATAATTGAATCCATTGTTGCATCCAACGCTTTCAGTTGGCTGTTTGTTAATTCACGCATTGTCTCATTGGAAACATGCTCCAGCTGCGTTGTATATTCTTTTACCACATCGCTGTTTACTTCTTTATAATAATCTAGCAACCCTTTTTTACTGTAGTCATAGCGTTGCATATCGTTGCCGTAAAAATAAATCTTCTCATTCTCATCTACCGTCCTATTATAATCATGCATCCATTGCACCAGCTCTATCATCTGCTCTGTTCGGTAAATTTGATAATCAAGGGTATTTACAGCCTCTTCTGCTGTACCGTTACCCGTTAATATAAACTGATTAATTTGCTGAGCACCACCAAAGTCACCCTCTAATACAAAGACATGAACATTCTCATTCACAACTAATGCTTGAAATAGATCCTTTTTCAATTCTTGAAATTCAATATTACCGTGTGTTGCTTCTCCAAAGCCAATGACTTTAACATCATTTGGAATATCAATATTTTCTATTTTCGATGTATATTGAGCTACATCTTCTACCGCTTCCCCACTTCCACACCCTGCTAGGAAAACAGAAAGGGCAATCGATGTCGTTACAAACCAAGTTTTTTTCAATAAATTCATATAACATCCTCCTCACAAAAATCAATTACGCCTCGGCGTAATTGCGTCCAGATTTTTTTCGAGCCTGCTCGAAAAGCTCCCCTTAAAAATCTGTGACATCCGCCGGGGCTTTAACTTGATTCAGCCTGGGTTTAACCCCCAACTAAATAAAAATTGCATATTTGGCATTCATCTCCCATTTATATAAATAGGGACTTCTGCTGAAACAAGTTAAACAGCTTTTCGCTGGAAGTACAAATAGCCTCCAATGAAAAACAACATAAAACTACCACCTACAACCGTAACTAATTGATCCCATGGTACAAAAAATACTTCCCCTGTGCTTCCACCTATATTCATCATAAAAAAAGGTTGCACCCACGGATAGTAAGGGCCAAATTGTTCAGAATTCGCAACTATTATAGCTGGCAAGGTAAAAATTACATTTACTGCAAACGGAGCAGCAAAGCTTTTAAACATCACTGACATCCACAATTGCAATGCAACTAATGGAAATGTCGCTACCCATCCTCCAAAAATGCTTTTCCAAACGATTTCCATTGGGAAAGGATCTGTATAACCTTTTATCATACCTACTGCATATATAGAAATTAAATATAATAATTGCATCGCCAAGATTAGCAACATGATTAATACATACTTCGCGACAAATACTCTTCCCCTTGTTACAGGCAATGCTAAAAGTTGTTTCCAACCACCAGCTTGGTGCTCATATCTACAAATGAGGCTTGCAAAGATCCCCGAAATAAGTGGTAGAAACAATAATGAATATGTTAAATTCATTGAAAGTAATGCAATATACCATTTATTCACATCGAAATCATCCTCGAAACCGACCGATAATCCTATAATTAGACCGATCATCGGACCCGTTAGAATAAGCGGTATCATTTTAGACTTCCTTAATTTGTACCATTCAGAATGTAGTATAGCTCGCATTATTTCACATCCCTTCTCGTGAAATCGATCATTCCAACGATATATAATAGAATACCTACACCTATACCTAGTGCAACATTGATGATTGGTTCATTCCATTCATTCATTAATGTTGGCCACTTCCAAATCATCCAATCTGGCAATTTATATGCTGAAAATGCAAATATCACACCAAAGACCCCGGTAGTAATAGGTATGGCTTGATTTTGACTAACAGTCGCAATCCAAAGCTGCAATGCTAATACTGGTAATGACGCTAAAAATGGATAATAACTAGACTGGACTAGCTCCATATAAGGAATATTCGCTCCCAAATCTAAAAACAATCCGTAAGCAAATGTTAAAAATAACAGTAGCGAAGAAGAAACAAACAATAATATGGTTAGCACTGTAAATTTTGATAAATACACTGTCATTTTTGATACAGGCAAAGCAATTAATTGCTTCCATGCATTTGTTTCATTTTCAATACTCGCCATGAAAGATGTTAATATGGCAACCCCTAAAATAAGCGCAAGTGGGGTAAAAGAATGTACATTCCCTAAATAATAGCCCCAATCATCTTCACTTTGTTGTAACAAATAGTCTTTTCTTAATCCGTAATTGACCGTTTGTAGCGCCACTACACCAAAAGGTCCTAAAGCTGTTAATAACCACAATCCCTTTCGTTTAATTTTTAAGAAGTCAGATGACAAAAGATTGCCTATCATATCGCTTGCACTCCCGCCGTCATTTGAAGGAATATATCCTCCAATGATTGTTTTTCTTCTTCTACGCGATAAACAGAAAAGCCGTCCTGCACAAGAATTTGAACGATTTGCGCTACTTTTTCATCGGAGCATTCATCTAATACAATTTGTCCTTCTTTGCATTCTGCTTTTATGCCATTCGCCACTAACGAACGCCAGGCTTGCTCACTATTATTCACCTTGAATATAACTTTTGGCTGTGCATGCATACGCATTGCTTCAATTGAATCTTGAAAAATCATTTTCCCTTTCGAAACAATGCCAACTGTTGTCGCCATTTGATCAATTTCAGACAACAAATGACTCGAAATAACAACCGTCATCCCATATTCAGAAGGAAGGCGTTTTATTAAATTTCGAATTTCAATAATCCCAGATGGATCAAGTCCATTTGTTGGTTCATCTAATATTAATAATTCTGGATTGTGTAAAAGAGACGCGGCAATGCCTAGACGCTGCTTCATACCAAGCGAGAATCCTTTAACTTTTTTATTGGCTGCCTCTGTTAAACGAACAATTTCTAACACTTCATCGATGCGCGATTTTGGCACACCTAATATTTTTCGTAGAGCTTCTAAATTTTCGTAAGCTGTTAAATGCGGGTAATAGGATGGGTTTTCAACCAACGAACCAATTTTCGATAATATTTTGATTCGATCCTTCGTTACATCCTTTTGGAAAATTTTAATTTTTCCAGATGTTGGTTTCATTAATCCTAAAAGCATACGAATTGTCGTTGTTTTCCCTGCACCATTTGGGCCTAAAAATCCGTAAATTTCCCCTTTACGAATTTTTAAATCTAACCCTGATACAGCCTGCTCTTTACCAAACTGTTTTGATAAATTTTCTGTTTGTACGATATATTCCATTTCCCTCACCTCTTTATTTAGCATAAAGTACCAAGTTTAAATGCAGGTACGTACGAAGTTTAAATTTTGTTTAAATTGCTTCAGCAGAAGCAATTTAAAGCCCCCGGCATAATTGATAAAAAGAAGCCGTCCGAAAAATCATTCGGACAGCTTCTTACGTCGTATAATTTTAATCATTGTGCCGGACTCACTTGATGTGATATCCCAATCTAGCTCCATACCCTTCACCATAATATCTACTATAGATAAACCAATCCCTGCGCCTTTTGCATTGGATTCATTGTTCATTCCTTTTCCGCAATCCGAAATGACGAATGCATCGTAGTATTTCGTTGATTCTGTTTTAACACCAATATATTGCCCACTACTTGCATGCCGTAATACATTTTGAAAGAAATTATCAAATATACGACCTAACCAAAGCGAATCAACTAGCCAGTTATTATCCTCGAATGAATGTAACTCTACGTCTATTTCAAAACCTTCTTTTTCAAAAACAGGATACCACGTAGTCATGTGCTCTCGTGCAAATCGAATAACATTAGTTTCCTTTGGTTCAAATTTATATTTACTAGCCATGAGTAACGTATACGACATTAAATTTTCCATTAATCCGTCAATATTAACAATCGACGTTTCCAAAGCTTTCACAGCATATTTGCCTTCATCTGATAATTTCTCTTTACTAATGGAATAAGTTTGTGCCCGTACTTTCGTCAAAGGCGTACGTAAATCATGAGAAAGATTAGCAATTAATTCCCTCCGTAATTGTTCTTCCTTTTGCTCACGGTTTTTACTTTCCCTAAGCTCACACACCATGCGATTAAAGCTTTGTTCAAGTTGCCCAATCTCATCCTTCTTTTTCACATCCATCCCAATAGGTAACCCGTCTACATCACGAATTTCCATCGCTTCCTGAAGCTTTAATAAACGTTTACGAATTCCTCTAAAAAATAAAAAAGATACACTGATAAAAAATATAATGATACAAATAACACCTAAAAATACAATGGTCCCATATTGCTGATAAACATTTCTAATCGGTGGATTCAATACCGATCTAGGAATTTCAAAAACAATAAAACCATTCGTTTCATCATCTCCTAGATATGCAATAACGGTAAAAGGATCCCCGTCATATCGCTCTTTTATAAACTTAGTCGTAAATGCAGGTGTCCATTGTGCTGGAAGCTGCTCTTTCACATTGACTTCTGTTAGTAATGTCCCCTTCTCACTTACCCAAAACATGGCGGCTTCGGGGTATTTTTGCTGCCAGTCTTCAAATAATTGTTCGATTACTTCTATTTTAATAGCTTTTATTTTATTTGCTTCAGCATGCCATTGTTCCTCAATCACATTTTCATTGTAGTCTTCGCCATATTGAATATTATTATTACTTTCCTCTTTTTGAGCAATCCCCATTACAAATAAAGCAGGAATAAAGTACGCTATTTGAACAATAGACATTGCCAGTAAAATAATAAGCATATACTTCGCTAATAATGATCGGAAAATTCTCATAGTTTTACCCTATAGCCAATGCCGCGTATTGTTTCAATAATCAGTGGCTTAGCTGGATTTAATTCTATTTTTTCTCTTAAATATCTTATATGGACCATTAATGTTTTATCACCTTCTATGTAAGCCTCTTCCCAAACCCCTTCATATAGCTGTTCCTTTGTTAGTATTTGATTTAAATGACGAATAAAATATTGAAATAAATAAAACTGCTTGCTTGTTAATTGAATTTCTTCATTAGCAATACTGTCCATTATTCGCATCTCTTTTGTATGTATTTTTAAGTGCTGAAGGTCTATTATATCGTCATTCTTTTGATATCTCCTTAGTAATACTTCTACACGCGCTACTAGTTCATCCGGATGGAAAGGCTTTGTTAAATAATCATCCGCAAAGTTTAGACCCTCAATTTTGTCCTCCACTGCTGTGCGTGCGGAAAGCATTATAATAGGTAATTCATTATTTTCCCTCTTGATTCTTTTCCCGATCGAAAAGCCATCTAAGCCAGGTAGCATAACATCCAAAATGACAACATCGGCAGAACCTATGTAATGCTCAATACCCTCACCAGACTCTAGCCATCGCACCTCAAATCCTCTTTCTGTTAACTCCTTCGTCACCCATTGCCCGATTTCTTTTTCATCCTCTATGTATAAAATACGAAACAACTGCTACCATCTCCTATATTCAATTCATTTGGAAATATCCATTTTGAATTATTATACATTTAAGTAAAAAAGCACTCAATCTATAATACTTTATTTAATATTTATTTAGGCAGGCATGTTTTTAATAATCAAAAAAACTACGTTCAAAGCCCGATAATTTGAGCTATAACGTAGCTTATCTATTTTGTTAAATAACTTTGGCTAGTGCACAAACAATACTTTTTTTGGTCTCGCTCAGCTCCTCAGCATAAAGATTAAATACCTTATTTTTCTGCTCATCATCTAATACGCTATCAAATTCATCGAGCACAATATAGCCTGATGAAGTGGCTAAGTTTTGCAGTAACGCGAGTGCAAATAGAAGTGAGCTTAGTGATTCCTCCCCTCCTGATACACCTAGTCCCACCTTTCTACTACGAGCCTTCATGCCACGGAATGAAGCAAACCATTTACGTATAACGAGCTTAGATTACTTAGACCGACTAGTGCTTCTAGCTGGTCCTTAAATTAATATGAGAAGAATTTTTTCTAATTAACTTGTAAACTAAGCCTATATAAATCCAATCATATATAAGAATTGCGACAGAAATCATCGTAATTAAGCTTGCTTTGAAATACATATAGGAAGCAATAGAAATACATAAGGTACCTAGCATTTTAAAAATAGCAATTGCTAAAGATTGCCCCTTCAAATTTCCTCTCCATAATAGCAAAGAAATAAACAGACCCGACATCATTAAGTTTTGCGAAAAAGCAACGTACTTCCCTTCAAAATCATTTATCTCATGTGTGATCATTAATATTATGCAAAAACTAATGCCTAGTGTTATAAAGAAAGAGGAATAAAAAAGCTTCCCTGAAAGGTATTTTTTAAATTCCTTTCGCCCATATGTTAAATATTGCATTAGTATAACAATATCCAAGGCAAACCAAATCATCGTAATTTTCCGTTGTATATCATTGATTGGGTAAATGAATGCAAAAATGAATTCCCATGAAATATTTGCACAAATTGCAACCATTGGCATACCATATGCCCGATCTCGAAATCCCTGCATTATTATAAGTATGTACGTCATAATCCAAAATAGTGCCATCCCCAATTGCAACACGAATAACCAATTAATTTGATGCGCCAATTACACCATCCTTCTCATTAGTAAAAACCGTGCTCGTTTCTGACACTATATGAGCAGATAGATATTCCTTATTCAAATTTTGTTAATTGCTTTCATGTCAGCCTGTACTTAAGGGATGGGATGGGATTGAACTTGTACATATGATCAAATCTAAATAAATAAGTATTTCCAATCAAAGTAAATAGAAAAAAGTGCATTTTATTTCAATGCACTTTTAGTAAATTCAACTAATTCTTTATATTGGGCTTCAATTTCATCTTGTGAGGGTGAATCATATAAATATAATTGTTCTGCAGTAGATTCTATTAAGCCAATTAAAATACGTGATGTACGCGAGCAATTAATATTCTCTCGGATTTCTCCTTTTTCACTCGATTGTTGTAAGAACGTACACATCCAATCATAAAATGGCGAATAAATAGATTCCCATTGCTTTAAATGCTCACTTTGTGCTAATCCAGCATACAACATTGCAAATATTTCCTTCTTGCTATCGGTAATACGAAAAACAGCACTTACTAAATCTTCAATTTTCTTGTCTAGATCATCTGCTAAATTGATACTTGAATGGATTTCTTTCATAATCTCTTCAACAGCAAATTTTGCAATTTCTGGCATGACAGAAAACTTCGATGGAAAATATAAATAAAAAGTACCTTGAGCTATACCGGCAGCTCGAACAATATCCGATATCTTCGTATTTTCCACACCTTTAATTGAAAATTGCTCAATTGTGGCTTCAATTATTTTTTGTTTTTTATCCAACATTGTCTCACCTCAAATTGTTGAATGAAATTCATTCATAATAGCCTTTATCATAACGAATTTTATCAAAAAGAACAATATTGAGTAATTCCATAAATAAGCAAAAAAATGTATTTTCTATGACTCATTACGAAACGTATTTGAGTCCAGAAACACCGACTACGATGACTAACACGGCAACAAATCGACCAATACTTTTAGATTCACCGAAAAATATCATATTAATAATGACGGCTGCGGTTGTTCCGATTCCGATCCATACGGCATAAGCAACACTCACTTGCAAATAGTCAAATGAGGCATATAAAAAATAAAAGGCACCGCCAAACCCTGAGACAAGTATCATTGCATTCATTAAATTTTTTGTTGTACTATATTTCTTCAGTCCAATTACGCCAATCGTTTCTAAAATGGCTGCAAGAATTACAAATAACCATCCCATTTAAGCTGCCTCCTTTTGTTGTTTCTGCTCAGATAATGTATCTGCGATGTTTAACATCATTACACCAATTACAATGACACAAATGAACACAACTTTAATAGGCGTAAATGTATGGTTGAATAAATAGACATCCATTAACGCTGTCCCCACTGTTCCCGCCGCAGCAAAAACCGCATATACCGTTCCTGTTGGTAACCCTTCACATGCCTTTGCTAAAAACCAAAAATCAACGGCAATAATTGGAATAATGATCGCCCAATGCCACCATGTACTCGCTACATTAAAACCAAAAATCCATAACAACTCACACAAACTTGTCAAAATAACAAATATCCATGATTTATTCATCTTTTTCCTCCTCATATATAAGAAAGTTTATTAACCAAATAAAATGAATGACATTCATTCACAATTTAACATACAATAAAAATAAAATCAAATACATTTCATAACGCGTCGGAAGTAAAAACAATTAAGCCGCGCATCCTAATTCGTTGCGCGGCTTGTTTATGATTGTTAATTAATCCCGTTCAGTAAATCGCTTTCGAGCCCTTCATCATTTTTATAGATAACCACATCGCACATCTTAGCCTTCCACGTAATTCGCTTCTAGTAAACGTGCAATTTCCATCGTTTTCTCTAAAACGACTGGATGTGAAACCGCTACATAAATTTCACCTTCAAAAAAACGAAACGGGATTTTTACATTTTCTAATTGCCACATGAAAAAGTGACCTTTAATCTTCATATGTACACCGTCTTGACTTGCACCAAAGGAATCATGGTACTCAAAATCCGATTTTGTCGCGAAGAAGCTTTGGCATTCTTCTAAGCTTAACGTTGGATTTCCTTCTTCATCTAGACGTGTAATTTTATATCGTGTATTCATCAAACAAGCTCCTTTTAAAACCTTACTGTCGTTTTATTATAATTGGTTGTATTTGTTTAGGCAAAAGAGAGCATTTAGTTGAAATGAAGCAAAATGAACCTACCAATCTGTCCCTCTTGTCTTTATGTGTAGCGTTTAACCGAAATGAAGTTCTCGGTGGCAATTAGGACAAACAGCCATTGCATTTTCCACTGTATCTTCGCCACCGTCTGCCAACCTTTTAATATGGTGGACTTCTAAGTAAGGTGTCCCATCTGAAGCCCGTTTAAATCTTTTCCTAAGCCACTGTCTCCATGTTTAGCCATTTACGTAACAACTCCTATAATTACTTAATTACTATTTATTTCACTTTATTATATCAATTACACCTCGGCGTAATCGATACAATACTAAAGAGGGCATTTTCAGAAGACGTTTTACATACGTTGAACTAAAATGGAAAATTACACTATTCGAGTGACATTACTTTCATTGAAAGAGGTGAATTTTATGGAAAATGACTCAAAGTTGCTAGAACGAATTGCTACACTGGAACGAGAACTCCACACATTGCGTACAGAAGTCCAGCATTTAAAAGAGCATGTAAGGCTCGAGCAAATTGTACCTATTAAAAAAGAGGTAGCAAAAACAATCGTTCTACCAAAACAGCCCGTCCAAAAAGAAACATCTATAGTCCAAGAAAAAAATGCTCCTAAAAAGGAAAAACGCTCACTTGAAGAAACGTTTACAAGGGCATTGCCAAGAATTTTTATGGTCATTTTAGTGCTCGGTGTTCTGTGGGGCTTGAAGCTTGTGAGCGATTACGGCTTTTTATCAGACAGTATAAAAATAATCGGTGGTTTTGCCTTATCAATTGGTCTCGGTATATGTGCGTTTATGATGGAGAAAAGGCAAAAAGGATCACGCGTTGTCGCCTTATCGCTCTATGGTGGTGCATTCATTGTCGGAATTTTAGTGACGGCGGCTGGTGCCATTTTATATGACGTCCTTAATCTATACGTTGCACTTATTATCGCAATTGTCTACATTGCGTATGGGGTTTGGATTAGTTATGTAAAAGGAAATGAAGCATTAACCACTCTCGTTATATTTACCTCATTATTACTACCATATCTACTCGAATATATGAAATTTAGCGCATTGATTATCGGTGTTTTCATCGTGCTACTCTTCGCTGTTGTGCAAGTTGTTATTTGGAAGCATACACAACGCAAAGCACTCTATATCGGGATGGCTTTTTCGATTTTGGCATTTGGGATCGTTTTTATATTCCATAGCGAGCAAAACGTCTTTTTCGCACTCGCAGTAGTTACGTTATATACCGTCTTTTTAGGAAGCTTTTTACGCTTATATTCTAGTAAAAGTAAGAAAAATGCTAGTATGCTATTTAGCTTTACGATCATTATTTTATCACTAATAAACGTGATGCTTTTACAAAAAGAGGTCACCCTGCTTATGGTGCTCGTTCTCTTACTTGGGATTTTAGCAAGTTCTGTATACATCGTATTTAAACGCGAGGACCGATTATTAATCGACATGTTCGGTACATTATTTATCATCACAATACTAAACTTTATTGCACAGCTCAATATTTCAAGTGAGGTCATGTTACTTTTAATGATTACTGTGTCATTTGCAGGGATGCTCCTTGCATTGAAACATACGATCGTAGTCATGAAATATTTGCAAGGTATTACATTTTCGATCCTTTCATTTCTCATTCTTGTGTTTTATACAGTTCAGCCATTTTTCTCTATAGAGCATTTGACGATTGTGGTCGTCACGATCATGCTCTTCGTATTATACTGGATACTTCGCCACTATGAGCATTCACCGATTGAAGACAAAAAATGGCTGATCGGTTTAGAGGATGTTTACCCATGTCTCTTATATGTGGTCGCCCTTCTTTACATTTGGAAATTGGATTGGACATATATGCCACTTCAATTTACTTCATACTTCCTATTTAGTGCGATTGCGATTGGTCTTGCACTGACTCTTATCGGAAATCGTACAATAATCGGTAGGTTGCTTCCTGTCCTTGCTACGGGGATTTACGGATTTGCAGCACTCGTTTTAATGTCAACAGTATGGATTGATGAACGGGCAATTACAGTCGCATTCATCATGCGCATTCTATATATAGCGATTTATTGGTTTGTTATTGCA
Organism: Solibacillus palustris; assembly: GCF_022549215.1. Classification (GTDB taxonomy): domain Bacteria; phylum Bacillota; class Bacilli; order Bacillales_A; family Planococcaceae; genus Solibacillus; species Solibacillus daqui. The sequence continues at coordinate 182,135 of NZ_JAKZFC010000005.1, read as the reverse complement.
GATTTATGGGGGCATGGTAGAATTCACAAAAATTACGAACCTCTTTCCGTTCGTTATACAGAGCAATTCACGTTTGTCGGAATGATTATTTCGATTATTTGGCTCATTAATTTTACACACTTTATGAATTTTAATGAGCTAATTAATTGGAGCACAGCTGTAATTCTTAATACTGTTTCGATTTTTATTATTGCTTGTTTAGCACTCTTTTTAGCAGCAAAACGAAGCTACCGACAGCTAAAATTAACCGGCATTATCCTACTATTTTCTGGGATAATTAAAATGATTTTCTTCGATTTATCCGAACTTGATATTCTTATCCGTTCGATTTTATTTATTTTAATCGGTGCAATCGGGCTTGTGATTTCAAATAAGCTTTTAGGAAAAGGAAAAACCGATTAAGTGCATGTTTTAAAGTAGCCTTGACAAATTCGTTAGGGCTATTTTTTTATAACAAATAAATATATAGCGAACTACATACTCTAGCCATGTTGCATATCCTTCTGCCGCATCGCTGTTCACTTCGTTATAACATTTTTTTACTTGAGCATGAATCTAAAATCCCTCGAATACACTATGCAATGATTACTAATATTTGAGGAGGGATAGTAATTCCTACATTTGTGACACAATCCTTAGAGGAAATACGATTTTGGTCTAGAATAATGAAGGAACATGCTTTCTTTTTAAGTCTTGGGTTCACCGCTGATCAAACGGAGCTCATAAATGAAGCCAAATATTTTATCCCTGTATTTGAACAAATTGAAGAGCAAGCTTATCAATATAACGAACAAACAGATCCCCAAGTCATTAAGCAATTTAACATGCAGGTGTACCAAGCGACCACGTATATTTGGGCTTATAAACGAAAAGTGCTCGGATTAATTTTAAGCTGTAAAATCGTTAGTAACAATATGCCGTTATTAGTCGATCATACAAGTCGGGAAGCTTATTATTTTGCGAAACGATTACAAGAGTTAAACGAAGGCAAATTAATCCCTTTACCTGAAGCCATTATTAAAGAAAATGTGTTTTTCCTAAAAATTATGGCCGATCATTCGAAATTTATCGGTCACTTAATGGATCCTTCCGAACGAAAATTAGTCGATCAAGCACGTGAATTTAGCAATGATTTCGACCAACTACTATTCCAAGCGCAAGATTTAGATCATATGCGTCCTCAATCTGAAACACCTTCACTTTTAGATCAATTTCTCGATCAAAATCGCGTATCTGTTGTGGCATTACGTGATTTCAAAAAAACGGCGAGAGATTTAATTGAAGCTTGTCGCATAAAAAGTAATATTCCAGCACTTCTCGCAGACCATGTATACCGCGAAGCCGACCATTTCCTTCATATTATCGATGCATTTGAAGACCACCTTACTTCCCTAAAATAGGTAAATTCCCATATCCAATAGTACAAAACATTGAGCCAATTTCCACTTTAACACCTAATAAAAAGGCATTCGCGCTAAGACGGAATGCCTTTTTAAGTTTGTCCTTTCAATATGACAAAGGTCAATTAGCCTAAATCACATTGATTTCATTCACTACAATTCAAAACCTATATTGCCGCTGATTTGGTCCCTGTTTTAAATATATAAACAATTAAAAGTTCAACATTCTCATTCAGCTCTCAAACTAAAAAGAATTAAGGAAATCCCACAAAACAGACATATTATTCTTAGCACAGAAATTTTTTCAGCTAGTCCAAATAATGCGATTCCTGTCGTAACAATTAAAACAACTGGGCCCACTAACGCAAGTAATGTATTTATATAAAAGGCCTTTTCTAAGTCATTGAACTTAAACATTAATGCAGCAGCCGTTAATTCTATACTTCCTGAAAAAAGCCTTAATAAAATGATAATAAGAAGTGCCTTTTCAATAACTACCACATCCCTCGCTAATATTCATACCTTACATATGCAACGCCAAGAACTAGTTAATTTTTGAAAGACTTTAGGTAAATATTAAAACCTGCTCGCTTAATTTAGGATACCAAGTTAACTCATTACCTAACTAGCCCTTAAAAGTAGCTTCTCAAGCTGAATAATAACTAGCGGAATCAATGATAATACATAAATCATTAGATATTGGAAGTCATTCAAATCTGCTACTTCAAAGAATCCTGTAATTAGTACGAAGTTAAGTAATGAAAATCCGATTAAAAAAGCAATCCAAACGGATAAATTTGAAAAGATTCCAAGTTTAAAAATAGATTCTTCCGATCGGCAATTAAATCCGTGTATGAGCCTTGATAAACATAATGTTGCAAATGCCATCGTTGTCGCTACTCCTGTATCACCTGACAATAGTCCAATTTGGAATGCGATGATAGTGACGGCTGCGATAATCGCCCCTTCAAACCCTACTTGGGAAACAAATTTTTTATTTAGTAGCGGCTCATTTATGTTTCGCGGCTTTTCCTTCATGAGCTTTTTATTATGTGGCTCTAAACCAATGGCAATCGCCGGTAAACTATCTGTTAATAAATTTATAAATAATAGATGAATAGGTAGAAATGGCGCTGGTAATGCAAAAAGTGTTGCATATAAAACGACGATAATCGCTCCAGCATTCCCAGATAATAGAAACTTAATGGCATTTTTAATATTTGCATAAATACTTCGCCCATTTGAGATGGATTTAACAATGGTTAAAAAATTATCATCGATTAAAATCATTGCGGAAGCATCTTTTGCCACTTCTGTTCCTGATTTACCCATTGCCACACCAATTTCAGCTTGTTTTAATGCTGGGGCATCATTTACACCGTCTCCCGTCATCGCCACAACATGTCCTTTTTCTTGCCAAGCCTTGACAATACGGATTTTATGTTCCGGTGTGACACGTGCATAAACGGAGAACTTTTCTACTAGAGCCTTCAATTCCCTATCTGAAAGCTTTTCAATTTCCTTCCCTTCAATCGCTTCACTAGGGTCTTTTAAAATACCCAGTTGCTTTGCTATCGCTACTGCAGTAATTTTATGATCCCCTGTAATCATGACAGGTTTGATGCCCGCTTTGATACAATCTGCAACTGCTTGTGCAGATTCTTCACGAGGTGGATCCATCATGGCTATTAATCCGACAAAAGTTAAATCCTGCTCATCTTTTTCAGTTGTATTAGAAGAAAATACATCTTTATACGTAATTGCAATTACCCTTAACCCAGCATTTGAAAAGGTCTGATTGACCTGTTTAATTCCTTCTAGTTGTTGCTTCGTGATGACTGAACTATTGCTTGATTGGATTCGATTAATACGTGGGAGAAGTACATCCACTGCTCCTTTTGTAACCATCACGTAATGACTCCCCATTCGATTAACTGTACTCATTATTTTCCGAGTGGAATCAAAAGGTATTTCACCAACACGTTGATGAAGACCACGTATAATTTGCTCATTTAATTGATATTCGCGCCCTAACTTTACAAGTGCTAATTCTGTTGGATCGCCAATTTGCTTATCCTCGAATATAACGGAATCATTGCAGAGCATTGCCAAATCGAGCAATTTTTTATGATGCGGATTGACCAGTTGCAACTGATCATATGCGATAATCTCCTCCCCTGTATATACCTCTTGAACCGTCATTTTATTTTGAGTAAGTGTCCCCGTTTTATCTGAACAGATAATTGACACACTTCCTAAACTTTCTACTGCATGTAATTTACGAATAATGGCATTCTCTTTTGCCATATTTTGAGTCCCCACAGCGAGAACTATTGTCACAATCGAACTGAGTGCTTCTGGAATCGCAGCAACAGCTAATGAAACAGCGAACATAAAGGAATCCACTAACTCACGACCTCGAATAATATCTAGTCCAAATATAATGAGACAAATTATGATAATTCCAAGTGCAAGACGTTTTCCAAAACGGTCAAGACTGACTTGTAATGGCGTTTTTTTCTCTTGTGCATTCTCCAGTAAGTTCGCGATTTTTCCAATCTCTGTGCTCATTCCGATAGAAGTAACAATCGCTTTTCCTCGGCCACTCGTTACAAAACTACCAGAGAAAACCATATTCCTCTTATCTCCAAGTGCAATATCTGTTTCGTGAATTGTATTTGCGTTTTTATCAATCGCTAATGATTCGCCTGTTAATGAACTTTCGTTTAATTGCAGACTATAACTTTCAATCACCCTACCATCTGCACTAATAAAGTCCCCAGCTTCTAAAATAAGCAGGTCCCCAACGATAACATTTCTTGATGGTATTTCAATAACTTCTCCGCCACGCTTTACTTTTGAGACGGGCGCCGACATTGCTTTTAAACTGTTTAACGACTTTTCGGCTTTTACATGCTGAACAGTTCCCAAAATTGCATTTAAAACAATCACTACTAGAATGACTAGAGAGCTTCCCACATCTCCAAGAAATATTGAAATAATTGCAGCAGCAATTAAAATGATGACTAAAAAATCCTGAAATTGCTCCAATAAAACTTGAAAAACATTTTTCCGTTTGCCTTCTTTCAGTTCGTTATAACCATACTTTTTATGCCGAGAACGAACTTCGTAATCTGTTAATCCATGTTGCGTTACGTCTAACTTTCTCATTACCTCTTGTACGGATGCTCGGTAATATTCTGTTAAATTCACGAGAAACCTCCTTCAAGTTTTTTGAGTGTTGCAAAATAGCGAAGGTCCTTACAAGGAAAATCTGTGTTTTCCATTTTAAAACCACATTTAAAATCTTTGAACTCTCACAACAACACTGTATGAGAGTTTTAGCGTTAAAATGAGTATGTAGCATTAAATTTCTTCAAATAAATATAGACATAAATTTTTCTTACTACGTAAAAATACGTTAATCCAAATTTAGATTAACGCCTTAAAATTAACTATTAATTTATAATTTAAAGATCCCCAGTAGTATCAAAACAATACCAGGAAGTACTGCGAGGTTTTTCATCCATGTAACATTAGATAAAAGCTTGCCAATACTAATGCCCGCTAAAATAAAAATCGTACAAGAAACAGTTACAATTATAGAAAATAAAATTGGGGGTAAGTCGATTAAAGCTGCACTAACTCCTGCACCAAACGAGTCCAGGGATAAGGCTAATCCTAAAAATAAGGCTTCCTTACTGCTTATATTCCCGGATCGATCTAAGTCAGCTTCCACTGGTTTTTTTAAGATTTTAATAATGATTGCAAAAGTTTTCAATTCAAATGTAATAACTTTGCTGCCTGATTGGTCTTCTGTTTTCGTTTTTTTTGAAGTGAAAAACTGATAAAGAACCCAAATCCCTATCCCAATTAGTATAATCCCACCTAGTCTTTGCTCAGTTTCATATGAGATGAAATGTTCGATAATTGTACCCATTCCCATGGCAACCAGTAGCACTAAAAATGTAGTTGATGAAATAATGAATATTGATTTAAAAGGAATCGACACTTTTCGCATTCCATAAGTTAATCCCACTGTTAAACTATCAAGACTCAATGCAAACCCTAAAAGTAATATAGAAAGTAACTCGCCCATTATTTACCCCTTTCAGAAAACCATCTTGTTATTTTATGAATTAGGATTGCATTATGTCACATTGATAACTTTTCAAGTTAGGGTTAATTTCTGTCGATCCATGCTCAATCACTTTCCCTTCATGGATTATAATGACTTGATACGCATTTTCCTCCGCAAGAATTAAATGATGGTTCGAAAACAATACGATATGTTTTTGATTTCCTTGCACCATTCGTTCCTACCTGTGCTCAAGATTGCTCTTACGTGGACTTCTCTTTTCTACTCCACTCAATATAACGGGTTCGTTATGCCTTTACTTTGATAAAAATGAAACTTTTGGAAATTATATCCTGTATATATAGCAGGAGGTGATTCTAAGAAATATTTTTAATTGGGACAATTATCTGGCTAATATGTATTTTCGTAAATTTGGGATGTTCATATGGTGCACGTCCTTACAAGTTCAATTAGTTTTATTCTTTCGTTGCTGCAATGCTTTTATCTAGCTCTTTCATAAGTGGGAATGGAACAAAGGCTAACGTTGCAATCGAATCAAAAAGAACGACATAACCGAAATAACTTTATCTGTCGTTGTTTATTATTACCTTGCCTAATTTTATTGTGGTGTTCTTGTTTTATTATTTACTGTAGCGGAATAGTTTTTTGTGACATTGGGATTTATTAATGGTGTTGTTATGATTTCACGTATGAAAACAGAGGTGATATATGTATTTCAAAATAATCCGTAATGACATGTTAAAGAGTAAATTAATTACGCTGACAACCGTATTATTTGTTGCTTCGGCAGCTATGCTTGTTTCTCTCGCTGCGATACTCATGGTCAATCTATCAGGTGCGCTTGATACGCTAATGACTAAAGCGAAAACACCTCATTTTATGCAGATGCATTCAGGAGAAATTGATACTACAAGGCTTATTACTTTCGCAGAGCAACATCACAATGTTGACGAATTTCAAATAGCTGAATTTCTTAACATTGATGGAGCTCAGATAATTTTAGGGGATCGTTCACTTGCAGGGAGTGTTCAGGATAATGGCTTTAGCATCCAGAATAAAAACTTTGATTATCTTCTTGACCTTGATGGAAACGTCATACATGTAGCTGATGGCGAGCTGTATGTACCAATCAATTACATGCGAGACAAAATAACGAAGATTGGTGACAAGGCAATAATAGGTGGCAAAGAATTGACCGTTGCAGGATTTCTTCGTGATTCACAAATGAATTCCACCCTTTCTGCCTCAAAAAGGTTTCTTGTTAGTGAACGAGATTACGAGAAAATAAAAAGTGTTGGTAGTTTAGAGTATTTAATTGAATTTAGATTAAAGGATTTATCAAAGCTGAGTGCATTTGAAACGGCTTATGCCTCTGCAGGGTTAGAAGCAAATGGACCAACAGTTACTTATAAACTCTTTAAAATGATGAACGCACTATCAGATGGCATGATGATTGCCGTCATACTTCTTATCAGTGCGCTAGTCGTTAGCATCTCATTTATGTGTATACGTTTTACACTTTTAGCAAAGATCGAAGACGACTACCACGAAATTGGCGTTATGAAGGCTATTGGATTGCGTGTTTCGGATATCCAAAAGATTTATCTTGCTAAGTACGTAGTAATCGCCTTAGTAGGGAGTGTCCTCGGCTTTTTGCTATCTCTTTTCTTTAAAGGCATGCTTCTTGAAAATATTCGCCTCTATATGGGGGAAATTGAAAGCTCCTCTATTGCCACAGTTTTGGGGATGCTCGGTATTTTATTTGTATTCTTTTTTATTATCGCCTATGTAAAAGGTGTTCTAAAACGATTTCGAAAAATATCCGTCGCGGAGGCCATTCGCTTTGGCTTTTCACAAGAAAAAAGTGTGGGTACAAAACGTTTTATGTTAAGTAAAAATAAGCTCCTAAACACAAATGTTTTTTTAGGTATTAAGGATGTTCTTGCAAGAAAAAGGCTTTATGCTACGATGCTGTCAGTGTTCGTGATTGCATCATTTATTATCATTGTTCCTCTAAATCTTTACAACACGATTTCCTCCAAGAGTTTCATTGGATATATGGGGATTGGTAACTACGATATGCGAATAGACATTCAACAAACAAACAATATTTCCGAAAAAGCTAATGTAATTTCTAAGAAAATAAGTAATGATCCTACCATTACGAATTATGCTGTTTATACAACAAAGCTTTTTAAAGTGAAAATGGAAGATGGATCGGAAGAAAATATAAAAATTGAACTTGGCAACCATTTAACTTTTCCTATTGAATATTCAGCCGGTAGAGCGCCTAAAACAGAAAATGAAATTGCCCTTTCGACGATGAACGCAGATGAGTTGAACAAAAAGGTTGGGGATGTCATTACACTTATGATTGCTGGGAAGAACAAAGAGCTAGTAGTAAGCGGCATCTATTCGGACATTACGAACGGTGGCAAAACTGCAAAGGCCACATTTGCTGACAATTCAGCAGACATCGTGTGGAGCATTATCTGCACTGAAATTTCAAATTCAACTTTAATAGCAAAAAAGGTTTCGGAGTATAAGGATAGTTTTAACTTCGCTAAAGTGTCAAATGTAGATGAATATGTGCTACAAACATTTGGTTCTACAATTAGCTCAGTCAAGCTCGCATCCAAAGCTGCAATAGTCATTGCGCTAAGTATAACGGTGTTAGTCACTCTGCTATTTATGAAACTTCTTGTCGCAAAGGATCGATATTCGATTGCTGTCATGAAGTCATTAGGCTTCACAAACGCCGATATTAAAGTGCAATATGTTTCAAGATCGATATTAGTTGTACTAGTCGGTATTATTCTAGGAACACTTCTAGCAAACACTCTTGGAGAGGTACTTGCAGGTTTAGTGATTTCCTCATTTGGAGCGTCTTCGTTTACGTTTGAAATTGATTTACTGAAGGCATACCTATTTGTTCCACTGTTAATGATGAGCATGGTACTAATCGCGACAATCATTGGAACTTCTGGCGCTGGACGAATAAAAATTTCTGAAAATATAAAGGGGTAGGTATATGAATACAATTGTGAGCGCTGAACATATAGTAAAATCCTTCGGTGAGGGCAATGAAATACGGAATGTTTTAGACGAAGTATCCGTTGAAATAAATGAAGGCGAGTTTGTTGCGATAATGGGCCCATCAGGATCCGGAAAATCCACATTGATGTTTGCACTAAGCGGAACAGATTATGTTAGTAGTGGCAAAGTCGTTTTTGACAGCAAAGATATATCTGAGATAAATGAGGAAAAACTTTCTGATATACGTCGATTAAAAATGGGCTTTGTTTTTCAACATCCTACATTACTTAAAAACCTGAATATTTTAGATAACATTATTCTTCCAGCAATCCATGGCGATCGAAAAAATGCCGGAAAGATTATGAAAAAGGCACGTATGCTTATGAAAAAAGTCGGCATTTCTGAGCTTGAAACACGTGATATTACACAGGTTTCAGGAGGTCAACTTCAGCGTGCTGGCATTTGCCGAGCACTAATGAATAATCCAAAAATCATTTTCGGTGACGAGCCTACAGGTGCGCTTAATTCGAAATCTGCTGAGGAGATAATGGACCTATTTTCTGAAATCAACGCGGACGGTACGACCATCCTGCTTGTCACTCACGATGCAAAGGTTGCAGCGCGAACAGAGCGAATTCTATTTATGCAGGATGGAAAAATTGTGAATGAAATGAAGCTCCCGAAGTTTGATGGAACTAATATTAATGGAAGAGTTGAAAAGATAATCGTTAAAATGCGAGAAATTGGGGTATAAATTCTTTATAGAAATAAAACTAATGCAACCGATGCAAGAATTCCACCCTTGTGGGCATACTCTCTAGAAAAGGATTCGATTCTATTGAAAGAAATTTTACTCATACTACTACTTCAACTTATATATGTTCCGTTATTTACGCTTCGTACGATATTCCTTGTTAAAAATATTACGATGCTCGCAGCACTTATTGGGATTGTGGAAATGCTGATTTATGTATTTGGTCTTTCGCTCGTATTCAATGGAGATCAAGGACTTCTCGCAATGATCGTTTATGCGGTCGGGTTTGGTCTTGGTATTATTATTGGGACGCGCATCGAGCAAAAGCTTGCGATTGGCTATATTTACGTAACGATTAATACGCAAAGTCGTAATGAGCAATTGATCAAAGTTATTCGTGAAGAAGGTTTTGCAGTCACAACTTATATTGGCGAAGGACGCGACAGTCAACGTTTTAAATACGAAATCTTAACGAAACGTAATCGTGAGAAAGAATTATTTATGCTCGTCGAACACCATGAACCGAATGCCTTTATTATTTCCTATGAGCCAAAGTCGTTCAAGGGCGGATTTTTAGTCAAACGTATGAAGCAACATAAGAAACATCAATAGCAAGTACTCCCTAAACTTAGTGTCAGCCAATGCACTAAGTTTTTTCTTTTGAATCTTGATGCCATTGTTGGTTTTGCCATTGTTTCAGTAGGCGCAAATATTGGATTCATAAGTGCTTACAAAAGAAGAGCTCTACACAATCTTTGTCATGTAAAGCCCTTCCTCTATTTTGATATCGAAATTAATTCTTAAAATTGCTCGTACAACTGATGCATTACAGTATTATTTTGCTGCTGCACCAAAAAGTCCTGCTTCCCCTTTATTAAGGCTACTTTCAATAATTTGCTCCTTCTCTGCAAAAGGTGTTTCAGCAAAACTTTGTTGTAATAGTAATTTTAGTTGTTCTATCACTTTAGGGTGATGATTGAAAAAACCGCCCCCCAAAACGATGCAATGTGGGTCGAGCAATAGAATCATTTGGTGCAATTGTTTTACCATTGCTTGAATTAATGGCTCTAAAATTGTCCCAACTATAGCATTACCTTGATAGTAAAGTTCCATCATTTCTTTCAGTGTAATATTAGGATTCCCCAGTAAATCCCTTCCCACTTTCTCAATTGTTGGCCCAGCTACTGTTTGTTCTAAAGTACGCCCTTCACCATCTAAAATATGAAAACCTATCTCTCCAGCTAATCCAGTTCCTCTAAGAAACTCACCGTTTACGATCGTACAGCAAGAAATACCTGTACTCAATGTTACATAAACCATAGTTTCCTTAGAAAATGACCTTGCACAATACTCGCCCCAAGTAGCCATGTATACATCGTTATCCATTTTAACTTCGGCATTTTGAAACACCTCTGCTAAACAATCACAAATAGGAAAGTTTGCCCAAGGGATGTTATTTTGGTAAACGGCTATCCCTTTTTCGATATCTACAATACCCGGTAAACCGATACTTACTTTGGAAATTTCATCAAATGAAATAGCCTTTTCTGTACAAAGTTGTTCAAAACTTTTCACTAAACTTTGATATAACGCCTCTCGACTGGAAGTATCACTAGGAACCTCTAGTTTAGACAATAATCGTTCCTCTTTATTAAAAATAGCTGTTGCTAATTTTGTTCCACCAACATCTGCTACTAATGTATAGCTCATCAATTCACCGCCTATTTTAAGATAGGTTTACAACTTGTGTTAAGTTACGTGGTTTATCAGGATCAAAACCTTTAAAGATCGCACGTTGGTAAGCTAGTAGTTGGAAATATGGTACTACTTCCACTAGGCGATTTAAGTCATCCAAATTATCCGAAAGCTTAATAATTACATCTGCTTCTAATTGCTCAGATGCAACACCGATTACAACAACAAATCCACCAAGCTTTTGAATATCTTTAATTAATGCTTGATCGAAGTTTTGTGTTTCCTTTTGAGTAAATAAGATAATCACAGTTTCATTATCTACAATAGAAATTGGACCATGTCGGAATTCTAAATTAGAATAACTTTCACATTCCGTTTGCGTCATTTCCTTAAGCTTTAATGTTGCTTCTTTAGCCAGGCCATTATATGCACCTGACCCTAAAAAGATGAAACGTGTTTTGTTTTTGTCCTCTGTTACTTGCTTTAATGGCTCACCGTTTTCTAAAGCTACTTTTACAAGTGCTGGAATCTCTTCTAATTGGTTCATTAAATCTGACCGATTGCTTTTCTTTGCTGCATACAATTGTAGAGCATAAAGCATATTCGAAAAAGATTGCGTCATGACAACACTTTTTTCTGAAATATGATCTAGTGCGATCACTTCATCTGCTGCATTAGCCATTGGTGTATTTCCGTTACATGTTACAGCCATTGATTGTATATTTGTATCACCTTTCAAATGCTCTAACGCCATAATAATTTCTGAAGTTGTTCCTGATCGTGAAATACCGATTAGATTATATTTTTTATTAGCTAAAATATGTGTATCTTTGTGTAAAAACAATTCAGATGCAGGTACTGCCACAGCAATTTCTCCAGTTGCAGATTGATAATAACGTGCAGCCGCAATTGCTAAATAAAATGATGTTCCGCACCCTGTAAACAACGTAATGTCAACTTCTGCATCGTTAAATGTCTGTGCTTGAACAATCTCTTTTGTTTTTTCTAACTTTTCTGCTTGATTCATAATCTCATTATATGTGTACATAATCATGCTCCTATCTCACTTTAACATTTGTAATTTGTAGCTCTTTTAGTAAGCTTTCAACTGATTCCTTTTGTACTTTCGCAATTTCCTTCTCTCCTGCATTCACGGAACCACATGCAACCGCCCATCTGTACGCTTCTTCATCGCTTGCCCCTTGCGAAAGTTTATAGATCAATCCCGCTAAAAAAGCATCTCCGCTACCAACTGTATTCACTACATTTATTTTTGGGGCATTTACTTGATAAATACCCGTAGAATTAATAAATAAAGCACCTTTTTCTCCTAATGAAAAACAAACATGCTCAATCCCTAAATCACGTAGCTTTTCACCAGCTTGAATCAGATCCTCTTGCTTCTCTACTGGCTTCCCAATTAATTGACTTATTTCATCTTCATTCGGCTTTATGGCAAATGGAATTGCTTCAATACCTTGCTTTAATGCCTCTCCACTCGTATCAAGGGTGACACGAACACCTTTTTGTTTTAAAAGATGAATAATCGTTGCATACGCATTTGGTGGTAGCCCTTTCGGTAGGCTGCCCGAGAGTACTAAATATTCCGAACTTTCAGCTTGGACTTCAACCCATCGCAACATTTTTTTCCATTCATGCGGCTGTATTGTCGGACCCTCTTCTAAAAGTTCAGTCATTTCCTTTGTTTGGTAGTCTGTCACTGTTAGACAAATCCGACTTTCGCCTTCTATTTGTATAAAACTAGTTGGCAGTCTTTGTTCTTGAAGAGATGCTTTAATTTTTTCTCCATTTAATCCACCAATAAATCCACCGATTAATACATCTCCATCAAGCGCTTTAATAACACGTGCAACATTTATCCCTTTTCCGCCGCCTTGTTGAAACTTCTGCATTACACGATTTGTTTGACCCATTACGAAAGAATTCATTTCATAAACTTGGTCAATCGCAGCATTTAATGTGACAGTTGTGATCATTTTTGTAACATCACAATCTTTTGTTCTACTAACTTAATAATTGCTTCACGTGCTGGAAGGAAGTACTTTCTTGGATCGTTCTCATTCGGATTTTCTATGAAGAATGCTCTTAGTTGTTCAGCAAATAAATCTTTTAGCTCTGTTGAGAAATTGACCTTGGCAATTCCATAATTCAATGACTTACGTACACTCTCTTCTGATACACCAGAAGCGCCATGCATTACTAATGGGATGTTTGTTACACGATGGATTTGGTCTAATAATTCGAATTGAAGTTTCGGTTCTTGTTTATATTTCCCATGTGCTGTACCAAATGCTGGAGCAAATGATTGGATACCCGTTTCCTTTACAAAACGTTCAGCTAAATGCGGGTCTGTGAAAAAGGCATTCTTTTCATCAACAACTAGGTCATCTTCTACACCGCCAATTGTTCCTAGTTCTGCTTCTACAGGTACATTTATCACACTTGCAGCCTCTACTACTTTTTTAACAAGATTGATATTTTCTTCAAAAGGTAATTTCGAACCGTCAATCATCACAGACGTATAACCTGCTCGTAAACATTCCATAACGACTTTTAATGATTCACCATGATCCAAATGTAAGGCTACTGGTACTTTTGCTTGTTCAGCAGCAGCCTTGGCAAGTGCAATCATATAAGGCATTCCAACATATTGATACGTACTAGAGGTCGTTTGTAAAATAACTGGTGCCCCTTCTTTTTCTGCGCCTGCAATAATCGCTTTAATAATCTCTAAATTATGTGCTCCAAAAGCACCAATTGCATAATTATTTTGGTAAGCATCCGCTAACATTTCTTTCGTCGTTACTAATGGCATAATAAGCTTCCTCCAAGTTTGGGTTGTTGGTATAACTAAAGTTAAAAAAATTTACATGAAATCTCAATGAATTCAATTTAGTTCAGTATAGAATCTACAACGGTCGCCTCTCACGATCGAAATGCAAAATTCCACTGGTTTTCCGAATGTATCAAATGCGGTACGTTCTAATAATAAAGCTGGTTTGCCTGTTTCTGTTTTCAGGAAACGAGCCTCTTCTTCCTTAATAAGGACTGGCTCAAATGCTTCCTTTGCTCTCACAACACTAATGTTAAATCGTTGTGCTAATAAACTATACAAAGAAGAGGAGCTAACCTCTTGTAATAATTCAGTGTCATTAATAATACTTTTCGGTAAAAAAGAAGATTCCAATACAATTGGTTCATTATCTGCAAAGCGCAGTCGTTTTATTTCAATGACCTGCTCATCTTCCTGTAATTCAAGGGCATTTTTTACTTTAGTCGACGGGTATAGTTCCTGAATGACGAGTACTTCATCTCGTGGGTTTAACCCCTTCTCCTGTAACACTCGGCTAAAACTATAAAAGCCACTGAGAGATTGTTCGAATCTTGGTTTAGAAACGAACGTGCCTTTTCCTTGAATTCTGTATAATTTCCCTTCTTGTACTAAGTCCTCAATTGCCTTTTTAACTGTGTTACGGCTAACATGGAATATTTCCATTAGTTGATTTTCAGAGTCAATTTTATCCTCAGGCTTCCACTCACCCGATTGAATTTTAGTAGATAATCTTTGTTTCAACTGATGATACAACGGTATTACACTAGCTTGATCTAATGGTTTCATCTTTTACTCATCCTTTTTTAGGGTATTTTAATCATTATACCCTTTCCCTTTCTTCAGCACGAAATTCTCACTTCTAAAGCATTGATTCGTAATTGATTACTATTGCTTCCTATTGATAGGTCCATTCCTACACTTTTTCAAAAGCGATATTACCTAAGCAGAAGGTTTTTTCAATTTCTCCATCGGCATTCAACCAAACAATATCTGCATCTTTCCCTACAGCAAGCGAGCCTTTTTGGTCAGCTATCCCTAAATGAGTTGCTTGATTTAAAGAAACGAGATGTGTTTGTTCTATCATGGATAGATGTAACCATTTTTCTACGTTTTGCCTAGCTTCATTCATATTTAAAACGCTACCCGCTAAAGAGCCTGTTTTTCGTTGTATACAGTGGTTGTCGAATACTTCTACTTCTTCTCCACCTAATGTATAAATCCCATCCGGCATTCCTTTTGCACGTATACCATCTGTAATGACAAGCATACGCGACAAACCTTTTAATTTGTGGACCATTACTAATAAATCTTTGTGGAAATGAATATTATCCGGAATAATCTCCACATAAACTTCTTCATCTAACAGAACTGCACCTACCACGCCTGGATCACGGTGATGGATTCCCCTCATTCCATTGAACAAATGAGTAGCATGTGTAACACCAGCCTTTATGGCGCGGTTCGTCATGTCATAATCAGCATCAGAGTGACCAATCGAAGCAATGACATTTTTATTTGTTAAAGTCTGAAGAAATTCAAAGTTTATATCTTCCTCGGGTGCAAAAGTGACAAGTTTAATGTCTTGATTGGACTTTTCGTATAAATTATTAAATTGAGTAGCATCCGGCTTTAGTATCGCTTCCTCTGGCTGTGCACCTTTTTTAGAACGGTTAATAAATGGACCTTCGAGATGGATGCCGATCATTTCAGGCACAGATTCGGACTGTTCTTTTTTATATAAAGCTAATGCGTCTATAGCTGCCTCTATTTCTACCATTGGACAAGTCATCGTCGTCGCTAAAAATGCTGTTACACCTTCACTTGCCAAATATTTAGCGATTTTTTCATAACTTTCTATGTCGCCATCCATAAAATCATATCCAACTGCACCATGTACATGGATGTCAATCATTCCTGGGATTATATACCCTTGCTGCTGACAATCAATAATTTCTTCAGACCCTGCTAGCAATGGGAAATTCCCCATTGAATCAATGATTGTAATCTTTTTATCTGTTATTTGTAAAAAACCATTTGTTAAAACTCGATCTTCCATTACGATATTTGCATGAGTAATGTATGTTATCTTATCCATCAAGTCACCCCTTCATCGGTTTAATGTGCTTACACCGAGGCGTAATTGATTTGTTTTTCTGCCTCTTCCTTCTTTTTAAAAATATTAGACGACATCCAAGTTAAAAATAAAGCTGTTACACTTACACCGAAAAACGGCAATAAGCCAGGTATCCAATTGAAAATAAGATAGAGTATCGTAAGGCCCACTATTGAACCAATCATTTGGAGTGGATATGCGATACTAAATAATATCGACACGGCAAAGTAACGGAAGTAAGGTAACTCATAGTGAGCGTAAATTTGAAATATGTTTAGCACCATCACCCCATATATAATACTAATCGTTATAAATAATGTAAGAGAAATTAAACCCATCATACTCTGGAATGTTGAAATGATTTGAAAGTTAATCGTTAAAAAGTAACCAACAGCAATTATCATAATTCCAATTTTATTTGATGGAATAAACTCAACTTTATATGTATCCCAGTATGTTTTTACAAGTTGCTTTAAACGGTCTTCTCCTTGCAATCTTTTACGTAAAGTAGTAAACATCGCAACTGACGCTGGTGTTATTCCAAATAATACAAGTCCAAGTATTGTTAAACCAATCCACATTAGCTGCAATACAGCCAGTAAAGTAATCAATTCAACAATCGAGTATAACTTCCCTTTCCATCCTTCAAATGTCATGTACCTTGCCTCCTCACAATAGAAATTACATGCACGACTTAAAGCGTCGTGCATGTCTCATTCACATTCCGTATTAATATAACTTGCTTCATCGGGAGTGTTCCACTTATGGTGATAAACCGTCCATTGATTTACTGATGGAGAGCTATTACATTATTCTTGTGTACGGTCATAAGCACCTTGAGCGATTTCCATATATTCTTCTAAGCCCATTTTTTCGAGTGTTTTCTTGTAGTCATCCCACTTATCGAAACTTGTTTTTCCTGTAATGAAGCCCGCTATACTTTCGTCGATATACGTATTGATATCTGTTAAAATCGCCGACACTTTATCATTTTCCTCAACAGTATAGTTTAGACCTGGAATTATATCTTCTTGTTTTAGTGCGTATGGTTTTACTTGCGCTGCATTCTTAACAGAATTTTCTTTCGACTCTGCACCTTGGAAGAATTTCTGTGTAACGATACCTGGATAATAACCACCTGGCCATGTTAAATATTCACTGATCGCTTGGTCCATTGTTTTACCCTCTGGGTTGTTCGTAATCGTATCTAAATATTTGACCTTTCCTTCCGCATCTTCTTCATACGTTACGCCTTCAAAGCCCATAAAGAACATTTTATTTCCTTCGTCCCCATATAAGTGGTCAATCCAGCGTACCATTGCTTCAGGATTTTCCGCTTTATCTGTAAGAACGAACATCCCTAAGTTACCAAGACCATTTGACACCGCAGTATATTGACGATCACCATTCGGTCCTTCTAACACTTGTGCCCCTACATAATCGTCTAATTTAAAGACCTCTTTCGGATCTATATCGCTTAGCATACCGAAATTCCCTTTAGTAGCTTCAGCAGCAAAGGTGTGTATTTCTACGGTAAACACATCCTTGTTAATTAACCCTTCAGTATAAAGCTTATTTACATATTGAAGCATTTGCTTGTATTCATCTGTTGTTGGCACGAAACGGAACTCTTCTGTTCCTTCTTTAAAGTCTAAATTCGGATTCATTGTCCCTTGCTTATTTAATCCGAAAGAACCTTTTAGGGAATCCATTAGATATTTAATACCATAGCCTGTTCCCCAACCTTGCTCGTCCTGTATGCCGTTCCCATTCGGGTCTTGTTCTTTAAATGCTTTCAACACTTCATATAATTCGTCCGTCGTTTCAGGAGATTTTAAGCCCAATTTATCAAGCCATGTTTGGTTAATCCAAGGCATTCCTAAATGTAGAGAATCAAATCCTGGGTCAAAAATTGCTGGGAAGCCATATATTTTGCCGTCCGCCATTTTGATACCTTGTTTAACACTCGGATATTTCTCTAAGATTGCTTGGAAATTTGGTGCATATTTATCAATATAATCATCTAGTGCTAAAAACACACCTTGTTGACCGTATTTAATTAAATCTGTTTTGGAAAATGCAGATGCAAAGAAAACTTCTGGATAATCACCGGCAGCTAACAATAAGTTCCTTTTCTCTGCCAATGCATCTGTTTGTACAGTTGTCCAATTCATATGAATGTTAGACATTTTCTCAAATTCTTGCCATAACATTAAATTATCCCAATCTTGTGATGAGAAAAATTTTGCTGCAAAGCCATCCACTTCAATCTTTTCATCCACGATTGGCATGCCTGTTTCATTGACCTTATCAGCATTGGCACTAGGTTCATATTCACTACCACTTTCTTTATCCGAGCATGCTCCTAATAGGCTTGCCGCTAACATCATACTTGCTACTGCACCATATACACGTCTCTTTTTTACTGTCATTATAATCTCTCCTGTTCTTTAACCTTTTAGTGAACCAATCATGACACCTTTTACAAAATACTTTTGTAAGAACGGATAAAGCATAAGCATTGGGAGGTTGGCTACAATTAAAACAGCATATTTCAAACCTTCAATGCTAAGTTTTTGAGAAAGTAAGCTTTCTGAAGTCGCTTTGACCATATCGTCTACTTGCCCTTGAATTAAGATTTGTCTCAGTATAAGTTGGAGTGGAAATTTGCTTTGGTCTTGCAAGTAAATTAATGCTTGGAAATACGAGTTCCAATGTCCTACTGCATAAAATAGAACCATTACAGCCATAACTGGCATTGATAGAGGTAATACGACACTCCATAAAATTCGGAAATGACCAGCCCCATCGATCGTTGCAGATTCTTCTAGTTCATGTGGGATAGATTGGAAGAATGTACGCATAATAATAATGTTCCATACGGCAACCGCATTTGGAATAATCATTACCCAGAACGTATTAATCATTCCTAAATCACGAATAAGTAAATAGGTTGGGATTAACCCTCCACTGAAAAACATCGTGAATACCATAAATGCCATAATAACGCCTTTTCCTTTTAACTCTCTACGTGATAGAGGGTAGGCTGCACAAATGGTCATAACAATGTTCAATAGCGTACCGAAAAATGTGTATTTTAAGGTATTAATAAAACCGTTTATAATGTCTTTATTTTGAAATACTTTTTCATATGCCTCTACAGTAAATTCTTTTGGCCATAGCCACATATCACCTGAAAGAACATACTCTGGATTACTAAGTGATGCACTTAGTACAAATATCAACGGATAAAGCACTACAAGTGCAACAATTGCTAAGAAAATGTAATTAAATACCGTAAACGCTCGATCGCCTCTTGTTTCTTTCACATTTACCACCCCTTTACCATAAACTTGTGTCACTAACTTTTTTAGCTATCTTATTTACCATAATGAGAAGGACAAAGTTTATGATTGAGTTGAATAAACCTACTGCCGCTGAAAAGCTGTACTGTGCTTCTAAAATCCCACTGCGATAAACAAATGTTGAAATAACATCTGATGTCGAAATGTTCAAGTCATTTTGCATTAAAAATACCTTTTCAAAGCCTACTGCCATAACTGAACCCATATTCAAAATAAATAATATGACAATCGTTGGCATAATCGCAGGAATATTGATATGAATAATACGCTTGAATTTAGAAGCACCATCAATCATAGCCGCTTCATGCTGTGCTGGATCAACTGCTGCTAATGCGGCTATGTAAATAATCGAACTCCAGCCCATTGTTTGCCATACGTCTGATAATACATAAATCGATTTAAACCATGCAGGTTCTGTAATAAAGTCAATCGGGTTACCACCAAACAACATGATTACTTGGTTAATCATTCCATCTGGTTTTAAGAACAATAGCAACATACCTACAACTACTACTGTTGATAAAAAGTGCGGTGCATAGATAACCGTCTGTACAAACTTTTTATAACGTAAACTTTTTACCTCGTTTAATAATAAAGCAATAATAATTGGCACAGGGAATGCTACTAGTAATGTAAATACTCCGATGCCAACCGTATTTTTTATTAGTCTCCAAAAATAATAACTATCAAAGAAACGTTCAAAGTGCTTAAAACCTACCCATGGACTATCAGCAATTCCCTTTGTTGCGATGAAATCTTTAAAAGCGATTTGCAAACCGTAAAGTGGATAGTAATGAAACACTACAAAATAAAGAATGACAGGAACTAACAATAAGTAGAGCTCCCAATTTTTCCTAAGCGATTTTTTCCACTCTGCCCAGTGATTTTTCTTTTCTCTTTGCTTTTTATTGGAGATTTTTGTTTCTTTTGCAGAGCTTTCTTCCAAAGTTGGTTTATTCGCAAGCGTCATACTTACACCTCCTATTTATTTATGTGAAAGAATAGTAGACTCTTGAGAAATTTCAACAACTTTCCCTCCACTACGGAGTGAATCTGCTGCAGCACAACCAACCGCAACACTCATGCGACCAGCAAATGGAGTAGTTAATGGCTCTTTATTGTAAAGAATGAGCTCCACAAAATCTTGCGCAATTTTCGGATCTGCCCCACCATGACTACCTTCTTCTGGTTTCATTTCATAGACAACATCGCTTAGCTCTTCCCAAGAGTTTGATTTACGTGTTTTTAAGTAGATTTTATTGTTAACATCATCATTTTCGATACGACCTTTTGTACCGATAAATGTATAGTTTCTCGAATAATCTGGCGTGAAGTGACATTGTAGATACGAAGCTTTAATACCGCCCTCTAGTTCCATAATAAGCATGTTGTTGTCTTCTACATCAATTTCTTCGCGGAACGCACATTCTGTAAACGTATGAGGAACATATTCTGGACATGTATTCTTTTGGTCGCATGTTGGACATGTTAACGTATTTGGTTTATCGCCACCGTAATAATCTAAGCTACCAAACGCAGAAACCTTTGTCGCATACTTACCAGAAATCCAGTGAATAACATCTAAATCATGTGACCCCTTTTGTAGTAAAAGAGATGTCGTATTTTTTGAGTTACCATGCCAGTCATGATAGTAGAAATATCCGCCAAACCCAACGAAGTGACGTACCCAAATAGCTTTTAAATCCCCAATAGCACCTGAATCGATTAAACCTTTCATTGTTTGATACATGCTCATATAGCGCATGTTGAAACCGACCATTAAGTGCTTACCTGAACTCTTCCAAGCATCTAGAATTCTATCGCAGCCCTCTACTGTAATAGCTAAAGGCTTTTCAGCATATACATGCTTCCCTGCTTTTAAACAAGCAATTATATGTTCTTCGTGTAGGTAGTCTGGCGATAGAACAGCAATCGCATCAATATCGTCTCTGTTTAATAATTCCTGATAATCTTTCGTCAAAAATAAAGGAGTATCGAATTTTTCCTGAAATTTATCCAAACGCTCTTGAGATATATCTGCCAAAGCAACAATCTCTGATTCCCCATCGGGCTTATGCCAATATAGGGCTAACCCACCTCTTAGTCCAGCTCCTATTACTCCAATACGTACTTTCTTCATTAGTTTTCCCCCTTTTAGTGCACATCAATATCTTTTTAAGAAAACGGTTACAAATTTGTAACCGCTCATCACACCAGTAACATCACAACCACACATTAACACGTTGTAGGTACAAGTTAGGATAAACAATTTAACGAAAATTGCGATAATTACGTTTTTATTAATATATAATTCTGCCTCTAACCATGTCAATATAAATAATAAGTGCAGTTTTGCAGAAAATATCATACTTTTCGATCATATATTTAGTTATCCCATTGGCAAATCCAATATTTATAGTATTCCGTTTGCAACTTGACCCACTCACTATAAAATCCATAATTAACTAAAAAAATATTTTTTTTAGTTGGTTTTTTCTGCTCAAGTTTTCAAATCACCAATTCCGTAGTAATCGACTTTGCTTGTTCGATTGCTTTATTTAGATTTTGCTTTAATTTTTCGAATAGGCTTTCTTCCATTAACTAATAAAACATGGAATCTCACTAGGGATTTTTACAAAATAGTTTAAATTAGAAGAGTTTTCCGAAAATATAGGGAAAATCCCTATTGATAATCGCCATATAATAGCGAGATAATGTGAACGTGAAATGAAAATAACATGACGGGTGTGAGTGTACATAGTGATGAACCGTATTGGTGACATTCAACCACTAATTCAAGATTATCGATCCAAAATCAGCGCTAATGAATCTGAATTAACAATTAAGCTTTTAGATGACTATGAAGATCTCCTACAGTTGTTCTATCAAAAAAATGAGATGATTAATCGAATTTGGGATTTCCATGAAAATGAAAAGTATCAATTGGCTCAAGAAACATTGGATCCACTTGAACAAATTTTATATAGCTCTTTATTAGGAATCCGTACGTTAGACCATGAAGCCAAATCAGACTCTGCAAAAAATTATTTAGCTTCACTTAAAAAAGAAATTGAAAAACAATTAAACCATTTAAAAGAAGCTTCGATTAGTGTATATCCATTATGTATGCAGGATTTGGGGTCTTACGGGGCTATTAAATCTTACTATGAACTATTTAAAGAAGGAAAGAACATAACAATTGACATTGACTTTAAAGGAACGCTAAAAAGGCAGCCCCATAAAGTAGAGATTCATATATTTCGATTCATCCAACATTTGATTCAAATTATTGACAACCTTAATACTGTTGTTACATTAAGTATCACTATTAATGAAAAGGATGGTCGAATCGTTATCACATTTGAGGGAGAGGCTTTAGTAGAACGACTAAACCACTCTTCTAACTATCAACTATTTAAAGAATTAATCGACAGTATTGAAGATGTTGAGATTCTAGAGAAAAATGAAAGTACATTTAATCTAGTTCTACAAACAATTAGATAACACTAACAAAAAATCGACGCGTACCTAAATAACCGCGTTACTGCCTATCTAATAAAAACAAAAAACTCCTTTGTAGAAGACTTAGAACGATGTCTTCTACAAAAGAGTATTGTCTTACGAGAATAATCAATTACGCCTCGGCTAACCCTTGTCCAGATTTTTTTCGAGCTTAGGCCTGCACGATGCAGGTTAGTTAGCCGTTGTCGCATGGATGCGACGTACTTAGGCTAACATCCTAAATTAACTTCTCTAAAAATCTGTGACATCCGCCGGGGGCTTTAACTTGCTTCAGCAAGTTAATGGTTCAACTTTTTCATCCACATTTCTCGGGACAGAAATTTCGATTGTCGTTCCCTCATTTGCTTTAGAATGAAACTGCGCAGAACCACCTACCCCTTCTGCTCGCTCCTTTATACTATATAAACCGATACCTTTTCGCTGTGCGTTTTTTAAATAATCCTCTACGCAAAATCCGATACCATTATCTTTAATTGTCAAATCTACTGAATCCTCATCCATATTAAGAGATACATAGACTTCGCTTGCTTTCGCGTATTTCGCTGTATTATTTAGCGCTTCTTGACAGATTCGATAGAGAGCTGTTTCAATTTCTGGCTTTAACCTCCCAACTCCCCTTTTTATTTCAAATTGAACTGAGATATTATGAATCTGCTTGTATGTTTCAAGATAGGACCTCATAGCTGGAATAAACCCTAAATCATCTAATGTACTTGGCCTTAATGAACGTGCAATTTCTTTTACTTCCTTCATTGCCTCTTGTGTCATCATCTTTATAGTTTGAACGCTTTCTTCATTCTTTTCTACGGATTGATCTTTATTTACAGTATTTAAAGTAACTAGAATGCTATATAGGGATTGACCGAGACTATCATGTAATTCTCTAGATACACGCTTTCTTTCCTCTTCATGTGCTTCAAACACTTGTCTGGATAAGTTTTTTTCAGCCTCATATAACTTTAGCTCTGCTTCCATTTGTTGCTTTTCCGCATTTTCTTTGTCAGTTAGGATCTGCTGAATCTCAGGGAAATAGATGGCACGATAAATATAAATGTATGCAATAAATTTGAAACAGTGCCCTAATAAATTTTCAATCGCATACACATGCGTATAAAGGGTAAAAAAGAGCTCAGCCACCATCATGATAAATAAGGCAAAAATCATGCGGAGCATATCGATAGTTGGTTGTGACTCTTTTATATATCTTGTTAATAAAGTAATAAATGTAATAAAAATAGTTGTACTTATTACATACTCAAGCGAAACTTTAAGACCTGTAACCCCTTGTTCATTAAGTAGTACCGGAAGTTGTTCTGGTATTGTAAGAATAATCGTTGTACAAATACTCACAATTAGGACGGTTACACCGAGACCCCAACCACGTTTAATAAATAGCATTTGGTTTGGTCTAAAGACAAACAGAGCAACGCCAATACTTTCTATTAATCGTGCTACAATCCAAAACCATGTGGCACGGGTAGCAGAAAACTCATCGTTAATAAAGGGCATTCCCTTATAAGTAAAAGTATGAGCTAAATCAAAACAGCCTACCGCTAGAAAAACTAACCCAATGAAATATTGGGATTTTAGTCGATGGGTAGAGTAAGTTATCCATGCCTGTACAAATAAAGAAAAAGAAACAAATATACTAAATAACTCAAGCAATGTATGTAGTAATAAAAAATGTTCATCTACATCTGCAGATATGTGTGCCATTTGAAATCGGAACAGCAAAAGTAATGCAAAGATTGAAAAAATTATAAATTTAATTTCTTGTTTCTTTAAAGCTACCATCTGCTTGTGCTCCCTTAATCAAAATCTAAATAGCCATTTTTCACTGCAAATTCCACTAAATCTGGACGTGTTTTCAGTTGTAATTTATCCATAATTTTCGATCTATGGGATTCTATCGTCTTTATTGAAAGAAACAAAATCTCCCCTATTTCCCGATTGGTATAACCCTTAGCCAAATAAGATAATACCTCTTGTTCGCGGCCCGTCAATTTTTGCAAATTACTCTCATTGTCAATTGATTTTTTCATATATTCTTCTAATAAAAGTTTTGTAGCATTAGGATATAAATAAGCTTCTCCGCGGTAAACTGTCCGAATCGCTTCTAATAAATCATATTCATGATAACTTTTTAATAAGTAGCTAGAAGCCCCCGCCTGCAAAGCGTGGAATAGATATTCCTTCCCTTCATGCATCGTTAAAACGATGATCTTCACCTTATTATTAGCTTCATTAATTTGTTTTGTTGCTATAAGGCCGCTCTTCTTTGGCATATTTAAATCCATGATGATTACATCAGGTTTTTTTTCTAATGCTTTATGAACGGCTTCTTCTCCGTTCTCCGCTTCATCTATTACCTTCATGTCCGTTTGACTATTAATCATATGTTTAATTCCCGAGCGTACAATGGCATGATCGTCGGCAAGCAATACTGAAATCATACTTGCACCTCCCTAAATTAGAATCTCTAAAAATACTATACCATATATCTCACAAATATTGGTTAAACGTAGGGATTTTTGATTAAGTTTACAGGATAGGGTGAATAGCCCATTCATTTTAGGGAATGAACTAGTAAAGTATAGGGATTTTTATATTTAACGCTTAGGGCTTTCCCTTATAGTGATAATTATAAATAGTTGTAATAATAGTAAATAAGAATACTCCGATAAATTCATAACTTTTTTGAAAAGAGGAAAAAATGATGATTACAGTTCAGAAATCCTTATTTGAGAATCAAACTACCATTATCCATATGATTTCATCCGGTATGCCGTTAAATAAAATACTAAATTTTATTGTGAATAGCATTGAAAATTCGTGCGATCCTTTTAGTCTGTATGGGGCCATCATGTTGTACAATCCCACACTAAATCAATTAGGAGAAACGGTGAGTTCCTCTCTCCCTACAAACTTTATAAATTCTATGGAACCAGTAGAAGTCAGTCCTTATGGAGGTTCATGTGGAGCTGCTGCCTATTTAAAACAACCGGTTATCGTATCAGATATTGAAAATAATCCTATTTTGGAAAAACAACGAAATAATGCAATTGTACATGGATTTCGTGCTTGTTTTTCAACACCTCTTCTCTCTTCAAAAAATGAATTATTAGGAACAATTGCAATTTATAGTAGAGATTTAGGAAATCCAGTTGAAAAAACGTTACATGCCGTCGATTTTTATAGCAAACTAGCCTCTATGGCCATAGAGATTTCAAATAACAGTAATTGTACTCCCCTTTATTCATTTGAAATAGATAATCGTTTAAAAGAAAAAAACGAAAAAGTATTAACCGAATTATATACAGCCTTAGAAAATGAAGAATTTGAGGTATATTTTCAACCCTTCTTTGGTGTAAACGAACAGTTACTAGCTGTCGAAGCACTTATTCGTTGGAATCATCCTCATTTAGGATTATTGTCACCAGCCTCTTTTCTACCTGTTGCTGAGGAAACAGGATTTATTCTTAACATAGAAAAATGGATTTTAACTCAATCTATTTATAAATTGAAAAAGTTACATCAATATGGTTGGCCTGATTTAAGCCTTTCTGTTAATATTTCTGCCCAACAATTTGACAATCCTCGTTTTCCCGAAATGGTGGCAGAGCTTTTAGAAAGGATGTCGCTCCAACCAAAAAATCTTACTCTAGAAGTAACTGAACGGTTTCTTATTCATCAAGAAAATGTCGATACAGTCAATCGCCTAAGGGCAACTGGAATAAAATTATCCATAGATGATTTTGGCACTTCTTATTCTTCCTTAAAATATTTGAAAGAATTAAAAATTGATGAAATAAAGATTGATCGTAGCTTTATATCAAACTTAGAAATGGATGAGACTAGTCAAAAAATAGTTAAAATGATGATAACGCTCGGTCATCAACTGAACTTAAATATTGTCGCTGAAGGTGTTGAAACAGAAAAGCAACTACAATTATTAAAGAAGATGAAATGCGATTCATTCCAAGGGTTTTTATTTAGTAAACCGATTTCGTTTGATCACTTGAAAAATAATTTTCTTTCATCAAAAAAATGAAACATGGAGTATTATCCATTGTCGAACTTGGACACATGTATAAACGCAAAAAAGCCCGCCACCACTGTGATAAAACAGTAGTGACGGGCTTAAAATTATTTACGAGTACGCTCAATATAAATGAGTGCATACTCTAATAATTGACCTGTTGCGTAATTTTCAACATTATCATCTGGTGAAGGAAATACTCCATCTACTACTGCTTTACGTATTCGATCGCGCGCTTTGCGATTTCCTCATATTACATTCATTAAAAATTTGTAATGATGCCCGCTTCACATCTTGAAACTTTAATAGCACAAGTACTTTCGTCAATTAACCCTTGTGCGCCAGTTCGTGATCTGTAGTGACCAAGGGAAATAATCGTAATCATTTGCTATTACCATCCTGTGCAGTTGATTTACCAAAATAATAACCAAATACCATCGTTAAAATGGATAGTGTATACTCTACCGGAATTCTTCCAGACACCGCTAAATAAGCAAATACGATAGCAAATAACAATGTAATCATTTTCCGCACTTCTATAAGTGCTATCAGTTTGATTCTCATTCCACTATTCTCCTCCCAATGGATCTAATCGTTTATGCGCCGAGCTAACAGACCCTTCAACTTTTGTTATTCGTTCCAATAATGCGGACGTTCTTTTTGATAAACTTTAAAGACTACTCGCAATGATTCGACACCGCCGTTAAGCTTATCTAATTTTCCTATGTTACTTGAAGTTTCAGGATGGTCATCATACCCTTATAAATAATTTTTCAATTTAAAAAGCACTCATTTTATTAGAAAAAAGCTGTTTATTGAACGAAAACGCATTTTTTAAAGTGGAAAATAGACAGTAACACTCTGAGAAAACCAACAATCATTTATTATTCAACTCATGAAAAAGCCGTCGTTACAGGCTTAAATCAAATTTTAAAAGCATTTTAAAAAAATTTGCCCAACATATTTTTTAGTATATTCGTGAAATGGTGAATTTGATATACAACTTATTTAAAAATAAGCGCTATCAGATGCAGAAAAAGGCGTTTGTCACTTATTTTAATTTAAGTCGTATATCGATTTAGACAAATAGCAAAAAACTGATTTGAAAAATGCTCAATTTTTTTACTCAGTTGCAAAATTATGCATTAGAAAGAAGTAAGCAACACCTGAACGTTTAGCAGCTCATCTTCATTAGTTTGATTAAAATTGAAACAAACCACATAATTTCGTCCAAAACAAGTACCTATTTCTAATTGGTTCATATGATTTATATAAAAGGGGGCAAAGGTTATCGTATATACTGAAACGATTGATCTTCAAGGACATTTATTTACAGCTGTAACGGTTCATTTACCTAAAACAACATTGCTGACGATTTCGAATGAATGTGGGTACATTATGTGTGGTGCGCTGGATGTCGGACTGTTAAATGAAAAATTAGCCGATCGCAAAATCATTGCTGGTCGTGCGGTTGGTGTAAGAACGATCGATGACTTATTAAAAGCGCCATTGGAATCCGTCACATACGAAGCGAAAGCGTGTGGCATCGAAGAAGGTATGACTGGTGAAGAAGCGTTATTAAAAATGATTTAAATTGGATTCATAGCCAAATACGTAATTTAGGGAAAATGAGTTCCATCCCTAACAAGCTTTTACTAGCAAATTTCCGTGCGCAAAAAATGACTGGCATCTAGATAAAATATTGTTTCTTGCAAAAAAACCGCTCTTTCAATTTCTCGAAAAAGCGGTCTATCTATTTTATTGCCTATTTCTAGGTACAATCACATTTGTATATTTAAATCGCTTTATTATAATAAGAAGCTTTGTTCCCTTTACTTCTCTTAACGGCTAAAAGCTCTTCTAATTTCTGAATATATTCATGATTTGTTGATATTCTTGTAAGGCTTGTTAATAAATATGGTCTCAATCCGGAATTGATTTTTTGGCATCGCGCAAGATTAATTAAATACTTGGCCATTTTAAATGACTTCAAGTGCGTATGTCCATTTTTAAACTCTTTCTTCGTATTGACGACCATAAATTCTTGCTTTCGCCCTTTATAAAAAGGAATAATAATAAACTCATCTTTTTTGAAAATTTGATTCATATTATCCTCATCCTTTTCTCGAATATACTCATAAACGGTCTTTCACTTACGTAAAAATACCAATTACTCCGCTATCCTATACGCCCCTCTCGCCTTATTTGATTTATTGGTCTTACTTCTCCTTACTCTATTTATCGATTACTATATTCCAAATTCAATGAAATAAGCACCTTTTTTAAATATTATTAACAATTCAATCACGTTTTTACATCGTTTTAATATAGAATATTAAAAACTTAAAGGCAAGGGCAGGACAATTGCTACTTTTTCTTAAAAATTTATTCGAAGATGAATTTGAATCATATTCATTTCCCTTAAGGTTTAGGTAGCACCTTACATTTACCGTGGAATGGATATGGCTCTTCACTGTAAGTACTTTAGGGGTTAACTTCCGAAGTCGAGTTAGTCATATTCAGCATATTTAAATTTAAAATTACTAAAAACACCCTTATCAGAATATAGTATCAATAAATTTATAAATCAGTGTAAAAAAGGATGATTAGTAAATGGGCGTTATCGTAATAGATAACAAAAGAATTATTCTAAAAGGGATTAGTAAATATGAGTTAAATTCAGATGAGATGTATTTTAGAAATGATACTGAAGAGGAAAGATTTCTTTTCATATTTCTTATTAATCAGGATGAACTTTGGAGTGAGTATTGTTTCAAATATTTATATATTGAGATGGATGATGGCAATTTGTATAAATATTTTTCTGATAAAAAATTATATGATGTAATGCAGAAAATGGCTAAATATTTTGAAGAAAAGGGTATTGGTAGTGAGGTAGAAAATTGTTTTTATGATTATCATTCTGATAGTTACGATATTAGTGAAGATTTAGAAGAGATACTAGAAGAAGATGAGCATTTAGGACAAGCTGTTGAAAGTTATGTAAGAATTAGAGATACGTTCATATTCGTTAATGAAGATATTACAGTTATAGCGAATAGAATAGATAATGCTTTTGGAATTATATAAGCGGTACAACCCACGCAATCTTTAAATGGGATATATCCAAAATTTGTTTCATAACAATACATTAATTTGTTAATAATAATGAAACATCCATTTTCAAAAGGAGTTTCTCATGACAAAAAAATTAATTCAGGCTATTTCCGAACATTCCCTGCCATTAAGCGATGTAAGTTTAAATAAAATTGTGGAGGCAATTGAAGACGCAAAAATTGTGATGATAGGCGAAGCGTCCCACGGAACATCAGAATTTTATAAAATTCGTGCCGAGCTCTCAAAAAAGTTAATTGAACAAAAAGAATTTCAACTGATTGCAGTAGAAGGGGATTGGCCATCCGCTCAAGCAGTGAACCGATATGTAAAGGGCTACAGTGTGGAAGGCGAAACCATAAAAGATGTTTTAATGAAAGCTTTCCATCGTTGGCCAACATGGATGTGGGCAAATGAAGAAGTCGCAACCTTTACTGAATGGCTAAAAGAGATCAATAGAAATCGCGAACAAAAAGTAGGCTTTTATGGTATAGATTTATATAGCCTATTCGAATCAATTGATGAAGTATTAAAATTTTTATCGAATAATCCGCAATATCAGGTTGATTTAGAGCATGCAAAAAAGGCTTTTACTTGCTTTGAACCGTACAATCGTATGCCAGAGCATTACGCCCTTTCCACAGCTCAATTTTCTGATGAATGTATTAGCGAAGTAGCTTCCTTATTACACTCATTACGGAATCATGAAGAATATTATTCCAGTAGGCAGGAAGAAGATTTAAATGTGGTGATGAATGCACTCGTTGCCAAAAATGCAGAAGCGTACTACCGAAAGATGATGTCAGATGAAAAATCGTGGAATACGCGCGATTATCATATGGTGGAAGCGATTCATGAATTACGCAAATATTACGGAGAAGAAACAAAGATCATCGTTTGGGAGCATAACACACATATTGGTGATGCTTCTGAAACATCAATGAAAAATGAGCAACTGATAAATGTCGGTCAAGTTATTCGAGAGCAATGTGGGAAGGAAAACACCTATGCAATTGGTTTTGGCACATATGAAGGCACTGTAATTGCTGCAGATAGTTGGGGGGATCCTTTTGAAATTATAAAAGTCCCACCTGCAATACTAAGCAAATGGGAAGGCCAACTCCATGCAGCAAGTCCAAAAGATAAAGTATTATTATTTAATGATGAAAATAGAGAGTTATTTAATGATTGGATTGGTCACCGTGCGATTGGCGTTGTGTATAATCCCGCGTTTGAAGCCTACGGAAATTACGTTCCTTCCAGAGTTGGTAGCAGGTACGATGCATTTATTTACATCGATCAAACGAACGCTTTAAATCCTTTCCAACAATGACAATAAAGTAAACAACACCTCAGAAGTACCGCCTACTTTTGGGGCGTTTCGCTGCGATCATCCAAGTGTCCAACCTTCACCTTTTTATAGTATTTATCTATATTTAATAAAAGTACCAGCTCCAGACACAGACACAAAGAAAAGGGATATTGCCAAAGAGTTCAACTCCTATTCAATATCCCTAGTCTTTAAAATTTTGATATGACTGCATTTACAGCCAATTTTTATGGAGATAGCGGGTGTTCTGCCTATCAAAGAGGCAAACCTTGTAATACTAACGTTTACAAGGCTTTTCTGACCATCGGAAATTGTTCTTACAAAGGATTTAATAAGGTTTGCTATAAAACGCTTACTATCAAACTGCTACTCGATTTTTACTAGCTACTTTTTATACGTAAAAAGCTGTATATCTAGCGCGTGCTTTGTATTTTCAAGATGTTCCTTTTCGGAATAAACAAGCTGCATTTTGCTCTTTAATTTAGCCAGCGTTGATTCTAAATTTAACTGCTGCTCAGCACTATGCAATTACTTTTGCATGAATGTAATGACCTGAATAGTTTTCCCAAGTCCCATATCATCTGCAAGTAACCCACTAAAACCTTTTTCATACAAACTACATCACCAATTATACCCCTCTTGTAAATCGCTTTATGCACCCTTATGAGAAGAAATTTTTCATTTCAAAAGGAATTGAAGTTAACGAGGATATGTTCGCTTTATCAGAACTACTTCAGTGGATATGGAGAAGTAGAATTCGTGTTGGGTTGCCGATAAATTTATATATACCAAGTAAGAGAATGCGTAATTTATTAAAACAATTTTTAAAGTAAGAAAAACGCTTTCTGGTTTTAAAGTGGAAATCTAACCCTTTATTTTCAAATTTTCTCTGACTTTTAATATATACCAGTTCAAAGCAGTATTTTCTTTTAAACGCTTCGTAATTATTGCTTCATCAATTCCCATTTCTCTTATTATCAAGAAGTTTAACAGCCCTTTTAACATCATAATAGTATTAAATAAATCATGAGTATCCTCAATTATATTTTTCTTACTGCCCTTCTCATAATGAGTGAGAAAATTTCTTGTATCAACTAATTGTGCTATGAATTTTTCACATTCGTCATTTTCTCCAATTAAAAACAATTTCGAAGCTTCACCTAGACTTTCTAAGAGTTCTTTTAATCTAGTTCTTAAGTTAATCTTTTTTCCATTACTTTCACTTTTAATTCTATGATAAATTTCTAAAGCTTGAACATAGCTTAAAAAACTCGAATTAACATACATCGGTTTATAAAATTCCTCTGAATACAACTCAAGGACAACTTTATAGTTCTTTCTAAAGCTAAACCAATTGTTTAAAATAACATCAATATTATCTTCAATGTCATCAAATTTTATTAACGATTTCTCAGGTTTGAAATTTTCTTCAATATTCATTTTTCTCAGAGTACGAAAGTGCATGTATCGATGCCTAATTTTACTTTCATTCTCGTTCCATGTTGTATCAAAATCTCCGTAATATATTATTGAAGTATCATACACAGGTTTGTTAATCAATGTTGTTAAAAGAATCCTGACAGAATTAATTATTTGTCTATACCATTCTATATTTTGATTTTTATTAGGAGTAATTCTTAGGCAAGTTTCATTTTTCCAGTTAATAGTTTGTGGACTTGTAGTTATCTTCGGGTTATCAACTTCCTCGATTAAAAAATCTAACCCTTGAATATTTACTTTGAAATTCTCAGCATCTTCCCACTCTATACTTTTTAAGTAATTCCCTCCATTTGATCTTTCAAAACTTTTCTTATAATGATTTCTATTAATCCATTCTGCTAGATATGTCGGAAAAATAACCATAGAATTTAAAGTAATATCATTCTTTTTCTCGAAATGCCCTCCTACAATAAATTCATTCACATAAAAAGTTTGAGTAGTAAATCCTGGTGCACTAAAAGGCGATTCTATTAATTGTACATTGAATAAGCTAAACTTTTCCCCTTTGTCAGAAAAACCAAATATGGTGTCATGTTTTATTCCAAATGGCAAAAAAAAGTCATCTTCATCAATACAACCGATTAATTCCAATGTAATTCTTTCATGTGTATAAAATAAAATCCCTGATACTTCCTCTTTAGAATTAGGAAACCTCCAATAACCTTTAATTTGAAACTCATCATTTATTCTGTGTTTCATAGCTTCTGCACCTGACATTTAAATACCACCTTAAAATTTAAATTTATATCTCTAGTGATTCAGTTATATTTATTTTACTAGATTATTAACCATAATTTGTAAAATGTTTTCCAATAACTATTAAAAAACTTGTAGTTTTCACGGCTTGGCCATCTGTAAGATTATCTTTTTTAATTTATCTATTATTTTGGTCACCCAAATAAAGTCATACAAAAAAAGCATAGATTAAACAAAAAACCTTTAAACTAGGAAACACTTTTTATACATGAAGCCCGAGTTGAGGACAACAGCTTGGTGCAAAAATGACTGCCTACATTTCAGAAACTAAATTAATAGAATCTGAAACATAGACAGCCATTACAATATGTATTTCATGAATCCGTCATTTGAGGTATCCGTATATGTATGCCCTTGTTAAATGTGATTCTTTCAAATCAATACATATAGTTTCTACTTCTGCCCCCGAAACGTCTAGTAATCCGTCTACATGCCTTCTGCGTATATCGTAAATGCTTATTCTACAGTTATGAGAAACTCAACAACAATTACAATGTATTATGTATTCTGCATGACCTTAATCATTCAGACCTTCCACTCCTAACACCATTCAGATACCCAAACCAACAAGGAAGCTTGTAGTGGTATCCTAGACTTATTTAATGCGTCGGCTAAGTTATAACTTTCCAGTTTTGTTTTGATTCGAGTTAGTGGGCAACCTCGAAAGAGTTTTACCTAATTCGTTTGAGTCGGTTCTGAAATTTTAGTAATATTTAATGCTTTACCTTTAACTATAAAAGAAAAAGAACCTCTCCTTGAGCGTAAATCCAATTCAATTAATTGAAGTATTTACCTCAAATTTTTTTCTTCAAGTTCTTAGAATAAAATTGATAGAATGTTTTTTCTGTTAAGTGGTATATTTTTTATAAAAATTCTATATCACTTTTGCCATGAATTTGGTGCCTTGTTTGATATCTCTTCACTCAATTTTCTCAAATTATTAATTAAAACTTGAGAGTCCAAATAAGTTCACTCTTCTTTAGCAACCTTCAAAAATTTAACAAAATCTATTCAACACATAAAACTATTAAGTTTTTATTCACAATTCTTAAATTTTTCACCCTACTTACAACTACATTTTCTAGTTGCTATTGCTTTCCATTTTCCAGATGAGGATTTAAATAATAACCTTTTTCTCAAATGTATAGAATTTCTACAAAATGTACAAAATTTATCGCCCTTTACATTTAATAATGAAGGACCAGGTCTACTCTTTGATTTACAATCACTTCTAACCCACCTTACAACAATATCTTTACCAGTCTCCTTCTGAAATCTATCATAAACATTTTTATTAGCTTCTGAGCCATGGTGAGGAGTAGTTATAATCATTTCCTCTTCCCAATTAATAGATTGATTAAATGAGTAGTCTGAATCTGCTGAAAACAAAACACTAGGCATATTATCATCTGATGGAGAGATAAATACTAAACTTTCTTTATTTGCTGCAGTTAAGGTTAGATAATCCAGAGCAGTCGGTTTATAACTAGGAATTGTTAAAATTTCCTTACTATTTACTGGCTCAAGTATACCTTTAATTCCACCTGTTCTTTCCAAAATACTATATTCAAACCACCTAATTTTCACACCTTTATTATAAGCTGCTATTGCTATCTTTCTTATTCTATTTGCATGTGTAATAGCATCTATTATTAGTTGAACTTTATTCTCATTAATAAACCAAGGAGTAAACAAACTAATATATGCTGTTCGACTATGTTCCTTATGCTGAATATCACTCATATTGGAAAATGTTTGTGGTTGGTGAAATAGAGATGCCTAAATTTCCTAATAGTCAATTAAGTATTTTTTCTCATTTTTATAATCTTAAAGAAGATGATATATTTGAAGAATATGAATCCATACAAAAAAACGCAATTGAATTTCTTTACTATAAATGCGGAAAACAAATTCATAGTTTGTTTGTAGATTTCATAATGCAAGAAGGGGAATCTCTGAAGAAACTAGATAAGAAATTAAATAATTTTGTCTCACGTTTAACTAGATTTCTTCTGAAATTTATTCCGAACGAGGATTCATTGGGATTAAGGGCTCGCAATATAATTATTTCAGATTATAAGAAATTTGGGACTTTGATAGCTAAAGAAATGAAAGGTGAGCCATGGACATTAGATGAACATACGTTAAAATTGTTGGTAGAATATTCCTTGACATACATTACAGAATTAAAAAGAGTGCAAACGATAGAGCTTGAGGTGATTAACAAATACAATTTTAGCGGAAAATAAAAAGGTGATGATGTAGATTGAAATAATTCTACACCACCACCAATGCAATTTTGTTCCTTTAGAATGAGAGTCAAATTTTTTGATGCTTAACGGCTATTTTAGATTTATTAAATCTTTCCACCTACTCCCTTAAACTTATCTACAAAGGCAGAGATTTTCTGAAAAACACTTTGCTGATAATAAACCTCCCTACCGCGAAGCGGTTTAAATTAATTAAGTTATTACAATCACTAAGTAATAGTGACACTATATGAGATATTAATTTGTTAATTGTGGATTAACTAGAATAGGATAACCAGCCGAATTTTTAAATGTGGCTCCGGAATGCTATTTCCTGATAAGCGACACACAGCCTCCACATGTATGGAGTGCTTAATATTGACGTAATTACAGGGGGCGAATTACACCCCCGCAGACAACGGGTTACCAAAATTATTGTAGATAACAATTCCACCATCCAACTCAATGTCGATACGTTCAATCAAACGCTGCAGCAATTCTTGGAGGGCTTCCTCGTCATCGATTTGCAACTCTGTAAAGCGCCTGACTTCTTCCTTGATTTTCTGCACGATACGTTCATTGGCTTCACCCTAACTCAGAATCGCCTCCAAGATGGCCGCTCTTGCCTTCATAGCATGTTGTTCATCCCTTAAAGCGGTATTGCTCATCTGAAACGTATCATCATCGATCAGCTTACGAGTCATAGCGCGAACCAATTTCTAACTGCTCTTATTGAAGCTGCTGTGTTTTGCTGTGTTTTCCTGCAGGAAGCATATTTGCACATCATTCAAGAGTTAGATATTCAAGATAACGATAAAATCGACGGCATGTATCCGCGCTTATATAAACATCCTTTGCAAATACGCCGCCTTAAGCTGCCTTAGCTGCTCGAGCTTGATAGCTTGGGCGGTTATTTGCTCGTCGATGATACTGAAGAAATCACTAATCGCAGCTTGCTCATTGCTGCAAGGTACTGTTACGTATATTTCTTTCAACAGGGGAAACTTTAAGTTCCATGTATCTGAAGTCAATCCTTGTGAGAATGATTGAAATATTTCAATCATTCTAGTCAGTTTGAACATATACGATATAAACAACGAATCAACTCCCTCGTTGGGAATAATAACCGTATACGCGGGGCTTAAAATACCGGCGTAATTCGAGATACCACTTGCACCTTGCCACATTCGCATGGAGTTATACGCAATATCTCCTACCTCTACTTTTTTATAATTGGACTTATCTTCGCTCGAATTATCTTTACGTTCTAATTCGCTTGCCTTTATTACGCCAGAATTTATTGTAACAGAAATCAATTCGCCTTCGGAACTTCGTTCATTACGCTCTTTAAATAATTCTCCCAGCTTCTGCTCCTGCCACTCCCCGCTAAACCCCGCGAACCGCACTCGTGGCTCTCTCTGCCCAGCCTGTGGAAACATCTGTTGCAAATAACCTTTTTTCAATTCACGCAGCCCGTCCAGCTTACGCTTATGCAGAGTGAAAGTGTCGTCGAAGGTGCGGAAAAAATTGCCGATCGCGATTTGTTCTTTTGAACAAGGCATAAGGAAATTATATTGATTTAATTCTTCTCGATTTATTTTTGGCATACCTGTCCGTTGCGAAACGGAAACAGAGTAATCATAAAAGTCTTTGTTTTGCAAGATTCTATATAAGAAACTCTGTTCCAAGCCATTTTTCGAGTTAAGAACATACGCATCGGCACTGGCTAATCCTTCAAAATCTATCAATACATACTTTGCCAGATTCGGCCTGATTTTCCCATAAATAATATCACCGCTACGAAAGTGAAATTTACTACTTATTAAGTTTTCTTCTCTTACCAACCTTACATTGCTTAAAATCCCTGTAAAAGACTCGATATTTCCCGGCCCAATATGAGGTAGTTCGTCATAATACCCCGTCTTTGGATCAACCATGTTTGTAGAAATGTCCACTGTATCTAACCACGTCCGCTTCTCCCAGGCGTTAGTGAAGTTATTAAATCGGATTTCGGGTACTAAATTCTGATTGTTTTCTGTCATCATCGTCACCACCTCATACAAAAATCCGCTTTGTAGCTTCGATTAGCTCTTTCGTTTCGTTAGTCACAGCAAGCTCATCAAGCAAGGCTAAGAAGTCCGTTTCTTTTTGTTTTATTTGCAAATTTAAGTCCGACATTTCACGTCCAAGTGCTACAATGTCGATTTGCTCTTCTTCCTCGAAGGTATCTACATAGCGAGTAATGTTGAGATTGTAGTCATTCGCCACTATCTCATCAAAATTTGCTAAATGTGCGTAGTTCACAATGTTTTCACGCTTTTTATAAGTATCAACAATTTTCATAATATCTTGCTGACGTAAGGTGTTTTGATTCTTCTGTTTTTCATATTCGTTAGAAGCATTAATGAAAAGAACATCACGATTTGCACGATTTTTCTTCAAGATAAGCACAACCGTGGGTATGCCTGTTCCATAGAAAATGTTAGCGGGTAAGCCAATTACAGCTTCGATTGCGCCCATTTCAAGAAGTACCTTGCGAATGATACCCTCGGCAGCACCACGGAACAGAACACCATGCGGCAGTACAATTCCCATCGTACCACTGTCTTTCAGGTGGTAATAGCCATGTAGCAAGAACGCAAAGTCGGCTTTAGATTTTGGTGCGAGTTTTCCATAGCGTTCAAAACGTGGGTCATTTAAAAACTTATCGGAAGCGCTCCAATTCGCAGAGTATGGAGGATTCATAACAACAGCGTTAAAAAGGAAAGGCTCGTCTGTCGGCCAGTCTGCATCTAAAGTATCGCCATTATTGAGCCGCATTTGCTCACGGTCAACGTTGTGTAGAATCAGGTTCATTCGAGCAAGGTTGTAAGTGGTGGTGTTTAGCTCCTGTCCGTGAAAATACACCTTTTCGGGATTGCTTAGAAACTGGCGAATATTCAACATCAGCGAACCCGAACCCATAGCGGGGTCGTAAATATGGAATGGTGCTAGTTCCTCTTGCCCGATACTAACAATCTCTGAAATGATTTTTGAAACAGCTTGCGGGGTATAGAACTCTCCGGCTTTCTTGCCTGCTCCTGCGGCAAATTGGGCGATAAGGTATTCATAAGCATCGCCAATAACGTCACCTTCATACCCAAACAGGTCTATCTCATCTAAAGTTTTTATAACTTCCATAATGGTTGTGCTTTTTTGCTGTGCGTGTGATCCGAGCTTCGTAGAGTTTAAGTCAACATCATCGAACAAGCTGTTAAAACTTTCACCTTGACGAGAAAGTTCTATAAAGGCAGTCTGCAAGTCATCTATTTGAAATTCATATTTTGATGCATTATTTCGGAGCATGAAAAACAGATATTGCGGCTCTATGAAATATCCGAGTTTGCGGCGCATGGTGTTCTTTAGCTCTTCGGCATCATCGTTATACCAATCCGTAAGCTCGGAAAATTGTATATCACGGGATGGGTATTCTTCGGGCTTTCCGTTTGCTTCTTCGTACACGGCGCGTAGCTCCAAATCGGAAAGATACTTATAGAAAACAAGACCGAGCAAATAATTTTTGTATTCGCTCGCATCCATTTTCCCTCTAAGAATATCGGCACTTGCCCATAGTTGTTGCTCTAAACGGCTCATATATTTACTTCCTTCCTGTAGACAGATTATTTAAAAGCTGATTATTGGCACAAGCACTAATTTATACTTGGATTATTGGTAGACCAGTTAAATTTCTGTACCGCGATTTTTAACTCTTCTTTCTTGTTTACATTATCTAATATGCTGGTGACTAATGTGTACAATGCTCCAAAGTATTCAAGTGCATCTTCCTCACTTCCATCGCCATGTATTATTTCGCTGAGTTGGCTGAAGAGCTTATATCCATTTGCCGAGAAAGACTCTGGGATAATCGAGTGCTCCTTATCCACCTCTTGCAGTATCTCATAAAAAGAGCGTCTCTTCCCATTCACCTTATTAAGGAGAATGTTATTGGCATTTGCAATACTATAGGTTATGGATTCGTATACCTTTCTTAGATATATAACTGCGCCGGATCCAAGCTCGTCCCTGTATGCTCGTCTTGCTTTTTCTAGCCATTCACTAAATTCGCCATATTTCTCAGATTGTAATCTTACACAGTCGGTTAATTTTTCTCTAAAATGCAATATGCGAACTTTGGGTGATTGATAACGAATGTCATCTTCGGCTTCGACTAAAAACCAAGTATGGACAACTGAACCACAATTGCATTGCAAAATGCAATCAATGCTAATTACTTGTTTATTTACAACAATTCCTCGAAGCCCTTGCTCTTTATCAGAGTTAAAAGTGCGTAAGTCTTCACATTCTGTACAGTAGTAATTCAAAGATACTTGTCCAGCATCTAAAATGACATGTTGCCCAATTAGCAGGGGGGTATCATCCTCATTCTCATCGCTATATTCATAGTCTTCCCTTTCTTCTGGAAACCAGAACGTGTCAACTTGTTGATAATCCTCCGCTGGCGGTTTTCTCAATAATTTACTCAAATCCATATCATCCCCACCTTAACACTCATCTCTTAGCGGTAGTAATTCTTCATCTAAAACAGTTTTCCAATACTGCTCTATAACGAGAAGACGCTTTCTATATTTTTCGTTAAATTTAGCTTCAAAATCTTCTTTGCTTAACCCTGATGCTTCGCTTATTACATTGATAAAAGGCACAACCCCGCTACTTGGGCGATATTCGTTAAAGCTAGTCTGCAGGTTAGCAACAGGTACTTTCAATATTTCAGCAGTATTCTGTAGTATATTATCAATCTCATCAGCGAAATAAGCCGTCCAATCCTTTGTTGATCGATTGTTGTCAATGACATTTAAGATGGCATTATATATTGCCTGAACGGATGCGGGTTTTGTATTAATCTCTTGCATGATTTTTTCACGCAAATCATCTTTATCTGTTTTGTCTGTAGACTTCTGATATTTGCTCAGAAGCTGATTTATGTAGAAGCTATCAATGCGTTCCTCATGCACAGCCCTTTGTTCGCTCGTAAATTCAATGTCTTGGAGCAAGTTATCCATCTCGTTCCCAGTATGATCCTCTAACTCGGCTCGAATTTCAGCTTTCAGATTTTCACAATGTCCTTTTTCTTCGGGGATAACTTTCACAATATGTTCAAGTTCAGCAAAATCTTCTTGATAATTCTCATAGCTTTTCATGGCTCTTTGGATTTTTTCAAGTCTTTGATAAGCTCTTACTTGTGCAATCTTGTTTCTGATATTATTTGGGTCGTCTTCCAAATTGCCTTTTGCTTGTTGAAGTTCCTCATGTGCCAATATAAATGCGGCTTTCACTTCAGCATATTCTTGTGGAACTAAGGCTTCCCAATTTTGCTGTTGGTTCGTAAATAGTCGAATGGCATCCTCCACATTTTTTCGCATAGTAGCAGGTTTTCGGAACGATACCACGATGCCATGCTCTTTGCCAGGTGCAATACGATTTGTGCGTGAAAATGCCTGTAGCAGCTTTTGATATTTCAGTTCGCGGTCAACATACAAAGTCTGTATCGTAGGCGCGTCAAATCCTGTCAGCAGACGGTCAACGACAATAACCATATCAAGCCATTTTCCGTCCTTTTGATATTGAGCGTCTTTTCGTGCTAAACGGCTATTAATATTTTTGTTAAACTGATCGATATCTGTGTAATTCGTACTAAAAACAGTGTTGTATTCCTGCATAATGGCATTGACTTCTGCTTGCGCTTCGTTCATCACACCTTGATTTTCGCTAGTGGAATAAGTGATTGTCACTCTCGGAAATTCAGGATCACGAAGCGTGTGGCGTTCATCTAACTCTCGCCCATTTAACAAAATTCCACTACTTCTCATTTCTTGTAACTTGTGATAAATACACTTAGCTTGAGCGATAGAGTGTGTTGTTAAAACAGCACTCATAGTCGGATATCCGTTTATCACCTTGAAACGCTCTATCACGGATTGGCGCTTGAATATTTTTTTAAGCATCGCTTCAATATAATCATCACGCTCAAATAACTCTCTGTCTTGCAGTTCCTCTTTTTCAATTTCTGTCATGTCGGCAAGTTTTTTGATAGGATCAAGCTTCGGGTATTTTTCTTTTACCGTTCTATACAAAAATTCTGCTTTACTATCCTCATCTAATAGGCAATGGTACTCCACTTGGAAGTTCAAAACGGAGTTATCGTCCATAGCATTTTTCGTTGTGTAGGCATGTAGTAAGTTTCCATACTGTTGTTGTGTTGTTCTTGCGAATGTTCCGTTTTCTTGTTTTTGGTTTTCCTCAAAAATTGGCGTGCCAGTTAAGCCGAACCATGTTGAATTAGGCAGGAGCTTTTTAATTTCTTTCATCTGCTCATCGCTGACTGCACGATGGCACTCATCCACTACAAAAACAATATGTTCGCTTTTCAGCTTCTCGAATTTATTGTTTTCCGTTTCTTTAGCACCTCTGACAGCCGCACTCAATTTTTGAATGGTTGTGACGATAATGGTGTTGTTATTTTTATTGCTTAATAGGCTATTGCTAAGTTGACGTTGATTATCAACGCCGACAATAAGCGCATTATCTTTAACATTGCCCGATGCCAACCCTGTGTGGAACTCAGATGCAAATTTACTAAACTCATCTTTGGTTTGGCTGTCTAAATCTGTTCTATCAACAACCATAACGGTGCGGTCTACGCCGGTGGATATCTGTGCTAAAAGTTTGGTTGCCACAAAACTTGTTATTGTTTTCCCAGAGCC
Source organism: Solibacillus palustris (assembly GCF_022549215.1). GTDB lineage: Bacteria > Bacillota > Bacilli > Bacillales_A > Planococcaceae > Solibacillus > Solibacillus daqui. The sequence goes on along the minus strand of NZ_JAKZFC010000005.1, from coordinate 139,548 downwards.
GGTGGCGTGCCAAACAAAACCTCCCTCATGCTTCGCCGCTTGACCGATAATCTTTTGAATAGCGTGGACTTGGTACGGTCTTAGAACCATTAAAAACTTTTGGCTTTTCTGATCGTCCACCAAAATAGTGAATTTGCTAATCAATTCGTGGGCAGAAGGGATACGCAAAACCTGCCTTGTGAAATCGTAAAGATTTTCGACAGGCTCATTATCCGACGTTCTCCAGTTGAACAGGAATTTCTTTGCCGCTTCAAAGGCTTTAGAAGTGTTGGCTCCAGGACGTGCAAAGTATTTTGTAGATACTTTGTTACTAACTACGAAAATTTGAGTGGTCGCAAAAATACCATCAAAAAATCCAGCTTCTGCATACCGTTGTATCTGCTCGAACGCTTGCATATAACCATCTTTGGCAGATTCAGCTTTTAATTCAACATGAATAATCGGCAAGCCATTTATCAATAGGGTTACATCGCCACGCATATCAGTATTTGTATCTGGCTTAATTTGGTTTACAACTTCATAGCTTGAAATGCCGCCAGCAATATCCTTATTACTGAATAGAACAACCGACACCCTGCCACGTTTCACATCTTCTCGCTCAACATGAATGGCGGCAACACCATTTTCGCCTCGTAGCCATTGAGAAGCGTTAAAAGGAGTAGCTGTCAGTCTCATAAATTCAACTTTTAACTGTTCGAACTCTTTGTCTGTAAGCGGCACACCGTCCAGTCGCGCCAAGTTAATACGATTGATATGTCTGCGCAAATTATCCCACAGAGCAGCTTCGGTCTTTATATCATCACGATATGTCCATTGGTTTTCCCGTTGAGTTAAGATTTCAATGAAACTCTTTTCTGTTTGGGCTTCGTGGTTCATTTGCTTAATCCTCCGTAATTAAGATTTTTCCTGAATTCTTCACCGGCAACAAGATTATCGAATAAGGAATAATAGTGTTATGCTCTATCGCTACCCCCTCATGTTTTGTAAATTTAGGAACATTATCCACAATTAGGGGGGGTTGACTTGTGATATCTCAAAACTTTTAATATGCGGTAAACCAAGTTCCCTGACTTTTCATCTTGAAAACCGTTTTATTCACCATCCTTTGAAAACGGTTGACAAGGAAACCCCCACTTTTATTTTTCTTATATCCCCATGTGGCTCGATATCAATGTTTCGAGAGTGCGAAAACGCATGTATGTCCTAGGCTACTTAAGGCTAGATGAAAGCCACCAAGCCTAGCAAACAAATCTATTAATCTCATATTGTAATTCCCCCGTATCTAAGAAACTCGTTTCTGACCAAATATATTGGGAGTAATTAAATTAAGACATAAGATCTCTATAATACGACTAGTGTACTACAATGAGAGCTCGATGTGGATATTTTGTTATGTAAAATGCAAATATATAGGATTTGAAGCCGAGAAAAAAGAGGTAGTGCACCTTGCACTGCACCTTCAATAGTTAGATAATGTCTATCTTTAAGGGATCACTTCAATAGCAGGTGGTTTTATGTTTCGTGCGTTTCACGCACTCAACCGGCTAAAGCCTAAATAAAAACTCCCACCGACAATTATTCGGTGAGAGTTTTTGGCGACAATCTTGGAGACAATTCAAATGAATTTTGTGCTCCTAAAGTCATTTGAGTTTTACCAATATGGCGTAATATCAACGTTTTGGGATGAGTAAGGTGTCGCTAGGTTATTCCCACTCAATCGTTGCTGGTGCTTACTCGTAATGTCATACATTGCGCTCACCAACCATTGATATACAAGGGCTTTACAACGTTTTTATTTTGAATAATGCACATGTCGTTTCGTTTTAAATGTTAATTTTCAGTCGTGCACCGGGAACACTTTTTAATAGTATAGACAATACCAATTTATCGGAAATGCCCCGCCTACCCTTTCTAACAACAAAGCAAGATGAACAAACTAAACTGTTCACCTTGCTTAATAGCCAATTCTATTTGGACTATTTATTAATGATAATTAACTAAAATAATATTTCTTCTCCAAATTTACTAATCAATACTTTTATATTTTTAGCCTCTTCTTCATTTATTAATTTGGCATCTAACTTCGCAATAACTTGACCATTTAAAACATCAATCAAACCTCTTGGTGAATAATTTTTAACAGTACCATTGTAATTATCTGGATAGCCGTTCAATTCAAATGAAATTTTTCTTAACAAAACCCATTCATTTTCAGATAATTTGGTTTCTCCTTCTTCATAATCTGAAAGAGTATAAACCTTATTTTTTATATTCTTTTTTAAAACCACAATAATTCCTCCTTTATTTCTTATATTAATAGAAATCCATATATCACAAATTCTCATTATTATGACTTTTGTATAGATACAATATGATGAAATTATTAACCAATAAAAGAATGATTTTATTTCAGATACTCTCAAGAATAGCATGTGGCAAGTCTTCTCAAGCTGTACAAGAAATTTGGTAGCAGCTATAGTAAGAATTAAAGGTAAATATTTGAACTAAACTATATACCGTTTGTCTCATAAAAATAATTATATCTTTCATTTAAAGAATCCATAATTGATTTTTGTGGATTCTTTAAATTAAAATTAAATTTATTTTCTTCACTTTCTTTTAATCCTTCTGGGAGTGTAAGTTTAACTAAATAATCCTTTCTGATATCATCGAAAATAGAGAAATTCACATCTTGTAAAAATGCTTTCTCAGTAACAAAGAAATATTCTAATATATATTTCTGTTTTTCTTCATCCATTTTGTTCCATACTTCAGGTTGAATAAACCAATGATCTGTACCATGCATCATAAAACTTTCAATAAAATTTAAAATTAAAATAGGATGTTGAATTATATAATCGAAATGATTATCTAATATTTCTTTATCAACATTATCCCCTGCAAATATAAGAACTGTTGATGATTCAAATGGAATTACATTTAATATCGATTTAATTTCTCGATGATTATTTTCTTCGTCTATAATATTTGCGTATCCTAATCCACTTAATGCTATAGGAATTTTCATGTCCGTATGTATTACATTCATAAAGACATTCTCGTCATTCTCTTCATTTTTTATTGATTCCAAAAACTTATCGTGTATTTTAGATAAAAATTCTAACTTCTCTGTAATTTTCACTTTTGACATATTGGCAAAATTCAATGGAATGTCATTATACTCAATCTTCACCTTTTCTACTTTTTTCCCAATTTTACTTTCCATTCCTAACTTATATTGTCTATTTCTTTCATTTTTATATTTTACAATAGCTTTTTTTATCTTTTCTAACTCGAGATTGTTTATCACAATTTCTCTACATATACTTCTATAGGCTTGTAATTTAGCCTGTTCAATGGAGTCAATATCTTTTTTTTGCTCAAACTCAGCAAATATCTTTTCATGTTCTTTACAAAAACCTGGAAAGACAGAAGCTTCTCCTATACCTATTCTTTCCATCCTCATACTTAATTCATCTCCAGTTTCACATAAGTGTGGATATAGTAAATGAGAATCATCAGAAATAATTTTTAATGAACCTGATCTCGGTATAGTATGAGATCTTTTTATACTTTTATTTTTACAATTTGAGAATATACAAATTTTTTTACTCTTAAAAGATTTATAAAAATCGTTTCTTGTAATAAATTTTAATTCATTCAAAGTATCCAAATCTATAAGGCTACCCTCTAAGACTTTTTCATCTAACTCTTTAAAAATATCCAAATTAAACACCTACCTACCTTAATTAAAATATTTATATTTCTGACTGAGATATATCTATCCATGTCTCATGATCAAATAATAATGGATACATTACTATTTATTCTTCAATCAATAACCTTCCAAGTCACAATTTTTTCAGGAATATTTTCAAAACTGTTATTATGTAATACTACTTAAAGCATTTTCACATTCAATAACATTTCCAAAAGAGGCACTACCTCCAGATAATAACTTACCTTTCCAATTAGCAAACTCAATCACTTTGGATTTATTTTTAAGTTCTCCTTCTTTCTCAGTAAGATGAACAATTTCTAATTTGTTATTATCAAAGACTCTATACAATGAGAAAATCTCTTCTTCAAAGATTTCTTTCCATTTAGAGTCATTTTTATAATCATTGATCTAGAGACATTACCTACATGTCTAAAAAATAACATTTATTCTCCTCCATATGCTCTGACAAAAAAATATTTTCCATTATTCCACAATAATTATAATATATCTTCCAATTAAATTAGGTATAAAAACCTTTCCTACTATTTATTCTCATTAATAATCTTATAAACAGTAGCTCTACCAATCCCATATTCTTTAGCAATATCATTTGCACTTTCACCAGCTTCAAATAGCGCTCTTACCTTTTTCTTAGTCTTCTCGTCAATAGCTGGTCGCCCACCAATTCTACCACGTTTTCTCGCACTTTCTAGACCAGCTTTTGTTCTTTGTTGAATAATGTCACGCTCAAACTCTGCAAATACAGCTAACATACCAAACATGGCTTTACGATACCGTACCAAACCCCGTAAAGGATGCTACGAAACTCTGCGTTCACCTTGTTGCGCGAGCGCTATTAGTAATTCCTCGGCTGTGTATTCGAGTAGGTTTGCGAGGATGTCCGCTAGTTCTTGCGTGTAATTGACGTTAATGTCATTATCGTTGATGATTAGCGTTGCATCGCGTTCTTCTTCGCAGACAATAAGCTGGACCCCTTCCATAACGTCCGTTGTTACCATTGTTACCGAGTAAGTACCTTCGTCTAAAACTACGTGTTCAATTTTCTGATTCATCCGTAAAACCTCCCGATTAATTTTTAATTTCGGTACGCTTACGAGTACCACTTCTGTTATTATTATATGGTACGCTATTGCGTAACGTCAAGTATAATTTAGGAGGAATTTTATATGGCTAAACAAGTAGTGATTAAAATCGATTATTTAATAGAGAAATACGAAGTCAAATCGTTAAGGAAACTAGCTGAAATGTGCGATATAAGACACGCAGCACTAAGCGAACTGAATAACGGGAAGAGAAGAAACATTAACTTTGGACATATCGAAAGGATTGCTGAGACATTAGGAATTGATGATATAACGGAGATCATTGATTTTGTAGAAATAGACTAAACTGAATAATAAAAACACTAATTTAAATACTTTTATTCTGGAGGGTTTATATTGAAAGCTATAAAAACCGGAAATATTATATTTTTATCTATTTTTTTCCTAATTTTACTAATAATTACACCATTTTTAGTCAATAAATTAATGATAACTCCATCAACATATTTTGTTATGGATAAGGTGGAGTTAAATAATCATTGGGTAGGATTTTTTTCAAGCTATTTAGGAGGGATTTTTGGAGGCATAATAAGTGGGGCGTTAACCCTTGGTGGTGTGTATCTAACCATAAAAGCTCAAGAAAAAAAAGATTATATTAATACATACTCTTCAAAAATATTAAACGTCCATAAAATAAAAAAAGAACTAAACACTCTTCCTATATTGGAAAATTTCATTGAAAAAGAGAGTTTTTTAGCGTTACAAAATTTAACAAATAATATAAATAACAAATCTCCCTACATTCTTGAATATGCGGCACAAGTTGATACAAAATTTTACTTAACTGTAAGGGAACTTGTCCTTAGTATCGAAAAAATGAATACATTTTTTTTAATTATGAACGAATATGTCAAGCAACCTAAGTCAAATCCATATTTAGTAGAAGAATACGTATACAAAAACTTTACTAATTACGAAAGCATTACTAAGTCTATAAAAATTAATATTATGTTATATAAAGAAGAAGAAAATCGAATAGAAAGCAACATTCCAAAATAAGATGTTACTCCAAAAAAGAAAAAGCGCAAGCCGATTAGTTGGCTGCGCTTTTAAATTTAGCTATTTCATAAGGTAAATAATAACTCTATTCTATAGGTTTGTACATTTGATTACTGTAGTAAGGCGGAAACTTAATGGGTAATATATTAACAAAATGCCTGATTGTATCTGTTAATAATTTAGCCCCGTCAGAAACAGCAATATTAATTTGATTTTGATATACGCTTGTAAATTTGTCAGAAGAATAGTGCACTATTGCATTACGAAGTACAATAATTTCATTATAGAATTTTTTGAAAACTGAAGAATTAATTAGTTGATTATTTACATTATATAGTTGTTCTAAAATTTTGATTTTTTTGTGAATACTCCCTATTTCCTCCGGTGGCCGGCCACCATTAATTAAAAAATTCAAAATATTCGCTCCATTAGGTATAGTTGTTACATTTACTTCTAGCTTCGACTTTAATTGAGCGTTAATGAATGCTTCAAAAGATGAAGCAAAACTGACGATAGCAAAACGATAACATCTTTGTACATCACCAAAATTAGTTTCTTCTTTCGCTTTTTCATAAAAGTATAAGCCATCATTATACATTTCGTGTGCCATACTTACCGGTCTAATTTCAATCATTACACTATCCCTCCTATCTACTCATGTCGACAAACGAAAAGAGATTTCATAAATTCGTTAATTATAATAATTCACTACTAATCAATTATCGCTTTAATTTTTCCGTATAATCATTCATTACCAATTCCATTTTTATATGATAAATTACTAATTCAATTAAGTTCTTCAAATCTTGCAAATTCATATCCTCCCACTCTCTTTCATAGTGTGTTTCATCATTGCCGATCCAAAAAGCTTTTTCAGCAGCAGTAACTATTTTAGGATTATCTATACATTTTTTAATTAATTTCACTACACTTTTAGATGACCGTACTTCTTCAATATTAAATGACTGATTATCTGTATTAATAAAAATGATAAAATCTTTTATTAAAAACTCTAATGATTTTCTATAGCCTGCTCCACATATACTTAAAAATCCAATAGTTTCTGCTTCCAATGCCTCATTATATATTTTAATAAAGCTCGTTGAAATTTGTTCAACCTGTACATCTTTATAAGCGTCGAAATTATAAGGATAACTGGATACATAACCTAAAATATCTTTTTTATATCCCGTATATATTTCATAGGAAATTAAATACAAATTTTCACATTTTACATTAGAACACTCCAATACTAAAGTTAAATATGGCTGCTCATCAATATCATATGTTTTTGAACACGCGATTAATTTTGGTTCTACAATTCGGTTGCATTTAGGACAATTTTGATAATGGTCCACTCCTTCATAAATACTATACAAGTCTTGGAAATTATTTATATAATTTATAGCCATTTAAACACGCCTTTTTGTTAATATATTACATAATTTATTTGACAACCGCAACCCTCAAACTAGCAGAATGGCGCTCGCTTTAGGAACATCGGCTGAAAAGTATTTACCTTATATCACGTAACAAAAATTAATTCGTTAAGCGATATAAAGTAAATACACAATTACTAGCTTCATGTGACGTTTGAGGTTTCTCGTTGCCCTGTTCGTATCAGAATTTCTTCCGCTATAATCTCATGCAATTACTGTCCTGCATGTGCGCATGTAGCGCTCGACCATAGTTACCCTTACCGTAGTAAGCCAGTAAACCATACCGCACCGTAAGCCGTGCTCGCTATTCGTCGCTACGTTAACAGGGAAACGTGTATCTGCGATATATTCCGTAGTTTGCGTTGTGACGGACGGCACTGACCAGGTTAGATTAACGACGAATTAGTGGGCTACCTCGTCGCTACTACTAAAAAAAAGGGTGCGTTGAATAGGAGTTGCACCATCGAATTTTTTTCGATATAATGAACCCTAATAACGCTACTTGCTGCCAGGCAATTTTTAGCGTAGATATGAAGTTTTAAGAAGTCGTAGCGCTCCAACGCTGCGGCTTTTTCTGTTTACAGATAATCACGTAAAGATTCCGCAACAAACTCTTTCTCTAAATCGAGATAGACTGTCGTAGTCTCTAGCGATTTATGGCCTAGTGCTTTCGATATTAAAGCGACGTTAGCGCCTTGATTTAAAAGATTCGTAGCAAACGCTCGTCTTAAAGCGTGTGCATTGACGTTCTTTAATCCGAACTCACGCGCATACTTTGTCAATGACTTTGAAATAGCGTTGCTACTAGATTGACTGTTATTGATGCCTTGTCCGTTAGCGGATAAAAATACGTAGCTGTTACGCGTCTTATACTTACTGCGAACATGCTTGTTTTTCTCGATTAATACTTTGAGCATGTCCGCTAGTTGATCGTCGATAGGCAACTTTAACGTATCGCGATTTTTAAGGACTGCGCCATCTAAGTCGATTGTGTTCGTTCTAAAGTCGATATGACGTTCCCGTAATTCGCCGACCGTAGTTATCCGTAACCCTGTCTTGTACATTAAAAGGACGGCTACTGTATCACGGAATCCAACGAATGTACTGCGATCAATAAGCGATAATAATACCTCGACGTCACTCTCTTTTGCTGCGCCTTTTACCGTCTTATCAACTTTAATTTGAATCTTCGACCAAAAGCGGACTTCAATTCAACGGTTATCAAAGAAACGATTGAGGACGGCTTTTAACGATTTCAAGCGGACTAGCTTTGTCGCTTTTGATACGTCAATCTCGTTCAAATAGTCGTAAATCATATCAGCGTCAATATCCTCGACATACTTAACGCCAGTAACCTTGATAAATTCGTTCCATGCGAACTCATAACTTTCGATTGTCCGCGGACGATTGCCGCTTATTTGCATTTGGCGGAATACTGTTTTTAACGCATGTGCTACCGTTAGCGAATCGCGCCTATCCTCTACGCGCTTAATTTCAACGTCGAACGTCTCGTCAACGGCAAACGCTCCGTGCTTTCTTGTTCTTTTTATCAACGCAAAAAGACCCTCCAATCCGTTAAGATTAGAAGGTCGATTGTTGTCCGACTATACAGTATCAGACGCTTATGTACGCCATTTGAACGTTGATATAACGCCACAAATAACGATGGTAAATTATGGAGACGGCGGGAGTCGAACCCGCGTCCAGAAGCTCCAATACGCCGGCTTCTACGCGTGTAGTTTGTCTACTTACAGTTCGCGAGTTCTTATGCCGACAAACAGGCGTCCGAATCGCTAACCTGGAAATCTCTTACCGCTGACTCAGGTGGCACCAGCGATCGTATCCCACTAAAGTTGGGCCCGACGTACTGCACATGGGCGATGCAGAGGCCGAGCGCTCACGAGCTTACGCTGCGAAAGCTAAGTTTTGTTGTTTGCCAGTTATTATATAACTTCCGTTGATGACGAAGACGAGACCTCCGACGCGCGACCAGAGCTTGAACCACCCCTGTCGAATCCGTAACGTCCCCGAAGTATAAAACTCCGAGTGTTTCGGAAAGAGTATTAAATACTCTTAAAACGTATGCCGTATGAGTAGGCATACACTGGCTAGTAAAATAAATTATATGACAAAAATAGTGTGTGCGCAAGTAAATACACCGAAAATATGCGTTGCCAAAGTTTGGCTGTGCTACCTTTACAATGAATTTCGGTAATGGCACTGGAATATCCCCTCTCTTATCATTATGAAAAACACATTTAATGCTAAATTGAGCAATTTGAAGTCTACTTTTATGTGGATTTCCTAAGTAATTTACTTCGTTCGTGTTTTAATTATCCGCTGCAGGCGGTGCTTCTGCGGTGGTCGAAATAAAATTTCCACCATCCTCGGCGCAAAGGAGGTGTCCCAGAATCACTTCTCGGACACCTCCCTTTACAACTACTATTATTGCTGGCGTTCCTTGAAAGCACGTTCCATATCACGCTTGGCTTCTTTTTTCTTCATGTCGTTACGTTTATCGTAATCTTTCTTACCTTTTGCAAGACCGATTAATAGCTTAGCGTAGCCGTCTTTAATATAAATTTTTAACGGAACGATTGTGTAACCATCGCGTTTGACTGCGCCGATTAGCTCACTGATTTGCTTCTTATGTAACAGCAATTTGCGCTCGCGTAATGGGTCGTGGTTGAAGCGGTTCCCTTGGTCAAACGCTGAAATGTGCATATTGCGAATCCAGGCTTCCCCATCGCGAATGCTGACGTACGATTCCTTTAACTGCACATGTGCACCGCGCACCGATTTAATTTCCGTACCCGTTAGTACCATGCCCGCCTCAATTGTTTCTTCAATAAAGTAATCATGGCTCGCCTTTTTGTTTTGTGCCAAAACCTTGCCTGTGCCTTTTGCCATTTTGTATACACCTCTACTTATAGAAGGCGTGCTATAGCAATATCGCCATAGCAAACAGCCTTATTTCTTCTTACCTTTTTTCTTTTTTCCTTTTGCGATGCCCTCGTAAAATTTTGGCTTGTCGCTTGCTTTGCCATCTTTGCGGCGACCGCGTGGATCACGTTCAGATGTGTCTGTGCGTTTTTTCTCTTTTTCCGGACGTTTCTTACTTTCCCCACGCGATTTACGGTCACGCTTCTCACCAGTACGCTCCTGTTCCTTACGGCGTCCACCTTCACGACGGCCTGCATGAATCACTTTCGACGTTTGACGGCGAACTGGGCGTGCATTTGAAATCATATCAACAATTTCAAAATCAACTGAAGATTCTTCAATAACTACATTCGCCACTCGAATTTTTACTTCATCGCCAATACGGAATTGACGACCTGTACGCTCACCGATCATCATCAGATGGCGTTCTTCAAAACGATAATAATCATCCGTCATGTTCGAAATATGCACTAAGCCCTCAACTGTATTGTCCAGCTCAACGAAAATTCCAAAGTTCGTAATGGACGATACAATCCCTTCAAATTCTTCACCAATTTTATCGCTCATGAATTGCGCTTTTTTCAGTGCATCGGTATCACGCTCTGCATCAACCGCGCGACGCTCACGACTCGACGTATGCTCGGCGATATCGTCCATTACCTGACCCCATTGGAAGATCGTTTCTGAAGACGTATCTTCATTAATTAAGTATGTGCGAATGAGACGGTGCACGATTAAGTCTGGATAACGACGAATTGGCGACGTAAAATGCGTGTAAAACTCGGTCGATAAACCAAAGTGACCTAATGACTCTGCATAATATTTTGCCTGCTGCATTGAACGCAATAACATCGTTGAAATGACTGGTTCTTCTGGCAAGCCTTCAATCGAATTAATCACTTCTTGTAATGCTTTCGGGTGTACCGAGTTACCTGTACCCTTCACCATAATACCGAAATTCGTCACAAACTCGAAGAAGCGCTGTAATTTTTCAGGCTTCGGATCTTCGTGAATACGGTATAAGAACGGTACTTCCATCCAGTGGAAATGCTCGGCTACTGTTTCGTTCGCTGCTAACATGAACTCTTCGATTAAGCGTTCTGCCACTGTGCGTTCACGCAGTACGATATCAGTTGGCCAACCTACTTCATCTACAAGCACTTTTGACTCTTTAAAATCAAAGTCTATCGCTCCACGATTCATACGTTTATTACGTAGAATTTGGGCTAAATCCTTCATATCGTTAAACATCGGCACTAGGTTTTCATAGCGCTCGATTAGCTCTGGATTTTCATCGGCATGCTCTAAAATATGATACACGTCTGTATACGTCATACGTTCTGTCGTGTTAATAACACTTTGGAAAATTTCATGCTTTACGATTTGGCCTGCTTGGTCAATTACCATTTCACAAGAAAGCGTTAAACGGTCAACTTGTGGGTTTAACGAACAAATTCCATTCGATAAGCGGTGTGGAATCATTGGAATAACACGATCTGTTAAATACACGGAAGTCGCACGTTCGTAAGCTTCCAAATCTAACACCGAGCCTTGCGTCACATAATAGCTTACATCCGCGATATGCACGCCTAATTTATACGTACCGTCGTCATTTTTTATAACAGTTACCGCGTCATCTAAATCTTTGGCATCTGCACCGTCTATTGTTACAATGACTTCATTACGTAAATCTCGACGACCGATTAAATCCGCTTCCGAAATTTCATCCGGTACTTGCGTAGCAGCATCAACTACCTCTGGTGGGAACTCAGGAGGAATGTCATATTTGTAAAGTATCGATAAAATGTCCACGCCTGGGTCATTTTTATGCCCTAAAATTTTCGTAATCATTCCCGTTGCTGATTTCGTTTCATCTGGCCAATGCGTAATTTCTACAACGACTTTATGACCATCCACTGCACCTAGAGAATCCTCTTTTGCGATGAAAATGTCCATATTTAACTTTTTATCGTCTGTAACAACGAAGCCAAAACCGCGATTTGCTTGATATGTGCCTACAAATGTCGTTTTGCTTCGCTCTACAATTTTAGTAACTGTACCTTCACGGCGATCGCCTGACTGCTCTTTTAAAATGCGCACTAAAACGATGTCGCCATTTAATGCGCCGTTAATTTCGTGTGCTGGAATGAAAATATCATCCATGCCTTGTTCTTCTGGAGCAACGAAGCCAAAACCTTTCGCGTTTCCAATAAAGCGACCCCGCAGTAAATTCATACGCTCTGGTAAGCCGTAACGGTTCGAACGTGAGCGCACAATATAGCCCTGCGCTTCCATTTTTACAAGTGTTTTCACTAATTCGCGGAAATCATCCGCCTCTACTAATTCAAACGCATCTTCAATTTCAGATACGGTCATTGGTTTGTACGCATCTTCTTTCATAAACTCTAAAATGCGTTTTTGTAAATCATTTTGCTGTGCCATATATTTTCCCTCCTTTGAACAGAAAAATAGTATCCCAACATTAGACTATCCAATCTAACGAATTTAAAAACGTGAGAATTTCTTCGTGTAGCTTGTCTTTTTCTTTATCGAGTGTAATAACATGCCCTGACTCGTTATACCAGCTAATATGCTTATCGTTTGATTCTACGGAATTATAAATAATATTCGCCGAATCCGCATTAATTACCTTGTCATTCGTTGCTTGAATCACTAAAATCGGTGCATATAGCATATCGATGGACTGTCTTACATCGGAAATAAGCTTTTGGAGTGCAGGCAATGAGGCCATTCCCTGCTTTTCTATTGCTTCGATTTCTAGATTAATTTCCTGTTCACTTTTACCTTGTTGTTTTTTATATTGTTTTGCATAATCGAGTACGCCTTCAAACATGATGTCTGTCGTGCGCATTGTCATCGGCGAGCACATTGTGACAACGCCTTTAACCGGTTGTTCTAGGGCTAGCTTTAATGAAAAAACACCGCCAAGTGAAAGACCAGCAAGAGCGATTTCCTCATAGCCCGCTTCCTTTAATTCATTGTATCCGCGCAGTACATCTTGCCACCATTCATCTGGATGAGAGGCAATAAGTTCTTCTGGCGGTACACCATGTCCTTTGTAATGCGGTGCAAGTGACGTGTAACCATGCTTTTCTAAGTAGCGACCAAGCATGCGCACATCGGCACTGCTGCCTGTAAAGCCATGTAATAATAGCACCGCTCGCTTACCTGCACGGAAGAAAAACGGTGAAGACAAAGCTGTTTTCATGCTGTTTGACTCCTGTCTTTTTATAATCTACCCTTAATCAATTACACCTTAGTAAAATTGCATCTGGATTCGGCTTTGCGCTCGCTTAAAGAACTCCTTTCCGAATCCATGACATCCGCCAGAGGCTTTAACTACTTTCGGTTGGGGTTTGAACACTCACTGAAAGTAGTTATAGTATATGAAAAATACGATTCGAACACACCTTCGAATCGCGTAAAACTTTCCATTTCTTCTATTATACTGTGTTTTGAAGTGGACTAAAAGAAAAAGCCTAACCGAAAGCAATGTGCTCGGTTAGGCGACTTAGATTCATTCGATTAGAATTTTGTAATAGCTAATGCTAATACGAAGAATAATACAGAAAGAACAATCGTTACGCGGTGTAATACTAAATCCATCCCGCGAGCTTTCTGCTTACCGAAAAGTTGCTCAGCTCCACCAGAGATGGCACCTGATAAACCTGCGCTCTTACCTGATTGTAGTAATACCACAACAACTAAAGACAGGGCTACGATAATAAGTAATACCATTAATAATGTATGCATTTGCTCCACCTCCTAGTTATGGACGTCACAATACAAATCAGTATAGCAAAATCCACTCATCTTTACAATATTTCTTTCCAAAGAACACCAGATTGACTCCTGTGGATAATTATTTACAGATGCCGCTTTCCCCAGAATGATTATTGCTTATTTTTTGTTAGTAACAAACGGAATTTCACTGTGATATGGATTGCCTATATTAGAATTTTGGCCTGATATCCATAGAGCAAAAATTCCTTTTGACCACTTAATTAAAAACGAATAAAATACTTTAGCTCCATTGATAATGGCTTTATTTTTATGTCTCTGGAATTAGATCTTGGATTATAATTTTTATCAAATTAGGCAACTTGTTAAAACTCTTTCTCTATTGTAAATTGGTCATAAGGAGGTGAACTACATGCAAAAATCTAAACATTATTTTTTTATCGATGCCGTCAATAAACGCCTGAATCCCGACGATTTAGAAGTTACCACATTTCAGCAAAAGCTTTATCGTTTAAATGCTGGGCTAGCGGGTGAGGAAAAATTGAAGCGCGTGATATCAGACTACAATCTTAGAAGTAAGGGACGCATTTATTATAATTTTGAATGCGTAAACGCTAGCGGCTATACGCACCAAATAGATGGTCTGCTCGTTACGGCACATTTTATTGTTATTTTCGAAGTAAAGCAAATTTCGGGCACATTGTTTTATAAACCTGCGTTACATGAATTTTATCGAGTTTCTGAATCCAACCTCCAAGAAAACTTCCCAAACCCCTTCGACCAAGCCTACCGTCATCAATTATTTATCGAGTATTTGTTAAAAACGTGGCAAATATCGATTCCCGTCTATTACATGGTTGTAATTGCAAATATACGTGCAAAACTGGACTCTTCCTTAATGGATTATCCAATTATGCATATTAGTGGCGTTCCCTACTATCTAGAAAAATTATATGAACAGCATCCCAAGCCTCAAGCAAATTTATCCATTTTGCAAAATCATTTTGCACTGCTCTATAAGCAGCTCCCACCTCGTCGCACAATTGAAAAGCATCGCCTTCGTAAAGGTGTCCTCTGTAAGCAATGCCAATATTTAAATGTAATGTATTATAAACAGGGTTATTTTGAATGCAGCATATGTCAAACTAAAAATAAAGATGCCATTATTGAATCTTTAGTTCATTATCGTATTTTAATAAGCCCTCGAATTACGAATAAAGAGTTTCGAGAGTTTTTCAACATCCCCTGCATACACACAGCATCAAAAATGTTAAGGAAATTAGGTTTAGAAAAACATGGCACTAATAAAGGCGCATTTTATATCATTCCTGATAGTTGGTGAATTAATGGAAGTTTTACGTGATTTTCTAATATAATTGCGATTTATTCTAATATGTATGTCATTTCTTCTAATATATCCTTAAAAAGTTCTAATATATCTAGCGTTTGTTCTAATAAATACACATTTTCTTCTAATAAAAACGCCATTTCTCCTAATATCCTAGCTCTAATAATTAAAAACGCCCGAGGAAATTAAATCCCCGAGCGCCGAAAAATTATTTGTTTAAGTTATAGAAAGATTTGATGCCTTCAAAGCGTGCAGTTACACCAAGTTGATCTTCAATGCGTAATAATTGGTTGTATTTCGCAACGCGGTCTGTACGTGAAGGAGCACCTGTTTTAATTTGGCCAGCGTTTGTTGCGATTGCGATATCAGCGATTGTGTTATCTTCAGATTCGCCTGAACGGTGAGAGATAACTGCTGTATAGCCAGCGCGTTGAGCCATTTCGATTGCTTCGAATGTTTCTGTTAATGTACCGATTTGGTTTACTTTAACTAAAATAGCGTTACCAACACCTTGCTCAATCCCTTGAGAAAGTTTTGCTGTGTTTGTAACGAATAAATCGTCACCTACTAATTGAACGCGGTTACCGATTTTTTCAGTTAATAATTTGTGACCAGCCCAGTCGTTTTCATCTAAGCCGTCTTCGATTGAGATGATTGGGTATTTAGAAGTTAACTCCTCGTACCAAGCAACCATTTCTTCAGATGTTTTTTCTACACCTTCACCAGCTAATACATATTTGCCAGTTTCTTTGTTGTAAAGCTCAGAAGATGCTACGTCTAAAGCGATACGGATTTCTTCGCCCATTTTGTAGCCCGCTTTTTCAACTGCTTCAATGATAACTGTAATTGCTTCTTCGTTTGAACCTAAGTTTGGTGCGAAACCACCTTCATCACCTACTGCAGTGTTGTAGCCTTTGTCTTTTAATACCGCTTTTAAGTTATGGAAGATTTCAGTACCCATACGTAATGCTTCTTTAAATGATTTTGCACCTACTGGCATTACCATGAATTCTTGAATGTCTACATTGTTATCTGCGTGTGCACCACCGTTGATGATGTTCATCATTGGTACTGGTAATTGTTTTGAGTTGAAGCCACCAAGGTATTGGTATAAAGGAATATCTAAATAATCAGCTGCTGCATGTGCTACTGCCATAGATACACCAAGGATTGCGTTTGCACCTAATTTACCTTTGTTGTCTGTGCCGTCAAGCTCGATTAACGCTTGGTCGATTACTACTTGATCTAATACAGAATATTGACCTTCTAATTCTTCAGCGATAATTGTGTTTACGTTTTCTACCGCTTTCTCAACACCTTTACCTAAGTAACGGCTTTTGTCTCCATCACGTAATTCTACGGCTTCATATTCACCAGTTGATGCACCAGATGGCACGATGGCACGACCGAAAGCACCTGATTCTGTGAATACTTCTACTTCTACTGTTGGGTTACCGCGAGAGTCTAAAACTTCACGAGCATATACTTGAGTAATGAATGGCATAAATAAAAATCTCCTCTGTAAATAAATTTAGATGGTAATGTAAAACTTAAACTACCTATATAATCAACCGTACGAAAACTATTGTTCGTTTGGCATAATTAATGATTTACCTGTCATTTCAGCAGGCTGCGCAATATTCATTAGCGCAAGCATTGTTGGCGCTAAATCTGCTAAGATACCGTCTTCATGTAACTGAACACCTGGTTTTGTTACGATGACTGGCACTGGGTTTGTTGTGTGGGCTGTCATTGGTTGATCATCTACTGTCACAACCTCATCTGAGTTCCCGTGATCGGCCGTAATAATCGCTTGACCACCTTTTGCTAGTATCGCATCTACCACGCGACCTAAACATACATCTACCGCTTCTATTGCTTTAATAGTTGGCGCTAGCATACCTGAATGTCCTACCATATCTGGATTCGCGAAGTTTAGGATAATGCCGTCAAACTTATCCGCTGCAATCGCAGCAAGTAAGGCATCTGTTACCTCATAGGCACTCATTTCTGGCTTTAAGTCATAAGTTGCAACTTTTGGTGAGGCAATTAAAATACGCTCCTCGCCTGCAAAAGTTTCCTCACGACCGCCACTCATAAAGAATGTTACGTGCGGATACTTTTCCGTTTCGGCAATACGCAGCTGCGTTTTCCCTGCTTTTGAAATGACTTCACCAACTGTGTTCAGTAAGTTATCATTTTCAAACGCAACATCTGCGACCACATCGTCACTATAATGCGTGAATGACACGAATTTTAAATTTTTTGGATGCTTTTCTGATAATGGCATCGCGTCAAACGCTTCATTCGTAAGCACCTTTGATAATTGTATCGCACGGTCCGGACGGAAGTTGAAAAAGACTACTGCATCATTCGTATTAATTGTTGCAACTGGTGCACCTTCTTCTGTAAGTACAAACGGAATAACGAACTCATCATTTACTTCACGCTCATATGAAGATTCTATACCCGAATGAGCTGTTGATGCAGTGTGACCGATACCGTCCACTAACGCGTTGTATGTTAAGCTAACGCGCTCCCAACGTTTGTCGCGGTCCATCGCATAATAACGACCGTGAATCGATGCAAATTTTCCTACACCGATTTCGGTCATTTGCTTTTCTGTTTCTAAAATGTATTTACGCGCTGTTGTTGGACCAACATCACGACCATCTAAGAATCCATGAACGTATACATCTTTTAAACCATTTGCTTTTGCTATTTTTAATAGCGCAAACAGATGCTCATAATGGCTGTGTACCCCACCATCTGATAGTAAGCCCATTAAGTGTAATTTTGAACCATGCTTTTTCGCATGTTCTACTGCTGCTAAAAACTTTTCGTTACGGAAGAAATCGCCTTCGCGAATCGATTTATGGATACGTGTTAAGCTTTGATACACAATGCGGCCTGCACCAATATTTAAGTGCCCTACTTCAGAGTTCCCCATTTGGCCATCTGGTAGACCAACAGCTTCACCACTCGCAGTTAGTGTTGCGTGTGGGTAAGTGCTCCAATAACGATCAAAGTTTGGTTTGTTGGCTTGTGCAACAGCGTTCCCTTTCACTTCTTCACGAAAGGCAAAACCATCTAAAATAATGAGTGCTACGGGTTGTTTAGGCATTTGCTGCCGCCTCCAATAATTTCATAAATGACGCAGGTTGTAAGCTTGCACCACCAACTAATGCACCATCAATATGTTCTTTTGCTAATAATTCTTCGATATTTTCTGGCTTTACACTACCGCCGTACTGAATGCGTACTTTTTCTGCTGTGTCTTTGCCATATAAGTTTACTACGACTGCACGAATCGAACCGCACACTGCATTGGCATCATCTGCTGTTGCTGTTTTGCCTGTTCCGATTGCCCAAATTGGTTCATAAGCAATAACCATATGCTCTACTTCAGCCGCTGAGAAACCTTCTAACGCTTTTGTCATTTGACCCGCAACCTTGCTTTCTGTAGAACCAGCTTCACGCTCTTCTAATGTTTCACCACAGCAAATAATTGGCACGATTCCGTGATTTAAGGCTGCACGGACTTTTTTGTTAACTGCTTCATCTGTTTCGTTAAATAGTTCTCGGCGCTCTGAATGCCCTAAAATGACATAGTCTACATTGATGTTTGACAGCATTGCTGGACTGATTTCGCCTGTAAATGCGCCTTCATCTTCAAAGTGCATGTTTTGCGCACCGATTGCTAAAGACGAGTCTTCTGCCGCTACCACTAATGTAGGTAAATATAGTGCTGGTGCACAAATAACGGCATCTACCTTTTCTGGAGAAGGTATTGCTTGTTGAATCTCTTCAACAAAATCAACCGCCTCATCAAATGTTTTATACATTTTCCAGTTTCCTGCTACGATTGGTTTACGCATTCAAGAATCCCTCCTATTTATCATTTAACGCGACGATACCAGGTAATGCTTTACCTTCCATTAACTCTAATGACGCACCGCCACCTGTTGAGATATGATCCATTTTGTCGGCTACTTCGAATTTTTCTACTGCTGCTGCTGAGTCACCGCCACCAATAATTGTGTAGCCTTCTGTTACAGCCATTGCATCGGCAACTGTTTTTGTGCCGTTCGCGAATTTTTCCATTTCGAATACACCCATTGGTCCGTTCCAAATGATTAATTTTGAAGCTTTAATTACTTCTGCATAATTTTCAGCTGTTTTTGGTCCGATATCAAGACCCATCCAATCAGATGGAATTGCATCAATTGCTACTACTTGTGTTTGTGCATCTTTTGAGAATTCGTTTGCTACTACTGCATCTACTGGCATGTGTAACTGAACACCTTTTGCTTTTGCTTGCTCGATGAAGCTTTTTGCTAATTCAATTTTATCTTCTTCTAATAATGATTTACCGATATCATGGCCCATTGCTTTTACGAATGTAAATACTAAGCCACCACCGATAATTAAGTGATCTACTTTATCTAATAAGTTTTCAATTACGCCAATTTTATCTTTAACTTTTGCGCCACCGATAATCGCTGTAAATGGACGCTCTGGATTTGATAATGCTTTACCAAGTACGTCTAGTTCTTTTTCCATTAGTAAACCTGATACTGCAGGAACGAACTTCGCGATTCCCTCTGTTGAAGCATGTGCACGGTGAGCTGCGCCGAACGCATCATTAATATAAAGGTCTGCTAATTTAGCAAATTCTTGTGCTAATGCTGCATCATTTTTTTCTTCCCCTTTATGGAAGCGTACGTTTTCAAGTAGCACGATATCGCCGTCTTGCATGTTATTTACTGATGCTTCAACTGCTTCACCGATTGACTCATCTAACTTTGTAACAGGCTTGTTCATAATTTCTGCTAAGCGTGTACCAACAGCCGTTAAACGCATCTCTTCGTTCACTTCGCCTTTTGGACGGCCAAGATGTGACGCTAAGATCACTTTTGCACCTGCGTTTACTAATTGCTCGATTGTTGGGATTGCTGCACGAATACGTGTTTCGTCAGTAATTTGACCCGCTTCCATCGGCACATTAAAATCCACACGTACAAATACGCGTTTCCCTTTTACATCTACATCGTTCATTGACTTCTTTAAAAACATAAAGAAAATCCTCCTTCAATTATGATTCCAGTAATCGTTATCTGTTACTAATATGTGTTAGTTTTAGAAAAGCACATTTCACGCCAAAATAGCGAGAAATGATGTCTTTTTTTATGTGGATTTCCTTGAAAAATTTGTACTTTCCTATCCACCAATTTAAATAGTATCAAAATTCAGCAGTACTGTCTTGCACTGCCCTTATTAATAAGGTTTTTCCGAAAAAAAAGAGCGGTTCGGGTAATTGTAATTCCCTGCCGCTCTTTACCCTTATATATTATAAGTCGTTCTGAAATTAAAGGCTATACTTTTTATGACGAATAACTTGTATTATGTCACACTTTTTCTTCGGTTTATAAAAAGTATGTCACATTAAACAAATCTAAGCATTCGTTTTAATTAGACGAAAATTATGCTTTCTCAATTCCACGACCTGCAATGTATAATGCTAAATCCATTAAACGAGTTGAATAGCCAATTTCATTGTCATACCAAGAAACCACTTTTACCATACGACTTTCCATAACCATTGTAGATAAGCCATCAATCGTTGAAGAAGCTGGATTACCGTTATAGTCGATCGATACAAGCGGTAATTCGTTATACGCTAAAATGCCTTTTAACTCGCCATCTGCTGCTGCTTTTAACGCACCGTTCACTTCTTCTAATGTTACATCTGTGTTTAATTCTGCAACTAAGTCCACACATGATACATTTGGTGTTGGTACACGCATAGAGAAGCCGTCTAATTTCCCTTTTAATTGAGGTAATACTTGCGAGACTGCTACCGCCGCGCCTGTAGTTGTTGGAATCATCGATACCGCACCTGCACGCGCACGACGTGGGTCAGAGTGTGGGAAATCAAGGATGCGTTGGTCATTTGTATATGAGTGAATAGTTGTCATCATTCCGCGTTTAATACCGAACTTTTCATCTAACACTTTTGCAAGAGGTGCTAAACAGTTTGTTGTACAAGATGCGTTAGAAATGACATCCTGAGATGGATTGTAATCTGTATGGTTAACACCCATTACGTAGGTTGGCATATCGCCTTTTGCTGGTGCTGAAAGAATCGCTTTTTTCGCACCTGCTTGGATGTGGCGAGACACTTCTTCCAGAGAACGCCATTTACCTGTACATTCTAATACTACATCTACGCCAAGCTCACCCCATGGTAAATTGGCAGGATCTTTTTCTGAAAACACTTGAATTTGTTTACCATTGACAATAAATGCGTTTTCTTCTGCTTGCACATCTGCATCGTATACACCGTGTACTGAGTCATACTTTAAAAGATGCGCTAATTGACCAGCGTCTGTTAAGTCATTTACTGCAACTACTTCAAATTCCTCATGCTTCATCGCTTCACGGAACACTAATCGTCCGATTCGTCCAAATCCGTTAATTGCTAATTTTAATACCATGTGTAATTCCTCCAATAAGTTTTTTATTTAAACAGTATGTCACTCTTTCATGCATTGAACACTCGTTAAATGAAGATATACATACTCTTAATAACAGTTTCATTTTGAAAGTATTGCATTTGCGGTTTGTTCATCTGTAATCAAAATCGATTGCGCGGCTGCGTTTTTAAAATACGCTTGAATCGCCGTCGCTTTATTATGCCCTGCTGCAATCGCAACAACATGACGTGCTTTATTGACTTGCTCAAGCTGAATACCAATCGTACGTATATGATGCACGATGTCTCCTTGCTCGTTGAAATAATAGCCAAACGCTTCGCTAACTGCTCCCTTTTCATCAAGTGCTTGCTGTTCTAGCTGTGAGCTATTTCGACGTTGGGCCATTTCATGTGCCGCACCAATTCCGTGAACAACAATATTTACCTGTTCATAAAGTGTAATCATTTCTTTAATGATCGGCTCATGTTTCATCGCTTCATAAGCTTGTGCACTTAAATGCTCTGGTAAGAATAAGGTGCGATAGGTTGCGCCGGTTTTTTTTGCGAATTTTGCAACGATTGTATTGGCTTGGAATGTCATTTCATCGCCCATACCACCCCGTGCTGCAAGAAATTCGACTTCACTAAGCACTGTATTTGGCACTAAATATTCTTTTAAAGATGCCACACTACTTCCACCAGTAACAGCGATTTTATCCTTACCTTGCGCAATTTCGAGCATGATTTGTGCCGCTTCCTTGCCTAGCTGTTGTTTTACCGTACTATCTTTCTCGACATCTCCAGAAACTATGACAACACGTCTAATACCAAACTGTTGAGCTAGCTGCTGTTCTTTCGCAACAATTCCAGACAGTTCACGATACAATTCAGAAAGCTGTTCTAATACTTCATAACCATTTGACGAACAGGACATGCCTTTTTTCTGAACAGATATGAGGTGCTGTTCACTCAGTACCGTTATTTCATTACGTACATCTCGCTCGGTCATAAGAAGTTGCTCTGCTAATGCACGTCTACCTATTGGACCAAATGTTGCAAGAGTCTGTAAAATTCGAAAGCGCTTTTGAAACAAAGCATCGATTTCAGGCATCAATTTACGCTCAGCTTCAAAAAATGTTACATTGTCCAAAAAATCACCTACTCACACTTATAGGACAAATTTTGCCCCACTAACTATTTTTAAGTCCCACTTAAGACAAAAAAATAATTTATGCTGTTATTATAAAATGAATCATACTTATTTGCAACTAAGATCTCGTCATTTCGAGCAAAAAGATGTTTTTTACGCTAAATGACTATTCACTTAGCGCATCTAACAACGTTACATAATCTAATTGTCCGTACTGAATTATATCCCCATCTTTTTCAACTACGGGAATCATCAGCATATATTTTTCATGAATTTCATCATTGCCTTCTATATCATAATGTTCGATCGTAAAAGGAATATCCTCCTGTACGATCTTTAATGTATGCAAGCCTTCGATGCAGAGCTCGCAGTTTGGTCGCGAATAAAATTTTACAATCATTATAAACTCTCCTTTTTATATTATTGTATCGAATATCCTTTTAAAAAGTATGTGAATTTTATTCGAATAAAAAGCATCTTACCGAAATATTTCAGTAAGACGCTACGCATTTTAATCAATTACGCCCAGGCTAACTTTCGTCCAGATTTTTTTTGAGACTCCTCGATAAACTCCTCTAAACAAACTGTGACATCCGCCGGGGGCATTAGGTCAACACAAAGTTGATCACGAAGGCGTTGTCACAGGACGTGACGTTTTTAGTCTTCGTTCCCCTATTCAGCCGGGGTCTGAACCCCGCTGAATCAAGTTAAAACTTCCTACCCGCGCCGCCGCCAGATGAGCCACCGCCACCAAAGCCGCCGAAGCCACCTGATGAACCGCCACGACCGAAACCACCGCCAAATCCTCCTGGGTAGCCGCTATTACGATAAACACGACGTGCAGTACGTCTGCGCCCACCTGGACCACCGCCACCACCGTATTTCGTAATAATGAAATAAACAATGAGAATGAAAATAATAAAACCAATTGAAATTCCTTCACCATCATTCGATGAAATAGGCTTTACCAAATCTACACCACTTGCATCTCCACCCATTTCTTCATAAAACTGCGAAAATATATTGGCGAAAGCATCCGTATAATCTCCATTTGCTAAATACGGCATCATATACGTATCAATCATACTCCCAAGTAAACCGTCTGGATAAGTCCCTTCTAGACCATCCCCGACAGTTATCCATATATCATTTTGTCCTTTGCCTTGCTCTGTTGTGGCAAAAATGAGCATCCCATTATCAAGCTTTTCGTCACCAATGCCCCATGCTCGCATTGTTTCTGTTCCAAATTCATACGGTTCCAAGCCACCAATCGTATCAATCGTCATCATCACAATGACATTTCCTGTTGATCCTTCAAGTGCTTTTGCTGCTTGAATTAATTTTTGCTCAACGTCATCCGAGATAACATTTCCGTAATCATAAACATACGAATTATAAGCGGGCTTTTGTGGAATTATCGCAAATGTTTGTAATGGCATTACGACTAAGAATAATGCCAATAACAATAGCTTTTTCATATGCCCTTCCCCCTTTAGAAGCTGCGATCTAAACTGCCTCCTCCACCTGAATACGAACTATTCGAGCGTGAATCATACGAGCTATTATCATAGGAATAGTTTGCAGCTTCCTGTATTTTACGATTACGCTCTTCTTCCTCTTTTTTCAAATTACTCACCACTTCCAAAATCAACAGATGGCGACTCTTTTACACCCTCTTTAATTTCAAAGTAATCTTTTTTCTCAAAACCAAACATACTAGCAATCAAGTTACTTGGGAAGCGACGTACATCACTATTAAACGTTTGAACAGTATCATTATAATCTTTACGTGCAACCGCTAAACGATTTTCCGTTCCAGCCAGTTCATCCATTAAACGTGTAAATTGTACATTCGCTTTCAACTCTGGATAATTCTCTACAATGACTAATAAGCGCGACAATGCAGAAGATAAATCATTATTTGCATCTGCGGCTTCTTCTATTGTATTGGCATTTCCATATTCTGTACGTGCATTAGCTATTTGTGTAAATACTTCTTCCTCATGGCTTGTATAGCCTTTTACGGTATTTACTAAATTGGGAATTAAATCAAATCTGCGTTGTAATTGGTTTTCAACTTGCGCCCAAGTAGCTTCCACCTTTTCCTCACCTGTTACTAAACTGTTATATTTTGGCACAATCATTACTACCGCAATAACGACGATCGCTACAATTGCAATGAGCGCAATGAGTAACGCACTTCCCTTTTGATTTTTCACATGCATAACAAACACCCTCTCTTTGAAAATTACGTATAAAAAATTTTTTATTCTCCACAATAAGAACGTACGAAATTTCTAAAAATGGAGGTTTATAAATGTATACCCAATCATCACAATCTCAAGACAATCAAATGCCTTTCTCGCAGAACCACGGTGCCCACGAGTTACTTGATGTTCACGAAGTACTTAGTTCCATGATCGCCGGACTGAATCAATATGTACTACTACGCGACCATGTACAAGATAGTGAGCTATTAAATATTATGGATCGTCAGTACGCTTTCATGCTTGATGAATACAATATTACGATGGAGGCATACAAAACAGGCCATGACCCACAGCATCCAACTCGTAGCTACAATATGCAAATGGGTAATGACACAAAATATGGCTTGACACCAGGTACCCCGAAAGCACCAATGACTGCTGCAAGCGAGATAAATGATGCTGTCATTTCAGGCTTCATGTTAGGCTGTCATAAAGCTGGTGCAACAGGTAAAACTGCTGCTGCACTCGAAACAACAAATCCAGTCGTACGCAGGGTTTTACAAGATTCTGTCCCCAACTGCATCGAAATGGCGTATGAAGTTTCACTTTACGAAAACAAAAAAGGTTTTTACCAAGTACCACAATTATCTGAGCAAGATATGAACGCAATGCTCAATAGGTACGGCCAAGCACAAAAAGCGAAAAACATGCCAAACTAAAATCATTTCTCTTACCAAGTATACGGATGATTTAATCAAAAGTTTCTATTTGCCATAAAAATACAGAGCATGCGCACAAAATAAAGGCGCATGCTCTTTTTGTAATTTTTATCTAACGTAGCTAATGAAGAATCTTCTTTCTTCTGAACCTAATCCACTTCACCATGAACATCCACAGTTCCTACTGCCAAGATTGTAGTGGGCTTATACCACTGAGTTGTTGTACACTCCGGGCACAATAAAACTAGTACTTTTATTCTCGACAAAAGTACTAGTTTTCAAAGTTACTTATTTAGTTGTTCATGTAACTTAGAAGAAAAATATTTTCTCGACTCTGCCATTTTAATATGCAATATTATCTCATCTTTCGTTTCTTCATTCATAAATGTAACATATGCGCCCTCTAAGTCTTCGGTAATATTTGTGAAAATATAGTTTTGCGCAAGTAGTTGATCAATTTGCTGAACTTCCTTTTCGACAAACTGAAATTCTGACATAATCCCACCTCTTTGACATGTTATTCTGTAGAAACTGTTGATGGAACATTAATTGGTTCTGCTTCCACATCAATCTCCCAGCTGCGTCCCGTTGTAATTCCTAAATAATCTTCATCACTTGGATTCACTATTTCAGCTTGCGGATACTTTTTGAACCACCAGAACTTCGCTAAAATAAAGTAAATGGCAGCACCTACAAAAAAGCCGATTAATGAAGAATACGCTGGCCAAATATTAGCGATCAGCCCACCAATAATCCAAGCAATAAGTCCCGCTAAATTTACACCTTTTAAATAACGATATTGCCCATTTACTTCATATAAATCTTTTACATTTACACGACGTTTTCGAAGTAAATAATAATCCGCAAATAAAATACCGACAATAGAAGATAAAATACCACCAATAATAAGGAGCACGCTATTTAAAATATCGAACAAACTCCACGGTTGAACAACCGTTCCAACAATCCCTGCAATAACTACCCCTACCCAGAAAGGCACTTTTGGTCCGCCGATATTCGAAAAAATGGTAGCTGCTGGAATTACGTTTGCAGAAGTATTTGTCGACCATTGAGCTAAGACAATCATCGATAATAGCATTACAAGTACAAATCCACCCGCTGCCTGCTGGAGTGCATTAATTGGGTCACCCGAGCCTGTTGCCATATAA
Organism: Solibacillus palustris; assembly: GCF_022549215.1. GTDB lineage: Bacteria > Bacillota > Bacilli > Bacillales_A > Planococcaceae > Solibacillus > Solibacillus daqui. The sequence continues at coordinate 112,489 of NZ_JAKZFC010000005.1, read as the reverse complement.
CATACCGCTCCGATTACAACCATTAATGTATTAAAAGCAGGTTGAACAACAAGAGAACCTAATAATTGCGTTTTATTTCGTTTGAACCAGTTGCGTTCATATTTTGGTGCTTTAAAGTGACGAGAAAGCGTTGGCATATCGGCAGCCAATGTCGCCCAAAAGCCCATAATTGCTGTTGCGATAACCATAAATGCGGTAAACTGTTCAAAGCCTGTTTGTGGTGCTTCCACCCAAGACCATACTGCCTTTCCTTGTTCCTTTGCTTCGGCAGACAATTGTAAATACATCCAAATCGAGATGAAGATAATGATTGGCGCTGCGAAATCTGCAAAACGCTCGATCGACTTAATCCCCAATGATACATTTAGCAATTGTAACCCGGCAAATACGATGAAACATACAAACCAATTATCAAAACCAATCAAAATATTTAAAATTCCATTTATTGCGGCAGCACCAAAAAACGTATTAATACCAAACCAACATGAAGCGGTAAATGCACGGGCAAATGATGGTAAATGGGTTCCGATTGTACCAAATGGAGCCCGCATGTATACCGGAAACGATAAACCATGCTCTACACCGATATCACCGATAATTACCATAAATATTCCGATTAATACAGACCCAACTAATGTCGCCAATATTAACATTGGCATACTTAAATTAATAATACCTCCAGCACCGATTGCAAATGCTGCTAATACAATGGCCATACCCACCCAAATTACACCAAAACCTAACATCCCTATATTACGGTTTTCATACTTAATAGGCAGTAAATCAGGAGACTTTAAGTAATTATCACTTGAACTTTTGGATTTTGACATGCTACACCTCATTTAATTAGATTTCTTTAAACTAATTAACGGACAACATTTGAATTATTCGCACTGAATCCTGCAAGTAATGATTGTCTTTCATTCCATGTCATTGTTGCTTGTGTACGAGGTAATTCTTTCATCGTAATTGCACCTTCAGCCGGACAAACAATGGAGCATAAATTACAACCAACACAGTCCTCTTCTCGAACTTTTAACATTGGACGCCCATTTTCCGAATACAAATCGATACATTGATGAGAAGTATCTTCGCAAGCTATATGACATTTATTACAATTAATACAGATGTCATTATTAATTTCTGCGACAATTTTATAATTTAAATCTAAATCCCCCCAATCCGAATATTTCGGGACTGTTTTTCCAACTAAATCCGTTACTGAAGCTAAGCCTTTTTCATCTAAATAATTGCTTAAACCATCAATCATATCTTCTACAATACTAAATCCATGATGCATGGCTGCTGTACAAATTTGTACGCTTGTAGAACCCATCAAAATAAATTCTGCTGCATCTTGCCAATTTGATATTCCACCAATGCCTGAAATCGGTACGTTTATTAATGGGTTTCTAGCACATTCCCCTACCATATTTAGTGCAATCGGTTTAACGGCTGGTCCACAATAACCTCCGTGTGCACCTTTATTTCCGACATGCGGAATCGTATTCCAAGAGTTTAAATCCACTCCGGCTAAACTATTAATCGTATTAATCATACTAATGGCGTCTGCACCACCACGAATCGCCGCTTCTGCTGTTAGGGTAATATCTGTAATATTTGGTGTTAACTTCACGATTACCGGAACTTCAGCATACTCTTTTGCCCAATAAGTTTGCTTTTCTACTAGTTCTGGCACCTGCCCTGAAGCGGAGCCCATTCCGCGTTCGGCCATTCCATGTGGACAACCAAAATTCAATTCAAAGCCATCAACACCGACAGCTTGTACTTTCTTAACGATTTCATGCCATTTTTCAGCCTTTGGTTCAACCATTAACGACGCAATAATCGCATGATTTGGAAATCGTTTCTTTGTTTCATAAATTTCTTTTAAATTCACTTCTAATGGACGGTCTGTAATTAACTCAATATTGTTAAAGCCTGCAACTCGTTGTCCATTAAAACTAACAGCTGCAAAACGTGATGTAACGTTTAATATAGGATCCCCCAATGTTTTCCAAACTGCGCCACCCCAGCCTGCCTCAAACGCCCTTTGCACTTGGTAACCCGAGTTAGTTGGTGGTGCCGATGCTAGCCAAAATGGATTTGGTGACTTAATGCCTGCGAAATTAATCGATAAATCTGCCATTTGAAAACCCCCTATGCAATTTCTGATTTTGCGTTCAGTTCATTATGAATTGCGTATGCCGAATCTTTTCCTTGTTGCGCCGCGGACACGACCGTTGCTTCACCATAGCCATTGCCATAAATAACGTCACCGCAAGCATAGATTTTCGGATTTGATGTTTTCAAACTATTAATGTCTACATCAATCACACCACGTGTATTCGCTAATCCTAAATGCTCAATCAGTTCATAATGTTTCGTTTGACCAATTGCTCGAATGACTGCATCTGTTTCAATGACAAATTCAGAGTTAGGAATTTCCGTTAACTTTCCTTTTCCATTCTCTATATCTGTTAACTTCATTTTCACACATTCCATTCCAATGACTTGACCATTTTCATTGCCAATAATTCGTTTAGGTAGTGATAACCATCTGAATTCCACACCGTCCAGTTTGGCAAATTCATATTCAAAATCATAGGCCGTCATTTCTTTGGAGGTACGACGGTAAACAATTTGCACTTGCTCCGCATCTAAACGGACCGAGCAGGTTGCAGCATCTATCGCTGTATTCCCAGCACCAATGACAACTACTTTTTTCCCTACTACCTTATCAGTAAATGTAGCTTTTGATTCTTTTACATAATCAATCGCATCATATACGCCCTCTAAGTTTTCACCCTCAATGCCAAGCATCGGTACTTTCCCCATCCCGACCGCTACGATAATGCGGTCAAAATTGGCAAGTAGTTCATCTACGAGCACATCTTCCCCTATTTTTGTGTTTGTTTTTATTTCTACACCTAGGTTTTGTACTTGCTGCACTTCCCATTCAACGACATCTTGTGGTAAGCGGAATGAAACAATACCGTAGTAATTTAAACCGCCTGCTTTTTCATCTGCTTCATAAATCGTTACGGCATATCCTAATAACGCCAATTCACGTGCGGCAGATAAACCTGCGGGGCCACTCCCGATAATTGCGATTTTCTTACCATTTTGCGGTTGTGGTGTAAATAATTTTACGTTCGATTCACGTAGCCAATCAGTTGCATAGCGTTGCAAATGACCAATTTGAATTGGTTTTTCCTCACTATTTAATACACAAGCTCCCTCACAAAGCTCGATTGTTGGACAAACTCTCGCACAACTTGCACCTACAGGATTTGACTCCATAATGACGCGAGCAGAACCCTTCATATTATTCGAAGCAATTTTCTTTATAAAGCTTGGAATATTAATACTTGTTGGACAGGCTTGAATACAAGGTGCGTCGTAGCAATATAAACATCGATTTGCTTCAACCGTTGCGGTATATGTTGTTAAGCCACCAAACATTTCTTCAAAGTTTTTTGATAAATCATTACTCATTTTCATAACAATCCTCTCCCCAGTGTGATTTGTTATTACTTGTCTAGTGGGATCAATACTTATGAAGATACTTTAGTTGTGTTCTTTACTTCTCGTCGGATATACTTGCCACTTCCAAGTTTACCTACGAATTTTTTTTCTTTAATTACGTATTCACCACGTACTAAAACGCTTGTCGGTTCACCTGTTACTTCCAACCCTTCAAATGCGTTATAGTCCACATTCATGTGATGCGTTTCCGCTGAAATCGTACGTTTAACTGTCGGATCAAATAAGACAATATCGGCATCTGATCCAATCGCAATCGTTCCCTTTTGCGGGAATAATCCGAAAATCTTTGCGGACTGTGTAGAAATCATATCAACAAATTCATTAATTGAAATTCGGCCTTTTTCTACGCCTTCTGAATATAAAACAGAGAAGCGATCCTCAATAAATGGCCCTCCATTTGGAATTTTCGAGAAATCATCTTTCCCTAATGATTTTTTGCCGTTAAAGCTGAAAGAGCATTGATCTGAACCAATTGTTTGTAGTTGCTTCGCTTTCAATGCATTCCATAATACTTCCTGATGCTCTTTCGGGCGTAAAGGTGGTGACCATACATATTTTGCCCCTTCAAAGTCCGGCTTTGCTAATGCTGATTGGTCCAACACTAAATAAGGCGGGCATGTTTCACCTAAAACATTGTAGCCTTTATTGCGCGCTGAAATAATTTCATCAACGGCTTCTTTACATGTAACATGTACAACATATAATTGCGCTCCCGCTAAATTTGCAAGTTCAATCGCACGTTTTGTCGCTTCTCCCTCTACTTCTGGAGGACGCGTTAATGCATGATAAATTGGAGCTGTATTGCCTTTCGCTTTCGCCTCTTCTACTAGCTCATCAATAACCGAGCCATTTTCACAGTGCACCATTACCGTTGCACCTAGCTCTTTTCCAACTTTAAATGCTTGGAATAATGTACGATCTGTTGCCTGGAATTCTTTTGCATATGCTAAAAATACTTTAATTGAACTAATCCCGCCTCGTTCTAGCGCTTCAGGTAATTCTTTTAGACGTTGCTCATTTAAATCACCAATCATTAGGTGGAAACCGTAGTCAATAACCGCCTTTTCTTTCGATTTGCTATGCCATGTATCAATGGCATCCATTAAAGTAGGAGAACCGGCACTAATACAGAAATCAATAATTGTTGTCGTTCCTCCAAATGCTGCTGCAATCGTCCCTGACTCCCAATCATCATCGGTAACGGTATTATTAAAAGGCATATCTAAATGGGTATGCGGATCAATTCCTCCTGGGAAAACAAGCTTTCCTGAAGCATCAATAATTTCCGCATCTTCCTCTTGTATACTCGGTGCAATTTGCGTAATTACCCCGTCTTCGATTAATAAATCTGCTTTATACGTATCGGCAGCCGTTACAATAGTTCCTCCAGTTACGATTTTCTTCATAATTTCTCCTCCTAGTTGCTAAAATTATTTATCAAAAACTCTATTAAAGAATTGATAAAACAACAGAATACAAAATATTCAGACTATCAATGATGTGCTTATCCTACATTAATGCGCCCACTTAAAATGATAAGTGTTTGGAGACAGCTAAATGAGGGATCCACTATCCCTATAAGCACGCTTGGTGAAAGCTAATGCTCGAAATAAGATGAAGAATATCCCGTCGAGCAAAGAAAATTTCACTTTATGCAATTAAATATATTTATGAAAAGAATTTTGATAATATCCATACGTTGGACAAATCTGATGTGAACTAAAGCTTAAATAACTTTTGCGGGAAAGCGTACTACTAAATATTTTTAGCAAGAACAATTTCATAGAATGAGGGAAAGATGTTTTATATTTTGAATAATAATCTAACGTTGAGCAAATTCACTAACAGAAAATGGATTAATTACAGTGTTACTTTTTTTGGCGGGCTACGGCATGACCGCATTATGGCCACGTGGTACGTGTCCATACTACTGTCTTTAATGCCGCATGCAATGCCCGCCATACTAAAATGTTGCGTTTTAATTTAGTTAAAAGCGTCCAATGCTGCCGCTTGCGCATTCGCGAGGCGGCGGGGATACATAAAATATGTCGCTGTTTACAATATTGTATCTTCAATTAAATGTTATCTCTGTAAATAAAAACTAGCTATTTTGAATGTCTTAAAATAAAACCATTTTTAGATGAAAGTAGACTTTATTTCAATAACTAAGATTAATTCAGCACACTTCATTAAATAGCTTTGTAATAAAAGCCCTCTTTAGTTATATAGTAGAGTGCCGCTAAGAGAAGGGGCGGACTCCTTGGGGATAAAGCGTGCGCGGAAAAAAACAAAGTTGCTCCTGCGGTTACTCGTCGCAAAGCGTTTGTCAACGCTTTGGAGCCACCCCCCCAGGAAAGCATGCCCCGTAGCGTAGCAGAACGAATTATTTTATCTGCGTGTACTTCATTCCAAATATTGTATTAGAAAATACTCATTGTGAATAGTAATTTTAATTTTACAAGATGGATTGTTGCGATTTAATATACACTACGTAATGTAATTTATATTAAATTGTGGACATTTTGTAAAAGTAATAATGAATAAAGGAGCAATTCCATTATTACTTATCCAAAATGTAATAAAGCATATGCTCCTTTTCAATCCATCTATTTAATTATTGCTAGGGAAGGCAAATGTAGATTCGGTTTTTTCTGTTACTTCAATCCAACGCTCTGAAATCGTCTTCGTTTTCGTATAAAAGCGGGCTTGATCTGGTCCAAACATATGGCCTTCACCGAAACGAGAGCCTTTGAAACCGGCAAAATTGTGGTAACCTACTGGTATTGGAATTGGCACGTTTACGCCAACCATCCCTACGTCAATTTCGGTTGTAAACTTGCGTGCAGCTGCACCGTCATTCGTAAAGATCGTTACACCATTTGCTAATTCTTGCGAGTTAATGACAGCAATTGCTTCCGCTAAAGAAGCTACGCGCACAACATTTCGAGCGGGACCGAATACTTCTAATTCGAAAATATCCATTTCCGTTGTAATATTATCTAATAATGTGGGACCTACAAAGTAACCATTTGAATTTTCCGCCATGTTTAATGTACGCCCATCATTGACCACCGTTGCCCCTTGCTGCTCCGCTCGATCAATCGCTTTTAAAATTCCCTCTTTGGATTCTTTCGAAATGACCGGACCGAAATCTGTTCCTTCTTCGGTATAACTACCGACTTTTAACTTACTAATTTTCTCTTTTAAAATTGCTACTAATTTATTTGCCGTCTCTTCGCCAACCGGCATAATTGTAGAAATGGCCATACAGCGTTGAGAGGCCGCTCCATATGCCGCTCCGATAAATGCATTTGCTACTTGCTCTATATCTGCATCGGGCATGACAACCATATTATTTTTACCACCACCAAGTGCAGTTACACGCTTTCCATATTTTGAGCCAGTCTCGTAAATATATTTCGCTATCGGCGTTGAACCTACAAATGAAATTGCTTGCACCGATGGATTTTCTAATAGTTCATTTACGGCCTCTTTACTACCATTTACTACTGTCCAAATGCCATCAGGTAAGCCCGCCTTTTTCCATAATTCACTGACAAATAACGCTGTCATCGGTACTTTTTCAGAAGCCTTTAAAATAACGGCATTCCCAACAGCTACAGCCATCGAAGTTTGCGCTAACGGAACCATAATTGGGAAGTTAAACGGCGATATCGCAGCAACAACCCCTAAAGGATATTTTGCCGAATACGAATTAATTTGACCGCCTACATTGACAGAGTATTCCCCCTTCATTAAATGCGGCGCTCCAATAGCTAAATCAACGGATTCCAATCCACGAATAATTTCACCGCGCGCATCTTCTAAAGTTTTTCCGCTTTCTGTACAAATGATATTTAGTAACTGATCTATGTTTTCTGTTATGAGTTGACGAAAACGTATGATAACTTCTACTCGTTTAGCAACGGCGATATCACGCCATGCAGGGAATGCAGCCTCAGCCGCGGCAATTGCTTCACTCGTTTCCTCGGCAGTTGCAAGTGGCACTTCTGCAATCACTTCACCCGTTGATGGATTATATACATTTGCATAATTACCACTTTTACCTTCTACTAATTGCCCATTAATGAAATGCGTTAATTTTTTTACTGAAACCGCTTCTGCCATATGAGAAATTCCTCCTTTTACTTAATGCTGTTTACAGCTTCGATAAATGTATTGGCAATAAAGTTCATTTCTTCAAACGTAATTGAAAGTGGTGGGGATAATGTTAAAACATTATTAAAGTTCGCAACGGTCACACCATTTTTCCCAATGATTAATCCTTTTGCCTTACAATAAGCAATAACGGCATTTACTTTATGGATATCTAATGGTTTTTTCGTTGCTTTATCTTCAACAAGCTCAATTCCTAGCAACAAACCTTTCCCACGAATATCTCCAACATATGGGTGGTCATTTAAATTATTCTGTAAGTATTGCATCAGTTCTGTACCTAGCTTTACAGATTGTTCAAATAAATTTTCACGTTCCATAATTTCGATATTTTTTAAAGCAACTGAACACGCTACTGGCGAGCCGCCAAATGTATTTACATGACGCAAAAACTCGTAGTCTCCATTGCTTGTGAATTGTTCATAGATTTCACGACGTACAGCTGTAGCAGATAATGGCATATAGGCACTCGTCAGCCCTTTAGCCATAGTCACAATATCCGGTTTAATTCCATAATTTTGGAATCCGAAAGCTTTACCTGTACGACCAAAGCCACAAATTACTTCATCAACAATGAGCAACGTACCATGCTTTTCACATACTTCTTTCACACCTTTTAAGTAGGCCTCATTCGGTACGATTACACCGCCACCCGTAATGATTGGCTCCATAATAACGGCAGCCACTGTTTCTGACATTTCCCACGTAATCGTTTGATCAATTGTGTTGACACTTGGTAATGTCGTTGGATCATTATTTTGCATCTCTTCAGGATTGCGATATTGATCAGGTGGTGCAACGTGTAGGAAGCCTGGTGCAAGCGGCTCATATTTATATTTTCGTTGTGCTTGGCCTGTTGCTGCAAGCGAGCCCATTGTATTTCCATGATACGCGCGGTAACGAGAGATAATTTTATAGCGATTTGTTTCACCTTTTTGTTGATAATATTGACGAGCGATTTTAAATGCTACTTCATTCGCCTCGGAACCGCTATTCGAATAAAAGACAACATATTCATCGCCTAATAATTCACTAATTTTTTGACTTAATAAAATCGATGGTGTATGACCATAAGAAAGTGGTGTATAGGAGTTTTTAATCATCTGTTCATATGCTACTTCTGCCATTTCCTTACGTCCATACCCAATATTAGTACACCAAAGTCCTGCCATTGCATCTAAATATTTGTTACCATCAATATCTGTCACCCAAGCGCCTTCAGCTTGTTCAACAATGAAAGTTGCTTCAGGATTATAAGGTTTCATTGAATGCCATACGTATTTTTCATCATTTGCTTTCCAGTTATACTCAACTGATTGACTCATGAACATCCCTCCTAATTTTCAACACTTACACTTATTTTCTCTTATTAGAATTAGTAGGGCACTATACATTGTGTAAAACAATTATTTCAACGTATTTCACATTTAGCTCATTCTTTCGTTCTGACCTGATTTTGTTTTGTCATTAATAGCATAATTTCAAGGCATAAACGATTTTCGTAATTCATGAAATCACTACCAATTACTTGTTCAATTTTTTCAAGACGATGATAAAGCGTTTGACGAACAATAAATAATTTTTCGGCAGTTTCTTTCTTTAAGCCATTACACTGCAAATACATATTTAATGTTTGAATTAAGTTACTATTATGCTTGCGGTCATACAGTCGAAGCTTCTCTACTTTTTCATTGGCCATTTGCATCAGAATCGAATTATTTTGTAAAACTTTCACCATGTGATAAAGTGTCAGTTCATCATAAAAATAAGAAAGCTTCATATTTTTCATCCTTATTTGTAAGGAATCTTGCGCCGTTTGATAGCTTTCGGTCAGCTCATTATAGTTGTACACATATTTTCCTACCGCAAATAATGTATCCAGTCGGTATTGATTCACAATTTCATCCATCGCACGTTTCATGCGTTCCTTATACGTATTTTCTTGCAATAAATCACTTAAAATAAAAATTAAACAATGCGACTGCTCGACAATAAACGTATAAAAACCTTCTTTTTGTAAGGATTGGCGCAAATTAATTTTATAGTTTGTTAAATCCGTCTTTTTGTTTTCCTTTCGTAGTTGATGAATCATAACTAACCAACCATTTTGTGTTAAATTACGTTCAATTTCTTCTAAAAAATAGCCCATTTCTTCATTGCTATTTTTCCCTTCTAACCATTTTTCGAAAAATTTACGGTGCTCACTTTCGAGCTTCTCTTCAATATATAAATCTCTTAAAACAAATTGAGACAAAGTAACGACCGTTCTATCCAAAATTAAAATATCTAAATCGGTAATTTCCTTTCTTTCTGAATAAATATAGACGGTGCCATACGCTTGATCAAATATATTCAATTCATTGCTCGCACGGTACTTATCTCCTAGCTTCACAATGCAATCTTTTGAATTTTCAGTTTTTTTATCCGGGATTGATAGGCTTGCTCCTGTATTTATTTCAAAAAATACATTTACATTTAAATACTTTTGCATATATTGAAGGATCTTTACTTTATCATTTACTTTTAAAACATATTTATTAATTTTTTGGGAATAGTCTTCTAACTGTTTTAAAATATCGTATTGATGATGAATAATAACTGTATGTAAATCCTGTGTAATTTCAACAAACGGCACAATTTCTTCAAAAATAATTAAGGGGAAATCCAATTGGTTCGCTAGCTTTCTGACGCTTTCAGGAATTTCTTTTATATACATGCCAAGCTCCACACAAAGTCCTGCCACACCTAAATCGCTCAATTGCTGGACAAATTGAAGAAATCCTTTCTCGTTATCTTTTAAAACGACTCCAGTTGTCAGTAGTAATTCATTGCCCTTTATTAATTGTTTCACATCGGTAACTTCCATTATGTGTATCCATTTAATGACACGGCTTAAGCCAGTATTGCCTGCAACTACTTTGGAACATTCAAAATATTTTCGCTGTAAAACCTCTTGAACCGTTAACATTTATGACCCCCCTCAAAATTTACATATTGTACATGCTATTATTGTAATATTTTACAATATGTATATACAAACATATTTTATAATAATGATATAGTAAAAATGAATTGCTGACTTTAAAGGAGGTTAACCATTGTTCAAAACGAATCGTGAACGACTTAAAAAAAATATTGAGTTATTTAGTCAAATTGGTGCTACCGAAAATAATGGGGTCACACGTTTAAGTCTTTCTGCTGAAGATATTATGGCGCGCGACAAATTAAAATCTATTTGCGAGCAGCTTGGAATGATCGTTACAGTTGATGACATGGGCACAATGTATGCAACACTGCCTTGTAAAACAAATAACTTACCTATCGTGATGGGCTCACATTTAGATTCCGTTATTAAAGGCGGACGCTTTGACGGCGTTCTTGGCGTATTAACGGCTTTAGAAGCAGTAGAAACGATTATCGATGCTAATATTGAACTTAATCATCCTTTAACAATTGTGAATTTTACAAACGAAGAAGGCGCCCGTTTTGAACCTTCACTAATGGCTTCTGGGGTGCTTTCAGGAAAATTCGAGAAGGAGAAAATGTTAGCTTCAATCGATCGCGAAGGTATAACATTTGAAAATGCGTTAGAAAAAAGTGGCTATAAAGGCGAAGAAGTAAATCGTTTAACCAAAGCGCATGCCTACTTGGAACTTCATATTGAACAAGGTCCCGTTCTGGAGCATTACAACAAAGAAATTGGTGTTGTAGAAGGTGTTCTAGGAATGGTATGTTATGACATAACTTTAACTGGGGAATCCAATCATGCAGGTACAACCCCTATTTCCATGCGTAAGGATAGCATGTTTGCCGCGATGCAGATTATTTCGATCTTACAAAATAAATTAAAGCAGCTTCCTGAGGATCTCGTTTATACGATTGGTCGTATTAACGCCTATCCAAATATTCACACCGTCATTCCAAGCCATGTAACTTTCTCATTAGAATCCCGCCATCAAGACCCTACAGTTATTCAACAAGTAGAACAAATTATTTTTGATTTACCAAAAGAAATTGAAAATTGTCAGCTTGAATATACGAAATTATGGAATCGTGATACGGTCTATTTTGCTCCTACAGTAATTAATGCCGTAGCAGCAAGTGCCGAAGAATTAGGCTATTCTCGCCACCATATATTTAGTGGGGCTGGTCATGATGCGCAATTTATCGCACAATTTATCCCTTCTACAATGATTTTCGTACCAAGTGCAAAAGGCTACAGTCACCGCGAAGATGAATTTACTTCATATGAGGCATGTTCAAAAGGGGCTGATGTTCTAGTGAATGCTGTATTAAAAGTTGCAAATCATGCCCTATCACAAGCAAATTCAGCTAATGCCTTTTAATATATAACAAACATCCCCCAAAATCCGTCCTGTCCAAAATTGCAAGACGGATTTTTTAGTGCCTGTATTTATTTCTTTACACAAAAAAACTGTTTCTTCGGCATTGTGCTTTTGAAACAGTTTTGAATTCTTCATGTTATTTGTTTGAATGAATTATTGAAAAGAATGAATTTAGGATAAAAAGAAACGGTACAGTGAATCTTTTTATCCTAGTAAAACTTCACTCTCCGTTGTAAAAACTCAAAACTACAATTCGATTTTTTACAACAGCTATAAAAAGTATATTAAAACAGTAAAATGGTGCCCACGAATGGACCTAATAACAGTGTGTAGTGCCTTTGATTATTTGTTCTAATTAGCAACTTTCACCATTAACACGACATTTACTAATTTACTAATTTTCGACACACTTTTCAAGTATTATTTCTCATAATAATAAAGAAATTAAGTATTTGAAGAGTTTTTCCAATGTTTAATTTATCCGAAAGCGGGAAACGTATTCATGTAAAAAATCCCCTTAACAACCATTCGTGCCGAAATGGAAAAAATAGTGAGAAATGTCGATTGAATAAGCGCCCTCGGAGGGAATCGAACCCCCATTTTAAGAACCGGAATCTTACGTGCTATCCATTACACCACGAGGACATTATAATATTTATCTAGCATTCCCATTATACAAAGTGCACTGATTGTTTTCAACTGTTAAAAAGCAGACTTTATATTTGACCATAATTGACTAATACGTGTATGATAGGTTTACAGCTGAAATACTTACCAAATTCAGCAAAGGTATACGAAAATAGGCTTTAACAAAGGGAGGATTTTTCAATGAACTTAATTCCTACAGTTATTGAACAAACAAACCGCGGCGAACGTGCATATGATATTTACTCACGTTTATTAAAAGACCGTATCATTTTATTAGGTAGCGCAATCGACGATAACGTTGCCAACTCAATCGTAGCTCAGCTTTTATTTTTAGAAGCAGAAGATCCAGATAAGGATATCTACTTATACATCAACTCTCCAGGTGGTTCAATTACTTCTGGTATGGCGATTTACGATACAATGAACTTCATTAAACCTGATGTATCAACAATTTGTATCGGTATGGCAGCTTCTATGGGCGCATTCCTATTATCGGCTGGTGCACAAGGTAAACGTATTGCCTTACCAAACGCCGAAGTAATGATTCACCAACCACTTGGTGGTGCACAAGGGCAAGCGACTGAAATTGAAATCGCGGCAAAACGTATTTTATTCTTACGTGAAAAATTAAACAAAATTATGGCCGAAAACAGTGGTCAACCATACGAAACATTAGCGCGCGACACAGACCGTGATAACTTCATGACTGCTGAGCAAGCAAAAGAATACGGTTTAATCGATAAAATCTACGAGCGTAACCAACTTAAAAAATAATTTTTATTAAAAGCGACAGAGCGATTCTGCCGCTTTTTTGTTTTAAAATTAGCTTGTGTAAACAACAAGAGGTAGCACTAGATAACACAACTCGCGCTAATATCGCCCGAGCTGATTAGTATAGCCATTCTAACTGTTATTCGATATTTGTAGCCTGATATTTTTCTTTATTCAATCGCTTCAGTAAGTCTAGTAATACCCCATGTTGATCTACTGGAATGTTCTCTAAAAGCCTATCCGCAATTTCATTTTGTAAAACACGCGAAAAAATTTAACAAGGTTACTTAATAAATCGTCCCTAAATAATGAGTAACCTCACTATTAAATTTCATTATTATCTATTCATTATTGTTTTTATAGCAAATTAACTCTATCTCACTTTACATACAAAAAAGAAGTGCTCATGAAATTATTTCACGAACACCTCTATGATTACGCTTTCAAAAATTAATCTGCTTTTTCGATTAATAGCTGTAGCGCATGCATCGCTTTTTCTTCATCATGCCCATCTGCGCTTAGCGTCACTGTCGTACCTTTTGCTACCGCTAAGCTCATAATGCCCATGATCGATTTGGCATTCACCTTTTTCGCTTCTTTTTCTAAAAAGACATCTGATTTATAACGATTCGCTTCTTGAACGAATAGTGCAGCTTGTCTTGCTTGTAATCCTGATTTTAGCTTGACCTCTACTTGTTTTTCGATCATTTTGAAATACACCCTTTCACATCCGTACATCACCTTATTTATTTCATCTTATCGAAATTATCCGAAAAGAACAACAATAGAATGCAATATTTCGAAAACTTGCCTTTCTAAATCTGCTCTCCGCGACGAAGTGCTTCCGCGATTTCATCGATTTTGCGTAAGCGGTGATTCACGCCCGATTTACTAACAACTCCCGTTGAAACCATTTCACCTAGTTCTTTTAACGTGACATCTTGATACTCGACACGTAATCGTGCAATTTCCCGTAGTTTTTCTGGCAACTGATCTAAACCAATCGCGTTGTCAATAAAACGAATATTATCGACCTGGCGTAATGCCGCGCCGATTGTTTTATTTAAATTAGCAGTTTCACAGTTTACAATGCGGTTTACACTATTACGCATATCGCGTACAATTCTGACATCCTCAAACTTTAACATAGCTGAAGTCGCACCTACTAAATTTAAAAAGTCCGAAATTTTTTCTGCCTCTTTTAAATACGTGACAAAGCCCTTTTTACGTTCAATCGTTTTCGCGTTCAAATCATAGTGGTTCATCAGATCAGCCAACGCCTCCCCGTGCTCCTTATAAAGCGAATAAATCTCTAAATGATACGAAGACGTTTCCGGGTTATTCACTGAACCACCGGCTAAAAACGCACCACGTAAATAAGCACGGCGCTGATTATTTTTTGGAATGATCGACTGTGCAATTGTATGATTGAACTCGAAAGAATTCGAAACAATTTCTAAATCCGCTAAAATTTCACGAGCCCCTTCACGTACACGGCAAATGTATACATTGTTTTTCTTTAGGCGCATTTTTTTGCGTACTAACAACTCAACATTATAAGGATAAAGCTTTTTAACAATTGTATAAAGTCTACGTGCAATCGCTGCATTTTCCGTTTGTACATCTAAACTTAATTGACGATTGGCAAAACTTAAGGATCCATTCATTCGTATAAGGGCGGACACTTCAGCTTTTAAGCTTGTGTCATCCGCTTCAATTTGCGTGAGCTCTTTTTTTGTTTCTGATGCAAATGACATTTCGGTGTTCCCCCTTTCTAGCAAACTATGTAGTATTTAGTACTGCATTTATTGTTGCTTTTGTGCGGCATAATCACATAGCCAATCTGCTAAATTTTTTGCATCATGACGTACTGTGCCGTCTTCAATAAGTGCAATTTCTTTTTTTATTATTTTCAAACCCATTTGAGTTAATTTTTCAACATCAAAATGTACGGGATCTGCATTTTCTTCACGATAATGAGCGTAAATTGCAGGAGGTAAATCTTTTTCATTAAACAACACGGATTCGATAAAGGATTCACCAACATGTTCATGAATTGCTTCTATGTGCTGTGATACTGAATAATTGATTGTTTCTCCTTGCTGCGTCATTAAGTTTGCAATATATATTTTTTCGCCTTTTGCCTTTACGACCGCTTGCCCGATTCCTTTTACTAAAAGGTTTGGAATAATACTAGTATATAAACTTCCTGGACCAATTAAAATAAAATCGGCACGTTCAATCGCATGTATTGCTGCTGGCAACGGCTTTAAATTACTTGGTTCTAAAAAAACACGTTTAATAGGCGCATGACCTGATGGAATTTTGGATTCTCCAACAATTGTTGTTCCGTCCGTTAGTTCGGCATGCAGTGTCACTTTTTTATTTGCAGCTGGAACGACCTTACCGTGAACATTTAATACCTTACTCATTTCAGCAATGGCATGGTTAAAGTCACCTGTAATTTCGGTAAGCGCTGTTAGCATTAAATTGCCTAAAGAATGTCCATTCAAATCATTGGACTGCGAAAAGCGAAACTGAAACATTTGCTCGACTAATGGTTCCACATCAGATAGCGCCGCAATAACGTTTCGTACATCCCCAGGTGGTGGTATATCATAGTCATCTCGTAGTCGCCCAGAAGAGCCACCATCATCTGCTACTGTAACAATCGCTGTAATATCAAACGAATGCAGCTTTAATCCCCGTAGCACTGTCGATAGCCCTGTGCCTCCCCCAATGACTACGATGCGCGTTTTCTTTTTTTTCATGCTATCAATCCTTCCTATGATTGATATCTCTGTGTGAAATAATAACTCGATCATTTTTTGTTAAAAACTTACCAAAGTATTCTGCAAGTGTTACGGAGCGGTGTTGACCACCTGTACAGCCAAATGCAATAACAAGCTGTGATTTCCCTTCATTACGGTACTGTGGAATCATAAAGGCAAACAGGTCAGTTAATTTAGCAATAAGCTGCTGTGTTTCATCAGTTGCTAATACGTACGATGAAACTTCTGTTTGAAGCCCTGTTTTATGACGAAGTTCTTCCACATAATAAGGATTTTTTAAAAAGCGCACATCAAATACTAAATCGGCATCAATTGGAATACCATGCTTAAAGCCAAACGACATGACATTTACTGAAAACGAGGGGCTACTTTGATTATCAAACTCTTGAGCGATGCGCTCACGTAATTCACGCGGTTTTAACGAAGAAGTATTAACAATCGTTTTTGCTCGTCCTTTTAATTCAGATAATAATTGGCGCTCTAACTGGATTCCTTCAAGTGGTAACCCTTGAGGAGCTAATGGGTGTGAGCGGCGTGATTCTTTATATCGGCGCACAAGCGTGGCATCATCCGAATCTAAATATAAAATACGTGCTAATAAATCCTCTTCTTCTAAAAGAGTATCTAGCGTTTCAATTAACGAATCGAAAAACTCACGCCCACGTAAATCCATCACAACAGCAATACGGGATATTTTCTTTTCAGATTCCTTCATTAACGCCAAAAAAGTAATTAATAAATCTGGCGGTAAATTATCAACACAGTAATAGCCTAAATCTTCAAAGCTATGAACAGCAACTGTTTTACCTGCGCCCGACATCCCTGTAATAATGACCAACTCATGTGTATAGCTCAAACTCCCCACAGTATTTCTCCTCCTCTAGTTTTCTTCGATTGAATTTTGGATTTTTTCGCTAATCAACTCAAAATCTTCTGTATATTCAAATGTACCATATTGTATACCTTTGTTTAACGCTGCAAACAATAAATTAGTTCGATCACCTTCAGCCATCGGAAGTTCGTTGATACTGTCAATGGAATGCCAACCTAAAATTCCTTCGCGTGTTTCAATAAATTGTGTACCTTCCACATCATTTGCAACAAATGTATACAGCATCCACTCGTCGACTACTATATCTTCATTTTTAATAACCATTGTATATATGCCTTTTAAATGAGCAGCTTTTGGTGTTAAGTTTGTTTCTTCTTGAAATTCGCGTACAGCGGATTCATAGATGGACTCCCCTAACTCCATTTTCCCTCCTGGCGCAACAAACCAACCGCGCCTCGGCTTTTGGAGTAATAATACTTTTCCATCCTTTATAGCTAATAAATTCGTAATACGTTGCATATTTAACACCTCAATTCTTTCATGTAAGCTTACTTCTATTATACCTTGTCCTATGCATTCCGTAAAAGCACACGTTTCCATTTAATGTATACCAAAACGCCAACTACGCAAAAAGAGGTCGCTTCGGCGTAGGTACGCTCGAAACAACCTTAAACAAATTTGATTATAAGGGGGTTAAAACGAATTCATATGTTTAGTATACCCTACCTTTGTAACGATTCGATTACAATTATGTTAAAGAATTATTGATTTATTTTTTCTTTTAATTCTTCGATGTAATGTTGTGCTGATTGCGCTGCGATACTACCATCACCTGTTGCTGTAACAATTTGACGAAGCATTTTGTCTCGAACGTCACCAGCTGCATAAATACCTGGCACTGCTGTCTCCATTTTTTCGTTTGTTACAATATAGCCCGCATCATTAAGAATGTTTAACGGTGCAAATGGTGCAGTTAACGGCAGCATACCCACATATACGAAAACGCCGTCAGTTTCTACTTGAGATTCTGAACCATCTTCTGTTGATACTAACGTTACTTTACCTACTTTACCACCGACTTCGTGAATTTCGCTAACTGTTGAATTCCAAATGAAGTCGATTTTTTCATTTGCAAATGCACGGTCTTGTAAGATTTTTTGTGCACGTAATTTATCACGACGGTGAACGATTGTTACTTTATCCGCAAAACGAGTTAAGTAAACGCCCTCTTCTACTGCCGAGTCACCACCACCGATAACGATTAAGTTCTTTTGTTTGAAGAACGCACCGTCACATACAGCACAGTAACTTACGCCACGACCGCCAAGCTCTGTTTCGCCTGGAATGCCTAATTTTTTATATTCTGCACCTGTTGTAATAATAATTGTGCGTGTTTTATATTGTTTTTTGCCTGAAATGATTGTTTTGTAGTCTTCACCGTCAATGATTTCTGAAACATCACCGTATGCGTATTCTGCACCGAATTTCTTCGCGTGTTCGAACATTTTCGTTGAAAGTTCAGGACCTAAAATTGTATCAAAACCTGGGTAGTTTTCTACAGCTTCTGTGCTCGCCATTTGACCACCTGGAATCCCACGTTCAATCATTAATGTTGATAAATTTGCGCGAGATGTATAAACGGCAGCTGTCATCCCTGCTGGACCAGCTCCGATAATGACAACATCATAAATTTTTTCTTCTGACATGAAAATCCTCCTCTTGCGTGTACCAATTCCTAGTATTTATCGTATAAGATTACTGTAACAAATACAAATTTACTGCTTATTCATAGTCGGTTGGTACAAAATTATATAATTCATCGTTATATTTCGTTAAAGTCGATGTGGAAATACCATATTTCTCAGCCATTTCCTTTTTGGTTACTTTATTTTCAATTGCTACATGAAATGAATATTCAATTGATGCTGCTAATGCCGCGCTATTTTTGAATGCATAGCCTTGCTTAAATGCTATTTCCCCAAGTGCAAACCAAGTGCTTAAAATTTGTGCGACCTCTAAATTAATAGCTTCATTTGTTTGGACGATTAATTCTGCAACTTGCATAAAGCTTAAAAATGTCTGTTCTTCCTTACAGGCTTGATTAAATTCGTATTCAAGAGCATACGCCAAGCTTAATTTTTCAAGTTCAGAAAAACTTGTCACATTTAATAATGTAGGATGGGCCACAATTTCTTGCCTATGCGCAGAACGTTTCAGCAAAAATAATCCGAACAATCGGCTCGATTCGTGCTCATCTGATAATTGACGAATGATGAAATCACGATGGTTTTCTGCAGAGTTACCCATTCGCCCAACTTCACCATGCAACCATGGCTCCATGCCTTCTTTTGTCGGGTCGATTTTAATGAGTGTTTGCCACGCCTCATTTGCTCTTTGTTTGTGTCCAGTGAAATGTGCTGATTGCGCCAACCAAAAATAAAATCCAGCGTCGCCCTCATAGCCACGCTTACTCATCGAACGTAACCACTTGTATGCACTTTCATATTCACCAATTAATGCAAAAGTAGCACCTAGCTTATAACGATTATCCCAATCATATGGCTGAATTTTATTTAAAAGTTCTAGTAAATTACCAAGCTCTTCATTGTTTTTTTCGTAGTAAGCAAATACCGCTAAATTACATAAAGCATGCAAGTTCCCTTGGTTTTCACGTAGCACTTTGTATAGTAGCGCACGCGCTTGCTCGGCTTCACCAATGTAAAAGTATGCCAGTGCTAAATTATTATAGGCGTTCCACAAATCCGGAAACTCCTCTATTGTCTGCTCCAACACTTCAATTGCAGACTGAAAATTACCTTGTTCCATTAGACGGCGTGCTTTTTCTTGTGCAACGAGCTTCTCGCCATCATACTCATCCATGTCTTCGATTGCCTCTGATTCCGATACATAATCAAAGAAGTCCAAAATTTCTGTAGCATCTTCAATATATGTACCATTTGGATCCATCTCTAAATATTTCGCTGCATATTTTTGTGCATCTGCAATATGTCCGATACAGCCTGAAACTTCAGCTAACATAAACACAATTTCTGCCTCATTTGGCTCAATACTATATGCCGTATGAATCAATTCATACGCATGGTCGAAATTTTGTAATTCCATTTCTAAAATGCCATATTGTAATAGCACATGTGCGTCATCTTGGCTTAAATCTGCGGCACGTTTAATGTACTTATACGCCTTATCCATTTCATCACGATCTATCGCTTTTAATGCTTTATTGTAGTAATAATCACCATTCGGAACAAACGACACGACATTAGTAGATTTTTCTTTTAAACGTTTATTTTCCAATAAAATTCCTCCGAGTAAATTTCCGTTCGTTTACTTTATATGAAAGGCTATACTTGTTTTTATACAAAGAAATAAGGAACGAGCATGGTGTCGTTCCTTAATCAATTCTTATTATTATAGCATATTTATGCTCATTAGCATAAAACCTCACATTACAAAGTCGTGAAATTTGCTCATTATTTTTGTGGTTTTTTACCTTCGTGACGTTTTTGTAGTACTTCTAACACCTCATACACATCTATTTTTTGTTCCTGTAGTAAAACTAATAGGTGATAGATGAGGTCTGCTGCTTCCCATTTCACTTCTTCTTTATCACGATTTTTCGCACCAATTACTACTTCAGTCGCCTCTTCCCCGACTTTTTTACAAATTTTATCGATTCCTTTTTCAAATAGGTACGTAGTATATGCACCTTCTGGCATATCGATTTCGCGCTGTCTAATAACTTCAACTAATTGCGGTAAAATTGCCACTGACCCTGGGCGTACATTATCTACAATTGTTTCAGTAAAGCATGATGTTGTACCGTTATGGCAAGCTGGGCCTTCTGGAAGCACCTCGATTACTAACGCGTCTTGATCACAGTCCGCTTTAATTGATACAACTTGTTGCGTGTTACCGCTCGTTGCACCTTTATGCCATAATTCGTTGCGTGAGCGAGAGAAGAACCATGTTTCGTTCGTTTCAATCGTTTTTTGTAATGATTCCTCGTTCATATAAGCTACTGTTAATACTTCTTTTGTTTGTGCATCTTGGACTACAGCAGGAATTAAACCTTGCTCATTAAACTTTACATTCATCGTACGTGAACCCCTTTTTCTTGTAAGTAGCTTTTTACTTCGGCTACGCTCGTTTCTTTATAGTGGAAAATGCTTGCAGCAAGTGCAGCATCTGTATCAACATCTTGAAGTACTTCACGGAAGTGTTCGGCATTACCAGCACCGCCACTTGCAATAACCGGCACAGTTACAGCATCACGTACCGCTTTTGTAAGCGCCAAATCGAAACCTGATTTTTCGCCGTCTTGATTCATCGACGTTAGTAAAATCTCACCCGCACCAAGTCGAACTGCTTCTTTTGCCCAGTCGACTGCTTTCCACTCGGTTTTATTGCGACCGCCATGTGTATAAACCATCCATGTCGCATCTTCTTCTGAGTAACGCGCATCAATCGCACAAACGATGCACTGTGAACCGAAATAATCAGAGCCTTCTTTAATTAGCTCTGGGCGTTCTAGTGCAGACGTGTTTACAGATACTTTATCAGCACCTGCACGTAAAATACGTTTCATATCATCTAATGTACGAATGCCACCACCAACTGTAAATGGAATGGCTAATGTGGACGCTGTTTGGCGTACCACGTCCACCATCGTTTCGCGCCCTTCATGTGAGGCCGAAATATCTAAAAATACAAGCTCATCTGCACCTTGCTCATCATAAAATTTCGCTAGCTCAACTGGATCACCTGCATCGCGCAGCTCCACAAACTGTACACCTTTTACAACACGGCCTTCTTTTACATCGAGGCACGGAATAATTCGTTTCGTTAACATACTGTATCCATAACCCCTTTCGCCCACGCTGTTAATAAGTGCACACCAAACTGACCTGATTTTTCAGGATGGAACTGCATGCCTGTAAAGTTTTCCTCTGAAACAATTCCTGGTACCTGTATATTTTCATAATCCGCATAAGCAACGAGTTCCTCGACATTCATATCGCTCGCATAAAATGAGTGCACAAAATACACATGACGCGCTTCTGGTAATGATTGCACATTTAGCCAATTGGGTGTTTGTTGTAACTCCAAATTATTCCACCCCATATGTGGAATGCGCGAAACTCCTTCAAAACGCTTTATACGACCAGTGAAAATGCCAAGTCCCTTTGTTTGTGTAACTTCATCACTTTCTTCAAATAACAGCTGCATCCCTAAACAAATTCCTAGTAGTGGCTTTTTTGTTGTTTGAATGAAATCGATTAAATCCGTTTCTTCTAGGCGTTTCATTGCATCTGGAAATGCACCAACACCTGGTAGTACTAATGCATCAACCGCTTGCAATTGCGCTTTATCACTTGTAACAATAACTTCAGCATCAAGCTTTTTTAACGCCTGCTCAACGCTGAATAGATTACCCATTCCGTAGTCAATTACACCAATTTTCACGTTAACAGCCCCTTCGTTGATGGCACACCTTTTACGCGTGGGTCAATTTGGATTGCATCATCTAACGCACGTGCTACTGCTTTAAAGATGGCCTCAATAATATGGTGTGTATTTAGACCATAAGGCACGAGAACATGCAAATTAATGCGAGCCTCTAATGCAAACTTCCATAAAAATTCATGTACTAATTCTGTATCAAATGTACCAACTTTAGCATTAAGAGTTGGTGTCACACGATACTCTAAATGTGGGCGATTCGAACAATCAACTATAACTTGTGCTAACGCGTCATCCATTGGTACAAAAGCATTCCCATAACGTTTAATCCCTTTTTTGTCACCTAATGCTTCGCGGAATACTTGACCTAATACGATACCGATGTCTTCTGTTGTATGGTGATCGTCAATCCACGTGTCGCCATTAGCAATAATTTTGCCATCAAACAAACCGTGCTTAATGAAAAGGTCGAGCATATGGTCCATAAAACCAACGCCTGTTTCAATTTCTGCTTGACCTGTACCGTCTAAAGTTAGTTCTACTGCGATTTTTGTTTCATTCGTATTTCGTTCGATTTTTGCAAAACGCATTATGCTTCGTCTCCTTTATCCCATCCACGTGATTCTACTGCACGAGCATGTCCTTCTAACCCTTCTAAACGAGCTAGTCTGGCAATTTTTGACGCATTTTGTTGCCATGTTTTTTGACTATAATACACAACGCTCGTACGTTTTATGAAATCATCAACATTTAAGCCACTTGCAAAACGTGCTGTTGAGTTTGTTGGTAACACGTGGTTTGTTCCTGCAAAGTAATCTCCCACTGGCTCCGAGCTATAACGCCCGATGAATATCGCACCTGCATGCGTAACCATCTGTGATACTTGCTCTGCATTTTCCGTTACAACTTCTAAATGCTCAGGCGCTAAAGAGTTTACCGCACGTACAGCTTCTTCGATTGATTCTGCCACATATATTTGACCAAAGTTTTCAATCGCTTTACGTGCGATTGCTTCACGTGGTAATCTACTTAACTGTATTTCAACTTGCTCGGCTACTTCATCGGCTAAATCATCACTCGTCGTAATTAATACTGCGCACGCTAATGTATCATGCTCGGCTTGTGATAAAAGATCCGCTGCAATTTCATCCGCATAGGCTGTATCATCTGCTAATACGCAAATTTCTGAAGGACCGGCAATCATATCAATCGCCACTTCACCGAACACTTCACGTTTTGCTAAGGCGACGTAAATATTACCTGGACCTGTAATTTTATCAACCGGTGCAATCGTTTCTGTACCATAAGCAAGTGCGGCAATCGCCTGTGCACCGCCCGCTTTATAAATTTCTGTAACCCCTAAAATATGTCCTGCTACTAACACGGCTTCTGGTAATTTACCATCCTTACCAGCAGGTGATGTAATAACGATTCGTTTTACGCCCGCTACTTGCGCCGGGATCACATTCATTAGTACCGAAGATGGATACGTTGCTGAACCACCTGGTACATATAAACCAACCGCATCAAGTGCTGTAATACGCTGCGCTAAATAAGAACCATCAGCAAGCGGTAATTGGAATCCGTTACGCTTTTGTTCATTATGATACAGACGAATATTGTCAGCTGCTTCTTGTAAATCCATATATAATTGGGAGTCAAAATTATTTACTGCATCTGTAATTTCCTGCTTAGTCACACGTAAGTTTTCTGGTGCAAAACCGTCCCATTTTTCACTATAGTATTTAATCGCCGCATCGCCTTTTGCACGAACATCTGCAATGACTTCACGTACGGTTTGCAGTTGCTGTTCGTTGCCTTGCTCTAGCTGGCGTTTTAACGAAATATCACTTGTTAACGTTGTAATTTTCATAACGAAGCCTCTCTTATTTCACACATTTTTTTAAGCGTGTTACTAAGTCTTGAATACGCTCGCTCTTCATACGGTAGCTTACTGGATTGGCAATTAAACGTGAAGAAACCTCTGCAATGCGCTCATATTCGATTAAGCCGTTTTCCTTTAATGTACGACCTGTTGAAACGATATCAACAATACGATCTGATAAGCCAATCATTGGTGCTAATTCAATCGAACCGTTTAATTCGATAATTTCCACTTGCTCGCCGATCCCTTTGTAATATTTCATCGCGATGTTTGGATATTTTGTCGCTATGCGTGGTGCAATTTCGTTCATTGTTGTATTGGGTAACCCAGCTGATGCGATATAGCATTCACTAATTTTTAAATCGAGTAGCTCATGGACTGTACGTGCTTGTTCGAGTAAAACGTCCTTACCAGCAATGCCGATATCTGCAACGCCATGCTCTACATAAACCGGTACGTCCATTGGCTTTGCTAAAATGAAGCTAATTTGTTCTTCTGGAATTTCAATCATCAGCTTGCGAGTCATTTCTACTTCTTCTGGAAGGTTAAAGCCTGCTTCTTGTAACATCACATATGCTTCTTCAAAAATACGACCTTTTGGCATCGCAATAGTTAGTGCTTTCATGCTTATGCCTCCTTGCTTTTAAATTCGTTTACTAGTTTAAATTGTGCTTTAAGTGCATTCACATTTTCGATACCTTCATATGCTTGGAATGTCACTTGTTTACCTTGTTCACGTAAAAGTTGCGCCAGTGTCATTGCTTCAGAAAAACGCTCCGCTGAGAATAATACAAGCACATCATTGTTGTCGATTTCGATTTTTGGCATCGCTTCAAATACACGATCTACACGTAAGCCAAAGCCTGTTGCACCAACCTGTGAACCGAAATGCTCTAAGAGTCCATCATAGCGACCACCATTACCTAATGGGAATCCACTCCCTGATGCAAACACTTCAAATAACATCCCTGTGTAATAGCTCATATGACTTGAAAGTGTAAAATCAAAGGCGATATACGGCTCATAGCCCGCAGCATCTAAAATACGCGATAAATTACGCATATATTCAAGTGCCTCGTTTTTACGTACATATTTTTCAATTGCTTCAATTGAAGGTAGGCTAATCGCTTCTTCAATGTAAGCCAGTAAAGCATCCGATTTTGTTTTCGGTAAATCAAAAGCAAGTACCGCCTCTTCAAAGCCTACATAATTGCGTTTTACAAGGAGTTCATTTAACGCCTTTGCTTGTTGTTCACTTTCTGTATAGTCTTTTAAAATGCAACTTAATACACCTGCATGACCAATTGTTACTTTGAAATCTTCAATGTTATAGGCCTTTACTAAATCAATCGCTGTCATAATGACTTCTGCATCAGCAAAAACACTTGAATCTCCAATTAGTTCGATGCCCATTTGATCGAATTCTGCTGGGCGGCCACCTTCGCGCTGTTGTGCACGAAACACATTGGCAAAATAAGCTAGGCGTTGTGGAATTTTTTCTTTTAATAATTTCGATGTCGCTATACGCGCAATCGGTGTTGTCATATCTGGTCGTAATACAAGCGTATTTCCTTGATTATCAACTAATTTAAAAAGACGCGCATCTGAAATTGCCGATGCTTTGCCGACTGTATCGTAATATTCAACAGAAGGGGTTTTAATAAATTCGTAGCCGCGTCCTCGAAGTAGCTCTCGTCCTGTTGAGCGGATTTGTTCTAATTTTTCGTAGATATTGGGAAATGTATCGCGCATCCCAAGAGGTTTTTCAAACATTTTAATTGCTGACATTTTGACACATCCTAAACTTTAAATAAGATTTCCGTTCCGATCTTCACTTTAATCTGCTAGAGTGATAAATCACTAGTGTATGAAAGTATTTTACTGCTAGAACTGATTACAGTCAACCCACTATTCTTAATAGATTTATTAAATTGAATTTTCTGATATATTTCATTATACACCAATTTCTCATCAACTTTGACGTGACATACTGGATCCCATTACGTCATTAGTATTTGTGCGTAAGAAAAAAGCAAAACCTCTAGAATGAGATTTTGCCTTTGTATTATTTATTTTGCCAAACCGGATTGTCTGATTTTTTACGCTCTGCCATCTCTTCTGCAGTAAAAATAATACGCATTGGATTTCCACCAGCCATCGCCCCAGCCGGTACATCTTTATGAACAAGCGTCGCGGCTGAAACAATCGCACCGTCACCTATTTTAACCCCCGGTAAAATGGTTGAATTTGCACCAATCATGACATGACTACCAATTTCAACATCACCTAAACGATATTCTTCAATCAAATATTCATGCGCTAATATTGTCGTATTAAAACCTATTATCGTGTTATCACCAACTGAAATTCGTTCCGGAAACATCGAATCTGGCATGACCATTAACGCTATTGACGTTTGTTTACCAATTTTCATTTTTAAAAAAGTACGATATAGCCAATTTTTCACTGATAAAAACGGTGTGATTCGACCAATTTGAATAACCGTAAAGCATTTCATAATTTTCCAAAACGACACCGTCTCATAGACATTCCACAATGAATTCGCACCTTGTACACGGTAGCGCTCCGTTCGTCTCATCGCTATTCCCCTTTCACAATTTCAAGTAAGTCGCGCATATGATGCAGCATATATGTCGGTTCGAAAGTTTTTAAAAAATCGACACCTTTTGCAGACCATGCCACCCCTGCTGTACGCACACCAGCATTTTTTCCCCCTTCAATATCATGCGAATTATCACCAATCATAATCGCTTCTTCTTTTGGTACTCCTAATTTTTCTAGTGCTAATAATACTGGTTCAGGATGCGGCTTTACATGCTCAACATCATCTACTCCTACAATCACTTCAAATAAGTGCTCTGCTTTTAAGATATTTAAGCCACGTGCTAAGCCCTCACCACTTTTTGTCGAAACAATTGCTAATTTAATACCCATTGTATGAAGCGCTTCTAATGTTTCAAGTACAGCATCATAGCCTGTGACAAGTGCGTCGTGATTCGCTGCATTCCATTCTTTATACTTAGCAATCATCTCATCGGTTTCACCTGGCGTTATTTCGTCAAATGTCTGCTTCAATGACGGACCAATGAATTGTAAGCAGTCTTGTGTCGAATATTTCCCCGGAAATTTTTCGTCAAAAATATACATAAACGTTTGAACAATTAAGTCATTGGTATTTAATAACGTACCATCAAAATCAAATAAAAGTGCGGTTGTTTTCATTTTATTGCCTCTTTCTTGTAAAAAACCGTTCGCAACAATTGCAAACGGTCTACATCATTATTTCTTTTTCGTTTGTTTTTTCTTCGCCGGTGTTGTCGTTGCTTTATCTTTATCTAAATAATAAATAGCAGGTTTCACATTCACACGGCGGTAAATAATACAAATTAATCCGACTGCAAAGCCAATGATCGAAACAACTTGTGCTGAACGTAAGTCACCTACTAAATATAAGCTGTCTGTACGTAAACCTTCGATAAAGAAGCGTCCAAATGAATACCACATTAAATAGAAGAAAAACATTTCGCCGCGACGCCAGTTCCACTTGCGGGCGAATAATAAAATAATTAAGCCGATGACATTCCATAATGACTCATATAAGAATGTTGGATGAACATATGTACCATCTTCTTTAATA
The DNA here is from genome assembly GCF_022549215.1 of Solibacillus palustris. Taxonomy (GTDB): domain Bacteria; phylum Bacillota; class Bacilli; order Bacillales_A; family Planococcaceae; genus Solibacillus; species Solibacillus daqui. Next base: position 84,351 of record NZ_JAKZFC010000005.1, on the reverse strand, counting down.
TACATTTGCTCAATAATCCAGTTTGGTAAAAATAAATTTTCTAAAAAACTGCGGCTAACAGGCCCACCATATGCTTCTTGATTGACGAAGTTGCCCCAACGACCAATAATTTGACCAATCAAAATACTCGGTGCAGCGATATCTGCCAAATGTAAAAAACTCGTTTTACGTTTTCTCGTAAAAATGTAAGCCGTAATAAATGCTCCAATTAGCGCTCCATGAATGGCAATTCCACCATTCCAAATTTCAATAATACGGCCCGGATTTTGGCTATAATAATCCCATTTCATTGAAACGTAATAGATACGCGCACATAAAATCGAAATCGGCACTGCCCAAAGTAATAAATCAGCAATATACTCTGAATCATAACCATGGCGCACCGATTCACGCTGCGCAATAAAATAAGCAAGTACAATTCCTAATCCAATTAAAACTCCGTACCAGTACACCGGGATAGGTCCCAAATGAAAGGCAACAGGGTTAATGGCTAAAACAACTGATGACATAATATTCTCCCTTCAATTACAGCATTATCACGTTGACGTATATGCAGTTCCAACAACTGATTAAAAATCATCCATTTCATCTCTAGGAACAAGCATATCATCTAATCGACGTGAAAATTCCTCCGCTGCATTCACACCCATTTTTTTCAGGCGATAATTCATTGCAGCAACTTCAATAATTACCGATACATTTCGTCCAGGCTGTACTGGAACGGTTAGCTTTGTAACCTCGGTATCAATGATTCTCATTTTTTCTTCATCTAATCCTAGACGATCGTAAAACTTATTAGGATCCCAGTTCTCTAGTTCAATAATTAAAGTAATGCGTTTATACGGACGCACAGCACTTGCGCCAAATAACGTCATAATATCAATTATACCTATACCACGAATTTCAAGTAAGTGTTCCAGTAATGGCGGTGGACTACCAATTAACATATTTTCACCTTCTTGGCGAATTTCCACACTATCATCGGCAACAAGACGATGACCTTTTTTCACAAGTTCAAGTGCAGTTTCACTTTTCCCTACTCCACTTTTCCCCATAATTAATACGCCAATACCATATACATCGACAAGTACACCATGCATCGCTGTCGTTGGTGCTAACTTACTTTCTAAAAAGTTCGTTAATCGGCTTGAAAAACGAGTTGTTGTTAGGGACGTGATCAGTACAGGCACATGATTTTCATTGGAAGCATCGATTAATTCCTGTGGCACTTCCAAACCACGTGAAATAATAATTGCTGGTGTTTGCTCAGAACATAAACGCTTCATGCGGCTTACTTTTTCATCTTTAGGCAGCATTTCAAAAAACGATAGCTCGGTTTTTCCTAACAATTGCACACGATTTGCCGGATAGTGTGTGAAATAACCTGCCATCTCTAGCCCTGGGCGGGAAATATCACTTGTAGTAATATAGCGCCCAATTCCTACTTCTCCACTTACTAATTCCAACTGAAATTTTTCCATAACATCTCTTGTGATTACTTGAATCATGAATTTGATACTCTCCTATCTTCAACCCATCTCCACTGTATTTTAACATGTAACCAACAATTGCTATATAATCTGAACTTAATTTTTTGAAAATAAAAACGATGAAGCCTATTCGCCCCACCGTTTTATAGATAAATTACTTTAATCCTGATAAATATTCAGCTGCAGCTTCAGCTTTTTCTCCTTTAATAATACCAGGAGGCATGCGATCCTTACCATTTAAAATAATATCTAAAATTTCTTCTTGCGTGTAAGTAGCGCCTAATTTATCTAACGCTGGCGCACTTCCACCTTGTAATTGACCACCATGACAAGTTGCACAAGATTGCTGTACGATTTTTTTACCATCCAATTCTGCTGTTTCTCCGTTTGATGATTCTGAATCACCGCCACCACATGCTGCTAAAAATAGTGCAGACCCTAATACAATTGTAGAAAGTAAACTTTTCTTCATTCTGAACCCCTCCAAAAATGAACTTTTCTATTCGTTCACTAGTATAACAAATTTACGCTTGTTTGAAACCTTCTCCCAACACTTCATATGCGTCCGAAACAATAACAAACGCTAGTGGGTCAACATCTTTCAACACTTGTTTCAGCTTTGTGAACTCTGTTTGATAGACAACAACCATCAGCACTGGGCGATTTTCACCTGTATACCCACCAATTGCAGACAGCTTCGTAACACCACGGTTAACTTCTTTATAAATTGCATCACGCACTTCGTTTTCCCTTTGTGTAATAATATAGACCATTTTAGATTGACTAAAACCGAGTTGAATAATATCAATTGTTTTTGTTGTCACATAAAGGCCAATAAGTGCATATAACCCTTTTTCTAAATCAAATACAATTGCCGCGCTCACTGCAATAATTCCGTCAATTAACAGCACGCTCGTTCCAAGGGTTAGACCTGTATATTTCGTAATAATCTGTGCTAACAAGTCTGTTCCACCAGTAGATGCATTACCCTTAAACACTAAACCAATTCCGAAACCAACGATGATTCCACCAAAAATTGAACCTAATAACGGATTTAGTGTCCAAGGCTCCCAATCCTCTGTGAAAATAACGAACATTGGTAACGCCAATGTCCCTACTAGAGACTTCACACCAAATTTCTTCCCTAGAACTAAAACACCTGCAATGAATAATGGTATATTAAACGCATATTGTACAATCCCCGCATTCCAACCAAACATACCGTGTAATATTGTACTAATTCCGCTAACTCCACCAGAGGCGACTTGGTTTGGGAATAAAAAAACATTGAAACCAAGTGCAATCACCGCTGCACCAACAATTACAAATATATATTCCTGTATAACATTTTTCACAGAATTACGTGATTGATAAACTGTCTTTTCCATGTAAATCCTCACTTCTTTTCCAAATTCCATTGAATTATAGCAAATTCATTCATAAAAGAGAACTTCATTACGTTAAAGGAAATATAGTTAAACATTGCACAAAATACAAATAGTATTTCAGTATAGCTTTTAGTAGGGACGATAAATGAAAAACGCTATACTTTCATCATTATGTCGATAAAAGTATAGCGTTTTTTATTCATATAATAAGTGAAGTGCCTTTTAGATATAAAAAACTTTTATTTCGTAAAGATTTCTTCTATTTGGTCAAGCATAATGTTAGCTGCTAATATACCACCTGCAGTATTCCAAATTACATCGTCAACTTTATGTGCATTTCCTTTTTGTACAGCAGTTAGATTTTTCCAAAGTGGATCTTGTGTCCACTCTGTTTCAGTAGCTAATGCTGAATTATCATCTTTTGGCATGTAAGTAAAGTAGAAAATTACATCTCCATCCATTTTCGGAATTACTTCTTTTCCAACTTCAACAGCTAAATTCCCTAATTTTGCATTATCTTTAAATAATTCAGCTTGGGCTGGTACACGTTTGAATCCTAATGAATCAAAAATAACTCCTGAGAATGAATCAGTATAATAGATTCGAGATTTATCAGCCATAAAACGGACAAATGAAACTTCTTGATTTGTTTTATCGCCTAAATTCCCTTTGACAGATTGTACTTTATCATCGTAAGCTTTTAAAACTTCTTCACCTTTAGCTTCTAGATTTACTGCTTTTGCATATAGTTTGAAGTTTTCTTTCCAATCACCACGTAATGTTTCTGAGAATACTGTTGGAGCAATTTTGCTCAGTTTTTCGTAGTCTTTTTCTTGTCTTAATTTATTCCCAATGATTAAATCGGGCTTCAATGAAGCAATTTTTTCAATATTGACTTCGCTTTCAGTGCCTACAACTTCAACACCTTCCATATCGTCCTTAATATGATCGTACCAAGGATCACCTGTCCAAGATTGAACTGCTCCAACTGGCTTAATACCTAAAGCTAAAATTGCTTCTGTTCCTTCATTTGTTAAAACAACCACACGTTTTGGTGTATCTTGTACCTCTGTTGTACCCATAGCTTGTTGTACAGTGTACGCTTTACTCTCATTTGATTTTTGTTCTTTCGGTTCTTCTTTTGTATTGCCACATGCAGCTAGGGCAAATACAGCCACTATTGCAAGCAATACTAGTAATTTACGAAATACTTTTTGCATCTTTTCTTCCCCCAATGTATGTGATAGAATGTTTAAGTAGATTTTTGAAAATGAGAATCAATTTCATTTACTTGAGAACGATAATAATAATATTGTAAGAATCTCTTGCTGTCAATAAATAAAAAATAAAATTTTATTTTTTATTGTAAAAACAATCTATTTAGAAAAGAGTTTGACATTATATGATTTTTAAAAGTAATTTTTCAAAAATGATTGCATTAATAGTTGGAGCGCTACTTTTACTTTTATGCATGGGCATAAGTATTGTATATGGTTATGCAGATACTTCCATCCAAACAACGTATCAATCATTTACACAATTCAATAATTCTAACGAACACATCATCATTCAAAACGTTCGCATCCCGAGAGCTCTCATTGCTACTTGTGTGGGTGCTTCCTTAGCTATAACTGGAGTACTTATGCAAACATTAACGAAGAATCCTTTAGCTTCGCCTGGGATACTAGGAATTAATGCGGGAGCCGGCTTCGCAGTCGTATTTGCAATGATTTTCTTCCATATATCAAGTCTGCAATCTTTTGCATGGATTGCATTTTTAGGTGCAACAATTGCAGCACTAGCTGTTTATGGCATTAGTTCGTCAGGTAGAGATGCAATAACCCCTGTCAAAATAACTTTAGCTGGAGCAGCTATTAGTGCTTTATTTGCGTCTTTTACTCAAGGGTTACTAGCAACAAATGAAGCAGAGCTCGACCAAGTACTATTCTGGTTGGCTGGATCTGTACAAGGGAGAAAGCTTGAAATCTTACTTGCTGTACTACCCTATTTAGTATTTGGTTGGATTGCCGCTCTACTGATTTCTTCAAAAATGAATATTCTTGCGCTTGGAGATGATGTAGCAAAAGGATTAGGGTTACCTTTAGGATTCATGAAGGTAGCGGTTGGTCTTATTGTTATTCTATTAGCCGGTGGTTCAGTTGCAATTGCTGGTCCTATAGGTTTTATTGGGATTGTGGTACCCCACTTTGCCCGAAAGTTTGTTGGTACAGATCATCGTTGGGTTATCCCAATGGCTGCTTTATTAGGTGGCATTCTTTTACTACTTGCAGACGTAACAGCCCGTTATATCATCATGCCTCAAGAAGTACCAGTAGGAGTTATGACAGCAATAATCGGGACACCTTTCTTTATTTACCTTGCGCGAAAAGGTGGAAAAAAATAATGAAGCATTTCAAACCCATTCGTTTATTACAAAATAAAATATCCTTTTTACTTGATGTGAGAGCCTCAAAAAAAATATCGATTATTAGCATTATTGCAATAGCTGTTTTCTTATTTAGTGCTTCATTAGGTGAATCATTTATTAATCCTGTTAAGGTGTTTCAAGTTCTTATGGGTAAAGGTACTGAATTCGATCAATTAATTATTGTCGATTTCCGATTGCCAAGAATTTTTATTGCTGCTTTTGCAGGAATGGCATTGGCAGTAGCAGGTGCCATTTTACAAGGAATTATTAAAAATCCACTAGCTTCTCCTGATATAATTGGCATTTCAGCTGGTGGTAGTGTTGCTGTTGTTGGTTTTTTAGCCATTTTCAGTGATTCTAATCATTCTTTAACAGTTAGTATTGAATGGCTACCACTAGCTGGTTTTATCGGCGCTACTTTCGTTGGTATGATCGTGTACCTATTTGCTTGGAAAGATGGTGTAACACCCAACCGCCTTGTATTAATCGGTATCGGTGTTTCTGCTTTTATGCAAGCTATCACAACGATGCTGATGATTATTGGTCCCATTTATAAGGCAAGTGAAGCGAATAAGTGGATAACAGGAAGTGTTAAAAGTGCAACTTGGGAACAGGTTCAAATAATTATCCCAGTGATACTGGCACTTCTACTTATCACAATCTTTATTACACGACAATTAAATGTCCAAGAACTGGGTGATGATATGGCGGGGAGTTTAGGACAATCTGTTCAAAAAACACGTCTCCTTTTATTAATCCTAAGCTCGAGTTTAGTAGCCAGCGCCATTTCTTTCGCTGGTGCAATAGGGTTTGTCGGTTTAATGGCACCACATATTGCTCGACGCATTGTAGGTCCATCATTTAGTGTTTTAATACCAACATCCGCAGCAATAGGCGCATTACTCGTTATGGTTGCAGACATTATTGGTCGCACTGCATTTAGTCCATTAGAAGTACCAGCTGGTGTATTTACCGCTGCCATTGGTGCTCCTTACTTCATCTATTTATTATTTAGAAACCCTAGGAAATAAAGGAGTCAGATTGCATGACTGAATCTATAGAAACAAAATCACTTACACTTAGTTATGGTGATATAAACATCATTGAAAATCTAGATTTGTCTATTCCAATGAATGAGATTACCGTGTTAATTGGTGCCAATGGTTGCGGAAAATCTACGCTTTTACGCTCAATTGCACGATTATTAAAACCGAAGCAAGGATCTGTATTATTAGATGGATCGGACATTTTTAAGTTATCAACAAAACAAGTAGCAAAAAAACTCTCCATTCTCCCTCAGTCACCCGTAGCACCGGAGGGATTGACAGTTCTACAACTTGTTAAGCAAGGCCGTTATCCTCATCAAAGCTGGAGAAAACAATGGACACCAAAAGATGAGGAAATAGTTTTGAATGCATTAAAAGCAACTGGTGTTGAACACCTTCAAGATAAATCCGTGGACGAGCTTTCTGGTGGTCAACGTCAACGCGCATGGATTGCGATGACTCTTGCACAAGATACAGATATAATTTTGTTAGATGAACCAACAACATACTTGGATTTAACACATCAAATAGAAGTATTAGATCTGCTATTTGAATTAAATCAACAGCAAAATCGAACAATTATTATGGTCCTTCATGATATAAATCTCGCATGTCGTTATGCCGATCACATCATAACTGTTCGTAATCAGACAGTATTTAATCAAGGAAAACCTAAAGAAATAATGACTTCCACATTGGTAAAACATGTATTTGATCTTAAATGTAAAATGATTGATGATCCGATCTTCGGTACACCTTTATGTATTCCATATGGTAAAGGGCATAAAATCTAAAATAAGGCACTTCTTGTTCGATTTTGAACAGGAAGTGCCTTATTGATTTAACTATACCTTATTCTTTTTCATGGAGCAGCTCAATATGCATTTCATATTAACCGAAGATCATTGCGACATCTTCATCTTTGTTTATTATTAATTCATATCAATTGCTTCATTCACCCAGACACGCGCTTCTTCATATATCGGTATAATCTTATCTTTCGAAATGTTTAATTGTCGCGCTAGAGGTACGATTTCCGCCCAATTTAGTTTGCTTAGCGCAATGCTAAATTGCAAATATGGCGTCATTTCCGTCTCGGCACCGCTAATCGTTTCTATAATATTTTCGGCTAAAGGCAGTTGCACTAAAATCGAATTGATTGGACGATTTAATAATGCGTCTATTAATGAAAATAACCCAATTAAAAAATACTCTGAATAATTATTTTGATAATTTAATCGCGCACATTTTTCGCATACTTTCGCTCTGAATAACGAAGCATATATTAATTCATTGAATACCTCGCCTTTTTTCTGTATATCTGACTCGTGCATCGCTAGTAAGTAAATCCATTTTCGAAGCTCTGTTAGCCCCAGTAATATTATTGCCTGCTTAATAGAACGAACTTTCGATTTCGAACGCTTCGATGAATTATTAATTAGCTTTAATAGGCGATAAGTTAATGAGATTTCCCGTTCGATATATTCAACTAACATATCAATATTCGTATTTTCATCACGCATTAACGAAATAATTTGGAAATATTGAAATAGGTTTGCCGGTATGTCTGTAGCTTTTAAAATTTGCGGTCGTTGAAAGAAATAACCTTGAAACAATGAATATCCTAAATACTTTGCCTGTTCATATACCTCACGTGTTTCTACTTTTTCTGCAAGTAGTTGAATATGCGGGAAATTGGCTTTTACTTTATTTTCAATAATGGCTCTCTCTTGTTCAGATGTCTGTATAAAATCAAGTTTAATATAGTCTACTAACTCAAATAAATTGTCATAGATGAGCACGCTTTCGTCCATCGTAAAATCATCTAATGCTAGTTTAAAACCATTGCGCTTTATTGTTTTAAGTCGATCAATTAATGCTGGAGTAATTGGGATATTCTCTAAAAGTTCAATTACTACTTTTGTCGGATTAAAAAAATGAAGCTCCTCCTGCATAATCAAATTTTCTGTAAAATTGATAAAAGATGGGAGACCATTCGATACTTCCTTAAAACCAATCGTTATAAACGAATTGATCAAAACATCTATGGTCGCTTTATCGGAATCAATTTGAGAAAATTTATTTACATCATTGTTTCGATATAAAAGCTCATACGCAACAATTTCTTCTTCACTATTAAATATAGGTTGCCTGCCGATGAAAACTTCCATTTTAAATTCCCTTCCTCAATTTTATTTAGATTCATTGTATTTTTCTTATTTTCCATTGTACTATAAAGTAGATTAACAAAATATAGGAGGTTATAATTGTGAACACTATAAAATATGAGCAAAAAGATTTTATCGCCTATGTTACATTAGATCGTTCTGATATGTTAAATGCTTTTAACTTTGAAATGCTAGAGCAATTACGCAAAGTAATTGAATCGATTCAAATTCACCCTGATATTCGACTTGTAATTATTACCGGCGCTGGTGATAAAGCCTTTTCAGTTGGAGCGGATTTAAAGGAACGTAAAACTTTGCCTGATACACTTGTTAAACGAAATTTAAATCGCTTTGGCGAGGTGTTTTCACTCATTGAGCAATTGCCACAGCCAACAATTTGTGTCTTGAATGGCTATGCTTTTGGTGGTGGTCTTGAACTAGCGCTTGCTTGTGATTTCCGTATTGCCGCAGATTCCATTACACTTGGCTTAACGGAAACAAGCCTCGGGATTATCCCAGGCGCAGGTGGTACGCAACGTTTACCGCGCTTAATCGGCGAAGCAAAGGCACTAGAATTAATCTTAACTGCCAAACGTATGACAGCCACAGAAGCACTACACTATGGCGTAGTCACAAAAATTGCACCAAGAGAACAGTTACATGAGATAACAGCAGAGTTCGCAGCAGTCATTTTAAAAAATGCACCAATCGCCATTCAACAGGCAAAATTTGCTGTAAAGCAAGGTATGAAAACAGATATTCAAACCGGATTACAAATAGAACGTAAAGCTTATGAACTTACGATTCCAACAGATGATCGCATTGAAGCACTTAACGCCTTTGCAGAAAAAAGACCTCCTCAGTTCCGAGGAAAATAAGGTCTTTTAAATGCTTATGAATACTTTATGTATTTCTCTTTCTATATTCATAAATCAATAGTTAATACAAAAGGGCATCGCTAAATGTTTAGCAATGCCCTTTTCATTATTTTTTACGTGCTTTTAGTGCACCAATAATTGCTGGTAATACTGAAATCACAATAATTAAAATAAGTACTAACGAGAAGTTTTCTTTAATAATTGGAATATTACCGAAGAAGTAGCCGAGCAGCGTACAACTCATTACCCATAAAAACGCACCTAATACGTTATAGAATAGGAAGTAACGATAGTTCATGCGACTTGCACCGGCAACAAACGGAATGAATGTACGAATAAATGGCATGAAACGTGCAATAACAATCGTTTTACCGCCATGTTTATTAAAGAAGCGCTGTGCAATTTCTAAACGCTCACGATTAATAACTCGTCCGATAAAACTGTTTTCCGGAATAGACATCCCTACTTTATGTCCAATATGATAATTGACTGTATCCCCGAGAACTGCTGCCGCGAAAAAGATAATCAATAATGTATATAAATTAAATGCACCTAATGCGGCCAGAGTACCACTCGCAAATAATAGTGAATCCCCCGGTAAAAATGGCATAATCACTATGCCTGTTTCAACGAACACAATCGTAAATAAAATCCCGTACGACCAATTCCCAAACTGTTGGATAATTTCAACAAGATGTTCGTCGATGTGTAAAATAAAATCAATTAACCCATAAATGATTGACATCGTTACTCTCTCTTTTCTGCTAAATTATTTTTTTATTTTACCATACTATGAAAGTGATGGTTGATTATTTCGTCTATGTAAAGACGTTTAGTACGTTGAATTGTTGCCACAACTCAATGTTTGCTAAACAAATTTACAAAACTGTAATATTACTTTGCAATTAGAAACAAAATGAAAAGGCATCCACTTTCGATGGATACCCTTTTTCATGTTATAAATATTTAATAAACCAACCCGTAATTTGAGCTAAACGCTCTACTCGTAAGCTCGGAATCCCTGTACGTGATAAGTTATGGTCACTTTCTGGGAAGCGAACAAATGCTACTTCTTTACCCATACGTTTTAGTGTAATGTATAATTGCTCTGCTTGCTCTATTGGACAACGGAAATCACGTTCGCTATGCAAAATTAATAGCGGTGTTTCCACATTTGCTGCGTACTTTAATGGTGAGTGATGCCATAGCTTTTCGACATTATTCATATCGGCAAGCATTTGCCATTCTGTGAAGTAATAGCCAATATCCGATACCCCATTAAAACTAATCCAGTTTGAAATTGAACGTTGTGTTACCGCTGCTTTAAAGCGGGTAGTATGTCCTACCGCCCAGTTTGTCATGAAGCCACCGTAGCTACCACCCGTTAAGCCAAGACGCGCCTCATCAATCCAATCATAGTTGGCTAACGCATAATCTAATCCAGCCATAATATCTTCATAGTCTCCGCCACCATAATCACCGCGCACTGCATCTACAAAGCTTTGCGAATAGCCATGACTACCACGTGGGTTTACATATAAGACGCCATAGCCTTGAGCTGCTAATAGCTGCATTTCGTGGAAGAATGTGTTGGCATAAAGTGTATGTGGTCCGCCATGAACTTCTACAATTAGTGGATACTTTTCACCCGCAATGTAATTTGCTGGTTTCATAATCCATCCATGCACAGTGAAGCCATCTTTTGTTGGATAAACAATTGCCTCTGGTGTTGAAAGTGTTGTGTTTGCTAGAAATTCGGCATTAAATGTTGTTAATTGTTTGCGCTCACCTGTTGTAATATCAAAATCAAATAGCTCTCCAGGAAATGTTGGATTTGATACGGTCATTAATGCACGATTACCATTTTTAAAAATCGCATAGCCATATACGTGTTCATTTTCAGGGGATGCCGGATAAATCGCCCCTTCAAGCGTTGCATAGTACAAACGAACATCACCTTCTGTTGACACTTGGAAATACAAATCATTGTTTTCCGTCCACATGACAGTTGGTGCTGATGCAGCTTGTTGAGTGTCTCCTACCGCATAATCCCCTACTGGTACATCAAACATTTCTGTTAGCTTTTGTCTATTTTTTGATTGTGTATCGTAAATATAGACATGACCATGCGTTGCGTTTTTAAATGTTTGATCTGAACCGCCAAATGCAATATAGCGGTCATCAAATGAAAACGCAGCGTCTCCATAATAACCATCTTCCTCGATTAACATTATTTCTTCTTTTGTGTCCACATCTACTAAATAAAGCGGTGTGCGGAATACATCATCAGTGTTGTCAACTCTGTTTACTGCTACTACTAGCGTTTTCCCATCATGTGAAATTCCTTGTAAGCTATGTGAATAAGGTGCATCTGTATATGCCGTTACTTCTTTTGAGCTCAATTCAACAACAGCAATTTGTGCATGGCGATTTTGAGGTAATAGCCCTAAGCTATCGGCTTTATACTTCATTTTGTCGACTACATATGCTTTCGGAAATTTTTTATCTTCCTTTTCTTCCTCGTCAGTAATTGCTAGCCCTTCTTTGACTGAAGTTGTCAGCCAAATCTTTTCACCGCAAGGGCTCCATAAAAATGAGTTAACCCCATTTGGTAATGTCGTAAGTTCTTGCGCTTCGCCTCCGCGACTATTTAATAAATAGAGCTGTTGTTTTTCGCCACGCTTCACTAAAAATGCCACTAGTTTACCATTCGGCGACCAAGCTGGACTTGAGATTCGTTCGTTTCCAAATGTCCATTGTGTCAAATGGCCTGATGCTAATTCAATGTGAAATAAATGGGCATTATAATTATTTTCTTTTTCGTTCATTTGTGTACGAATAAATAGCGCTTCCTGCTCATTTGGCGCTAGCACTGGATTGGTAATCGATTGTAGTTCAAATAAGCTTTCTTTTGTTACAAAGTTTGTCATAAGTCACCTCATTATTATTTCGGATTACGTAATATATAGTTTACCAGTTTTTATTTAAAATTCAAAATATAAAATAAATAACACTTACCACCAATCAAAGCGGTAAGTGTCGAATTATTAGGCTTTCATCGCTTCTTTTAAGGAACGACGCAAAATTTTACCTGTCGTATTTTTTGGTAACTCATCAATAATTTCGATGACTGTAGGTACTTTATATTTTACGATATGCTGCGCGCAGTATTCTTGAATATTTTCTACTGTTAATGAAGGATCCTTTAGTACAACATAAGCATGCACTGCCTCACCGAAGTTTGGATCTGGGAAGCCGACAACAGCCGCTTCTACAATACCGCTGTGTGAATACAACACTTCCTCTACTTCACGAGGATATACATTAAAACCACCTACAATAATTAAATCCTTTTTGCGATCCACGATAAAGAAATAATCTTCTTCGTCTTTTCGTGCTAAGTCACCTGTATATAGCCAGCCATCGCGAATCGTAACCGCTGTTTCTTCTGGCATTTTATAATAGCCCTTCATCACATTTGGTCCACGAACGATTAATTCGCCTACCTCACCAATTGCGACTTCTTGACCAGTTTCATCAACAACTTTATTTTCTACATTAATGATTGCTTGTCCGATTGAACCAGGCTTACGGTCACGATCAATTGGATTAAAACAAGTAACTGGTGAAGCTTCTGACAGACCATAACCTTCTGAAATTCGTACATTAAACTTATTTTCAAAGTTATGTAGTAATGATACTGGCAATGAAGATCCACCTGAAATCGCTACGCGTAATGTAGATAATGCACTTACATCGCCACCTTCAAATTGGTATAAGAAGTTAAACATTGTCGGTACGCCTGCAAATACCGTTGCTTTATGGGTAACAGCTAACTCAAAAATTTCACCTGGGCTAAAGCGTGGCGCTAATAAAATTGTAGCTCCACGTGTTAATGGCGCATTCACTACTACCGTTAATGCGAATACGTGGAATACCGGTAACGTGGCAATAACACGATCTTCATGTGTCATTTTTAAATAATCACCAATATCTCGTGCATTTGAATAAAGATTATTATGTGTTAACATCGCACCTTTCGGATGACCTGTAGTACCTGATGTATACAAAATAATCGCTGTATCATCTGGTGCCACTTCTACTGGGTCAACAGAACGTGTTGCACCCGCTAACACTTGTGTAAATAATTTTGTTTTCACTTTCACTGTGTCAGATAACGCTGCATATTTCTCGCCAATATCAGGTGTCGTTTCGCATACGATGTAATTTGTCACTTGTGGGAATCCTTGCACCCCTGCCTCCACAAGCGGTAATAACATATCTAGTGCGATAACAACCTTTACATCACCATTTTTAATAATGTACGAAATTTCGTCTGCTGTATAAATTGGGTTGATTGGAATAGCAACTGCCCCAATACGCATTGACGCGTACAAACTAATGATAAAATGCGGTGTATTGCCGAGTAAAAGGCCGATATGATCTCCCTTTTGTACACCTAAATCTTTTAGAGCTCCAGCAAAACGTGAAATTGTTTGCTCTAATTCTCCATAAGAAGTGCCCTTCCCTAAAAAGTGATACGCTGTTTTTTCTGGTTGTTCGAAAGCTTGTTGTCGTACTTTTTCAACTAAATTCAATACACCCATCCCCTTTTCACGTAAAATGAAAGAATATTCACTTTAATAGAAGTATAAAATAAGTATATTAATAAAACAACATCAATTTCTGCGTTATTACATAAATATTGTTTTTAATACACTTTTCCCAATTTTTCATTACCCACTAATATGCGAAATATAGCGCCAACGAATTAAGAAGAAATAGACAATTTGGATAAATATAAAGCTCGTAAATGAAAACACCACCTCTTTTGCGATGGACAAATTCATATAATCATTTAACACCATTTGCACGACATAAAATGCAAATGCGCTGTGCATCAGGGCTAATCCCCACGGTAAGAAAAATTGAATGACTAAATTCCGAGTGACAATTCGGTTCATTTCTTTGTCTGTTAACCCAATTCGCTTTAATGTATTAAACTGCTTTTTCTCTCGATCTAAGTTTGCATAAATTTTGAAATACACAAAACTACCCGAAGCAAGTAAAAATACAGCAACTACCAAAATTCCAACAAGTGTCAATAATGAGTACGTAGCTAATATATAAGAATAATTTAGCCCTGCATTTTCAAAATAAAATGGCAATGAGTAATTTCTATTCAGCACATACTCACTTGCAACCATTTGCTGAATACCTAGTCCAACAAATTCGGTTTCATTCCAATTCGGAATATCAAACGTAAATAAATGGTAGCCAGGCTCAACATCTGGTGCACGTTCGAATTCATTTACTAGCTTTTCAAAATCTTCGTCACTAATAATAATCGAATTACTACTAATCATCGCCGCTGGGAAAAACATTTGCGGGTACACACTATTAATCGTTAGTGCAACATTATTTTCCTTTAATGTTGTGTGCACAACCGTTTCACGAAGCTCTTTTATTGAATCCTCCGAATACGGAATGAACATTGCTTCTCCACTATTCAAACTAACAAGCGGGTATTTATACGAAAACAGCAAATGATTAACATCAGTTTCCCGAAAAACCTCTACCGGATTCGATGTAAAAGTAGACGTTTGACGCACTACGGAAAAGCGTGTCATATGATAACTAATACCGTTTTGCTCTAGATCCTTAATAATTGAAAGTACATGTTCGATTTCATAAGGATTATCGATTTCCCCCTTATAAATAATGCCAATTGGGTTGATTTTATCATATTGAGATGTGTAGGATGACATCGCAGATAACACGCCTACTGTCAAAAACGCCAATGTCGAAACAAGTGTCACGACAAAAAACATTCGCGAATTTACACGCAGGACTTGTACTTGATCGGCAATCAATACCATACGGGATTGCTTCCAGTACACATGCTTGCGTCGCTTAATACGGTCAATTACGAGTAACGTCGTATCTGAAAAGAAATAATACGTACCAAACGTCACAAATATCGGAATAAGTAACGTATACGTAAAAATAGACGATTTAGTTGTTAAAAGTGCCAAGCTATATCCAACAACGATTAATACAATACCCAAAATTGCTTTGCATTTCGAATATGACTGCTCAATTTCAATCGATTGCTGTCCACGAATCAAATCGCGGATCTTTAAGTCAGGAATAAACATCATACTAATCGTCGAAATAATGACAAATGCACTTAAATAAACAAAAAGAGTAAGTACAAAAGGTTCCCACGAGAAATACATTGGCAATGCCGATAAATTCAAAATTTCTCGCACTATCATAAAGAAAAAATTCGAAAAAGCAAAACCAAAAACGATGCCCAACAAACACGAAAACAGCCCGATTGTCATCGTTTCAATGAAAATTAACTTTCCAAGCTGATGACGACTCATGCCGAGCTGTAGTAATATTGCAAATTCCTTCGAACGTGCTTCTAAAAATGCACGCAACGAATAGTAAATAAAAAACCATGAAAATAACACGAGTATAATTTCCGCAAAAACCATGCCCGCAATCGAGACTTCTCCTAAAAAGCCACTTTCAATTTCAGGGTGAAACATGAGCATTGAGTAAATAAAAAAAACAAACACACTAAAAAAGGTGGCCATAAAAAACGCCGCATAATTTCGGAAATTGCGGAAAACGTTACGGTAAGCGAATTGAAGAAAAGTCACCAACATGTCCCCCTAGTAGGCTTAGTACATTTAATATGCGTTGGAAAAACGTTTGACGACGGTCATCCTTATAGATTTCATTGAAAAATTCACCATCTTTTATAAAAATGACACGGTCACAATAACTAGCAGCGATCGGATCATGCGTCACCATTAATATGGTCGTCTTGTTTTCTTTATTCATTTTTACAAGTAGCTCTAACACTTCACGAGATGCATTGGAATCTAAATTCCCTGTAGGCTCATCTGCTAAAACCAGCATCGGATCATGGATAAGTGCACGTGCAATTGCTGTACGCTGCGCCTGCCCACCTGATATTTCGTTTGGACGCTTATGCAAAATTTGCGTTAAATCTAGCTTATCACTTAAGAATGCAAGACGTTCTTCCATCACTTTAATTGGCTGTTCATCAAGCGTTAATGGCAAAATAATATTTTCCTCCACCGTTAACGTTGGCAATAAATTGAATTCTTGAAATACAAAACCTAACTGTCTACGGCGAAAATAAGCCAGTTCCTCACTCGTAAATTTTTGTGGTTTCATACCATCAAAAACGACTTCACCCGAAGTTGGTACATCAATCATCGACACAACATTCATAAGCGTTGTTTTCCCACTACCAGATGGTCCCATAATGGCAACAAATTCACCCTTTTCAACCTCAAAACTTAACTGATTGAGTGCACGGTTTGTTACTTTACCCTCATAAACTTTCGTCACTTCATGTATTTGTAAGATTGACATAATTACTCCTTCATACTTAAACTTCCATTTTCACTTCTAGTACCCAAGGCAGCACCACTTCAAAGCTAATTTCAATGATTGAACCTATCATTACGATAGGTACCATATCAAATTCAGATGTTAACGAAAAACAATGTGTATCCAATACGATATCCCACGCATCTAGTTCCCCTTCAATCACTTCACCGATAATATGATATTTACCTGAATACATTATCGCTGCATTATTATTAACATGAAGGCTCTCTAACTGACTTGGCTTAGCTAGGTCAATTCCTAGTTTATTTGCAAACTCAAGTACAACTGGACCCATATGATTTTCGCATGCTTCAACAAAATTACGACACTCTTCACTTTCACAAAGGTAGCTATTGAATTCAAACGCCATTTTCGTATTTTCTATATCTATCGCTAATAACCAATCTTCTATTTGTACCATCGCGCTCCTCCTAAGATTGAAAAATCACTTCGATTTGAGTTCCTTTGTCTACTTCTGATGTAATTACAAGTTGATGTCCGAGCCTATCACAAATTTCCTTTGCAATATAGAGCCCCATGCCAGTAGACTCTCCTGTTTTGCGCCCATTTTCGCCTGTATAAAAAGCCTTTGTCACACGCGAAAGGTCAGCCATTGGAATGCCGATACCTTCATCACGAATCATTAGATGAATTTGATGCTCTATTTTTTTAGCTGAAATATAAATTTTTTTATTTGGCTCAAATGTATATTTCACGGCATTTGTGATGAATTGCTCTAAAAAAAAGCGCAACCACTTCAAATCACTCATGACGACAATCGCCTCATCTACTTCCACTTCAGGAAACACTCGATTCGCGATAAATAAACGCTTATTGTCATTTACTGCTGTCATTACTGCTGATTTTAATGAAATTTGGACGATTTGCATATCGTCGGAAAAGTTTTCTAGCCTTGCATGCATAAGTACCATCTCTAACCCACGTTTTAACCGTTCGACTTCTTCTTGTACACTTTTTTTATCTAGTTCTTCTTCCTGCTGTAAAAGTAGCTCTAAAATGGATACAGGGGTTTTCATTTGATGTACCCACTGATTCATAAATTTATATTGCCTTGATTGTGTCGCATATAACGTTTGTACTTCATGCTGATAAATTTTATAGAGCTCTGATAAATACTGTTCTGTAATGGCGTACTCAGATGTTTTTGAATTTTTTTGCAGCGCATCCTCCATCCTTACCGGTAACTCTACGATTTTTGCTAAATATCTGCGACGTAGCATATAGCGCACCACTAAAAACGATGTAATTAATAACATACTAATCGCAATAACATAAATGGCCGTACTTACATTTCTTAAGCCATCCAACCAAAAAAGCACAAGTAAAAATGCTATTAATACCACTTGAAACAAAACATAGGAAATATGCTCTCTTATAAATAACTTTATAGCCACTACATTTCCTCCGCGCTTAAAAGAAAGCGATATCCAGCCCCACGCACAGTTTCAATGCTTGATATTATGCCGTAATCCGCTAGCTTTTTGCGCACACGCGTCATATTAACATTCAGCGTATTTTCATCTACAAACGCTTGATCATCCCACAGTTCTTCCAATAACTGATCCCGAGACACGACTTTTGGAGCCTGTCCCATTAACAACCCAAGAATAATACACTCCTTTTTTTGTAGCGGTACAATTAATTCTTTCAATTGTAAATCCATGCGCTCCAAATAAAGTGTGAGCTGTCCTTGAACCACGGTGCGCTCTTCTTGACGTGCCGAATATTCACCGTAAGTACGACGTAGATGACTGCGAATTTTTGCAAGTACAATTTCATAGTTAAATGGCTTTGTAATAAAATCATCGCCTCCATTTTCTAGCGCAAAGATTTGATCCATTTCCCCTGAACGTGCCGAAATAAAAATAATTGGGCATTTTGTATAAGAACGTAATTTACGGCACCAATAATAGCCGTCGTATAAAGGTAAATTGATATCTAATAAAATCATATGAGGTGCAAACGCCACGCATTGTTCGCTTATTGTTTCAAAGTCTTGAACTGTCTCCACATCATACTGATACTTCCTCAATGTATCTGCTAGTAATGAGGCGATTTTCGGATCATCCTCTACGATAAAAATCCGATGCTTTTCCATCACCAATGCCTCCTTTATATTTCTAAAATCTGTCTATACAGTTGGTTCTATTGTAACAAAAAAACAGAGCACTCGAAAATACAAGTGCTCTGTTTTATAAATTGAACTTTTATTTTAAAAACTAACATTTAGCAAATGTACTAACAGAAAATGAATTAAGCACAGTGCTACTTATTTTTGGCGGGCTACGGCATGACCGCATGCAAGGCCCGCCAAACGAAAATGTTACTTTTTCCCATATAATTAAGAACGCAAAATGTTGCCGCTTGCGCTATCGCGAGGCGGCGGAGATGAAGAAAATAGTACGCTGTTTACAATTTGTATCTTTGATTAACAATTAGCTTTGTAAATAAAAATTGCAATTTTAGTATTTCAAAAATAAAATCATCTTTAGACGAAATTAGCTTTTTTTCAATTACAAAGTTCAATTCAGCACACTTCATTCAAACACTTTGTAATAATAACCAACTCTAGTTTTATAGTAGAGTGCCGCGAAGTGAAGGGGCGGACTCCTTGGGGATTAAGTGTGCGCGGAAAATCCACTATATGCTTGCCGCCGTAGTGGCAAGCATATAGTTAGTTGGAGCCACGCCCCCAGGAAAGCATGCCCCGTAGCGTAGCAGAACGGATTTTATTAGATAAACGGACTTGATTCCAAACTTTGTATTGAAAATTGCTCGTTGTGAGTTAATAAATCAGCTGTAAAAAATCCTCTTCTGTAATCCCACCAAAGTATGTTGGAATATCGAGATCTTTTAGCACTTCCCCGATTGCTGTACGGTCGTACTTTGTACCGATTAAGTGCTGTGCTACTTCTTCTACATCGCCAACCCCAAAGAAATCACCGAAAATGGTTACATCTTCAATAATCCCTTTGTTTACTTCTAGTCGAATATCGATGCTACCAGATGGAAAGCGTTTTGTTTTTTGGATATTGAATCGTGGTGATTTACCGTAATTCCATTCCCATAATTGATAGCGATTTTTTGAAATTTCGTGGATATTTTCCCAATCTTCCTCTGTTAGCTCATAGTATTGAATGTTTTCTTCGCCACCGAAAATAGATTTTAAAATTTCGCTGCGGAACTGTTCTACAGTAATTTTTTCAGGTAAAAAATCAATAATGTTCGCTACACGAGATCGAACCGATTTAATGCCTTTTGATTCGATTTTGTCTTGTTTTACTTTTAATGAATTCACAACAGCGTCAATGTCTAAATCAAACATTAATGTGCCGTGACTAAACATACGGCCACGCGTTGAGTATTGCGCATTACCAGACACTTTTTTACCTTCAGCTAAAATATCGTTACGACCGGATAATTCAGAGTTTACCCCTAATTTTGCAAGCGCATCTACTACAGGCTGTGTGAATTTTTTGTAGTTGCTGAAGCTGTTTCCATCGTCTTTTGTAAGGAAGCTGAAATTTAAGTTGTTTAAATCATGGTATACTGCGCCACCACCAGAAAGACGGCGAACAACTAAAATATCATTTGCTTCTACGTAGTCTGTGTTAATTTCCTCAATGGTATTTTGATTTTTGCCAATGATAATCGAAGGCTGATTGATATAGAACAGTAAAAAATCATCCTTCTCAATATCCATGTTTTTTAATACGTACTCTTCTATTGCTAAATTAATTCGTGGATCTGTAATTCCTTTATTGTCGATAAAATACAAGATGGTCACTCCTTCACAAATTGTCCATAATTATTTTAACCTAAATTTTATGTTTTGTGTTGACGAATCTCAACTGTTATAATACAATATAAAATATAAACAGAAGTAATATAACAGACATTAAAAGGAGGCACACACAATGTTAGAAAACGTAGTGGAATTTTTCAAAAACTTACCAGATAAAATTTGCGTATCATGCGGTGATAAAATTGAAGAACAAAGCGAGTGCTACAGCAACAATTGTGAAAAATGCAACTCTCTTTAATTCTTACTCACTGTTTAACTAATCTTTAAATACCTTCATCTTAGACTAAGATGAACCTAAAACGCTTACTTCAAACCATAAGCTCGCTCAAAGCTTATGGTTTTTTTCTGCATAAAACAAGCGCACGGAACAAAAATTCCATGCGCTTGTTTTTTATGCTTCTGTATGATGTTTTGAATAACGTTTTTTGTGTACTAATGCGAAGTAACCAAATGTAATCACTAAGCATGATAGCATTACAGCTGCTAATAATGACCAATTGAACATTAAGAATGTTGTATCACCTGTTGAAATAGCTGCTTTGAAGCCTTGAACAGAGAACGTCATCGGTAAAATTTTATTGAAGATTTGTAATTGCTCTGGTACTAATTCGATTGGGAATGTACCTGCACTTGTTGTTAATTGTAGAATTAACACAATGATCGCTATAAAGCGGCCAGGGTCACCGAATATTGACACAAGCATTTGAACAATTGCTAGGAAAGTAAAGCTTGTTAAAATTGTTGTCAAAATAAACTGTGGCATGCTATGAACTTCTAGCCCTAATCCCCAAACAACAATAGCTACGGATAATAGTGATTGCATAATACCGACACCCATTAATACAGTCACCTTACTTACAAACCAACTTGCACCTGTTTTTGGGATAATTGCTGGTTCCACAAGTGGGAAAACAATTGAAATTAATAATGCGCCTACAAATAACCCTAATGAAATAAAGTATGGTGCAAATCCTGTACCATAGTTTGGTACGTGGTTTACTGCTTCTTTTTCAACTTCCACTGGAGAACTTACCATGTCATACGTATCTTCTGTTGGATTAACGTCTACTTTTCCACCAGCTTCTGATAAATTATCAGTTAATGTAGTAGTTCCATCTTTTAACTCTTTTGTACCATCTACTAATGTAGTAGAACCTTGTGCTAATTCACCTGATTTTTCGGCAAGTAAGCTTGTGCCATCATTTAATTGGTTTGAGCCATCTGCTAAAGTATTTAACCCTTGTGCTAATGCATTTGCTCCTGTTGAAGCACTTGTTGCACCTGCGCTTAATTCATTTAACTTATTAGCGATTGTTGTAGTGCCTTCTGCAAGAGAAGTTGCACCATCTGTAAGTTGAGCAGAATTTTGTTGTAACTGTCCAACACCTGCACTCACTTGTTGTTGACCCGCATTTAATTTATCGGCACCTGCGCTAATGGCCGCGATTTTATCGTCTAAACCGTTCGTACCTTCATTTAATTGGTTTAAACCACCACTTACTTGTTTACTACCTGCTTGTAATTGTGACAATGCTGTTTTTAATGCGGCTTGATTTTCTTCTGGTAGCGTTGGAATAATTGCTTCTAGCTGAGTAGCTAATTGATCAATGCCTCCTGCTACATTGGTAGATCCATCAGCTAATGCTTTAATTTTGTCATCAATATTAGTTGTGCCCTGAGTTAGTAATGATAAATTTTCTGCTAAATTAGCCTGGCCAGTTGTTAACTCTTTTTGGCCGCCTGCTATTTGAGCAACCCCATTCGTATAGCTCGTAATGCCCTGTTGTAATGCATTAGCACCATCTGCGGCTGTTTGTGCTCCGACTGCTAATTGTTTACCGCCATCTGCAATTTTTGCTACTCCGGTTGCTAATTCATTAGCACCATCTGCGGCTGTTTGTGCACCCGCTGTTAATGTATTTGTACCTTCTGATAATTCAACTGAGCTTGAAGCCAATTGCTCTAAATAACCTTTGAATTCATCCGCACCATCTGCTAATTTTTTTGCACCTTCATCTAATTTTCCAGCGCCATCAGCTGCTTCAACGAAACCGTCTCCAAGTTGGGTAATTGAATCGAATAAACTTTCAGCATAGATTGTGGAAACTTGCTTATTTACTTCCGCCTTAATAAGCTCCATTGCAGATTCACCAATTTGAGCACTTAAAAAGTTAAAACCTTCATTTGGAATGTAATCAATCACTAATTTTTGTGGTTGTTCATCTAATAAAGTTGTGGCATGCTCAGAAAAGTTTTCTGGAATTTTAATTAAAATATAATATTTTTGATCTAATAATTGTTGATTGGCATCTTTTGCATCGATTTCTTCAAATTGAAATTGCTTACTATCTACGAGCGTGTCAACTAATAGTTGACCCATCTCCATTGTTTCACCGTTCATCGAAGTACCTTTGTCTTCATTGACAATTGCTACGGGCATGCTATCTAAATTTGAGTACGGATCCCAAAACGCCCATAAGAACATGCCACTATACATGACTGGCACGAAAAGTACAGCAATTACAGAAATCAGCATTTTTTTCGTTTTAAAAATTTTAAGCCATTCCGCTTTTATCACACTATTTCCTCCTTATAATACCCAATGACCGAAAACGTCATTGGGTCATTTCACTACAAAAAGAAACTCACTTCACATGGAAGTGAACGTTACTTTTTCTTTGCTAAACCACGGAAAATTGTTTTACTGAATAAGGTCAAAATCTCTTGTTCTTTAAGTGGCTCATGATGTGTCAACTGCCAATCTACAATAAAGGCTAAATATGATTTGAACAATAAATAAGCTACATGCTCAGGGTTACAATCAATTATTTCATCTTTGGTAATCCCATTACGAATACGCATTGATACATACGAAATAATTTCTGCTTCAATTTTTAAAAGCATTTGCTGTACTTCTGGTGTACGTAGCGCTTTTTCTTCTTCTATCAATTTTGCAAATAGCATATGTTGCTCACGGAAGTGGAGCATTTTTACTAAGGCGGTATGCGCATTTTGCATAAAGCTTGCGTTATGATCGATGAGTTGATCTGTTTCATATTTCATTTCGTTAATAAGATGCAACACTACCTCTCGAAATAGCTCTTCTTTATTTGAGAAAAACGTATAAATTGTCCCTTTACCAACATTAGCGATTTTCGCTACTTGTTCAATAGTCGTCGCTTTATAACCAAATAATGAGAACGATTTTGTAGCAGCTTGTAAAATTTCATATCGACGATCCATAAATCCACCTCCTTAAAACAAAAGTGACCAGAAAACCATTCCGGTCATCCAGTCATCATTATACACCGTTCATTTTATTTTGCAACAATTAATGATTGTGATCTTCTTCTTTTTCTTTGTCTTTATCTTTTTCTTCGTTTTTATGTTCTGAATGCCCCATAGAGTTTGAGCTTGTGTCTTCTAATACCTTGCTCATATCTGGCTTCCCTACAACAAGCTCTTGTTTTGGCATGACATGCATACCACGCGCTGTTGTATGAGCGAACATATAGTAAACCCCGTCATGATCGAATGTATAATCCACTGCGTATACACCATCTGACGTTAATTCTCCAAATAGCATCTTTCCTTGTTCACGCATTCCTGATTCCCATACTTCGAATTTCACTTCATCTGCATCATCAACCGCTTCTTCATTTTGCGTAATACGTGCAGCTAATTGAATCGGTTCACCTGCAGATAATAATTTGGCTGTTTGAATTTCAACTTCAACAATTGCCGGTGCTTCAGTATTGGCATCCGTTTGAAGTTCTTCTTCACCACAGCCAAATAATAAAAACGGTACTGCTACAACACTATAAATCCATTTTTTCATCATGATTCCTCCATTAATGGGAGCGTTACGATTACGCGTGTCCCTTGTTCGCTTTTGCTTTCAATTTTTAATGTTCCGTTATGTTGTTTGACGATTTGCTCTACAATTGACAGCCCAAGTCCACTCCCACCATCTGCTCGACTGCGCGCCTTATTCACACGATAAAAGCGCTCTGTTACATGAGGTAAGTCATCTTTTGGGATACCTATCCCAAAATCCTGTACTGTAATTACAGCTTGATTTTCTCGTTTGGACGTTGTAATGATAATCTGTGCTTGCTCATGTGAGTAACGAATCGCATTTTCAATCACATTGATCCATACTTGTTGTTGCTTTTGCTCATCGCCAAGTACGATGAGTTCTTCATCAAAATTTTGTATAATTTGAATTTGCTTATTCATTACTTGTTGGCTCAATAAACAAATCGCATCACGCAGATTCTCAGCCAATACAAGTGGATCAAATTCACTTGCCGTAATATCATCTTTTCGTGCTAGCTGCATTAACTCATTCGTTAAACGTTCCATACGCGACGCTTCTCGTGAAATAATTTGAATAGCCTCTTCTCTTTGTTGCACATCAACTAGTCCATTTTGAATGGCTTCACTATAACCCTTGACATAGCTAATTGGTGTACGCAGTTCATGCGAAACGGTTGCTAAAAAGGATTTTTGCGCTTCATCTTCTCGTTGAATAGCTGCTGCCATTTGGTTAAAAGCTGCTGATAGACTTCCAATTTCATCATTTGATGTAACTGTTACCCGCGTTTCATATTGGCCTGTTGTCATTTTCCCTACTGCTCGCTGTAATTTTGCAAGTGGCTGCAATATTTTACGCATTCCATAGTAAACAAAAAACGCTGCAACTATTAAGAACATCACCGCCCCCGTTACAAGTAAAATGACTTCTTGTTGGGCTAGCTCTGAAATTTTAGCAAGTGGATAATACACATAAATAATACCCTCTAAACGATTTTGGTCGGTGAATGGTAAAATGACAGAAATGATTTGACGCTCAAAACGTTCCTCATAGCCTATTTTCGTAACACCCTTCCCCTGCAACAGCTGCTGCCTTTCATCCACACCAATCAGTGCATCATAATCAATTTCAAACGGAACACAGGCACTTAGCTCACGCGGATTACGTACCGCAAAAATTTCAAGATTTGAGTAAGCGGCGTACGCATCAATTTCAGCTATGAGCTCATCCGTAACTTTTCCACCTGTATATTTTGTTTGCAGCTTTTCGCCTACTTCAATCATTGTAGTCTTCGTATCTTCTACATATAGTTGCTCATATAAAAAATGTGTAAATATAAACATGAACACAACCGTCGCACTTAAAAACAGCACAATCAGCAACCAAATTTTTGACGACAGCTTTTTCATAAATTCTTTTCAAAGCGATAGCCTACTCCCCAAACGGTTTGGATATAATCGCTTGCTTCCTTTGATTTTTTTCCTAATTTAATGCGCAACGTTTTAATATGCGTATCTACAGTGCGTGTGCCACCAGAATAATTCAAATTCCAAATATGCTCTAGTAACTGTTCACGTGAATACACATTATTTGGATGCTTCATAAATAAATACAGCAGTTCAAATTCTTTTAATGTTAACGCAATTAATTCATCCTCGATACATACTTTGCGCGATATTTCATCCATTTTGATTACACCGTGTTGTAGAAACTGTACTTCGGTCTCTTGAATTAGAGTCCCTGTGCGTCGTAATACGGCATAAATACGTGCTACTAATTCCTCTGCAGTAAATGGTTTTACAATATAGTCATCACCACCAATCATAAGTCCCTTTACTTTATCGTCTTTCGCATCACGTGCCGTTAAGAATATAATCGGTACTTTGTCCATGGTCATGGCATGAATCGCTTTACATACTTCAAAGCCATCTTCACCAGGCATCATGACATCTAAAAGCACTAAATCAATCGAATGTTGACTAATTGCTTGATAGGCTTCTGCCCCATTTTCGGCATGAATCGTTTGGAAGCCTGATTTTACTATTACTAAATCAATGAGCTGACGCATATTATATTCATCATCAACAATTAATATCGTCGTCATTGTTGTCACTCCCTTACTAATAACTGAAATGCACCTTTTCCTGTATCGACTGTTTCAATAATATGAGCATGCTCTGCCACATAAAGCGTTTGATCATCATAGCCCGCTACAACCAATCGACCATCAAAATAAGCAACCGAAAACGGATTAGCCGCAACTTCTTGTTGCCAATTGATAGTTCCATCCAACGAAGTACTATAAACCATATTCGAGCCATGACTAGCAATAATTACTTCTTGTTCCTGCTGTATTAATGTGATTGGCATCACCGGTACAGCAATTTCTTTTTTCACCATACCTGTTGTTAAATCGAATACTTGCACCATTTCGTTTGGCTTACTTCCTTGTCCATGTCCACCTAACCAAAGCTCATTTGTTTCTTCCACAATTAGTGCTCCTTGAGATGAACTTTCAATCAGCCATTCATCGATTGCCTTAAATGTTGTTGTATCAATAACGGAAAGGAATGTATCTTTATAATTCACAACATAAAGCATATTTTCATGCAACGCCATGGACATTGGATAATTGCGGAGCTTCAAACTTTGTTGTAACTCACCCGTTACTGAATAACTTGTTAATTCATTTGTTTTACTATTTGTCAAATAAATGGCATGTGCTTGTTCATCATAAAGTGCATTTGTCGTGCCAATACCTGTTTTCAATTTGACTATTTGCTTCCCTGAAGAAAGGTCATAGAGTTCGGCTTCGTCAAGCTGATGGCCATAAAGCAAAATTGCGTTTGTTCCAACTAACGTCGCCCCTGTATATGTATTATCCAAATCCCATGTCGCTATCAATGCAAAGTCTTCATCATAAAACGTAATCGAAGGTTCTAAAATATTGACAGAGGCTAAAAAACTTTGATGTTCATCAATTGCGTCAAAAACTGATTCATTACACCCAGTCAAAACTAACAGGTAGCATACTACAAATAATGCTTTAAAAAATTTCATGGCGTAAACACCTCGTATTTAAGCGTACTAAATAAATGTGAAATTTGCATGAAATGAAAAGGATAAATTTGTGAAATTTACATACAAAAAACGCTGGACTAAAAGCAGACACTTTTAATTCAGCGTTTTCGTTCTATTTGAATGGATGAACAATCAATTACGTCTCGGCGTAATTTCATCCAGATTTTTTCGAGTTTGTCCGAAAAAAATCTGTGACATCCGCCGGAGGCATTAACTTGCTTCAGCCGGTGTTTGAACCCACACAGAATGAAGGACATACTTGGCATTCGTCCCCCACTTACAAAAGTGGATGACTTCAGCTGAAGCAAGTTAAATTGATTATTTCCCCTGTGTAAGCTGCGAGATAATTCGCTCGGCTGTTTCTTTTCCTTGGGTTACACAATCTGGAATACTAATGCCTTCATATGAGCTACCAGTCAAATAGACATTCGGAAATTCCTTGCAAAACTGTGCTTTCAATAGCTGAACACGTTCTTCATGACCAATTGTATACTGTGGCATCGATTCTTTCCAACGTGCGACTATCATTAATGATGGCCTCTCATTTAAGCCAATCGCCTTTTTTAAATCCTGTAGCACAATTTTTTCGATTTCACTATCTGATAATTCCACAATCGATTCATCACCGACACGTCCAATATAGACGCGTATTAATTCATGACCTTCAGGTGCAACATGGTCAAATTTACGATTGCTCCATGTACATGTTGTGATGGCAAAATCACTATTACGGGATACAAAGAAATTCATAGCATCGGTATACTTCTGCACTACTTCTCTATCAAAGGCTAGTGTCACAGTTGCAATCGTTGCGTAATTCATTGTATCCATATTATGAAGTGTTTCTGAATCCCGGAATATTTTTTTGGTTACATTAAATGGTGTCGTCACAACGATTTGATCAGCTTGAATGGACGTCCCATCATTTAAATACAGCTGTTGTGTTAAATCCGTGTTTTTTTCGATTGTATCCACTTTTAAGCCTTTTAAAATTGTGACGTTTGTTAACGCAGCTTCTAAAGATTCCACCATCGTTTCTAAGCCACCATCAAACGATTCATAATGAATTTCACCTGGCATATCGAATAGCGCATAAATGCCTCTCCCTGTCTTTTTCATTCCAAGTAAAAGGCTTCCATAATCTTTCTCTAACTGGTAAAACTGCGGGAACATAGATTGCATACTTACATGATCGACATCACCAGCATAAGTTCCTGCTATCACAGGTTCGACAAGATTTTCTACCAGTTCCTTACCGAAACGACGACGGAAAAAGTCGCTAATAGGCTCATCCTTCTCATGCGATAATTTTGGTAAAAGTAAATCTCCAGCCGCGCGAATTTTACCACTTAAAGAAAGAAAATTCGAAGTCAACACAGATAAGATTTTAGGTGACCCCCCAAGCAATAAATTACTTGGGATTTGGTGAAGTTTGTTGCCGATTGCGATAAATGTTCGACCGTTATTATTTTGTATAATTTTATGTTCGATTTTTAAATCACGTGCTAAACTATGAACACTGTTACTTGTATCAAAAAACGATTCAGGGCCACGTTCAATTATGTAGCCATTTTTACGAACAGTGTGGATTTTTCCACCTAGACGTAATGACGATTCAATTAACACAATTTCTAATGATAAATCGTCTTCCATCGCTTTTTGCTGTAAATAGTATGCCGTCGTTAAGCCCGTAATTCCACCGCCAACGATTACAATCTTACTCCTTTTTAAAGTCACCTTCATCATCACTCTCTATATTATTTCGCTAATTTTTTATCGATTGCATCTACCATCGCATCGATGAATAACGGATGCGTGTTTGGCATTGCAGGACGATAATAGCTAGCGCCAATTTCATCACACACTACTTTACATTCAATATCGTTATCGTAAAGAACTTCTAAGTGTTCTGTTACGAAACCAACAGGTGTATAAATGAATGATTTGTAGCCTTTTTGTTCGTATAATTCTTTTGTTAAATCTTGTACATCTGGTCCTAGCCATGGTTCTGGTGTTTGACCAGCTGATTGCCAACCTACTTCCACGTTTTCAATATCAGAGGCCGCTTCGATTAAACGAGCTGTTTCGATTAATTGCTCTTCATATGGATCGCCAGCTAATTTAATTTTTTCTGGTAATGAGTGGTTAGACACGATTAAGCACGCAGTTTTGCGCTCTTCTTCAGTCATTTTTGCTAATTCACCATTTACTGCTTGTTTCCAAAACTCAATGAATTTTGGTTCGTTATACCACGCTTCTACAGAAGTGATATTTAATGTGCCACCTAATTTTTCAGCCGCTTCTTTTGCACGACCGTTATAAGATTTAATTGAGAATGTTGAGAAGTGTGGTGCAAGTACGATTGATACCGCTTCTGTAATGCCTTCGTTCATCATTGCTTCTACTGCATCTTCTACGAATGGCTCGATATGTTTTAAACCAATGAATAATTTATATTCTACTTCGTCTTGTACCTCATTTAAGCGTGCACAAAGAGCTTCGGCCTGTGCTTTTGTCATTTTTGCAAGGGGAGAAATCCCACCAATTGCGCGGTAACGCTCCGTTAAATCATCAATATGCTCTTGTGATGGCTTGCGACCGTGACGAATATGTGTGTAATAACGTTCAATATCTTCTTCTTTATATGGTGTGCCATATGCCATGACTAATAAACCACGTACTTGTTTCATGTTTTATCACCTCAAAATATTATTATCCCGCATTAAAGGTCAGTAAGACGTCCACTTCAAACTGGCAAGTGTTAGGAGACAGGTAAGTGGGCGATTCACAGTCCCTAAAAGCCGGATTGGTGAAAGCTAATGCTCAGTGAGGATTAAAGCCCCCCACCGAGCAAAGCTTCAATTTATCCGCGCTTTGCTATTTGCTCACGGCTATAATCATGAACAAATGTCGTTAAACGTTTTAATACAGCTGGATCTACTTCTGGGAATACACCGTGGCCTAAGTTGAAAATATGACCATTTGAATGTGCTAAACCTTGATCCACAATATCTTTTGCACGCGCTTCTAATACATTCCAATCTGAAATTAGTAATGTTGGGTCTAAGTTCCCTTGTACAGCTTTCGTTATACCTCGTGCTCCTGCTTCACGAATTGGTAAACGCCAGTCTAATCCCACAACATCAATTGGAAGGTCGTGCCACTCATTTACTAAGTGAGATGCACCGACACCAAATTGAATTAACGGTACATTTAGTGCACGTAACTCGCCGAAAATACGTGTCATTATAGGCTTGATGAAAATACGGTAATCTTCAACACTTAAAGCACCAACCCACGAATCGAAAATTTGGATTGCCTTTGCGCCAGCTTCTACTTGGGCTGAAATATCCATAATGATCATATCTGCAAGCTTGTCCATTAACTTAAACCAAGCTTGTGGTTGTGATACCATAAATGATTTTGTCTTTGCGTAGTTACGGCTTGGACCACCTTCAATCATATAGCTAGCTAATGTGAATGGTGCGCCTCCAAAACCGATTAACGGTACATTTAATTGTTCTTGCGTTAACATTTTGATTGTTTCAAGTACATAAGGTGTATGCTCTTTTGCATTGAACTCGCCTAGCTTTTCAACATCCGCTACAGAACGAATTGGGTTTGAAATAACTGGTCCTACACCTGCTTTAATTTTTACATCGACACCGATGCCTGGTAGCGGTGTTACGATATCTTTATAAAGAATCGCAGCATCTACGTTATATTGTTCAACTGGTAAACGTGTTACATAAGCACATAATTCCGGTTGCATTGTAATTTCTTCTAATGAGTATTTTTCTTTAATTTCACGATATTCAGGCTGTGAACGTCCTGCCTGGCGCATAAACCAAACTGGCGTATGATCGACTTGCTCCCCACGAGCTGCACGTAATAATGTATCGTTAAATTTCGTCATGTTTGATGTTACTCCTTATCAAATAGAATTTCTTGATTTTTCCAATCCATAAAAACGTCATTGATATCCATTATCGACTATAAACTTTTCTATAGAAAATGTATAGATTTCTTAAGTAAATGTCATAAAATCGCCCTTAACGCCACATAACATTTTGACAAAAAGCTGGAACAGCTTTATAAATGAAAATAATAGAATAAAGGAGGTTTAAACTTATG
Source organism: Solibacillus palustris (assembly GCF_022549215.1). Classification (GTDB taxonomy): domain Bacteria; phylum Bacillota; class Bacilli; order Bacillales_A; family Planococcaceae; genus Solibacillus; species Solibacillus daqui. Next base: position 52,661 of record NZ_JAKZFC010000005.1, on the reverse strand, counting down.
AACTTTTATGTAACATCTGGTACACCAGATTATATGGAGAAATTAATCGAAAAAAATGCACAACACCCTTTAATCCTACTACATGGTAATGGTAATTCAGTCGTTTTACATGAAAGCGACAAAAAATCCATTTTTGCTGTCCCAAGAAAATTCGAGGTAATCGCTCAAAAAGGGCAGTTTGAACAAAAAGGCTATTTCACTTTTTACAATATGCCTATTATGTCAGATGAGCGCCCAGTTTTCGAGGAAAAAGCACTAAATACCCTTTCATTGCTTGATTCAAACGATGCTGTCATCGCATATCGTTTGTTACGTCCTATTAAAGAAGAAACGTATTTGTTCATTACTCAATGGGGTGGACCAGTCTCCTATGAAGTTTGGAAAAATAGCGCAGTCTATGCAGAACGTTTTGCACCTCTTTTCGAAAGCAAAGCAGCCGTACTTCAATCAATGTTCAATTCACCTTCCTATATTACGACATATAATGCACCACCAAAAGAATAATGCCCGTATAAGAAAAGCGCTAAAGCGCCCTTCCAGCCCCGAGTGGGCAAAACGCCACGTCCATGTGGCATGCCCCCAATGACTCACGTCGTGTGAGCCTCAGACATTGGAGAGCCCTCCTGCAAAAGTAAACGCACCCCCACTTTTGCAGGAGGGATCTAATGGTGCGAGGGGCTGGTGCTTTAGCCTAGACACTTTGAAAAAATTATACTTTCTTATATTATAAGAAAGCTGTGGGGGCAATATTTTTTCTCACAGCTTTTGTATTGTGAAAAACTAAGTCATGATGGAGGAAATCATGTTGGCTAAACAATTACATATATTTATCGCCTTTTTTCGTTCTGGTATTCTAGGCTTTGGCGGTGGTCCTACAACGATTCCACTCGTACATAAAGAAGTCGTCAAAACATATGGTTGGATGACAGATGAAGAATTTGCTGATGTCATTTCAATCGGTAACACATTGCCTGGCCCAATCGCTACAAAAATGGCTGGCTATATTGGCTACCGAATTGGTGGCTGGCCTGGGCTAATTACCGCCCTATTTGCAACGGTTGTACCAACTGTAATACTAATCATTTTATTATTAAGTTCATTAAAACAATTTCATGAATCAAAATTTGTCAGTGGCATGACAAACGGAGTTATCCCAGTAGTGGCTGTGATGATGGGTGTGTTAACGTACGATTTCTTAAAAAAATCAAAAGCTTCTCTCGGTTTCAAAATTGCTGCACTTATATTTATCGTGAGCTTTATTGCCATTATTCTTTTAAATATTCATCCGGGCATTGTTATTTCTATTTTATTGGTGCTTGCTATTGCATTACCTGTTAAAGGAGGTCAAGAATCATGACTTACCTCCATTTATTTATCGCTTTTTTCTTTCCGAATATTTTAGCGTATGGCGGGGGACCCTCTGCAATCCCATTAATCGAGCATGAAGTTGTAGAAAAATATGAGTGGATGTCTAAAACTGAATTTAGCGAACTGTTGGCACTTGCCAATTCATTACCCGGACCAATTGCTACAAAAATGGCTGGCTATATTGGCTTTGAAGTAGCTGGTGTTTTAGGAAGCATTGTTGCCTTATTTGCAACAATTGCGCCATCACTTGCATTGATGCTACTATTATTAAATTTGTTGTATAAACATAGTAACTCACCACGTGTTAAACGTTTATCGAGCTTTGTATTACCTGCAATTGCGGTACTAATGCTATCGTTATCATTTGATTTTTTACAAACATCATATAAACATAACAATTGGATTCCAACGGTACTACTTGTTGTCGCTAGCTACTTCGCATTAGAAAAGTTTAAAATTCATCCTGCATTCGTTATTTTAGCAGGACTTTTAATTGGTGGATTATTTTTATAATGGAAAATTACGTAAGATTGCCGATATAACCCATGAGTATGTTTTATGGGAGGGGAGCAACATGCGTATTGGAAGCTGGAGCAGTGCTGGACTTGCGATTTATAACAACTATAACCGCCAGTATAACGCAATGAATAAAGCACTGTATCGTATTTCCACAGGGTATCGAATCAATAGTGCTGCTGACGATGCGGCAGGACTTGCCATTTCTGAAAAAATGCGCGCACAAATCCGTGGTTTAAATATGGCAGGTAAAAATATTCAAGATGGCATTTCGCTCATTCAAACGGCTGAAGGTGCACTAAACGAAACCCATGCCATTATACAACGAATGCGTGAATTGTCGGTACAGGCAAGTAACGATACATTAACTGACGATGACCGAAAGCTACTCGATATCGAATTCCAAGAGCTAAAAAAAGAAATTACCCGCATTTCTACCGATACCGAATTCAATACCCGCACATTATTAAACGGTGACTATAAAGATAGCGGTTTGAAAATTCAGGTTGGTGCCAACAGTGGGCAAAATATTGAAGTATTAATTGGTGAAGTAAGTAGCTCCTCATTAGGCTTAGACGGTTTATCAATTGCAACAAGAGAAGATGCAGAAAAATCACTGAGTCAATTGGACAAATCATTAAACCAAACGTCAATGGAACGTGCTCGTTTAGGAGCTTATCAAAACCGATTAGAACATGCCTATAATGTGACTATGAACACATCTGAAAATTTAACAGCTGCGGAATCACGCATTCGTGACGCGGATATCGCAAAGGAAATGATGAATTTCACTAAGGCAAGCATTTTAATGCAGGCTACACAATATGCCATGCAACTACACATGCAACAAGCACATTCTATTCTAGATTTACTAAACTCCGGTTTATCACCGAAAAAAAGATGGGGTTAGCTATTCGCTAAAACCCCATCTTTTATTTTGACATACGCAATGTCAATTCACTTACAACAATCATTACGACAGGAACTATAAAAAACAGCGGCTGCATGATCGCGCATAACATCACTATGATTGCTTGTACAACACTTAATTGACGCAATAACTTTGCAACTGCCTGCTTTCTTGTATCGCGTGCAATTGGATAGAGCATATCCATTCGGAACTCACCAGCGTTCATCAGCGCATATTTTATTTGTAATGTCGTTGCAAAGGCCATTGCTGCTACAACAATCCATGTCACAAATGGAATCGAAATAAATAGTGCAATCCCCCCTGCAATTGCAGTTAAACGCACCCATAAGTAAAAGTGGTCATCCGTACGAATAAACGTACGATAAACTAAGTATGCTTGTGTATTTCCCTTTTTGAATGCAATCGTTTTATAGGCAACATCTAACCATGCACGACGCTTTACCGAACCTTTTAAATGCGGTACATCAGTAAAATAGTTGGCAAAACGGTAAAAGCCCATCATACGATTTTGCTCAAGCTTAATAAAATGCTCATATGGCACAGGATTGTTCACCGTTTTTTTCTTTAAGACAAAAATGTAATACGCTAGCATTACTAAAAATACTGAAGCAATAAAACCATCCGCTAATGACATTTGAATTCCTAAAATTGTTACAATTACACGTACAAAACGATCCAATAGCACCGCTTTGCCACGATTGACAAAACGATAATAAAACTCCGCACGCACATTAAGCCACTTTAAAACTGCTACAAATACGACCGTTAACCATAGTGATAATACCGATAAATCGGTCACTGCTTTTAATAATGGAATTGAAACAATAAAAAGCACAACAGGCACAAGCACTTGCGACCAAAAAGTCCAATTCATCGCTTTATGAAAATACCCTTGCATCTGACTTTCAAGCGGCAGTAAATACACTTGGTCTGGCTCTTTTAATAATGTTACAGGCCGACTAAACGCAATCACAAATCCGATAATAACCGCAATTATCCACTCCGCAGGGAAATCCGGCTCAACCACTTTTAGCCACTCGCTATATTGATAGCCCCCTGCCCCAACAATAAAGACAAGCACAATGGCAATATGACCTGTAAAGATGAAGCGCATATATTTCATCACTTCGCCAATATAGTGCTCAAATCGCTTTCCCCATACACTATGCATGTTGTTCATTGTCTTGCTCCTTTGTCATCGCAATGTACAGATCATCTAGTGTCGCAGTCGGCATATTAAACGCTTTTCGTAAATCATCCATTGTTCCTTGTGCACGTACACGACCCTCATGTAATAAAATAATGCGATCACAATGCTTTTCTGCAGTTGATAAAATATGTGTCGACATTAATATCGAAGCACCCGCCCTTTTTTTATCGTCCATTTGGTCAAGTAAAGATTGAATACCAAGTGGGTCTAGTCCTACAAACGGTTCATCGATAATATACAAACTTGGATTCACTAAAAATGCGCACATAATCATCACTTTTTGGCGCATACCTTTTGAAAAGTGCGAAGGAAACCAGTTTAAACGCTTTTCCATACGAAATTCTTTTAATAGGCTTTCTGAACGGTCTTTTAATGTTTTTTCATCTAATCCATAGGCCATCGCCGTTAACTCTAAATGCTCTTTTAATGTCAATTCTTCATATAATACAGGTGTTTCAGGAATATATGAAAAACTTGAACGGTACTTATCCATATCCTCTTTTAATGTTACACCGTTTAGACGAATTTCTCCTGCACGAGGTAAAAGCGTTCCGATAATATGCTTAATCGTGGTACTTTTCCCTGCCCCATTTAGCCCAATCAAGCCGACAAGCTCACCTTTATTTATTTCAAACGATAAATCTTGAATAACAGGCTTTTTTGTATAGCCGCCTGTTACATTTTGAAGTTGTAAAATCGTCATAGTGGTCACTCCTTTTTCTAAATTTTAGTTTATCAAAAGCTTTTGAAGTTGAACACCGAATGTACCCATTTGGTGAATGGAAAATGAAATTTTTCCTATATAATAAGATAGTTTTCCATATTTTCTATGTTAAAATGAAAGGAAATATCACGGAAAAGGAGCGACTAAAATGAGTGATTGCTTATTTTGTAAAATTATTGCCGGAGAAATTCCAAGTTTAAAAGTATATGAGGATGAGCATGTATATGCATTTATGGACATCATGCCCTTGACTAAAGGACATACCTTATTAATTCCAAAAACACATTGCAAGGATCTTTTTGAAATGCCAGAAGATGTTGCCCGTAATTTATATGCAGCCGCACCAAAAGTAGCCAACGCGATTAAATCTGCATTCAATCCTGTAGGTATGAATACAATTAACAACAATGGCGCAGAAGCGGGTCAAACGGTGTTCCACTATCATCTTCACCTTGTACCACGTTATGACGAGACAGACGGCTTAAAAGTACAATGGAACGGTCGCCAAGCTGAATTCCCGCCTGAAGTACTTACAGAACTTTCAGCACAAATTAAAGCAAATCTATAATCATCTGGGGGTACGAAAGTCATTCACTTTTAGTACCGCTTTTTTATCCAAATACAGACAGTCTATGTTTACTATAATTAGAATATGGAAATGAGTATATCAATAACACTCTCGAAAGGACGTAATTCAATGAAAGCAAAATCATTTCTTATAGGGTTAACAACTGGATTAGTTAGTGGCGCTGTAGTTGTATTATTTTCAGCTCCACAATCTGGTGCACAGCTCCGTCAATATATTGCTAGCAACACGACAGGGGCAAAATCAAAATTACAAGATGTACAAGCCGAAATAGGCAATGTAAAACAGTCGATTGGAACGCTAAAATCCGAAGCACAGAATAGTATACCTAGTATAATAAATGAATTGAAGGATAACTTCACAGCATTTAAAACTGAAATCGAGCCAGAATCAGAAAAGTTAAAACAAGAAATCGAAAATTTACAGAATTCTATAAAAGAAATCGAGAAAATTATCCCTCAAAGCAAAAATATCGCACAATGAACAATCATTCACGATTAATTCTTTAGAACTATTCCACTCGTAAAAATAGGGTGTTTTAATTCCAAAAATATCATTTTCTAGTATTTTTAAATCAACATTTAATTATTCGATTTTTCTAACTTTAAACTTTTTTCTTTTATTGCTATAATATTTTCAAAATGATAAATGAAAGAAGAAGGTGATTGCTTTGACAGAAGATTTATACTCACAAAGAGAGGCTATGCTATTTAGCCAAAGAGTGGCACAATTATCAAAAGCCCTTTGGAAAGCTATCGAAAAAGATTGGCAAACATGGATTAAGCCTTTTGATTTAAACATTAATGAGCACCACATTTTATGGATTTCGTACCACTTAAAAGGTGCCTCGATTTCAGATGTAGCTAAATTTGGTGTCATGCATGTATCTACTGCTTTTAATTTTTCAAAAAAATTAGAAGAACGTGGATTACTCACTTTCTCTAAACGCGATGAAGATAAACGTAATACATACGTGGAGCTGACACCAGCTGGCGCAGAGCTAATTTTATGTATGTATGAACATTATCACGATACAGAACATACTATTTTACAAGGTGCGCTTCCATTAAAAGAATTATATGGTCGCTTCCCTGAATTTTTAGATGTGATGGCTGTCATCCGAAATATTTACGGTGACGACTTCATCGAAATCTTTGAACGCTCATTTTTCAACTTTAAAGAAACGATCGATGAAACAGGCAAAAAAGTTATTACTGCACCTGCATCTACACTATAACCAACTGTTTACGAAGAAATGTCCTCATCTAAAATTTGAAGACATTTCTTTTTTAGTGTATAAAAAAGTATAGGGTTTAAAAAAAATACATCATTATGCTTAAAATGTGTTTATTACTTTTAGTTTAATGGGAAAACATAGAAAGAGGCCGTCTAAAAAACGTTTTCGAGACGAGCCCCACATAGGAGGATATCTGTGCACTGTTGGAAAACCATTAATATCGAACGCGAGTACGGAACAACACGACTTTATTTACTAGCGATCATCCTGTTCGTTCTTGTATTTTGCTTTTCATACATTGCGTTTAGCTTTAATTTCACAGGGCGGCATATGGATCGTTATTTATGGTTGGTCTTTTTAATTGTGACGGTTATTTACCCCCTTCATAAATATTTGCATTATATCGCGCTATTTCATCACAAAAAATCGCTCGTTTTTCGCTTTAAAATTCAATATCATTTCGTACCCATTTTTTATATGCGATTGCAACATGGCATTCCGAAACGTTCTTACATTTTCGCGTTAATAACACCATTCGCTGTACTGAACACTGCATTTATTGTTGGGGGCTTCCTCTTACCAGAGTTTGCACATTATTTTAGTGTGCTGCTTGCTTATCATAGTAGTATTTGTTTAATGGACTTTTTATATATCAAAAATTTAAAGTCCGCACCAAACAATGCTATAATTGAGGAAACACCAAGAGGATATGAAATTTTAGTACCACTTGATCTTTAATTTTTTTGTTTAGAGGGGAGGAATAAATTTGTTACTTCTTATCGTAATTTTATTTTCAGTAATATACTTATTCCAAATTAATCGAATGACGGCCGCATTATGTAGTCGCCGCGAAATTCCAGAAGAAAAACAACCTAAAATTTTCCGCACTATTAATGTACTCATTACCATTTTATTAATTTCCATGTATGTGGAAGTTCTGTTAGCCGTTTAACTTATAAATTACTCACATTCACAACATTTAAAGGTGATGCGCTTAAAATATGCGCATCACCTTTTAAGTCACATAGCTATTGTAACTTACCTAAAAATTAGTAAAGAAACGCTGCGCCAACGATAATTAATAAGATAAATAACACAACGATTAACGCAAAGCCTGAACCATGACCGCCACCATTGTAGCCACTGCCGCCCATACTAACACCTCCTTTCTCCCTTTATCCTATGCACCTGCTTTTGTAAAACTTAGGCAACCTCGGCATGCAACCATTTTGTTTTTAAAGCGTTTATGTTATAGTAACAAAAGATTTAAAGTTCAGTTAGGAGCGTAATCAAACATGAAAAAAACTCTTTTAGCATTAACATTCGCTGCATCTCTAGGTTTAGCAGCATGTAGTAATCCTGGAGATGAAGTAGTCGTTTCAACAAGCGTAGGTGACATTACGCAAGAGGAATTTTATAACTCAATTAAAGAAATTGCTGGTGATCAGCTTTTACAACAAGTAGTTATCGAACAAATCTTAAACGACAAATATGAAGTAACAGACAAAGAGGTAGACAAAGAATTAGCTGCTGTTAAAGAACAATACGGCGATAGCTACGAAGCTGCAATAGCTCAAAGTAACTTAACAGAAGATATGTTAAAAACGAACATCCGCTTCAGCTTATTACAAGAAAAAGCGACAAAAGATGTTGAAGTAACAGATGAGGAAATTCAAAAGTACTATGACCAAGCCTCTCAAGAATTAAATGCTCGTCACATTTTAGTTGAAGACGAAGCATTAGCTAAAGAGATAGTTGCAAAACTAAAAGCTGGTGAAGATTTCGCTAAATTAGCGAAAGAATACTCTACAGATACTGGTTCTGCTGAAAAAGGCGGCGAATTAGGTTGGTTCTCAGTAGGAACTATGGTTGAACAATTCAACGATGCAGCGTATGCTTTAGAAGTCAATGAAATTAGTGAACCTGTAAAATCTGACTTCGGTTACCATATCATTCAAGTTACAGACAAACGTGCTGTAAAAGACTACGGTACACTTGAAGAGAAAAAAGAAGAAATTCGCGATGCAATCGCTGCTACAAAAGGCGACTGGAATAAAAAAATGGCTGAGTTAATCAAAGAATCAAAAGTTGAAGTAAAAGACAAAGACTTAAAAGGTGCTTTCGAAGGCATAACATCAGCGGAATAATCTAAATAGAAAAAGCGAAGTCCAACAAATTGGACTTCGCTTTTTTTTAGTTTTTCTTTACAAATTCTGATTTTAATTTCATTGCACCAAAGCCATCGATTTTGCAGTCGATGTTGTGATCGCCTTCCACAAGACGAATATTCTTTACGCGTGTACCAATTTTTAATGTAGATGAACTACCTTTTACTTTTAAATCTTTTATGACTGTTACTGTATCACCATCAACAAGTAAATTGCCATTCGCATCACATACAACTAAGCCCTCTTCTTCTATAACTTCAGCAGTTTGAGGCCATTCATGTGCACATTCAGGACATACAAAATTTGCACCATCTTCATACGTATATTCAGAGCCACATTGTGGACATTTAGGATATTCCATTTTACATACCTCCAGCATTTATTCTTCTTCATACTGTCATACTTCTCACCAAGAAACAACTTTAGCTCAATAATTCACGCAAATTCTACAAAATTCACCCAATTTTATCATTATTAGTATTCGCGATTTCCAGTTTCCGTTAACCAAAACGCAACTCCTAATAATGCGCCACCTAGTGCATTACCTATTGTTACTGGAATTAAATTATGAAAAAAATGATCGATTGAAAATACAGCACCCTGTGGAATCATTGATGCTACAGAAAACACCATCATATTGGCAATACTATGCTCGAACCCACCTAGTATAAACGGAAAGATACAACAAAAAATCAACGCAATTTTCGCTGTTTCACTTTTCACGCGATATGTACACCAAACTGCCAAACATACTAAAACATTGCAATAGATTCCACGAAACAATAGCTCACTAAAACTAGCAGACGTTTTTAGATGCGTTACTTTTTCAACATAGGCAGCTAAATCCCCTACAACATAGCCGGTCATCACTAATAACCACGCACAAAGATAAGCTCCGACAAAATTGCCACCATAACTAACTATCCAAACTTTTACTAAATCAAGCCACGATGTTCGTTTTTCTAAAGCTCCTATTGTCATGACCAAATTATTGCCGGTAAACAAATCAACGCCACCTAGCATAACCATGCAAAGCGCAATTCCAAATACTGCTGCTTGTATAATCTTTACATAAGGCACTTCTGCAGGTGTGAGCATCCCGCCAATAACGATAAACGTTAACATACCAAATCCTATAAAAAGCCCACCAAGTAAAGCCAACATCAAATAACTAAAAACACTTCGATTTACTATATTTACTTTCTTTTGTGCTACTGCTACAATTGCTTGAAAAGTTTCATTCAAAAGAAATACCTCATTCCCAATAAGTATTCTATCAATTACGCCTCGGCGTAATTGCGTCCAGATTTTTTCAAGCTCGGGGCCACAGGACGTGGGTCAGTCAGCCGTTGTCACACGATGTGACGTCTTTAGGCTGACTTCCTCTTTTAAAATTCACCTAAAAAATCTGTGACATCCGCCGGAGCTTAACTTGATTCAGCCGGAGTTTGAACTCCCGCTGAATCAAGTTAAATTATACCAAGTTAATTAACAACATGTGTGTGGAAGTTCCAAATACATTATTTTTCTTAACATTCGAATATAAATCACGCTTAATATTCTAATTAAAGCCCACAAAACCGAACATTATTTTTTCACTCAATACAAAAATTCGTGAATTTGATATATGTTCTGCTCTTTTTTGTTTGTTGTAAAAATTATTTTAAGAATTTTCCCACTTTAAATGTAAAAGGGTATATTATCAAGTAAGAGATTATTTAACTTTACACAAGGAGTGTTTCCATTGACATTTACTACAAAACGCGCATTTAACTTTAATGCAGGTCCATCTGCATTACCACTTGAAGTTTTACAAAAAGCACAAGCCGAGTTAGTTGACTTCCAAGGAACTGGCATGTCAGTTATGGAGCTTAGTCACCGCAGTGCAACTTTTGAGGCTGTACATAATGAGGCCATTGCACGCTTACGTAAGCTTTTCGAAATTCCTGAAAACTACGAAGTGTTATTTTTACAAGGTGGCGCAAGCTTACAATTCACAATGATTCCAATGAACTTTTTACAAGAAGGTAAAAAAGCAAGTTACATCCAAACAGGTGCTTGGTCAGAAAAAGCGTTTAAAGAAGCAAAATTTTTCGGTACACCAGTTGAAGCGGCAAGCACAAAAGAAAATAACTACAAAAACATCCCTGCTATTGAGAATATCAACATTGATCCAGAAGCAGCATATGTTCACTTAACTTCGAACAATACAATTTTCGGTACACAGTGGAAGACATTCCCGACAACTGGCGATATTCCGTTAATCGCGGATATGAGTTCTGATATTTTATCGAAAAAAGTAGACGTAAGTAATTTTTCAATGATTTACGCTGGCGCACAGAAAAACTTAGGTCCTTCTGGTGTAACAGTCGTGATTGCACGCAAAGACTTATTAGAAAAAGCAAACACAAACATTCCAACAATGTTACAATACGCAACACATGTAAAAAACAATTCCCTTTATAACACGCCACCAACATTCGGTATTTATATGTTAGGTGAAGTATTAAAATGGGTGGAAGAGCAGGGCGGTTTAGACGTAATTGAAAAGCGTAACGAGGAAAAAGCTGCATACATTTACGATGTTATCGACAACTCAAATGGCTTCTACTACGGTCACGCAACAGAAGATTCTCGTTCACTGATGAACATTACATTCCGTGTAGCTGACGAAGAATTAGAAAAAAAATTCTTAGCTGAAGCAAAAGAAGCGGGCTTTGTTGGCTTAAATGGTCACCGTTCAGTTGGTGGTTGCCGCGCATCTGCTTACAACTCAGTACCTGTTGAAGCATGTAAGGCACTTGCTGATTTCATGGTAAAATTCCAACAAGATAATCAGTAATTCTTAAAAAATTGAAAATGCTCCCGAGTATACGGGAGCATTTTTTAGTCGATGGTGAAACATAATTTTTCCAATGAAATCCACATAAGAAAAGCGCTTAAGCGCCCTTTTAGCTCCGAGTGGGCAAAACGCCACGTCCATGTGGCATGCCCCCAATGACTCACATCGTGTGAGCCTCAGACATTGGATAGCCCAACTAGAAAGTATGCGCTTTTCCGACTTTCGACGGCGGGATCTAATGGTACGAGGAGTTGGCGCTTTAGCCTAGACATTGTTACAACGGAAAAAATTATACTTTCTTATATTTTAATAAAAACATCAAATCGCGCCAAAATAGCTCGATTTGATGTTTTTCTAATCTCTACATTTGGGGGTGTAGCTTTGAAAAAATGGCATTATAGTTGGATTATTTTAGCTGTTACATTTGTATCGATTATCGTTGCTGGCATTATCCGTTCTTCTGCTGGTGTATTTATCGACCCATTTGAGCAAGATTTTGGTTGGAGCCGTCCGTCGATTTCCTTTGCATTTGCCGTTAGTTTATTTTTATACGGCTTTTCTGGTCCATTTATGGCCGCATTCGTTGAAAAGTACGGCTTAAAACGCATGATGCTTGGCTCAATGTTCCTATTATCCATCGCGCTAGCTTGTACATCTATCATGCAAAAGGAATGGCAGCTTATCCTCATTTGGGGCGTCATGATGGGGATTGGCTCGGGATTATTTTTAACGGTATTAAGTACACAGGTGGCTAATCGTTGGTTCGATAAACAACGCGGTTTAGCTGTAGGTATATTAACTGCTGCAACTGCAACAGGACAGCTAATATTGCTTCCCGTTCTTGCAACATTAATAGAACAATATTCATGGCAAACAGCAATCATGTTAATCTTCATTTTAAGTTTGCTAATGCTAATAATCATTGCGCTCTTTATGCGTAATGATCCGAGCGAAATAAATATCAGTCCGTATGGTAGTGATGAAGTCATTGAACCTGTAAGGGCAACTATTGGCAACCCATTTAAAATGGCTTTAAGCGCTTTAGCTGAGGGTTTAAAGGTAAAAGAGTTTTGGCTATTAGCGGGAAGCTTTTTTATTTGTGGGCTATCTACAAGTGGTCTTATTGGGACGCACTTTATTTCGTACTGCATTAGCTTTGGTATTCCTGTCGTAACTGCTGCTGCAATGTTATCTTTTATGGGCGTTTTCGATTTAATTGGCACGACGCTTTCTGGTTGGCTTACTGACCGTATCGATAATCGTTGGCTACTATTTTGGTATTATTCATTACGTGGGCTGTCATTATTAGCGTTACCATTCGCTTTAGCAAGTGGTTCCTATACATGGTTAATCATTTTTTCTATTTTTTATGGACTTGACTGGATTGCTACTGTACCGCCGACAATCGGCTTAACACGTCAACGCTTCGGCATTGAAAAAAGTGCCATGATGTACGGCTGGATGGTCGCAGCTCATCAAGTAGGTGCTGGGGTTGCCGCTTATTTTGGGGGCATTGTTTTTGAAGCAATGGGTTCGTATAAAATAGCGTTCTTATTAGCAGGTGGTTTCTGCTTACTTGCTAGTTTGTTTGTTATCGTGATAAAAAAAAAGCCAATTCTATCAGCTAGATAAAATAAGCATGGGCCGTAAAAGACGACCCATGCTATTTTATCAATTACGCCTCGGCGTAATTGCGTCCAGATTTTTTCAAGCTCGCTTGAAAAAATCCCCTAAAAAATCTGTGACATCCGCTGGTGCTTAGGCCAACACGATGTTGGTCACTCAGGCGTTGCCGCACGACGCGGCGTTCTTAGCCTGAGTTCCCCTATTCAGCCGGGATTGAACTCCCCACTGAATAGAATTACATATTTGACATTCATCCCCCACTTATAGAAGTAGGGGACTTCTGTACCTGTCGCTTTGCTTATGATACAAAAAGAATTTTAAGAATCAAGTTAAATTGTTGGCTTATAGAACGAACGATTATCTAATGGGAATAATCGCTCTGTAAATTCGCCTGGCTTTGTTTTATCAAGTGCACGCGTAAGCATGTTCATTTTTGCATCGATATTATCGATGTAATGTAAAATTTCAGCTTCTTGAATCATCGGCTTTTTCGGGCTTCCCCACTCTTCTTTTCCGTGGTGTGATAATACTAAATGTTGCAGTAACATCACTTCTTCGCCTTCAATTTTTAATTCTGTTGCCGCTTGACCAATTTCATTGACCATTATTGAAATATGTCCTAATAAGTTCCCTTCTACCGTATACATTGTGCCAACTGGACCGCTTAACTCTATTACTTTACCAATATCGTGTAAAATAACACCTGAATATAATAGGTCACGGTTTAATGTTGGGTATAAATCGCAGATCGCCTCGCTTAATTTCAACATTGAAACGACATGGTCAATTAAGCCTGATGCGTAATCGTGGTGATTTTTCGTTGCCGCTGGATAAACGATTAGGCGGTCTTGATATTTCTTTACTAGAAAACGAGTAATTCGTAAAATATTTGGATTTTGAATTTGGAAGAAATATTGTGTAAGCTCTTCTAATAGCTGTTCTTTTGGTACGGCTGATGTTGGTAGTAAGTCACTAATAGTAACTCCCTCATCTTCACGCGCTGGACGAATTTGTTTTACACGCAGTTGATTTTTACCGCGATAATCATGAATTTCGCCACCCACTTTTACGATGGATTGTGCACGATATAAATTTTCGTGTTCATCATTCGTATCCCATAGTTTCGCTTCAATGTCCCCACTTCGATCTTGCAAAATAAGCGACATAAATGGCTTCCCTACTGTAGTAACACCTTTTTTAGCTTCTTTAATTAACAAATATTGATCGACTTGATCCCCAGGTTGAAGTTTCGTAATTCCATTCACAGGCAATCGCTCCTTTATTACTCTATTACAAGTAATTGTAACATGTAAATACGAATGATACCGACTAAAAGACTGTACAATTGTTCATGAACATTTCAATAATACAAATATTTTCTAACAAAAGTAGAATTGTACCGTGAATTGTCGAAATATTTTATGTATAATGTAAATATCTTGCTTAAAAAGGGTGGTTTAATATGGAGAATTATCGTTTTACAGCTTTTGAAAAAACAGGTGAAACTTTATTTGATGAAGTTTGGACTTTTGATAATGACCAAACAGCAAAAGTTGAGGGTCAAAAACAAATCGACGAAAAAGGGATTGCCGAAAAAACTCATCGCTTAGTAAACTCACAAGGTAAATTAATTTTATTTCACGTGTAAACTGGCCTATACAAAGTCAAAAGGTGGACATCCTAATAGCCTGGATATCCACCTTTTTTATGTTAGTCGCTCAATCATTTCATATAGCTCTTGATTGGTTGGTACTTGTAAAAACATACGTTGACGTACGATACGATCCATTTCCTTTTCAATCATCCCACATGCAAATGCTTCACGATTATCCGAAGCGTACATATTACGAAATTCTTGTGGCATATTATATATTTCATTAAAATCATGCAATACTTGCTGCAGTTCATCTTCATTCAATAAATATTGTTGTGCTAAATTGACAAGTTCTTCATTAAAAATATCGAGCATTTTTACTACATCATCTTTAATAACGAAATCTAACACTTTTTGCATTAGCTTTGTAGTAACAACACTACCTAAAATAAGTCCAATAATGCCGCCAATTAAACTAATAACCGCTGTGCTTACATTTGGGATGGTAAAGCCGATTCCTCCACCAATAACTAAGCCTGCAATACTCCCAACAACATTTGCTGCTGTTTTCGAGACATTTTTAAATAGTTGTGCTGGTGACATTTGACCTTTTATCATTCGTACTATATCTACGCTCGACATAATACCTGTTACAATTGCACCTGTCACAACATTGGCATTCAATAAGGTAATGGCTTTTTTTGCCGCAATCGAGCTATACATCACTTTTTTCGTTGCCGAGCCCGCCATTTTTTTTACGACCGCTTTGGCACCGTTCTTTTTTATTGCCCCAACAATACCAGCATCTAATTCAATATGATCAATTAGATTTACAAGCTGTATATGCTGCTCTATCACTTCTTCTGCAAATAATTCACCAACAACCGTTAAACCCGTAAAAACAGCATTTTCAACAGCAACTTCTCGTTCAGCACCATTCCATTTACTTTGTGCAAACGAAATAGCTGTACTCATGCCAATCGTTTCTTCAAAAAGATAAATCATTCCTTGTGTATCCATCGTTAAATGATGGACATTACCAGCTTCCGCAATATGGCGCACCTGCTGATAAGTGAATGCACCTTGCTTAATATAATCATTATTATTAAAATGCGCTGAAATCTGCTCAAATTGTTCGAATGGTACTTCAAAATAATTAATTTGACCTTCATCTAGCTGCTTTAATTCAACTTCACAGATTGCAATCGTTTGTTCCACAGTTGGACAATATACATTATGCAATACTTGTCGTTGTTTTTTAGAAAGCAGTATTTGTTCCACAAGGCTACCTCCATTTTTTAAATTCTTCATTATCATAATGGCAATCAGGAATGTTGTACAGATTTTTGTTCTGCGATAAAATTGTAAAAAAGGACTAGCACATCACATGCTAGCCCTCCTAACTATTCTCCTACAAACTGTGGTATACGTTTTGCTACAAATGCTTGAATGCCTTCTAAATGATCTTTTGTTTGACGCATTTTTACTTGCCCTTCTGACTCGCCTTGTAAAATTTGCTCAAGCGTACTTAAATTGGCATTATGCAAAATTTGCTTCGTTTCAATCATCGCTAAAATTGGTGAAGCTAATAACTTCCCAACAATTTGGTCTACTACAACACTAGCTGTACCATCAGCCACATTGTAGTCAACTAAACCAAGTGCTAATGCTTGTTCACCATCTAACATTTTACCTTCCCAAATCATTTGCTTCGCCTTTACTGTACCAAGACGCTCCTTCATGAAGAAATGCCCTGCGCCATCTGGTATTAAGCCAATTCCAATAAAATTCATCGCAAGCTTACTTGACTCTTCAGCTACAATAAAATCACTGCCTAATGCCAAACTAAACCCTAATCCAGCCGAAGCACCGTGTATTTGGGCAATCGTAATCATCGGAAGCGTATAATAGGCTTTTACTAAACGTGCAATATCTCCCATGATGGTACCAAAATCTGAAAAATCATCCGAAGCAACCATCATCTTTACATCGCCACCAGCAGAAAATACTTTTCCTTCCCCTTTGACCACAAGTACTTGAACTTCTTTTTCATTATGCAGTGCCTCAAAGCAATCTGCTAATTCGCGCATCATTGTAAAATCCATGGCATTCATTGCGCTTGGTCGATTTAACGTAACTGTCGCTTTTCTCTCTGCTACTTCTAATTGAATAGTTTCATACATTGTTCAAACACCCCTTTTTATGAATAACCATTCATTTCGACAACGTGTAGCATTTTCCCTTTATTTACTCAAAAATTTCCCAACTTGAAGCCCTGTATACAGACAGCCACCAAGAAATGTACCTTCTAAAGAACGGTAGCCATGGACACCGCCTCCCCCAAAGCCACTTACTTCACCCGCTGCAAAAAGTCCGGAAATTGGGTCACCATACTCATTCAACACTTGCCCATTTAAATTCGTTTGCAGTCCACCCAATGTTTTTCGCGTTAAAATATTTAAACGCACGGCAATCAGTGGGCCAGCTTTTGAATCTAATAATTTATGTGGCTTCGCTGCACGTATTAATTTATCTCCAATATAATTTCGTGCACCATGGATTGCTGTAATTTGCGCATCCTTGGAGAATTTATTTTCAATCTCACGGTCACGCGCCAAAATTTGCTCCTTTATGTGCATAAAGTCTAGCAGCTCACTTCCAACAAGCTCATTCATCCCCATTACTAAATCCTTCAGATTATCTGCGACAACAAAATCCTCTCCATTATCCTTAAAAGCTTGCACAGCTGCTGGGGGACCTGGTAATACACGTTTCAACACTTCTTTAATACTTTTATTTGTTAAGTCTGAATTTTGTTCAGAACCTGATAATGCAAATTCTTTTTCGATTATTTTTTCGGTTAATATAAACCATGAGTAGTCATAGCCTGTTTTTTGAATTGCTTCAAGGGTACTAAGCGTATCAAAGCCAGGAAAATTCGGCGCTGTAAAACGATTTCCCACCGCATCAAACCACATAGATGATGGCCCCGGTAAAATGCGAATGCCGTGATTTTGCCAAATCGGATTCCAATTTTTCAACCCTTCCGTGTAATGCCACATCCGATCACGATTGACGATGCGCCCTCCAATTTGCTCGGTAATTTCGAGCATTTTTCCATCAACATATGCCGGTACGCCAGATACCATATTTTCAGGGGGGGTTCCTAGTCGTGCTGGCCAATTTTTCTTCACTAATTCGATATTGGCACCAATTCCCCCACTTGCAACGACTACGGCATCTGCATGATATTCAAAATGATCAATCACGACACGCGAACTTTCTTCACCTCGTGCTATGGTAGCCGCTTCTAATATATTGCCACGAATGCCTGACACCTCTCCGTCTATTGTTATTAGTTCGGTTACTTGATGACGTGGCTTGTAATCGATTTTCCCTTCACTCACCGCTTGTAATACTTGGTTGGAAAATGGCTCAACCAAGCCCGGTCCAGTTCCCCAAACAATGTGAAAGCGCGGAACAGAATTTCCATGCCCCCCAGCAAGTGAACCACCACGTTCGGCCCATCCCACTACCGGAAAAAAACGAATGCCTTTTGATTGTAGCCAACTATATTTTTCACCAGCCGCAAAATCTACATAGGCTTTAGCCCATTCATATGCCAAAACATCTTCATCTTCTAAACGGTCAAATCCAGCAGTGCCAATCCAATCTTGCCAGGCTAATGCCTTACTATCTTTTATCCCAAGTCTTCTTTGTTCAGGTGAATCAACTAAAAATAATCCTCCAAATGACCAAAACGCCTGCCCACCAATTGAATTTTCAGGCTCCTGATCAACAAGTAATACTTTTTTATTTGCATCAATTAATTCACAAGCAGCTACTAGACCAGCAATTCCGGCTCCAACAACTATGACATCATAACGCACTCAAAATGCCCCCTTTATTTCCCACAATTAAACTGGCTTCAGCAAACTCTTTTGTACAATAAGCAAAGCGACAGGTCAGAAGTCCCCTATTTCTATTAGAAGGGTAATAAATGCCAAGTATGACTTCATTCAGTGAAAGTTCAAATCCTGGCTGACTAGATGAACGAAGGAAAAAATAAGGAACAAATACCAATGGCGCCACGTCCTGTGACAACGCCTTCGTGATCAACTTTGTATTGACCTATTGCCCATCAGATATCACAGATGTTTAGAGATTTTTTTAAGAAAACTTGAAAAAATCTGGACGCAATTCCCCCAAGGTATAATTGATAATTTCGTGCTCGTTTATATATCCCCTTCTAAATGGGAAGAAATAAAATTAGTCATAAAAATTTTTTTGTGACAAAATTATGTCACAAAAATAAAAAACGAATTCCATCTTTATAATTTCACCCGTAATATTTTCAGTAAATTCAATCAAAAGGCATAATACCAACATCGTTAGCGCTTACATCTAAAAATCCAAAAAACGAATATTAAATCCTATTAAACGTAAAATAGTTCGTATTTATACGTTTACAAGTTAATGGAAACGAAAAAATTTTCAGAAAATCGAATATACCGTTGACAAAGGTGAACATTCGGGTTTATGATGTTATCAAATTTAATCACGATAAACTATTGCGATAGAGACATGCTTTTCGATTTGTATAGCAAAGAGAGCTGGTGGTTGGTGTAAACCAGTATATACGACGATAAAGTTCCACTCTTGAATAGAATAGCTGAAAATGTTAGTAGGTTATTCCGTCCCATGCACGTTACGCATATGGATGAGGTTGTACGAGTATTTATCTGAATATTACGTCAACAAATAAGGGTGGTACCGCGATTCTGATATTTCTTAGCCTTTCGCCCCTTACAGTGACATGTAAGGGACGGAAGGCTTTTTATTTTATTTCAAAAAATGGATAAACCATTAAGGGAGAGAATTTTATTATGGCAACTGAAGTTATCGAAAAAGGCACAAAAACAATTAACGTATTTATTGCAGATCCGCTTAGTGAAGATGGGATTTTCCCATTACGTCAAGAAACGGAATTAGACTTAAATATTATTATCGACACTGGCCTTGCTCCTGAAGAATTAATCGCAAAAATCGCTAACGTAGATGTACTCCTTGTTCGTTCTCAAACAACGGTTACCCGCGAAGTAATAGAAGCTGCGAAAAACTTAAAACTAATCGGTCGCGCTGGTGTTGGTGTAGATAATATTGATTTAACAGCTGCAACAGAACACGGAATTATTGTTGTAAACGCACCAGACGGTAACACAAACTCTGCTGCTGAACATACAATTGCAATGATGACATCTTTAGCACGTTACATTCCACAAGCATTCAACACACTTAAAAACGGTAAATGGGACCGTAAATCTTATGTTGGTGTTGAGTTAAAAAATAAAACATTAGGCGTTATTGGTATGGGCCGTATCGGTGCGGAAGTAGCATACCGTGCAAAAGGTCAACGCATGAACGTTATCGCTTATGACCCATTCTTAACAGAGGAACGCGCAAAAGAGCTTGGCATAACAAAAGGAACAGTTGACGAAGTATGTGCAGCTGCTGAATTCATCACAGTACACACGCCGTTATTACCTGAAACTCGCAATATCATTAACAAAGAACGTTTTGCGATTATGAAAGACGGCGTTCGTATTATTAACTGTGCACGTGGCGGTATTATTAACGAGGACGATTTATATGATGCAATCGTAGCAGGCAAAGTAGCAGGTGCAGCACTAGACGTATTCGTGGAAGAGCCAGCTACAGATCACAAATTACTAACATTACCACAAGTAATTGCAACGCCTCACTTAGGTGCATCTACAGTAGAAGCTCAAGAATCAGTTGCAGTAGACGTATCAAACGATATTATTAAATTTTATAAAACAGGTACTGTTACAAACCCAGTAAACATGCCATCAATTCCAAAAGAAAAACTTGCGCAAGTTGAACCATTCTTTGCATTAGCTGAAAAACTTGGAAAATTCTTAATCCAAGTAACTGAAGAAGGCATTCAACAATTAAATATTTCTTATGCAGGTGAAGTAGCTAATTTTGATGTTCGCCCATTAACTGCAAATGCTATTAAAGGTTTACTTTCTACTAACCACGGCTCTCACGTAAATGATGTAAACGCACGTTATTTAGCTGAGCGTATCGGTATGCAAATTAACGAACACAAAACAACAACTGCAAAAGGTTTTACAAACTTAATTACAGTTGAAATTATCACAGAAACAGAAAAACACACAGTTGCAGGTACTCTATTAAACGGGCTTGGTGCTCGTATCGTTAAAGTTGAAGGTTTCGTAGTAGACGTGGTTCCTGAAGGCAACCTACTTTACATCAAAAACCAAGACAAACCAGGTTCAATCGGCCGTGTAGCGACTAAGTTAGCCGAAAAAGACATTAACATTGCAACGATGCAAGTAGGTCGCGACCATGTTGGTGGTTCTGCAGTTATGATGCTTGCTGTTGATAATGAAGTAACAACTGAAGATTTAGTCTATGTTGCACAACTTGAAAATATCGACGAAGTAAAAGCGATTTCTCTATAATTTCATTACGAAAACGGATAAGCAAAATTCAATGCTTATCCGTTTTTTTATTTGATTTACAATTCAATTTAGTAAATGAATATTTAACTTGCTTCAGCGGGGGGGGCAAACCCACACTGAAACAAGTTAATCCCCGGCGGATGTCACAGATTTTTTTGAGGATTTTTTCGAGCCTGCTCGAAAAACTCAGGACGCAATTACTCCGGGGCGTAATTAATCTAGGGTTTATTCATATTTTGCGTAAAGAATTGTATACTTGTAGTATTAAGTGAATTTTTAACAATTCATTCTAACTCGATGAAGGAGTTTTCTACATGAAAAAATTAATTTTTTGCGCAGTTATAATGGTACTGTTTAGTTTATATTTATCTCTTTATTCCAGTGCTGCAACTAACGCTAATATTAAAATGACAACGAATAAGAGTGAATTGTTCGATGATTCATTGCAATTAGTTATGCATGAATTACCTCAAAATGTGCCCGTTATTGTGTTGGAAGAGCAGGAACAATGGTCAAAAGTTCAATACAAAGAGCAAATTGGCTACATTAATAACGAACTATTAACTACTGTGCAAGCAAAATATATGCTCGTGCATTCTAAAGCAGATTGGCCAATTTATCTAAGTGATGCGCAGCAAGGACAACTGCTTGGAAGAATTTATTTGAACAGTATTGTAGAAGTGTTCCCTAGCAATTCACCTAATTATATTTTTATCCGCTATGGTCATTTAGCCGGCTATGTAGATAAACAAGCTGTTGTCGACCCATCCACTAAAAAGAAAATTGTTAACGATCCAAAAGGACTTATCGTACGTACCACTGCTAGCCTCTCTAGTGATATACTTGGGCATCTTTCGGCTAATACAGAAGTAACAATGTTAACAAATTTTAACGGCTGGGCGTTTGTCACAACAAAAGAAGTTTCAGGCTATGTTTTAGCAAGTAGCTTAAAAAATGCTACTACAAAACCACTTCCTCCAAACAATACGACAAGTAATAAAACAAAAAAAATAGCGCTCACTTTTGATGATGGACCACATCCAAAAGTGACACTACAAATTTTAGAAATTTTAGAAAGATACAACGCTAAAGCGACATTCTTTGTTGTTGGTAATGAAGTGAAAAAAAATCCAAAAATATTAAAATCAGTAGCAGATGCCGGGCACGAAATTGGCAACCATACATATAATCACACGAAATTAACAACATTACCACTTCAAAAGGCCAAATTACAAATCGATTCTACTGATGCCGTCATTAAAGCTACAATCGGACACAATGCTACTGTATTTCGACCTCCATATGGTGCGTATGACAAAACCATCATAAACCAATTAAAAGTGCCAAACATCCTTTGGACAATTGATACGCTCGATTGGAAGCACCGTGATCCGAAAAAAACATTAGCTGCTGTTCAAAAAAACGCCAGAAATGGTAGTATCATACTCATGCATGATATTCATCAAACGACTGCCGATGCATTAGACCCCATCCTAGCGACATTACAAGAGCAAGGCTATGAATTTGTCACTGTATCAGAAATTATTAAGAAATAAAAAAGTGTCACGTTCGAAACAGGCTTCGAGCGTGGCACTTTTTAACTTAACGATTTCAGTTGTATAAATGTTAATGGCTCTTGATTTGCTATAATACTAGACGCACTTGGTAGCAAATTTACTACATCGAATCCCTGTGATACACCCATAGCTAGCACAATCCCTGCAACAAACACCGTACCTACAGATATTAAGCTCGATAACAAGCGGTGCGCTTTTTGCATTTCTTCGTTGGACTCTTTTACGTCTTTTTTACGTACAAGTTTAAAAAAACGCTCTTGCTGTGGAGGCATTGATAACACATGTGCACATGCTAAGCACAAATTGGCGCTATGACGCTCTATCGTCACTAAATTCACCTGTACATATTCTGTTGTACGTCCGCAGTTTTCACAGCTGCATGCCTCATAGTTACCCATAAAAAAACCTCTTTCATTTGTTCATGTGTCTATTATAACATAAATTTTCAGAAAATTCTCTATTTGGGTTTTTAATTATGCAAAAAACGCACAAATTTTTGTGCGTTTTCCTAGTTTTTATAGTGTTTTTACAAGCTGTAAAAACTCAGTTAATGATGATACTTCATATGTTGGCATAACATCAGGATTTTTTGGCTTGTCCTCACGGTTAATCCAAACATTACGCATATTCACTCGAGATGAACCTAAAATATCTGTCATTAAATTATCACCCACCATAATGCCATCGTCTTTTGAAACATTTGCCTTTTCCATGACAAATTCGAAAATCGATGCATCCGGCTTTCCTTTTCCGAAGTCACCTGAAATGACAATATGGTCAAAGTAAGGAACAATTTCTGGTGTAATTTCTAATTTTAAATTTTGTAAACTTGGTGCACCGTTTGTTAATAATACAAGCTGGTACTTCCCTTTTAATTCATCTAATACAGCAAATGTGTCTTCATAGAAGAACGGTGCTTTTTTACGTTCTTCTACAAAGCGTTCGCCAAGCTCTGCACCAAACTCCGCATCATCAATACCAAGTGCCGCTAAACCGTTCGTCCACACCTGTGCACGATAGCTCGGTACAATTCCCTTCATTTGTTGGAATTGTGGCGTTGGGTCATCGAATGTTCCCCATAAGCCTTCAAATGGATTGATGCCAATTAGCACTGTATAATCATAGGTTTCATAGCCTTCATATAACGCACGTGCCGCATTACGCACTTCTTCTTCAAGGGTAATCGAGTCAACATTTTTGACAGTACTTGCATATTCGCATGTTTTTTCAAACGCTGTTTTAACAGATTTTTGATCATATAACAGCGTATCATCTAAATCGAAAATAATTGTTTTAATCGCCATGATATTTGCTCCTAAACTATAATGATATACCTCAATAGTTTACCATAATAAAGCGTTTATTTTTATTTCATTTTGATTTTTCTAAATTTTAGATACGAAAAGGCTCATTCAAAATTTGCTTATTGGACGCCCTTTCATCAACTACTATTTATTCTTCTCACGTAGTTGCTGCATTAAATTTGTAATATGTTGTTTTTGATTGGCTGTTTCTTGTTTTAACACCTGAACTTCGTAAGTTTGACCGTTGTCATAAATAGTAACAATATCGCCTTGTTTAACTTCTACCCCTATATCTCCCAGATGAACCAATAGCTGCTTTGTTTCATCTGGATGCTGCAAAAAAATCGCGTAATCTCCTTCAAAACGGTCTAATGTATATTTTTTATGGTAGCTCACTAACGATTTCTCCCTTCGCATTTTTTAATTTTGCGGCGTCACCAGAGTTAAGCCAGATTTGCTTTTTCGTCCATTCAAGCGCATTTCCACTCGCTTTGGCATCAGTTCCACTTGTCACATAAATTTTCTTACCTGGTACTAAATTGATGTTTGGAAAGTTAAACTCTTGATTGCCTTCGACCGAAATCAATTTCCAGCCTTGTAAGTTTACTGTTTCGTTACTATTATTTTGAATGGCTACAATCTCAGTTTGTAAATCTTTACTTATAAGTTCTACCTTGTCTGACTTTGATAAAGTAATTGAACTTGTTGCACCAATGCCAGTCCATTGTTTCGCATTCACATCATAGGTAACCCCATCAGTTGCTACGACAATAGTTCCTGATTCTGCAGTGCCATAAAGATCACTACCTGCTTGTTTAAGTGTATCTACTACTTCCGCATGTGGATGACCGTATTTATTGTCCTGACCATAGCTTAATATTGTCGCCAATGGATTTACCTCTTTTATAAATTGACCCGAACTACTTGTATTTGACCCATGATGCCCAGCTTTTAAAATTGTCGCTTCGACATCAACTCCTGAATTTAATAATTGTTGTTCAATGCCATGGTCGGCATCACCCATTAATAAAAACGAAATTTGTTGGTACGCCACACGCAAGACAATTGAAGCATCATTATTATCGACTGCATTATCATCACTTGCCAATACATCTACGTTAACTACCGAATCAAGTGCTATTGTATCTCCTGTCGTTGGAACGGTATAGTGAATATTTTTGTTATGTATTAATGTCAGCATTTCCTCATATGTTTGAGACGTATGAACTTTTCCTGAATCGATAAATTCTTTAACTGAAATCGAATTCAGTACAGCAATTAACCCTCCAATATGGTCCGCATCTGGATGTGTTGCCACTACATAGTCAAGTTTCGTCACACCTTGTGCATGTAAATAATCTACAACGGTTTTCCCGGCGCCTTTTACCCCACCATCAATCAGCATTGTT
Organism: Solibacillus palustris; assembly: GCF_022549215.1. Lineage (GTDB taxonomy): Bacteria > Bacillota > Bacilli > Bacillales_A > Planococcaceae > Solibacillus > Solibacillus daqui. The sequence goes on along the minus strand of NZ_JAKZFC010000005.1, from coordinate 27,060 downwards.
TTACCATTTGGGGATTCTATGAAAATCGAATCTCCCTGTCCGACATCAATAAAATGTACTGCCATTTCTTTCCCTGATACTGCTGGCGTATTCGTTTCCTCCAAGTCTGTACAACCTGCTAGCATCAATAACAAGGCTAGTACAAACCATAATAATCTTTTCATATTGTCAAATCCTTTTCTTATACTCCCTTTAAGTGTACACAACATTAGACGAATAGAAAAACACATTCGGAATAAAACCGTGTCGCAGTTTTGTGGATTCCTCCACTTTCTTACTCAGAACAAAAAGAGTGAACTGCTGCAGATGTAACAGTTCACTCTCGATTGTATTAGGATGAATACATCTCATCTAATATTTTTATTTTTTTCGCAATGGCATCTTCAAATGTCATAATATATGCTGCTGGATCTTTCGGATTGTGGAATTGCGTAATTTTACCTGTTTCTGGGTGTACAAATTTCGAGGATGCACCACAACCAACACCTAAAATCGTTTGTACTTCTTCCATTATAACGATATTGTATATCGATTCTTCACTCGGTTTACAGTATCCTACATTTTCTAAATTACCTAAAATATTTTTTTGACGGTATAAATAATAAGGGACATAGCCATTAGCAGCTGTCCAATCCGTTGCCATTTGCATCATTTGTGCGACTGTATCACGGTCAGCTACTTTATATTTGTCTTTGTTACGCGTCATTTCCGATGCACGTTTAAAACTTAATGTATGCACCGTTAAGCTTTCTGGTTGCATTTTAGCCGACTCTTCTAATGAATGCTGGAATTCCTCAATCCCTTCATTTGGTAAGCCTATGATTAAATCCATATTAATATTGTTCATGCCTGAATTACGTGATAGCCAAAACTTTTCAATGGTTTCCTCTACTGTATGATGACGGCCAATTGCCTTTAATGTTTCTTGCGTATAACTTTGTGGATTTACTGAAATACGGTCAATGCCCCACTTTTTCAGCACTTCAATTTTCTCTGGTGTAATCGTATCAGGACGACCTGCCTCTACCGTAATTTCTCGTATCGATTCAGGGTTTGGGAAGGCATCAAACATCGTTTTGTAAAGTGCATCCATTTCATGCGCTTCGATTGACGTTGGTGTACCTCCACCCCAATAAATCGATGTAATGCGCATATTTTTCTTCGTAAGCCATTTACCCATTTCCTGTAATTCAATGTGCAAACCGTCGATAAATTTCTCAACTCGGCCCGCTTTACGATTGGATTGAATCGCATAGGCTGGGAATGTACAGTATGCACACATTGTAGGACAGAAAGGTACCCCGATATAAATCGAAATTTCTCGTCCTAGCTCATCTAAATCTGGAATGACCTTTATTTGACGCTCAACAATCGCTTTCATGAGTGCGATTTTTTGATCAGAAATTCGGAAATCCTCTTTTAAAATTGTTGCGATTTCTTCATCAGACTTCCCTGCTTTACGGTACTTGTGATACAGCTTCGTAGGACGAACTCCCGTTAAAATGCCCCACTGCTGTGTCATCCCTGAATATTGCTCTAACACATCTAGCATGACATGCGATAACGCACGCTTCATACGAATGCTTTGCTCTTTTTCAGTACCTTCCGTTGCATAACCAATCGAATAGCTACTTGTAAAGGCTTGACCATCTACTAATAATTCTGCCGCCGTGTGAATTGTAAACGAGGCATCAATAGAATGCTCAAAAGCTAATGTCATATCCGCACCATCGTTTTCAATTTGAATGACCGAGTCTTCGTAAAACAGATTGGCAATATGATTTAACACGCGTGTCCAATCCTCTTTAAATTGTTCATTTATATGAATTGTTTTCATTATTTATTCTCTACTTTCCTATCTAAATGAAGATTAGAAAAGATTTCGCGCATAATAGCGAAAATCAATGTCTTTTCTAATATGGATATTCCCTAAAAAAACCTAGTTTCTTAATTACTAATAACAAAATCCATCTCATTGTAACAAAAAATGAAATGGAATAAACGAATACTGCTTATATTTTTTGAAAAACACCTTTCTAGCAAAACCAATGCGACTGATACTTTTCTATATGAAATGAAGTAGAAATTTCCGCGCTCGTATCCACCTTAAAAAAATTACCAATTTTTAATAGTCATTTAACTTAATTTTAACCTTTCATCTGTAAAATTAGTTATAAATTTAGGATACAAAGGGGTTTCCACTATCTATATAGTAATAACATGGTAATTTTTTACTATATTTCATTAGACTAACTTTATAGAATATTCTATACTTTTTATTATCAACTATTAAATGGAGGTAGCAATGATGGTTCGACCACTAAACTTTACAACTCAGAAATTCACTGATATAGTAAATCAACTTTCTATCGGCATTCATACGTTTGATATAAATCGCTGCGATGAGCGTACATTTTACATTACAATAAATGTTACTTATGCAAATAATTCAACTACTTGCGATTTAATTTTCTTGATTGATCGCGACGAATTATTTGGCGCGATTTCATTAAACGACCTTTATGAAAATGTGCAACATTTCTTTTCACAACACTTTAACTATCAATTACTTTATACAGACGAAATGCAAATTGCTAAGCTCGTTACAAAGCATCCTAGCTTTTCAGAGAGCATTCGCAAATACTCAAAAAAATTCCCAAAACACTCTATTTCATTATAAAAGGCTCACACAATTGTGTGAGCCTTTTATCTTATAGTCCGTCGTATAATGACTGGATTGGCTGTGTAATAATGCGGTTTACTTCTTGAATAACTGCGCTTAAAGCCATTTCTGCTTCTAGCATTGCTAAAATTTTCAGGTCTTGTTGCGCTAATTGAGCTACTTTTTGTAAATACACATATTCTTCTTCTGTAATTTCTTCACCTGCATTTTGCTTATCTTGCATCTTCATTTGTACATCGCGGAAATTTGTGAATAGTTTCTTTGCTTCTTCATCTTCACGTACTGCATCTACCGCTTTTTGTAGATTTTCGAACTCATCTGTTTTGCGGAATGTTGCTTGAAGTTTATTAATATCTTCATAAATGTTAATCATCTTAAATCCTTCTTTCTCGTTTTAGTTCGTCAACAAGACGACAATTGCTTGAATAACCCCTACAAGACCACCAATAATACCACCTAACCAAGTGATTAGCTTGAGCTCTTTGCTAATAATACCAAGTACAAGCTCCTCTAATTTAGCAATCGGGAATGAATCCACCTGCTCACGCACGACTTCCGCTAAATTTAATCGTTTTAACACATCTTCAATTTTATTTTCTGCTACGATAAACAACTTCTCCATGACTTTAGGTAATAGCTCAACCGTTACCCATTGTATTCCTTGTGGCCAATAATCATTAATCGTTTTGTCTAAGCGTGATTCAATCGCTAGTGCATTTTTTGCATAGCTTTGGATGCTATACTCAATCGTATCAAAGTTTACATCATTCATAAAGTCCATCGCTGGACGATTTTTAATTTTTTCCCATTCTGAGCTAAAAATTCGCTGTAATAACGCCGCTGTGCCTGGTGCTTGTAAAAATTTCACAAGCTCACGCTGCACTTTATCAACAAGTGATGTTGAATCGCCTAAAAACATTTGAATCATGCCACCGAATGAACCCTTAGTCGATAAAAAGTCATCAAGCATATTTTTGATTGCCATTGCGCCTTCTTGTGATAAGAAATAATCTTCACCCTTTTGTAAAATTTGCTCAACCGCTTCATCCACTTTACGGTCTAATACAGGCTCTAAATCAGTCGGTAAAATTTCACGAATCGCTTTTGACGATAATGTATTTTTCACCGACATCAATTGACTATGAATAATTTCATCCACTTTTCCTTCAACCGTTTGTGGTAATGTTTGAATTCCGGCTAAATGCAACCAATCATTTATCGTTTTTTCATCCGTAAATATTTCTTGTTTCACCTTGTCCTGCGCAAATGTTAATACACTAGCTCGCACTTCTGTAGATAAAAATTTCTTTTTAATCGTATCAGGTGTTAATAAATAATCCGTTACTGTTTTGCCTAATTGAATCGCTAAATCACCACGACGCTTCGGAATTAGACCTGGTGTTAAAGGTAACTTCCACTTTTTGAAGTAAATCGGCTTATACGGTCTAAATAGCATTTTAATCGCCATGTAGTTCGTTGCTGCACCAACGACCGCACCGACGACACCAAGTAAAAGTAATAGCGTAATAAATTCTCCCATTGATCTCACTCTTTCCTCATCTATATCTATTCTATTATTAATTTCTTCAAACAAAAATTGCAACAACTGACTACTTTCTTGTACGATTAAATCGGGAGGGAAGTTTCATGATTCAACATTTTAGCTATAAACCACTATTTGAAAACAGCCAAATTCCAGGCTGGTCTGTTAGTTTCTTTTTTAAAAATGAGCGATTTACTGCAGACTATTATAAAGATGGCAGTATTCGCTTCATTGGTAATGCCCCACAACAAGACGAACTTGCCAACGTAGAAAAAATGGTACATGAGTTGATGTTATTCCACGTTTATGAATGAATGAGAAAAGCGCTATAGCGCCCTTCCAGCCCCGAGTGGGCAAAACGCCACGTCCATGTGGCATGCCCCCAATGTCTCACATCGTGTGAGCCTCAGACATTGGAGAGCTCGACGCAAAAGTAAACGCACCAACACTTTTGCAGGAGGGATCTAATGGTGCGAGGGGCTGGCGCTTTAGCCTAGACACTTTAAAAAAATTTATTAATTTTATACGTTCTTATTTTTTTAAGAAAAAAAGCACCCTCACTTTTGAGGATGCTCTCTTTATCCCGCATTAAGGGACAGTAAGAAGCAAACTGTCCCTAAAAGCCCGATTGGTGAAAACTAATGCTCGGTGAGGGATAAATCCCTCACCGAGCAAAGTTTCACTTTATGCGCATTCAAGTAAATTATTAAAATAGCTGGCTAGAGAATTTATTTGCTGGCATTTTTTAAAATAAATTTCTCATCTATTCAAATAATTACTTGTTCAATAGATTACCATTAAATTACTGATAATTCAATTTTTAATACATTATTTTTTAGTGTATGCACAAAACCCCCTAACATTTCAAATAACATAATTTGTTTTTTTAGCATAAATATTTTATCATTGTAGTATTAAAATTTTTTTAGGAGGTGTACTCTTTATTTGCCGTGCCCATTTGTGCCGCAAGTAAGGAATATATTTGGACGTAGACATAGGTATTGAACTAACCATTAGGTTGATAGTATTTGCTATCTTAATTGCCGCTACGGCATTTTTCGTTGCAACTGAGTTTGCAATAGTTAAAGTAAGAACGACAAAAATCGATCAGCTCGTTGCTGAAGGAAACAAAAAAGCAATTCGTGCAAGAAAGGTCATCACTAATCTTGACGAGTATTTATCTGCTTGTCAATTAGGGATTACAATTACCGCTCTTGGACTTGGATGGCTTGGAGAACCAACCTTTGAAATTATTCTCCACCCACTATTCGAATTTTTAGGATTAAGTGGTAGTGTTACATCCGTTCTTTCATTTATTGTTGCCTTCTCACTCGTAACGTTTGTACACGTTGTCGTAGGGGAATTAGCACCTAAAACTCTTGCAATTCATAAAGCAGAAGAAATCACTTTAAGTTTATCAGGCGCAATTATTTTGTTCCACAACATCATGTATCCTTTTATTCGTACTTTAAATGGTTCAGCACGTGCATTAACAGGACTTTTTGGTTTAAAAATGATTTCTGAATCTGAAGCAGCACACTCTGAAGAAGAGCTTCGCATGATTTTAACAGATAGCTATAAAGGAGGAGAAATTAACTCCTCTGAATACGAATACGTAAACAGTATTTTTGAGTTTTCTGAACGCATTGCGAAGGAGATTATGGTTCCTCGAACTGAAATTATTAGTATCGAAAAAGATCAAACAATTCGTGAAGTATTTGAGCTAATGGGAATCGAGCAATATACACGTTATCCGATTACCAATGGCGATAAAGACCATGTTATCGGTTTAATTAACATGAAGCATTTATTAACCGCTTATATTAAAAATCCAGCAAATGGTGATAAAAAGGTTGAAGAATATATGCAACCTGTTATCCGTGTTATTGAAACAATTCAAATTAGTGATTTACTTTTAAAAATCCAAAATGAACGCATTCATATGGCAATTTTAATGGATGAATACGGTGGTACATCTGGTTTAGTAACGATCGAAGACATTATCGAAGAAATCATCGGTGATATTCAAGATGAATTTGATGATGATGAAATTCCTGAAATTCAAGAAATCGCAAAAGACCACTATATCTTTGATTCTAAAATGCTGCTAGAAGAAGTAAACGACATTTTAGGAACAGACATTGAAGATGAAGACATCGATACAATCGGTGGTTGGTTCATGACGCAACGCTTTGATGTTGAGCTAGGCGATATAATTGAAATGCAAGGATACAAATTTAAAGTTACCGAGTTAGATGGTCACCACATTTTGTATTTAGAAGTTACAAAATTACCTAAGTTTGAAACGTCAGACAAAGAATAATTTTTAAAGCCCGCATTTTCTTAGTAGAAAGTGCGGGCTTCTTCTATTTAAATAGGGTTGAATCATATTATGCGTTTTCACTTGGCTCTGTTAAATTATGCTTAACTGCATATAAAGCAGCTTGTGTACGGTCTTGTACTTGCAACTTTGTAAAGATATTCGAAATATGCGTTTTTACCGTTTTTTCCGTTACATATAGTGATGAAGCGATTTCACGATTGCTTTTCCCTTTTGTTAGCTCTGCAAGTACATCTTGTTCGCGTGGTGTTAATGGGTTAATAAAATGCGGTTTATTTTCCTCTTCCCGTAACCCTTCTTCTAGCTGCGTAGTTGCCTCTGGATGCAATGTATTTTCACCGCGCATAATTTGACGAATCGATTCCACTAAATCATCCGGCTCAATATCTTTCAATTGATAACCTGATGCCCCTGCCTCCATGGCGGGCAGCACATGGTCTTTATCAGAAAAGCTTGTCAGCATTAATACCTTAATATCCGGCCATTTACTCTTAATTTTTTTCGTCGCTTGAATGCCGTCCATCTCTGGCATAACTAAATCCATTAGTACAATATCTGGTGCAAACTTTTGGACAAGCTCAATTGCCTCTACACCGTTTTTTGCTTCACCAACCACTTCAATATCCTTTTGCGTTTTTAAGAAAAATAATAATCCACGACGTACAACGTGATGATCGTCTGCAATTAATACTCGAATCATTGTAACTCCCCCTAATACGGCAAGCGGACTAATAGCTCTGTCCCTTTACCAATCTCACTTACCCAATCCGCCGTTCCACCAACCGCTTGCGAACGATCTTTTATTGACTGAATCCCAATTGATGGAATGTCATCGATTGCATCAACATTAAAGCCCTGTCCCGCATCTTTTACAACTAGCAATACATCTGTTGCGGTTATATTTATGAAAATTTGGACTTGTGTTACACCGGAATGTTTTCGCACGTTATTAAGTGCCTCTTGCGCGATTCGAAACAGTGTTTCCTCCACGCGAGACGGCAATTGAATAACACCTGCTACATTGACCGATAATTGTAAGTTCATCATTTCCGCATAAACTTTAATTGCTTCAATAAGCCCACTTTCCAGCCCTTTTGGACGTAATTGCCAAATAAGTGCTCGCATTTCTGTCAATGCCTCTTGTGTGAGCTGCTGAATATCTTTGAACGTTTCTTTTAACTCTTCTTGCTCCGTCATTTCAATACCTGCACGAGCTGTTAATGTCACAGAAAATAATAGTTGATTAACGGAATCATGCAAATCACGTGCTAAACGGTTACGTTCCTGTACGAGTGCAATTTCTTGCTGCTCATTTGTTAAATAAATACGCTTAATGGCCGAGCCCATTTGAAACGCAACGGATTCAAGTAAATCAAGCTCTTCATCCGTAAAACGCACCGTATTGCGTGATGCAACATTGAGTATGCCAAAACGTTCTTGTCCAGATTGCAATGGCACTGTCGCATGGTGTGTAATGTCATTATGATCTCCGTCATTTGCTTCAATCGCACCTTCAATACGCTGGCATTCGATAATATTCGAAGCTTTTTTTAGTTCATCATTGCGGAAACGTGACACACACCAACATCCGCCGCGTTTTAAATGCTGACAATCATTATAACTAAGCGCATCGGGTAAGTTTTGCTTTACAACAAGCTCGGATTTTCCCTTTTCATCAATAAAGAAAATCCAGCCTGTTTCAAATTTCGTCCCGCTTAAAAATTTTGATAATGCGCCATTTAACATCGGAATCATTTCGGTTTCTTCGTTTAACAGCTCAGCAATTTCTTTTAGTATTGCAATATTAGAATGATTATTCGTCATTGGCATTCGTCCCTTTTCATTGCGCTTTCTATTATCATATCACGCAAGCAAACGCCTAGCATCGCAATCTCCCTCATACTTTTGAATGAAAAGGGAGTGTGCGAGGAGTATTTCTGGGACACTCCCTTTTTGCCGAGGGTGGAGGGTGGTCATGAATGCGTTGTCACACGATGTGACGGTTTTAGCATTCGTTTCTATTCTGACCACCGCCTAAAGCGGAATATTACTGCACGAGGTTTGAACTGTCCAAAAAGTGATGACTTTTTTGGACAGCCCCTAGTGGTAATATAATTCGAACACTGCAGAAGTAATATGCTATCGCTAATGCCGCTTTGCTAAGTTAATCTTGTAATGGAATCGTTACTTCTGCTGTCCCATTTAAATACTTCGGATAGCTATAGAAATAAATCTTAATTGGATTTTGGTATTTTTCTAAATCATAGCTAACTGTCGCTTCATGATACTTTTCATCTATCCCTGAAACAGAAGAACTTTTTTCGCCTAGCACCTTCCCTGTTGCATCAACAGCCTCACCAAATAATTGTCGATAATGACTCATATTAGCAGGCTTATATTGTACTCTCACTTGCATTGGGTATACTTCCACTTTTGATAAATCAATAAAATCTGGAGCAAAGACGACTTGCTGTTTCTCAAAATCAACTTCTATATAATCTTGCCCTTTTGGTAATGCTTCCACTTCAGCAATTTTTAATGTTAATGATTTTGGCTCTCTAAAATAATTACTTTGTAAATAATGGGTCATCGTCTGTTCATCCATTGAGCCCATTCCCGAAATGCCATTCGAAACTTTACCCCACACCTCATTATTTTCATCTAATAGTTCAAGTGAATTAAAGCTTAATATACGTTGGTCATTTGTTGGATCGATTGTAATTTCAATGCCTACACGAAGCGGTGAAATCTGAACCTCATTTACCGTAAATCGTTGCCCATCAATTTCTAACTGTTCATTTAGTGTATAAACTTTTGTTTTCTTAATTTTATTTTTTAATGTAAATGGGACGCGAATTGTTTCGTCCTTTAAAATGAAATGCACTTCGAAGTTTGGTTGACTGTAGTCCATGCCTTCACTTGAAGCAATTTCAATTGTATTCGCAAACTCATAAATTTCCTCATTGATAAAGTTACTATACGTCACAGCAGCTTTTACAAGTTCGCCATTTTGAAACACTTCAATTTGCATATCTTTATATTTTTGTAAATCTTGCTCACTACTTAAACGATACATAATAAACATCCCTGTTTCATCTGCTATTACCTCTTCAATTACTGCTTTAATGCCCTCCTGCTCAGTGGTAGCGTAAATCTTCTCGTTATAGCCATGCTCTAAGACATCCTCAAATCCTTTATTATGCGTAATGAGTTCCACAATCGTTTGTAAGCCCGGAACTTTGGCAACTGCATATGCGATTGTCGGTGAAACACGAATTGATAAAATGAACAGGCAGATGGCTGCAGCGGTTATTAAAGAAACCGTCCATCTTTTACGCCTTTTTTGTTCCGTTCTTTTTATTCGTAAAGCACGCTCCCTTGCTTGTGCTAATGCTTCGTGAGGCGTATTAAGCTCCTCTAAATATTTTTTTAACTTGTCATCCATTATCATTCACCTCTTTCTATTAACAGCCCTCGGAGTTTTCTTATTGTATAGTGCAATCGGGATTTAATGGTACCTTCTGAAACTTGTTGGATTTGTGCGATATCCTTCATTTTTAAATCTTTAAAGTATCGTAAAAAAATGAGCTCCTGTTGTTCAATTGGGAGTTCGGCAATTACTTCAGCGAGCTCTAAAGGCTGTGCCTCTTCATTCGGAATTTCTAGTTCCTCTTTCAACTCATACCGAGCTTGTTTCTTTTTCATATCTAAACAAATATTAATTAATACGCGTATAAGCCAAGTGTGTAAGTATTCAGGTTGTTTGACGGTATGTATTTTTTTTAAGCAACGGTACGTCATTTCTTGAATGGCATCAACTGCATCATGCTCATTTTTTAAATAGGAAAAAGCAATTTTATAAAAACCATCTTCATATCGTTCTAAAAGTGTAACAATGGCATTTTCATTTCCGGCAATGGCACTTTTTATTAACTGCTGCTCATCCATAATCAGCCCTCCTTTATGTATTAGACATTTTTACGTTCACTTTCGTTCAATTACGAAAAAAATTCTGCCACCTTTTACAATAGCAGAATTTCCCATCGTGTATTATTTCAAATAATCGACACGGTACACATCATGGCGACGATCTTTTAAGTGTTTCACCGTTCCGTCTTGGCGCTGACGACGCAGGATTTCCAAATCAACATCACCAATGAGTACCATCTCTAAATTCGGACTTGTTTCACCTACAATGCCATCGCGCGCAAACTCAAAATCACTTGGCGCAAAAATACCAGACTGAGCATACTGAATATCCATGTTTTCCGTTTCAGGTAAGTTGCCAACCGTTCCCGAAATAACGGTGTAAATTTGATTTTCCACTGCGCGGGCCTGTGCACAATAACGCACGCGTAAATAGCCTTGACGGTCCTCGGTACAAAACGGTGTGAAAATAATATTGGCCCCCATATCCGTTGCAATGCGCGCTAGCTCTGGAAATTCAATATCATAACAAATCTGAATCGCAATTTTCCCGCAGTCCGTATCGAACACTTCTACTTTATCACCACTGCTTATCCCCCACCATTTACGTTCATTTGGCGTAATATGCACTTTATATTGCTTTTCAATCGTTCCATCACGTCTAAATAAATACGCAATATTATAGATTTCTTCGTCCTCTTCCTCTACAAAGTGTGAGCCGCCAATAATGTTCACGTTGTATCGAACCGCTAAGCTCGTAAACAACTCCATATATTCCGGTGTATATTTCGTTAATTTACGCACTGCCTGTGAAGGGGACTTTTCATTTAAAAAGCTCATCAGCTGTGTTGTAAAAATTTCTGGAAATACAACAAAGTCCGACCCTGCATCCGAGCCAACGTCCACAAAATACTCACATTGCTTAGCAAAATCTTCAAATGAATCGATTGCACGCATCATGTATTGTACAACACAAATACGTACAGGATAGCTCGTCTTAAAATGGCGTTTCGAATGCGGACGATAATCAACATTATTCCATTCCATTAACGTTGCATACTTCCCTGAAGCAACATCGTCCGATAAATAATTCGGATTAATACGCATCAATATAAAACCATTCATCATTTGAAACGTTAACACTGGATCATAAATTTTATGGCGGCTTACCGCGTCCACATAATCACGAGGACTCATTTCCTCTGAATGCACATGAAAATTCGGAATCCGTCCCCCGATAATAATTGATTTCAAATTAAATGAACGTGCTAAATCTTTTCGTGCTTCATATAAACGATGGCCTACCTTCATACGCCGATACTTTGGATGGACCATCACTTCAATGCCGTACAAGTTATAACCATTTGGATCATGATTCGTGATAAAGCCATTATCGGTAATATCATTCCACGTATGTCGGTCATCGTATTCATCAAAGTTGATGCGTAAACTCGAACAAGAACCGATTACCTTGCCGTCCAATTCTGCTACGATTTGCCCTTCCGGAAAAATCGTTAAATGACTATATAAATGTGCCCGTTCCCATGGTTCCATGCCAGGAAACGATAAGCGCTGAATTTCTAAAATTGCTTCTATATCCTCTGTTGTCATATTACGAATAATCATTGGTTTTTCAAATTTCGAAATGTCTAAAGCATCGGTCATATAAAATTCCCCCTTTACTATTAAACTTTTCCTTTTCATAGCATTTATTAAACGTAACAATTTCATTTTAAGCAATTTTTTTAAGCTTCTTCATTGCATTTCCATAAATTGATTTTTTCTTGAATTCAAACTATAATCAATGCAGGTTAAATTTTGAAACACGAGGTATAAGTAATGTCAAAAAAACTTGAAAATGCCTTACTCATGATTTGGGTCGTGTCATTAACAGCGACACTTGGATCATTGTATTTTTCTGAAATACGAGGCTACGAACCATGTACCCTTTGCTGGTACCAACGCATCATTATGTATCCAATTGTTCTTATTACGACTATTGCTTACATCCAAAAAAATGCAAAAATTGCATTAACAACGGCTGTATTTTCTAGTATTGGGGCGGCTACATCCCTTTACCATTACAGCTTGCAAAAACTTGATTTTTTACAAGATTCCGCACCTGCATGTGGTCGCGTACCATGTACAGGTGAATATATTAACTGGCTTGGATTTATTACAATTCCATTTTTAGCATTAACGGCATTCGTCATTATTGCTGCAACTAGTTTTTATATGTTAAAAGTTTTGAAGGAGGAGAAATAACATGAAGAAACTTGCTATTGTTGGCGCAGTCGTAGTCTTATTATTTGCCGCGATTATCGTCCTAACGAACATGAAAAATGCTGACAAACTAAAAGATAATCCATACGAAACAGAAGAATTAAGACAATCGACAATCGATTTACTAGACGATAAAAATTACCAAAACATCATTTTACCAGATGCATTAGCTGATAAAATTGCATCAGGTGAAGGAGTTGTGGGTTACTTCTTCAGTCCAGAATGTTCACACTGTAAAAACTACACACCAAAAATGATGCCAATCGCCAAAGATTTAGGTATTCAAGTCGACCAATTAAACGTATTAGAATTCCAAGAAGCTTGGAACACTTACAACATTACAGCAACACCGACAATGATTTACTTTGAAAACGGTGAAGAGGTTGCGCGTGTTGAAGGCGACGCACCAGATGCAACTACTAGGGATTTCTTTAACAATATTGTGTTAAAATAAGAGGATATTCAAAATCGTGCTTTATTATAAGCACGATTTTTCATTTGGAGGAAACTAGACATGTTCACATATACAATTTATGAAAACGGGCAAACGGTAGAAGATTTACTACGTAATAAATGGCGACTGGGAAAAAAGCTTGTGCATGAGCTTCGTATGGCAAAGGCGGTAACAATCGACGGGGAGCCAATCATGTGGAAGGAGCCATTCGATAAAGGAACGAAAATCGAATTTAACTTTGAAATCCCAGCCTCTAACTACATCCCAACACAAACTTGTGATGTCATTATTCGATATGAAGACGAGCACTGTTTAATCGTTTCAAAACCTAAAGGAATGGCAACACATCCAAACGAGCCAACCGATAACGATACATGTATGAACCATGTCATGCGTCACATCGTTGATAATGGTGGGCATTACGCAGAGCATGTACACCGTTTAGATCAAGGAACAAACGGCCTATTACTTGTAGCGAAACATCCAATTGCCAAATCTATTTTCGACCGAATGATTGAAGAAAAGTCAATCATCCGAACATATGCAGCTGAAGTACAAGGAAATATTCGTACAGATAATGGCACAATTAGAGCGGCTATCGGCAAAGACCGCCATCATAATACTCGCCGCGTAGTTGCACCCAATGGACAAAACGCTGTTACGCATTATGAAGTTGTAAACCGCTACAAAGGGACATGTGTTGTTCACGTTGTACTAGAAACAGGTCGCACACACCAAATTCGCGTACATATGGCGCATATTGGTCACCCAATCGTTGGCGATACACTCTATGGCGCACGCGAATCAGCAGCCGGCACATATGCCTTACACGCCATTCAATTAGCTTTTTCACACCCATTTTTAAATGAGGATATTGTTGTAAAGGATATGTAAGAAAATAAGGGACGAGAAATAGCATCATGCATTTTCTCGTCCCCTATTTTTTAATCAACTTTCTCACGCTCTACATACGGTATGCCGTTTTGAATTGAGTAATGATAAATATAGCTTATTGCTTGCGAGTTTAATTCTTTTTCTTTAATGACAAACGAATTACCAGACTTGGCAATTAGCTTCACTTCGCCCTTGTTATCTCCTACGACATATTCATAGTACACTTCCGAAAGCTCTGTCCATTCATACTGATCGTTCATCCATAAAAAATTGCGCTCAATTTGCTCGTTACTAATTTTCAAATAGTTTTGCGTCGAATAATAGGCCGTACTGCCACCAATTACAAGTAACAAAAGACTAATTCCATAAATTACTTTTGTACGCTTATACGCTAATAAGCCAAACATCGCCCCAAAAACGAGGCTGGCTCCTATAATAAGACGTATGGTAATTGGATTTATTAGAAATACATCTTGATCTTCTGGCTTTACGAAAAAAAAACTTTGAAATATCGGTTGTAATAACATGATATATGGCGTAAAAATCAAAATGGTAATGGCAGCCATCGAGAAAAATAACCCTGGCGAAAAATTTTTAAACATCATCTCATCCCCCAAGAAATGTGAATTTACACGTTAAAAATCAAACTTAAAGCTATCTGGATTTTGTCCGAAGCGTTCATTACGATTCAAGGCATTGATTTCCTGCATTGTCACTTCAGTTAATTCGAAGTGGAATATTTCACTGTTTTCCTTAATACGTGATGGCGTTACTGACTTTGGAATGACTATAATATCATTTTGTAGATGCCAACGAATTATTACTTGTGCTGGTGAAACACTATATTCATTTGCAATACGTACTATTGTGTCGTCATTTAATATTTGCCCTCGACCAAGTGGTGACCACGCAGTAACGCCAATATTGTGTTCCTTACAAAATGCGTGTAGTTCCGCCTGATTTAAATAAGGCTGTAATTCTACTTGGTTAACCATTGGTGCGACGTTACAGTTTACTAATAGTTGTTGTAAGTGATGCTCATGGTGATTGGATACACCCGTTACCCGAATTAATTTTTCATCATATAAACGTTCGATTGCATGATACGTATCCACAAATTTACCTTCTACTGGCCAGTGTGTTAAATACAAATCAACATAATCCATATCTAATTTTTTTAATGAAGTTTCAAACGCTCTTAGTGTATTGTCATATCCTTGGTCAGAATTCCATACTTTAGTTGTGACAAAAATATCTCCACGCGCAACAGATGAATTGCGAATGGCTTCTCCTACTTCTTCCTCATTGTAATACAGTGCAGCTGTATCGATTGCACGATAACCTAAATCTAATGCAGTTGTAATAGCTTGCAATGTTTCATCACGGTCTGTCATTTTATATACCCCTAGGCCAAGTCTAGGCATTTCAACGCCATTTGCTAATGTTTTTGTTGATTGTAAATTCATATGAATCACCTCGGTTTTAATTTCAATCTATTATAGCATTATTCAGATTAGTTAATTACCATATTTTATCATCTGATTTACGGATATAACTTAAAATAGTTTCAAAATTCTTGAAATTACCATTGTTTTTGTAGATAGAAAACATATTGTCTAGTATAATTCTATTTACAGAAAATTCTTTCAACTAGAGTTCTACGTAAAATTATTATTTTCGTTTAGGAGCTGATAACTATGATGGATACACAGTTAGTTTTGACAGGATTTTTAAAGCGTGCAGCACGGTATTTTCCAAACAAGCAAATCATTTCACGTACAAGCCCTACGACTACACATCGCATTACTTTTAAGGATTACGTAAAACGTACACACCGCCTAGCAGATGCTTTAGCGAAGCTCGGTATGACGCGCGGCACAAAAGTCGGTACATTCGCATGGAATCATCATCGCCACTTAGAAGCGTACTTTGCGGTTCCATGTAGTGGTGCAATTTTACACACAATTAATATACGCTTAGCACCCGAACATATTATTTATATTATTAATCACGCGCAGGACGAAATTCTATTAATTGATGGCGACCTGTTCCCATTAGTCGAACCTGCACTCAGCCATTTAAAAACGGTCAAGCATATTATCATCATGAGTGATGACTTGGCAGCACCTGAATCATCATTTACAAATGTGTATAGCTACGAGCAATTACTAGAGCAAGCTGATGAAAACTTTGTATTTCCAGATGACTTAGACGAAAATCTACAAGCTGGTATGTGCTACACATCTGCGACAACCGGCATGCCAAAAGGTGTTGTTTATACACATCGTAGCATCGTCCTGCATAGTTTGGCGCTAGGTCTTGCCGAATCATTTGCTTTAACAGAGCGTGATGTCTCGCTACCAATTGTGCCAATGTTCCATGTAAATGCATGGGGCTTCCCATTTGCAGCACTTAACTTTGGCTCAAACATTGTGTTACCAGGTCCGATGGTAACACCAGGCATTATTTTAGATTTAATTGAACAAGAAAAAGTGACAATTACTGCTGGTGTTCCTACAATTTGGCTTGGTGTTCTTGCTGAGCAAGAAAAGCATCCGCGTGACCTGTCATCGATTCGATTAGTTATTTCAGGTGGTTCTGCATCACCAAAAGGTTTAATTCAAGCGTACAACGAAAAACTTGGTGTACCTTATGTCAACGCTTATGGTATGACCGAAACTTCACCACTTGTCAGCATGTCGCATCCAACTTCTGAAATGGACAACTATAGTGCCGATGAGTTGTTAGATATGCGTGTTACACAAGGCTTAACCGTGTCGTTAATTGAAACCGAAGTTGTAAACGAAAACGGTCCTGTTCCATGGGACGGTGAAACGATGGGTGAACTACGAGTACGTGGTCCATGGATAGCGTCTAGCTATTATCAAGATGAGCGTTCAAATGAAGCATTCCGTGAAGGTTGGCTGTACACAGGTGATATCGCTATATTAACAAAAGAGGGCTATATTAAAATAACCGATCGAACAAAAGACTTAATTAAATCTGGTGGTGAGTGGATTTCTTCTGTAGATTTAGAAAATGCACTGATGTCACACCCTGCCGTATTCGAAGCAGCCGTTATCGCTGTACCTCACCCAAAATGGCAAGAGCGTCCACTAGCTTGTGTTGTCTTAAAAGAAGACGCTAGCGCTACAAAAGACGAACTTCTCTCATTTATTGAACAAGAGGTTGCAAAATGGTGGATTCCAGACGATGTTGTCTTTTTAAATGAAATTCCAAAAACATCTGTTGGAAAATTTTTAAAAGCCAAATTACGTGAAGATTTAAAACACTACGAAATTCAAACAACTTAATAAGCAATATAAGAAGTCCGCTATCAAAAAATGATAACGGACTTCTTATATTGCTTATTCGGTTTTTTCATCATCAAATTGTTGTGGGTCTGCAATTCGATTGGTTTCTTCTAGCTGTTGCTCATCACGCATATTTTCCATTTGCTTGCCTAGTAGGCGTAGCTCTTCCATTGAATTAGCCATATTCCCATTGACGATTTCTTCCCGTTTTTTCATTAATTATTCCTCCTATCCCATTAAACTTTTACCAAATTAGAACCATTTCTGTCATAATATTAAGTATTCACATCCATTTTTTGTGCTATACTGAAAAAAGAGACAATTAAAACATGAGGAGGACACTTCCATGAAATTAATTTTAATTCTTGGTGTTTGTGTATCATTCTTAACAGCTATGTTCACAGCTGGTTACGATAGCGATAACAAGCCATTCGCTAAAACTAAAAACTAATTTTAGCTAGCTTTCACTAAAAGACAATTGTGTTTTTAAACACAATTGTCTTTTTTTGCTTGACATCTTTACGGTGGCAATTTATATTAGTTACATAAAGTAAGTTACTTATAAATTACAATCTATATAAAGGAGCAATTAGACAATGGCTACACATTTTCATAAAAAACCAAATTTGTATTCATCTCATGTTCAATTAAAGGTTTCAAATTTAGCACGTTCAATCGAATACTATACAACTATTATTGGCTTTAAAGTTCTAGAACAAACAGAAACGGAAGCTTTTTTAACAACTGATGGTCAAACAAGCTTAGTATCACTTGTGGAAGTTCCAAATGCATCTCCACTACAACGTGGTTTCACTGGGCTTTACCACTTTGCATTATTATTACCCTCTCGCAAGGATTTAGGAAACATCGTCCAACATTTTGTTAACTTAAATATACGTATTGGAGCTGCAGATCATGATGTTTCAGAAGCATTGTATTTAAATGATCCTGACGGTAATGGTATCGAGATTTACATCGACCGTGACGAATCGGAATGGACTTGGTTCGAGGACGAGCAAGTGCATATGGTTACGGAGCAACTAAACTTCCAACCAATTTTAGCGGCAGCTGATGGCAAATGGGATGGCTTACCAACTGGCACTGTAATGGGGCATGTGCATTTATCCGTTGCAAGCATTGAAAAATCAGAGCAATTTTATACAAATGTATTAGGTTATAATGTCGTGACACGATATGGCGCACAAGCATTATTCATTTCAACAGGTAAATATCACCACCACTTCGGCTTAAATACGTGGAATAGCAACAACGGCCACGCACCAACAGAAGATATGGTTGGGTTAAAATCGTTTACCGTTGTACTAAAAGATGTAGCATATGCTGAAACAGTTAAACAAAGCTTGCTCGACAATGGCTATTTAGTAGAACAATTTGAAGCAGCACCTAAATATGGAGGCGAACAAGCCTTTTCAACAGTTGATCCAAATGGCTTACGCATCGTGTTCACAATCGAAGGGAACTAATATAACAGGGCGGAAGGAAAATAAAAATTTTCTTCCGCCCTTTTGAAACTTAATTTTATTTAATTCGTATAAAGTAGATAAAATAATAAATTGGGGGAATTGTATTGTCACTATTTAATAAAGTTTTAGCAAGTGTTGGAGTTGGGGCGGCTACGGTTGATACAAAATTACACAAATCAAGTTACACAATTAACGAAATGGTTACTGGTGTTGTAGAAATTGTCGGTGGCAATACTGAACAGCAAATCGATGCTATTTATTTAACGCTCTACTCAAACTTCATTCGTGAAATTGATGATAAAAAAGTCAATGATCAAGCTGCATTACAAAGCATTAAAATTAACGAGCCTTTCACAATTCAAGCAAATGAAAAACGTGAAATTCCATTTTCAATGGATTTACCTTCAATTGTACCAGTCACAACGGGTCATTCACGTGTATGGATTCATACGGGCTTGGATATTAAAAATGCCATTGATCCAAGCGATAAAGACTTTCTGGATATTCAGCCAACGCGTTTAGCAAGTGCTGTTTTATCTGCAGTTCAAAATCTTGGTTTCCGTTTACGTAAAGTAGATACAGAGCAAGCACCTTCATACTTACGTAATCGGACAAAAATTGTACAAGAATTTGAATTCCAAACAACGAACAATACGTATCGCCGGTATCTAGATGAATTAGAAATTGTATTTTTAGAGCAATCGGAGCGTTCTGTCGAAATTTTAATACAGGTAGATCGACGCGCACGTGGACTTGGTGGCTTTTTATCTGAGGCGTTTAATATGGATGAGAGCTTTATTCGTTTAACGATTTTCGAAAACGATAATATTCAAGCAAAATTAGCCGATGCCATTGAAAGTAAAATGCGTTAATTTTTCAGCGGGTGTTTGGACACTTGCTTAAAAAATTAACGCCTCCGGAGGATGTCACGGATTCGGTAAGGAGTTCTTTGCGTTTGCGCAAAGCTGAATCCAGACACAATTACGTCGAGGCATAATTGATTCAAATAATGAAAGGTGCACGTATACAATCTGTGCACCTTCCTTTTTTACTTATTTTAATCCCGGATAATTTTGCTGACGTAATGCTTCATAAATCACAATAGCTGCTGTATTCGATAAATTTAATGAACGTACATGGTCGCTTTGTGGTATTCGTAAGCACATTTGCGCACGCTCTTGTGCAAAATCTTTCGGTAAGCCTGTCGTTTCACGACCAAACATGAAATAAATATCGCGCGTTGTATCGCTAAAATCATGTGTTGTATACGGTTCGTCACTATACGTTTCGATTAAATACACATCACCGTTTTTACTATATTCAATAAAATCTTCTAATGAATCGTGGTATACGACATTTACATGCTCCCAATAATCTAATCCTGCGCGTTTTAACATTTTATCGTCTGTTGAAAAGCCTAACGGACGGATTAAATGGAGTGACGTGTTCGTACCAGCACATGTACGGGCTATATTTCCTGTGTTTGCTGGAATTTCTGGTTGATATAAAACAATATGGTTTGGCACTTTTTATCCTTCTCTCTTACTTATTGTAGCAACGCTAGTCCTTTTTGAATTTCGGCTAGCACTTCCTCGTCTTTTTCTACTTCGAGCGCTTTCATCAGTACTTTTTCGGCATTTGCTGCACCGATTTTACCGATTGTCCATGCAGCCGTACCACGAATGACAGGGCGATCGTCTTTTTGTAACAAGTCGATTAAATCTGGCATTGCACTTTCTTCTTTAAAATGGGCGAGTGCTAATATCGCATTACGCTGAATCGGCTTTTTGCCACGCCATGAGCCCGATACATGACCAAACTTCGCTTTAAACTCTTTATTTGAAATTGTCAGTAGTGGTCGCAATAACGGCTTAGCAATTTCAGGATCTGGTGTAAATTCGTCATGTATCCAATTGAGCTTCCCTTTATTTTTTGGACATACCGTTTGACATGTATCACAGCCATATAAACGATTGCCTATTTTGGCACGAAATTCATCTGGTAAAAAGCCTTTCGTTTGCGTTAAAAAGGCAATGCAACGCTGCGAATTTAGCTGTCCCGGTGCTACAATTGCACCCGTAGGACAAACATCTATACATAAATTACAGTCCCCGCAATCATCCTCAATTGGCGTAGTCGGTGCGAATGGAATATTCGTCATCACTTCACCCAAATAAACATATGAGCCAAATTCCGGCGTAATAATCGAACAGTTTTTTCCGACCCAGCCGATACCCGCGCGTTCTGCAACAGCACGATCTACAAGCTCCCCTGTATCAACCATTGATTTGGTCTTTACATTCGGCACATGCTCGATTAACCACGCTTCGATTAACTGTAAACGTTCCCGAACAGCTGTGTGATAGTCAATTCCCCACGAAGCGCGACAAAAAATACCACGGCGCTCCCCTTTTTTCCCTTGTGGTGCATTTTCCATACGTGATGGATAAGCTAACGCAATTGCAATTATACTTTCGGCTTCATCTAATAACCGTAAAGGCTCGGTACGTAATTCGATGTCGGATTCTTCAAAACCAGATTGAAATCCTAATTGTTGCTGACGGCGCAAACGATTTTTTAGTTCATGAAACGGTGCTGCTGTTGTAAAGCCAATTTTATCAACTCCGATTGATTGTGCATATTCAATAAGTTGCGCCTGAAGCTGTGTCACATTCATTTCCCCAGCCCCTTTCATTTCTTCCAAATAGCTATAGCAAATTTTAGTAATTCTTTATTCAATCCATTACAATAATAGATAGGTGATGACATATGAAAATTTCAATTAACGAAACAATCTTTTCCAAAGCCGAGCAATTAAAAATCGGCCTTATCCATTATAGCAAAATTACCGTGGCAGAATCTCCTCAAATGATTAAAGGTCGCACACAACTTTACCAAGAAAATTTATTTTTTGAATTGCAGGAGTCACCCGTAACAGAACGTGTAGGTATTAAAGAATGGCGCCAACTTTGGAAAACATTCGGTGCTGACCCGAATCGTTACCGTCATTCTGCAGAAAGCCTAATGCGTAGAATCTCAAAGCAAAATTATCTAACACCGTTTCACTCGGCTGTCGACTTAAATAATTTCTTCTCGCTACAATACGAGCTTCCGATTGGTATATATGATACAAGCAACATTGAAGGCAATATTGAGATCGCGCTTGGTGATGAAAACACTGGTTACGAAGGCTTAAACGGTCGCTATAACGCACTTGCTAATATTTTGTATTCACAAGATGCGCTCGGTGCTTTCGGTAGCCCATTTGTTGACTCAAAACGCACCGCAGTAACAGAAGAGACAACGGACGCACTACAAATTTTTTATTTACAGCCATCTCTACAAGTAGAACAAGCAGAGCAGCTATTAACGAGTGCTGGCAATATGTTTACGCAAATTAATGGCGGCGATTACACGATAGCAGTACTAGCAAAGGACAACCCGACAATTCAATTTTAAGGAGTGTTTAGATTTGAGTATTAATTTAGCAGAATCCGTAAAATTAAAAAGTATCATTACAAAGAAGATTCAAGAACTGACAATCGCGGTACATCAAGTAACTCATGTTGTAATTGAAAAAGGCGAGGAACCAAAGCAACCCGCCCTTACGCTTGACAAGTTAGAAGCGGATTTAAAACAACTCCGTTACGACTCCCGCAAGCTTGATGCACTCATTTATCGTGCAAACATCGAAAATACCATCGTTTTTAACGATGAAGAAATGCCGATTGTTGAAGCCATTGAATTAGCAAACCAATTGCGCGCTGAAGCAGCGTTTTGTAAAAAGCTTGGCATGGAAGAAAAAGAATCCTATTATCATTCTGTGGGAGATACAATGCTATACCGTATCGCACTTTACGAGCCACTTGACTATTTAAACCGTTCCAACGAACTTGAAAAACAGGCACATCGTTTATCGAATGCAATTAACGCGAAAAATTATCAAGTGGCAATTGCATTTGACGATTCAAAATATTACTAATCCTAGGGCGGTGAGACTCCAAACTAGGTAATAACGAGCGACCCATTTGCAAATGTAAATTTAACTTAGTCTAAACCAATCAACACTTACCTGTTACTTTGTTACCTTTAACTCATGACCAACCATTGTCAAAGCTAACAACAATCAGCGAATTACTTGATTTTTGCTCGTTATTAAAAGACCCTCTACTCACTTTTGGTGAATAGAGGGTCTTTGCTATTTAATCTATACTAAGATACTTTAAGACTGTAGTATTTTTATTTGACGCCCGGCAAAATGCTTAGTGTCTTTTCATCAGCATTTAATATAGCATCCACACCCAATGGAATTGCAACATTTGGCGTACAATGCCCGATTTTAAAGCCTGCAACTGTTGGTTTATTAAAAGGCTTTAAATAGCCCGTAATCATCTCAATTACATCCTCATAACTATATGTGTCATCCGACATATTGAAGTCCCCAATTACAAATCCTGCAGCCTGCTCTAGCTTACGTGCTAAACGTAATTGATTCATCATATGGTCAATTTGCTCAATCTTTTCACCAATATCTTCAAACAGGACAATTTTATTGCGTACATTGATTTCAAATTTCGTACCTAATGTACCTACTAAGCGATTTAAATTACCGCCAACAAGCTCACCTCGCACCACGCCTGGAATTACTGTCATAAGGGGGGCGATGCTTTCTGTATACTGAATTTCAATCGGTTGGAATAACTGCTGGAACATTCTTTGTGATAGCTCATCTAGTGCTCCTTGTGGGCTGGATAACATCGGTCCATGGAATGTTACTAAATTAGAGAATTCATTTACCTGTGTATGTAATGCCGTAATATCCGAAAAGCCCCAAATAATTTTTGGATTGTCCTCTAATAATGGATAACTAATTTTATCAATCACACGTGAAATTCCATAGCCACCCTTTGCTAAAAAAATTGCCTTCACTTCTGGATCTTGTACCATTGCATGGAAGTCAGCAGCACGCTCTTCATCAGTTCCTGCTAAATAGCCCTCATAGCTTTGAATCGTATTTCCTAATTTATAACGTAAGCCAAGCTGTTCTATAAACGCTAGCTTTTCTCCTAATGTTTCTTGTGTAAGCGGGCTACTTAAATTAACTACCCCTACTGTATCCCCTTGTTGTAATCTTGCTGGTCGAATTTTCATTTGTTTGACCTCCTTTTGCTACTGTCGTTATTGTATCATAGCGTTTTATGTAAAGCGCACTACCAGGCTACTCGACATTTTTAGTAACGATTGCCATTGGCGCACTCATGTTACTACCATTCACCGTATTTGAGCTTTTAACAACTTCTCAATCGATTGACATAATAAGAGCGTAAGTTGATGTCTTTATCTCTGTAAACTATTTTCTTTCAAAAAAAAGGTGCAGCATCGGATACTGCACCCCTTTTACTATTTTACGTCAGTATAAATTACCGTTACATTTGAATGGTTATGCAATGCACTTGCTGGGAAATCCTCTGTAATTACACCGCTACGTAAACGATTTATTGCTTCTTGCTTTGATGCACCTGATATTAAGAGCACCACTTTTTTCGCATTTAAAATCGTTTGAATCCCCATTGTAATTGCATGAGTTGGTACTTCTTCAATCGAACTAAAGTATATTTTATTTGCTTCACGCGTTGACTCTGTAAGTTCTACTACATTTGTTCCTAAAGCAAACGGCGTACCTGGTTCATTAAATCCGATATGGCCGTTAACACCAATACCTAAAAGCTGAATATCAATTCCACCGGCAGCCTCAATCTTCGCATCATATTGCGTTGCAGCAGCTTGTAAGTCAATTTTATCCCCTTCTGGTAAATGAATATTGTCATTCTTCATATCCACATGGTTAAAGAGCTGCTGATCCATATAATAGTGATAGCTTGCTTTATTTGCTGCATTAATGCCTACATATTCATCTAGATTAAATGATTGTGCCTTTTCAAATGAAATTTCGCCTGCTTTATTTGCTTCAACAAGTTCTTTATAAAATCCTTCTGGCGTCCCACCCGTTGCCAAACCTAGCACCATCTCAGGGTGTTTCTGTAACTCTTCTTTAAAAATATTGGCTGCAATTTTACTCAATTCATCATAATTTGCAGCTTCAATCCAATTTATATTCGATACTGTAGTCATCATCAATACCTTCTCCCTTTAGAGCGTAATTTTTAATATCTCCATCTTATTTCTTAACATCATCATGTTAATTTTATCTAAAAATTTTATTATATGCTATATATAAAATCGACAAATTTCCTTTTAATAACACTATTATTTTGTTTATTAACCACATTTATAAACACATTATCTATTTAACTTTATTTAATATTTTCATACAAAAAAAGACCCTCAATAGTTGCTGAGAGTCTTAATTTAATAAGGTTTATGACAGTTAACCTTATTAATAGTATACCGATAGTCGGGGTCGAACCGACACTCCCGAAGGAACCGGATTTTGAGTCCGGCGCGTCTGCCAATTCCGCCATATCGGCAAGAAAATGGATATAAAAAAAACCGGATTAACCGATTTCATTAAAAATATGGAGGCGGCAACCGGATTTGAACCGGTGATAAAGGTGTTGCAGACCTGTGCCTTACCACTTGGCTATGCCGCCATATTTATGGAGCGGAAGACGAGGTTCGAACTCGCGACCCCCACCTTGGCAAGGTGGTGTTCTACCACTGAACTACTTCCGCAAATGAATGGCTGGGGAACCTGGATTCGAACCAGGGCATGACGGAATCAAAATCCGTTGCCTTACCGCTTGGCTATACCCCAATAAGGGAAATTTCAATTTAATAAAAATGGGGCGACTGATGGGAATCGAACCCACGAATGCCTGAACCACAATCAGGTGCGTTAACCACTTCGCCACAACCGCCACTATATTATATATTATAAACTGAAAAATAAATGGGGCGACTGATGGGAATCGAACCCACGAATGCCTGAACCACAATCAGGTGCGTTAACCACTTCGCCACAACCGCCATTGTATTTAGTTTAAATGTTAAAATTGGCAGGGGCAGTAGGAATCGAACCCACACTGACGGTTTTGGAGACCGTAGTTCTACCTTTAAACTATGCCCCTAAAAAAGATGGTGGAGGGGGACGGATTCGAACCGCCGAACCCTAAGGAGCGGATTTACAGTCCGCCGCGTTTAGCCACTTCGCTACCCCTCCAGGTAATGGTGCCGGCGAAAGGAGTCGAACCCTCGACCTACTGATTACAAGTCAGTTGCTCTACCAACTGAGCTACACCGGCAAAAATATGGTGGGTTTGGACGGAATCGAACCGCCGACACTTAGAGCTTCAATCTAATGCTCTACCAACTGAGCTACAAACCCATTTATGTATAAATTATTAAAAATGGCGGTCCCGACCGGGATCGAACCGGCGATCTCCTGCGTGACAGGCAGGCATGTTAACCGCTACACCACGGGACCTTTTGGTTGCGGGGACAGGACTTGAACCTGTGACCTTCGGGTTATGAGCCCGACGAGCTACCACTGCTCCACCCCGCGATAATACTATATTATTTTTAATGGTGGAGGATGACGGGCTCGAACCGCCGACCCCCTGCTTGTAAGGCAGGTGCTCTCCCAGCTGAGCTAATCCTCCATGCTGGATATAATGAAATATAATTAATGGTGACCCGTAC
The DNA here is from genome assembly GCF_022549215.1 of Solibacillus palustris. Taxonomy (GTDB): domain Bacteria; phylum Bacillota; class Bacilli; order Bacillales_A; family Planococcaceae; genus Solibacillus; species Solibacillus daqui. The sequence continues at coordinate 478 of NZ_JAKZFC010000005.1, read as the reverse complement.
GGGATTCGAACCCGTGTTACCGCCGTGAAAGGGCGGTGTCTTAACCACTTGACCAACGGGCCATTTAAAAGTTTGCCTGGCGGAGAGTAAGGGATTTGAACCCTTGATGCAGTGTTACCCGCATACACGATTTCCAATCGTGCTCCTTCGGCCACTCGGACAACTCTCCAAGATTTAGATGGCTCCGAAGGCAGGACTCGAACCTGCGACCTGCCGGTTAACAGCCGGATGCTCTACCAACTGAGCTACTTCGGAATAATTATATGTTAGCCTAGCGACGTCCTACTCTCACAGGGGGAAACCCCCAACTACCATCGGCGCTAAAGAGCTTAACTTCTGTGTTCGGTATGGGGACAGGTGTGACCTCTTTGCCATCATCACTAGACTAATTTCGAAAGACATTTATTATTATACTTTAATTAACTTATTTCGTCAAGTATTATTATATTTTTTTATTCTTTCAAAACTGGATAAACGG
>NZ_JAKZFC010000043.1 GCF_022549215.1 Solibacillus palustris | reverse complement strand
TTTATGGGGCCTTAGCTCAGCTGGGAGAGCGCCTGCCTTGCACGCAGGAGGTCAGCGGTTCGATCCCGCTAGGCTCCACCATATATTTCATTTTCCCTTTGGAGGTATACCCAAGTCTGGCTGAAGGGATCGGTCTTGAAAACCGACAGGCGGGTAACACCGCGCGGGGGTTCGAATCCCTCTACCTCCTCCATTTTAATTTTATAAGTTTTAAACAATATGT
>NZ_JAKZFC010000042.1 GCF_022549215.1 Solibacillus palustris | reverse complement strand
TGAATATCAATGAAACGTTTATCCAGTTTTGAAAGAACAAAAATTTATTAAAAATACTTGACATATAGGTTTAGTGTGATATAATAGATATTGTCTTTAAAAAATAAAATAGTCTAGTGATGATGGCAAAGAGGTCACACCCGTTCCCATACCGAACACGGAAGTTAAGCTCTTTAGCGCCGATGGTAGTTGGGGGTTTCCCCCTGTGAGAGTAGGACGTCGCTAGGCTG
>NZ_JAKZFC010000041.1 GCF_022549215.1 Solibacillus palustris | reverse complement strand
AGGCACTGACTACCCTTTTTGAGACAAGAATAAAACACCCTTTTATGCAGCCAATTGACGGTATTGAACCGGCGATTGGCTGTTTAGTTTCGTTTGAATACGGATATTGTTATAATAAGTAATGTATTCTTCGACAATCTGTATCACACGTGCGTTCGTTGTGCGATAGATATCGTCGAGATAGAACGTTTCAGACTTTAGCGTGGAATGAAATGATTCGATTGGGGAATTATCAG
>NZ_JAKZFC010000040.1 GCF_022549215.1 Solibacillus palustris | reverse complement strand
ACGTTTATCCAGTTTTGAAAGAATAATTCTTTCAAATTAATCTAGTGATGATGGCAAAGAGGTCACACCTGTTCCCATACCGAACACAGAAGTTAAGCTCTTTAGCGCCGATGGTAGTTGGGGGTTTCCCCCTGTGAGAGTAGGACGTCGCTAGGTTATTACCCAGGAGGATTAGCTCAGCTGGGAGAGCACCTGCCTTACAAGCAGGGGGTCGGCGGTTCGAGCCCGTCATCCTCCACCATT
>NZ_JAKZFC010000004.1 GCF_022549215.1 Solibacillus palustris | reverse complement strand
TGCATATGCAGCCCTTTCTTACGATTACTGATAGAGCTTTGAGATAATTAAAGGTCATGAAAATTTTATAAACTTGTAAAAAACGCATTTTACAGTGATCGCGTAAAATGCGTTTAATTCAAACTTTATTTTAAATTCATAGTAAATTCTAAACTATTTTTATCTAACTCATATTTTATAACATGTTGTGAATCAAAAGTTGAAACAAATACTATATCTTGAACCAATACACTTGCCTTAATTAATTTTATAAATTTAACAATTAACTCCTGACATTCTGATGTGCAAAGAATATGAAGGTCAATATATTGTTCAATTGGATATTTAAACTTTTTACGGTTATCTTGGATACAGCGAATAAAGTCACGGATATATCCTTCATCAATCAGTTCACGTGTTAATTGGGTACACAATAGTACTGTTAAAGTTCCTTCTTTGGCGAGAGTATAACCATCCTTCACGTGTGTTTCTGTTAAAACGTGTGTCTTGTCTAATTTAAAGCTTTGACCAGATAATTGTACTTCCAGTTTTCCTTCGCTTATTAGCGTTTCTTTTTCATTTAAAGATATATTTTCAACATACTTCTTCAGATCATTTACATGTTTTCCAAATACAGCACCAGCTGTTTTAAAGTTTAGTTTTAATGATACATCTGCTAAACCAGCTAAGTTTTCTGTCCAGTGTATTTTCTTAACATTTAGTTCATCTTGAATAATGCTTTGATATGCATCGAAATGCCCGTTTGAACAAATAACCATTTCAGCTAAGGGCTGTTTTACTTTTAGACTTTCAGCATTTCGTATACTACGACCAAGTTCAACAATTTTGACAACATCTTTCATTTCTTGTTCAAGACTGTCATTTATTACTACTTTATTTGGTTTTGGATAGTCCTGTAAATGAACACTTTCATCATGCAATTGCATATAAATATGTTCAGCTATAAATGGTGTAAAAGGTGCTAATAATTTGCAGACTGTACTGAGTACTTCATGCAATGTATTAAAAGCTGCACGTTTATCTTCTGAGAAACCAGAAGCCCAAAAGCGTTGTCTGGATCTGCGTATATACCAATTACTTACATCATCAATTAACTTGGCAATTTCACGACTTGACTGTGTAAATTGATAATCATCCATGAATGTTGTTACTTTATCAATTGTGCTATGAAGGCGTGATAACATCCATTCATCCATCTTTGTTTGTTTTCCAGGTAGAGTTGAGTTGAATTTATATCCATCGATGGACGCATACAAGTGATAAAAACTAAAGGTATTTTCAAGTGTATCTAAAAACTTCGACTTAGCTTCCTGTACAATTTTTGTTGAAAAGCGTTTAGGATTCCACGGTGAACTATCTACTAGCAAGGCCCAACGTAATGCATCTGCGCCATAATCATGCATTAATTCTAAGGGATCTAGAGCATTCCCCTTACTTTTCGACATTTTTTGCCCATGCTCATCTAAAACATGTCCTAACGATAAAACATTTTTATAAGGTGCTCTTCCCGTATAAAGCGCCGAAACAGCTAACAAACTATAGAAAAACCCTCTAGTTTGATCAATACCTTCAATAACTACATCTGCAGGAAACTGTTTTTTGAATGCTTCTAGTTCAAATGGATAGTGATGTTGAGCAAATGGCATAGAACCACTGTCGAACCACACGTCGATTACTTCTGATGTACGCTTCATTTCATCTTGACACACTGGACAACTAAAGATTACTTCGTCAATATATGGTTTATGCAACTCTAAGTTTTCTGGGAGAGATTTCATTGCTAAGCTTTTTAATTTTTCTATACTTTCAGGTGCTTCTTCATGTCCACAAGATGTACAAATCCATACATTTAAAGGAGTTCCCCAGTAACGATTTCGGCTAATATTCCAATCGACTACATTTTCAAGGAAATTTCCAAATCGACCTTCTTTAATATGTTCTGGATACCATGTTACAGTTGCATTATTTTCAAGTAGTTTGGTCTTTAATGATGACATTTTGATAAACCAACTATCATTTGCATAATAGAGTAGTGGTGAATCACAGCGCCAGCAATATGGATAGCTGTGTTCATTTTTTTCTTTATGGAAAAGTAAATTTGAATTTGCTAATAGTTTAATGATTTCAACATCACAATCTTTTACAAATTGACCAGCTAAATCGGAAACTGCTTCAGTATATCTGCCTTGCTGATTTACCACATTGACAAACGAAAGATCGTTTTGAGTTACAGTTCGATAGTCATCTTCACCGTATGCAGGCGCAATATGAACAATACCTGTTCCGCTTGTTTCAGTTACATAGTCAGCCATCACTACAATATGACCTTTTTCTATTTTTACATAATTAAATGGAGGGTGATATGCAACACCTTCAAATTCAATTCCTTTGTGCTCACTAATAATTTTAGCTTCGGAGTCAAGTATCTTTGACACAAGAGATTTTGCCACGATATATGTTTCTCCATTTTGTTCAGCTTTTACATAGGTTAAATCTGAATGCATCGCAAGGGCAACATTCGCAGGTAATGTCCAAGGTGTTGTTGTCCAGCCAAGGAAGAACTCATTACAATCTGTACGTTTAAATTTTACAGTTGCTGATAAATCCTTAACATCTTTATAACCCTGTGCTACCTCATGTGAACTTAAAGATGTTTGACAACTAGGACAGTACGGTGATACTCTATGACCTTTATAAAGTAACTTGTCTTGATGTACTTTACTTAGGATATTCCATACACTTTCGATGTACTCATTACTTAAAGTTAAATAGGGTGAATCCAAATCTACCCAATAGCCTAATTCTTCTGTAAATGCACGCCAAATTTTCTCATATGTGAATACACTTTCTTTACATTTTTCAACAAATTGTCCTATGCCATAACTTTCAATTTCTTGTTTTCCGGAAATTCCAAGCTGCTTTTCAACGCCTAATTCAACAGGCAGGCCATGAGTATCCCAACCAGCTTTACGTTCAACTAGAAAACCCTGCATCGTTTTATAACGAGCAACAACATCCTTAACCGTTCTCCCTAAAGCATGTCCTACATGTGGCAATCCATTAGCAGTCGGTGGTCCTTCATAAAATACAAACGGTGTGCTTTCTTGACGATTTTTAATGGATTTTTCAAAGATATTCGATGCAGTCCAAAATAGTCGAATTCTTTGTTCTCTTTGTTGCATTGTTTCTTTTTCCATAAATATATCAATTCCTCCTATACCATTTTGTATAAAAGGCATACAAAAAACCCCGTCCCAAGTAAGGGACGGGGTTAACCGCGATACCACCCTAATTCTATTGAAGGCGATCCAATAGCACTTAGCAACGTACAATCATACGCGTTCTTTTTAACGGTAGACACCCGGGTTCGCTTACTGATTTCAGCTAACCTTCTCAGAGAGGATTTTCATGTAACACTTGAACACTGACTTGCACCAATTTATCAGCTCTCTGGGGAACAAGAAGAAACATTACTTTTTCTCATCAACGAATTTGTATGCTTTTATTGAAAGAATCGTAACAAAATCAAAATATTTTGTCAATAATTTGAATTGTCGGGCGCAATTCTTGAAAAAGAAATGTGCCATCTTTAGCTAAAGGGCCATATTGTTGAATAACATTCTTTTATGAAGGTTACCAAACGATGCTTTAGAAGTATTGTTTATGCTAATTTGGATAATCGTGTTAATATAAATTGAAATATCAACATTTATAGAGGGAGGTTTATTTTTTATGGAAGTTTCATTATGTAAAGCAAACTTAGATGATGCCGCTACGATTCATGAAATGCAAGTCAAAGCATTTATGCCCTTACTAGAAAAATATCAAGATTATGATACAAACCCTGCCAATGAATCCCTAGATAGAATTATTACTCGGTTTAATCAACCTTTTACAGATTATTATTTAATCAAACATTTTGAAGATACAATTGGTGGTATTAGAGTTGTCAAGATGAGGAATAAATCTTATCGTGTTAGCCCTATATTTATATTGCCAGAACATCAAGGAAAAGGAATAGCTCAAGAAGTCTTTGCAAAAATAGAACATATATACCGTGATGCAAAATTATGGAAGTTGGACACCATAATCCAAGAAGTAGGGCTTTGTTACCTGTATGAAAAGTTAGGTTATAAAAAAACAGGTGAAACAAAGGAAATAAGTGACAAAATAACAATAGTGTTTTATGAAAAATCCCATGTTAATAAAAATTATAAAATCGCTAGTAAAACAACATTTAACGCTGTTGAATAGTTAAATAATGATTTTCAACAATCGGGCGCAATTATTGAATAAGCCCATTTTTTCTACTTCAACTAACGAAGGCTATCTTCAATAGAAGAGTAGCTTTTTTTATTTTATCCAAAAGCGTATTCTCATAAGAGAATTAACTAGTACACAATCATTAATTCCAATGTTTAAGCGTAGCCCCCTTATACACGGTTCGTCCAACGAAAATTTATTTCTCATTTTATTGTAAACTTTTTGTTCCAAATGGACTCTGTATTAGTGAAGGCTTTAGAAAGGAGTGCCTATGGATTCGCATCTATTGTTGGAAATCTACAGAAAGCAAGCAAAGTTGATTTATTATTATTTAAAAAAGAACGGCTGTAGTCATGAAGATGCAGAAGATATTGTTCATGAAAGCTATACGAAATTCATTGCTTATAGCAGTAGTGTTCCTTCCGATAAAGCACTTTCCTATATTTTTACGATTTCTATGAATGAATTTAAAAAACTGTTAAGGAAACGGGGCAAGGAACAATCCATTTCGATTGACGATGCTCATTTTTGGAACAATTTTGCTAATGATCAGGATACGGAACTGAGTGTATTAACGAACGAAATGAATCATGAAATCGCACTTGTTTTAGACCGTATTCAAGAAATCTTTAAGCAGCTTTTACTACTAAAATATGAGCTGGAACTTAGTTATAAGGAGATTGCTTTGTTACTGGGCATGAAGGAAGAAACGGTTAGGACTTATTTGTTTCGGGCAAGAAAAGAATTTCAAAAGAAGTGGAGGGAGCTACATGAATGATTTTTCAGATGATCTTTTTGATGAAAAGAAGATCAAGAAAGCAGTAAGAAGAGGGAAATTGAAGATAATCATTACGGTTATTATGATTTCTATCGTAGTATTCGTAGTTTTAAACATAGCGAATACTACCATTTCAGCACATTATAGTGAAAAGGCATTTAAGCAGTGGGATGCTTATGTCCGTCTCAGCACGCCAAACGGATACATAAGTGAAACTGTCGATTCTAAAGGGATACTAGGTGGAACAAGTAACTATGAAATTTCGAAAGACTTTAAAATCAAACCGGTTGTTATCGAACGAAAACAATACTCATTTGGTCTGAATTCACCTGTTTTAACATCTAGATTCTCAGGTAGCAAGATAGGTAGTAAAGGTGAAGATTGGCAATTTGGCTATAAAGAAAATGGTTGGCGAGAAATGATGTTTTTCCATCCGAATGTATCCTATAAAAAATATAAGGATGATGAAGAACTGATTGAGCGTATGCAAGGGGATAAAATTTATGAAGTGGCACTTTCCTTTGATCAGCCTTACAAACCAAGGGAACTGTTCATACAGCTTCCCGAAATGACATGGTTTTGGATAGACACTTATAGTAGTGAACAATTAAATGAATTTCAACAAGTGGCAAAAGAAAACGATTGGTCTTCAACGTTTATTGGAGAAAAAGATGCGTTAGGCTTCTCTATAAACAGGCCTTATATTTCAATCCATGATTTAAAAGGTGAGTATGAAGAATTTTTAGAATTACTGCCAATGAGTATTTCCTCTGATCACCAGAATGCGTTTAACAAGATGAAAGATATTAAGTTAGAGGATGTAGAAATTTTAGGGGTAGTCGTTTATGGAACGAAGGAAGAATTAGAAGAAATCCTTGAGAATCCTAACATTAAAGCATCTTCACTTGGAGGAGTCATTGAGAATTATTAGGATAATATAAATAATATTGTTTTGCATTATCGAGTATTAAACAAGCCAGCTAATAGAAGCTGGCCGTTATTCCAGAAAATGGCGCGATTCTTGAAAAAGAAATGTGCCTTCTTTAGTTAAAGGGCCATTTTATTGAATATCTTTATTTTATGAAGGTTACCAAACGACGCTTTGGGGCCATTTTTTGTTTATTCCTATAATTAAAAAAGGAAAAATATTCTATAATAGAGAGGTGAATAGCGAATAGATTATTTTCTCTTAATTAATGTAGCAAAATAGTCTATAAAAGGGGAAGTGAAAATGAATAACATTAAACAATTACCGAAATTCACTTGTATTTTAATTTTATTATACGTATGGATATTTCTGTTAGATTTGGTGATTTTTAAAGGTGAACTTTGGGAAATTGGCAGTGGCAAAAGTTTTGATAGTATGGAATTTAACAACTGGTATAGGCTAATTACAGGTTCTTTTTTTCATCACAGTGTATTACATTTATTAGGTAATTCATTAGCTCTTTATTTTGTTGGAATGATTTTAGAAAATAAGATTGGTAGTTGGACTTTCTTATTTATTTACTTTTTAGGAACCGTAGGGACGAGTATCATTTATTCGCTAATATTTTCTTATACAGGTGGTAACGGTGCATCACCTGGAATATATGCACTTATTGCCTGTATTGTAATTTTATTTTTACATAATCGAAGCTTCATTAAATTGCAATTCGGTAATTGGCCAGTGAATTATACTTTTTATTATTTTATTTTAGCGAATCTTGTAGGTATGGATGGTTTAATTGTACATATTATTGGATTTGGGATAGGCTCAATTTTTACCCTTCTATTCTTGTATAAGCAAAAAATAAAGAATAGATTTTCCATACATTTACATACAAAATAACGCTCCCAAATAAAACATAGGGAACGTTCAATCCAGCAGCTAAGATTTTCAACCAGTCTTAGCTGCTTTTTATTTCATTAGGTTACCAAACGACGCTTTGGGAAAATTATTTATTCAACTTCCATGAAAGGAACCATCCTCACTTTCATTTTCTGTGGTGCAGCACTGTTGTATCGCTACATGGATGGTTAATGGTGTATTTTGTCAATTTCAAATAATTTATTTACAAAAATATGAAACTTTAAATTATTCCAAACGTATCAAAGTAATAAGTTTATTGAAGTTGTGAATGTAGAAATGATTAGAAAGGTGGGTGAAAAATGATAATTAATTTGTTAATTAGTGCAATTTTTCAAGTATTGCTTTTTTCGATAATTCCATTCGTTTGGTGGCTGGTTACTGCTAGAAAAGAAACTAGACTTTTAACTTGGTTAGGAATTAAAAAAATAAAAATCAGAAACTATCAAACTTATATGGCTTCATTTTTACTCGTTATGATTATTTTAGTAATACCTGCTTATATAGCAGTTATTTTATTTATGGATGATTCGGCAATGGCAACCTCACAGTTTTCAGGTAAAGGGCTTTCAGCATTTATTCCAGCTCTAATCTATGCCTTTTTGCAAACTGGACTATCAGAAGAAATATTTTTCCGTGGTTTTCTAACTAAAAGATTAATTTTTAAATTCGGTTTTCAACTCGGTAATTCTATACAAGGTTTTCTATTTGGATTAATGCATGGTGCAATTTTTATGATGCTACTTAATCCAATACAACTAATAATTATTATACTAATTACTGGAGTCGGAGGATATTTGCTTGGCTGGATAAATGAGAAACAATCAAACGGGTCAATTATTTCAAGCTGGCTAATACATGGGATTGTTAATACTATCTCTTCAACATGGGCTTTATTTAATTTGATGTGATGATACATTTAAGAAGGACAATTTAACTAACAGGTGCTTTAGTGAAACAAGGATTTATAACGTATACATAAATAAATCTAATAACGTTCCCAAATGCATCTGCTTAGTTTCCTTTTTATTTTTTGTAAAGTAGAAAACAAAATTTCTGAAAGGTCAATATATTGAAGTGACTATTTCTAGTCATCTTAATTTGTTAATCCTATATTAGGACTAAAAAGGAGACAATTAAAAGTTTGATCAGACATAAAAAGGCACGAAATACACTCATATCAACGTTTCATGTCTTATTTTATGAGTATTGGCTATACAACAAAAATCCTCGTTCGTTCAACTATTTTATATACAGCAGCTTTATAATAGTTTTTGTAAACTCTTCATATGAAAAAGAATTTTTTCTTCGCTGATAATACCATTTTTGAATTGTTGCAACTATCCAGTATGGTACAGAATTTCCATCTATTAAATGATAGTATTGCTCATATCCTTTTTTTAAATGTTCCCATCGAAAATCATTACCTGGGACTGTGTACTCAGAGACATCAATTATTTTTACTTTTCCATTTTGAAGTATAATGTTTTTTAAATGGATATCACGTGGGTTAAGACCTTTACTCCGAATATACGCTCTTGCCTCCTCCACTTCATTTACCACCCGCTCTGGAATGTGTATGCCTTGTAGAACACAGTCATAGAGAGTTTTTCCTTCTTCGTAACTTAATACCAGATACTCGTCATATGAAGCAAAACAAGTTGGAAAGAAAGGGGAATCACCTAATTGTTTATAAGCATTTGCTTCATTTTTTACCTTGTCTAATTTGTCCTGGGCATATACTTTAAATGCATAAGCGGGAGCAGTAAGTGATTGAAAAACGGCTGCATCTGTCCCTACACCTATACATTTCAAATTTGCAGCGTCACCACTTATCGTTACAGGAGCGTTATTTGGGTTTGAGTAAACTTTTATATTTGAAAGAGAGCCTATATCTTTTTCCCATTCATTACTCACATCATCTATCCTTTCATAATTGAAATTGTGAGATAGGGTGGTTTTTAGTGTGGTATGAACATTGACTAGGCAAAATAGCTCGAAACAGGGGGGCGTTGTGTTAATTTTTCCTATTGAATAATAACGTTTTACAAGCTAAAACACTTGTAAAGTTTTAATTAACGGCTCCATTTATGTTTTAATTTTTTTCCAAGTAAAAATAAAGCGAATAAGTATAGTGCAATAATTAACACAGTGTCCCAGTTACCTGCTGCCATTTGATGACCTACAAGTGAAAAAGCTAAGATGGTTGGTAGTTTACCGAGAAAAGTTGCCGCAATAAAGGCAACGAAACTCACATTCGATATACCAGCAATTAAATTAATACCTGCAGAAGGCAAAATCGGAATAATCCTGCCAAGTAAAACCGCTAAAAAACCATGTGTTTCGATTAACTCAAAGTATTTCGTCAAATATTGTCGCTTGGTTAAATATTTCAGTGCCACACGTCGTAACAATCTTTTACTTAGTAAATATAACAGGAGCGATCCGATCATTGTACCAAGCATATTAATGAGTAATCCTGGTAGGAAATCATGATTACTGGCAATAAAGGCAGCCAGTACGGGAATGGGGGCAAATGGAATCATAGAAACCAATACCATTATTAAAAATTGATAAAGCCATGCAAAGGGTTTTTCATTTTGTACGAAATCTAAAAATAGATGTTCCATATTTTATCCTTTAAATTCTTGTAGTTAATAGTATATTGATTTGGTTATTAAAAAAATAAAACCTAGCTTTTAAGCATTGATTCAAACGAAAAGCTCTTTTAATTGACCCTAATGAGACGAATACTTTATTAAAAAAGATGCATGCACCGCCATTTAATATTCCTATTTAGAGGTGAGAAAACAATTTAAATGGTTGGCGTCTTAATAATTTTCGCGACTTTTAGATCGAGACATTGTAGGAATTGTAGTGTTATTGAAAGCCTTTCTTGTATTTTTATAGCAACTAACTAAGAAAGTCTAATATTGAAAATAGAATGATTTTTTAGATAGTACTGTATAATGCGTATCCTTATTGGTTAAAGAGGGCCGTTTTTCTTGTATTTAGGTAAGAAAGTTGTAAATATATGATATTCACGAAACCATCACGTGCTACTTTTCGTATTGATAATAGACGTTATATAATCAAAGGATGAGTAGAAGTTGTTACATTATAAAATTTATAGTCAACAGCACAAAGAGTGGGTTGTATTAGTCCATGGAGCTGGTGGAAGCTCAACGATTTGGTATAAGCAAATTCGTGCATACCGCAAGCATTTCAATGTGTTGGTAGTTGATTTACGAGGTCATGGTGCTTGTGAAATAGAGAATAGTCCCACAAAATATACACTTGATTTAGTAAGTCAAGATATTCTAGGAGTGTTAGATTCATTAGATATTGAGAAGGCTCATTTTGTTGGGATTTCACTAGGGACCATGTTAATTCGTCAATTAGCCGAATCGAACCCAGAGAGATTTCATACAATGGTCCTTGCTGGTGCAGTAATACGTATTACACCCAAGCTCCACTTTTTACTTGGCTTAGCCAATCTATTTAAAAAAATAATCCCGTTTATGTGGTTATATAAATTATTTGCTTGGATTTTGATGCCCAAAAAAACGCATAAATCTTCACGCAATCTCTTTATTCAAGAGGCGAAAAAAATAAAACATCGAGAATTTTTACGCTGGCTTACATTAACGGGTGGTATCGCCAAACATTTAGTGAAAATCAATGAAAAAGATACAAAAATCACATCACTATATATTATGGGGGATGAAGATTACGTATTTTTAGAACCAGTGAAGCGATTAGTGAAGAAACATTCATCAAGTCAATTAGTCATATTAAAAAATTGTGGGCATGTTTGTAATGTGGATCAAGCAGCACAATTTAACGAAGTATCGATGCAATTTTTAGCAAATGCATTGGACTAATAAGCAGTTAAAACCGTGCAACGAATGGAAGGTTTTTTATAAAAACTTTTCTCCTTTTTCACTATGTATTCAAAATATCACCGATTGTAACATAGCGAGATATTTATTTTTCTTACCTACACAATAAAACGAGCTATCCAATTGAATTTGGAACAGCTCGTTTTCAGTATATGTTATTCAATCAAACCTTAACAATAAATTATTAATGTAACCTTTGAAACACAAAGAATCATATTGATATGGATTTTACTCATTATTGTTTGCAAATTCATTTAATAAACCATTCATTTGTTCTTTAAAATTTGGTTGAAGCCAAAATAATATAGTGTCCCCGATGCCGATTTGTTCAACCAACTCTTGAACGACTTCATAACCAATATAGTAAGCTAAACGGGCATAACCAAAAAGCCCTCCTCCATTAATTGAAAACCATTCTTTAAAAATTTCTTGTGAAGACAGCTGCTCTAAATCCTGTTGAAATGAAGCAATAATATTTGCTTTATTCATACGAGCATAATTTAGCCATACTTCATCCCTCTCAAATGCGAAATAAATATCCTTAGATGCATCAACAACTTGTGTAGATAAATACGTTGCGATTCCTTCTTGTATAAGCCATGTATATGGGTTATTCCAATCAATTTGGCCAATCTTCACACCATTCCGAAGTGTTACAATATGGTGCACAGCATGGCCGAATTCATGAGCAATTAACGCACGAATACCGGTTTCTAAAGCTGGCATTCGCTCTACACAAAATGCTACTTCAGGATTCATAGAATGCGTCGTATAAGCATTTGAGCCACCTAATCCTACAAATATACGTACAGCTTCTGTAAAAGTGATATCGAACATTTTTTCATAGTTGGCTGTAATTTCACTTATGTTCATTAAAATTCGTTCTTTTACAAAGTTCATGTCTTCAAGTTTATGTGGATGCTGCTGTAAAGCATTGCATAGCTTTTCTTCTTTATTTTTACAATGAAATCGAAAATAAAATTCAAATGTTTCTCGGTGTTTTTGGAAATAGGTCTCATAATATTCAGGCGTTGCTTCGTATTTTTCTAAAAAAGGTGTAACGTAATCGATTATTTTCAATGCAGCTTCCCCCTAAGAGATTGTAAACAGAATATACTTTAAAAAAATTAACTTAAAAGTTCAATTATCAATGTGACTAATCATAATTTCTTATAATTAAATCCGAAGAAATCGGTTTGAGCTGCAGTTCTCTAGCCCAAATAGATAATTGCCCTATGTGATGAACTTCGTGAGTAATCATATGCGCTAATATCTTTTTTTGAGTAAAGTGTAAAATAGTACCATCACGACGTTTTACTTCTATTATTCTATTTTCATTTTCTGAAGTTAATTGTTCAATAAAGTACTTAGTATGCGATTTTACAAAGGCAGAGTATGCCCTTATATCTTTCAATTGATTAATTGAATTCCGTGTTTCACAAAATATGGTTTTTTCAACCATTGAATTTAACCAAAGTAATTCACAATCTATTATATGTATGAGTGTTTCCTTTATACTTTTCATACCACCTATGCGGTCTTTATGAAATTCTTCTTCAGATATTGATTGACACCAATTTAACCAATCTTCACGTACTTGCCAATTATATTGAAATAAAGATAACATTGTGCAACTCCTTCTGTTTGAATATTATTAATAGTAAGAAAATTATAGCTTAACGTAGACTTATATGGAACATTGAATCATATTTTTGACGTAGATGGAACCAATTCACGAAGTACAAAACAAGCGATTAACAGTTTGTTAGACAACGGATTTCATGTGGTTGCAGCAACTGGCAGACCCTCATCAATATGTGATGAAATTGCTGAATTAGGGATTGAATAAATTTAATTTTTTAGCTCATTCAATCCATATATTTATAAGAATATTTAATGAAAAATAGAAAAATATTCCTTTTCAAAAGAAATGATTTATAATTGTTATTGGAAATAAGAATGGAATGGAGTGTTTTTTTGTACCAACTGAATAAAATTAAACGTGTCTTCTAGGGGACGAATGCCGATGTCAGTGATTAGAGGAGAACACATACTAGTGGAAGGTGGAGCAGTCTGTCTTACAGTGGTTGATACAAATACACAAAGTCAATCGTGGTCCGGATCAAAAGATGAAAGATGCTTTTGTGAAGCAGGAACTAGAAGTAATCGTTTTGCAAAACAGAACGGTGAATTTGTCACTAGCCTTTAAAAGCCTGAAACTATCTAATTAGTTAGGAAAGTCAAACGGAACCCTTTCTTCAGATGAAATCATTCATCTTGGAGGAAGATACGTTGAGTAGAAAAACTGAAAATACCGCATTTCAATGTGAAAACTGTCATGAATTTGTAGAACCATTAACAAATGGGAGCTTTAGAAATCACTGTCCTCAGTGTTTATTTTCAAAGCATTTGGATCAGAAACCTGGTGATCGTTTAAGTGATTGTAAAGGCTTAATGAAACCGATACAACTTGATTATTCTGGGAAGAAAGGATATCAAATTGTACACGAATGTATTACTTGTGGGAAAATACAGCGTAATAAAATCGCAGTAGATTCAGCACAGGAAGACAATGTTTTAACATTTATGACATCAATCGCACACTATTAAATTATTTCCGCCCCCTTTATCTTTCATGTTAAAAGGGGCAATTTTAATTATGGAGAAATATTTTTTCTTCTAACGTTTTGTAACCGCAGCAAGGGCAGGTGTAAAGTTTATTATTCATTCGGTCAATTACTCCTCACAAAAATGTAGTTGAACAATTGTTAATAAGTTTTTTTATGTAAATCGACTATCAGCTATCTACTTTACTAAAATATGGACCAATATAACTTTCATGTGTCACAACGTATGTCCATGTGAAATTCTCATCTACAACATAGACATCATCCTCATTTGCAAAATGAGCTGCTTTTAATGTAGATGCATGTTCTACCATTAAAATGTCAGCTGAATGCTGATAAAAAATGTAGCATTTCGATTTTTTTAAGGCGTTAAACGCGTCACTTGCAGCAGTTTGAAGGAGGTAAGGTCTTTTTTCATAGCTAAATACATGCCACAAATAACCACAAGTATAACGGTCCCCATATAGATACATTTTTTCTTTTTCACTTTGTTTTAAATGACTCACAAAAGCTTCTTCCCAGCGCTTTCGAAAATAGATGCCCCAATATGGAATGTTCTTAAATTTTATATTTTTGCTTTGAAGCTGTTCGATTAAATAGTTCATTTGCTACACCAATCCTTTAATGAATATAATACTATTATGGATGTTAAAGGATATTTTTACTAGTAACAATCGACATTAATGGATGTCGGTACACGAAAAATCGTCGGCTTGGGCTATGGCGAATCATATGGAAACGACATTGATTGAAGAAGCGTTGAAGTATGCATCGAAAAGGGACACCAAGCGATAATGTGTGTATTGAAGCCTTCCGTTCTACGATTTTAAAAGAGCTGATTCACCGTCAGACAATCGTGACCTTTCAAGAAGGTAAAAAGCTGGTGGAAAACTATATTGTGTAGTTTTATAACGAACGAAGTAGGTATTCGAGTTTAGGTAATGAAGAAGAAGGTTATGTTATGAACGTAAATAACACCCATACAATTTATATAATGACAGAGAAAGACAGAGAAAACAGCTTAAAGAAATACTTAATAAATAAAATTTGTATGCGAATACATAATTTAATAAAATAACGCTCCCAAATAAATGTTTGGGGACACAACAAAATAATTAAAACGTTGTCATATTAATGTTTTGATTGGTTTTTTTGTTTCATTTATATACAGTCTTTATGCAAAGGAATTAGAACATAGCTACATTAAGGCTTATTAAGATTTTGCTGAAAAAGCTGTAGATATGCTATCTGAATAAAAACGTGCATATATAGACAATTTATTATTAATGTAAATCTGCATTTATTAATTATTACCACTTTAATTAACAAGTGCTTTAATGTATTCATTGATTTTCCCCATTCAGCACTATTTGCTTCGCCTCTTTAATCTTTGTAACTAGTTCTTCACTATTCAGCCTAGCTGTAATAAATTCTTCCAGTAAGTTTTCCGCAAAATCCTCATCTGAGTTTTCATTTTTCTGCAATAGTAAATAATATAAGATAGCGTTTTTAAATTTCCATAGTACAATAAATGTTATGAAGAAAGGGAGTTAGTTTACATGGAAAAAAAGCTACCAGTGAAACAACCTAAATATCAATTAATTGCAGAGGATATAGCAGGGAAAATTGTCGAAGGTAAATATGAAGTAGGCGAAAAAATTTATGCGCGTTCATCGATTGCTACACAATATGGCGTATCGGCTGAAACCGCTCGCCGTGCCATTGCAGTTTTACAAGATCTAAATATTGTAGAGGCAACAAAGGGGAGTGGAGTAATCATTCAATCCTATGAACGAGCGGTGGAATTTGTACATCGTTTAAAAGATGTTAAAAGCGTGCGCATTTTACAAAATGAGCTTGAGAATAGTATTGAAAGACAGAAAAAAGAGCTTGAAGACATCCAATCTACACTTTTTGAATTCATTAATCGCACGAATCGCCTACAATCGATTAACCCGTTTATTCCATTTCAAATAGAAGTCACAAGTCATTGTTTATTTTTGAATAAAAATATTGGAGAACTTCTTTTTTGGCAACAAACTGGTGCTACAATTATTGCTATAAAGAAAGAAACAGAGCTTGTATTATCACCTGGACCTTATGCAATATTACAAGCAGGAGATGTGCTATATTTTATTGGCAATGAGCAAAGTTATTCAGTAGTACAACAATTTTTAAATAGTTAGTTTAATTTCCTTCAGTAGGTGCTTGAACACCCATTGAAAGAAATTAAAGCCTCCTGCGTATGTCATGTATTCGGAAAGGAGTTCTATGCGCGAGCGTAAAGCCGAATCCAGACACAATTACACCGAAGCGTAATTCATCTTTCAATCACCCTATCACAAATAGGGTGATTTTTTTTGTAATATTTGTCATTCGTTTGACAAAGTAACAACTTGTGTGCAACAATTAAGTGGTTGGAAGTAACAACCTCTAACTTGAGAACAGTTGTTACTTTAAATATATTATGGGAAGTGAGAGCGATGGCAAAAATAGAAATTAGCAATGTCACCAAAATTTTTGGTAAGAACAATGCGCAGGCATTAAAACTGGTGCATGAAAACTTTTCAAAAGAGGAAATTTTAAAGAAAACAGGATCCACAGTAGGGGTTTATAATGCAAACCTTGAAATAGAAGAAGGCGAAATATTCGTCATAATGGGGCTCTCTGGTAGTGGGAAATCCACATTAATTCGATTACTGAATCGATTAATTGAGCCGACATCGGGTGAAATTCGAATTGATGGCAAAGTAATTACAAACTTAAAAAAGAAGGATTTACAAGAAGTTCGTCGACAAAAAATGAGTATGGTCTTTCAAAATTTTGCATTGTTCCCACATCGTACGATTATAGAAAATGCAGAATACGGTTTGGAAATAAGAGGGGTTCCAAAGGCAGAACGAAGATTGAAAGCAGAAAAAGCTTTACAAAATGCAGGTCTATTAGCATACAAAGACCAATTCCCGCGCCAATTATCTGGTGGGATGCAGCAACGTGTCGGATTGGCACGAGCACTAGCAAATGATACTGAAATCATTTTAATGGATGAAGCTTTTTCTGCGCTCGATCCGCTTATTCGTAAAGAAATGCAAGACGAATTATTAGATTTACAAGTAAACTTACAAAAAACTATTGTATTTATTACACATGATTTGAATGAAGCGTTACGTATTGGTGATCGCATAGCCATTATGAAAGATGGTCATATTGTTCAAGTTGGAACGGGTGAAGAAATTTTAACGAATCCATCCAATGATTATGTTCAAACATTTTTAGAGGATGTTGATCGCTCAAAAGTATTAACTGCTGAAAATGCGATGATTCGTCCAGTGACGATTAATATCGAGCATGACGGACCAAAAGTTGCACTACAACGAATGCGTGAAGAAGAGGTTAGTGTCTTGTTAGCTATTGATAAACACCGCAATTTCCTTGGGTATATCACAGCGGAGGATGCTGTTGCGTTAGTGAAAAGTGGAGATAAAAATTTACAACCGATTTTGCGTCAGGATATGCCGAGAGTTACGCCGGATACCGTATTACAAGATATTTTATCAACCATTTCTGATTCTCCAACACCAATCGCAGTCGTATTAGACAATAAATTAAAAGGGGTATTAATTCGAGGGGTAATTTTACAATCACTTGCCTCATCAGATGGAGGTGAGCGAAATGAATAGTTGGTTAGATGTGATTCCCAAGTTAGATGTTGCCAATCAAGTTGAAAAATTAATGGATATTATTACAGATACTTTTTCCGGATTATTTAAATTTGTTCAAGATACCGGTGAAGATATAATGCTTGGTACAACCGATTTATTAGTCGCGATACCACCAATACTTTTCATTGTTCTTGTTGCTATCATTTCCTTTTTTGCAACAGGAAGAAAATTTGGCTTGGCTTTGTTCTCGCTACTTGGATTGTTATTCATTAATAACCAAGGTTTATGGGAGCAATTAATGAATACATTTACACTTGTAATTTTTTCTAGTCTACTCGCCATTATCATCGGGATTCCAACTGGGATTCTTATGTCAAAGAATACTACGTTTGAGCAAATTGTTAAACCTATATTAGACTTTATGCAAACGATGCCTGGATTTGTTTATTTAATTCCAGCAGTTGCCTTTTTCGGAATTGGTGTTGTTCCTGGTGTTTTTGCATCGGTCATTTTTGCTTTACCACCAACAGTTCGTTTTACAAATTTAGGTATACGACAAGTACCGAAAGATTTAATCGAAGCATCTGATTCCTATGGAAGTACCGCTACTCAAAAGCTTTTTAAAGTAGAAGTACCATTGGCTAAATCAACAATTATGGCGGGGATTAACCAAACGGTATTATTATCACTTTCAATGGTAGTAATCGCTTCAATGATTGGTGCACCTGGGTTAGGGAGAGAAGTATTATCTGCCCTACAACGCGCACAAGTCGGCAATGGCTTTGTTGCCGGAATTAGCTTAGTAATTTTTGCGATTATTGTTGACCGATTAACACAAAGTATAAACAAAAATAACGAACAATAATTAGGGGGGAATTCACATGATAAAGAGTAAATGGATGTTAGGATCTGTTGCAATGGCAGCTACATTATTATTAAGTGCCTGTGGAGGAGAGGATTCGTCTGAAAGTTTAGGGGAAATTAACTTAGCTTATGTTGAATGGGATACAGAAGTGGCTTCAACACATGTAGTTGCCCACGTGTTAGAAGATATGGGATATGATGTTACGTTAACACCGCTTGATAATGCAATAATGTGGGAAGCTGTTTCAAAGGGCGAAGCAGATGCGATGGTAGCAGGATGGTTGCCAGCGACTCATGCAGCACAGCTTGAAAAATATGGTGCTGACCTAGAAGATTTAGGTGCGAACTTGGAAGGCGCAAAAATTGGTTTAGTTGTACCTTCTTATATGGACGTTAATTCAATTGAAGATCTTTCAGATGAAGCGAAAAAAACAATCACAGGAATTGAACCAGGTGCAGGTATTATGAGTGCATCAGAAAACGCTTTAAAAGAGTATAGCAATTTAGAAGGCTGGACATTACAATCTGCTTCATCTGGTGCCATGACTGTTGCATTGGATCAAGCGATTAAAAATAACGAAGAAATTATTGTTACAGGCTGGAGTCCACACTGGAAATTTGCCTCTTATGATTTGAAATATTTAGAAGACCCTAAAGGTATTTATGGTGGAGCAGAAAATATCCATACATTTGCTCATAAAGGGCTAGCAGAAGACCATGCAGAAGCGTATAAAGTATTAGATGCGTTTTCTTGGACAGTAGAAGATATGGAAGAGGTTATGCTTGATATTCAAGATGGCACAAGCCCAAAAGAAGCTGCTGAAAAATGGGTAAAAGATAATAGTGAGCTAGTTGAAAGTTGGAAAAAGTAATAGTGTTGAAAAGTGTTGGTAATTTATTTTTTGCCAACGCTTTTTTTGTTGTTTTTTTAAAATAGCACAAATTTATTATTTTAACGAATAAAAATGTTCAAAACATCTTTCAAGTAATTATTAAATGAAGTATACTAAAAAACATTGTGACAGCTTTTTGAACAAGTAGGAGGCATATCAATGATTAAACTCTGCAATGTTAGTAAACAATATGACCATTTTAATGCTGTCCGTAACATTTCCCTTACAGTTAATAGAGGTGAAATTTTTGGCTTAATAGGTCCTAGTGGTGCAGGCAAGTCGACGATTTTACGAATAATGAATTTGCTTGAAGTGCCGACAAGTGGTGATGTAGTTGTTGCCGATCAAAATTTAACGACCAGCACGCAAAAACAGCTGCGCAATGTACGTAAATCCATTGGAATGATTTTTCAACATTTTAATTTGCTTGCAAACAAAACTGTTTATGAAAATGTCGAAATTGCATTAGAGTTGGCGGATTTCAGAAAAAATGAACGAAAAGCGCGTATTGAAGAATGCTTAAGGTTTGTAGGTTTAGAATCGATGGCTAGTAAATTTCCCGCGCAGCTAAGTGGTGGGCAAAAACAACGTGTGGCAATCGCACGTGCATTAGCGACAAAACCAAATGTCTTATTATGCGATGAACCAACATCTTCGCTCGATCCAACAACAACGGCAGAAATTTTGGCTGTACTAGAATCGATTAATAAAACATTAGGTGTAACCATCGTAATTGTAAGTCACGAAATGGAAGTTATTAAAAGCATTTGCCAGCGGGTATGTGTGTTAGCTGATGGTGAAGTGTATGAAACGGTATCTATTGTGCCAACAGGAGTGATGAAAATTGATCCTAATCCACAAACATTCGTGCGTGAATTGACGAAGGAGGGCCACTAAATGCCAGAGGTGCTCGTACAATATCAAGCAGAAATTATGACTTCGATTATCCAAACTGCTATTATGGTTGGGGTGTCGATTTTAGCTGCTATTTTAGTCGGTCTTCCTGTAGGAACATTATTATTTTTAACGAGTAAAGGCCGAATCCTTGAAAATAAAGCATTATATAATTCGTTTAATTTGGTTGTCAATATTATTCGTTCATTCCCGTTTTTATTATTAGTTGTATTTTTAATTCCATTTACGCGTCTTATAGTTGGTTCGGCAATCGGAACAGCTGCAGCATGTGTACCGCTTGCGATAATTGCCATTGCACATTATGCTCGTTTAGTAGAGCAATCATTGTTAGAAGTGCCTAGAGGCGTAATAGAAGCAGCCATTTCAATGGGGGCTACCGTAAAAGCGATTATTTTTAAATTTCTCTATGTTGAAGCGCGTTCAGGGCTTGTGCTTGGGTTGACGACTTCAACAATTAGTTTTATTTCATATTCAACAATTATGGGTGTCGTTGGTGGCGGTGGTATCGGGGATTTTGCCATTCGATACGGCTATCAGCAATTTAAAACGGATCTAATGATGTATATGATCATCATTATGATAATTTTTGTACAGTTCATTCAAATTATTGGAACAACTGTTGCAAGAAAAATAGATAAACGTTAGGGGTAGAAACATGAAAAAACTAGTTATGCTTTTTGCCATGCTGTCAGTATTCCTTTTAGCTGCATGTGGCAACGATGATGCAAAGCAAAACAACAGCACACAAGAAGAAAAACCATCATCTGATGCAACAACAGAACGTACAACTTTAAAGGTGGCATCTTTAATCCCACCAATGACCAATATTTTAGAAATTGCGAAACCGATTTTAGCTGAGCAAAACATTGATTTAGAAATTGTTATTCTCGGTGACAATGTGCAGCCAAACTCAGCATTAGCTGCTGGTGAAGTTGACGCCAATTTATTCCAACACAAACCGTTTATGACGGAATTCAATAAAGCAAACGGTTCAAAATTAACTGCTATTCAGCCAATTTACTACCCGAACTTCAGCATTTACTCAAAGAATTATAAAAATTGGGACGAGTTACCTGTAGGTGCAACATTAGCAATTGCAAATGATGCCTCAAATATCGATCGTACTTTACAATTATTAGTGCAAAATAAAGTGCTTACTTTAGGTGAAAAACAAGATACCTATTACACATTAAAAGACATCACAGATAATCCAAAAAATCTACAATTCAAAGAAGTAGACTTATTAATGTTAGCCCGTATGTATGACGAAGCGGATATTGTAGCAATGTATCCAGCATATGCTGCGCCACTTGGTTTAACTCCAAGCGAAGATGCGTTACTACAAGAGCTACCAGGAAATGATTTTGCAATTCAACTCGTAACGCGTGAAGATAATCAAAATGATGAAGCAATTCAAAAGCTAAAAGAAGCAGTTACGAGTGAAGAAGTTCGTAAGTTTTTAGAAGAAAATTATAAAGATACATCGATCCCAGCATTTTAATAATTAATTGTCAAAAGTGTGTTCCGAAGTATATTTTCGGACGCACTTTTTCGTATTTATTTCGAATGCCAATATAAAAGCACCGAGTCATTATAAAAGAAACTTGGTGCTTTTTATAATTTCTATTTTTCGCCAACAACTGTAAAGCGTTGGTTAATATGCGTTGCTTGTTCGATTTCGTCTACAATGGCTAGTGCAAAATCTGCATAGCTAATATAGCTTTCACCTTGTGAGTTTACAAGAAGATGGTCTCCTCCGATTGTATAAGTACCTGTTTTTGCCCCTTCGAAATCAAAAAATGCAGACGGGCTGACGAATGTCCATGTAATGTCCTTTGTTTGTTGTAGCTCCATAAGATTACGCGCTTGTCCCTTTGCTGTTGGTTTAAAAATCTCTGGAAATTCTGGTGTGTCTATTAATTGTAGGGATTTAGCATCATCAACATATAAGCTACCAGCTCCACCAACGACAATAATACGTGTATCTGTACCTGTAGCAGCTTTAATTAATGCATGACCAGCATCTACATGAGCTTGTTCTTCGCCAATAGCCGCACCGAAAGCATTGACTACAACATCAAAAGGTGCTATATCCTTGGAAGTTATTTGAAAAATATCCTTTTCAATAACAGAGACATTTGCTTTTGTGAATTTTTCCTGATTTCGAACAATCGCTGTTACATCATGTCCTCGTTGAATTGCTTCCTCTAAAATATAATGACCTGCCTTACCATTTGCACCAATAATACCTACTTCCATGAATAAAACCTCCAAATATGATAAAATATATATTGTAACCAATTCGGTTACCTGTAACTATAATAGTTACAACTGTGATTATTGTCAAATCTAAAGGTTTTTTTGTTAAAATAATATAGATATATTAATGAAAGTTTAAAGAAAGAAGGAGTAGGCCATGTCAATTAGTAGTCGCTTTTCTGTTGCGATTCACATATTAACGTTATTAGAAGTCAATAAAGAAGGGACAAATACATCTGAATTCATTGCAGGGAGCGTGAAAACAAATCCTGTAGTCGTTCGAAAAATTATGGGAATGTTAAAAAAGGCGGAGCTGATTCAGGTGCAACCAGGTATTGCTGGAGCAAAGTTAGCAAAAGAACACGCAAAAATTACACTATTTGATGTATATAAGGCCGTAAATGTTGTTGAAGAAAATGAATTATTCAGTCTACATGAGTATCCGAACCCTGATTGTCCAGTGGGGAGAAATATTGAACAGGCGATAGCGCCAATATTTATAACAGCACAGCATGCGCTTGAAAAAGTACTTCTACATGTTACGTTGCAAGATATAGTGCACAGTGTTCAAGAGAAGGAATCAATTGAGCAAAAAATGAAATAAAGATTTCTTTCTAAACAGCACCAGGTATAATGAGTTCATAGGTATTTATTATGTATATTTTGAGATTGTAAAGGAGTATCAAATACATGAAAATGGAAGATTGGTTAAACAAAGAAACTGTAAAAATTGCTAGCGAATTAATGGCATATAATGAGCAGCATGTAGAAATAGAAAAATCGATTGGCTTTGTTGGTCGTGATAAAGTACATGTCATATTACAAAGCTTTCATGAGGTTTTATTCCCAGCGATGTATGATCAAGGTAATTCTGATAAAGTGCGTACACAAGTCGTTGTGAATGATAAATTGCGTCAGGCTTCTTTAGATTTACGTGATATTATTGAAAAAGTATTGATCTATCAAAATGTAGATAATTGTAATGGGCAATGCCGTGAAAGTGCGGATACTGTTGTCATGGAGCTAGTGAATCGTTTTCCAAAAATTCGTGAAATGATTCAATCAGATATTGAAGCTGCATACAATGGAGATCCAGCCGCGACTTCGACAGAAGAAATATTATTAAGCTATCCTTCGATTCGCGCGGTGTTTATTCACCGTATTGCGCATGAGCTGTATCGATTAAAAGTGACGATTGTGCCACGTATTATGTCTGAATATGCACATCAGCTAACAGGAATTGATATTCATCCAGGTGCGTCAATTGGCCGTTCGTTCTTCATTGACCATGGTACAGGTGTTGTAGTAGGGGAAACGTGTACGATTGGCGATAATGTGAAAATTTATCAAGGTGTTACGCTGGGGGCACTTAGCTTCCCGCTAGACGAGTCCGGCAATCCGATTAAAGGCATTAAACGTCACCCAAATATTGAAGACAATGTTGTGATTTATGCAGGGGCGACGATTTTAGGTGGTAAAACAACAATTGGTCATGATACAGTGCTAGGGAGTAATATTTGGTTAACGCATACCGTACCGCCTTATTCACGTGTCTATAATTCACAGCCATCACCAAATATTAGCGTGAGTAAAGAGTATGTTCCTGATTATGAAATTTAATTGAGCAGGCAATCAAAGTGCTTTCTGGGTGCTTTGGTTGTTTTTTTGTGTAATTTCGAAATTTAGTAAGTAATCTCGTTTCAATTGGTCTTAAGCCTATTTACCTGAGTGGTAGAGGGCTTTTTTCGAAATTGTTTATTCTATTTACTGGATATTTATTTTAGTGTCGGCTTGAAGGTTGTGAAAAAATTACTTAAACAAGCGCAGCAGGTTAGTGGAAAAAGGTTTTTTACTTTTGAAAGAGAATTAATAAAATAAATAGCTTTTGCAATAGAGTTAAAGGGGCAGGATTGCCTAATAAGCACAATTGAATTGCAGAAGTTATTTAATATTTTCTTAGGAGGGAGTTTATGAAATTTGTTCATATATTTGGACCACAAGCGGTTGGTAAAATGACAGTAGGGCAGGAGCTAGCAAAAATAACAGATTTGAAACTTTTTCATAACCATATGACGATTGATTTAGTTAATCATTTTTTTGATTACAGTACAAAAGAAGGGAAAAGATTAGTAAATTTGTTTCGTCAGGAGATTTTTGAAGAGGTTTCAAAGAGTGATCTGTATGGAATGGTCTTTACATATGTCTGGATGTTTAATCAGGAGTCGGATTGGGATTATGTTAAGCGACTCTCCCAGCTTTTCGAGTCCAGGGGAGGCACTGTTTACTATGTAGAATTAGAGGCTGACTTAGAAGAGAGACTTGAGCGAAATAAAACACCAAATAGGCTTGAACACAAGCCTAAAAAAAGAGATATTGAATGGTCTGAGAATGACTTAAAAAGCACAATGGAGAAACATAGATTAAATTCTTTAGAGGGTGAAGTCACATTCCAAAACTATATCAAGATTAACAATACAAACTTAAGTGCTGAAGAAGTAGCCAAGATAGTTAAGGAAAAATTTCATTTATAGGGAAGTAAGTGATGTATATATAAGTTTGGTATATCCCAATGTTTTTTTTTGCTAAGTATACTGCTAATTAATCTGTTATTTTGGTTATTCTCCGTGTTATTTGAACTACTTAATATGATTCCTACTTTTTTAAATTGTTTAAATGAGACTGGCATCCTTTTTAGGGTTAATTCAAAAGTTCGACTAACGATTACATATAGTTTGTGAATAATTGTACTTAAACTAACGGGATGCTTTACTTGAAGAATTATTGAACTAACGAGGCAGTTTAGTGGAAGAGTACTGGTTGATCTTTGTACAACAATCGGGCCATATAGTAAATAAGGCATATAGAGGTAAAGGGGTAAAATAGTTCAGTAATTTACCCACCTGAATATAAATATAAAAGGGTAAATCGGATTTTTTTACGAATAAACTTTCTTATACTAAGGTAAGTTGATATGCGGTTGCAATGAACAAATACTTAAGTTAAAAGGAGGTTTTTATTTGTGACTCAAACATCAAGTACTATTCCTAAATCCGCAGTACACGGAACGGCATCTGGTGTATTTTTCATGGCGTTTTTCGGTACTCTGTGGGCGTACACAGGAATTATGGGAGTGCAAGGCTGGGGAGTTCCATTGTTGTTAGTTGTTATTGTTATCATCGGTATAGCTCTGTTCTTCGGGGGTGTTTCATTATTAAGTGCATCGCGAGATTTAACGGAACAAGTTTCAAAAACAGATTTAAGTCGTGGGAAGCGTATTAGGTTTTGGTTTAACATTATTTTCGCGGCAGAGGGTTTGGCCATAGCAATTACGATTGGTGTCTGTAACGCAACTCGTCACACTGAACTTATACCTGTCTTAATAGCTATTATTGTTGGTGTTCATTTTATCCCATTGGCCCCTCTGTTTCAAGTTAGACTCTATTATTTTACAGGTGCACTCCTTTGTTTACTTGCTATAATTACATTACTGTTTGTGCCTGTGAAGGTCACACTAGGGGAACATCAAATAAATGCATTTATGTCTGTGGTAGGCTTTGGCTCTGCCCTGATCTTGTGGGGAACTGGTCTGGCAATATGGTTAATGGGTAGAAGATTGCTAGGTATCGTCCCGAAATAAATAACTTAAAAAGTGAGATAGTACTTTACAGCGAAAAAATATGCCCCTACACATTAAGGGATTAGATTTTGTTGGTAAAAAGGATTGTGATTATTTTCACTTAAACTAACGGGGGCGTTGATTGAAGAAGGATTAACGCTCTTTTTTAACTTTTAATGTACTTACACACCAGGTTATTGAAGGTGGATAGGAAGAAACTTTTTAAAAGCTAAAATACCTGCAATAGGTAGTATTCATCGAATATAGAACAAGAAAACAACATATAAAGCAGTAAACAAAACTTGGGGAGGTATTGTAGTGAACCAACACAAAATGAAAATTACTCAGTATAACTCCAAATACGCTGAACAAACAGTGGATATGTGGCGAGATAGTAAGGAACAGGCTATTGGTCAAAAAGAAATTCACAGTTTTGAAAATCACGTTTACTTTTTAGATCATATATTACCTGAACAGTTTCAAATAGATTTAGCGTTAATTGATGAAAAGGTAGTTGGAGTGATTGCATATAATGAACGGGAAATAAGCCAACTATATATTCATGTAGATTATCAAGGAATCGGAATAGGTCAAAAATTACTAGATAAAGTTAAAGCACAATCAAGTGGAAGATTAACATTGTACACATTTGAAGTAAATGAAAATGCACAACGATTTTATGAAAAACATGGATTTGAAGTTATAGGTAGAGGTCATGAAAATGAAGAAAAATTACCTGATATTCAATATGAATGGATATTCCAATAAATGATGTAATCAGTTATTTTAGTGATAAAAAAGTTAGAGTTATTTTTCAACTGCTGGGGGCGTTGATCCAAGAAGGATAAAGTAACTAAATCAACCTAGTTAAACTCAGTGAATCTTGAATGATTAAGTCTAATTTATCAAGACTTTAAACAATTCTAAAAACAACTGTGTTAAATAAAATTAACTCAAGAAAATAATTATGTGAGCAAATGTGTGAGCATTTTGGAGAGCAAGTGATCTGCTTCAAATAACTCAAAGTGAAATATATTTTATTGTCGTAACATTTAAAAAGGGTAACCTACAATAATTACCGCTTTATTCATAAGGCACTTGGTCACATCATTTGGACGTGGATTCGACTCCCGCCGTCTCCATATACCGAAATCATATGATTTCATACAGTGTTGTAATTTTAAGTATATCTTTGCCGCATTGGCAGAGATATACTTAATTTTATTTTAGGCAAGATTATACTTAAAAAGAAAGCCTATAATCAAATCGTGACGTAAAGTATAAATTTTCCAAATGGAAAGCTTATGCTTTATTTTTTTACGGAAATTTTATGTTTGATTATTAGAAAAAATCCTATATAAATGTATTTTATTCTATAAACTTATAAAGGTGATATAGCCTATTAATTAAAATTATCGCTCCCATAGAGATTTTATTGTAGAGTGATGAATTTTTTATTGGATATTTATGTTAATGTTAATATGAATGTATTTAGATTTAAATAAAACAGACTATGCTTTGCAAATAAATGGTGAATGGGGCATTGGGAAAACCCATTTTGTTTTAAATGAGGTAAAGCAATATATTGAGAGTAAAGAACTCAATCTTGATAAGGAGAAGCAACAGGAAGAGAGTGAAGAAAATTATTATAAATTTATATACATATCCTTAAATGGTTTAAAGAATGTCGATGAAATAGGAGAAAAAATACTTTTATCAAATTACAGTAAATTAGAGACTGGGTTTGCGATTACAAAATCCATATTTAAACTTGCATCGTTAATCCCTGGGGCAGCACCTATTACTGAAGTTGGTCAAAATATTCAAACTGAAATCCAAAGTAAAGGATTTAAAAAACTTGATTTAAAAAAGATGGTTTTATGCTTCGATGATTTAGAGAGGATTGACCCTTCGGTTAATATTGAAGAGGTGCTTGGGTATATTAATACCAACTTTGTGGAACATGAAAATTTAAAAACTATTTTTGTGTCTAATCAAGACAAGCTTGTTAAGGGAGACACCTTTAATTTGATAAAGGAGAAAGTAATAGGTAGAACATTAACATTTAATAGACCTATTACTAATATTTTGGGAAGATATTTAGCCGATATTTATAAAGGTGATTACCTCAAATATCTGAATAGCGAAATTTCGTTTATTAAGAAAACTATGGATGTATCTGGAATTGTTAATTTAAGAACGCTTAGGTTCGCATTAGACAACTTTAGTAGTATTTTTAATTCTTTAGATAACACCTTTTTCCAACAAAATGTGTGGTTACAAAAAAATCAAAAAGTCGTGCTTCGAAACCTATTCGTTTTTAATGTAATTATTTCAAATGAACATAAAGAGGGTAAAATTAAAGATATAGATACCCTGAAAAAACTTGAATTTGATAGTTTTAGTTTACTTTTTTTTAATTCAAGAGATAAAGAGAAGCAACAAAATGGTGTTGAGTTGAATGAAGAATATGAAAATAGTTTTATTAAAAAGTATTTTAAAGAAGAATTTGGTTACTCAATTCTAAAGGAATTCTACAAATACTATAATACTATCCTAGTGTTGGTTTGCTAATCATTGATGGCATAATAAATCAGGAAGAATTGAAAAAAGAAATAAATAGGTATATTCCGTTTGAAGAGGAAAGTGAATTGGCATTAAGAACAATTAGGAGTTATGAAAGATTAGAGCATAACGAAATAGAAGAAACCGTTAAAGTTGTTATTCGACACTTAGAAGAAGTTAACTATGCAGCTACTAAACTACCTTCAATCTATCAAGTATTAAGTGAAATTAATGAAAAAGGTTATTATAGTATTAATATGACTGAAATATTTAACATAGTAGAAAGTGTAATAAAGAGTTCATTTGATAAATTCGGAGGTCATGACATTTTCGATTTGAAATTTGATAGAAACTTCGATAATACCATTCAAGATACTAATTATCAGAACCTCGTACTTTTTATAAAACAAGTAAGAAATGGATATATCGAGGAAACTAAAGAGTACCAAGTACAAGAGTTCTTAAATTCTTTAGGTACTAGCAATATAGCTGAAACCTATAAGGACATCGAACATGAAAAGAACCTGTTTTTATTAATTAATAAAAATTCATTTAGTAAAACGATAGTTGAGTCAACTAATAAGGTAATATGGTCTTTTATTTCATTTATTGATAATCGTTATTTAAGAATTACAAATGCAAATGAAGTATATCAGTATGAGATTAATGAAATAAATAAATTTATTGCTAATCTTCAAGTGAATATTGGTAATTCAGATATTGATAAATTAAAACGAGACAATCTTAATGAGCTTTTATCAACTTTAAAAGAAGCAGTATCCCATATTAGCAAGCCTGCAAAAGATGAATAATCTGAAAAACAATAAACATGGAAAAGCCAAGAAAAATATTAAGCTATTCAATTTAGAGGTACTCGCATAGGGGAAAGTAAACATAAGAACAGTGTCTTTCAAAATGCGAAGCCCACTACTTTTGGTACGTTTTCATGGTGGTTAATGATAGCATTTCATTAAATTTGCTTCTTCAACTAACGGGGGCTTTAGTTAAACAAGACCATCATTTCGATGGTCTATTTTTATGTCTAAAACATCAAGTAGGCTTCGGTGATCCATTGTGAAATGTTACACTTAAACTAACGAAGCAGGTTAGTTTAATAGTGTTGTTTAACTTGTGTTCAACAATCGGACCATATTGTGGAGTAACAGTCTTTTATGCAATGTTACTGAACGATGGTTTAGGAAGGATCGCACTTCAGCTAACAAGGCAGTAGAGTTGAAGCTGGAAAATAAGCGAACCATATTGGGGGAAATATATTGAGTACAGTTGTTTATATGGTGAGACATGGTGAATCACCAAAAGAAGGCAATGAAAGAACCAGAGGATTAACGGAAAAAGGGTATTTAGATGCTCAACGAGTAACTGACATATTTAAAGATGAAAAAATTGATGCAGTTGTTTCAAGTCCATACATACGTTCAATATTGACTGTTGAAAAGATAGCTCAACAAATAGGACAAGAAGTTTTAGTCCTTGAAGATTTAAAGGAGATGGTATTTTCTTCCAAGAACAAAAGATTAGCTGATGAGGAATTAATTCAGATTTTGGAAAAGTCATTTTTCGATTCAAATTTTTCCTTAGATGGAGGAGAATCAAATGCTGATTGTCAAAAAAGAGCTATAAAAGTTTTAAAAGAACTATTAGATACTTTGAAAAATAAAAAAGTAGTGATAGGAACTCACGGGGCTATTATGACTTTGATGATGGGATATTTCGATAGCTCCTATGACTTGAATTTTTTATATAGCACATCAAAACCCGATATTTATAGAATGGAATTTAATGAACAGGAATTACTGAACGTTCAAAGAGTGTGGGATGTAAGTATTAGCGATAATAACCAATAAAAAATATTTCTTGTTCTTCAACATCGCTTTGGGAACCATATAATTACAATTTATGTCTATATTAAATAACGGAAGTATAATGGAGGTATCATTATGTGGGTAATATTAGGACTAATTGCTATAGTAACAACTTTTATAAATCTTTATTTGTATGCAACAGGTAAAGATTACAAACTTGCGATGGCAATGGGGTTATCATTTACAGCATTAACACTTTGTTCAGAATATAGTCTTGTCTCGGAGTGGGTAAAAAAGGAAGATTGGTCACTTTTAGGTGAAGTACCTAATTATGGCAGAGCGTTATGGTTTTTAACAATTGTTTCTATCTTACTAAATATAGCACCTATACTTTTAGAACGAAAAGGTAAGAAACAATGACTTATTGTCACATCACTTAATATGCAATTATTGTGTAAGTCTTTATGTATAACTAACGGGGGCTTTACTTGAAGATCATTGAGTTGCATTTGCAGCTTTTTTTTCTTATTAAACTAACGGAGCAGGTTAGTTGAATTATGGGGGGGAGTTACGTTGACAAATATTATTATCGAACAAGCAAAACGTGGCTTGAAAGGTTTTGCAATCGGTTTTTTCCATACTAGCGGACATTATGGTAGGTATCAAGAGGAATATTATAAATATTTTGGAGACCCAGATTTTGAAACTAGAAAATATTCAATCGCTGCATTTACTTGTATGTTGGGTACTTGGGAAACAGGTTATTGCCGGGTATTTCAGCCAATAAAAGAATGGGAAGAATTAAAACAAAGTAGCTCACATCCCTCAAATCAAATACGTTTTTATCGCTTTAAAGATTATGTATATGCATTGTTAGAACATCACGAACAGATCGAAAAAGAATTTCCTTATATGTTTGAACATATTATCTTCTGTTTGATAAACATTGAGAAAGAAAAAGGGATTAGTTATGAAGATTGGTTTCCTGAACATAACCCGAACATGTTTAAGCGATTAAGAGAAGAAATATTGATTCCTAAAAAACATTTAGCCGAAAAACATAGCCTATTTAAATACTTGTTGAAAGAAATAGGTATTGAGCCTTTTTTTGAATCGGATAAGTTTTAATTAAAGATACAGCAGTATTAGCATTATCATAATTTATCTACGGGTTCTTTAATGGAAACTTGGTGCGCCGCTTAGGCTCTTCTTCTTCTTCTTGAACTAACGCAGCAGTTTAGTTTAACAAGATAAGTCAACAATTTGTTGGCTTTTTTGTTGAACATTGTCGCATTATGTGGAGTATAACAAGAATTTATAAATAGATTTTTTAGATTCCGATTTAACTTGGTTTATATTATTATTTAGAGGGGAGGGATCAATTTGAGTCAAATAATATACCTACTTCGTCATGGAGAAACGGTTTTTAATACCCAAGGTCGGTATCAAGGGGAATTAAATTCCCCATTAACCGACAATGGGATAGAACAAGTTGAACGAAATGCAAAATTATTAAAAATTATTATTGGAGATCCAAATGAGTGGAGAATTGTTTCTAGTCCACTGGGGAGAGCTTTACAGAGTACCGAAATTATCTGTGAAACAATAGGATACGATATTAAAAAGGTGGAAAAGGATAATCGCTTAAGTGAGGTTGCTGTAGGATCATGGGCTGGATTAACATCTAAAGAAATCGAGTTATCTTGGCCCAACCTATTTAATAACACAGATTTATATGGTTGGTTTTTTAATTCGCCTGATGGAGAAAGTTATGAAGCTGTTGAGAACCGATTGACTGCTTGGCTTGATAGTGTGAAAAATGAACCTAAAGTGATCGCCATTTCCCATGGATTGACTGGGAGGATATTACGCGGAATTTACTCTGGTATGCAAAAAGACGATGCTCTCAAATTAGAAGTATCTCAAGATGTTTTCTTTGAATTATCAAACAAAGAAATTCAGAAAATAAGCTCAGAATTCGACGACTTTTATTAAATCCAATCCAATTTTCGAGTTTTCGTATGAATCTCAAAATGTTACGTATCTTTAACTTACTTATTGGACTAACGGAGCAGGATTGCTTAATAAGTAATTGAGGTGAAGAATGATGAGAGTAGCAAAACGCTCTTTAAGTGGCATCATTGCTGTAATTTTAAGTGTAGTAGCTGCTTTATTAATTAAAATGAATTATGAGTTAAATGAACATTGGCTTCAAGGGACGTTACTTAATCCTATGATGCTCCTAGCCATTGCTATATACTTACCATCTTTAGCACTGACAATTCATGCACTCAATAGCCGTTTTGTAAGTTTAATATTTTGGAGCATATCTTAGTTAATTGTCGTTGGTATTTTTTCGACTAATTTATTTGAATAAAATAGTTAAATCATTTTTCCCGTTGTTGAACTAACGGGGGCTTTAGTTAATCAAGACCATCATTTCGATGGTCTATTTTTATGTCTAAAACATCAAGTAGGCTTCGGTGATCCATTGTGAAATGTTACACTTAAACTAACGGAGCGGGTTGATGAAAAAAGGTATCTAAAACTATTTATGGAATTACTATTAATAAATGTAGGGGGGAAGGGGCTAATAATGATGAAAAAAAATAATATTCAAGTCTCTCTAAGAACAGGAGATTTAGATGATGCAGAAGCCGTGTTAGAAATTCAAAGGGAAGTTGTTTCAGAAAACGAATTTATGATTTCTGTTTCAGAAGAATTTGAAGAGACAACGGAGCAACAAAGAAGTTGGATACAGAAAATTTTAGAAAATAAAAGAGAAACAATAATTGTGGCAGAAATTAAAGGGAAAGTTATTGGTTTGATTGTATTTCGGTCAAAAAATAACAAAAGGATTGCTCATACTGGTTATTTTACGACAATGGTAAAGAAAGATTATCGAGATATGGGTATTGGAAAACTCCTTATTAAAGAACTTTTAAACTGGGCAGAACAGAATCCTTTCATTGAGAAAGTAAGTTTAGGGGTTTTATCAACAAATCAGAGGGCAATAGCCTTATACAAAAGTGTGGGATTTGTAGAGGAAGGACGTAAAATTAAAGAAGTTAAGTTTAGCGATGACTTATATGTAGATGACATTCTTATGTATAAATTGGTTTAACCCTTTTAAAACAACGAGTGCGTTAGTTCAAGATCAATGAGATGCATAGACAGCTTTTTTTCCTTATTGTGCTAACGCAGCAGGTTAGTTGAATAGCGTTGTTTAACTTGTGTTCAACAATCGGGCCATTTAATTGAATAAGTGAATATCTGCATCTGTTATTAAGATGCATTTTTTTTTAATGTTGTAACGAAATCAATAATTTTGTGATACATAGGTGAATGGCCAGACGGAAAAGGGAGGGTGGCAGTGGATAAGGACAATATATACAAAGATTATGGGGATTTTATTTTTAAATACTTGTTAACTTTAACAAACAACCTTGATTTAGCAGAGGAGCTAACTCAAGAAACATTTTATCAAGCGATTAAATCCATTAATAACTTTCACGATAATGGTAAAGCCAAGTTTTCCACGTGGCTCTGTGCAATTGCTAAAAACGTATGGCTGCAAGAATTAAACCATAAAAATAAAAACCAACAATTGAAGGACTCACTAAAAAGTGAAAGCACAACATTTTACGACTTGGAAGATGAGTATATAAAAAACGAGGATAAAGTTATGTTTTTTAAAAAGGCTCATCAACTCAGTGAGGATAAACGAGAAATACTTTATTTAAGATTGTTGGGTGACTTATCGTTCAAAGAAATTGGTTCAATTTTTGAAAGGACAGAAAACTGGGCAAGAGTGACTTTTTATAGAGCAAAACTTGAAATCAGAAAGGGTGAGTAGGGTTATGAAACATAGTGTATTTAAGGATTTGGCTCCTGCTTATGTTGATAAATTAACAAGTGAAGAAACAAACGAACAGATAGAAAAACATATGGATCAATGTGAAGAATGCCGAAATTATTTAAACAAAATGAAGGGAGATTTATTTTCAGAAGATGAAAATGAGAGAAGAAAAGATAAAAGGAACATTGATTATTTCAAAAAGGTACGCTCCAAAAATAGAAAAAAGATCTTAGTTATCGTATCATCACTACTAGCAATGTTTCTTGTTCTGATAACTGCTTATTACTTTGTGTTTGTAAATATGTGGCAAGCAAGTTCCAGTAATGTTGAAACAAACATTCAGAGTCAGGGCGCGATGGCTACGCTCTTATTCAAAGCAGAAAAGGACAATCATTATATAATTTTAACGGATGCAAAAACAGATGAGGGATATACAGATACTATATTTGTGTATGAAAAAAGGAACGATTTCTCTACCTCAGCGAAACTCCTAAAAAATGGGAGTGGTATTTCTTTCACATTTGCAGATGAAAACACATTAATACTGTACAATGGGAAGAAGAAGAAACTAACGGATGAAGATAAGGTAACTATTCAATATAAAGATAAAACCGATGTAATACCCATAAAAGATTTATATGATAAAGGTAACGATGCTGAATGATTTAAAAATGGGATAGAAGTTATACCGCAAACGGGCGCGATTGTTGAATAAGCTTCACTTTTCTTGTTCAACTAACGGAGCAGTTTAGTTGAAGTAGTATAATTAACTTGGTATGGATTATTTTGGAGCTATTTCCGTTTTGGAACATATTATTTATTATAAAATTAGGCTGTTTTCTAAAAGATTGTTGCTATTGAACGAATGACGCATCACTTCAAAACAAACAGAAATTATATATAAGGTCATTAATAGGGTATATCTAGGGGGACGTAAAGATGGTGGAGAAGCTGGGAGAATTATTTATCATTTTTATTTTATTAATTCCCTTGTACGGGGTACTAATTTGGAGCTATTTCTGTCCAGAAGAAAGTTTACTACGGGGAAAAAGATGGATGTATAAAGAAGAACCAGAAATTTCCGAGGGTGCTATTCGTTATATAAAAGTTGCATCCTTAATCAGTATTATTGTATTGACTTTAGTTTTTGTTATATTAATAATTACCAATTAATAACGAGCTTTTTTTACAGGACAACATAAGCAACAATTATCGAGAAAAGAGCCTAATTAAAAGAAGCAAATCGCACATTGAGGTTCGCTTCTTTTTTATCTTAATGCTCTTTTGTGGCTAATTAGATTGGACATTTATCAAATTCGTATAAGTAACAATCTTTACGAAAACAGCCTAAAATTAAAACGCAAAGGGGTATTTGCTTACTTGAATTTTTTATTATCTACTGTAACAGGATTTTCCCAATCATAAGTAACGATGAACTTGTTATCTTCTTCGTTGAGAATGGTCATTTCACCTGTTTTTTCAACATTTTGCTTACCAATTGTCACAAACATTGTATATGCGATTTCGAAATTATTATCTTTTTCTTTGATAGTATCAATTTTGACATCGTTTAACTTCACATCTGTTTGGTTTTCAGTGGCAAAGTGATTTGGAAAATTAAAAATTCCGTTCTTTTCATGTTTTTCATACACTTCTTCATTTACGTAAGGTTTTACGTCCTCTAAAAGCTTTGAATAGTCTGTCGGGTTCTGTGAATCTGCTGTATAAATTATAGTTTTATACTCTTTTAAAAAAGCCTTTATATCATCTTCACTTACACTTTTATCTTTTTGACAGGCACTCAATCCAATAACCGAAATGACCATCAACAATAATAAAGTTAATTTTTTCATCATGCATTCCCCCTTCATTGTATTTTACCTAACCATATATTTAAATGCACTTCTATACAGAAAATCGTCCCAAATGAAAGTTTGGGTTTTCCTTTGAATATTGTTTATACAGCTTTTTATGCGAAGCTATATAAACATAGCTACGATAGGACTTTTCGAGATTTTGCAGAGTGTGTTATCTGAAAAAAACTGTATATAGAGACAATCTATTACGGTGTAAACCTGCTTTTTTTATTTCCTATACTTCAATTACGGGGGCTTTAGTTGAAAAACGATCTTCCACAATCGGGCGCGATTCTGTAATAAGTATCAGCGTTCGTTTTCATTAAAGGGCCATATTGTTGAATAACATTCTTTTGTGAAATGTTTCCACGAGGTTTTGGGAAGGTTATACTTCAACTAATAATGTAGTACATAGGAGGTAATCTTTTGGATAAAAAAACAAGTCTAATTTTAGGATCGTTATTCATTTTAACTAGTGGACTAATTTTTACGATTGAACGCTTAACTGCATATGTATATTGGTCAGCACAAATTCATACTGGAACGTGGGATACTATTCCACAAACAATGCCGTTATCCGATAACCATTTTACATGGCTATTTTTTCTTGTTGGTATCGTCTTATTTATTCTGTCTTTCAAGAAAGGTAATTAAACTATCTGGTGCTTTAGTGCAACAAACGTTTCAAGAAGTCCCCAAACACCGTTTTGGATGCATTTTTTTATTAAACTAACTGGCAGGTTAGTTGAATAAGAAATTTTAGAAATTCGCTATGAGTTGAAAGAAAATTCGAACTTCAACAGTGTTGATTACGTCCTCAAAATAGGTGAAATATTTGTATCGAAATACTAATATTAATGATTTTAGGGAGACGATGAATAAAATGAGTAAGTTAATAAAAATTTTATTATTAGTTTTTGCAATCATTACTTTGTTTGGCATATTATTTTTTTATCAAACATTAAACCCAACGCTAAATCAGATTCAAGTGAATGAGAATAATGAAGAAGGTATTTATATTTCACCAGATGGGGAGAAAAGTATAACGGTTTATTTTAACGGAGGTTTAATATTCCATAACGACGTAACATATGTCGGGGTGCTAGAAGATTTTAACTCTGGTTTGAGAAAGAATATTTTTCTAGTGATGCCAAATGTTAAAGAGGTTCGATGGATAAATAATGGAACGATTATTGTTAATGGTATAGAAATTGCTATTGATGATACCTATGACTTTAGGAATGAATAATAAATAGAAATAGAGAATCCTTATTAAGCTAACGTGGTGCTTTAGATAAACAAGACCATCATTTCGATGGTCTATTTTTATGTCTAAAACATCAAGTAGGCTTCGGTGATCCATTGTGAAGTGTTACACTTAAACTAACGGGGCAGGTTAGTTCAATAGCGTTGTTCAACAATCGGGCCATATTGTTGAAGAATAATTATATGATTTCAGGGGAAAATACTCATTAATTAACTCTATATTAAAGGAGTATTCGATGAAGATTGTCCTGGGAATATTATCTTTTGTTCTTCTTAGTATCTTTTTTACTAGCCATGAAATGGTTACAGAAAAACCCCCGAATGAAGACTTATACAAAGATGCTTTGTTAACAACTTCAGGAAATCTTATTTCCCAAAGTGAGCAACCTGATTATAAACTTATTTATGATACTTTAATTACAACACTATTCCCATCCATAATTAAAGAAGTTATTAATTATTATGGCTATCCCAAACAATTTGAGGATGAAAAAATTCTGAGTATTACGAGAGAGCATGAGGGCGGTTTTAATGTAGAAGTCCAAGTCACAACTTTTGAACATGCACATGATCCTCCTTATGGTAAGGAAACAATGACTTTTAATATAAGTCCCTTGGAGGTTAAAACCATTAGCTTTCAACATGAGGGCGATCAATTAGAAAAGGATATAAATGAATTTTATAAAGCAACACTTTCAGATATAATACAGTCTTTTAATTTGAATTTAGGATCTTACTCTTCTTACACATACGATCAATTGCAATACCAAGCAGACATAAATAATGAATTTAAATCTCTTTTTAATATTGCAGAAGAAATAGCAACCAACATATTGTTTCCTGAGAGAAAGATACCAAATAAAAATGTTATTGACCCTGTAACCTTTATAAAAGACAACACTGGTTATATGCTCTTTAAAAAGTCTGATGGGACAAATGTAATTTATAAAGTACAAAAGAAAGATGGCAATTGGATAGTAACAGATAAAAATAGTACACAGGGTAAGAAAATGGATTATAAATTACCGTGGTATATATGGGAAAAAAATAAGCCTACTGATTAATCCAGTAGGTTTTTTATAATATAAAATGAATGTATAATGCTTCAGTGTTTTGTTGTATTTGATCTGGTATTCTAAATGGATTTTTAGCGAAATTGAAAGATACCCGTACTCAATTAGTATTCAGCAATCGGGCGCGATTCTGTAACAAGGAACAGCGCTTGTTTTAATAAACTAGCTAATTGAATAACTCTCATCAAGAAATATTTGGATATTTATGTTAAAGTTTAATTGAGTTTGTGAAGCAATGTACTTAAACTAACGGGGGCTTTACTTGAAGATCATTGAGTTGGGCACTGACCTAATAACATGAGACAAATAAAAACACCTTTCATTGAATACATACAAATAAACGTTCCCAAATGGAAGTTAGGGAATCAACCACCACCCACGCTTTGGAAGGCTTTTTTTCTCTTTGACTATTATCAAGGAGAACTGATTCAAAATCAATTGGAGCATTAAGTTCTAGGATTTCCAGGTTGTATTAAGATTTATTTGCTAATTCCACTTTTCAAAAGTTGAATTATTTACATTAAACATCCTTAACTATATTTGGAAGGTGATATTTTTTGGTGGAGTTAAGAACAATTAATCAGGACAATTATGAAGAATGTTTAAACTTGCATACAACTGCTATCAATGAGGGCTTTGTAGACTCTGTAGCGTGGTCTTTAGCCGAAGCTTGGGTGCTTTATGATGGTGCACGCCCCTTTGCAATTTATGCCGATAATGTGATGGTGGGCTATGTTTTAATGTATATTGGCGAAAATAACCCCCAAATCATAAATTTTATGATAGATAACCGTTTTCAAAAAAGAGGCTATGGAACAGCAGCAGCTAGGCTTTGTGTTGAATATTTGTGGAAAGAATACAATGCAAGTAGGATTTCCTTACCAGTTAATCTAGAAAATATAACCGCACAAAAATTTTGGAGCAACATAGGCTTTGAAATAACAGACGATATGGAGGATGGTTATCTTTATATGCGGTTGTACATACCAGAAAAATATGTCTGAGTATATGAAAATGGAACCCATTTCCATAAACGGGCGCGATTGTTTCATAAGCGTTCTTGTTTCACTAACGGGGGGCATTACTTGAAGAACATTGAGTTGCTTAGGCAGCTCTTTTTTCTTATTTAACTAACGGGGCAGTTTAGTTGAATAAGAAGGTTTTTTTAGAATGATATCGAATAAGTTAATATTTGTGAATTGCGTAAGGAAGTTTTTTTGGGGGAGTGAAGAAATATGCCGTTGGAACAAGAAACAATGGATATGCTAATAGGTGGATTTTCAATCATAATGGGTATAGCTTTTATTGTTGTATTACTGCTAATGTTTTCAAAAAAACGAAAGCCATATAGAGTGGCTTATGGATTGGTAATTGGTTTCTTTGTATTTTTTAGTTGGGCAATAAGCAAGGCATTAAATGCAATCCGTTTTGATGTTAATCATCCAATGGCATCTGAAGAAATTTCTCTACGTCTTGGAATTGCAGGGGTTTTATGGGCAGTTAGTATGTTATTTTTACTATTTGGTTTAATAAATTTTTCATCTATCAGAAAGAACATAGTTGATACTCAATAAAAATAAATATTCAAAAAGCAACTGGTAATCTGATAATCCTTCTTCAACTCCCATGAAAGAACGTAATAATCTTTCATTTTCTGTGGTGAAGTGTGATTTTTGCGCTTCATGGAAGGCTAACGGGGGCTGTAACAGAACAAGGCTGCCTAAAGGGCAGCCTTTTCATATTGAACTAACGGGGCGGATTAGTTGAAGAGCGTAGTTCAACTTTTGTTCATCAATCGGGCCATTTTATGGAATAACACTCAGCAATAAATTTATGGATATTTATGTTAATATATAAGAGTAATTAGAATAAATGCACTAAAGTTGGAAAATTATAGTTATATTAATCATCGATAGAAAGCATATACTGAGGTGACTTTATGGAAAAAACAGTTGAAATATTAGGAATTCCGTTTTCGAATATGACATTAAATGAAACAACTGACTTTTTAGAAAAACATCTAGAAGAAGAACAATCAAAACTTTTACATCTTATTACGATAAATCCAGAAATCTCAATAACTGCACAGTCTGATGGAGAATTTCGAAAAATCATCAAAGAAGCTGACTTAATTACACCTGATGGCATAGGCATCGTATTAGCATCTAAACTTAAAAAAGTCCCAATTCCTGAAAGAGTAACAGGGTTTGATTTGCTACAGTGTTTATTACAAAAAGGTAATCAACAAGGTTGGCGTTTTTACTTTTTGGGAACAGATGAACAAACAAATAATAATGCTGTTAAACAAATTGAAAAACTTTATCCAAATGTTTCAATAGTAGGAAGACATCACGGATTTTTCACAAAGGCAGAAGAACCTTTAATTATTGAATCTATCAAGATTTCGAATCCAGATATTTTAATTGTAGCTATGGGTGCGCCTTATTCAGACAAATGGATTTATAAGTATAAAGATGAGCTGTTAAAAATAAAGGTTGTGTTTGGTGTTGGAGGTAGTTTAGATGTACTAGCTGGTAAAGTAAAAGTTACACCAGAAATTTGGAAGAAATTAAATATGGAATGGTTTCACAGATTAATAACTGTACCTGTTGCTAAAGGCCAGAAATCAAGGTGGTTAAGACAAATAGCAATACCAAGATTTATACTGCAGGTATTGTTCAAGGATAGATAGAAAAACAAGGCTGCTAGTTGTTCAACTATAGGATGCTTAGTTTTAACAAGGAAAAGGAAGAAATCACTATTTGATCTTCAACAATCGGGCGCGATTGTTGAATAAGCGTCTCTGTTCTTATTCAACTAACGGGGGCTTTACTTTAAGAACATTGAGTTGCTTAGGCAACTCTTTTTTCTTATTTAACTAAAGGGGCAGGTTAGTTGAAAAACGAACAAGAAAGTGTTGTAAAATAATGTGAGAAAATGAAGACTTAGGAGATGTGTTAATTTGGCTTATATTCACGAGTTTGGAATAGTTGAATGTATTGAAAAAAATAAAGAGTATGTTAGTTATGAACCTGAAAAATATAATTGCATAGGTGTAGATGGGGACCTTTTTGATGAACTTATGTCTAAGGATTTTGGTGAAAAAATGAATCATCTAGAAACATTTGCACATAACACAAATAGACCTTATAAAAGCCTCGCCTATTTTGGAATAACATTGATACCGCCGAGTTCTCATAAACATTTTTTTAATATGGTTAGTAAAGCAAACGTCGAGTACAAATCAGAAGAACTTGAAGAATTGATGAAAAAAATAGCTGAAGCAATAGAAGAAGATAGATGGTTGATTCATTTTGGTGTTTAATTTTGTCAATACATACATGTAAGCTAAGAGGTGATTGTTCGATTAGAGCAATCGCTTCTTGTGATAACGGGGCAGTTTAGTGCAACAAGGAGTACCTTCACAATTATGGGGATTTACAACGCTAAGTTAAGAAATGTGACCAAACGACGCTTTGGGTGCGTTTTTTATTCAACTAACTTAG
The DNA here is from genome assembly GCF_022549215.1 of Solibacillus palustris. Taxonomy (GTDB): domain Bacteria; phylum Bacillota; class Bacilli; order Bacillales_A; family Planococcaceae; genus Solibacillus; species Solibacillus daqui. The sequence goes on along the minus strand of NZ_JAKZFC010000004.1, from coordinate 257,422 downwards.
CAGGTTAGTTTAAGAAGACAACCCTGTACTAGAACTTGACGCCATTCTGAGAGTGTTAGGCGAATTTGCTGCATAAGGGAGAGAACCATATGGAAATAGTATATTTTGCAGGTGGATGTTTATGGGGCGTACAAGCTTTTATAAAAACCTTGCCTGGAGTCAAATTTACAGAAGCAGGAAGAGCTAATGGAACAAGTGACACGCTCGAGGGTGATTATGATGGTTATGCCGAATGTGTAAAAACCGGATTTGATCCAACGGTGGTTAATATCAAAAAATTAATGGGCTATTTTTTTGAAATTATTGATCCGTACAGTCTGAATAAACAAGGACAGGATGTAGGTGAGAAATACAGAACAGGGGTATATAGTGAAAATAAAGAGCACTTAAAAGAAGCGAAGGCATTTCTTGCTGAGAGAAATGATTATGACCTTATAGTTGTTGAAGTAATACCTCTTACAAACTATGTGAGAAGTGCAGAAGAACATCAAGATAGGTTAGCCAGATGTCCAAACGATTATTGTCATATTCCCGAAGAAATAATAAGTAGATATAAGTAATGAAGAATTTTGAAAAATCAAGTTATCTTAGGTGTTTAAGTTGGAAGACAAGAATGTAAAACACTATTCTTTCGCTTGTTTTGAACATCATATTGACATAATACGTGGATATGTACCCATAGATTGTGAAATTCTCTGTGAAATATAGATCAGCATTCATAATATTTGGTCTAAGGGCAGCACCTTCTTAAAGGAAGGGATGCTTTTGTTAAATAACGTTCTTTAACAATCGGGCGCAATTGTTTATTAAGTGTCTCAGTTCTTATTAAGCTAAGGGGGTGCTTTAGTGCAACAAGGAAATCGTCAGTTTTATGTGGACTTACAACACTGATAAAATGCACGATTTTGCTCAATTTAGCAGATGATGTAACTGTTTTAGAAATGCTCTCAGCCGTTGCATTGATTAATTTTAAAGAGAGTGCATAAGATACTGTATAGAAAATGTTCGAAAAAAATCCACGAAACGTTGATTTTTACAACATTCGTGGATTTTTCGTAAGCCTCCAAATTTACATTCGAGAACGTTTATTGGTTTAATTTTGTATGCTTTGTAAATGCTGGTAGCACTATAGTAGAACAAAATACATTTATTGTTCATTAACTCTATACACCATAGTAATAGATGTTCCTGATACTCCATAATCTTCAAAACCCAATTTCTTATAAATATGAACTGCATTACTATTTTCAGGGTCTACACTTAGCGAAATTGAATTATACCCCTCGCAGATTGCTTGGTGAATTATCTTCTTCATTAGCAAAGTTCCTACTCCCGTTCCTCTTGCTTCTTCAGTAACTGCTATTCCTAATTCAGCAGTGTTATTGTCTACATAACCATATCCCTTATTAAATTCGTTAAACAATCGATACCAGACAGCCCCCACTGCTTGATTATTAGTATTTAATGCTATTAATGCTGTATCGCCATTTCTCCCCAACCTTCATGATATTTTTTTATATGTGTTGAGTTAATCAAATCTTCTTTGTTAGGTTTATTTTGAGGAATATGAATAGATTCATAAAGCATATCTGTCAAAAAATCAAATTCACTTTTTTTAAGATTTCTAATTATTACCACCGTTGATACACCTCATTTTTATTTTAATAATATTATATTTACTTCTATAAAAATAAATATTATCCATCTTAGTTGAAGAAAATGAACTATTAAAAGAATAGAAGAGGAGAACAAACAATTAAAAAAATACATGGCAAGTTATTATAGCAGCAATGTTTCTCTTAAGATTTTTATCTAAATTCAATATAGAAGTGAAATTGTAACCTGAGATTTTACTTTTCTTGTTTAGCCAAACCAGCTTTTAAAGTTTGATTAAAAATATCTCACAAACCTATACTTCACTATAAGTTTAACATATCCCTTTTGAAAAATGATTGATCAAAAGGATTCTTATTCAGCAGGTTTAGGTTTGATTTTTATAAAAAAATTTAATCATTTTCTACCTAAGTTGTTAAACAATCGTAGCAGAATGCTGAAGATAAGCAATATTATTAATTGAATCCGAAATCACAATAAGATGTCGCCGAGAGTTATTATTTTTCGGTTGCTGTATTGCCCATTGCAATAGAAATTCTATTCCAACTGTTGATCTGATTGATAATTAGAACAAGATCAACATATTGTCTTTCGTCAAAATGTTCACGTACTCGTTGATAAAGCTCATCTGGCACACGTTTTGTCGGGATTAAAGTTACGTATTCTGTCAACTCAAGAGCTACTTTTTCTGCATTTGAATAAAATGTACACTCACTCCAAGCACTAATACAATATAAACGTTGTTCCGTTTCTCCCAATTTTCTAGCATCTGCCGTGTGCATATTAATACAGTATGCACAACCATTTATTTGAGAAGATCGAATTTTTATAAGTTCACGAAGTTTACGGTCTATACCCTGTATTTTTCGTATACTTCTCCATTTCCATCATGATTTTAAGTGCTTCTGGTGCTACATTGTAATAATCTATTCGTTGTTCCAATTTTAATTACCTCCTTAAAAAGCTTAGTAAACTATGCATTTTAATACCTTTCCCTTTAATTCAAAAGGTTGCTGATTTTTCTAGTTTAGAAAGATAGTGAATTAATATATTCTACTAATTCTTTTTCAGCTGATTTTATTATTTCTTCTTTGTTGTTAGTGCTCATGTCTAACCCTTGAGCACGTATTAATTTCATTTGGTTAATTCCCATCATGTGCAGTACTCCACGCATATATTGTGGCGCAATATCTAAGTTTACATATCGGTAATCAGTATCATATTCACTTCCACTTGTGAGGATAAATGTTATCTTTGTAGTTTCGTCCGACATTAATCCAACTGAACCAGTTTTAGTGTATTTGAATGTTTCTCTTGCTGTTAGAATATTATCGAGATAGTCCTTAAACTTTGCAGGTACATTCCAGTTATGCAAAGGCATGTAAATATAAATATAGTCTGCTGACTTCCATTGTTTAATTAATTTATATTGTGCTTCATGTTTTATTAATCGTTCAGCAGGCATTTCTTTAGGATTATTAAAATTTAAAGTGTCAGCAGTAACTTGTGGGATAAAATTATTTGGATCGTAAATATTTAATACTTCGATTATTCCTTGACCATTTAATTTTTCTTGTAAAGTTTTTAATCCAACATCTGCTAAACGGTTTGCTGTTCTTTTTTGATTGTCGTAATCAGGATGAGCCATTAACTGTAAAATATTCATTGTTCCACCTCTACTAGTTTGATTATTTTGAAGTTTCAATTTATTTCCTCCTACATAGGTTGTGATTAAAGATTAAGTTAATCGACGATTAACATTGTCTATAATATGTGTGATAATTAGTTTTGTCAAATGAAAAATTTTTTCCATAAGGGAGAGGTTTCTATTATTTGACTAAAGCAATAAATACTCTTAAGATTCAGTTTGGATATCCTTAAACAAAGAGTAGGTGATTTTAATGCAATATAGTGTCGGCGTAGAATATGCTTTACATTGTCTGGTTTATTTAATTGATGTTCCTTCCAATGAAAGTGTTGGAATAAAGGATTTGTCAGAGTTCCAAGGACTTTCCGAGACATTTCTTTCAAAAGTTTTCGGTAAATTATCTAAGGCAGGTATTGTTAGTTCAGTCCCTGGTGTGAAGGGTGGATATAAACTTGCTAAATCTCCAAAAGATGTTACCTTCTGGGATGTAGTGGAAGCAGTTGAAGGTCCTAAACCCATCTTTCAATGTAAAAATATTAAAGATAATGGGTATTTATATCGAGAAGGATGCTGTTCAGTTCCCTCTTATTGCACCATCAATTTAGTTATGCTCGAAGCAGAAGAAAAAATGCGTGATTATCTACGTAGCAAAACCCTTTCATGGTTAAATGAGGAACTTGATCAAGTCTTGCCCAAACAAATACGTAAAGATACCCAGGCATATTTTTCAAAAAGTAGCATATAAAAAACCTCTCATGAAATTCCTTAAAGAGGAATTTAGAGAGGTGAGAGGAAACGTATCTTTCAATTGTCTATTGATAATTAAAACAGCCTTACTTCAGAATATGGCCCGTTTGTGAAACAATTAAAAATCCTGCGTTCAACACAGGATTTTTAATTTGATTTGAATGCGTTAAATACATGTAGTTAAAGTGAGAGGTATAATTTCTTATATTTTTTACACATTACTATTGCAATTGTGTTTGTCACTAAAATTACATTCGAGAACGTTATTAGGTTTATTTTGTATACTTTATACTACTTAATTATTTATTGTAGTAGATTTCCATTCTTCTTCTAAAATAGCGTAATAATATTCATCCCACCACTCAATGCCGTTTGGAATACATTTTTTAAAGTAGCCTTCTCTTCTCATTCCAATCTTTTCCATTACTCGATACGATGGAATATTTTGAGGCTGACAAGTTGCAATAATCCTATGTAACTTCATTTTTTCAAAACCATATTCTAAGATTGCTTTTGCTGCTTCAGAAGCATACCCTTTATTGTAATATTTCGGGTTGAACACCCATCCAATCTCGTATGTATGTTCACCAAAATATTTATCAAAAAAGATGTGCCCAATAAGAATATTTTCGTCTATCAAAACGACAGGAAACTTTTCAGCTTTATCACCCATATTTTGATTTATAAACTCCTTTGCAACTTCTTCAGTAAAAACACCTTCGGGAATATATTTCATAACATTAATATCTGATGTATATTCATATACAGCTTGCAAATCCTTGGATTCAAATTTGCGTATCAATAACCTTTTAGTTTTAATGTACATTTGCAAACCTCCATCTATAAGACTACTCTTATTTTCCTTGTTTTGATATAAAGATAAAGATAACCTTTTATAAAAATTATTCTTTTACAACTAAAATGCTCGTTAGTTTAAGTACAAAAGTTACCAATGCGGTGTTTGGTAATCATTAAAGGGAATACCTAAAGTTCTGTTAGTTGAATAATTCAATTTCAAATACATTTAATTTAATTTAATTTAGATTTAGTTTATGTTCTTCTATCAAATCAATGTTTCTAGGATTTAGCATATATTCCTGTAAATAAAGACCGATATTCGCATACATTTCAATATTTTGTAATTCTGAAATAGGGAGCCATTTAACGTCTATTTGATTTGAGTCTGGGTTCTCTGGGAATTTTGGCGTGCTGTGATTTTTTATTTTACATTCAAACATCATAACTAATGTATGTATTTCCCCAAACTTTTCAAAATTAAGATGAGGTGTGTATTCATAAACAAAGGCTAGAGGGCCTACTTCTACATCTATAGAAGCTTCTTCTTTGGCTTCTCTTTTAACTGTATCTGTAATAGATTCATTTGGTTCTGCTCCACCAGCAGGTAAATCATAAATGATACCTCTTTTGGGGTCGTTATACACTGTTAATAAAATTTTATTATTTTCTATTATTATTGCACCTGCTCGTATTCTAATATGAAACGACAATTAATTACACATCCTTTATTTTCAATTTGCTCCTATACCATGGGAACTGCACTTTGTTTATTTATAAAATTCAACGTTAAATCATAATATCCTTTTTTAATTCTTATGAACTGTCCTACATCTTAATTGATGTGCAAATAATCCCAAACCGTATTGCATAAAGGTATTATTGTATCTAAGCGTTTAGTTTAATCAAAGCCCGTCATCTCTCTTAAGTACAGTGGTGGCGGGCTTTTTCGCGTTTATTCATCGTTAGCCGAGTTTGTTTTTTGTGAAAACAATAATTAATTATATTAAAAATTGTATATATAACTTTTGAGTTTAAATAAATATTTATTGTTTTTCGATAAAAAATAATTGACTTAAGATATATTTATGGTTATCCTACCAATAGAAGATAAGGAGGTACTTTATTAAAGAAAAAGATTTATTGAAATGGTTAAAATTGATAATTGTGTTTTGTGGATTGTTTGGTTTACTGTTTTTTATCTATGTTGGACCTGTAACTGGAAAAGGTCTTTTAGTGTAACTGCACTTCTTTACTTTTTCGTCGTTGAAATCTATAACCCAATATCATAGTTGTTCTGCTACACATTCTATTTTTCGCAGTCATTATTGCTGTTTATACTACCATGCTTTCATATTTAGTAAGCAAAGTAAGTGAGATAAAACAAGATAATGAACTAACGATATAAGGTGCAATTAATTATGGTGATAATTGTAAATCCCGACGTCTTGTTAGCCAAAAGAAAAATGAGTGTTACAGAATTATCGGAACATCTATGTATAACAATAGCTAACGTTTCTATATTGAAAAATGACAAGGCGAAAACTGTTAAATTTTCAACTTTGGAAAAAAAAATAAAAAATAAATGGAGGAAAATATATAATGAAAAAATATCTAATTGCTTCTACACCGATTCTAATAGGGGTTATTTGTTTTATTGTGAGCACTGTAATTGGAAGTAGCATAGCAGAAGATGGTACTTTAGTGGAACCGGCATTCTTTTTAATTCCAATAGGCTTCTTAATGTTTTTCATTGGAATTATCTCTTTAGTTTGCATAGCGATAATCTCTGCGTTTAAAAAAACACAAATTTTTAATTAAAAGATATGATTGACCGTAACATCATGAGAAAAAAATGATTTTTGAATTAAAATTAGATTGTCTGTCAACTCTCTACTTTTAGTAAAAAATATTTCTTTTAGGTTCAGGTGCCAATTAATTTGGAGCCTGTTCTTTTTTATTTCCAAAAATAACTGGTTTGTGCAATGATTCAATTTACAATACCTGGTGCTACACAAGCGCAGGAACGACTACCCTTTAGTCGCGTTGGTAGGGGTGTCAAAACACACGATGCCCCGAAGTCTCGTGCTTATAAAGAGTTGGTCAAGATCGTAGCATGGGGGAGAATAAACCACAGGAGCCATTACAAGGCGCGTTATAGCTAGAGGTAGATGTTTATCTAGTTCCACCGAAAAAGTACCACACAAAGCCAAAACTGGCGCTTATCGCAAGTGGTGAATAACGTCCAAAGACAAAGCCTGATACGGATAAATTAGTTAAGGGCATTAAAGATGGCATGTCAAAAATTATCTGGGTGGATGATGAACAAATTGTGGGGCTGGTGGTGCGTAAATTTTACGCGATGCAGCCGAGGGCAGAGGTTAAAGTGGAGGAGATTTGATGCGGAAGAAAATTCGAATTTTGATTACGTATTTATTTTTGGATCGGTTAATTAAATTAATTACTAAGCATTTGAAACAAAATGTGAAGTAAGTGGAATAAAAAGACGTGAGCAAAAAATCCCTCTATAAAAGAGGGGTGGTATTAATATAGTTGTCGGTGGTCCTGGCAAGGTGGAAATCCATTTATATCTTGAATCATATGAAAATCATATTGCTTCAAGGCGAATTGTGCTTGATATAAATATTCAATGACAAGAAGTTTTCCATTGGATGTACCACATAATACCCCGGAAGTTCCTTGGCCATTTATTAATGAAATTCCAACAGGTTGACCAATTAAATAACCAATTTTTTGATGCCACGGCATCGTCATCACCCCTTCAAATACATAATATTAACTATGTATTTAGCAAGTGCCTGTCTGGCTTTAGAAAAATAAGATTAATGCACAACTTCAGGATCGTTATTACTTCTTTGCGAGGTAAAAATAACAGCATAGTAAGGGGGAGGGGGTGTATTTGCAAATAACATATTGATTAACTCCAATACAATTTATATTAAAAATAATACCAAATTCTTTAATCAACATTTCGTCAAAAAGGAAGTTTAAACATTCATGTTGCTGAATATTCTGAAAATATTGCACGGGAAATAAATGTAAAAAAACCTGAGCATCCACTCAAGTCAGAAAAACGAACATTTTGGATGCGAGTCTACACTATTCAAACAATTACAACTGAATAATGATTTTGTGTGAGAGTGCCGTTTATGAATGCGGCACTCTTTTTCTTTTGGAAAGGAATGAGCGGATGAATTATGTATTACAATGTGAGGATTGTAAGCGACCAGCGCAGTTGATTAGTGTGACGAAAGCTGAAAAGAGCACACATACAGAAGTGAAGAAGGAATATGAAAAGACGTGTTCTTATGGTGGTGAGATTCATGTGGAGTTGGAGTGATACTTTGAACAGTAAGCATTATTGATCCTCTTTGGAATATGCTAAAAATCACAAAAGATTTAGTTATATTAAGGAAGTAGTAAGAAATTATTTTTTAGACGGACTTTTTTCTTGAATTTCTAGAAAAGGAGAAATAATATCGATATAGAACAAGTGTTCTGATTGATAATATGATTGAAGTAATCATATACTGTATAATTTTAGTGTTAAAATCATATAGCTAAAGGGGGATTACAAAGTTGAATATCGATATTATTAATAGCAAGCTTATAGAACTGTTAATAAGTAATACACCAAAATTAAACTTGTTTATAATTGAAAAGATTAAAACTGATGATGCATTGGATTATTTTGCACATAAACTATCTTTAAGTCGTTCTTTACAAAAAGAAATAGTTGAGATTGTTCAACCGACGATTAATAAATTGATTGAAAAAGAACAAATTGAATACAACGAAAACGGCCGACCAAATGGGGTCGTAGAATACTGTGAACAGTCCTATGTAGGAATAACGTTTAATAATTTATTAAATAGTTTGAATGAACCTGGTGAGAATGTAAATGACGATGTTAAGAAAGATATTTATTGTATAAAAATAGAAATAGAAACAGGGAAGTACTGTTATCTAATTAATCGTATTCCACAATTTAAAAAATTTTCAAAGGGTCTTTGGGGAACATTGGCGGACTCTACTTTTAGAAAAGTTTCTGATTCATTTATTGGAATTGAACCGAATTTTGACTTACTTATTTATGAAAACGAAATTCTTATTATTAATAATGTATCCATGCAAAGGATTTTTGATTTAAAAACAAAATATATTCAAAATGCTAGTACTGTCTTAAATTCTTTTGAAGAAACACATAAAATAGAAGGTTTTGATCAATTTAAAGTTGATAGCATTGAAGATGGAAATATAGTAAAGCGGATTTCAAGACTAATGACAAAACCCGAAAGGATGACGAGATTTGTTGAAAACTTCATAAAGGTAGAAGAAATTATTACAGAATTTGATTTGAATATTGAATTGAACGATGATAAAACCAAAATAAAATATACAGATAAAAAACAATTAAATGATATTGTAAAGTTACTTAACGATGCGTATTATAAAACCGTATTAAGTGGTGAAAAAGGAAGAGATGATTTAAGGTAATTGTGGAAGGGGAGGGGAAATTGACAAATTTATTTAAAATGTTTCTTTTTATTTCGTCATATTCGCCCTTATACTTGATAGTGGCACTTTCAATACTACCCTATAAAAATTTTGATATAAATTCGATTATTCAGGATAAGGTTGATCTGACGGTTTATATAATTTTAATTGTATTATTTATACTGTCATTTTTACCATTGGTGTATATAAATAAATGTGAATGTAACGATGATATCGTTAGTAAAAGGGTTTCAAGAAAAAACGAAGAGACTTTAAGTTATTTAGTTACATATATAGTACCGTTATTGGCTATAAAGATGGAAGAAATAAGCACGCTGATAACAAATGCTATTTTGTTTACTTTAATTGGTTTTTTATATGTGAAATCAAACATGCTTCATATCAACATAACTTTTTTATTGTTTGGTTGGAATATATACGAGGACGAACTCGGAAGGATTATAATTTCTAAAGAAAATCCAGATTATTTTATTAGAATGGAAAGAGGAAACAAGGAATTAGCTGTAAAGCAACTAGGTATCAATATTTATTTACACAGAAAATAATATAGATTTTTTTCAAACATCCCTAGGGGTGTTTTTTATTTTCACTATGCAACTAGCATAATGGGGTGTTTACAAAACAAACAAATGTTGGAGGTGTGGTTAGAAGATATGGCTAAACCTAGAAATCCTAAGGGTGATGAGCACTTAATTCTTTCGCAGTTAAGAGAGGGTGCGTACTATTGAAGGCAGAAAAGTGTTATAGAATTGCCTTATATTTACGATAAAATGGAAATAAGGGGTGGGAGAGATTAGCCCTTCCAACACGAAACGGATTAAGGCAAAATTAAAATTGAATCCGGTGCATTACCGAACTCAGTTTACCCAAGCTGCCTAGATGAAATAACCGTGTCTAACTTTTAGCGGTCACATTACAGATGCATACCAAATTGTTTTAGTAGCAAATAGTCATCAGCAAATGGAGAAAAGGGGTTTCCTTCAAGTATTTATGATTACTTAAATGGAGATCTTGAAGAAATTTCGGAAGGACTTTCAGCAAACTTGACAAAATATTAGAAAAATTATATTAGAGTGAAACAGACTATACAAATACTAAATTGTAGAAATAAAAAATTACTATGAAAGGGGAATTTAAATCATGACTGCTGATCTCGAAATGATAGAAAAAAATAAATTTATTAAATATATTGTTTTTTCATACCTTGTATTTATTGGAGCGCTAATATTCCCAATTAACCTATCCAATTTTTTCCCATTAGTGATACTAACTGTTATGAGTTACTTTTTCGTAAGTTATGTTTTCGTCGCATTCTATAAGTATCGCCCTTTATTAGTTCTAGTTTTAACATTTATTATTAATCTAATTGGGTTACTTGTTAGGATTATTTTGGAGTGGGGGGAGTTCTCACTGATGCAAGAACTGAATGCAATTAATTTGGTTATATTTTTAATTATTTGCCCAATCGTAGTTATACTATTTTATACTTCTATACAACGCTCTTTATTAACCAAAATGATTAAAAACTAATGTGTTCTTTCGTAAAGAGCTTTAGGTAGACTTTAATATGTACCATGTATCCTTTGTAAAAGTCATAACTTGTTGAAGCTGCTGTCTGTATTTTGCTGGCGGTAAAAGCTATACAAAAAAGTTTTCACCAAAAATCATTACATACCAACGTTTTTCACGCTATAATACCCCTAGAGGTGAAAGAAATGTTTATTTCAGAAACAACAGTAGATGTACGATATGCCGAGACAGATCAGATGGGTGTTGTGTATCATGCCAATTATTTAATTTGGTGCGAGCTAGGGCGTACGAAAATTGTGAAGGATTTGGGTTTTGATTATGCAAAACTTGAAGATGATGGCTTTTTATCGCCGGTAATGGATTTTTCAATTCAATACAAGGCGGCAATGCGTTACGGTCAAACAGCAACAGTTCGTACGTGGATTGAAGAACACACAAATTTACGTACTACATATGGCTATGAAATTTCACATGAAGATGGCACAGTTGCGGTTACAGCGAAATCGGTTCATATTTTAGTGAAAAAAGAAAATTTCCGTCCAGTAGCATTAAAGAAAATAGACCCAGATTGGGATGCCAAATACGCAGAAGTTGCAAAATTTTAGTATGATCAAACATGTCCTGTTTTAAATAAACAGGGCATTTTTCCTTTATAGAAACTTGTAAAGTTGTTATAATAAACGTTATGACTAAAACAACGAGGAGGTGTGTTCATGGCACCGAAAATAATCGCCACAGTGCAAACCAGATGTCACATTTTACTTACAAATACCGCGCGTGAAGCGATGAAGGAGCATGTTCCAGATGAACACGCCTTTTTTAATTTACAGCAATATTTCATTGTTGCAATTGAAAAAGTTTCCGTTGAAGATGAGCAACTACACGTAACAATTTATTTCGACAATGATAAAAACTTAAAACTAAAAAACAAATTTGATGAACGTGTTGTCATAATGGACTGCGTTTTTGATAAAAAAAATGGACTTGTTGCAAAAAGCTTCCGTACTCGTGGTAAAGGCACACCTGTTGTCACAAATCGTCGTGCTACGATGAAACTACATTTTGTTGCATCACGCATTAGTGGTCATACATACAATGAATCTTTTATGAAAGTTCTAGATGAGTTACCAATTGCACAGGAACGTTTTGACTATGTAAATAAACGTATTTCGAGCTGGGAAGGGTATTTAAAAGTGTTAAATAAAAACGCGGATATAGAAGATATTCATGCGCGTTTTTCTAATGTCACTTATGATGCTGACTTTAGCCATGCGACATTTCGTATTTCGACATTAGACAATAAGCAATGGAAGCAGTTAGATGGATTGAGTGCTCGTTTGCGCGGCTATATTCAAGAAATCGGCGATGTAGCGAAAGTTCGCCGCAATGAAAATACAGTCGAAATTGCATTGAAGCCGTTTTATAGTAATTTAGCACGTAGAAATGAATTACAATTCCAATCGGAAGACATTGAATTTTCAAATGCAGCAACGAAATCGCAGTTAAAGCGATTATTGAAAGGTTTTGAGCGTTTAAAAGAAGGCTTAGCTGCAAATGCCAATTTAGAAACGATATTATTTGAAGACAAGCCAACCATTGCCGATCGGAAATCAACCATTCCACTTGATTTTCATAATCGACTGAATGAATATCAGCAGCAGGCAGTTGAAGGTGCAATGAGCGCTGAGGATTTATATGTGATTCAAGGCCCACCAGGTACTGGGAAAACTACCGTGATTTCAGAAATTTGCTATCAAAATGCTAAGGCTGGTTTGAAGACGCTTGTCGCCTCGCAGTCCAACTTAGCAGTTGATAACGCACTAAGTCGTCTCCTATCAAATAAAGACATTCGCATTTTACGTTATGGTCGAACGGAAAGTATTGAAGAAGAAGGCAAGAAATTCATCGAGGAAAATGTAGCGAGTTATTGGCAACAGCAAACATTTGAGGCAATAGGTCACGAAATCTCATTACACACGCAAAAAGAGCAATTATTATTCGCCGAGATTGATGAAAAAACAACAGAAATTACAGCACTAGAACAAGAACAAACAGCGCTACAACAGCAAATCGAGCAAAAAGAAGCCGCTAAAGCCGAGCTTCATGTGTTAGCCGAAAAAATTAACGCGTTAAAAAAAGAGCTCACAGCATGTAAAAAAGAGCTAGAAGAGAATGAACGCAAGCTAGAAAAGCTACAGCAAACACATCTATCTGTTGCGGAAGCAGTAAGTAATTTTGAACAGCAGCGAACGGACAGCTTAACATTGGCGCAATTAGATGAAAAAGAACAGCAATTAACTGAACAACAAATCGAAATGAAGCTGCATATTGAGCAAAGTCAGCTCCGTGCTCAAATTGAACAATTCCAATCTCGGAAACAAACAGTGATGGTAAAAATTGAGCGTGCAAATGAAACAGCAAATGTTGATCCACTTATTGAAAAAATAGCTTCACTTAAAAAGGTGTATGAAATTGAAGAATTTATGCAGCAGTATGATATACGCCGAAATTATGCGATGGACCGATTACTGACAGCGCTCGACCGCATTCAGCCGCAAATGGAACAATACAAGCCGATTAAAGACGTAATAGAACGACTAGAAAAGGCGTTAAAATATAGTGAGACCGCGCTAGGTATTCATGTTAATGCCGAGAAGTTAGCGATGAATCACCATTATTCATTAGACGAGGTACAGGAATTTTTATCGAAGCTAAGCCGAGCATTTGCTGAACGTAAAGTCAATGTGCAAAATGGTGCGCGTTCGATACAGGGCATTCATTTACGTATGCAATACATGGAACAGCTAAACGAAAAATATATGGACGCTATTCGTGAAACCGTGCTTATTTTTGAAAAGCTAAAAGAAGAAATCATTTTACAATTTAAAGAGCAAAATGACGTGAAGGTGGAGCTATTAACAAAGTTACAAACTGAAGCGACAACGTATGACAATCAATTGCAAGCGCTAAAAGATCGCATCAACGGTTCAATCGACATTACGCAAACGTTGGCACAATTACAAGAAACGTTGGCATCAAATGAACTTGAGCAAGTGAAAGTGGAAACGCAGCGCCAAAACCGCGAAAAGCTTGATACTCAATTTGCAAAAAAATCACAAGAACTTTCTGTGCTCAACGAACAAATTGCACTCGGTACAACAACAGTCGAAGAGATGACAACTCGTTTTAAACATTTCAATAGTGATGGCGTACAACATGAAAAACGTCGCGCAGAATTGGAGCAATTAACAAAATCCAATCCAGAGCAAGCGATTCTCGAAGTAAATGCACAAATCGAACGTTTACAAGAAATGATTGCCACATTGCAAGTGAAAATCGACTTATTACCTGTAACAGCAGAGCTACAAAATGAATGGCATGGTTTATTAAACGAAGCAAACGAGCATGATTTAGACGAAATTCGCAAGCTGTATGTAAAACATGCAAATGTGATTGGTACAACATGTGTAGCGTCTGCCAATAAAGAGTTCATGGATAATTATCCAACATTTGATGTAGTTATTATTGATGAAGTGTCAAAAGCAACGCCACCTGAACTACTCTTACCAATGCTAAAAGGGGCAAAAATTATCCTAGTAGGAGATCATCATCAGCTACCACCACTTGTCGGTGATGCTACATTTGAGGAAACATTAGAGCAAGTCGTGAAGGAAAGTACGACATTTGAAGAAAAACGAGAGCTTGAAAAGTTACTTGAAGAATCATTATTTGAGCGATTATATAATAACTTACCGCAGCAAAACAAAACGATGTTAGCGTTACAATATCGTATGCATGCGAATATTATGGAAACCATTACTCCATTTTACGAGCAGGAATCTGAACGCTTGCAATGCGGTTTAGATGATTCCGATGCAGTACGTGATCATTATTTATCGACTCCAAAAATTTCACGCCATCATCATTTACTATGGCTCGATATTGCGAATGAGCAGGCAAACTTTGAACAACGTATGAAAGAAGGTTCGAGTTTATATAATGAAGCTGAGCTAGCTCAAATTAAAGCGCAGTTAATCGAAATAAATGATGCTACTGCACAAGCGAAGGCAGACGGTTTAATCGCACCAGATGCATGTAAATCAGTTGGTGTAATCTCATTCTACGCTGAACAAGTAAAGCGAGTTAATCGATTAATTGAGCAGGAGCTTCATGTGCCACATTTACACATTCGAACAGGTTCTGTCGATAAGTTCCAAGGAATGGAGATGGATGTAATACTCGTTAGTATGGTGAGGAATCATGAAAATGAGCGCGGTGATATCGGATTCGCGAAGGATTATCGTCGTTTAAATGTTGCATTATCGCGCGCGCGTGAACTACTTATTATGATTGGTAGTAGTAAAATGTTTACCGAGCGCCCGAAAGCTGAAAAAGTACGTACAATGTATGGGCATGTATTAGATACCGTAAAGCAGCAAAACGGATATTACGCGGTTTAACTTGCTTCAGAAGAGGGTGAAGCAGATGAACTCAGGCTAAGAACACCGCGTCGTGCGGCAACGCCTGAGTGACCAACATCGTGTTGGCCCAACCCCCCGGCGGATGTCACAGATTTTTAGAGGGGATTTTAAATAGGAAGTCAGCCTAACGACGTCACATCGTGTGACAACGGCTGACTGACCCACGACCTGTGGCCCCAAGCTCAAAAAAAATCTAGACGCAATTACGCCTCGGCGTAATTGATAAGGAGTAACCTATGGATTTACAAAGCTTAACAGATAAATTGCAGCAACAAATTTTGCAGCAAAAGGATGTATCGATAGAAAAGCAAATGATCTTTTCCATTCCAGTGCATACACTTGAAGTCATTTACCACCCTGTCATGCGTAATGCGATGGATATTTTGATGAAGATGATGCTGATTTCATTAAACAAAGCAAGGCTTACAAATGCAGAGCTTTTAGCGGATATTTTACTTGTAGAACCGCTATTTATTCATGATTTAACGAATAAAATGCTGAGCCTAGGTATGATTAAAAAAGAAGAGGCTTTCTCACTAACTGCTAAAGGTGAGGCACAATTAGCAAGTGGTATTTTTGAAGAGGAGCTTGATGAAACAAGCTATTTTGTACAATATAGCCCCTTGCATGAAGCCATTTTAGAGGGAGATTTAGAGCAATTTGAAGAATTGGAGCAGTTTCCGGAAGTATTTCCGACAATAGATTCTGAAGAGATTGAAGAAATGGATGAAGCTATACTGGTACAGTATATTCAACAACAATTATCAGAGCAGCCTTTAGCTGAAGGTGAAGTGCCATCATCGATTTCAAGTGTTGTGAGTTCATTATCTGTACAAATTAATGATGTGCCGGTCATTTGCTTTATGGCACATAACGATGCGGAAAATCAACAGTTTGCCCGTGTGTATAATACGCTAACGGGTGAGTGGGATGCAAAGCTAGAAGCATTATTGTTTGAGTTTGAAAAGGCAATATAATTATTATTAGAATTATTGCATAATTTATCTTAACATGGTACACTTATGACAATTTCATATGCCTTATCAAGAGAAACGGAGGGACTTGGCCCTTTGATGTTTCAGCAACCTCTAACATGGTTAGAAAGGTGCTAATTCCAGCAAGGGACTTCCCTTGGCAGATAAGTTCGGTTTAAAAGCCCCTCCTTTCTGTTTACGCTGGAAATGAGGGGCTTTTTGATTTGTGTAAAATGGAGAAAAAACTAGGGGGAACAAGCGATGCCAATTAATATTCCAAAAAGTTTACCGGCTGGTGAGCTATTAAGACAAGAGAAAATTTTCGTGATGGAAGAGGACCGTGCGAAAACACAACAAATCCGACCATTAAATATTTTGGTGTTTAACTTAATGCCTGAAAAAGAGAAAACGGAGCTACAGTTATTACGTTTACTAGGGAATACGCCACTTCAAGTTGATGTTACATTTTTAAATACGGCTACCTATGAATCGAAAAATGTGTCAAAATCGCATTTGGATACATTTTATCAAACATTTGATGAAATTAAGCACCGTCGCTATGATGGATTAATTATCACAGGGGCGCCGGTTGAAAAAATGGAATTTGAAGAAGTTGGCTATTGGCAAGAGATTACGAAGGTAATGGATTGGGCAGATAAAAATGTAACATCGATTATGTACATCTGTTGGGGCGCACAAGCAGCGTTATACCACCACTTTGGCATTGGTAAGTTTGAACTTCCGAAAAAATGTTCGGGTGTTTATTCTCATGTTATCACCGATTTAACAGTTGATTTAGTGCGAGGTTTTAGTGATGAATATGTAGCACCGCATTCACGACATACGACTGTGTCTATTGATGAAGTAAGAGCGCATCCTGATTTACGCTTACTTAGCTATTCAGATGATGCTGGGGTATTTATTGCGCAATCGAAAAATAATAAGCATATTATGATTACAGGGCATCTTGAATATGATGCGACGACGCTATCTGACGAATATTTCCGCGATATTGCAAAGGATCCAGAAAATACGGAAGTTCCGGTTAATTACTTCCCAAGTAATGACCCACAACAAGCACCTAAAAATGTTTGGCGTGCGCACTCGCATTTATTATTTTACAATTGGTTAAATTACTACGTTTATCAAGAAACACCGTATGATTGGCATTTTGTAGATGAGCAAATTGAGTTTCACATTTAACTTGCTTCAGCATTCATCCTGCACTTCTATAATAGGGGGATGAATTACAAGGATATCCTATATTAAGTGGGGTTCAAACTCTGGCTTAATAGATGAACTTATGCTAAGTGCGCCGCATCGTGCGGCAAAGCCTAAGTGACCAACATCGTGTTGGCCCAAAGCCTATGGCAGATGTCACAGATTTTTAGAGGGATTTTTAAGAGGAAGTCAGCCTAACGACGTCACATCGTGTGACAACGGCTGACTGACCCACATCCTGTGGCCCCAAGCTCAATAAAATCTGGACGCACTTACGCCGAGGCGTAAGTGATATATCTAATTCGCAGCTCAGACGAATTGAAATGGACGCAAGATGGGTACATACTCATTCAATTCGTTTGAGTACGTTTTTAATTATTCGCTTATTTCACCGCAACCCAAGCGCGGTCACGTTCGATTTGTAGGCTTACTTCGCGACCGAAAAAGTCGCTTAATACTGGCGTGGTTAAAATTTGTTCACGCGTACCAGCAGCGACATCTTTACCATCTTTCATCAATAAAACATGATTAAAGCAGGGCAATATTTCTTCTACATGATGTGTTACATAGATCAACGTTGTGCAGTTGTCACGACCTGCAATTTGTTCGATTGTTTGTAGTAAATTTTCTCGCTCAATGATATCTAAGCCACCACAAGGTTCATCTAAAATTAGGATTTCAGGATCGGACATGATTGCGCGTGAAATCTGAACCCGTTGACGTTCACCTTGTGATAAATATTCGAATGTTTTATTCGCCAAGTGATCACAGTTAAAATGCTTCATAATCCGCACTGCTTCTTCAATTTCCGCTTCACTAACTTCCTCAAATAAGCGTAATGCGCCAAATTTGCCGCTTAAAACAATTTCAATGGCATTATCCTGCCAGTTTAAATTATCAATCATTGCATTGCTTACCCAACCAATTCGACGACGTAGCTTCGGAATATATGACTCGCCATAGGTTTCGCCTAATACTTGTACTTTGCCTTCGTTTGGCCAGATATAGCCATTAATGACCTTTAATAAAGTCGTTTTGCCAGAGCCATTTAAGCCTAAAATTGCCCAATGCTGATTTTTTTCGACATGCCAATTCAATTGATGTAATATACGCTTTTCATTACGGTAAAGTTCTATGTTTTCGATATGTATCATATGAATACACCTCCAATATAACTATGCACCTTTTTGATTGAAACGAAAAGTATTTTTTGAATTTTCTTGTTATTTATGCAAATGATGGTAACCGTTAAGCGAATAGAAAAAGGCTAGCATGAATTTAGTGATACACTGCATTCAAGCTAGCCAGTTAAAAAATATATTAGCGCTAATTTTAAGGAATCACTTACACATCAAGTTACAATCCCTAAATTTATTATAAAACAGCACTTTCCATACCAGAAGCACGGAAAAATAGTTTTTCATTTAATCGTAATGCCCATTGAACAACAGGCCCTAAACCAAATGCCATAAAGACGGTACCTACACCAACAGGACCACCTAATAAAAAACCAATAACTGCAACTGAAACTTCCATCGTTGTCCGCGCACGGTTAACAGTCCAGCCGAAGCGACGGACAAGTAGTAACATCAATGTGTCACGTGGGCCAATCCCTAAATTTGCGACCATATACATCCCACAACCAAAGCCTAATAGAACAATGCCAATGACAAATGCCAATGTTTGTTCAAATAGATTATGTAGATCAGGTAGTGTGTACAAAAAGATATCGACAAAAATCCCAGCTAAAAACATATCTAAATATGTTCCGATTTTCGGTAATCGTTTAGTGAAAATTGCATCAATCGCTAAAATGGTTAGACCTATAATAATCGACCATGTTCCTACGGTTAAGCCTAAGTTCTTCTGTAAGCCAATGTGAAGCACGTCCCAAGAGCCAACACCTAGAATTTGCCCCTTAATTGTTAATGCGATGCCAAGTGATAAAATAATAATGCCGGTAATAAAAAATACGCAGCGCCAATAAAAACCCTGTTTTACATTCAATTGTAATCCCTCATTGTTCATAAAATTCGACTTGTTTATTATAACGAGTCAAAATGCCAAAACAGGGATTACAATATATTTAAAAAATTTAAACTATTTTTCATAGGTATAACTTAGTTCATCGGTATTCGTATCAACATTTACAATTAAATGATGCTCATTGAAAAACCATTCATCTGCCTTTTCAATATAAAAATGAATGCTGTCTACCACTGTTTCAACAGCAATTTCATGTGGTTGTTCGCGATTCATCCCAAGTGAAAACCCCTCGTGAAATGGAGAAGAGCCTCCGTATCGTGCATAAAAGCGAATATAATCTCCAGATTCTGCTTCCATTTCTTGCTTGAACCAACCGATTGCTTCTTTTGATAGTTTAATTTCCATATGATTCACCTCAAAATTCTTTTTGGCGTAAAACTTCCAGTGCACATTCATTATAACGATAAAAAAAGCATGCTGAAAGTTTTTACACTTCCAGCACGCTATTTAAAAGCCTTTAATTTTTGGTTCAGTACCATTTTTGATTCGTTTAATGTTCTCACGATGGCGGTAGAAAATAAAGCTAGCCAAAAATGAGATTAAAATAAATAAGGCAAAGTTTCCCGTTACAATCCAGAAAATAGTAACATAAATCATCGCAGCCGTTGCGGTAATCATTGAAGTTAAGCTTACCATTTTTGTTGTTTTTAATGAGATTAAAAATACAGCTAATAACACTAAAAATAAAGGTAAGTTATAGCCCAAAATAACACCTGCACTTGTTGCGACTGCTTTACCGCCACGGAACTTTGCGAAAATAGGGAACATATGGCCCGCTACTGCAATAATCCCTAAAGTAAGAGGATGCACCGTGCTATCTGCGAATAATGGTAATAGTGGCAATAGAACAGCAGCTGTCCCTTTTAAAATATCAATCAGCATGACAGCAATACCAGGTTTCTTACCTAATACGCGAAATGTATTTGTCGTTCCTAAGTTACCACTGCCTTGCTGGCGAATGTCTGTTTTGTAAAAAATTTTGCCGATCCATAAAGCCGATGGAATCGAACCGATTAAATAAGCACAAATAATAATAAAAGCGTTAAACAAGAGTTGTGCTCCTTTCGAAATTCAGAATTATTAGTTGGTACTAATAGTATGTAATGAATATTCTACACCGTTTTCAATTAGAAGAAAAGAAGAAATAAAAAATGGAATTGAGTGATAATATGTATATGGCTATAACATTCAGTGAAAAAAATAAATATGCAATTGATAATATAACGTATTGAAAAGTAATACAACATTTTTTATTTATCTATGTCAATTTACCGAATCCAACGAAATTTACAGGAAAATAGTTACATTTAGAGAAAAAGTATTAGAGGATATGCTTTTAAAGGGACATTTTTGATGATACAATTAGTCTTTGCAAAGACTAAAAAACCGCTCCAAACATTGACAGAGTGCGATTTTGGCGGTACGATTAGATAGAAATAGAACGTTTGTTTGTATTTTTGGAGGGGATTACATTTGGTAAAAAACCAAACGGGTGTTTCTTATAATGAAGATGCCATTCAAGTATTAGAAGGTTTAGAAGCCGTACGAAAACGACCAGGGATGTATATTGGTTCCACGGATAGCCGAGGTCTTCACCACTTAGTTTATGAAATTGTAGATAATGCTGTGGATGAAGCACTTGCTGGATTTGGGAATCATATCATCGTGAAAATTCATGAAGATAATAGTATTAGTGTACGTGATCACGGTCGCGGTATGCCTACGGGGATGCATAAAATGGGTAAGCCGACGCCTGAAATTATTTTCACCGTGCTGCATGCCGGTGGTAAATTTGGTCAGGGAGGCTATAAAACAAGTGGCGGGTTACATGGTGTAGGTTCATCGGTCGTAAATGCCCTGTCTACGTTTTTAGAAGTAACGATTCATCGTGATGGACAAATATATAAACAACGTTTCGAAAACGGTGGAAAGCCTGCTACTTCGTTAGATATTATCGGAAAAACAAAAGAAAATGGTACATTAGTGCATTTCTTACCAGATCCAACGATTTTTTCAGTAACGAAATATAATTATGATACATTAGCAGAGCGTTTACGTGAGTCTGCATTTTTATTAAAAGGCTTAAAAATTGAGCTTATTGATGAGCGCGGTGAAGGTAAGCACGAGATTTTCCATTACGAAAGCGGTATCGAAGCATTCGTCACGTATTTAAACGAAGAAAAAGATGTATTGCATCCAGTTAAATATGTTGAGGGTGATTTGCAAGAAATAGAGGTTGAATTTGCGTTCCAGTTTAACGATGGGTATTCTGAAACGATTTTGTCATTCGTAAATAACGTGCGTACGCGAGATGGTGGTACCCATGAAACAGGTGCTAAAGCAGCTATGACACGTGTATTTAACGATTATGCACGAAAAATAGGCTTGCTAAAAGAAAAAGATAAAAACTTAGAAGGCGCTGATATTCGCGAAGGCTTAACTGCGATTATTTCCGTTCGAATTCCAGAGCATTTATTACAATTCGAAGGGCAAACGAAGGGTAAGCTAGGTACTTCAGAAGCGCGTTCAGCGGTAGATACCGTTGTTTCGGAAAAGCTCATGTATGTACTGGAAGAAAACGCTGAATTATCATCTTCTCTTGTTCGTAAAGCAATACGTGCACAACAAGTTCGTGAAGCAGCGCGCAAAGCACGTGATGATGCACGAAACGGCAAAAAGAAAAAATCGAGCACGTTATTGTCAGGAAAATTAACGCCTGCACAATCAAAAAATGCAGCGAAAAACGAGCTCTATTTAGTAGAGGGTGACTCTGCCGGTGGTTCGGCTAAGCAAGGGCGTGACCGTACGTTCCAAGCGATTTTACCATTGCGCGGAAAAGTTATTAACACGGAAAAAGCAAAGCTCCAAGACATTATGAAAAACGAAGAGATTTCGACGATTATTCATACAATCGGTGCTGGTGTTGGAGCGGATTTTACAGTAGAGGATACGGCATATGACAAAGTCGTGATTATGACCGATGCCGATACGGATGGTGCGCATATCCAGGTGTTACTATTAACATTCTTCTATCGTTACATGCGACCATTAATCGAGGCCGGTAAAGTATATATCGCGTTACCACCTCTATATAAAGTGTCAAAAGGTTCTGGTAAAAAGCAAGAACTTGTATATGCTTGGACTGAAAATGAACTAGATGCAGCGATTAAAAAAATCGGTAAAGGCTATATCATCCAACGCTATAAAGGTCTTGGTGAAATGAACGCCGACCAATTATGGGACACAACGATGAATCCAGAAACTCGTACGTTAATTCGTGTAAAAATCGAAGACGGAGCACGTGCAGAACGCCGTGTGACAACGTTAATGGGTGATAAGGTAGAGCCGCGCCGTAAATGGATTGAATCAAATGTCAACTTCGGCATGGAAGAGGATGCAAGCATTTTAGAAAATGAATTCATCCAGCATGAGGAGGGTAGTGACAAATGAGCTCTGTAGAAAAATTTCAAGACTTACCATTAGAAGAAGTCATGGGTGACCGTTTTGGTCGCTATTCAAAATATATTATCCAAGACCGTGCGTTACCAGATACACGTGACGGGTTAAAGCCAGTTCAACGCCGCATATTATTTGCGATGTTTAACGAAGGCAACACGAATGACAAGCCGTTCCGTAAATCAGCCAAAACAGTTGGTAACGTTATCGGTAACTACCATCCACACGGAGATTCATCGGTATATGAAGCGATGGTGCGTATGAGTCAGGACTGGAAAACGCGTCATATGTTAGTCGAAATGCACGGAAATAACGGTTCGGTTGATGGTGACCCACCAGCTGCGATGCGTTATACGGAAGCTCGGTTATCATCCATTGCAGGCGAGCTATTACGTGATTTAAACAAGGATACAGTTGATTTTGTGCCAAACTTTGATGATCAGGACATGGAGCCAACTGTATTACCATCACGTTTTCCAAACCTTTTAGTAAACGGGGCAACAGGGATTTCTGCTGGTTATGCGACGGATATTCCACCACATAACTTAGACGAAGCGCTTGATGCGGTGCTAATGCGATTAGATAATACAAACTGTACGGTTGACGAGCTGATGACGGTTATTAAGGGGCCAGATTTCCCGACAGGTGGGATTATTCAGGGGATTGACGGGATTAAAAAAGCTTACGAAACAGGAAAAGGCAAAATTATTGTGCGCTCTCGTACCGAAATTGAGCAGTTAAAGGGCAATAAAGAGCAAATCGTCATTACCGAAATTCCGTTTGAAGTGAATAAAGCCAATATGATTCGTAAAATGGACGAGTTACGTGTTAGTGACCGCCGATTAGATGGCATTTCTGAAATTCGAGATGAATCAGACCGCGAAGGACTACGTATTGTTATTGAATTGAAAAAAGACGTACAAGCACAGGGAATTCTCCATTTCTTATTAAAATCAACGGACTTACAAGTATCGTACAACTTTAATATGATTGCGATCCATAATCGTCGTCCAATGATGATGACTTTACCGTTGATGCTTGATGCCTATATCGACCACCAAAAGGAAATAGTGCGCCGTCGTACAGCATTTGATTTAAAACGTGCCAAGGACCGTTTACATATTGTCGAAGGGCTAATGAAGGCATTATCGATTTTAGATCAAGTCATTGAAACCATTCGTGCGTCAAAAGACAAACGCGATGCCAAAAATAATATTATCGATAAATTTGGCTTTACAGAGGTGCAAGCTGAAGCAATTGTGAGCTTACAACTGTACCGCTTAACAAATACCGATATTACACAACTTCAGGAAGAGCAAGATGAACTGAACAAGCAAATT
Source organism: Solibacillus palustris (assembly GCF_022549215.1). Classification (GTDB taxonomy): domain Bacteria; phylum Bacillota; class Bacilli; order Bacillales_A; family Planococcaceae; genus Solibacillus; species Solibacillus daqui. Next base: position 233,031 of record NZ_JAKZFC010000004.1, on the reverse strand, counting down.
GTGAAGTTTACTGCGATTTTAGAGGATGAGAAGAAATTGATTCGTGTTATTAAATCGGAGCTTGCCGACATTAAAAAACGTTTTGCATTACCACGTGTTTCTACAATTGAAGCAGAAATTGAAGAAATTAAAATTACACGTGATGTGTTAGTACCAAGTGAAGAAGTTGTTGTAACGGTGACAAAAGATGGCTATGTCAAACGTACAAGCCTGCGCTCACATAACGCGTCAAATGGTAAAGATTTTGCAATGAAGGAATCTGATTATCTCTTATACGAAGCGCATTCCAATACGCAGCATCACTTACTGCTATTTACAAATCGAGGCAATTATATTTATCAGCCGGTGCATGAATTACCGGATATTCGTTGGAAAGATTTAGGCCAGCATATTTCAAGTATTGTGCCGCTCGAGCAAAACGAAGTAATCATTGAAGTCATAGGCATTGAAACGTTTGAACAAAAAGATGTTTATGTATTTACTGCAACTAAAGATGGTCAAATAAAGCGTTCAGCGCTAGCAGATTACGTTGTAACTCGTTATTCGAAGCCAATTAAGACGATGAACCTAAAAGGCGATGACGAGATGATTTTCGCCCAACTTGTGAAGGAAAATGAAGAAGTATTATTATCTACGAATACAAGCTATACTATTCGCTTCCCGATGGATGATTTACCTGTTACTGGTGTGAGAACTGCCGGTGTGAAAGGGATGGTTATTAAAGAAGGCGAACAGTTGGCTGGTGTAGTTATTTTAAACCCTGAACAAGATCAAGAGTTAATAATCGTGACCCAGCGCGGTGCTGTAAAACGCATGCTTGTTGGTGAAATTGAAATAGGTAACCGTGCGAAACGCGGCGTTGTGATTTTAAAAGAGTTAAAAACTAATCCACATCGCATTTACACGATTTTAGTTGTCAACTTTAGAAATACGATTACAATCGAAACAGAAAAAGGTGTACAAGAATCCATTGCTGTGACGAATTTAACGCGTGCTGACCGTTATTCAAATGGCTCGTTACGTATTGATACTGATGGTGACGGTGCCATTATCCGCGCATTTGTGGAGAAAATGGAGTAACATATAGAAAATTATTAAAGTTGAAGAACTTTTAAGATGTCGCTATGCCATTAGGTGGCTATGTCCTAAAATTGATAAAGCAAACAATCACTGATATATCAACGATTGTTTGCTTTTCTTTTGTCTCCAATTCTCCGCAAGTAAAGAATTTTCTTATACAATTAAGTAAGGGGTGATCAATTTACCTTTTTAAAGCATTATTTCGCATCAGAACCAATATATCAAATGGGGATTATTCTCTACTACTAAATACAATTATGTGTTATTTTTACAAAGCCTACATTCATTATTAAACCTAACACATTGAAATACATAAAAATTTTTAAAAAAATTTAAGCCAAATTACCTTCCCGTTTGTCTAATAGATGTACAACCAAAACGAAAGGAGGAATTAAGATGAAACTTGAACGTTTAGTAAAGAAAGCACAAAAAGGAAATGATAAAGCTTATTTAATGCTTTTCCAGCAGTACGAAGCAGATATTTATCGAATGGCCTATGTTTATGTAAAAAATAAAGAAGATGCATTAGATCTTGTTCAAGAAGTGGCCTATCAGTCTTTTAAGAAAATCCGTACATTGGAAAACCCAGAATATTTCAAGACATGGCTTATGAAAATTACGATCAATTGTGCACTGAACTTAATCAATAAAAATAAAAAGATCATCCCACTAAATGTAGACTTTGAAGTGTTTACAGGGTCAGAAGATAAAGATGTTGCACTTACATTGTCTTTACATAAGCTGATTGATACTTTGAAAGAGGATGAGAAGAGTGTAATTTTACTAAAATATTACGATGATCGTACATTAAAGGAAATTTCAGAGATATTAGATATCCCACTAGGAACCGCAAAGTCAGTGTTATACCGCGCTTTAGATAAACTTCGCCAAAATTTAAAGGAGGTAGATAACTATGCATAACCATCTTAAGGAAGAGTTATCAAACATCGAAATCCCTGTGGAGATTCATGAAAGAAGTAAGCGGGGCATTACGAAAGCAAAATCTGAAATGGGAGGCAAAATGAATCGTTTTTTTAAAAAACGATTGGCTATAGCGGTAATTTCGGCTTGTTTAATGGTTCCAACCGGTGTATTTGCTTATCAAGCGTTATTGGCCGATGATTTATATGGTTCTTTTGATAATCTCAAAAAACATGTGGCAAGTTTAACTATGGAGAGCTACTTATTATTTGACGCAAAACTGAATCAAGCAAAAGGCGATCTAAGTAAAGAAGAGTTTAAGCAATTTAAAGAGTTATTAAATGTATTTACAAGTGCGAAACTTGAATATGGTGATAGCAATGGAAATATAGATTATTCTCAAGTCCCTGCAGAATCATTAGAAAAAATTAAAGTAGCTATGTACGAAATTCAAGCATACTTTGATAAATTAAATGGACTCCCATCAAGCCAAGAGGTTTTAACAGCTGAAGAATTTGAAAAATATATTCAAGCCCTTATGACCTATGAATCAATTATGGCAAAAGCAGGAGTATCAAGTGTTCCTGAGATCGGGGTAATTCCTACAGAGCTTCAAGAGGAATTCTCTGAAGCGCAACAATACTTAATTTATGTGAATGAAAAACAAATTGGAAACTGAATGATTGATGGAAGACAGCTCAACTTAAAATAAATCACAAGAATCCGTTTTGACAAAACATTAGTCAAAGTGGATTCTTTTTCATTGGGTTTAAATTCACTAAAAAATCCGGGTCATTTTCTACCTATATTGTGCCAAAAATGTAGTTTTTTGGATAAAGTTTGATATAAAGTAAGTTGCAAATGCTGATTTTATACAGAAAGAAACCAACTGTTTTGAAACAAAGTTTGATTAAAACAGTTGGTTCTTTCTTTATTTTGGTCATAATAATTGATTATTTCGGGATGTGAATTTTCAATTATAGCACCCCGTTATCTTAATATGGAGAATAGGATTAATATTGTGCGTTTAGGCGACTTTTAACTTGTTTGACCATTTCATGTTTTTCATCATGCATAGCTTCATAATAGTCGTTAGTATCTTTTAAATCCATAGTGATAAAAAGAGTTGCCCGCAGTGCCTGATGTAAATCAGCAACATCTTCTTCTGAAAGGGAAGAATCCATTATATAACGATGGATATAATTCAGGATATCATACATTCGACTTCTCCATTCGTGATGCACCACATACCCACTAAAAATCAGGCTCGTTGTGTTATCCAGTTCAGCGAAAAGCTCGTATAAATAATCTTTGTCTTCAACCGCATCGGTTAAGGGTTGACTGAAATTCCATTCTAAAAGTTCATCAACTGTATTCCTCAGTAATGAGTTTGCATAAAAGTATTGATTGCTTATTTCTCTTTCCATTTGGTTTACTTGTTCTTTTGCCGAATAGGTCCACCAAATAAGTCCACATAAAGCTGTCAGAACTAAGACCCTTCCAAGGTTTTTCAACCCACCCATCTCCATCACTCTCCAAGATTTTATATACTTGTATTTTGGAAGAGATAAATTTAATAAAGTATGCCCACGTTGATCATTACAAGTATCTCTATAGTGATATTATCATAAATTTCCAATAAAAACCCCACCGCTAAAAATCTATAGAGGTAAGATGTTTTTAATCAAAATTTATTATAAAAGATCAAACTTATTAATAAGGCTACAACTAACGTGCCCGTAAAGACAAATAGTGTGCTTCAGTATAGGGGACTTTGTGAAGGACTTGAATCGACATTGAAAAAGTCGTAATTCAGGAGTTAGCCAATATATTAGAGCGCTTATTCATATTAGGCTATGAAGAAAAGGGACGAGAACTAACCCACTATTTACGCACGACCTATCTGCGAAAAACGGCGTTACATGACGTATTAAATGATTTATAGCATAAAAAACCGAGCAAGAGCGTATATCCCGCTTTTACTCGGTTCTTTTGGTTTGTTAATTGTCGCACATAATCCCATTTTGCCTCAGATGATAGCACAATATTATTTTGCTTAATCGCGCCGAGTTCAAAGCTCGAACGATCCTCTGAAATGATAAATTGAAAAATCAGTTGCTGCTTACCGTGTGTACCTGTGAATTGTACGACATGCTCACCTTTACGCGCGGTAAAGTATTCCCAATAGGTCAGTTCATAATAATCGGCAAAGACATCACCAATGATTTTTCCTTCTGTAAGGGGGAGTTGCTGCGCTTTTATAAAGCCAATATATGGCGAGTCGGTTTCAATTTCTGAAGCTGTTAGTACATAGCCAACAATACAGCCCATAATGACAACGCAAATCAATACACGAACATGCTGTCCAAAAGTCAACCTGATCACTTCCTTCATCTAAAAAGAATAGGGGAGAGAACGCTTTTAAATGGATAAAAAAATCAGCCTCTAACAGTTGTTAGAAGCTGATATAGTTTGTCCAAAAAATTGGAGGTTCTTAGTGAGAAACGTCTTGAACTGAGATACCTGTTTGCGCTTTTACTTCAACTTCACGGTATTTCGCTTCGTCAGTTTCTTTCGATAACAATGTACCGATAAATCCACCTAGGAAACCAAGTGGAACTGAGATAATCGCTGGGTTTGTTAACATAATTAATGGCTCACCAACGAAAATTGCTTTACCTGCCTCTGGGTTCCAAACGTTTGGAGAAATTGCTACTAAAACTAATGCAGAAATTAAACCAGTTAACATTGCAGTTACTGCACCATTTGTGTTGAATTTTTTCCAGTAAATTGTGTAGATAATTACTGGTAAGTTTGCAGAACCTGCGATACAGAATGCTAAAGATACTAAAAATGCAACGTTTAATGTTTGTGCACCTAATGCTAATAAAATAGATATTACAGAGATAATGATAGAACCGATACGAGCAGCCTTAACCGCTTCTTTTTCAGTGATTTTACCTTTTTTAATGATTTGACCATAAATGTCATGTGATAATGCTGATGCACCTGAAAGTACTAAACCAGCTACTACCGCTAAGATTGTCGCGAATGCTACAGCACACACGAATGAGAATAAAATGTCGCCACCAAGTGCTTTTGCAAGAAGTGGAGCAGCCATGTTACCAGCAGGGTTAGCGGCAACAATTGCTTCTTTACCTACGAATGCCGCAGCACCGAATCCTAAGAAGATTGTTAATACGTAAAACAGACCAACAATCCAAGTAGCCCAAATTACTGAAGAACGAGCTGTTTGCGCATCTTTTACTGTGAAGAAACGCATTAAGATGTGCGGAAGACCCGCTGTACCAAGTACTAACGCGATAAGCACTGAGATTGTATCAATACCGTTCGAGTAACGTAAACCTGGATTTAAGTATGCTGCGCCATGCTCAGTTTCCGTCGCCATTTGCGTGAACATGGTCGCGATAGAGAAGTCGAATTTTGCTAATACTAAGAATGAAATAATAACTGTACCAACCATTAATAAACAAGCTTTAATAATTTGTACCCAAGATGTTGCAGTCATACCACCGAATAATACGTAAATAGTCATCATGACACCAACTAGAAGAACGGCCATCCAATATTCAATACCTAATAATAATTGGATTAAAGCACCTGCACCTACTAATTGTGCAATCATGTAGAATAATACGATTGTAATTGTAGATAATGCCGCTGTACCACGAACTTTTGCTTTGTCGAAACGAGCAGTGATCATATCTGCTAAAGTGAAACGACCTAAGTTACGTAATGGCTCAGCAACGATGTAAAGAACTACTAAATAGGCTACTAAGTAACCGATAGAGAAGAAGAATCCATCGAAACCGAATAATGCGATTGAACCAGCGATCCCTAAGAATGAAGCTGCTGATAAGTAGTCACCCGCGATAGCTAGTCCATTTTGCCAACCAGTTAAACCTCCACCAGCTGTATAGAAATCAGATGCACTTGATGTACGTTTAGATGCCCACCAAGTAATAATTAATGTTAAACCTACGATTGCTACGAAGAAGGATATAGCTGTGAAACTCATTTCGCACGACCTCCTTCATACTCTGCAATAATATCTTTTGCATCTGAGTCGTATTTGTTTGCTTTTGAAACGTAGAAGTGAGCTAAGCCCCAAGTCATAATAAATAACCCAGCTGAATAAACCCAAACCCAAGTGATATCCCCAATTGCTTTTTGGTGAAGAATGTCTGTGTATGACGTTAAAATCGGTAATAACATATAAAGTGCTAGGAAAATAAATGTCATAGTCCACAGAAATGAATTTTTCTTTTTCGCTAGCTGCTTGAAAGAAGGCTGTGAAGCAATTTTGTCATAATCAATGACTGGTTTTTTGTTTTTTTCCATAAACATACCCCCAATTGTGTTTATTTTTTCTACTTTATGTGTGCAAAATTCTCTTTCAAGGATTTTACATTTTCATTCTATTTTAGCTGTAACAAAATTGCAATACTTTTTCTGAAAATTATGCAAATAAATTTTTTGTAAATATAAGTTTAAGAGAGAAAATATAGTGCATTAACAACTAAAAAAACGCTATTTTTATGTTATATATCAGCGGTAAGCCTTGATATATCAACTTTTTCGGAATTATCGGGAGAGAACATTTTTGCTTTTACGAGAAATTTTAGTACAGAATTATTATTCAAATTTTGTCACAATAATAAATTTAATAAAGCGAATTGTTTTACAAGAAAACAATTTTTTTCCTTATTATTGTAAATTTACTGCAATAAAAAAGAGAAAAAGTAGGGGGTAAAACCTCCTTTTTCTCTAGAAATTAGTGTGATACGTCTTGTACTGAAACTCCTGTATGTGCTTTTACGCGAATTTCTTTGTAAATACGCTCTGCTTCAGCTTGTTCTACTTTACTAGTTGTTAATACGGATCCTAAGTAGCCTGCAATGAAGCTAAGTGGAATAGTAATAATTGCTGGTACTGCTAGATTTACTAATGGTTCACCTACGAAAATAGCGTTACCAGTTGGGCTCCAGATGTTTGGACCCATTGCACCTAATACTAAACATGATACTAAACCTGTAACCATGGCCGCAACGGCGCCGTTTGAATTGAATTTTTTCCAGTAAATTGTGTATAGAATTACTGGTAAGTTTGCAGATGCTCCGATACAGAAGGCGAATGATACTAAGAATGATACGTTTAAGCTTTGTGCGAATAAAGCTAAAGTGATTGACACAATCGCAATTGAAATCGATCCGATACGCGCAGCTAAAACTTGTTGTTTTTCAGTTAATTTACCATCATTTAAAATTTCACCATATATATCATGTGAAATGGCAGACGCACCTGTTAATACTAAGCCTGATACTACTGCTAAAATTGTTGCAAAGGCTACTGCACAAATAAATGATAATAAAATGTTACCACCTAAAAATTCAGCAAGTAATGGTGCGGCTGTATTCCCCGCAGCATTTTCTGCTTTAATCGCATCAATACCTACGAAATGCATTGCACCAAAACCTAAGAAAATTGTTAATGAGAAGAAAATCGCCGTAATCCAAGTTGTCCAAGAAATAGATGAACGAGCTGTTTTCGCATCTTTTACTGTAAAGAAGCGCATTAAAATATGTGGTAAGCCCGATGTACCTAAAACTAAAGCTAACATCATTGATACAGAATCAATAGAAGAAGTGTACTTAATTCCTGGTACTAAATATTCTTCACCATAATTTGTGCTAATTGTGTCAAACATGTTTACTAAATTAAAATCAAATTTTGCAAATACTAAAAATGCTAATAGGGTAGTACCAAATAATAGTAAACCGGCTTTAATAATTTGAACCCAAGATGTAGCCGTCATACCACCGAATAATACGTAAGTTGTCATCATCACACCTACGATTAATACCGCCATCCAGTATTCAATTCCGAATAATAATTTGATAAGTGCCCCAGCACCTACTAATTGCGCAATCATATATAAAATAACGATAATAATTGTTCCTGTTGCTGCAACACCACGAATACGTTTTTCATTGAAACGTGCTGTTAACATATCTGCTAATGTGAAACGTCCTAAATTACGCATTGGTTCAGCAATAATATATAGAAGAACTAAGTTTGCTACTACATAACCTACTGAGAAGAAGAAGCCATCAAACCCTGTTAGTGCAATCGCTCCGGATACCCCTAAAAATGCTGCTGCTGATAAGTAGTCACCAGCAATCGCAAAACCATTTTGCCAACCTTTTAATCCACCGCCAGCTGTATAGAAATCGCTTGCCGAAGAAGTTCGTTTTGCCGCGATGTATGTAACGATTAATGTTAATCCAACTATACCTAAGAAGAAACCAATAGAAACTAAATTCATGAATTAAGCACCTGCCTTTTCATATTCACTTAATACAGCCGCAGCCGCTTTGTCGAACTTAGATGCCATTTTGACATAAACCGTACAAAGCACAATTGTCATAATGAATAGGGCAAGCGAGTATACCCAAACCCAAGTAATACTTCCAATTGCCTTCTGTTGTAACACAGGAGTGAACGCTAATATCGGTAATAGAATGTAAAATGTCAAAAATGTAAAAGTTATACCGAATAAAAACGTGTTTTTCTTCCTTACAAATGTATTGAATGAATCCATACGATCAATCTTATCATAGTTGATTGTTTGTTGGTTTTTTGAGTGTTTTCCCTCTAAACTACTCATTATTAATTCCCCCTTAAGAATTATTATTCTGTTTTAAACGGAATATTACTGTTTGATTCCGCTGATAAATTTGATTGTAAGGGGGAATTCTTTATAATGCAATAACATTTTTTCTGAAAACTTTTAATTGTTTGATTTTGTTTGAAGCAGAATTATTAGGTTTTTTTAAGAAAATAACGATGCTAATTATATAGAATTGTTATATGCAATATTATTCCAATTTAATTTAGTACAAAATAATATATTTTAATAGAAAATAAGATACATTAAGTACGATATAATATTTCGACTCGCTAATATCATGATTTTTTGTATATTTTCGCATTAAGTCATCTTTGTACTATAACAATTAAAAAATAATAAAAATTTGATATTAAAAAATATTTAAAATTTCTTAACATTAAATGTTAAAATAAATTCAATGGGAAGCAGGAAATTTTATGGTATTCATTGTAAAATGATATTAATTTGATTTTTTAGTTGTCATAACCCGTGTTTTTTTATACTTGAAGCAAATAATTATCAAAAAGAGGGTGATTTCATGTTAAATTTAACAACAAAAAGGTTTTGGTTCGAACGTTATACGAAAGAGGATATAGCTTTCGTTTTGGAATTGGTCTCGAATCCAGATGTCATGAACTATATTGGTGATGGTCAAATAAAGGGGATACCATATGCAGAAAATTTAATTGAACGTATGCTAGAGCAATATAAAAATTTCGGAGATTATGGATTACATAAACTTGTACTCAAAGAAACGGATGAAGTGATTGGTCATGCTGGCTTAGTTGCACAAATTATTGATGATGCCTTTGAGATAGAGTTAGGCTATTGGATAAAGCCAGAATTTTGGCAGCAAGGATATGGGTACGAAGCCGCGCATGCCTTAAAAATCTATGCAGATGAAACGTTGTATTTAGAACGCTATGTTTCGGCCATTCAGGTTGGGAATGAAGGTTCAAAACGTATTGCTTTAAAAAATGGTATGCAGCTAGAAAAAGTCATTCAGATGGAGGGGAAAGAGGTAGAAATCTATGTAATTGAGAATGAGATTGATTACGAAGAAGATACCTACTCGATCTAAAGATTTTGTAAAATCTGTATGCAACAAATTGTATTCGCTATGATTCAATGCTACATTGTGGGGAATGAACAAGAAAGGTCTTTCAATATGCAAAAAATCTCACAGCAAAGTAAATTAATAATATTATTAGAACTGCTCTTCGTTTCAACTCGTCTTGGTTTAACATCGTTTGGTGGCCCAGTTGCACATTTAGGCTATTTCCATGAAGAATATGTCCGAAAACGGCAATGGATTGATGAAAAAAGCTATGTGGACTTAGTTGCCTTATGTCAGTTTTTGCCTGGTCCTGCAAGTAGTCAAGTAGGGATTGGCATTGGTGTTATGCGAGCTGGTATTGTAGGTGGGATTGTCTCCTTTATCGGCTTCACATTGCCATCTGTTTTAGCATTAATGGGTTTTGCACTCCTATTACATGGTGCGAACATAGACAATTTTAGTTGGCTTCACGGGTTAAAAATAGTGGCGGTTGTTGTTGTAGCGCATGCGATTATAGGTATGGCAAAAAATTTAGCACCCGATATCAAGCGGAAAGCAATCGCATTATTGGCGTTAGTCGCTGCATTATTAGTTCAATCGACTTTTACTCAAGTTGTCATTATCTTAATCGCTAGTTTACTTGGTTATCTTCTATATAAAGATGATGCCGAAACGAATGGACCGAATGGCGTACATTTCATTTCTAAAAAGGTTGGCTATGTATGTTTATCGTTATTTTTCAGTTTACTTGTGGTTTTGCCGATATTAAGTAATGTGACTGCATTTAAATGGATTACGATGGTGGATTCTTTTTATCGCGCAGGAGCATTAGTTTTTGGTGGAGGTCATGTAGTTCTACCATTGTTAGAGAATGAATTTGTCCATACAGGGTTAATTGATGAAGCGACATTTTTAGCAGGTTACGGTGTTACGCAAGCTGTACCTGGACCGTTATTTACATTTGCAGCATATATTGGGACAATTATTGGCGGTTGGCAAGGTGGGGTATTGGCAACGGTCGCTATTTTTTTACCAGCGTTTCTACTTATTTTAGGAACATTACCATTTTGGAATCAACTAAGAAGCAACTCGAAAATCAAAGGCGCATTTATGGGCATCAACGCTGCGGTAGTAGGCATTTTAATTGCGGCATTCTATCATCCGATTTGGACGAGTGCCATCTTACAGCCAATTGATTTTGCTTTAGCTGCGATTTTATTTAGTTTGCTTGTGTTCTGTAAGTTATCGCCCTGGGTCATTGTGTTAACCGGAGCGGTTGGCGGATGGGCTATTTCGTTTATGTAATTATTAAATAGTTGAATAGGATTCGCAAACCTCTTAATACGTATTATCAAATTAAGGGGTTTTTTAGTTTAAAGTGGAAATTGAACAAGAATTAACTGCATATGAAGCGCTTAAAACGTCTGAGGACAGAAATATTTTACAAGGACTTTCACCTTTAAGTATTGCGCGGCTATATTGGTTGGCAGAAATAGAGGGGAAAAAAGGCAGCAATATGATTTTTATACAACGCAGCTAGATGGCGTCAAGTGGAGATTTGAACAGTCACAAACCTTTTCACCGTTTGATACGCATTCTTTAGCTGAGGCATACCTTTTAATTGCAGTAGAGAAATTTGTTAAACTATATATCATAGAAATGAAAATGATTTGAGGAAGCTTGATATGAAAAGTTATTTTATAAGTTATGAAGATTTTAAAGCAAAAGGTGGTTCCATTAAATCTTCAACAATTACATATGAAGAGCTGTTAGCGGTGTTAACGATGCATATGGAGCGTTTGGATAAGCAGTTTTCGTTAACGATTAATGGTCATTTACCAAAGCCTTTGCATGAAATTTTAGACGACGCGTTTGAGCAAAGTCATTTGTATAAGGCGTTTTACACGCAGCATTGTGCCAATCGGAGCTATCGTTACCGGAGTTTGTCTAAAAATCGTGTGAAAGTGGATTTCACACTTAGTTATCGCATGAATCGGACGCAGGAAAAGGACATGCTTGCAGAAATTACTGAGGTACTAGCGCGGATTACAACACCAGCGATGTCTACGTTACAAAAGATTGTTGCGGTGCATGATTATATTGTGCGTACCTATAGCTATGAAATGCACACAAAAGGTTCGCCATTTGCGGTGTCAACATTTATGGCAGAAAAGCGCGGTGTTTGTATGGCGTATGCGTTATTATTTGAGAAAATGATGGATATGCTCGATATTCCTTGTTATTACGTAATAGGGAAGGCAGATGGGGAAGGAGATGCCGGTCATGCTTGGAATATAGTGAAGCTTGATGTGGATTGGTATCATGTGGATGTGACGTGGGATGATATTGGCCATGCGTATGAGCATCATGAAATTCGTTATCGCTATTTTTTATTGACGGATGATCAAATTGCCAACAATCATCAATGGGATTTGGATTTGTATCCACCATGTACAAGTGATCATTTTCATATGCTACATCATTTGTATGATGCATGTATTGTGGGTGATGAACTTATTTATCCGCATCCGAAAACGGCTTGTTTAACGGCGATGTCCCTAAAAAAGTTAAAGGCTAGGAAACTTGCTGACATTAGTGTGCAGCAATGTACATTTGCGAATGGGATTGTGTATGTGAGTAATTACTCGGATGGAGAAACTTTGTATTCGTATCATATTGAGACCGCTGAAATAACGAAACTGAGCGCGGATAAAGTTAAGTCAATTGCTAGAGATTTGAATCAAGTTGTTGTTACGTATGATAACGATAGAACGAAATATATTGAACTGGAGCATATTTCACAAACGATTGATGCGAAAACGATTACTGTGAATGAATTGGATGAAAAGCAATATACGGAAGTTGCGATGATGTCGTTTGGAGATAGCTGGCTAGCAACATTTGATGAGACTTCAGAGATATTTGTTGCATTGAAAAGCGCGGACGGTGTGGAGTTATTCATAAATGAGCCAGTAAAGCAATTAACAGTATCATTAGAGCTAGATAAAGGGATCCAACTGCAAATGACAGCGAATCGAAAGCAAGTCCAATTTGAACAAGCAGCAAAATTAATAGTACCGATTCAGCTAGTTGCAAAGGATTTACAAGCATTACAAAAGCAATTTGCTGAACAATTAGTTGTAAAGGAACGTACCGTGATACTTGAAGTAAGTCGAAGTTTACATGTGCAAATTAAGAGATAAATATGTAATGGAAATCCTATGTGAAAAAGTAACATAGGATTTTTTTGAATGCATTTTACAGATCTAATGATTTTTTTGTGTTTCGTCTCACTATTTTAAGTATACTTTTGAGATGATACACAACTTCCTATAATATATATTATGACCGTGTCCCTAAAATCTAATTCCATAAAGAGGTTATCCATTAAATTCCCTATAAAATTTGTACATTTTATTTTTATGTCCTGACTAAATTTTGGACAAGAGTTTCTTGTCTTTTGTATAAATGAATATGGACTAGAAGTTCAAATTTTTAATGTATTTCATGTAACATAGAATCCCGGCTTCTACGTTGTTGGTATGAAAAGCTACGGACGCGCACCTACATTCTTAATGGCAACTGGCTATGAGCAAGTGCGCTCCATTGTAGCGTATTTAACAGGTGATTTGGAGGCTGCTCGTAAAGTAGAGTTAGACTTACCAGAAACAGGTGTATGTAGCTTAGATTTAAGTAGCAATAATAACAAAACAAATTGTTGTTAAAAAAGTATCTGTACCTTTTGAATAAAAATCGATAAAAAGTAAGTTGAAAACGCTGATTTATACAGAAAAAAACCAACTTTTTTGAAACAAATTATGATCAAAACAGTTGGTTTTTCATTTATCTAGTTTGGTTTTAATAATAAAGATTGATTATTCCGATGTCTTTACTTAGTCCTCATCTTCCTTTTTATCTTTACTATTTCTATCTTTTTCTTCTTCCTTCCTTTCCTTTTGCTTTTTCTTTTCCTCTTCTTTCCTTTCTTTTTCCGCTTCTTTTCTTTCTTTTCTCTCATCTCTTCTTTCCTTTTCCTTTTCCTCTTCTTTCCTTTCCTCTTCATATTTTTTCTTCTTCAACTCTTGTTTGTATTTGTTCTCAATCAAAGTTAAGTCAAAATCTTTATTGGAAATCTCCGATGCAGACTTTGATATTATTTCTTTAAAAATTACTGTCGTAGTTCCACTGCTAGTTGATAAAAGATAGTGATCTTGATCTGTTTTATCATACCCTAACCATATCGCACCGACTAATTGAGGGGTATATCCGACAAACCAATGATCTTTTGCTCCTCCATCTGCCAGAAATGGGAGCTGTGTTGTTCCTGTTTTCCCTGCTATTTCTATACCTTCAACCTGAGCCTTTATCCCTGAACCTTCATTTACAACACCTTTAAGCATATATGTCATTTTTTGAGCAACATCTGGTTCAGTAACTCGCGTCGCATTTTTCTGCCATTCTCCAAGTAGATTCCCATTTGCATCCTCTATTTTTTGAATGGCATGTGCCTCTACCATTAATCCATTATTGGCAAATGTCGAGAATGCTTGTGCCATTAATAATGGTGATGTTCCTTTAGACATTCCTCCTAGAGCTAACCCAAGTCCATGATCTTCTTCATTTAATGGGATACCGAAACGCTCCACTGCATTTATCCCGTAATCCAATCCCATTTTGTTTAATAACCAAACTGCTGGTACATTATATGAGTTAACAACGGCATCATACATCGTCACTTGACCACGGTATTGCTTATCATAGTTAGTCGGTTGATATCCATCTATATTAAGGGGGTTATCCTCTAACAAATCAAATGTATCATATCCCTGTTCCAAAGCTGGTGTATACACTGCTAATGGTTTCATTGTTGATCCAGGCTGGCGTATTAATTGTGTGGCATGATTGAAACCACGAAAAGTATGTTCGCCTCTTCCACCAACAAGTGCGTTAATTCCACCGGTTGAAGGATTAATAAAGATACCTCCACTTTGGATCAACTGATCCGACTGACTTTCTGGAAACATGTTTCCATTTCCATATACTTCTTCAGTAGCATTCTGAATAGTAGGATTTAATTCAGTATAAAAATGAAGACCACCAGAAAGTACTTCATTTTCTGTCAGATCATATTTTTGAATAGCCTCCTCGATGATATGATCTACATAATAAGGGTATTTACCTTTGTACTTGTCATCGACTTTCTTACTTTCTAATACAATAGTCTGTTTCTTCGCCTTTTCAACATCACTTTGGTCAATATATCCCTCATTTTTCATTAGTGTTAAGACTATATTTCTTCTTTCAACAGCCTTATCTAAATTTTTTATAGGTGACAGAACGGAAGGTGCCTTAATTAAACCAGCAAGAATTGTAGATTCACTTAACGACAATTCACTTACGTCTTTTCCAAAATAAGTTTGAGCAGCACGTTGAATGCCCCAAGCTCCCTCACCGAAATAAATTTGATTTAAGTATCGTTCAAGGATTTCATCTTTGGTGTAAGTTCGTTCAATTTTTTTAGTTAGAATTAATTCTTTTATCTTTCTTGTAAAGGTACGTTCATGTGTTAGAAAAACATTTTTTGCTAACTGCTGTGTAATTGTGCTTCCGCCTGCAACAACTTCTCCACTTATCAAGTTTTGAAAAAATGCCCGAATGATACCTATATAATTAACACCATTATGCTTATAAAAACGCTGGTCCTCTGTTGATATAACAGCTTGTATGACTTCTTTTGGTATTTCTTCTATACTAACTCCTTCAATATTTGAATTAGATATCTTGCTTGCAATGTCTCCGTTTTGATCATATATAATAGTTGGCTGTGGAACCGGATTTTCTAATTTACTAACATCACTTTTCCAGATAAAGATATTAAAAATAAATAAACTAATTAAGACTAACGTTATACCTGCCAATACTAACTTAACTACAAAACTTTTAGATTGTATCTTATTCCATACAGTATTCCTAGACAATTTGCGTTGTTGTCTTCTTTCCATTCTTCCCACTTCTATTCCCACCTTCAAGCTTATTAATACACATTGCTTTATTGTTAAATATCTAATATTTTAAGTCAATACATAATAAAAAATTAACATTATAAATTTATTCCTTTACCCAATTGTAGATAAGCCTTACTCCATTAAATGGCCCGATTATCTAGAAGGGAGATAATTTTTAACAATCTTTATTAAAATTATCGAACTTTATTATAAATTATCAATCTTAATTAAAAGGCTACAGGATTCTTTTGAACTCATATTGAAGCCCCTTAGTAAATTACTATTCCTAACGTATTATCTGACAATAGAAAAAATCCACCTCTTATTAGAGATGGACTCCTCTTATTGCTCATGTAGCTCAGCCATTGCTTGTAAAAATTGTTGGCGTATTGCCTTTCCGTAAACAAATGGATCTCCTTTAAAGAAAAACTCTTCAATAAACTGTTTTTTTTCTTCTACCGATAGTTCTCGACTCTTCATGACAAGCTGTGCATAACTTAAGAAATAAGGAACTGTTAATGTACTTGAGTGCTGTACACGCATACTAGCAACTTGATTGCTCGTAGCCAAGTAAAACTAAGCCGAGCTGACCATTTTCTTCTTAAGCATGAATTGTAACCTACAAGTAATCCAGACTATTAAAAATTAGGATGATTCCAACAATACACATTATCCAAGAAAGAGCAGATCCTGTATTATCAGCTATTTTCACCCGAAGTTTCTTAAGAGGTTTTTGCATCCTCCGACCAAACAGGAGATAAAAGAGAAACAACAAGATGGAAGGCATCACCATGATAAGATTGTATCCAGCTAAAATAGAAGACCATTCCATCCATGATAGGTTAGAAGTAGTCATTATTCCGATTGCTGCAAAATATGGAAATGCTGTACCTACTTCTATTAATGAAGTAGTGAATCCCAGAGCAACCATTGAAAGAATGCTTTTTGATTTTGGTGAAGGTAGGTCTGAATTTTTCTTTGTTGGAACATAAAAACTTGTAATGAACAAGATTGCTCCAATAATAAAGACTGTCCAGCTTACGATTCGATTTTGAAATACGCCAGAAATAATCTCAAGTAAAAAAACTAGTCCTAACATGAGTGAAACTCCAACAGCAAAATAAAATCCTGCAACCGTCAATAAATATACCAATAAACGTTTGGTAAGTTTCTCTTTGTCTGTTAAAAGTAGATACACCGTTACCCCTAATGTGGCAGGGCTTAACGTATCCATTAAAGCCAAACATCCTATCAGGAGAATTAGTTCTGTACTCATCATTTCCCCCCTTATTCCGGTTGAGGTTTATTCTTTTCAGACATAAAGAATACATATGCCTGGTTCATCAACTCAAGCACATCCTGATCAATCGGATATAATCCCAGTTTCTCTGACTGTTTTTGCGACATCCTTATTTTCCACAGCTTATCTAAAAATTCATTTTCACCAGCAAATTCCTCTAAACGCTTTTCATCCATTCTTCTAATGATATTTTGAACTTTTATTGCTTTTGGACCGTCCTTGATATAACGTTTTAACTGACCTATTAGTGCAATCCATTCTAGTGAGTCAGAACTGTCACTTGTCATATTGGGAACCTTTTTCCATAGCTTTATTTCTCTTTCTTTAAATACAGATTCGCGATAATTCTGCTGTATTTCTTTATCTTTACTGGATAATTGCATAATCTTCTGAATCGCAATCCAGTTTTCATCTCCTTCTATAGCAATTCCATGTATCAATTCCCGTAAAGACTGCTCTATTTTCTTTAAATTTTCCTGTTCTTCTATTACAAAAGATAATTGACTCTTTAAACTATCCGACCAATCCCACTCACTGGAAGCGAGCATATTCTTAATCTCATTTAAGCGAAATCCAATCTTTTTTAAAAATTGAACCTGCTGTAGTTTTTTTATTTCTTTATTCGTATATAAACGATGACCACCTTCTGTTTTAGATGTTGGTTTCAATAATCCGATTTTATCGTAGTAACGTAGTGTTCTTACTGTAACACCTGTCAGCTCTCCGACTTTGTTAATGTGTATCAACTGATTAACCTACCTTCCTGTTCGTAAGACCTTATCGTTAACAACTGTTTTATTCATTCCACTTTTATTCTTCTTTACGAAAAAAAGTTTTAAGTAAGTACCCTGCTCCCAAGCCAATCAGTACACCAGGAAATGAATTATCCAGAGTCAGTCCAACACCAGCACCTATAATGACACAACCATAAATTATAATATCTCCCTGTTTCATCTAATCCCCCTATTTTTCTGAATAATCTAGATATTGCAAAAAAAAGTAGTTCTTAAACAGTATACAAAATGACGTAACGTTAGCTTCAAGTGTTTTTTTGACTATTCTTAATTAATCTATATAAACCTTGAAACTGCCGAGGGGTCACCTTCTATAATGGTATCCAAAGAGAGGAATGAGAAAATGAAGAAATACTGTATTGTTATGTGGGTTCTTCTTACTATAATGTTTTTAAGTGCATGTTTGGAAGGTGGGGAAAGTGAAGATTATCGATTGACGCTTCTGTTGAAAGTGTCGAAGCATTGGCACCATTAATTGATCCAAATGAACATAGCTGTGGAACCGTTCGTCCACACGGTGAGCTAGAATTACGTCACCCTAAAACTGGATTCTACGTTGTTGGAATGAAAAGCTACGGACGCGAACCTACATTTTTAATGGCAACTGGCTATGAGCAAGTGCGTTCCATTGTAGCGTATTTAACAGGTGATTTG
This sequence comes from Solibacillus palustris, assembly GCF_022549215.1. GTDB lineage: Bacteria > Bacillota > Bacilli > Bacillales_A > Planococcaceae > Solibacillus > Solibacillus daqui. Next base: position 214,529 of record NZ_JAKZFC010000004.1, on the reverse strand, counting down.
GAGGCTGCTCGTAAAGTAGAGTTAGACTTACCTGAAACAGGTGTATGTGGTTTAGATTTAAATAGTAGTAATAAGACCACTTGCTGTAAAAAATAATCCCCTTGAAGCAATTTTCAAGGGGATTTGTTTATTTATCAAGTAGCACAATATTTGGAATAATGCATATGTAGACGAGGTACAGACTTAGTAATAGCGGTGGATAGTCTGACAGTTACAACGATAGCAGTCATACAACGCTAAGGGATTTGTAGCTTTTGAATAAAGTTCGCTGTATATGCAAGATTTTATTCAAAATATGATCCAGTGCAATTTCTTTTGAACAGCATTGAAAGCTTTGTTGTATCTAAGTTCAAACGATAGTGCATAAAAAAGTGTATATGAATGAAGTACAGAAAAACACTTAATACATTGGTATGACAACGTTTTAAGTGTATTATTTCGTCCCAAAACTTTTATTTGGGAACGTTATTTAACTATGAGATGCATAAGCTATTCGTAAAATTATAGCGTTATACCCATTTAAACTAAGCATCTTTCTGATATTTTTTATTCTGAATAGCAAAGAAAATCCAAATCATAACTAAGGTTGTAGTAGGTCCTTTTACTGAAGAGAAATTTATATTAAATATCCACTTAATCAAGCCTTGGGTAATTATAGATATTAGTGTCAAAAAGATGAGTAATAAAAATGAGTGTAATATTAACTTTGGGAAACGTATTTGAGAATGTTCTGGGAAATTCATTATTTTACCACCTTCGTATTAAAGAATTCTAATAATTCAATTATACATTTCCTACTAAATTAAATTAGAATTAATTACCTTTTGATATTTGGAGACTTTTTTACATAAAGTAACCAAAGTTTCATTTGGGAACGTTATTTGAATAATGGGTGTATGTTGCACATTGAGTATTGATTAACAAAGTTATACACCAAAGTGAATCATCCATTTATCCCCTTTTATTGCCTCGGTTATTTTTTTCATCAATTCTTCTAGTTCTTCTGATTTGTATTTGCCGTTTGCTTCATTAACAATATGTAAAAACTGTTTATGAGAACTCGGTGGTATCAATGTTATACCAAAATAGACAAGGCTTTTATAAGGGAAATTTGTGTTATGTGCGAATGTATCTAACTGAAGCATTTTTTTACCAAAATCCTTAGACCTTAGTTCATCAAGGAAATCACCATCCACAATTATGCAATCATATTTTTCAGGTTCATAATGATTATATTCTTTATCTTTTTCTATACAAGCAACTATTCCAAACTCGTGAACGTAAGGCATATTACACCTCCCTGGTTTTACCTTAATATATACATCTACTATCCTATATTCCAATGAATATTTATATAAAATGTCCAAAGAGGTTCCCAAAGCGTCGTTTGGGAAAATTTTTTTGAAACACTTGTTGCACTTAAGCCCCTGTTAGTTTAAGTGCAATCATTCACATACTAAAGGGACCGTCAATCGAATTGTTGAATTAACCTTTGATTTGATTCCAGTCTCTTTTTAACAAAGAAAAAGAGTAGTGGTCATAATACTTACCTCTAAATAAATGCTTATCTCTGTAAACCCCTTCATTCTTAAATCCTAGCTTTTCTAATAATTTTATAGAATTGACATTTTCCAAAGCTACAAATGCGTTAATTCTATTCAGTGCCATATTATTAAAGCCAATTTCAATAGCACTTATCAATCCCTCTTTCATATATCCCTGTCCCCAATATTCGTGCCATAAATCATAGCCGATCTCCGCTATATTGTTCGTTCTATCCCAACAATGAAATCCACACGTTCCAAGTTGTTGATCATTACTTTTTTCGACTAATATCCACCGATTAAATCCTTTCTCTTCAGGATTTGAATTCCATTCAACAAACTTTGTAGCTTCATTTCTAGTCGTAAACAATTCTTCATCATATAAAAATTCACATACTTTTTCGTTGCTGAAGAGTCGATAAATAAAGTCAATATCCTCATTTCCCACATTCCGTAAAATCAATCTTTCAGTTTCTAAATTAGGGAATTTACTATGTACAGTCAATTTAAGCACTCCTTATGATAACTAAATTAGGAACGTTTATTCTTAGATGAACAACGTTAACTCTTTACGTCTTTAATATTTCGACAGTCTTTAAAATATACCTTCTTATTCAACTATCCTGCCACGTTAATTCAAAAAGAAAAAAAGAGCTGTTATTTTGGTCACTATCGGAACCATACTCATTGTTTTAGATATAACTTCCCTGCCCCATTTGGACCCAAAAGACCATAAATGGTGTTCTTCCTTACATTGATTGATATAGTATTTAAAATTGAGGTTCTTTTGTATTTCTTAGTTAGCTGTCTAGTTTGCAAGATATACTCATCATTCATAAATAAAATATCTCCTTTTCACCTTTAGTGACTTGAGTTTAACAGGTAAAAATCAAGACTCCATCAAGAATTATAAATTTTATCTATCTTTGTTATAAACGATCGTCTTTTTTACAAAGCTACAGTTCACGAGACGAATGAATTAATGAATGAGTAAGTCTATTGTGATCTTTCTAACTTCGAGTTTTGGTGAGATCCAAAGAAAATACATCGAATGATGAAAAAATTCTTATCATTAGGACACGATCTAGTTATAAAATTTTATTTTTCAAGTAAATGTGGTGCATAGTTAACAATTTAAATTGGTTAAACTCAATGTGAGTAACTAATGAAGGTGAAATGTTAGACAGAGGACATAATTGTTATTGAAGATCCACATAAAAGGAGTTTGTTGGCATGAAAGAAACATCAGGAAGTACGATAAAATGGATTCCTTTCTTCATTACCATTGCAATTGGTATTATTATTTGGTTTATACCGGCACCTGCTGGAGTGGAAGAAAGTGCATGGCATTTGTTTGCTGTGTTTGTTGCGACAATTGTCGGTTTTATTTCAAAACCATTACCTATGGGAGCTATTTCAATTATTGCTATGGCAGTGATCGCGGTGACTAACACGCTAACAATTGAAGAAACGCTAAGTGGGTTTGGTAATTCGACTATTTGGCTTATCGTTATTGCGTTCTTTATTTCGCGTGGATTTATTAAGACGGGGTTAGGTGAACGTATAGCTTATGTATTTGTTCGGTTATTTGGAAAGAAAACTTTAAGCTTGTCGTATTCTTTATTGCTAAGCGATTTAATTTTGGCACCTGCTATTCCGAGTAATACGGCACGTGCAGGTGGTGTGATTTTTCCTATTATCCAATCCTTATCACATACATTTGGTTCTAAACCAGAAGATGGTACAGAACGTAAAATGGGAGCCTTTCTTTTGACGGTAGGATTTCAAGGGAACTTGATTACATCAGCTATGTTTATGACAGCTATGGCAGCCAATCCTTTAATTGTTAAGCTAGCAAGTGATACGGCTGGTGTGACAATAACGTGGTTTGGGTGGGCAACTGCTATGATTGCTCCAGGATTAGTAGCATTGATTGTTGTTCCATTTATTATCTATAAGATTTTTCCTCCAGAGATTAAACAAACTCCAGAAGCAAGTCGAATTGCCAAAGAGAAATTAGATGAGTTTGGGCCATTAAAAAGCTCTGAGAAACGCATGATTGCAGTGTTTATTGTTATTTTAGGACTTTGGATTGGTGGGGATTCTTTAGGCATTGGTGCCACAACTGCTGCTTTAATAGGGCTTTCCTTACTTTTATTATTAGAAGTACTAACATGGTCAGATATTAAAAATGAACAAGGAGCCTGGGATACGCTTGTTTGGTTTGCGACGCTCTTTATGATGGCCTCTTACATGAACAAGCTTGGACTGATTCCGTGGTTTAGTAAAGAGGTCAGTTCGTTTGTGTCTGGCTATAATTGGATGTTTGCGGTATTGATATTAGCACTTATCTATTTCTATTCACACTATTTCTTTGCAAGTTCTACAGCGCATATTAGTGCCATGTATGCCGCGTTTCTATCTGTTATGCTTCAAGCTGGGGCACCAGCCATGCTTTCGGTAATCCTATTAGCAGCATTCAGTAATTTATTTGGTGCGACAACTCATTACGGTTCTGGTCCTGCTCCTGTATTCTTTGGCGCAGGTTATATTGAACAGAAAAAATGGTGGACGGTAGGTTTTATTGTTTCTATCGTTACGATTCTCATTTTTGTTATAATCGGCGGCTTATGGTGGAAACTACTTGGCTATTGGTAAGATTGATTTGAGCACGGCTTCACAAGGACAAAAAGTCTTTTTAGCCGCGCTCAAGTAAATGAAGTGAAAAGAGCTTACACATCCAAGCTGTTGATGATAGCCAATATTTGATGATCTGTCCATTTGCCATTAATCTTCAGATTTTCTTTAGCTATACCTTCTTTTTCAAATCCTACTTTTTCTAATACACGAATGGATGCTATGTTGTCAGGCATAGCTCCTGCCTCAATTCTATGGAGTTTTAATTCTTGAAAAGCAAAGTCTACAACAATTTTAAGAGCCTCCGTTGTATAACCCTTTCCATTATACCCCTTATCTAAAGTAAATCCCGTATAACAGCTTTGTAGGTCTCCCCTTGAAATTTGATTTAATGAAATGTCTCCGATAAGTTTATCAGTTGCTTTTAAAAAGATTCCAAAGGGATATAATTGCCCTTCATCTGACTTTTTCAATGCCTGTTGAAGGCGTTGTTTTTGAAATTCCTCTGTATAAAAGGCTTCTGGAAGTAATGGGCTAACTCGTTGAAAAAATTCGCGATTTCTATTATGCAAGCTAGCTAACTCGCTTGCGTCAGAAATTTTGTAAAGTCGGAGATAAATTTGTTCCCCTATTAGCTTCATAGTACCCCCCCAATTTCTTTTTACAACCATTTTATTTAATTTAATAAAAGTGTATGATGTATATTACTATTTTAATGTAAATTCTTATTGCACTAACGTGCTGCGTTAGTTTAAGTACAGTTCTTCACAATCTTTATTAAAATAATCGAACTTCCCTATCGTTTTATCTGACAATAGAAAAAATCCACCTCTTATTAGAGATGGACTCCTCTTATTGCTCATGTAGCTCAGCTAAAAAAATCAATAAATATCAAAAAGCATAAGCTTTATACGCCTACGCTTTTCAAGAATTAATATTAAGACATCGATATTCTTTTACAAGCTATTTTTGCTGCTGGAACTTCAACACCAGCACCAAGTGCTGCATCTACTGATTCTCCCCAAGAACCACTGCTAGCCTTGATTTCGTTCCCTGCTGTCAAAACTCCCTCTGCTACAATTTTTACACAATCATAATAGTCTGGATTAGGATTACTTTCAAGATACTGTGCAGCTAACTCGTCTGCTTTCTTTTGTATTGAAAGTCGGCCTTGTTCAGCCAAGGAACTAAAAACACTCTCAGCTTGCCCACCAAAATGTACTATTTCGTTGTTAATGTCTCGACCTGTACGATGTATTTCTCCCATTTCAGATGACATAATTAGTCCTCCCAATCCTTAAAATGTGAACTTTTTAAGTTCACAAATATTTTATCCAACTGAGATTGTTCTTATCCATCAACAACTATCATTCGCAGTTGTTCAGATATTTTGACTTTTTCAACATATTAGGGGTTGAAAAATAATGTAAATCCTAAAAGGAAAAGTATTAACTTATAATAATTTTAGATAAAATACTATTATTCCTAATCCTATTAGGACCCAAAATAAAACTTTAAATGTTGAAGATTTGATTAATACTGGGTATAGAATTTCTGATATTGTAACCATAAAAATAATTCCTATAGTAACACTAATTAAGATGGTATTTATTAACTGGAGATCAAATCCTAAATAACCGCCAATAAAGAAGCCTAATGAGACTGGTATCGATACAATAATGGAAATTAATAAAACAATAAAGATATTTATACCTGCCAAAATCAAAGGTGTAAACAAAATAATTCCTTCGGGGATACTATGGAATAAGAGTGTTTGCAATAAAGTCATTGTAAAATCAGATTCTTGATTTGTCGCTAAAATAAGTCCTATAGGTAAATTGTGAACCGAGAAACTAAACATTAATGTTAAACCTGTACGTATATACAATTTTTTCTTTGAAGTACTATTTTTCCCCTGGTTATTATGCAAACTATTATGTAATACTTCGAATATAATCATTCCAATAGTAAATCCAATAATAGTACTTAACCACCCGCCTAATTCAATTGCTTCTGGAAAAATTTCAAAACTAATTAAGCCTAAGATTATACCTGCACAGAGTCCATAAATGATGTCTACCCTCTGCTGTAATCCCTTAAAATGCCATGCTATCATGCCGCCTATGAATATTCCTGAAGAAGTACATAAAAAACCTAATAACCACATTTCACATTATCACCTTTCAATGAGTATAATTAGTGGTATGGTTATTCCAGATGATTTATGAAAAAACCTTTAGATAAATACAATCCAGACTTCTCTTTCTTATAAGAAATTCACTTATCGATTGATACTGCTGTAGAAAGTATCAAAGCATGAATCCTACTATTGATCCAAACGAGCTTAGCTGTGGTACTGTTCGTCCACAAGGTGAATTAGAATTACTTCATCCTATGTAGCTTAGACCTAAGCGCATCTAATACATAGTTAGCTTGTTGTTAAATATAAAAAAATAAAGTAGTACATTCGTTAATTTTACGAGTGTGCTGCTTTTTCGTTCTGATCTGCAAACCTCTTACCTATAAACTTAATATTTAGAATTTAGGACGATACTTTATTTTGTAAAGAGATAATAAAGTTGAATGATTTACAAATCCTTATGTACCTATTGGGTAGTCTAGCGGAAGAAGGATAGAGTCTTTTGAAAGTAGAATAAAATAGAGAATGAGGTTAACGGGAGGTCGCAATGTGAAACGCTTGCTATTTTTTGTTTCCTTTTATTTTGTTGATTATTGGTTGTAATGATAAAACCTTTTCTTGTTCAGGAGAAAGTGACAACTGAAATGGTGAATACTCTACTAATATTTCTGATTATGAAACAAGAGTAAATGGCAAGTATGTATTTAGCTATAAAAACGCAAAGGTTAAAAGTTTTTACAGGAATTTTCCTCCAAAACATGATAAAGGGGATGCCAAATGGATTATCGGATTGAGAATCTTGATTTTGATTTAAAAGTTATAGGAAAAGGTAAGCTAGTCAAAACAAGTGGAGCCTTTAAAACAATTCCAACGCTTTGGAGTAGTGCTAAAAAAGATGGATTTATGCAACATTTGATTGATATGTCCTGGGAAGAACCAAAATGCACTCTTGAGAGTCTTTTAGGTGTTTGTGGAAAAGAGTCAACCATTATGGATGAAGAATTTAATTACTTTATGGGGGTCCGATATGATGGAGAGGTAACCAGTGATATGGAAACGCTATTCATTACTCACCGTACTTGGGCTGTTTTTCCAGGAATAGCGAATGCGTGGAAGCAATTATACACAGAATGGGCTCCAAATTCTGGATATGAACTGGCTGATATACCTTGTATCGAATGTTATTATCCACCAAAGCATAAACCAAGAAACGAACTTTGGGTTCCTGTAATTCCTAAATAACTTCATAATAATAATTAGGGTATTAGACGTAAAAGAATGGAGCTTCCAGTTATCGTGCTTTGGTTAAAAAAGAATTATATGACTTTACTATCCTTTTATGCAGTAAAATTCTTTTAGATCAATTCGGTTTTTAACAACTTTTATAAGCCTTACTACATATGAACATAGTAAGGCTTTTGTTTATTTTAGTGATTTAAAACAACTTTCCTTGTTAAAAAAGGTACTTATTTTTGGGAATTGAAGTTCTACCCACTGTTATTTCCTCAATTTACATCCTGCTGATTCTGGATAAACTCATCAATCGTTTCGTTTAATTTAATTGCTGCTTTAGTCGGAATTTGGTGTTTTTCTTTTTCTAAAAACGTTAATTCACTATTTGGCAATTTTTCATGCAGTATGCGAGCATATTGATGAAATGATTTGTCTTTCGTACCAAACACAAGCAAAAGCGGTGAATCAATCTCTTGAAGACGACTTGTACAATTATAGTGTAGGCTATAACGGTAAAACTGCTGGATATTTCGTGCGTCTCCATAGGTTGCATCTTTGTAAAGTTTACTAAATATTTTTCGAGTCTTGGAATTCCCCCATGTAATGGCAAGTGTTAGAATAGAAATGGCTTTTTTATTTGCTAGTTTGATTGCTAAAGAAATTCGCTGCTTTAAATAAATATCGTTCACTTCAGACATTCCGCTAATTAAAATACCACCTAATGCCCTACTGGGATTCGTCAATAAAAACTCTAATAAAATAGAGCCACCTGCTGAATATCCACAAATAAACGCTTTCTCTATACCTAAATGATTTAATAAATTAACAATATCATTAACAATGAGTGGGTATGTGATCGCTTGTTTGGAATACACACTTCTTCCATGACCTCTAATATCAAAGGTGATTACTTTATATATTTTAGATAATTGTTCTAATTGATAAACAAAGTTTGTGCAGGTAAGTAATGGAGGATGAATAAAGACAATTGGGGTTCCTTCACCCTTTGCTTGATAGTATAAGCTACAACTTTCAACATCTAACATTGGCAATCCTAATCACCTCAAACAAATACTATTATGTTGCTTAGTAGTATGTATCTTCAAGAACAATACTATTCCTTGAAGTACAATATCTACTGTTCAGCATAATATTCTAATGAAAATATTGTACTTTCACTTTGAATGCAGCCATTTGAAAGCATTATTTTTTTCATTGCATGATTATCAACTTGAGTAATTCCTAAATATGAGTTTGCTTTGAAATCATTTTTTAATCGATGCAAACCTATTGAATTCAGCTTTGTGCCCTCTTTTATTGTGAAATTGTTTAAATACCCCAATAAATATTATAGAATCGTTTATTAATTCTTACGCCTTTCTTTTCTTGCCAAATAAACCAACAAGACAAGCATGAACGTTGTCTGTACTAAAAATACAATAGCATCCCAAAGCGCTGCACGATCTCCTGCTCCCAGAATATTAAAATATATTGTACTAAACATATAATAGAGCTGTGGTAAAAAATACAAAACTGTCAAAAGTAACGTTAAAAAAACTCCAACTATGTAAAATGCGCTATATATACGAATCAAATTCCATTCATTCTGGAACATCTCTTTATGATTCTTCCCTGATTTCTGATGTCTCTTAAGGAATGAACTTAAATATATTTTGCCACTCTCCATCAGGTTATAACATCCTGTTACATTTTCTACAACATAATATACATCTGTTTTCATATAGAAACAGCATTGATATATTGATTTAATAAAAATATCTAACACGATGATGCTAAGAATTCCTACAAAATTTGCATCTGGAAAAAGAAGCATAAAACCGAATGAAAGGAAAAGAATGATCTGCTCAAAAGACATGCCAGCAAGATACAGGATATTCCTCTGTTTAGGATCGAGCTTCCACGCTTGAGTCAGGTCAGTTTCAAAAACAATAAAAATCAGCCGGTGTCCGATACTTAGTTTAGCAGGTAAATCATACGATCGAATGGCCAAGACATGCCCAAATTCATGAATTAAAATTAATACTATAGAAATTAATAGATAATTAATTACATTTAACACCATGGAATCGAATAGGAATATGTCTTTGTAATGGGGCAATAGTTCTGGATTTAGAATAAGAATTAATACGTTCGATACTAGCAGAAGCAAGTAAACCTTGTTCATCGTTCCATTAAAAAACAAATGTCCAACCCAGTGTGGGATCCATAAGAAACCACCTGCATTTGATACAGATTTAGCCTGCTTCTCTTTATCTCTATTAACTCGAACCCCATCCACATCTTGAACAAGGCCTAACTCTACCAATTGATCTACAAATTCAATGATATCCACTTCTTCCTCGGGATAAGAATCTTTTAGTGTCTTTTCAATCGCAGCTAGACCTTCACCTTTGTCCAATCGTTTAATTGCATCAACACTTATCTCAGGTAATTCAAAGAAATCACCAGAAATCGGCTCCTCCACGATATAATTTTTTTTATCTTTTTGAATGGATAGCGGATATAACGTTATTTTGGATTGTAAGGATACTTTCAATATATAGCCTCCTCTATAAATTAAAATAGGATGCTGAAATTACAGCATCCTATAAGTACTTACTAATCATTTCGGAATTAACCAACACCACCAGCAAGTCACTTTAATTTTATTAAGTTTGCGAATTTTCACGTTTTTCTCCTCCTCTCATGTACATACCCTTTCGATATGTTTTAGAAATTTGCATCCATTGAGGGTAAACTTGTTTAAATAATTCGATCAGTTGTGGATCGAACTGACTCCCTTGTCCATCGAGAATTCGTTTATATGCTTCTTCAAATTGAAGTGCCGGACGATAGGACCTGGATGAAGTCATCGCATCAAAAGCATCGGCAACCGCCGTAATTCTGGCTAAAAAAGGAATATCTCCCCCGGCCAGTCCATCTGGATACCCTTTGCCGTCCCATCTTTCATGATGATGGTAAATCACTTCAATATTATCAGCAATCCCATCGACATCTCGAATCGCTTCGGCTCCAACAACCGGATGCGTCTTAATTATACTATATTCTTCATCTGTCAATCTACCAGACTTTGTCAAAATCGAGTCCGGTATATTAACTTTCCCAATATCATGTAATAGACAGGCATAATAAAAATAATTTAACTCGGACGGTTTAAATTTTTCAGTAGCTTCTGCCATGTTCATTGCATATGCAGCAACTCGTTCACTATGTCCACGAGTATACGGATCCTTTAACTCCAGTATTGCAATGACTCCTTTAACAATACCTTCCAATTGTTCGTCATATGAGTACTTCAACGCTTTTATATAATTTAAAAAACGATGAAGTAGTACAAAGGAAATAAATGACAGCACTATCAATATACTAATTGGAAACAAAATCAATGGATCCTGTATAAATATACCAACCAAAATATATTTTAGTAATAAACCAACTGTTATAAAATATGTAAATTTCTTGTTTACAAAGATTGGAGCGAAAAGTACAACTACAAGTTCTACCATGTTTCCGCTAGTGTAAGTAAGCGTACTGTCTTTATAATACAATATATCTGAAATTACATTAGTTAAAAAATAACCGAAAAATAATATGTATTTTACAGATTCTGTTTGCTCCTTTTTAATCAAATAAATAGATAAAGGGATGAGTGCAATCATAACTCCATATTTAACAAACATAAAATCGTACCATATTGTACTCTTTGCATTAGCATCGCTCCATGGAAATGCTGGGAAAAGGTTATTATACAATATTTCATATACAAAAAATACAACATAAAATAGCCATAAAAACAGTATTGTTGAATGCTTTTCTTCTTGTAACAAAGACGTTTTCTTCATTTTTCACCTCGCAATTTATTTACCAATTAATAGACCTTATTATAACACGAGATTGGAAGTTAGTTCTATATATATCACGGGCTTTATGCAAGGAAAAAACTTTTGAAAAAGCTGCTCTATTTTGTCTAGTGGACACTCGAATATGGTTGCTAAGTAAAAAGTGCACCAATGAAATCAATGCTTCTTTAGTTTTAAGCCAAATAAAAACGACTGGTGACTATATCAAACGTTGCACTGTATTTAATTCTACACAACAATAATCAATTACAACTCTTTTAATATAACGCGCTATATCCTCTAATAGCGTATACATCTCTTCCCCATCTTCTCGTAGTGCTTAATAGAAAAAAACGAGCATGCAAGTCTAATAATTTGCATGCTCGTTTTTATATAGATTAAAGTGGAAGGTCCTTCCGTTTAAATACTTCTAAACTAGCTATATAGAGAACGATGCCAATACCTAAAAGAAGACCTAGCTTCCACCAATAGTTTTCCCCTTCTAGAATTGCCGTCGTATCAAACAATGCATTTATTGTGAAGTAGCTTAGTACGTCAAGACTATCGTCAACGGAGCTTATTAGCTGAAATAAAAAGAAGGCAATCGGAATACCAGCACCAAAAGCAAGGGAGTTTTTCGTTAAATTGCAGTAGCTTGAGAAAAAGAACGAAATACTACTAATAGCAAACATTAATAAAAATAAACCAACATTCAGCATAATAAAATCAGCTATCACGATGTCCGTCTCAGATTGAAACACTTGAATTGCGATAAAACCAGCCACTGTTTCAATAAAGAACATCACTACTAAAGATACTATTAAGTAAAAGGCTTGCGTAACGATAATTGTAGAACGTTTGGTTGGTGTTGATAATAAGTATGCCATAGAACCACGATCCACTTGAGTGGCTATTAAACTATTTGCTGTCATAATTATGAATATAATTGGGAATATGACACCATGAATAGAATAGAATGTTGAAGCAAGCATACTTAGTAATGTCGTTTGTCCGAGCATTCCTGCAAGTGGTGTACCCTCTACTAAATGACTAATATCTGTCAATGTACTATCATCAAATACAGCAACCATAATTACTTGTAGTAAAATTAATACTAAAGTAAAAATAAGCCAAAGCTTTACATTATTCCGTAAGGTTTGTTTAAATATCGTACCATTAATCATGGGATGGGCCTCCTGAATATATATGATAGAACTGCTCTTGAAGTGTATGTTTTTGTTCTGTTAAATTATCGAATTGATATGTTGATAAAATAGCTAAAAATTTATTTAATGTATTGTTTTCAATATTTACAGAAGCAGTTGTGTTGCTAATAGCTACAGAATCAATCTTTTCTTGCATAAAGCGCGTACATTCTTGTTCATTACTAAACTCGATGATAAATTGTTGATTATCATTTGACATAATCGTTGATATCGATTTGATTGTAATGATCTTCCCTTCTTTAATCATCGCCACCTTATCACAAGTTTCCTCGATTTCTTCGAACATGTGGCTAGACATAAAAATTGTTTTGCCCTTTGCTTTTTCGTCTTTAATAATTTGTATAAACTCTGCTCGCATCAATGGATCAAGTCCCGTTGTAGGTTCATCTAAAATAAGAATTGGAGCGTTGGCCATCAATGCGACAACAATGGCTGTTTTTTGCTTCATTCCCTTTGACATCCGTTTAATATTTGCTGAAGGGTCGAGTTGAAGTCGTTCAATTAACTCGTTTGCAAAGCTTAAATCCATTAGTTGTAACAGATCTGCTTGCTGATGGATGAAATCCCAACCCGTTTTTACATCAGGAAAGGCAATTTCACCTGGAATATAGCCAATCCACTGTTTGATTTCCGCCGCATCATGCCATGCATCAAGGTTCTTAATTTTCACTGTTCCGATATGTGGTTTTAAAAATCCCATAAGGTGCCGAATTGTCGTTGTTTTGCCAGCCCCGTTTGTGCCGACAAATCCAAATGCTTCACCCGATTCTATTGAAAGATCGATATTAAAAATACCTCGACGATCTCCGTAATCTTTCGTTACATTTTGTAATTCGATTATTGCCACTGGATTTCCCCCCCTACCCGTCGATCATAAAATTCCATGAAATGCTTTTCTAAACTAAACGGCACTTCGTTGAAACTAGAAATAGGAAAATCAGCTAGTATTTTAATGAGCTTTGATAAATCATTTGGATAACAGCCGATTTGAAGTTCATTTGTTTGTTCATTTTTAAAGAGTAGATTAAAGCCATTCGATTCAATCATTTGCACAAGCTGCATATAATGCATTGCGTTTTGAACTGTCAAATTAAAGACCTTTTCTGTCATTTTTAAGAGTTCTTGTTTGTTAAATGAAGAAATCAAGTAACCATCTTTAATAATCGAAATTTCATCACAAGTAGCATCAATTTCAGTGAAAATATGGCTTGAAAGTAATATTGTTTTGCCGCGCTTTTTCTCTAATTTTACAAAGTCGATAAAACGTTGCTGCATAATCGGATCTAAACCGCTTGTAGGCTCATCTAGGACGAGTACATCCGGATCATGCATGAATGCCGTCACAATTGCTAATTTTCTCTTCATACCAAGTGACATACGTTTTACCTTTCCTGAAGCATCAAGGTCAAAGAATTCCATTAGTTTTTTACAATGGGTATCATCTTTAACTTTTCGCAAATCCATCATCATTTGAATGAATTGTTTGCCTGTTAAATTTTCAGGTAATGCTACTTCGCCAGGCAAATAGCCAAGGTTTTCTTGGATAGTTTTAGCATTTGTCCAACAATCTAGACCATTTACTGTTACGATCCCTTTCTCTGGTTTTGAAAATCCCATAATGTGACGAATGGCAGTTGTTTTTCCAGCCCCATTTGGTCCTAGAAATCCATATACAGTACCTTGTTCAACATTAAATGAAACATCAAAAATCCCCCGTCCATGTCCATAATCCTTTGTGACATGTTGCAATGAAATAACCGTCATCTTCTCACTCCTTGAATCGTTTAAGGGTTTAGTTCTTGTAGCTATAATATTGTCTTGATTTGTTTTTTATTTTGCCCTTTTCTGAAACGATGTTGTTATAAGTATAAAATATTGGAAATAAAGAAGCTATATGCAAATATATTACATTTGTTGTATTGACTGTTGATATTGCTTATTCTATGAATTGAGAATTATAATTTTTATAGAATGATTTCTTTCTATTTAGATTTAATGATGAATATTCAATAAAACCTACATTCTTAAACTTTTGATTTTTATATGACTTTATTTTGAATTCTGCCATAAAAATAGTAATTTTCATGCTACAATATTGAGGCAGCATCACAGCTGACTCCTTTTTCGAAAGGAGGTGCACTGCATGCCGAAGTTATCACGACAAGAAAGAGTAAAGGCTGAGCGAGAGAAAAAGCGTGAAGAAGGACTGACCATCTTTCGATACGCAACGGATCTATTCCGTTTATTTGATACATTGTATCGATTCTTTCGTATGATGTTGTAAAAACACAAAAAGAGACGTTGATTCCAATTAGAATCAACGCCTCTTTTTGTTTTCAGCCATATAAAAAACGTCTGGTGACCAAACCAGACGTTGCACTGCATACGATTCTTCACGACAAGAATCTTTCTGCCTTCATTGTATGCTTTTAAATGGCAAAAGTCAATGAATGCTTATATTATATTCAACATGAAGGGTCATTTATGCTTTTTTCATCAAAGTAATTTAATCATTTGGTTCTGTAATAGGATATTGTTGTTTTTTAATTCAAATGTTATTGTCTTTATTTTGCCGTAGTATTCTTCTTTCCTACTGAAACCAAAAATAATTCCTTACGCCTATTCCGCAAAATCATACCGCGCGACTTGCTCACCATCACTAATCAATCCTTCTATCTCATAGAATCCAGCATTTTTGTAGACTTGCTGCGCTACGATATTTTCTGGTTCATATGAGATATGTATCAACTGATGCTGTGGCGCTTTCATTGTATGAATGGCTTTAATAATAAGGTTAACGGCTTCTTTTCCATATCCTTTGCCCTGATAGTTCTTATCAATCATCAAACGATATATCCAAAATTCATGGTCTTCTTCATCAATACCAAATAACGTGAAGCCTACCATCGTTTCATCCTCATAAATACCATGTGCATAAAAGTTTTCAAGGAAATTTAATTGCGCTAATGATACGGCATTTGTAGCTACAAAGTGATTTTGATCCTTGGCTACCTTTAGTTTAATCGCAGCAATCCAATTATCTTTTGTAATCGGTTTTAAATGTAACATTTTCATACGTCCCTTCTACTTGCATTTTTTTACAAACAATATGATTTTGATTCATATATTTTGATAAGATGCTCAGAACTTAATGTTTCTCATTAAAATACAATAATTGAAGACTATTATATTATTACTTGATTCTTAAAATAAGAGCGTTCGACAATCTTTCTGAACAGTGGAACGCTTATTCACTAACTTTCAATACGATAACGCCAATTGGCATGCTTGACATCATTGACATTAATATGTGCGATGCTCGCCTCAATACAATCGTTTAAATTTAAGTCCTTTGCGTGTGCAAAGTCTTTTAGGCATTGCAAAAGCTCCTTATCGCATGTTGTACGAAATTCAATGCGATCTTTTGGGCGATTTTTTTTGTTGAAGGTAATAACGCCTGTTTCTAGTAAATTACTATAGCCGTTTTCGAGCAAGTAGCTAATATGAGAGTCATGTGTTTCAGCCATTTGTTTGAGCTGCTCGACCAGACCTGCGCTAATGCGGGTTTTATAACGCATGCGCGATTCATCGGCTGTTTGAATAAGTTTTCCGTTATGTATTTTCCACATAGGCACGCTCCTATTGTTGTAAAGATTATGATTCATTATAGCAGGAAAAACACTCCTTATGGGATAAGGAGTGTAAAGTGTAAAGTTACGGTCGATTGTTCTTATTATATGACCGTAACTTTACTATAATTACTATACCACCCATAAAAATAATTAAACCTATTTATAATAAGCTAGTTTTCGTTTAGAAATATCTAAAGAACGTTTATAATAGAAGGACTGGAGGTGCCTTATGCTTAAAATTAAAAAAATAGAATTTATGAAAGTATTGTATGATGATGCATTAGCACAAAATATTTTTTCCATCGCGAATATTACGTTTTCGAATTATGAAACGATAAATGGCGCCCTTCTCTATTGGCAGCAAAACAATTCTGAAGAGCCCTATACAAAAGCAGGAGACTATAAATTCTTTTACGATTTAGCAAAAGCCCAATATTTTGCATCAGTGAAGTTTCCAAAGGGTTGCGAACTAACGAATGAAGAACGCCAGGAACTTGCATATATTTTACTGGAAGAGCGCGGCGCAATAGGTACATATAGCTTCCTTTCAACAAAGCCGAAAGTTCAAATCCATATAAAAAAGGCGTTTGAGGCCATTCCGTTTCCTAATGACTTCGACGTGGCTCATTTTGATTCATTATCTGTAATCCGGGCATTAGAATCTAATGATGAAGCGGTTTATGAAATATTACCGTATGACCGCGCGTTTATTAATTCATATTACAACTGGCTGCATTTAGCCGCCAAGCAGCACTATAGTAAGCTACTACCTTATTTAGGCTATATTCCGTTTACGTACATTTGTTATAAGAACCCATTATTATCGGAGCAGTTTTTAATTGAACATCTACAAGCAGTGAACTTAGAAGCACTTCAGCATAATAAAAGTGTATTAAATCGTCTTACAACGAGCTTCAAACGTTTTTTAATCGATGAGCTATTAAAAAATAAAAAGCATATTCATCCAGATTTTGTAGATCAAATAGACGATTTTATCGAAAGTAATATCTTTTATCGATCATTTGACATTGTCTACTTACCAGAATCAGATGAAATTCCAGTCATGGACTTACAATATTTCGAATATGACCGTGGAAATTATAAATGGCCAGGTAGCGAGCATTTAGTGAAAGGTATCCCGTCATTAAAAAGTCAAAGATACGACCGTTATGGCGATAAGCGATTAACGAATAGCGAGATGGACGACAAGTTTACGATCATGTCAAAAACACAGCAAAAGTTATTTACGGCTGTATCAGAATTACACTGGATTAATCGCTACAAAAACGAAATCGATTGGTCGTATGTCTGTCAGTATAATGAGCATTTAACAGAAGAGTTTTTAATGGCCCATATAAAATATATAGATTTTGAAGCACTAGGCCAAAATACAGATATAGCGGTCAATACCGACTTTTTAGAAAAGTATATGCATCGTTTTAATCATTCCAAAGTTGTGCCATTAATTATTCGTCATTTAACCGAGGATTTCTATTTGTCACATAAGGACCAAATTCAAGTCAATATCGATGTGCTTTACAAATATATCGAAAGCATTGATTTAGATGAGTTTGCCCGAATTGAAAGTCATTTGAATAATTAAAGAAGGAGTGTCCCACTAGCTACGGGACACTCCTTTTAATTTGCTTCAGTGAGGTTCCAACCCCTGCTGAAGCAAGTTAAAGCCTCTGGCAGATGTCACAGATTTTTCAGTGAAGTTATTAAAGCAAGCACGAAAAAAATCTGGACGCAATTATGCCGAGGCGTAAATGAACGTTTAATTATTTTTTTCTTCAATAAATGCGATGAGATCTTGTAAAGGAAGCAAATCATTTAAATATAACCCTTGAACGAATGAGCAGTTTAACTCTTTTAAAATAGCTAGGTCTTCACCATTTTCCACTTTAGTCGCTACCACTTGTAAGTTCAGTGCGCTTGCCAGTGAAATAATCGCCGCTACCATTTTGGCATTTGCGGGTACAAGGTTTAGCTCATGAGTAAATGATTGATCAATTTTTAATAAACTGATTGGCACTTCACGTAAATAGCTTAGTGACGAGTAACCCATACCGAAATCATCAATTGAAATTGTAACGCCCAATTCATGAATTTGATTGATTTTATCGTACAACTGTAAATCCGTATCTAGTAAACATAACTCAGAGATTTCAATTTCAATATACTTAGAATCAAGCTGAGCTTCTTCTAAATAAGTTGTTAAATCAACAATAAAGTTCGCATCTTTTAAATAATCTGTCGATAAATTCACAGAAATTTTGAAGTCATCATCGACATGCGGCTTTAGCTGTACCATATGTTGAATCGAATTTTTTAATACGTATTGATCAATTTCAATAATTAAGCCGCATTGGGATGCAAATGGCATAAATTCAACCGGATTCATTTCACCGTAATCTTCGTCATGCCAATAAATAATCGATTCTGTACCAATGATTTTTCCTGATTGTAGGTTATATGTTGGCTGGAATCGTAGCTCAAAAATGTTTTCACGTAATGCTTTATGTAGCTTTGTTTCTAACACTAAAAATTGATCATTTGAACCGCGCATTAATTTTCTGTAGACACTATAGCTATTGCCTTTTTTCGCTTTCGCTGCGTACATTGCAATATCTGCTGTTTTTAATAACTTCGATACATTTTCCCCGTGATCCGGATAAACACTAATACCTAAGCTAATGCTGGCGTAAAACTCATATTCGTCAAAGACAAAGCTTGCTTTAAAGACATCTAAAATTTTCTCAGCCATTTCGTTTACAAATTTTA
This sequence comes from Solibacillus palustris, assembly GCF_022549215.1. GTDB lineage: Bacteria > Bacillota > Bacilli > Bacillales_A > Planococcaceae > Solibacillus > Solibacillus daqui. The sequence continues at coordinate 195,473 of NZ_JAKZFC010000004.1, read as the reverse complement.
CGTCTTCTAAAATATAAACAAATTCGTCGCCATTCATGCGGTAGAACGAATTTGATTGCGTATCTATATCAGTTAAACGCTTCGCTAATTCGATTAAAAATAAGTCGCCTATTTTATGTCCTAAACTGTCATTAATATTTTTAAAACGATTTACGTCAAAGAAAAATACAGCAAATTGATCTTTATTACGTAAGCCATTTGATATTTCGTTTTCAATACGTTTTGAAAGACTGCGACGGTTTGGTAGACCAGTTAAATCATCATGATATGCGATATGTGCAATTTTTTTTATGTTCTTTTGTGCTGTAATATCAGTTCGAATTGATATATAACGCTCTGGTTTACCATTTGCCCCTATGAACGGAACAATTGTTGTTTTTACCCAATACAGTGATCCGTCTTTCGCACGGTTACAAACATCAGCTTGCCATGTTTCACCGTTGCCAATCGCGCGCCACATTTCTTTGAAAAATGACTTCGGATGATAGCCTGAATTTAAAATGCGGTGGTCTTGGCCTATTAGTTCTTCACGATTATATTTTGAAATCTCGCAAAATTGATCATTCACTTGCAAAATTAGCCCTTTTTTATCTGTTACTGCTACAATTGAAGTTTTATCGAGTGCAGCTTTTAAATCGACAAGCTGTTCGTATGATAATTCCATTGATTCAAGAATTTTTGATTCTGTCATTTTGGTCATGATAACCTCTCCAATTCATTTGGATTATAAAAATTACAATGTTCTTATCTAAAAATTATAAATTGGTTTCCCTGTTTTAGCCAACTTTTTCTGCAAAATAGTATTAATATTTCATAGGCTACTATGAAACATTCACAATTTCATCATATGTTAATAGGTCAAAAATACCCTGAAAATAGTAAAAAACCATTTCGAAAGGGAGGCTTTTAAAATGGTTTTATAGGATGAGAAATAAATTGTGTGATAAAAGTAGTAATTATTCACTAGCGATTTGTAATGCCCATTTGGCCTTAGGAATGCATTTGATCTGTTAACGCTTTTAACTGAGTGGTTACAGCGTTTAATTGGGTGATTACTTGTCCTAAACTTTGCGATGCTGTTTGTTGCTGACGGGCAGAATCAGTAATAATACTAACGGTTTGAAGTGATTGCCCATTCATATTAGCAATTTCACTGAATAATGAACTCGATAACTGCGTCTGGTTAACGACATCTTTTGTAGCATTTGAAATATGATCAATATCTTGTTCTAATGTTGAAATCGTCTTTAAGATTGTTTCAAAAGCGTGCTCACTTTCACGAATAAACTGATCACCCTTATAAATTTCTTCCATACCGATTTGCATCTGTTGTGCAACTTTACCGATTTGAAGTTGAATCCCTTCAAGTACACTATCCATTTTTACTACAGATTCTTGTGTACTAGATGCTAAATTTCGAATTTCACTTGCAACGACAGAAAAGCCTTTTCCTGCATCCCCTGCACGTGCAGCTTCAATAGATGCATTGAGTGCCAGTAGCTTTGTTTGTTCAGAAATGTTATGAACGACCATTAAGGAGTTTGAAATATTTATCGATTGTGATTCTAATATTTCGATTAGATGCTTAATCGATGCAACCGTATCGGTAATGACAAGCATTTGGTTTGTTACGGCATTTACTTTCTCTTTACCAAGAGCTGCACGTTCTAGGCTGTGTTTCGCATTTTGCGTTACATTTTCAGTACGTTCATGAATACTTGCTAATTGCTGGATACTTTCCTCGTTTTTGCGTACACTTACGGTTAATGAATTCGCTTCATTTTCTGCATTTTGCTGGAATTTTGATAATGCATTGGTAATATTCTGACTTGAATCAAAAGAAGCGGAAGAGTCGATTGCAATTTGTGCCGATAACTCGTGTAAATGATTACTTTCTTCATTAATTTGACGTAATAATTGTTGCAATTGCTGCTCTGCTATATCATTATCTGCTGCTAAACGTGTTTCCACTTTGCGAGTTGATATAATAACAATGCTTGTAGAAACAGCCGTCATCACTAAGAAAATCGCATGAATCATGAGTAATGCAAAGCTATAATCTTCGGTTCCACATAACAGCTGTGGAAAGAAAAAATAGCCAGTTAAATGGTGTACAGTAAAAATAGCCGTACTAATAATAATGTACCTAACTTGTTGGAAACTAGCGATCATCGCTACAACCATAAAAATGGAGAAATGATATTCCGTTAAGCCGTCACCACCAGCGATGATGGAAATACTACTAAATGTTAACGATAGTGTCATGAATAATTGCAGAGCATCATGCTGTTTTCTGTATAGCAAAAAAGTGATTACTAATAAAACTACTGGAATAACAAATAGAACATTCATCATAACATACAGACCACCAACAACATTTGAAATGCCTTGCAGCAATAAATAGCCATCTAAAAAATGAAATTGACGATGTAATAGATGGGCAAAGATTGATAATAAGACAACAAATGTTGTGAGAATTAGCATTGTTTTCGAGTTGTTACGTTTGGAATTCAATTGTTCCACCTTCTTTTACAATAGTATTTTACAATTATTTTCTTGTTTAGGTAAAATTTATCACTTTTACATATTACTAATTTATCTTTTATAAGTAAAGTGCTTTTTATTCTAAATTAAAATATATATTCTTATAAAAAAATAAAAAAATAAAAACAAAAAAAACCATTTTACACTTCTAATAGGTAAAATGATTTATCTGAAATTATGGAGTTGCAAATTCATTTTGCCCCCTATTCTGACAGGCACGATCATTATAGGCGAGTAACTGATCTTGAGATAAATTTATAATAAAGTAATGGATATTAACAGGTTCTATATCATGTCGTTCGCAAGCTTCTTTGTAATATTCGAAGCCACCTCGGTAATCTAACATTCGTTTTTCATCTCCCTTTCTGATGCATAAGTATTATACGCTTGAAGCTGCTCCGATGATAATTGCATTACATAATATCGGAAATTAACTGGCTCTAATCCGAACTGCTCGCATTTTTTTACATATACTTCATATCCTTGTTGAAACATTGTCATTGTTCGTCATCCCCTTTTTGTACTATAACAGTTTTTATTTTGTGAATTAAATATATAACAGTTGTGGTGCAGTGTCAACAAATTTTCTGAAAAAAATAAAAAACGCTTTTTGAGTCATAATACCTCGAAATGCGTTTTTGAGTTTACATAATCTTATTATTTAAAACTATTGAACGGATTGTTCTTTAATACTTCTTGAATTTGTTCATCTTCAATATGCGTATAAATTTGGGTCGTTGCTACACTGGAGTGACCTAAAATCGCTTGTAAGCTTCGGATATCCGCGCCAGCCTTGTACATCATCGTTGCCGAGGTATGTCTTAGTTTATGTGGTGTTAATTTATCCTTTGGTGTAATGCTGTTTCGATTGATTTTCTTAACAATTTTTGCGATTGTTTGACGAGCAAAACGGGTTCCTTTTTGCGAAACAAATAATGGCTGTGATCCTTCCCCTTTATAGACTTTACGCTCCTGCATATAATTTTCAAGCGCGGCCAAACACGCATCGTTCAAATAGACTTTGCGCTCCTTATCCCCTTTTCCAATAACCGTTAGCATGCGATCATTTATCGAGTCTATATTCAGTGAACAAAGCTCAGAAACACGAATTCCTAAATTCAAAAAGAATATCATCATACAATAATCACGTGAGCTATAATGCTGAAATTCAACAGCTTCAATAAATTGTTGTGCTTCTTGGAAATTTAAATATACGGGCTGCCGTTTTCCGATTTTTGGAGTTTCTAAATGCTCGGCAGGATTATCCTCAATCAGTCGACGTTTCCCTTTTAAATATTTGAAAAAGGCCTTTAACGTTGCTACCTTGCGAGCGCGTGATGCTGCCGAATTTCCGCGCTGCATTTCACAATATTCCATAAATAAATATAAATCCTCTAGAGTTACATCCTTTATGCTATCAATCGTAATTTCAGAAATATCAATCGTATGTATAGTCTTAATATCAAGGTCTTGTTCCATTGCCTTGATAAAACGGAAAAATAATATTAAATCATATTCGTATTCTTTTCGAGTGCGAGGAGATTTCCCCGTAATCGTCGTCAAGTAAATTAAAAAGTCTCGTAAATACTTTGGCAGTTTCATAGACGCAAATCTCCCTTTCTAAGACCAATTATAGCATAAAAAAGGTTCCCAAATATAAATTTGGGAACCTTTTTAATAAATTGGGCTATTTTCAGCTAATTTCAAGGTGAAATAGGCATAATTAAGAACATTCGTTCTGTGTTTTTGATTTCGCATTCAGACGAAGTGAAATTATTGTTTGTGGGTAGTTATGCATCTCGATTCGTCTCAAGTCGATTTTGCAGATAGTGGATAAGGGGTTTTTTTGGGGGATTATTAGGGGTATTTTGAGGTGGATAATGTCTATGAAGTCGGCGGAAAGTCATTAAAGTATCCATTTTGTTAATAGGTGGTCGTTTTCATTTTTTGCGGGTTACTATTATTTTAACTATTGTTGGTCTTACCAATTCTGCCCTACAAGTTGGCAAACAAATTCATAATCGATTAACAAGCGATACTGGAAGCAAACACCGTGCACTAAGACAAAAATAAAGCAGCCTCGTTTCTTAAAACGAAGCTGCTTTCATTATTGACCTATAAACATTTTATATAAAATATATAACACGATAATAATCAGTGTATATTTTAAAACTTTACTAACAATTTTAAAAATAAGCGGAATGAAAATAAACAACAAAATTAATAGAATAATTACTTCCATTTATACGAATAACGTTAACGTCTTATCGTTACGCTCCACGTTCCAATTTGAGGAAACGATTGTTCGAATTTGCTGTTCAATACTTTCTGATGCGGGCACATTTCTTAATCCGTTGCCCGTTTCTAATGTTTCATATTGCTCAATCGGGATATTAAAGCGCATACGCATAATATTACGCAAGCCGTTGATTGTCATAAATTTTACGGTATAAATATCCGTGTATGCTTGTTTGAATGTGACAAAATCCGTGTCATAAAGTGATTTGAGTTCTGTAAAGTCAAAGTTTTCATCAATATTAAATGCACTCTTATTTTGCTTAAATTGCTCACTTAATTGTTCAAACGAAATGCCATTCGCTTTTAATAGTTCAATCCCGTATGCTTCCATCATTGAAATCGCCATTTTCTGTTCCCCTTTAGGTATTTTATTCAATTGTAGCATAATTATTTTTCCTTTTGATTAAATCTTTGACCGCGTTCATCTAATACCCATTTCCGAGCATAGCCAAATTGTTTGTATAGATCCAGATCCTCAGAATTTTTCAATTCTTTTTGAATTGCATGATAACGCATATTTGTAGCGGTTACTTTAAAACCAAGTTGTTCGGACATCGCTTTGTATATCCGCTCTATTGTTTTTACACTAATCGGTTCCCCTAGCTTATTACCAACACCAAGCCAAACATACGGTGAATACTCAGTTAGCGGCATAAATGTGTTTGTATGCTGTTGATAACGCAGCAACAGCGCAAATAGTTCTTTTGTAATAGATAAAATACGAAAAGATTTTGACGCTATTACTGTTAATTCATTTGTGGTCGCGTCTATATGTCTCCATTGCATGCGCACAACCTCGGCCGGTTTCAGAGCGAGTTCAGCAATAATATAGACAATTGCTGTGTTGCGTAATGCTAGCCAGGCATGTTCTTCAGTTAGTGCAATTTCATATTGATGCGGCCAAAAGCTTAATGCCTTTTGCAACTGTTTTTTTTTCAATACAACAAGCGGTGTCGGTTCTTTTGTTAGCTTTTGCAAATATTGTTCATTGTAAACTGGAATGACACCCCGTGAATGCAAAAACGATAAAAATTGACGAATCGCTGCAAATTTGCGATTCACGGAGTTCGTAGATGGATACAATGTTTGAATTTCTATTGTATAACGTTTTACTGCTTCATTTATATCCTCGATATTTTTGGTAATTATTGCGAATTGATTGGCGTCAATTGTATATTGTTTTACTGTATGAAAGGATTTATTCAACGATTTTAGATAAGCTTCAAACGCTTTAACATTCGGTGTGAAATCTAGCATGCTTCTTCACTCCTTTGCCTTTATTGTAGCATGTTCAGCACTATTGTTAGAAAAAAGATTAAACAAAAATGCTAAACATTACACTTTTTTACTTAAAAATTCTAAATCCATGTCTCTTATTGTTGAATTAGGCTATAATGAGCGATAAAGTCAATCTTTGCTCAGTGAGGGTTTTCCACATCCTCCACTAAGCATTTGCTTCACCAATTGGGCTTTTAGGGACAGTGGATGGCCCACTAAGCTAGTTCATTTCACTTACCAGCTTGAAATGAGCGTCTTACTGTCCCTTAATGCGGGATAACAGGTAAGTTTAGGGGGAAAAACTATGCAAGTACGAACGACAAGACTAGAAGCAGAAGAAGCGAAAATTATTTATCAGGAAACAGCGGGCATTGCAATTATTACAATTCATCGTCCACAATTAAAAAATGCATTAACAGCAAATATGTGGGATCAGCTGGCAAAAATTGCACTGCGCACATTAGAAAATCCAAAAAACAAAGTGTTATTATTGCGTGGCTCAGGTGAGAACTTCACAGCAGGCTCAGATATTAAAGAATTCAATTCTATTTCATTAGAAAAAGCCGAGGAAGCATTTATTCATATGGAACGTACGATTTCAACAATCGAAAACTTGTCTATTCCGGTTATTGGTGTTATAAATGGTCCCGCAATGGGCGCTGGCTTAGAATTAGCGCTCGCATGTGATATCCGAATCGGTTCTGATAAGGCAAAAATGGGGATTCCTGTTGGTAAATTAGGAATTACATTAAACAATAAATTTGCAAAACGCCTTGTGGATTTAGTTGGCCCATCTGCAACGAAGGATTTTGTCTTTACCGGCCGTATGTATAAAGCCGAAGAAGCCTATAAAGCCGGTATGTTAAACTATTTAGTCGCAGAAAAGGATTTAAATCGCTTTGCTATCCGTATGGGTAAACTGGTTGCAGGTATGTCTCCTGATTCATTATTAGCCGTAAAGCGCTCCGTGAAAGAATGTATCGAATCAACACCAGCCTTATGGGAAGGTTCTTCACCGTTTGTATCTCAAACAGATTTTGCAGAAGGTGTTCGAGCATTTGTTGAAAAACGTCAACCACAATTTACACGTAAATTAAAATAAACGAAAAATCCACTTAACGCACGAAAATGCTTGAGTGGATTTTTTGGTAGTGATTCATTTACTAAATATAATATGAGTGTTTTTTCCACCCCCTTGAAAAGGTCTATTTCAGAATATTCTTCTTTGAAAATCTTAACCATCGCCTAATGCAATAAGGGCGCTTCTTTATTCCTTTAAAGCGCTCGATTATTGAAGAAAGCTAGTACTTTTGATTAAAGTACTTAAACGCCTGTAGGAAAAATATTAACGTAGTCTACCTCCTAGATAAGTTCAGCTTCCTTTTTTCTAATAAGAGTCCAAAATCCACACGCACACAACAATATTCCAAAAAATGTAACAAAGACAACAGGGGAAATTATTTTTACAAATGAAAGCCCAATCATGGTAACACCGACAATTAAATAATGGTGAACAGTTTGTAAATGATAGGCCTTCTGCTCAATATGCCATGCACGAAAGAAACCCTGTAAAAACCCTAAGATGACTTGCAATAGGAGTACAGCATAGAGAAGGATTTCAAATGAATTCTTTATACAACCAACTAGTATGTATACAATTCCCATTCCTACATAAATAAAAGGCATATAAGAATTGTTCTTATTCTTTTTCGATTGAAAGACTCGATAGCCCCAAGCAGCCGCAAAAGAAAATGCGGCAAATAACCATGCAAATAATGTGAAGGTCAAAGATACTTCTTTTAACCAAACAATATAATATGGGGAAATAGCGACCTGTCCAACAGTTACAACAAGAGGGATATACTCTTCACTTCTATTTTTCATGTTGTGCTCCTTCACTTGATGTAATAGTCATAAAACAAATTTTGAAAGACTTCATTTGGATCTCTTCGTAATTTTTCTTCCTGGAACTTTCCCCATTCAGGATAAGACTTTATGAATTGTTCTTTTGATTGATAACGATAATAAGGAAGGTAATAGGTTCCTCCATGTTCAAGGGTTAAACTGGTCCAATCTTGGATAATTTCTTGGGCATTAGCAATCTCTTTTTCTTTTAATCCATGTTGAATCAAAATGACTAGACCAAACATATCTTCCTTGGCATAGTTCAAACTGGTGAGGTTGTCTTGAGCAACATATCGCACCGTAATATTATGGACTTTAAAATCTTCATTTTTGTCGTCAGGTGAGAGCAACTGCTTTACATCATTTATGTATTCTTCGTAAGAATTGACTGGAACAAAAAACTCTTGCAACACTTCGATTCGACCAGGTTTTGTAAATTCCATGAATGTAGATTCCGAGCGCATAGCGTTATTTCTTGTAATCGTATTACCGTCGATTGAATCAATATATAGTTTTTGAGTTTCCCAAAAAACATCCTCAAAGAATCCGCCTTGTCGTCCAAGATCAAGCGCCAGCTTACTAAGATGTACACCTTGTTCTCCTTTGAGTGACGAATTATGATCCTGTTTTCCTGTGTAATTGTAATCAATCACATACATTTCGTCTAAAAAGGTATTTGGAGCAACACTAAGCCTTGCATAGTGCAATGCTGTATTATTATGATCTAATAAATTATTAAAGTAGGATTCATACTCATCTGTTTTCAATTCTTCTGTATGGATTGTATATACGTCATTTTCCGTTAATTCCAATGTCACATCTAAAATCACACCGAATAATCCATATCCGCCAAATACGTATTTCATCCATTCCTCTGAGTTATCTCGGGTTACTTTCTTGATTTCTCCTATAGGGGTTAATAACGTCATTTCTTTTACTGTACTCGCCATTGAGCCAAAGCGAATATCTCGCCCGTGCGCATTTACTGAAAGAGAACCTCCTACTGAAAAAATTGACTGAGATTGGGTTACTTTTAATGCCAAACCATAAGGTGTTATGGCTTCTTGAACATCTTCCCATGTTGCTCCACCTTCTACACGGATGGTTTTTTCCTGCTTATCAATTTCTAACACCTCATTGAATGTCCGCATATCAAGAACAACACCATTTTTGAAATACGTATGGCCACCTTGTGAGTGCTGTAATCCAGCAACTGATATTTGCTGGCCATTCTTGTTTGCTTGTTTTACAATCTTTTGTAATTCAATACGATTTTCCGCTTTAACTACTCGTTCAACACGTTCTGGAAGAAGACCTGTATAGTCCGTTGCCAAATTACCTTGAGAGAGTCCGTATTTTCTTTTCTCAATCGGGATGTTCCATAAAATCACGACAACAAAAACAAAAACTAGACTCCCAAGAAACCATGGTTTTTTAGATAATTCCTTTATTGCTTGCATATTAACTCCTTTATTATAAACCGTATGTCATCAGTATTTCATAGGCTTTAAGGGGTATCGTCAACATTTCGGAAAATGTTGGCGATACCCCTAACTATAGTGCGTTTTCCTTTCTATTCCTATTACATGAATATTAATTTGTTCAGGTTCCATGTGGAAATGCACTGAAAAGCTATTTGCTATGGCTTGCTGCAACGCCAATATTTGCTCTGGTATCGAATAATTTACCGGAGCCGCTAAATAAATTTCGAATGATATACGCGGCACTTGTTTGACAATGCATTGTAAATGCTGAATGCGTGTAACCAATGAATTGGATTCAACAACATGCTTTACAATGTCCGTATAAACCGATTTTGCAATGGTAATCGTTTGCTGATGGAAATCTGGACGAACCAGTGTCGTTTCACCAATCTTAACACGATTTGGTGCAATAATATCCATACCGCGCTGTATAAAGCGTTTGAAAAAGTTTTGCTCCACTTGGCGAAAAGGAACAGGCATTAGATGCTGTCCTTGAATTTCACGAACAAAGCGTGCACGTTCAATATCTTTTTCACTGCGAACATCCTCTACCTTATAAAAATACTTAATTTGACCTAATGCTAAGCGTTCGGCAATTTTCTTCGTCATTTTTGTAGATGTACCGATAAGTAAAATTGAAGGGAGTTCGAATTTTTGTAAAGCGTTAAGTACTTCCGTTCGATGAGCTTCTTCGTCAAAAATTGCACGCCGCACTGCGCGTAATACAGATTTTTCGAATTTTGCCGAAGTACCAGCTACCTTTTCTCCATCAATAATTAGTAAACCATCGTCAATGATCGCATGTATATGATGGTTGTGCGCAAATTGAAGCGCACTCGTGCTTTTTCCTGTGCCACTTGCTCCACTTAATGAATATATTTCCATAATGATTCCCCTTTAAAACGTAGAAATTTGCTCTTCTATCTCACTTTAACGCTTTTGTGTAGTAAATTAATTCTGTTTTCTGATTTCATCCCCATTATACTGTATGAGTGTGATAAAATGGGGCTTACATTTGAAAGTTTTTAAGGAGTGTTTTACATTGAATATCCAACCATCAAAAAAGATGTCTCTATTTGCACCTGCTATTTTTGGAGACTTAAAAAATCATGCAAAATTACAGCAGCAAAAAGGAATGGAATTAATCGACCTTAGCTTAGGTAGCCCTGATATTCCACCTGCTGAAAACTTACGCAAAAAGATGTCAGAGTTAACAGCGCTTTCATCTTCTTACGGCTATACACTAACGGGTATTCAAACTTTTAATGAAGCTGTTTGTCGCTATTATAAACGCGTAAATGGTGTGGATTTAATACCAGAAACTGAAGTTGTACAAACAATTGGCTCACAAGAAGGCTTAGTACATTTACCAGTCGCTTTCTGTGATCCAGGAGATATTGTTTTAACTACAAACCCTGCGTATGTTGCTTATGATGCTGGTATTCATTTAGCGGGTGCTATACCTTACTACATGCCATTAACAAAAGAAAATAACTATTTACCAGATTTAAAAGCAGTTCCTGAAGATGTTTTACAGAATGCAAAATTACTAATTTTAAACCTACCAGGTAACCCAGTACCTGCAATGCCTTCCTTAGAATATTTTGAAGAAGTCGTAGCATTTGCGAAAAATTATAACATCATCGTGTTACATGATGCTGCATATTCAGAGTTCTATTTCAAAGGCGATGCACCGATTAGCTTCTTAGCAACTCCTGGCGCAAAAGAAGTTGGGCTTGAAATCAACTCATTATCAAAAAGTTTTAGTTTAGCTGGTACTCGTATTGCCTACATCGTTGGGAATGCTGAGCTAGTTAGCATTATGAAGCAATTAAAATCAAACTTGGACTTCGGTATTTTTGAGCCAATCCAGCAAGTAGCTGCACTAGCACTTGATAATGCTGAAGATGTAACAGCAGAGCTTCGTAAAACGTTCTCAGCGCGCCATAATGCATTAATGGAAGGCTTACAGTCAATTGGGTGGGAGGTAGCGCCGAGTGACGGAGGAATGTTCGTATGGGCGCAATATCCTCAAGATATGAACTGTGTAGATTTTGCTTTTAAAGCCATCGAAGAGACAGGAGTTGTCATGGTCCCTGGAACAGTATTTGGTTCTGAAGGTGAAGGCTATATGCGTTTAGCATTAGTACAGCCTGTCGAAATGTTACAAAAAGCGGTAGCACGTTTAGCTACATTATAAATAAAGAAAGAGGCTGCTTTTCGCGGTGGTCAGAATAGGAACGAATGCTAAAATCGTCACATCGTGTGACAACGCATTCATGACCAGCTTCGTGGTGGACTCCATCCTCGGCGTAAAGGGAGTGTCCCAGAAATACTACTCGGACACTCCCTTCCCTATTCCATATGATAATAAATAAATCCTTGCTCTTCAAATTCATTACCGTCTAAAAATACAACCTTCGTTTTGAATATTAAGTGCTCATCCTCATTACAAATCCATCGATCGTCTGGAATAAGTTCAAAAGGAACAATTTCAGCATCTTTCGAATGAATGTTGCCTACTAATTGAAAAGAATGTTTTGCAATAATATTTTGCACACCATTTGCCTGCACAATTAATACATTTAATGCAATGAAATCAATCTTATCGAAATCATTTTCATCTTCAGTCGTAATATATACAGAACCATTTAAAGTTCCCCCTTCAACAAGCTCTGTTTTTTCTATTACAGTTTCTACCTTTACGCCATTTTCCTCAATGGTGATTAACCATTTGCTTAACATAAATACTCCCCCGATTGTTTTGCCTAATATGTGTTTGTTATTAACATATTCAGCTAGATTTTATTTATACAATTACTTCTATATTTTTCCCTAGCTACTTCAGATGTTAAACCTAATGTGGTAGAAGTTAGAAATAATGGTCAAAACCACATAATTTTTCAAAAAAAACTGTACCAAAAATTCATTTTGGCACAGCTAAAAGTTTAATTAATTTTTTCATAACGATTTGATTCGTCTGTTTGGAACCGATTGTAGCGTACTTTAAATAAGCGATATAGATGGGTTACGATCACTTTAATAATGGCATAACCAGGAATACCAAGGACAACTCCAGGAACACCAAATAATGCGCCAGAAGTTAATAATACGAAAATAATTGAGATTGGGTGGATGCTTAGTGATTTCCCCATAATTTGTGGAGAAATAAACTTACCTTCGATTAATTGAACAATTGTCCACACAATCGCTAACTTTAAAAGTAGCCATGGTGAATTAACGATGGCGATAATAGCAGCGGGTGTTGCAGCAATCATTGGACCTAAATATGGTACAACGCTTGTAATCATGGCCAAGAACCCTAGTAAAAGCGCATATGGCATACCAATAATTACGAAGCCAATTGTCATCATGACCCCAATACAAAACGACACTAAAATTTGCCCTTGAATATATGAACTAATTTGCTTATCCATATCATGTAATACTTCACCAATTTCCTCACGCATGCGCGGTGGGAATAAAAGCAAGATGAAGCGCGGCATTTTTTCGCCTTCATATAATAAGTAAAAAGTAATAAATGGAACAATGACAAGTGATAGCACAAAGCCCGTCACAGCAGATACAAATCCAGTAATACCTGTCGCAATACTTGTTGCAACAGCAGCCAAAGTATCCTTTACCGTATTAATAAAGTCATCCGTAAAGTCCGTCAAAATTTGATTATAATCAAAGTTAATTTTTGCAAAATACTCATCAAATTGCGAGTTATTTAAAAAGGTCAATATATCATTTGCAAAAGTCATTAATACGACCGGGAATTCTTGCACTAAGTTGGTAAATTGATCACGTAGGAAAGGGAAAACTAAAATAACGAGTAACACCATCAGCGCAATAACGATTAGGTATAATAATAAAATCGCTAATGCACGAGGTATCTTCCAACGCAATAATAACTTTAATGGTGGACGCAATAAATAAAATAATATGACGCCGAGAACACCAGGTAAAATAATCATTTCAAATAAGACGTTTAATGGTTCAAAAATGAAAGAAATTTTATCGTACATAAAGATGATACATCCAACGAGTAGGATGATCACAAGCAAGAATAATAAATTTTTCCCACCTAAAAAACGTATAAAATGTGATGCAAAAAAGTTTGATTTTTCTTGCGGTAATTTATTAGCTCTGTCTATTTCTCTTTCTTTTTCCAAAAGACCACCCCAATATATCGACAAAATTAAACTATATCCATTATTTTAGCATGAATATTAACTTATGAACTAATGGTTACTCGGTTAAATTTAAAAAATCGTGTAATAATTGTTTATTTTGGTCAACATCAATTTCTAATACAGAACCTGCATGTCGATAACTTCCAAAGCTGTATGTCCCCTCAGCTGGTATTGTCATCTTCTCTATATTCATTGTTCCACCAGAAACAGCTTTTAAAACCGTTGATAATTGCTCTTTACTTGTTAAATCTGTTGTGATATAACCCTCAGCTGCACCGACGAATTTTGGCATGTTCAAGATGTTTTTCGGAGATATTAGTTCCTCCTTCAATGCTTCAATGACTTTTTGTTGACGTGCTACACGCCCAAAGTCCCCTTCAGCATCTGAACGGAAACGGGCATAGCCAAGTAATTCTTTCCCGTTTAGATGTTGCAATCCTTTTTCTAATTCGACTTTAATGTCCCCACTCATGTCCTTTTCAACATCCATTTCGATACCGTTTGGCGCTAAAATATCGATTAATGTTTCGAAGCTTTTAAAGTCAATAATTGCATAATGATGGATTGGTACATCGAACATATTGTTTAACGTTTCCTTTAATAAGGAGATGCCACCTAAATAATATGCTGTATTTAGCTTATATGATTTGTATTCTGGAATATCTGCATAAATATCACGCATGAATGAAACGAGTTTCATATCGTTCGTATCACGGTTCCATGACAATAACATCATCGTATCTGATCGAGAATGCTCTTCCCCACGACTATCTACCCCAGCAATAAGGTAATTTTCAACTGTTCGATGGTTTTCATCGGGTTCAAATTGCTCTACGGGAATTTTAGTTTCAGATGCTAAATTATAACCGCTTTTGTATTGGAAATAACTATAGGTTGATAAACCGATAATAATAATTAATAAGGCAACAAACAGTGTTCGCCCTTTCCTTAACCGTTTCTTTTGATAGCGCGCTTGACGTGGTTGCTCTTCCATAAAAAAAACTTCCTTTCTATTTACATGAAGTATAGACGAATAATGATGGAATTAGTTGCAAATCTCTATGAATGGCAACAATTATTATGAATTCACTTGTATTACTTTCAAAAAATTCATTGCTTGAATGACTTGAACAGGATACAATAACTATATTTATTAGCAACTGGGAGTGTGTTTAGATGAAAAAAGCAACATTTGCTGGTGGCTGTTTTTGGTGTATGGTTAAGCCATTTGTAGAGTGGGATGGTATAAATAAAGTAACAAGTGGTTATATGGGTGGCCATATTGAAAACCCAACATATGAAGATGTAAAGCGCGGTGATTCCGGCCATGCTGAGGTTGTTCAAATTGAATTTGAGCCAACAATATTTAGTTATGAGCGTTTGCTTGAAATTTATTGGATGCAAATTGATCCAACTGATGCAGGTGGTCAATTCCACGACCGCGGTGAATCTTATAAAACTGTAATTTTTACACATAGTAATCAGCAACATGAGGCTGCTCATAAGTCCAAGCAGCAACTAGCTGATAGTGGTCGTTTTAAAAAGCCAATTGTTACAGAAATTCAGGAGGCGGCTACATTTTGGCCAGCTGAAGACTATCACCAAGATTATTATAAAAAAGAACAAGCGCATTATAAAGAAGATCGTGAAAAATCGGGCCGAGATTCGTTTATTGATACACATTGGAAATAATTAAATCGGATAGCAACGTTCCCTCCAGGGCGCTGCTATCTTTTTATTTGAAAATAGTATGGAATGCTTCGTAAATAAATTTTTTGTAAATGGTTTCAGGGTAATCTTCTACCCCATTTTTTGCAAAAATTATATCTCGTTTTGCAGCTACTTCATCGTGTAAATGGAAATATGTTAAAGCGCGTATTGCAAAATAACGATAATATTTCGCTAAGTCAATTGGATGATGTAAATAAGAAGGAATTTCAAAATTAGTACCAATTTCGATCACTTTCTCAAAGTTTTGCATTTGATATTGAGCGTACATTTGTTCACCAAGAAAAATAGGGTTTTTAAATAAAAATAAGCTTGCCTTAAATTTTTCTTTTGTACGCTCAATCATTGGCTCAACTGTTTCGAACTGTAATTCGACATTGTTTAAATAATGTAAGTAATTATACACATAATGAATAGTAATGGACGGTTCATCCGCAAATTGCGATAATAAGCTCAGCTTTTCGATATATAGCTTGCTCTTCTCATACTCTTCATTTGCAACAGATTGTACAAATAAAATTTCGTAAAAGCGGTCCATACGATATAAGATTTGTTTTTTCTGAGCCAGTTCTAAAGCTTTTTGCAAATAATAATTCGACATTTTAACATCATCTACAGCCGAATAAGAAATCGTCAAATTGTAATACAAATCTAAACGAACAATCGGGTCAATAATTAGCTCATAGGGCATAATACGTTCCTCGCCCTGTTTTAGAATAGCTAGTGTTTTTGCATAATTTCGCTGTTCTATTGCGGCTGAACATAAATAGAAATAACAACGCAACATTCTACTATATACATGTATCGCCTCATATTGATCAATAAACTTCCAATATTCATCAAGTGATTTTGCATTATTAATCGTACGGTTCATTAAAAAGTAGACTTCTCGTAAACGAATTTGCTCATAATTAGTCCCTTGAATTTGCGCTAAGTGCGGTTCGATTTTTTCAATCATCTTAACCGTTAAAGACTGTAGCTCATCTGGATCACGAATGATCTTTCTACGTTCCATATCTTCTTCTATATCTAAGTACAATTCTCGCAGCCGAGCTAAAGTTCCATCGTCTATTAAGTAGCTTACCTCAACATTTAACTGTTGGGCAATGAAGCGTAGGCTTTCCATCGAAGGCTTTGCTTTATCATTTTCAATTAAACTAAGCATTCCCTTTGTTAAACGGTCTTTTGCTAGCTCAGTTTGCGTTAATTTCTTTTGTTTTCTAAGCCTTTTGATACGAGTACCTAAAGTCTCCAAATCCACACCACACTTCTTTTCTGAATATTTTAATTAAACTATGAATGCAACTTTTTTACAATAGCTTAACTTAAAGTTTAATGAATATACAGAAAACTCGGTGAAGTATTTACGAATTGGTATTGTAAAATAATATTAAAATAAGATGGCTTTATGAATAAGGGTATATTTTCTTTTTCTACAAAAATTTAGAAGTATATATATAAGTTTAATCGTTCAATAAAATGTTTAATATAGTGTTACGAATTTGCAATAATAGCGTCGATAAATGTTTTCCCGTATTTTTCGAGTTTACTTTCCCCAACGCCGCTCACTTCTAAAAATTGCGAGCTGTTTTTTGGACGGCGCATACACATATCTTTAAGTGATTTATCCGAGAATACAACAAAAGGAGGTACTTTTTCACGGTCAGCGATTTCTTTACGGATTTGGCGTAGCACTTCAAATAGTGGATCATTAGTATCTACTTGTGCTTTAATAATACGCGCCTGTTTTCGGAGTACGGCGTGTTTGCCAAGTAATACATCCTTCCCTAAATCTGATATTGCAAGTGTCGGAAATTGACCGTTATGAACAATAATTAACTTTTCTGCAATCAAAAATTCAATAAAGTTGGCAATTTCCTTTGCATTCATCGTTTTTAAAATACCGTATGTCGGTAGCTTGTGAAAATTGAAGTCTGTTACCTTCTTACTTCGTGAACCAGCTAAAACAGAGGCAGTTAGCTGCTTACCAAATTTTTGCCCCATGCGGACAATACACGATAAAACCTTTTGTGCATCAGTTGTGACATCTTGCTGTGGCCGATCATCCGTACAGTTGCCACATTTACCGCAATTTGAGCTCGTTGGATCACTAAAATAATCGATAATATAGCTTTGTAAACAACGCTCAGTATGACAATAATCAATCATCTTATGTAGCTTCTCTAGCTCTAACGGAATGCGGGAACGGTCCTGCGCTTGATCGATTAAAAAGCGCTGCGTTTGCTCATCAGATGATGCATAAAGCAGTATACATTCACTTTCTAAACCATCTCGCCCTGCACGACCAGCCTCTTGATAATAGCTTTCCATATTGCGTGGCATATTGTAGTGAAGCACATAACGCACGTTCGTTTTATTAATACCCATTCCAAAGGCGTTTGTTGCGACCATTACTTGTACTTCATCGTTTAAAAAGCGATTTTGTTCATATGTGCGGTCTTCCTCAAACATCCCTCCATGATATTTTGCAACAGCAACTCCTGCACGTGATAGCATTTCATAAACGGCTTCTACTGATTTTCGCGTAGCTGCGTAAATGATACCGGCTTCATTGGAATTTGCTTTTACATATTGCTTCACATAGGCTTCTTTATTTTCACCAAGCAATACCGAAAACGCTAAATTTTCACGTGCAAAGCCTGTAATGAAGGTATTTTCTTTGTCAATTGACAGCAGTTGTTGTATATCCGCACTTACCTCTTCAGTAGCCGTTGCTGTAAGTGCAATCACAGTTGGCTTTTGCTCCCATAAATTTGCTAATCCTTGAATCGTTCGATAGCTTGGGCGGAAATCATGTCCCCATTGCGAAATACAATGCGCTTCATCAATGGCTAATAGTGGTACTTTTATTTGCGATAATTCCATACAAAAGCGCTCATTTTCTAAACGCTCTGGTGCAATATATAATAGCTTAATTTTGCCGCTACGTACCGCGTATAAAACGTCTTGTACTTCATCAAAGCTTAGCGAGCTATTAATAAATGCTGCTGGAATTCCACTATTCGTAAGCATATCTACTTGGTCTTTCATAAGTGAAATAAGTGGAGAAATAACAAGTGTTGTCCCATCTAGACATAGTGCTGGGATTTGATAGCATAATGATTTCCCACCACCAGTAGGCATGATCACGAGCGTATCTTTGCTTTCTAGTACGTTTTCAATTATTTGTGTTTGGCCAGGTCGAAATGAGTCATAACCAAAATATGTTTTTAAATGTAGCAATGCTTGTGTATTCATAATACCTCCCGAATAGTGCTGTTAGCTTATTATACATGGAAATACTTGTTCGTAAAAGCGTTCAGAAACAATAAAAAAGCCACAAACTTTAATCAAGTTAAATCAATGTTTGTGGCATTTCGTATAAGTTTTTACTCGTGAGATTCCATGTAGCGCATTACATCTGCACAAATTGCGTAAAGCTCCTTCATAGTTAAAGGATGCTTTGTTAATTCGATATGTTTTGCGGTTTTTTCACTAATTATTTCGGCATCAATTAGGCTAGCCCAATTGTCTTTTGACGTTGATTCATTTAGAAAAATAAATGCTATTACGTCACTTGCTTCCTGTAAATCAAGCACTCTATTTTCTTTACTATACATGACATCATAGCTTATTTGTAGCTGGTCACTGAAAGCTGCTGAATTTTCTAATGCCATTCGTTTCGATGCGCTCATCAGCATATTCATAAAATTATGCATGGTTACTTCTTTTTCAATGGGCAATTCATTTTGATAGCCTGCAACTACTAATCCATAATCCATTAACAATTGAATAGATTGATCGAACCATTCATCCTGATAAGGGTAAGTAGAAGTTATATGATCGACAAATGCACCTTGCTGCTTCAAATTGGTGCGCAACTGTTCAATTAACTCTTCATCCTTACTTAATTCTCTGACCGTAATCCCTTCATGAATAGCAAGTGAAGCTGCAATACCAGCTGCATCGCCTGTCACCATTCCAGTTGGGACAATTCGTGCACTCCCCGCTGCTAGAGACGAATAGCCTGAAGAACGTCCTACAACAAGTAGTCCATCAATTTCTAATGGCACTAGCGAACGAAACGGAATCGCATATTGCTCTGGTGTTGATAAGACATAGCCATAATCCTGTGGAGTTTGTGCTTGGACATCTACTGGATAAGCACCATACCCTATATTGTCCCAATGATCCATGTTTGTCCAAATATCTGACATCTGAAGTTGGTATTCTGCTAAAATATGTCTCGTTTCACGAACGTATAACTCAGTTGGATTACTGACAATTTCAGCATTTTCAAATCCACTAAATTCTTTGCGCAAATAATCGACAATATGTAGCGTCTCGCGTTTTCCTTTTTCAATCGCTGCTACTTTAGCTGCTTCATCCAGCCCATCGACATCAAAAATTTGTAATGCATTAATATAATAATCCTCGCCTTGTTTTACTAAATTCAATCCCCGTAAGCGTGTATTGCTTTCTACAGGCTGATACATACTATGTAGATCCGAAAACCCCCAAGCAACAGAACGTGTTACCGTTGCAGGACCAAACTTTTCAGATTTCGCGGCCTTTTTAACGCCACGCCATTCAATATTTTTCAAATGAAGCATTAAAGTGACAGCCATTTTTTTATCTTCTATGCCAATATCTCTACCACCTACAAAGTATGGTGCCTGTGCCATTACTGCAAAATCTGCATCTTGAGTGGCATCGATAAACACCTTGCCTTTAATTGGAAAAGCTCCATATTGATTTTCAACTTCGACCCCGGTTACGGTATTATTGTGCATCATTGCATTATTAACAGTTGTATTAACTGCTAATGTTAAATTTTCTTCAGCATAAACGAGTTGTTTAAAAGCTGCCTTTGCATCTTGAATATCAAATCCGTTACCGTTCCCAACTAATTCATGCCAATCCTCAAATACGCCTCTGCTTATGTTTCTTTCGTTTTTGCTTTTGGGAATATCTAAAAAATTGAGCATACCAAATGTAAACAGGCCGCCTAAATCTTCGCGCTTTTCGATGAGCAATGTCTTCGAACCACTACGGGCAGCCATTACCGCTGCAGCAACGCCCTCTGGTTCCCCCCCAATAACAATGACATCATATTCGTTATCAAATGTTTGAAGTGTGATCGGCGTTTCGTATGATTGTTTTAATATTTTTGGTTTGGTAATGACATAAATAACATATATTGCTGTGATGATTACGGCTATAATAGCGATAGATAAGAGTAGTTTTTTATTTTTCATGATGCCCCCTGTTGAATGTTATCTCTTTTCAAATTATACATTAGTACAGAAGAAATTCTATGGATATGTTGAGAAAGTTACTTTTGTATAAGTAAATTGATTTGACAACTTCAAGTAATAACCAATCTTTTCATATCGTTGCTGCCATTTCATAATGATAGCCATCAAGAATAAGAATGAGAATAATCCATAATAAGATTATGTAAACTTAATTTTATTAATATCCAACTCTGAGGAAATCCGTTACAAAAGATGAATTTACTCAGTGTTACTTATTTTCGGCGGAAACCCATTCTTCTATTTGATACATAAAGAAGACCGGCAATTAAATATGACGGTCTCCTGTAGATTCAGATTTTATCACTTTTAGCCTATTTTCCCCGTGACCTTCCACAATATGCTTCAATATAGAAAGTTTGTTTTCCCAAAATTGCTCGTAAAAAGCAAGCCATTGCTTTAGTTCCGTTAACGGCTCAGGATGCAGTCGGAATATTTTTTCTCTTCCTACCTTATGTCCACTTACTAGTTCAGCTTCTGAAAGGATGCGGAGATGTTTGGCGATTGCGGTACGACTGATTGGAAAATGGGATGTAATTTCTGAAATAGGTAATTCTTTAACTGCAAGTAATCTTAGAACTTCTCTTCGCGTTGGGTCAGCAATCGCTTGAAATACATCATACTTTTGTTGAGATGCGGACATTTAGCTCTCCAATGACTTACGAAGATTTCCGATAATGTTAATCCAGCCACCAGACATTCTATCGTGAATAACCGAAGCCTTTTCGTTCGCTTTCCCTATTAGTTCATCTGACTGTTTCCAACCTCCATGAATAAGTGTGAACTCAGTCTTTTCTCCCAGCTCTTTTAAAATAAAGGTAACAAACCATCCTTCCACATCCCATGAAAAAGAAAGACGATTTGGCGGCTGGATTTCTATCACTTTACAAGGAGAAGGTCCAAAAGGTGATTGAAAATGGAATTCATGTCCTACTTGTGCTAGAAAATCATTAGGCATGAACCATGCTGCAATGCCCTCAGCAGTAGATACTTGTTCCCATACCTTTTGAATCTGTGCTTCAATGACAACAGTCTGTTTTATATCTTGTAATGTTTTTTCCATTAATTCCCCTACTTTTCTCTTCGAATATAAAACCATTTGGTTTCACTTCCCACATTATATAAAACCATTTGGTTTCATGTCAATAATAATTTGCCTCCACCTATCTATTGAAAACATTGTACAATTACGTTTCCAAAGTCTTTCACATCACGTAGATAATCATAGCCTTTTGGATTACCAAAGCTATTAAACGCACGTACTGCTACAATATTTTCGCTTGGAATTACTAGTAGCGTAACGGTTGTATAACCAAGTATTTGATAAGCATCATTTGGAACATTTTCACCGATTTCAGATGCAGCTACTTGAGAACCTTTTACAAACCAGAAGATTCCATTCTCTGGTAGTTCCTTGTTTGAAAACCTCGGGCTTTGTATCGTTGTCGCGAGCTTTAATAATTCTGGATTTATAATAGCTTGTCCGTCGTAACTTCCCTCGTTAATATGCAGTAAGCCCCACTGTGCAAAATCCCTAGCAGAGGCATACATATTCATTTTACTACCATCTACATTTTGAGATGCTGACCAATGTGGATTTGTATCTATTCCGATTACTTCGACAAATGTTTTGTCATATGTGTTGTGCCAATTTGTTTCTTTTAAACTTAATGGCAAAAATACTTCTGTTTGCAGGATTTCAGCTATCGTGCGTTTAGTCGAATGTTGAATAATTTGTGAGATTAACTCAACGTTTATACCGCGATAAGCCCAGCTAGTACCTGAATTGAACTCTCTTATTACTTCTCCAGTATTGTCATTTAAACCATGTGAATGTGTAACAAGATGGCGAATCGTTGTTCCCTTATACACGGTAAGCTGTTGATTAGATGGTAGATATTGAAGTATTTCATCATCTAGAGAACGGATAAAACCTCCATGTAACGCATAGGCCACAGCAAAAGCTACATAACTTTTACGGCATGATGCAAGATGGAATTTCGTATCTGCTTGAACCGCTCTCGCATCCTCTTTTGCACTTTGATAGCCCCAATATTTTTCTATTTTCAATTCATTATTTTGATATAGAATTAGTGCTGCACCAGTACAATTTAATGTTTTGTATGTATTTTCAACTGCCTTTATTATTTCTTTAACCAAATCGCTCATCCTCCCGATTCCCGATAAAAATGACCCTCCTAGATCAAATGAACTTGGTAAGCCATTTACTTCGATATCCTTCTCAACTCTTTATTTAACATTTGATATCTACTTTTTTATATTAATCTTAGCTTGTTTTATCTTTTACGATAGTATTAATTTCTTCAAATCGTTTCACTACAAAGTCAGCCTTTTGCAGTTCATTTTCCTGGGCAAAATCAAAATCTACGCCAATTGATGTTAGTTGATTGTCTGCAGCAGCTTTAATATCAGATGCTCGGTCTCCAATTACAAATCCTTGTTTGATACTATGTTCTTTTATGACAAGCGCTACAAGCTCAGATTTGTTACCTGATGCGATACGATCAATACTATAAACCCCTTTAATCCAACGTGATAATTGGTAGTATTCGACAATTGCTTGTAAATAAGCTGTTTGTCCATTGCTAGCAATGAATAATGGATAGTCTTGCTCTAATTTTTCTAGTGTATATTCGATACCTTCATACAATGCGCCATTTCCATTTTCAATCAGTTTAATAAGTGCACTTTGGAAAATACGATTAGTATTTTCACGCATTTCATCTGTGTGCTGTGGACATAAAGTTTCCCACACGACTGTTAGTGGCACGCCCATAATGTCACGATATTTTTCTATTGGAGTAATGCCTTCCCATAATTCCATTTCACGTAATTGCTGAAAAGTGACTTCAAGTGCAGGTTCTAAAATTCGATTTGTTTGAAATAATGTTCCGTCCATATCAAAAATGATAGCAATGTTCAATTTGTATACGCCCCTTTTGTTTTTTCTTGTATCTATATAGTGTAACTAAAATTTCCAAATAAAGTTCCATATATTTGATTAGTTCATGTTGATTTGTTATTGCCTTGTTGGCTTATTATAATTTATTAATCAATAATATATAGTGTCTGATAATATGTTACAAATGATTAAAGAGACTTGCAATGTAGCAAATCTCTCCTGGTTTTACTTCAATTTCACAAGCGGTACGCTCACATTTTGTGGTCCACAGCCGATTAAAGTGAGTACATTGTTCTGAATTTTGGCCTCACTACAGCTATAGCTTGCTTTGCCATCTTTTTGAACTGCAATTTTGTTATCTTTATACGAAAGTTGCCAAGTTAAGTCTGGTGTTTTAATTTTGATATTTGTAAGATGTTTGTTTGCAAACATTTCAAGTGCTGGTACTTCACTCAGCTTTTTTTGTTCGATAACGTCAATCGTAACAATTTTTTCATCTATTATGTCATCTGTGTTGATAATATTCGCGCCAATTAGTTTGTATAATTGGTCTTCAAGAATAAAAGTTAATCGAACATCTTCTTTGTTTTCATCCACTCCATTTACAAAATAATAGACACCATCTCTTTTCGCTTCTTTAATTTTAAAACCATTAATTGGGTTTGTTACATACGTCATTTCCTCTTTCACATCATCTGAACTAATAAGTAGATTAAGCTCATCAAAATGATGTTGATTAATAGCTTTATTAAGCGTGTCGATAAGCTGCATTGCGGCATACTTTAGTTCATCGCTATTATACGTAAATAAGTTTTTGCTATAGTACGTTGTAAAATTCTCATGCGTCTTCCGCTCTAATCCTTCAAGCAGAGTGCGGTTTTTCTCATAGCGCTGTTGCCAGTCAATCGGCTCATCTATTGCTTGTTGAAGGAGTGCTTCAATTTGCTGAGAGGTTGCCGTAACTTGCTCACCTTTTCTTGTTGTTGTAAATGGCACAATTTCTGCAACTTCATATTTAGTACTATTTCGGATATGGATGAGTGAAATATTGTTGACCGCATCAACCGCTACAACTTCTCCAAGTGTAAGCATTTTATTATGTACAAGAACATTTGGATGCCCTGCAACCTCTTGTGCATTTACTAAAATCCATTTTTCGCGCTCTTTTTGCTTAATGACCTGTCCAGTTGTGTTTACATTTGGTGAATAGACAGCTACTTCATCTGGATACGTCGGTGCAAGGTCCTTTTTTTCGTTCGGGATATTTTGTGCTACCCATGTTGCCTTTTCAGTTGAATCCGAACAGGCAGCAAGAAGCAACACAATACAAATTAATATGAATTTTTTCACAATGTACTCCTTTACAATAATAAGATTATGTAAACTTAACTCTATTCAAATAAAAAGTAGCCGAATACTCGACTACTTACTCATTATAAGGATTTCTTCATTTTTTGCATTACGAAAATCGAAATTGACATCAGAATGAATAAAGTTACGAAAATTAGCTTAGTTATAAAGTGATTTCCAGTTATGTCGAATACATAGCCAATGACAAGAGGTATAACCGCGCTCATCATAAAGCCGCCTGAAAGCACCATTGAACTCCATTCATTTGCCTCTTGATTATTTTTCGCTTCATCAAGTGGCAGCATTAAGCCAATTGGAAATAATCCACTTAAAACTGCCCCGTAAATAACCGTGCCAACCCAAATCGCCCAATTAACATCGATAAAGAAGAATACTGAGCCAATTAATCCCATAAAGACTAATCCAAATAGCCACGCAATACGATTTGGGAATTTGTTAATCATTGATGGAATTACAATATTACCAACTAATTGCACTATCGTCATTAATGTTAATACAGAACCTGCTGTAAGTAAGCTCATCCCCTGCTCTTCTGCAATCGATACTAACCATGTCGTTAAGCTAAAGAACAGCGACGTTTGAAAACCAAAGTATATTAATATTGTCCAGGCAAGCCCGTTTTTCCATGGATTACGTGCAGGCTCTGTAGAAGCTTCTTGCGCCAGTTTCGCTTGTCCTGAATCGACCGTAAGTAACCAGCTAATCATTGCGACAACTGCAAGTACGCCCCATACTCCAAGCGCTAATGCCCAGTTACCTTCAAAACTTTCGTAAAAAATTCCGGTAAAGCCTGAGCTTAATGTCGCACCAAAGCCAATCGCAAATGAATATAGCCCAATTACCGGCGCTATTTTTGTTGGAAATTTTTCTTTTATGAAAGCATTGATCATCGGACTAATTATCGCAATTGCAAAACCAGCTAAAAAGCTTGTAATTACCAGTGCGCTATAGCTTGAAAAAAAGATACGTGCTGACGTTGCAACACCGATCAACGCTAATAATAGTGTAATCGACCATTTATAACCGAATTTTTTTTGAAATGGTACAGCAAGTGGTGCAAATAACCCCATGCAGAAAACTGGGATTGACGTTAATAAGCTTATTTGTGTGCTTGAAACATTAAGTGCCTCACTAATTGTAGATAAAATTGGTCCAACAGATGTTACAGAAGGTCGCAAGTTTATAGATACCAGAAAGA
Source organism: Solibacillus palustris (assembly GCF_022549215.1). GTDB lineage: Bacteria > Bacillota > Bacilli > Bacillales_A > Planococcaceae > Solibacillus > Solibacillus daqui. Next base: position 169,230 of record NZ_JAKZFC010000004.1, on the reverse strand, counting down.
TTGCTATTAAAATAAGTAGTATACTTCTTATATTTTTCTGATTCATCGTATATCCTCTTTCTCTTATTCCTATGTTAGTTAGTAAAACATAACCCTTAGATGTCTGACAATTAAAAAGATTATTTAAAGAACACCTCTTTTAGCATGGCTTCATACCGCATACATAAATAAAGCTATGTTGCCATTATAGCAACACAGCTTTAAAAAAGTTGGTATGAAACAGGTTACTTTTTGGGGTGCTTGAAGTAAGGATACAAAAAAGGGATAAAAAATTGATTTAGATTTTTCTTAACTTTAAAGATAAAAACCACTTCCGTTCATAGAATAGTGTCCCCAAATATTTCTACATATTTTGGGTCATACTAAAATTATCACTCCTTCACAAGAAATTATTTTTCCAAATGTGTAAAAGTGGCATTATCTCTACATTTAGGAGTGAGTAAAAATGATTATGAAGGGAAGTTATTCGAATGTTGAAACAACTATTATTTACGCTTGTTGCTGCATTTTTATTCTTTGTTCCTAAGACTTACGCACACACGTACTTAGATTCAACAAATCCTACAGATGGCGCGACAATAACAGAGGAAATACAAAAGATTGATTTAAACTATTCAGGTAAAATTGAAGAAGGCAGTATCTTTAAAGTACTTGCAAGTGATGGGGCCGAAATGGCAATGGAATCATTTATTATAAATGATAGTGTATTAACTGGTACATTAGCTTCTCCCCTTCCTAATGACACCTATAAGGTTGAATGGGATAGTATTAGTGAAGACGGACACCCATTATCAGGTTCATTTTCATTTACAATAAATGCGGTTGCTTCTGATACTAATAACGAAACGGTTCCAGGAGCAGATACCAGTAAGCAAATAGCATCAGATGTAACAAAAATTGTAGATACATTAAAAACTGAAACCGATTCTGAAGATGGAAATTCTATATGGTCACTAATAATTGTCATAACTATTATTTTACTTATAATAACTGTTGTAACTATCTATAGCTATAAGAGAACTTATGTAAAGCGCAAGAAAAATAAATAATCTTTTTTCGAAATAAGCCAATTTTTTCTATATCTTTGCCTATATTATTTCATCAAGTTTTTCAATTAATCTAATTGCGGAATGCCTTTTTTAACTGATGGTATTCCCTTTTTCTATTTGTCGATCTTCCTTTTTTTAATTACAAATCCTACAAGCGTTGCAATAACTAATATGTCCCTATAGGAGGAGGAGAATAATAGTGATATTTATTTAGCAATCAATAGCACTATCTTACAATATATGATGAAATGAGCCTTCTCTTACCCTCACTCACCTTTATACCATTTAAACAGTTCATTCTTTCACATTCTTTTACCTCAGATAACTAAAAAGTCAATCCTTTCATTAACATTTCACCACTTTTAACTAGCAACTGTTATTTAATTTAGCAAGTGGACGTGCTATAATAGAAACATTGTGTGCAAAAGAGAAATCTCCTTTTGAAAGCAATCTAAAATTTAAACGAAAATTATTGGGAGGTACTTACATGATTCAAGTATCAGGCGTTGGTCTACGATATGGTGACCGTAAATTATTTGACGATGTAAATATTAAATTTAATCCAGGGAACTGTTACGGCTTAATCGGAGCAAACGGTGCTGGTAAATCAACATTCTTAAAAATCTTAGCTGGTGATATCGAGGCGCAAGAAGGTAACGTATCAATGGGTAAAGATGAGCGTTTATCTGTATTACGCCAAAACCACTTCGAGTACGATGAGTTCACAGTACTTGATACTGTTGTTATGGGTAACAAACGTCTATGGAAAGTAAAAGCAGAAAAAGATGCCATCTACATGCTGCCAGAAATGACAGATGAAGATGGGATGCGTGCTGCTGAACTTGAAGGCGAATTCGCAGACATGAACGGTTGGGAAGCTGAATCAGATGCAGCTTCATTATTAAACGGTTTAGGTATTGGCGATGAGTTACACTATATGCAAATGGCTGACTTAGAAGGTTCTGACAAAGTAAAAATATTACTTGCTCAAGCTTTATTTGGTCAACCAGATGTTCTTTTACTGGATGAGCCTACCAACCACTTAGACATTAAGGCAATCAAATGGTTAGAAGAGTTCTTAATGAACTTCGAAAACACTGTAATCGTTGTTTCGCATGACCGTCACTTCTTAAACAAAGTATGTACACATATCGCTGACTTAGACTTCGGTAAAATTAAGCTATATGTTGGTAACTATGACTTTTGGTATGAGTCTTCTCAATTAGCACAAAAGTTAATGGCTGACCAAAATGCGAAAAAAGAAGAAAAAATTAAAGAGTTAAAAGAATTCGTTGCACGTTTCTCTGCAAACGCATCAAAATCTTCTCAAGCAACATCTCGTAAAAAGATGTTAGATAAAATTGAACTAGATGATATCCAACCATCAAGCCGTAAATATCCATTCATCAACTTCCAAATCGGTCGTGAAATCGGTAACGACGTATTAACAGTTGATGGTTTAACTGCTTCACACGAAGGCGCAACGTTATTCAAAGACATTCGTTTCTCATTGAACAAAGATGACAAAATCATTTTAATAGGTAACACAATTGCGAAGTCTACATTAATGGACATCTTAACAGAAAACCAACAAGCTGAAGCTGGTACATTCAAATGGGGTGTTACGACTTCTCAAAGCTACTTCGAAATGGATCATGACCAATACTTCACTGGAAGCGAGAAATCATTAGTAGACTGGTTACGCCCATATTCACCTGAAGACGAAACAGAAAGCTTCTTACGTGGCTTCTTAGGTCGTATGTTATTCTCTGGTGAAGAAGTGAAAAAGTCACCTGCAGTTCTTTCAGGAGGCGAAAAAGTACGATGCATGCTTTCTAAAATGATGTTATCGAACTCGAACGTATTATTATTAGATGAGCCTACGAACCACTTAGACCTTGAATCAATTCAAGCGCTAAATGAAGGCTTAATCCGTTTCAAAGGTGCGATGATTTTCACATCTCATGACCACCAATTCATTCAAACAATTGCAAACCGCGTAATTGAAATCCGTGAAGACGGTTCAATTTTAGATAAGCAATTAACTTACGATGAATTCCTAGACTGGAAAGATGAGCAAGGCTTAAAATAATCACTGCTCTCAAATCCTCCAAATGCCCTAATTTTAGGGATATTTGGGGGATTTTTATTTCGTTCAAAGGTAAGTAAAACCCGAATCAAAAATAGCACATCTTTACGGTACGAACTACGAATGGTAAACTAACTTTTATTAGGATAGTTAGCTATTTTAAACACTCGAACACCATGCTTCATTCATTGTTTATCTTCTTCATAAATCTAAAAAAGCTGCTGCCTGCAAGTTACAGACAGCAGCATTAACAAGTTTCCAAACCTATTTCTAAAAATCCTTTTAGTATTAGGCATCTTATATCGAATTACTATAGATACCCAAAATTTCTATAAGTTGATTTCTCATCGTATTGTTTGGATCCATTTGTTTTAATACATCTTGATATTGCTGGATTGAGTAGCGTGATAAAGGTGGTAGTGAGTTGTTTGTAACAAGCTCTTTTAAAAATTGTAGCTGCTGCTCTGTTAACCACATTTCTAGTGTATCTACGCCAATAAATACATAATCCCCTTTTGCATTAATCCCTACTTGTAATGGATATTCAGGTAAGTCAAATGGCAGTTCAGGCTGTGGATCGAGTGCTTCAATCAATTCAGCGTTATTGAGCGTATCCATTGTTGAATACAGCTCTTTCCAAGAAAAGTTCGCTGCATTCCGGTAACTAGCATATACTTCCCCAATATTGTAACGCCCCTTTATATCAAGACCAATATGTTGCTCATACATCTTTTCTTTAAGTGTTTCGTATTCTGCCAGAACTAATAAGTAATCATCAATATAAGTATCAATAGTTATGTCAAACTTAGTTAGTAATGCCTCGATATACTTTTTAAAATATGCATTTTGCATTTGCTGTTGTAGAGTTTCATTTGCCTTTACACGAAGCGCATCTACCGTTTCTTCATCTAATGTGACGTCAAAATTTTGTTCCAAATAATTAAATAAACCATATATCTCAACCATTTGCTCATTGGCCATTCGGTAAGCATAAAATTGCTGAGGAATACCTTCCGTTCGGAATAAATATTCATGTTCATAGATTTTGAGCGTTATTTCTTTATGCTTTCTCAATGTATTTTTATCAAATGTAGGAATTTCATCGAAATGATATGTTACAGGCTGACCAAAATCCATCTCTAATATATCATGCGCAATATCAAATAAAACAAGTATATCTTTGGCAATTACTGATTGCTGATCATTTGTTTCGGCTATTTGTTCTAGCAGTTCTTGATACTGCTTATAATTATATCTCGATAAATCCGTTAATGAATGCTGATATTTCAGTTCTAATAACAAATCTCTTTGTGCATCAGGAAAATTCATCGGAGGAAATTCCTCTGTCGTAAAAATAAGTTCACCATTCTTACCTCTTGCAAACTCAAATCGATGTCCGCCAGACATAAGTGCTGGTTGTGGCTCCATAGGCTGAAGGCGGATTGGTTTTTGTAGCACTAAATATTCTAAATAATCAATGGATATGCCTACTTTATTTTTGAATTTTTCTTCTTGCTCGCCACTTGGATAGCTCATAAATCCTGAACCATCATCAGTTAGACCTTTCCCTGTTTCAAACATTTCACGTTCTAAAATTTCATACTTTTTATCAATAAACAAGTAATGATCTATGTAATCCTGTTCTTTTATTTTTAATTTTGCAAGCATTGTATCGAAATATGCTTTAAATTGCGGATCTTGTAAATCATAGGATAGCTGTTCTGCTATAAGTTTTCGCTGTAATTGCTCTTTTTCTGAGGATAGTTCAATACCTTGCTGTTTAAGGTAATCGAATAGTGAATACATCCGAATTCCCTGACTGAGTGCATTGAATGTAGCCGATTCTTTTGACTCTATTACCCAATTTCGATAAAAGTATTCATATTGGGCAATATTTAAATAAATTTCGCTGATTGGATTTTCAACGACTGGTTGAGCGTCTTTCGTTGGTTCAGATTCAATATTTTGTTTTACTACTTGTGATTGCCTTGTAATTGTTAAAGTCACTAATACAATACACACCACAATAACGCCCATATAAATGAAAGGCTTATTTCGCTTCGATGTCCCCTTTGAAAAAAGATCATTGTTATTCAAATTATTCAATACCCCCACCCCAATGCATTTATAAACACTTTTTACAATATTATAAAAAGCCACACAATCATTTTTGTGTGGCTTTTGAATTAATATGGATTATAATTTCGTAACGTTAGCAGCTTGAGGTCCACGATTGCCTTCAACCACTTCGAATTCCACTTGTTGTGCTTCTTCTAATGTTTTGAAACCTTCACCTTGGATTGCTGAGAAATGTACGAATACATCGTTTTCTCCTTCAATTTCGATGAAGCCAAAACCTTTTTCTGAGTTAAACCATTTTACTTTACCTTGTTTCATTTGTGAAAACCCCCAAAAATAAAAGTGAACAATTCAAATACGCCTCAGCGTAATTGCGTCCAGATTTTTTCAAGCTCGCTTGAAAAATTCACCTAAAAAATCTGTGACATCCGCCGGGGCTTAACTTGATTCAGCCGGGGTTTGACCCCCCGCTGAATCAAGTTAAAAAGCAAATAAAAAATTCACATATTACAGAAAGTACCGTTCAACTAAATCGATTACTTTTTGTAATATGTGAATCTACTTGTTCGGCATTGCAATTTAAATTGTTAAATTAAGTATAAAATCCAATTTTATGGATGTCAATTACATTATTTTGAATTCTACCAATTTTAACGTAAATCATTTTAGATTTGTATATTTTCCGGTGTAAGTACAATAATGCCATGATAAATTTGCGCTTCCTCATCACACGCCTCGCAAAATTCACATTCATCTTCTGACCAAAAGGCATAAAAGAGCTCATTTTTGCATGTTTCATTTTCATAATTTGCACGAAACTTTTGTAATGTGGACTGTAAAGTTGCTTGGAGCTGTTCGTCGGTTTCAAAAAATTGCTCTGAAACAATGAACTCTTCCCAGCCCTCAAACTGCCACCAGGGCTCGTAATCTGCTTTCATATAGATAATTTTATACATAATTTCTAACACCTCTTCTTCCCTATATATTAAAACAACCCGAACAATTATGTCTATTATTGAACATTTGTGTATGATAAAATTATGGGAGTGTCAAATCTAAGGAGGATATTTACAATGTTTTCTGCATTAAAACCAAAAGCTGAATTACATGACTTATTTGAACGTGGTACAGATATAACTGCTACTGGCCGTTTTAAAGAAACATTAGCATTCAATAATTTCAAATTAAAAAATCAAGAAGACTTAAAAAATTTATTTGAGCGTGTTGCGGATGTATCACCAACAATGCAAGAAATATTCAACAAGTATTTAATCGAGATTTCACCTAATGGCCAAAATAATATCTCAAATAGTCAAATAGATCGTTATTTACAGAATTTCTTCTTAGCTGAGCGAAACCATGAATACGTTGACCAAACAATAAAATTTTTCAATTTACTACGTGAAAATAAATTTGAATCTGGTAAATTAATTGTTGTCTTCAATCAATTTTCATTTTACATTACAACGCTAGTACTGCATCATTTTGGTATGAAGCCACATGTTGCATTCCAATATATGAAATCTGTATCAGCAGCAGTCAATATCGAGCAGGAAATATTAATTGAAGTCATGCAAGAGCGTTTACTTGAAAATATCATTGAAGAATTAGCTTCCTTAACCGATGCAAACGCTAATATTATGTATATGAAGGATTTAGTTCAACGCTTAGATAGACAGTCTGATGATATTGCTAGCTCGACTGCAGCGTCCCAACAACTAGCTGCTTCTATTGCAGAAATTGCCCGTACTTCATCGAATATTGCCGAAAAAACAAATGAATCCGTTAATAATGCCGCGCTAGGTAAGCATGCCATCGAACATGCCCTTCAGGAAATCTTCACAACCGAAGAAACATTCACTGAAATTGTACATAGCTTCAAAGAATTACAAAAACATGTAGACGATATTGAAAGTGTAGTAACACTTATTAACCAAATTGCAGATCAAACAAATTTATTAGCTTTAAATGCTTCGATCGAGGCTGCCCGAGCAGGTGATCATGGTAAAGGCTTCGCGGTTGTAGCACAGGAAGTACGTAAGCTTGCAGAAAACACTGTTTCAGCATTAACTAAAGTATCAGCGAATGTTCAATCATTAAAATCGTATTCAAACAATGTTGCATCATCCATTTCTGAAACAACAACGATTATTCGTGAAGCGACAGGTGAAGCAAAGGAATCTTTACCTTTGCTCAATTCCATCGTTGAAATTATTGAAAGCATCAATATGGATGTCACGACAACTGCCGCTGCTTCGCAAGAACAAGCCGCTTCCATCGATGAAATTTCAGTACGCATGGTACAAATTTCTAACTTACAGGAAGATATTCGAGGTTTCGGAAATGACACATCCCGTGACATTCATAAATTAGGTCAAGAAATAACACGCTTCCGAAATGAAGTAACAACATCGACCAACGTACAGCTATCTAGCATTTCTTTATTATTATTATCAAAAGCCGACCATATTTTATGGAAATGGCGAGTATACAACATGTTCTTAGGTTTAGAAAAGCTTTCACCATCTGATGTTTCTTCACATCGTGATTGTCGTCTAGGTAAATGGTATTCATCAGAAAAAACGAAATTGCGCTTTAGCGACCACCATGCTTACCACGAATTAGATCATCACCATGAACAGGTACATATTTCTGCTAGAGCAGCAGTTGAAGCGTATAACGCCGGTAATTTAGGAAAGGCCGAACAGCATCTACATAATATTGAAGCTGCTTCAAAACAAGTAATTAGCTATATTAATGATTTAATTGCCGCAATTGAAAAAGAGCGTTTAATGCATTAATACTCATGAAAGAAGCAAAGCAGGATAGTTTTGCTTCTTTTTAACTTGATTCAGTGGGGTTCAAACCCCGACTGAATAGGGGAACTCAGGCTAAGAACGCCGCATCGTGCGGCAACGCCTGATGACCAACATCGTGTTGGCCTAAGCCTTTTACTTTTTTCGCATGAAAAAAATTGTTACGATAGATATAGGAAAACGAAACCTTTTTCAGTTTCATTCGTAAAATTAGTAACCAGTAAAGGAGGTACGAAAATGCTTGGTCCTACCAATTTTTTAACAAGACACATACTCAACTTTTTAGTAGCTACTACTGCACTTGTTGTTGCGATTATTAATATACCTAGCATGGCTAGCCTATTATCGCTACCTCTTGCTATTGTAGCATACTACGCAAGTAACAAAATTACATTGTTCATCCAAAAATCAAGCCAAAGTAAAAAAATCGGCTTTTCGAAATCAGAGTATAAGTTAATCGAGGCCCAATTGAAACAAGCAAAATCACATGTACAAGCACTGAACCAACAATATGTACGAGTACGTTCAGTTCGTTCGTTCAAACAAATTAACGAAATGTCCAAACTAGCAAAGCGCATCATCAATATCGTACAATCAAATCCGCAAAAATTTTATGCGGTAGAAGATTTCTTCTATGCTCACCTACCATCAGCGGTGCAGCTTTCTGATAAATATACGTTACTTACAAAAGAACAAATTCCTGGTACAGATATTCATTTAGCACTAGAAGATACACGTAGAACATTAAAAGAGCTACAAGTAACAATAGAAGATGATTTAAAAAGCGCTCTATCTTCAGACATTGAAAATTTAAAAATCGAGTTAGATTTTGCAAAAATGTCGAACGAAAAGCGAAAAGATCGATTAAAAATCGGCGGTGAATAAGCTATGACAAATAACCATAATCCATTTGAAGCGTTCACAACAAGTGACAATGTGGATATTCAAGTTAGTAAAGATCATTTTGCGGTGAATGTTGCGAACAATGCAACATCACCGCTTTTCGCGTCACTTTCAAACGATATGAAGCAGCGTTCATTAAAGCTGGCACTCCATTTAGAACCTAAACAATATGAAGATGTGCTTGCTTTTGGTCTACCATCACAAGAAGCGCTAAAAAAATTCACCTCACAAATGCTCAATTACATACAGCGAAAAGATGTGCGCAAAGTTGGCGATGTGTTAAACGATTTACTGCACCACTTAGAGCTCATTGATCCGGATGCGTTAATTGAGCAGAAAAAGGGCTTTTTTGCAAAGATTTTCAGTAGACCAAAGCAATCGATTCAAGAAGTGATGACACAATATAATAAGCTTTCTAAGCGTATTGACCGTTTAAGCATCCAACTCGAGCATAACCAACATGCCTTACTAAGCGATTACCAATTTCTAAATGAGCTTTATGCGATGAACGAAGACTACTTTCAAGAAATCAACGTTTTCATCGCCACATTAGAAATAAAAAAACAGCATATTTCCGATGTCGTATTGCCATCTATTGAAAAAGCTATTTCTGAAGATGCTGATCCGTTTAAGCAACATGAATTAAAAGATATTCAAATGCAAATCGAATGGCTTGACCGCCGTATGTATGATTTAGAATTATCACGAGAGGTGGCCATTCAATATGCTCCTCAAATCCGGTTAATTCAGCAGACCAATCAAATGCTTATTGAAAAGATTCAAACGTCGATTATGACCACTATCCCGCTCTGGCAGCAGCAAATTAGTATGCTTCTTAGCATGAACAACCAACGCCGTGCTATGCAGTCTCAAGAACGTTTAATGAACGCTTCAGAACAAATGATGCGCAAAGGTGGAAAAATGCTTGAAGTACAAAAAAACAGCAAGCGCCCTACCCTATCACATACAGACGTAGACCGCTTCAAAGCAACCCAAATGCAACTGTTACAAGATATTGAGGATACCCTACGCATGCAGGTAAGCACCGACGAAAAACGCAACGAGATTGAGCATACGATTTTGGAACACAATTAAGGGAATGCTCCAAAAAGGGTGTTTGAGCCTGAATTTTACTAAAAGCCGAAATGTTGATTTATCAAGGTTTCGGCTTTTTTAAACTCTTATTTTAATTAGAGCGAAGAAGTAATTTTTGTCCCTTGGTGAAAATGCATCTTCCAATGTCCGTCAATTAATTTCCATATCGAACTGCGTAATGAATGTTCGTTATTCATTTCGTTATAAATTCGATAGGTTGTTAAAACGATTTCTTCTGACATTGGATGAATTTCAAAATCACTCAACTTCATTTGTACTACGCTAAGACTCATCTCTCCAATGTTTTCGTCTTTGTATAATACTTTTCCTGAGCTTCCGAATTCAAAAAAATTGTCTGCTAGTAGATTAGATAGCTCTTCTTTTGATGTCCTGATTTCTGGTTTCAATAATTTTTCCTCTAGTTGTAATAACTGTTCTTTTAAAGATTTATACGCCATTTATAGTCACCTTTTTCAGTTAATATTTTTGATATTAGTCCTCTTCAATGCAACTAGCCTACTTGGATTTGTTTAAGGGAATTTCTTCACAATCTTTAATACAACATTAACATAAATATCCAATAAAAAGTGTCTGTACGAGGAAAATGTTGGAGCTGTACCTAGGCAATAATAGTACGAATGCTAAAAATATCACAACGCGTGCGTGACAAGACTCACTTTAAAGGAAAACTACAGAGTGAATTTAAAAAAACACCAATCCTCAAATTTGAGAAATGGTGTTATTTTTCGTTTCATTATGCGAAGTATTCTTTGTAATAACCGCCAACTTCGCCTGTGTTATCGATGACGAATACGAACTCTTCTGTTTCGTTTTTTACTGCATACTCTTTACCAACTGTTAATACATTTGATACTAAATATTTTGATGCGTTCGTGTGGACACATTTTACTGTGCGGATTGTCGGTGCATCTTTCCATTTTAAATGTAACATTAAAAATACCTCACTTTTACGTAAATGAATTCTATCTTATTTTATACGATTTTCATACTAGATGAAAGTCTAGAGTCAAATTTACTTTTGGAAGTTTGATTTGGCTCTATACTCCGTGTTACACTCACAAGCGAGAGGTGGATATTAAATGGCATTTGGTAGCCTTCCGATGTGGTTTTTCGCCATTGCGATTGCCTTTGCAATTGTTTTTATACTTATAAGCGAATACAACTCACGAAAATAAGCTCGCAATTTTGCGAGCTTATTTATATTAATATATTAGCTAGAATTACTTTACCGTAATGTTCGTTTTAAGAATTCTTTTGTACGGTCATGCTGTGGGTTTACAAGTACGTCATATGGATGACCTTCTTCAACAATTACACCCTTATCCATGAAAACAATTCGGTCTGAAACTTCTTTTGCGAATTCCATTTCATGCGTTACAATTAACATTGTGTTCCCCTGATCCGCTAAATGACGCATTACTTTTAATACTTCCCCTACCATTTCTGGGTCAAGAGCTGAAGTTGGCTCGTCGAACAACATGACATCTGGATCCATTGCAAGCGCACGAGCGATTGCAACACGCTGCTTCTGTCCACCAGATAAATGCTTTGGCTTGGCATTTTTATAAGCAGACATACCCACTAATTCAAGATATTTCATCGCATTTTGCTGAGCTTGTTCTTTTGAACGCTTTAATACTTTCATTTGGCCAACCATGCAGTTGTTTAACACATCTAAGTTGTTAAATAAGTTGAACTGCTGGAATACCATGCCTAAATGTGTACGGTAATTTTCGATATTGTGGCCTTCATTTAAGATGTTTTCACCATTGTAAATAATCGAACCAGCTGATGGAGTTTCTAGTAAGTTAATGCAGCGTAAAAGTGTTGATTTACCAGAGCCTGATGAACCAATTAACGTTACTACCTCACCTTTGTTTACTTGGAAATTCATATCTTTTAATACTTCGTTTGTACCAAATTTTTTGTTCAAATGTTGAATATCAATAACGACTGACATGTTATTCACCACCCTTTTCTAGCTTGTTCCCAGTAATAAGCTCCACTTTGTAGCTCTCTGGACCGTCCATTTTCTTCTCGAACATTAGTAAAATACGCGTTACAGCAAACGTCATAATGAAGTATAGCACCGTTGCGATGAAAAATGATTCGATATAGCGGTAGTTACTGCCGGCTACTGAGTTCGCTGTGAAGAATAGCTCTACAACCGAGATAACACTTAATACAGAGGAATCTTTAATATTCATTACGAATTGGTTCCCTGTTGCCGGTAAAATATTTCGTGCAACTTGTGGAATAACGATGTGAATCATTGTTTGTAAGTGATTCATACCAATTGCTTGTGCTGCTTCAAATTGCCCCTTGTCGATTGACACAATCCCACCGCGCACATACTCTGCCATATAGGCACCTGTGTTTAAACTAATTACAATTGACGCTGCTAAGAATCGGTCAATATCAACACCTAAATATACTAAACCATAGAATACTACCATTGCTTGAACCATCATTGGCGTTCCACGGAAAATTTCTACATACGCTGTCAAAATAAAGTTAAAGATTTTTATAATAACTGTTTTTGCATTGCGTTTACGCTGTGGAATTGTATGCATAATGCCAATGAAAAATCCGATCAACGTACCACAAATTGTCCCGATAATTGCAAGTAGTAATGCTGTCCATGCACCGCGTAGGAATAAATCCCAGTTGTTAGTAAACAAGCTCCATACTGACTCTAAAAATACCATCGAGTAGTCCTCCTTATACTTTCACACTTCACATGATTAAATTTTACCTAAAAATCACAAAAGGCTGTCTCGCTCGTTTGCCGGCAAGACAACCTATTTGTTTAGCAGCTTACTCGGCTGCTGGTTGGTTTGCAATAGCGTCTTCCATTATCTTTTGACGCTCTTCTTCCGAAATTTCAGCTAAAACTTTGTTGATTTGTTCCGTTAAATCTGAGCCTTTTTTTAGACCTACTGCTACAGCTGTTGCAGATGGGTCAGCTTCGAAGTTTGGCTCTGGTACGATGTATTTAATGTTTTTAAGAGCCATTTCAGCAGAGATCCCTTCAGGACGCTCTGATACATAGGCATCAATTGCACCTGATTGTAATTGTACGCGCATTGCACCAAAGTCAGTACCTGCCACTTGTTTTTTTACGCCAGGAATTTGGTCAATTACATCATAGTGTGTTGTAGCTTGCTGACCTGTAATTTTTGCACCTGAGAAGTCTGCTAATGATGTGGCGTTTGCATATGGTCCATCTGCTTTTACAACGATTACATAATCACTGGTATAATAGTTTTCCGAAAAATCAATTGTATCTTTACGTTCAGCTGTTGGTGACATACCTGCAATTACTACATCAATCGCACCTGATTGTAATGATGGGATTAAACCGTCCCAGTCTGTTTTAACAATTTGTAATTCCATATCTAAACCTTCCGCGATTTTTTTCGCGAATTCTACGTCATAACCTGCTGCATATTCTTTAGAGTCTTTAATTGCTACGCCGCCGTTTGAATCATCTTTTTGTGACCAGTTGAATGGTGCATATGCTGCCTCCATCCCTACTTTTAAAACCTTTTTACCTGATTCGCCTGTTTTTTCATCACCTGATCCACAAGCTGCTAATACTAGCATTGTCATCATCGCTGTTAGGAAAATTAATAATTTCTTTTTCATAGCAAATCTCTCCTTTTTTTATAATTTTTGGGTTTTACAGATACTAAAAACGACCTAAAAGAAGTCTTTAGGTCGTTATACGTGTACAGTTAGCCCAAATCCTCTACATTCCCATTTTGAGATAGCACAACTCAATCATCCGGGATGATGATTGAGACAGTTCTGCAATTATTCACTACAGACCCAGCATTATTAATTCGAGCGTTAACAACACTTCGGCGACATTTCCTTCTTTCAAACTTCTTAGCCAGCTCAATGGCTCCATAAAAAACTAATAAATATCGCGCCTCTACCTCACGAGTTTGTGAGGTTTTGATATGAAATTGATATGTTTATATTACATTAATGTTATATATCCGTCAATAAGCAATTTTCAGATAGTTAACGATTTTCTAAGAATACGCAATTTTCCCAACTAAATATACGGCGCTCATGAACACTTACATTTGAAATCGATATTTCTTCTAATACATTATGCTTCTCTACTTAAAAAAATGTCCCGATTGCATTACGCCAAAAGTCGAAATTATCGCGTGTTGACTGCGGACAATACTAATGTCATACGAAAATAAGTGCTGACACTCATTGTTGCGAGGCTTTACGTGAATCGAATTCAATGATTGTTCGACTTCGATTTCCTATCGAAATAGATTTTTATGCGAAATTCAATATTCTGTTTTTAACCATAAAAAAAGCTACTGCATGCAAAATACAGACTGTTGCTTCATCATCTTACCTATTCTTTTATTAAATGTCTTTTACATAAAGTACACATTACGGTTCCGTAGTAGCTATCTTTAATAAATTGAATTTTATTTTTCGCACAGAATATTTTGAAATTTCTATACTTATTTCCCGCGCAATATTTTCTAAATATTCTGCAAAATGAATCTGGAAATACATTAGTTATATGAATCATAAATATCCCTTCTATTGTAAATTCCTCTTAACCTTCGAAAAAAGATAATACATTAATTACCATCAATCGTTTATATATGGTAATATTAGTTAATAGTTATATTATTTAGACAATCTACTAATTTTTAGAAAGGTGATGTGTATATGAGTAAAACACTTGATAGTTTACAACAAGAAATTATTTTTGAAGCAAAAAAAGGATTCCCAATTTTGCTATCTGGAGCTGTCGTCTTTTTAATTTTCATGCTAATGTACTTTGTTTTCCCAATAGAAATTGTACATTTAATTTGGATATTTGGTTTAGGTGTCATTTTTCCTCTTGGCATTTTCATCAGTAAAATTCTTGGCGTTAATTTAAACGCTACTAACAATCCTTTAGGCACTTTAGGGGGAATAGTTGCAGCTCCTCAAGCTTTTTATATACCTGTATTTATAATTGTGTATATGAACATACCTGAATACCTTCCATTCACAATTGGTTTGCTTGCAGGCTCTCATTTTCTACCTTATATATGGATTTATAAAAGTAAATCTTACTTATTTGTTACTTTAGGAACCTGTTTCTCTGCTCTAATATTAGGTGGCTTCTTTGTTGATCATGCTTTCATACTTGTACCTTTTGCAATATCTATTGTGTATGGTACTGGAGTGCTTTTAATTAAAAGAGAACTTAAAATCAATCTTGTTTAATCACCTATTATTAGGTGATTTTTTCCCCCTTTATAAAACAAACAAAAAAACCCCACAAACACTTATATTACAGTGTTTGTGGGGTTCCGTGTTAATTATGAGTTTAATAATAAATCTTCTGGGTTTTCGATCATTTCTTTAACTGTTTTTAAGAAGCCTACAGAATCTTTACCATCGATAATACGGTGGTCATAAGATAATGCCACGTACATCATTGGACGGATTTGTACTTCACCGTTTACAGCTACAGGGCGGTTAACGATTGAGTGCATTCCTAAAATACCAGCTTGTGTACCGTTCATGATTGGTGTAGACATTAATGAACCGAATACACCACCGTTTGTGATAGTGAATGATCCACCAGCCATGTCGTTTAAGCCTAATTTTTTGTCGCGAGCTTTACCTGCTAATTCAGCAATGTTTTTCTCGATTTCAGCGAAGTTCTTAGCGTTAGCATCACGAACCACTGGTACTACTAAACCTTCTTCAGTTGATACCGCAATACCGATATCGAAGAAGTTGTTTAAGTGAATTTCATCACCATTGATTTGAGCGTTAACGTATGGATATTTTTTAAGTGCTGCAACTACAGCTTTAGTGAAGAATGACATGAAACCTAATTTGATGTCGTTTGCTTTCACGAATTGGTCTTGTTTACGTTTACGTAATGCCATGATGTTCGTCATGTCGATTTCGTTGAATGTAGTTAACATTGCAGTTGATTGTTTAACTTCTAATAAACGTTTTGCAATTGTTTGACGACGACGAGACATTTTTTCAACTGTTACGCGGTCAGTTTCACCAGCTGGCGTGAAGATCATTGGACCCGCTGTAGCTGCTACTGGTGCAGCTGCTTGTACAACTGGAGCTGTACCGTGAGCTGCAACATCTTGTACACGTACGCGACCTTGTGGATCTACTGGAGAGATCGCAGCTAAGTCGATTCCTTTTTCACGAGCTAATTTACGAGCTGCTGGAGATGCGATTACGCGCTCACCAGAAGTTTCTTCAACTACTACTGGAGCAGGTGCTGCTGCTTTTGGAGCTTCTTGTGCTGGAGCTGGGGCAGCCGCTTCTTCTTTAGCTGGTGCTGCTGGAGCAGGTGCTGCGCCTTCGCCAGCTTCAACTACTGCGATTACTTGACCTACAAGTACAGTGTCGCCTTCTTCAGCTAAAATTTGTGTTAATACGCCTGCTTCTTCAGAGATAATTTCAGCGTTTACTTTATCTGTTTCTAATTCTACGATGAATTCGCCTTTTTCTACGCGATCTCCAACTTTTTTCACCCACTGGGCAATTGTACCTTCAGTAATTGATTCTGCTAACTCAGGGACTTTAATATCAGCCACGTTAATATCCTCCTTTAATAACGCTATACATTTCGTATAGCCGGCTACTCCTTTTTTTGAAGTAGCCGTATTTCAATTAAGTAATTACGAATTATTTTTCAAGTGCTTCATTCACTAATTTAGCTTGAGCTGCTTTATGTGAATCTCCATCACCTTCAGAAGTTGAGCTCATTGCAGGACGACCTACATAGCGAACTTTTTTACCTTCAGCGATATCATATAATGTTTCAAGAACATATGTCCAAGAACCTTGGTTTTTCGGCTCTTCTTGTACCCAAACGATTTCTTTTACGTTAGGGAAACGAGCGATGATTTCTTTCACTTGCTCTGCTGGGAATGGATAGATTTGTTCAACACGAACGATGTGTAAGTGGTCCAAACCTTCTCCATCTTTTACACGTTCAGCAAGGTCGATCATTACTTTACCTGAACCAAGTACTACTTTTTCTACTGCTTTTACGTTTTTACCTAAGCCTTCTTGCTCGATTACTTCTTGGAAGCGACCAGTTGCAAGTTGCTCAGCAGATGCTGCAGCTAATGGGTGACGTAATAACGATTTAGGTGAAACAACTACTAATGGACGAACGCCTTCAGTACAAAGTAGACCTGCTTGACGACGTAATAAGTGGTAATAGTTACCTGCGTTTGAACAGTTTGCTACGAACCAGTTGTTTTCAGCTGATAATTGTAAGAAACGTTCCATACGGCTAGATGAGTGTTCTGGGCCTTGACCTTCATAACCATGTGGTAAAAGAAGAACGAAACCAGATTTTTGACCCCACTTAGAACGAGCACTTGAGATAAAGTTATCGAACATTACTTGTGCCATGTTCGCGAAGTCACCGAATTGTGCTTCCCATACAGATAAAATATTTTCGTTTTCTAAGTTGTAGCCATATTCATAACCTACAACCCCTGCTTCTGTAAGTGGCGAGTTGTAAACTGTGAATGAAGCTTTTACGCCATCTACATGGTGTAATGGTGTGAACTCAGAACCGTTGTTTTTGTCATGTAATACTAAGTGTCGTTGAGAGAACGTACCACGTTGTGCATCTTGACCAGTGAAACGAACTGGTGTGCCGTCTTGCGTAATTGTAGCGTATGCTAATGTTTCAGCATGACCCCAGTCAATTTTCGCAGTTGCAAATGCATCGCGACGTTTTTCTAAAATTTTACCTAATTTGTTTTGTGGCTCGAAACCATCAGCAAATACAAGTAAATCTTCATTCACTTTTGCTAAACGCTCAGCAGTAACAGTCGTGTCGATTGCTGGGAATTCAACTTTTAATTCTTCTGGCATTTCAAGCGATTTGTGCTCGTCTTTTTCTGCCATCGCTTTTACGTAATCGTAAGAAGCTTGCATTTCAGCATAGATTTTAGTATCTATAGCTTTTACTTCCTCCGCTGATAATACACCTGCTGCTGCTAACTCAGCACCGTATAAAGCACGAATTGGTTCGTGTTTAGAAACTAATTTATATGTTTCTGGGTTTGTTACTGTCGGATCATCTGTTTCATTGTGACCATAACGACGGTAACCAATAAGGTCGATTACGATATCTTTTTTGAACTTCGCACGGTATGCCGCTACGAAGCGACCAACAGCAGCAACAGTTTCAGGGCTATCCGCATTCACGTGAACTACTGGGATATCATAACCTTTTGCAGGGTCAGATGCGTAGTTAGAAGAACGTGAATCGAATAATTCCGTTGTGAAACCAATCATGTTGTTGGCGATAATTTGTACAGTACCACCTGTTTTGAAGCCATTAACTTGTGAGAAGTTGAAGCCTTCAGTTACGATACCTTGACCTGCGAAAGCAGCATCACCATGTAATAAGATACCCATAGCTTTAGAATCATCATGTTTTGCAAAGCCTGGTGCCGAAGTATCATCTTGAGCAGCACGAACGCCACCGATTACTAATGGGTTACCCACTTCTAAGTGAGATGGGTTGTATGCTAATTTAACGTTTAAACCAGAATCGTACGTGTAAGATGCACCCATGTGGTATTTAACGTCGCCAGTCCAACCTTTTGTAATTTCTAATTTACCGTCTTCTGGTAAGAAAAGATCATTAGAAACATGTGCAAAGTCAGAGAACATCATGTCATATGGTTTGTTTAATACGTGTGTTAATACATTTAAACGGCCACGGTGAGCCATACCGATACGTACATTTTTAACGCCTTGTTGTTCTGAACCCTTAATGATTTCATCTAATAAAATAATTTGAGAGTCTAAACCTTCACCTGAGAAACGTTTTTGACCTACAAATGTTTTGTGAATAAACTTTTCAAAGTTTTCGATACGAGTTAAACGCTCTAAAACCGCTTTCTTTTGGTCAGCAGCTAATGTTTGTTTAAAGGCACCTGATTCAACTTGTGCTTCAATCCAAGCTCGCTCTTCAGCATTTTGTAAGTGAGCTACTTCAACACCAACTTTATCAGCATAAACTGATTTTAAGTAATCGATTGCTTGCTTACCATTTGTAACACCTGCTGGTACTGTAGCAAAGAATACTTCAGCAGGAATAGCAGCAAGGTCTGCATCTGTTAAATTGAATACGCTTTCTTCAATGCGAGTAGTGTCTAATTTTCGGTTTTTAAGTGGATATAAATCCGCAGCTAAGTGACCGTTTTCACGAATTGACGCTGCTAGTTTAACTGCAGCTAATACTTTTTTGTAGTCTCCAGAACCTGCTACTGCAGCAGTAGTCGTTGCAACTGGCGCTTGACCATTCACAAATACAGGACCACCGTAAGCTTGGAATAATTGTACTAATTCCGGTTCAACTTCTTCAGGAGACTGCAGGAATAAGTCATATTGCTCTAATACGTAACCTAAGTTAGGACCAGAGAATGCTGACCATGGAGAACCTGCAGGTAATACATTGTTCGACATGAAAATAACCTCCAAATTTCGCCTTATGGCTGTTCCAATAATTTACTTTGAAAAACATATTTGAATAATATTAATACTATCCCAAATGTTGTTTTATCTGCTGACGATAATAAAGAATTTCTTTATTTATCTACCAAAATAAATCAAATAATATTTTACCATTCTTTATCGCAGACTGAAAGCACATTGTTTGAGCGCGCTAAAGAACATTTTTTCCATCTCAATCTTACTACTCTTCACAAAAAATACAACTATTTTTATAAAAATAAGCAATTTTTTTCTTGAACCATCAAAATTACACGAATATGCACTAAATTCACTCTATTTTTTAAATAACTTAATTACAAATGCCGTGCCATTATTTAGTGTACTTTCGACATTAATCTCCCCTTGGTATTTTTCTAGGAGCATTTTTGTAATGCTCAATCCTAACCCTGTACCCGAAATTGCGTTTGTTCGCGATGCGTCAATACGGTAAAAACGATCAAAGATATGTGGTAAATGCTCCTGTGCGATGCCGATCCCGTTATCCTCTATCGTCACAAAAATAGCGCTTTTTGTATATTGTATCGTTGTTTGTAATATTGGTTCGTTAATGTTATATCGAATTCCATTACTCATAATATTTCTAAAGATTTGCGTTAGTGCATGTTCAGTTATAACCGCATTTCCTATCTGCCCTATAACAGTTAATTCAAAATTTGCATTTGGATAAAGTTGCTTCAACTCTTTGCTTACTTGGTTATAGACGACTTCGACATCCGCGCTTTTGGTTTCATCTGCTTCTTCATTCCGTGCAAGCTGTAGTAGCTCTTCAATCATTTTTTTCATACGTGTAATTTCTGCAAGGGATGTATGTAACGATTCTTCCAACACCTGTGGGTCATTCTTTCCCCAACGCGAAAGAAGCGATAAATGACCTTCAATTACTTGGATTGGCGTTCGTAGCTCATGTGAAGCATCGGCAACAAATTGCTGTTGCTTTGTAAACGAAATTTCGAGCTCATTCATTAACGTCCTATACATATGAAGCAAGTCTCCTATTTCATCGTCGGCTTTATATTGAAACTCTGGTTGTGCCTTGAAGCCGTCATTACGCACTAAATTCATGGCATCTCGAAGTTGCACAAGCGGCTTCATTAATAGATTTGCCAAATAATAACTAATTGAAACCGAAAATAATAACGCACCTATCCCAACAATAATAATAGTAGTTAATATATACTTCATCATCGAATGGAAGGTCGTTAATGGATGAATAAGCTGCATAATCCCTTGGAATGGACCAATTTGTACAAGTTGATGGACAACAAAGGAATCTTTCCCATCTACTGTTTGTTCACTAATATTCGTTTCATTGATATTAGCGTTATTAGGAAAATCCGCAACCGACGTAATGTCATTAATGCTTAATACTTCAATACCGTCCATATTAAAAATTCGTACCGTTTGTTCTTGTGTTAAAATCGCCTTCATCAGTGCACTATTATTTTGCAAATTCTGTATTGTAACAGATCTTTCCTGCGCGTAAAAAAAACTCGTCATATCATCTACTGTACGCATTGCATTTTTTTCTTCATTGTTTAATAGCCACGTTTGCAGTGCAATATAGAGTACAACCGAAATGATGGCGTAGCTAATAAATATTGTAGCACCAACTGCAAGTATCCACTTTGATTTTAACGATGTCTTTAAGAAGCTTTCCTCCAATCGTTTCATACACGTACCACATAGCCAACCCCACGTACCGTCTCTATGTATGGCTCATCGTCAGTTTGTAGTTTAGACCGTAAATGGCGAATATACACATCAACAACATTCGTTTCAACTTCCGTTTCAAAGCCCCATACACGTTCTAAAATCGATTCACGCGTGCAAACGTGGTTATTATTTTCTACAAGTAGCTTTAGTAAATCATACTCTGTTCTTGTAAGTTCCAGCTTTCTTCCTTCAAATACGACTTCATAGGCATTGACATCCATTTCTAAATTTCGGATTTTAAGAATATCCTTTTGCTCTATTGGTTTAACACGACGCAAAATTGAACGAATTCTCGCTAAAAGCTCCTCAATTGCAAATGGTTTTACGATGTAATCATCTGCCCCTGCATCAAGACCTGCCACACGATCCATGACTGCATCACGAGCTGTCAATAGCAAAATTGGGACATCGCTTACTTTGCGAATACGTCGACAAACCTCGATTCCATTTAGTTCTGGCAGCATTACATCCAGTAAAATACAATCAAAATTTTGTGAAAGTGCAACATCAAGCCCACTTCGACCATCATGTGCCTGAGCCGTTTCAAATTGTTCATGTTGCAATTCTAACTCTAAAAAACGAGCGATGCTTTTTTCATCTTCAACAATTAAAATTTTTTGCTTCAAAAAAACTCCTTCTTTCTTTTGTACATGAAACTTATTTACAGTGTACCATGAGGGCTACTATTAACCCACGAAAAAGGGATGCGAAATAATCGCATCCGTGAAATTTATTAGAATTGAGATTCTTGGCATAGTCGAAATGAATTTCTCGATTTTTGTTTGGCTTCATATAAAGCTTGGTCAGCTAAATCGATTAGTTCATCTAAACTCGAGCTATGATCTGGAAAAATCGATATACCAATCGTTATTGTCGGTGAAAAGTGAACGTTATTAATTTTCCAACCAATTGCTAACTGGGTTTTTATACGGTCAATAATGTGTTGGATTTGTTCCATTCTCTCAAATTCCTCTAAAGACAAGCCCGTCACAACAATTAAAAACTCATCGCCACCTAATCGAATGACTAAATCATCATGACGCACACTACTTACTATAGATTGGCCAAAGCACTTTAAAAATTCATCACCTACATCATGCCCATACTGATCGTTAATTCGCTTGAAATTGTCACCATCTAAATAGAAGATCGCTATGCTTGTTTGTGAAACTTTTGCCCGTTCTTCAATTTTTGGAAATTCTTTATATAGCTTACGTCTATTTCCCAATTGCGTTAAACTGTCGTGATACGCTAAATACGTAAGGCGAGTTTCTAACTCCTTACGTTCTGTAATTTCACGCGAAACCATGACAATTTCAGCTACTTCCTGTTCCATCAGCTCTAAAGAAATTGTGTAGTTGCCCTCTGTCCAGATGTCTCCACTGAATTTTGAGCGCAGTTGTAATTCAATTTTTTGTTCTTGTATCGCACTGTGTTGAGGCTGTTCAATTACATCACGCCAAGTATCAATACTATCAGAAGTTAGCAAGCACTCATATGGCAATCCGATTAATTCGTCGGACCTGTAACCAAGCTTACGCATATAGGATGGGGATGCATATTTGATTTCACCAGATTGATTGGTTATGACAATAAAATCATTGGTATTTTCTGTAATCGCACGGAATGTCTGTTCAATTTTATAAAGCTCAGACATCAAACGTTTTTCTGAAGAAATGTTGTAGTGTATCGATAAAAATTGTTCAATTTCACCTTTTATATTTTTCAACGGAATAATTGTCATATCCATCCAGTAAATATCACCATTCTTTTTACGATTACATACATCATTACGCCAAATATAACCGTTTTTAATGGTATCCCAAAGCTTCACAAAAAATTCTGGTTCATGATGCCCCGAGTTGAAAATACGGTGATTATGTCCAATTAGTTCCTCACGTTGGTAACCAGTATTTTTTAAAACTCGCTCATTCACATCCAAAATTGTTCCATCTATACTCGTAAATAATACATCTGCAACCGAACTAATCGCATTCTTAAACGTTTCTAAGCCGTGCGATGCAGTTTTTAAAGCCTGACCTTGTTTAATTAAACTTGTAATTTCTTGCAAAATAATAAAGACCGCAAATATTTCATCATTGCTCGTCAGTGAAGAAAAAGTAGCGCTATAATGGCGGGTTTGTCCATTTTTATCGATTAAATGCAACATTTTTGATGTAATATTTTCACCTTTTTGCGCAAGCTGTAAGTATTCTCGCAAATGTGGTGCAGTCTTTTCATCCACAAATGGAATATCAAAAATGGTTTTACCCTTCATGATTTCTGGCCTTAAATTGAAATCATCAGCAAATTTCGGATCGGCCTCAATTAGACACATTTCATTTGAAATTAAAATCGTCGATAAAAACGATTTTAAAAATACTGAGCGCATAAACAAATATTTGTCTTCCATATCTCGACTCAAGTGCACTTCTTTTGTAATGGCCAAAATATATTGCTTGTCCGCTTCAATTATCGGAATTGTTGATGTGCGCTGTTTTCGTACTTCCATTTCAGCATAGGTATAATCCTCAAAATCCACTTGCTCACAGTTTTGAAGTGTTAAGTTATAATTCTGTAAAATGTTCTTCGCTATATGCGGTGACACAACTTGCCCAACGAATTTCCCTGTAGGTTCCATGTTAATTAGTTTTTTCGCTACTTCATTTACATGGACATAGCGATAATCCTCATTAACTTTTTCCATAAAGAACACGGCATCATGACTTTTGCCAAATAATAACTCGAATTGCTCAACGGAAAATACCGAGCTCATGAAATCCCTCCCTATAGCATTTAACGCTAATTATATTGTCCTAACTTTTCTTTTACATAAATATTACATTTTTCATATTGTAACGGTTCTATTGTTAAAAAACAATTTATAAATTCAAATTTATCCGCTTTAGATTCAACTTCATAATATCCGATAATTGTCGCATTGCCGATTAATAATAATTCATATTGATTTTCACACATTTGAACGCTGCATTGAACGAAGCCACCAGGATTGTATACCGTCACAACCTGGTTACTTACATAATTCTCAACATTGGCAATTAACGCAGATGCTGTCATTGCTGTACCACATGCATTTGTAAAGCCTACACCTCGTTCATATGTACGAACGAAAATTTCATGCTCAGAAATCGGATAAACATAGGACACATTTACCCCATCCGGACAAATATCATTTTTGCCGTTCAAATATGAAGCCAGTTGTTGTTGATGAGTTGTATCCATAATATGAGAAGACTGCACAATCCCTACTAAATGTGGGTTCGGCACTGATACAGCTGTAAATAAAATATCGTCTGAAAACTTCGCTAAATTTTCATGTCGAATTTGGTTTTTGTCATCATAGTGCATCGGCAATGTATTTAAATCAAATGATACGGGTGAAATTTCGACTGCATAGGTTGGCAGCTCTTCAAAAATCGATTGTGCTTTTTTCACATGTAAGTTGGCATGCATCGTTTCAATTACCGCCTCTTCAATATCAAGTTTTTCACAAATATAACGGGCAACACATCGAAGGCCATTGCCACACATAGATGCTTCTGAACCATCTGCATTAATAACCCGCATTTTTGCATCCGCTATTTGAGATGGAAGGACTAACAATAATCCATCTGCACCACCTTCATTGGATTTATCACATAGCCACTTTGTTAATTGCACATAATTTACTTCATTATCATATAATGCTTCGAATAAATAAAATGTATTGCTTGAGCCATGTACTTTTAGTAGTTTCATCGTTTTAAACGCTCCCTCTTTACTCTATCGATTAGTTTATTATACTTCGCTAAAATTACTTCTGACAATAAAGAAGAGAATATTAAGATTGTTCAGAATTAATATGCAATTAATGAGAAAAATATGTTTTTTTCGTGCTTGAATGTTGCATAAATAGAAGTTATTATAATAAAATGTAGATAATAAATTTATTTCGATATTGCTTTTCATAGTCTAGTTTAGAGCGAGACATACGACTAACGTACAAATAGTTTAACGTCAGATTCTTTTAGGTTGAATCAAGTTCGAAATGACCGCTGCCTTTGGATATAAAACCTTTTTCATTTCCTTTTGAATAAGGTTTTTTAATTTTCACATTAGGCTCTACCATTTTCTTCTTAAAAGGAGGCGTTTCTCATGTTAAAACAAAGAGAACTTCACGAAACTGCAGAACTGTACGAGTTACTACGTCATCCGTCTGTGTTTCCTTATGTACGTCAAAAAGCAACATCTGCCGAAGAATATTTATTTATGACGAAGCAGTTAATGGAAGAAGAGCAAAACGGCTTAACAATATCACGAACGATTATCGATGAATGGGGTACGCCAATCGGTACAATTAGTATTTTCGATATTCAAGATGGTGCCGGCTTTTTAGGCACTTGGATCGGTCAACCTTTCCAAGGCATTGGCTATAACCAAAAAGCAAAGTTAGCTTTTTTAAATGAGTTGTTTTATGACTATAATTTTAGTACGGTATTTTTACGAATTCGCAAAGAAAACGCTCGCTCTCAAGCTGCCGCGCTAAAATTACCTTATGTGGTCGATGCTGAGCACTCAAATCCATCATTATTTAATGAAATCAATCAAGGTGAAACGAAATTTCTTCTATTTAAAATCCCAAGAGACTTGTTCTACTTAACAACTGCGTATACGCAAAGCGAAGACGAAGAGCAAGCAATGTAAAAAATCGCCAAGGCATTTTGCCTCGGCGATTTTTATTTTTCGTATTGTGTGATTAATGAAACCATTTCTGACGGTGTCTTTGGCTGTTCTACATCTAGCATTTTGTCGATCATTTCATCGGCATTAGCTGCTAGTGTTTCGACCGCCCTGTAAAATGACTCTTTTGTCATCGTATCTTCATCAAGTACATGCGCAAAGCCCTGCTGCTTAAATAAACGAGCGTTTAAAATTTGGTCACCACGACTTTTTGCAGCTGATAATGGAATTAATAGCATCGGTTTATGAAGCGCTAAAAATTCAAAAATTGAATTCGAACCCGCACGTGAAACAATGAAATCGGCTGCATATAGCAAATCAGGTAATTCATCTGTTACATATTCAAACTGTCGATAGCCCTCTAAATTTAGCAAAGATGAATCTATATTCCCTTTACCACATAAATGGATAATTTGATATTTTTCACGTAATTTCGTTAGGTTCTCTCGCACAGCATCGTTTACAACAACAGACCCTAAGCTTCCGCCCATTATTAGTAGCACTTTTTTATCTGTTGTAAAGTCGCAGCAGGCAAGTCCTTGTTCGCGATTGCCTTCAAATAACTGCTGGCGAATAATCGAGCCGGTACAAGTCGCTTTGTCACTTGGCAAATGTTTGACCGTTTCCTTGAATACCGTAAAAATATGTGATGCAAATGGCAGGGCAATTTTATTTGCTAATCCGGGCGTTACATCTGATTCATGAACAACAACGGGAATATTTGCTAATTTTGCAGCAATCACTACCGGTACTGAAACAAAGCCGCCTTTAGAAAAAATAACGCTTGGCTTTACCTTTTTAATAGTTGAAAATGCTTGCCCTATGCCGACTAACACTTTAAATGGATCCGTAAAATTTTGTATCGAAAAGTAACGACGTAATTTCCCACTTGAAATACTATGATACGGTAACTCAGGGAATGCGTTGCCGATTAACTCTTTTTCGATGCCATCATGTGATCCGATATAATGCACATCATAGTCTGCATCGATTAATGATGGGATAATCGCTTCATTTAACGAGACGTGCCCAGCCGTACCCCCACCGGTTAAAATAATTGATTTTGCTTTCATAAGTTTCTCCTAACAAACAATATGAGTATTCCATTTTATGCAACATCATTGCATTTCATGCATTTTCTTTTATTGTCATAATGTCACTTACTATATTTATATAATTAATTTATCAAGTAAGGATATGTTTTTATGATAGTAATGTTTTCTTTAAATTTAGGAATTAGTTATGTATAAACATAAGCTCCTAGTGAAATCAAACAATATTTCATTTTAAACATATGAACTACTCTGTTTATTGTAGCATATTTCATGAACTTAGAAAACATTTCATCTAAAAATCACAACTGTAAACTTGATATCCATATCTTCTTATTATCTAATAAAGAAAAAAATTATTATATGGATAATATTATTTATTGAGTTCTTTATTCATATAAAAAACCTACCCTAAATAGAGGGTAGGTAATATCATTATTTTTTAATAAATTGTTGTGTCCAAATATTACCTGACTTCACATAACCAACACCAATATGCGTAAAGTCTTTATTTAAAATATTAGCTCGGTGGCCTTCTGAGTTCATCCATGCTTCGACAACTTGTGCCGCACTTGTTTGACCTTTTGCAATATTTTCACCAGCTGATTTATAAGAAATACCTAACGCTTTCATACGATCGAATGGACTACCGAATGTTGGCGAAGTATGAGAGAAGTAATTGTTATTTTTCATATCTTGAGATTTTTCACGAGCAGCAGCCATTAATGGTTGATCCATTTCAAGTGCTGCTAAACCAAATTTCGCACGTTCTTTATTCGTTAATTCAACTACTTGCTTTTCGATCGCAGCAACATCAGCATCATTTGTATTATTACCTGGCTGATTTGGTTTTTCTGAGTCTGTCACTTGATTTGGTGGCGTTGTTGGTTTTTGCTCTGGTTTTGTTTCCGGTTTTGGTACTGGTTTTACTTCCGGTTTTGTTTCCGGTTTCGGTACTGGTTTTACTTCTGGCTTTGTTTCCGGTTTCGGTACTGGTTTTACTTCCGGTTTTGTTTCTGGCTTTGGCACTGGTTTAACTTCTGGTTTTGTTTCCGGTTTCGGTACTGGTTTTACTTCCGGTTTTGTTTCTGGCTTTGGCACTGGTTTAACTTCTGGTTTTGGGAATGTCTTGATGATCGTTTCTATATCCCCGATTTTAATATTTTCGAATGGCCATTGAATTTTAAAATTAGCTGCATTAATTTGCAATTGATATTCAGAAGCCGATTGGAAGTATTTCGCTTTAGCTTCAGTATTGCCCCCCTCTGCATTTGCAACGGGTGCTTGCGTTGCTAAAAGTAATACTGTACAAAATGTTAATACTGATTTTTTCATTTGGTACATCTCCTTTCGTGATTTCATCGTACATGAAAAAATCACAAAAAAACGGCCTATAATTTGGTAAGTTGTCCAACTACCAATCTATAAGCCTTGTATTAGGGGTTTATTCGAACATAATTTACGTAAATTTATCCAACTTACGCAACACTTTCATGTAAAAAGCTATTGACGACTATTCACCAATTACCGTAACGTCTTTAATATTTTCTCCAATCATCACTAAATTCGGTGCCATTTTCACGTACTCTGGCAGCCATTGCACCATTCCATACGCATATTGGAAAAGCATCGGGTTTTTAATTCCTTCAATCGGCACATAGCCCTTCATACGATACACTGTTTCTGGTAAGTCGCGCACCCAGTTTTCGAACTGCTCTTGGGTGAAGCTTGTTTGAAACGCAATTAAACGTGAGCCTAAGTTAAAGCTGTCGCCAATGCGTGCTGACACGATATCATCTTTAGAAATTTGCGCAGTTGACTGCATGTTTTGTAAAAGCTTTAATGGCACGCGCCCGTTCGTCGTTTGTAAAATGAATGCTTTTGCGTTAAAACCTTGTAATTCATATACTACTTGCGCTTGCTCTGATTCTGATAATAGATCAGATTTGTTTGCTAATAGTAAATGTGCGTGGCGAATTTGCTCCATAAATAATGAGCGCACTTGTGGAGTTAAGCTTGCGCGGTCTAGCCATAGTTTACTATCCGCTACAGTGACAATGCCTTTAATATTTAATTTATCGGCAAATAACGGTGAATACACGGCATCTAATGCTTCAACTGGGTGAGCTGCGCCCGTTGTTTCAATAATTAATACATCAAATTCTTGGTCATGTAATAATGATTGAATCTGAGCCTCTGTTTTTTCAGCGCCGCTACAACAAATACAGCCCTCCAACATTTCTTTTAATGGTACGTCTTCTTCTACTGCTTGCGAATCAAATGGCAGTTTACCTAGCTCGTTCATAATAACAGCTGGCTTTAAACCAGCTTCTTTCAATTGACGAATGACATCCGTTAACATCGACGTTTTGCCACTCCCTAAAAATCCGCTAAATAAATATACATCTTTCATATCGTCACGTCCTTAACACAATGGGCTGGCTTAGGATATACCCAAGACCAGCCCAATAGTTTTATTCTTTTGTTGCTTCTGTAGTACCTAATAATTCTTTTGCCTTTAAAATTTGTGGATCATCCGTTTTTAGCTTTTCGCTAATTGCATCCATTAATGCAAACGTTGTTTCACCCGTTAAAACACCTGTTACTTCAAATTTATTATCTTGTTGGTATTGTTTTAACGCGTCCGCTGATTCTTCCGTGAACGTTGTATCAACTGTACCAGGAGTGTAGCCAAGCACTTCTAATATACGTTCTGCTGTTTGAATCATTGGATTTGTTGCCCCAACTTCAAATGTTTGTGAAGGATCTATATATGGTAATGACGCATAATCAGGGTATTTTACCTCAACGTCTGGTTTAATTCCTTTTTCGTTCACCCAGTTACCATTTGGCGTTAACCATTTACCTGTTGTGAATTTTAGGTTTGCACCATCTTCCATATAAACAACTTCTTGCATTGTGCCTTTACCGAATGATGTTAAACCAATAAGTTTTGCACCAACTGATTCTTTTAACGCACCCGCTAAAATTTCCGAAGCTGACGCACTACCTTCATCGATTAATACTGTTATCGGCAAGTTGTATTTTGTACGGTTATCCGCCGCAACAATTGATGGTTCTTGACCTTTTTCTTGAATTTGGACAATTGGTTTGCCAGATTCAACAAACAAGTTTGAAATATCAATCGCAGCTTTTAAATAACCACCTGGATTTTGACGCACATCTAAAATGATAGAAGTCATGCCTTGTTTTTCAAATTCCTCAAGTAGCTTCTCAAGCTCTTTAGCTGTATTTTCGCTAAATGATGTAATTTGGAAGTGTGCGATACCATTTTCGTCAATATCACCATATACCGTTTCAACTGGAATATCATCACGTTCGATTGTTACATCAAACGCTTCTGCTTCCCCACGTTGAATAGATAAGGTTACCTCAGTACCTTTTTCACCACGAATTAATAATACCGCTTCTGTAGAGCTCAAGCCTTTTACGCTTTTGCCGTCTACTGAAAGTACCATATCTTTAGGCTGTAATCCTGCTTTTTCAGCAGGTGTGTTTTTGATCGGTGAAACAATCATTATATAGCCGTTTCGCGCCGAAATCTCAGCACCAATGCCTTGGAAGCTTGATGATAAGCTATCGTTGAACGATGTTGCTTCTTCTTTGTCCATATAATCAGAATATGGGTCGCCTAATGAATCGAATAATCCATTGATAGCACCGTGAATTACTTGATCTTCATCAATATCTTCATAGTACTTTTCCTTTAATGCGTCATACGCTTCATAAAGCTGTTTAAACTCTGTACGTTCCACTGGAACTTTTACTTCAACAACCTTTTGCTCACCAAACGTTAGCGCAAAGATTGTTAAAGCTGCCGTAAGTAAAATTGTTAAAAAAATGAGCATAATGAACGCAAATGGCTTCATGCGTAAATATTTCCCCGCAGGTTTTACTTTTACTTGCTGCTCGTTGTTTTCGGGTTGTAGCCCATTTTGATTTTGATCATCCATTTAAATTTTCACCACTCTCATATTTGCCGTGACTGATTCACACATATACCAATAATAGCAGTTTCCAAGCCACTAGAAAAGAATAGACGCCAACTTTTTTATTTAGTTTTTCATTTCAAAGGAAAAAGCAGTGCATTTTAGTAAATTTCTACTGCTGCACTGCTTATCTTATTAAAAAACCGCGTTATCCTTTACTTCTTTTGGTACAGTAATTTCATCTAATTCATCAAATTTCGAGTATTTAATAGATGCATCATTTTTAATTTGCGCTTGCTGGTCTTCAATGTCCATTAATATGGTGATATCCATATTAATCTCGTTTGTATCAAAGGTTTCTTTGTTAATAACAAGCTCATATTTCGAGTCCTCGAACGACATAGCTTTTACTGTCTCACTCGTCATTTCAACTGTTCCCTCAATTACCGAACCAAGTTGACCGACAATAAATTCTTTTAATTTATCCCCTTCAATATTCAGTGTTAATAAATAGCTCGTATCGTCTTGTTTGAACTCAAAATCATTAATGAACCGCTTCAATTTTTTAAGCTGGGCTGTCGCATCTGCTTTTGCTCCTGTTTGCGCAAGTACTTGTTCATATTCGTTATCTGGAATTTTGGCCCATTGATTTTCTTCACCAGTTAACAAATAAAAGCCATCAGATTCGCTCATATACATTTCCATTGGCATTTCCATCGATTCGCCTTCCATCTCCATCGCGACCGTTCCCTTCGTATACATCGCCATTGGTTTTTGCTGAATTTCCATTGCTAAATCAGAAGAAGTTGAAAATTGAACTATTACCCCGTCTACAATCATTTCCGTTTGTTGTTCCATATCAACATCAGCATGTACATTTTTCAATGTTTGTTGACGCTTAATTGCTTTTTTAAAAACCTGATGGAGTGTTAAGTTTGATTCTCCTTGCGTGTCAATAAGTGATGTCGCAAAATAACCAAATGCAGCTAGTACAAACACAACCAACGCCAATATAGCGAGAGTGTACCGTTTCTTCAAAAACGCCAACTCCTTTTAATCAGTAAATAAAAATACGCGGTTTCGTAGATTATTATCGTATTATAGAAGCGTGTAATTTATTACAGTTTTATGTAGGTTAATATTTTACTGTTTCGTCATTATATAATAGAGATACAATTATATTTCATGAGCGAAAGTACATGAACATTCACATTAACAAAAGGATATTTTTGGGTATTCGCAATTATCTTTTAAAATTCACAAATATCCACTCACAAAGTGATTCAGTTACGGTGTTGATGCAATTTATACCATTCTAATATTGTATATTCACAATATTTCGGCACACGAAAAGCCCTTCTTACATGAATGTAGAGGGCTTTCTAATGGTATGGGAGTCTTAGGTTGTCACCTTGGCAAAGAAAATTGTTTGCATATTTTAACAAACATCTATAATTTGATATCATAGTTTTCTTCAATAAACTTATGTAATTCAACATAAGTTGCAAAAGCGACACCAATCACTATTTCATTTTCAGTAGATTCCGGAGCAATTTTCTTCTCATTATCGCTCGAAATATGAAAATCCATGGGTAGCTTTTTTATTTCTTCATGTATATTGTGGGCTGCTTTATTTCTCCAATGATTGAGCAACCGTAAATTATCATACAGTTTTTGATCAATGAACCCCATCGAGAATACGAAATATAATTTTGTAGAATAATTTGAATCTAATATGGGGATGTAGGTTTCGCCTCTATTTCTTTTAGAATAATCTTCTACACCGATTGCCCTTGCTTTTATTAAGCAGTTAATCGCATTTTCACAAAAAAGGTGCACGGTCACAATATTTGATAATGGGTCGCTATTCGTCGTTAATCTTTCTACAAATATTTTCCCTACTTCTTTACTCATTTTTTTCATCTCCTTCTCCATCATTATTTGATGAAGAGGGAGAATCCATAACATCTAATTAATAATATTTTTTGGCGCGTATACAATAGAAGTTGCCGATTTTTTTCAAGTCCGTTATTATTTTATAGATTACATTAAAAACTTATATTTTTTCCATTCATAAAAAAGCACACTTAACAAATTCTTGTCTAGAGCGCTTGGACGGTCAATAAAATAAGTTTATGTCCCTTTTGAAATTATGTAATGCTTAAACCCTTGCTATGACTACACTTGAATAGCAACATTCCTACTAAACAAGTATCTCCAATGGAAACTAAATTCTTAAGAATTATCATTATCCAAGTAACTATTCATATACACTTCTCTTTGACACAAATTACTTGTCTTCTACATCAACCAAGTAAATTGCTTTTTCAAAACCTCCACGTTTTTCCTTTTTTTGCTGCCGCACTACTTCTAGTTCTTCAAAGGTCACACCTAATGCACTAAGAGCTGTATGTACTAACTCTAATACATCAGCTAATTCTTCAACGCTCTCATGAGTAGTATTTGCCGTATGAAACTCTTTAGCTTCTTCAATCATTTTCGCCTTAACTTCATATAAAAGTTCATTATGCTCCAATTTTCGAGCGTTATAAGCTAACTCATCTGCTTCGATAATTTCTAAAATCTTATCTCTTACTAACTTATTATACACTGGCATTTCCTTTAGCTCCTTTAACAAGCTTTTCATAGCATGTATCTTTCACAGCTCCATAATTACTCGTTTTCATGCTTTTATTTAATTAAATTTTTGAAATCACTAATTAATGATTGATGAAAAATGATTTTATATCTTATATCAGAAGTATTGAACTTGCCATAAAACCTTATGTATCAAGCATTAATCTTTTAAATTTAGGAAAGTAATTATAATACACAGTAGGATTATTTGAGTGATATTCCTTAATTAAATGAAATTCTTTTACGGACAATTCACTGTAATTTGCAGTTTCAGATTGCCAAATGAATTGTTTTATGAAACTTAAATCAAATAAATTATTTTACTTTTTTGTAATATCCTCGTGCTGGATAATAACGGTCATATTCAATATTATCTAATGCTTTTAAATCGTATACTTCATATACACCATCGACTAGGATATAATCACACGGCTCACCGTTTTCATATGTTGCCTTAAGCATTTTATTTTCTATTCCATTTATAGAAATAGGTTTACTTAAACTTTTTTCCACTCCAAATACGTCATATGTTTCTGCTAATAATTCAAACCCTAATTTTTTATAAAAATTATTAGCTTGTTCATCTCCCCGTGTGTACAATTCTATGAATTCAATAGGAGTACTTTCGAGTTCATTTAAAGCCGTTTCATATAATTTACGCCCAATTCCTTTAGATTGGTAATCTGGATGAACAGCAATGACTTTTAAAAACGCACCTAAGCCTTTTGCTAAAAATGATGTTTTTAATTCTTCTGTATCAAGTACCATATCTAGCAGCCCGACAACAATCCCATCTTCTATTGCTATCAACTCAATGGAAGGACGCCCTTCAAATGTTGGTTTTGAAGTTTCAACATCTTCGTACATAGATGTATACAAATACGCTAACACTCTACAACGGAGCCAGCTATCTTCATATTTTGGTGTATACTTTTGTATTTTCATAAGAGTCTCATCCTTTTTTAAGAATATGTATTCCTGTAATACTAATTCAATAAAGGTTTCTGAATCCCCTTCATTCTTAAATCTGATTGTTCAGTTCCAACAATACTTTCTAGCCCTTACCTTAGTAATGTGACCATTTCTATTTAAGCTAGAAACATTTCGCACATCTATCCTGCCCCATTTGCCTTACACATTCACCTACCGTCAATATTTGGAAATATGTTACACTGAACTAAACGATTGATTACTCAGTCATTAAATCAATTATGCAGGTTAATATGAATCATGAGGAGGGAATACAATGGAAGCAATTCTACAACTAATCCCCATAATCGCTGTATTTGGGCTTATTATTTTATTTTTTATTTCTTTTACTCACTTTATAAAAAAGTTACTAATAAATTCTTCAGCAAGAACTAATAATGCTAATGAGATTGGAAAAAAACTCGATATGTTAATAGAACAAAATGAAAAGATTATTTCACTATTAAAAGAGAAAAAGTAGTTTCTATATAAATAACGTACAATTTTGTTTAATAAGAATAGGACTTGCGTGTATGATTGGGTTTCATATATGAAAGTCCTTTTGTTATGTTCTCAAACCGACCTGAGAGCGTTTCATGTGACCAACTATCCATCAAGTCAAATCTCAATTGCTTATTTCAAAACAAATGGCATGAAAGTCCCCTTTTTAAATCAGATGGTTATACAATGATTGGAGAAGAAGGGCATTTAGGCTTTCTTTACGATGATAATGAAGAAAGTAGATTCTATCCAAATAAAATACAAAAGTACATGTGGCATTTTTGGGGAAAAGAAGACGAGTTGACTGGTAACTTTGAAGTTTTAGGAACTCATGAAAACAGTAACGAGGAAATAATAATTGTTCCAAAAGTTGAAATTTCTTTTCTTAGCCCTAATAATGGAGCAAATCATCACATTCCAACAAATATGATGTTGTCTAAAAGTGGAATGTGGAGGTTAGATGCTTACATTGGAGATAGATTATTTGGAAGTGTTTATGTAAAAGTGCATAAGAAATAAATGGCTTATTGAAGGATCGGTATTAATGATTATTTAAAATAGGACTTGCATGTATGAATTTTTTTCATGTATGTAAGTCCTTTTGTTCTGCATCTCATATACACACATACCGCGCTATAAAATAAAATTATGATACACTTCACTAAATAACTGAATATTACGTAATTAATGTAATAGGATGTAAACGAAAGGAGATTACAGCTTGGAGTTTTTCATGGAACTTGTAGGTATTATACTCCCCCTTGGATTCAATGGAGGCATTGCGATCTTCATTGTTAAAAGGCTCGAACATAAACATAAGCAAGGGAAATTAGGTAAGAAAAAATCAAAAGCAGCTCAAAATTTATTAGACAGTTTAATACCACTTGGAATGCTTTTTGGTTGTACAGTAGGCTTGCTTCTTAGCATGTTTTTCTCAATTTCATTATTATCCACATTAAGTTTCAGTTCAGGGATTGGCTTATTAATTGGATATTTCGCTTATGAAATTTATGGAAATAAAAAGAATAGCTATTTATAAAAACCTCTATTCCATTATAGGTAGCTTTTATTCGATAAGAAATAGCCTTATGATTTTGTTTCATATACATAATCACAAGTCCTTTTATTTCGTCCTACTGCATGCTACATTTATAGAAATTTATTCAATATACGAAAGGTAATTTACATGGAAATGATCCGTACTTTAAAGCAAAAAATAGAAGAAGAATATAATAAGCATTACTTAGATAGACCTTTTATTGTAGCTATCGACGGACTAAGTGGTGCAGGAAAAACTACGATTGTAAACCAACTTGTAAATGAAATTGAAAATGTAGTGATTCTTCATATTGACGACCATATTGTTAAAAGAGAAATGAGATATAACACAGGTCATGATGAGTGGTTTGAATATTATCAATTACAATGGGATACCAATTATCTAAAAGAACGTTTGTATAAAAAACTTCATCAAAACGAAAAGCAGTTACACTTGCCGTTTTACGACAAAGAAAAAGATATCCATATAAGCAAATCAATTCAAATACCACCTAAAAGCATAGTAATCATCGAGGGGATATTTCTTTTGAGAGAGGAATGGAAAGCATTTTACGATTATATAATTTTCCTTGATTGCCCTAAAGAAGTAAGATATGAGCGTGTACTTCACCGTGACACATACATCGGTAATTTAGAAGAACGATTAATGAAATACCAAAATAGATATTGGGTAGCAGAAGACTATTATTTAAAAATGCAAAATCCTTTTAAGCTTGCTCATACAATCATGCACTACTGTTAGAAGCATTAAAAAAGGCAATTTTATAGCTCCTTTTATATTAATGTCCCATTAGGCAAATATTCCAACCCAATGTAGCTATATTCAATATTAGCAGTACACCTTGGTAAAGAATTTTTTAATTTTGAATAACAAAAATCCCTGCATGAATTTATCCACATGCAGGGTTGATTTTACGTAATATTCACAATTCCAATAATAATTTCAAAACCAAAATACAACGATAACAAACATAGCCCAGCGAAAATATACTTTTCCACTTTGCCACCCGTTTTGATTGTGAGGGGGAAACGTACTTTAAAATTTATCGGAAAAAACAACTTAATTCCCTGTCTCGTTCCCATATCAAGAATAAAATGACTAACCATTCCTAAGAGCAGCCCTATTGTGAATGCCTTATAGGGTACGAAAGCATTCATCAGTACCGCTATACAAAATAAAAAGAGCAAACTATGAGTGAAAGACCGATGCCCAAAAAGTTTATTGACAATTTTCGAACTAATGGGAAACGTCCTCCCCATTTTACTCCCACCGTGGCATATGTCCGGCAATAGTGCACCGACAATGCCTGCCCCTAGCAATATGAGGGGATTTTCATTTGAAATTTGTGCAAAAGCAAGACTTGCTGTGATGCCTCCTACGATGTGTGTGTTCCCTAGCATTCGTCTTTAATTCTCCTTGCCTATAAAATAAATATTACACTTTAAATTTATCATAATTTAAACAAAAAGAGAACATACATTCCAAACGTATGTTCACAAGCAAATCAATATTTTACATCGTACACTTTAAATGACAGTAAGATTTGTTAAACATACGGTGGACATAATGCTCAAAACGTATGACAGAAACAGAAAAAAACATACGACATTCCTAATAAAAGCATTTCCCCAGTTTAAGGTTAAAATGACTCTTATTAAAAGCAATGTAGCATGTTTTATAATAGATGAAACTATAGAAAAATTTACTGAGATAGTTAAAGTTATGCAAGCACCTCTCTCACTATGTCAAAGCATCGCATAAATTAATTCGTTTAAACTACTTAGCTGTAAATTCTAATTCTTTCGGTGGCTCGCCTTTTTTATTCATCAATCGCATGCGAATCGGCTCAATTTTCAGCGTTACCATTTCATCTTTTGATCCGGTAAAAATACCCGAAAAAATTTCCGCTAACTTGTTTTTTATGCTCTCATCTTCAAACGCTGTCACTTTGCCTTCGATTTCTACATAAGCATCACCAAATCCATTATTTTCGTAGCCATATAAAATATGTGTATACGGATTTTGTTGCAGTTCTTCTACTTTTTCAGAATGTTTGCTTGTTACCGTATATAACACGAAGTCCTCATGTTGAAATGTCATATAACGAGAATACGGTTTTCCATTCCGAACAGTTGCCATAGTACCAATTTTTTCACGATTTAATACCTCTAGTATTTCATCACGTACAGAAGTCATTTCACCCCATCCTTTCAAGTTACACTATTAACTTGCCCTTCCTTCTCCATATTAAACAGTTTTGTTTGATAAATAAGAGCTGAATGTAATAAAAATGAAACATGTATTTTTATGATAATAAGGTTTGGTATACATACTTGATAGCTTGTGCAACCGTTGCAGTAGGAAAATGCCACCTTCATTATTCGAGTCCTTTAACTAAAAAAACCCACTAAATAATCGCTCGTAACAATCTGTCTAACGCTCACAATCTCTATAAATGGCTCTGTGAGCTTGTAACAATTATTACGGTAAGCTAATTCAACTTAGCTTTTATTGAATTGCCTCAGCCGTAAAATCAGAAAAGGGGCTGTCCAAAAAGTCAAAACTTTTTGGACAGTGCAAACCTCGTGTAGTAATAATCCGCTTTAGGCGGTGCTTCTGCGGTGGTCAGAATAAATTCTCACCATCCTCGGCGCAAAGGGAGTGTCCCAGAAAAACTCGGACACTCCCTTTTCTAAGTTCATTTAATTTTGCTTTAACTCCAATGATTCATACCTTTGAATAAACGCTGATATTTCAGAACGAGTTAAAATTTTATCAGGAGTATAGCCACCGATTGATGTAGCTGTGGTAATCCCATTATCTATGAAAAATTGAATAGATTCGTTTTCACTTACTGTTTTCTCATAGTAGTAAGATGCCATCAGTTGTGCCAATTTACCACGTCTAATGCCTTTATCCGCAAGACCTTTAGAAGCTGTGGATTCTTCATTTGCTAGTACAGGCATGTTGTATTTCTTCGCCATGTTGTATAAACCACTTTTGTTCCAAGACGTTGTGTTTTTTACATTTGCTAATTCATCTTTTTGTGCGAAACGGAAGAAGATTGTTAGGAAGTGAGCTTCAGTTAATTGTGTGTTCGGTTGTAATTGTGTTTCGTATTTCTTTGTTTTTGCATTCCATACATCACTATAACCATTAATTAAACCTCGTTCGATTGCCCAAATCATATCATTTGCCCACCATTCTGTACTACTAAAGTCAGCAAACTTTTTAGCGTAAGCTGAGTAGTCTGGTGTAGTGGAAACTGGAGGTGTTTGCGTTGAAGCGGCGTAGTTTAAATAACTTGATGCTACATACCCCTTTGTCCCATCACTTCTTTTCACAGGATACCAAACAAAATGGTTTTTCCTCGTTGCCGCTTCATCATATTCAAAAGGACCCGTAATGGTAATCGTTTCACCTTCACGTAAAGTACCCATAGAAGGACTATCCGTAGTAGGTCTTGTCCTTAAATTTGCATTCGTAGTGGTATTAACTTTTTGATTTGTTTCAAATAAGTGCTTTGATTTTTTTACTGGTAAATCAAAATCATAGTTCATCGCTGAAAATTTAATATTTTCCTTGTTGTTAGAGTCATATTGAAAATGTTCGCGTGAAAATGGCAGCACTGTTAAGTCAATTAGCCCCATTTCCTCGATAATCCTGAAAATTCTCTCTTGATAGGCATTTGCATTTCTTTCACCAGTTGCCTGGACAATTGGACTGTTGACTGGCTTAGTACCGTTATAAGCCATGACAGCGAAGTACCAATGTTCCAGTATATCTCTTTCCCCACCGTTGATGCTAGGCAAATCCTTCCGCTTAAACATTTTATCTAGAGTCTCTACACCAGCTTGAATATTATAGACAAGATCACTTTTTAGTCTATCTTGATTGTAGCCTGCTTGATTTGTAATTTGCATAATGCCAATTCCATTATCAGCTGTCACAATCGCCTCACCATTCTTATCGAAATGACGCCAATTTCCACTTTCACCTTCCGCTATTGCCTTCACAATTTCAGGAGGAACATCATAAATCAATGCTGTTTCGGTTAACAAACAGTTCATTGTGGAATAATCAGGGTTTCCTTTCGATGCCGAATCATACTCACATGTATTTGCAATATTATTAGCAGATATATTTTTATCTGTATTGACAGATAGAGAGATGGCACCAATCGCAATAACACTAATCAATGGTTTCAATATCTTTTTCATATCTGATTATTACACTCCTTTTCATATCTCCTAAATTTTAGATATTCAGATATATGTTAACATAAACCAAATATTTGAGATAGGGGTAATATCCAATGTTTCTTTAATTTAACAGAATTGAGTGAAAAATTATATTTCTCACATATATTGTTTAATATTGATTCGGTTAAAGGGTTGTAAATAGTGATTGTTGGATTTTTACCTTTTTGTGAAATAAGTAAGTTTCCTAAAGTCCATTGAAAAAAGCCCAAGCCAAATCTATCAACTCTTAGGCTCGTTAAATGGCTCTGTGAGCTTGCTATGATTGTTGTTCAAAAATTGAAGCGGTTGAGCTTTACTACACACTTAATTTCAACTAAAAGTTGGTTCTTTTCCAATGCTTATAAATTATGGTTTAAACAACCTTAACACTTATTCTCATGTCACAATAGAACAGAAGCAAAATGCGACCTCTTTATTTGATTCATTATACTAAAAAAACCTACTAAACAATTGCTCGTTTAGTAGGCATCAAATGTACATTTCAAAGGTTAAAACCCCTTTTTAGTCCCTTTGTAAAATTTGGAGTCTCACAAACCTTTGCTATGGCTAGTCTTGAATCGCCGCTTCTAGTGCAATTAGCATCATGTCATTGAAAGTCGTTTGACGTTCTTCAGAGGTTGTTACCTCACCTGTAATGATGTGGTCAGATACTGTTAGAACAGTTAATGCTTGATATGACAGTAGATTAATAAAGAGCGGATTAGGCGTTGTCGTATCGTCTGTGGGAACAGTCAATCTTTTTTACTAGTAATACACACCGATATACCCTAATATTTGTAAATGTGTTACACTATACTAATGATAAATAAACATTAGATAATATTCAGAGGTGACGTTATGGAAAGTAGTTACATGAAAAATCATTTCACCATCATATATGAGCAACGAGAAGAATTTGCTAATGTGCTAAAAGATTTTAAAGATAAAGAATGGGAACGTCCTCAAGATGATAAGTGGTCTTTTGGAGAAACCTATTATCATTTATATTTAATGATTAGACTATTTAGACAGTTAAACAAATCATATTTACCGATTTCTAAGCCTATTGCTACTATAAGAAGTGGAAAGCCGTACAACATTAAGAGTGACGATATATTTACTGAATATAAAGAAAAACATAATAAACCTATGAAAGCACCTTTTGTTTTAGTGCCACCAAAGAATATTAAAGAGAAAATTTCATTTAAATGGTTAGTAAACGAGCTAGATATTGAAACTAGGTATTTAGAAAAAATGCTTTCTAATATTAGCGATAACGTAGCTGGACATATACGTTACCCCGACCCAATAGCACATTATCCAAATTTAATTCAATGTATTAACATATTAGGTATACATGAAAAACAACATTTTTTATTATGCAAAAAATATTATAATTTACATTAATATTGACTTATAATAAAGATATTACTAGCCTAATAAGTGCAGGACTTGTGTTTATGATTAAACTCCATATATGCAAGTCCTTTTGTTATGCTCCCCTTCACACACTCACAGGAACGCTACTTAGAATCGCTCTGTGAGATTAATCCACGTAACCAATCATCCATATCTTGCACCTCAGTACGGTTCATGTGTTTTGCACTGAGCTTTTGGAAATAAAAATAGCACACTTAAACAAGTATGCCTTCAAACCATTATTAACCTTAAGAAATATAAACATGTTTTCGCATGTGATAATGGAGCAAAAGGAACTAGCAAGCACCTTGTTAGACACACTAAAATAAAAAGCACCTAACAAGTTTTTTTCACTTGTTAGGCACTTCTAAAATAGGTTTTGGGCACTTTTGGAAACTTGTTTAAAATACCCATCTCACAAACCATTGCTATGACTAGTCTTGGATCGCCGCTTCTAGTGCAATTAGCATCATGTCATTGAAAGTCGTTTGACGTTCTTCAGAAGTTGTTACCTCACCTGTAATGATGTGGTCAGATACTGTTAGAACAGTTAATGCTTTACGTCCAAACTTTGCAGCAAGAGTATATAGCGCAGCTGTTTCCATCTCAACAGCTAGTACTCCGTATTGTGCTAATTTTTCGTTTTGTTCTTCATCTGAATAGAACATATCTGCCGTGAAGATGTTACCTACACGTACATTTAATTCTGCTTCTTTTGCAGCGTTGTAAGCTTTTAATAATAAATCAAAGTCTGCAGTTGGTGCATAGTCAATGTTTCCGCCGAAAATTACGCGGTTTAAATTCGAGTCAGTAGATGAAGTTTGTGCGATGATTACGTCACGAACCTTTACATCCTTTTGAATCGCACCACAAGTACCAACACGGATTAATTTTTGTACACCGTATTCTTGCATAAGCTCTGTAGCGTAAATTGAAATAGAAGGTACACCCATTCCCGTACCTTGAACTGAAATGCGTTTGCCCTTGTAAGTACCTGTGTAGCCTAAGATATTACGTACTTCGTTGTATTGTACTACGTCTTCTAAAAACGTTTCAGCAATATACTTTGCACGTAGGGGATCTCCTGGTAATAATACGATTTCTGCGATTTCGCCTTGTTTGGCACTAATATGAACACTCATTTAAATAACCTCTTTTCATCATCATTCTATTTAATTGTAAACGGTTTCGTATAAATATTCAATCGTTAGACGTCTTTCTTCACTGAAAAAATCGAACATTTTTGTTCACTACTTCTTAATTTCACTTTGATTTATTCGAACGAATTATATTAATTCTACTATACCCACTGTTCATTAAATCCTGCAAATACTAAATTAACATTGGAATTTCAGCTCGTACAGTGCCCACAGCGAATCGAATGCTTCTGTTGTCAAATACTCATCAGATTGCATTTCTATATAGTCAGATAGTTCTTGAAAATCTTCAGACATTTTCGGAAACCCATGATCTATAAACATACTTTCCGCAAAACGTACTTTATTGTCATTCCAATCTCCCCCTCTAAACGTCAAAGCATAATGATAAAATGACTTTTTCAATAAAATTCCCCCTATTTTATAAATTTTCCATTTAATAGTGTAATAATATCCTCAATGTAGTAAAATATTAAAAAATTGATTTTTCAGAAAGTTGGTGATTATTTTGCTTAAAAGAAGTAATTCAATACCTATAGAAGCTAAAAAAGCAAAAGAGAAAAAAAGCAAAAAATCCAATTTCAAATTTATTCATCTCATTAGAGGAAGAATTGTCCTCGCATTTTCAGTTTTGATGACTATTATAATTGCTATGCAAATTTTATCGTACATCAATATTACGAATTTGCAAAATAACCTACGGGAGTTTTCAGATGAAAATTTAGAACAGCAAATGCTCATTAATACCTTAGTCACTGATATCGCCAAGCTTTCTAGCCATGAACAAGGGTATATCATTACTGGTGATAATTATCATTTAACATCCTACGAAGACTTGAAGGAAACAATCAATGCAAATTTATCTACCATACAAAGCTCCCTTGAAAATCAAGAGGAGGAAATAAAGTTAGTAGTGCTTATTCAGCAATTTTATGACAATTACTTATCTTATTCTAAATCGACGATAGAAGTCCGTCAAAAGTATGGCTATGAAAACGCGGCAATCATGTTTAAAACAAGTGGAAGTCAAAGCTTTAAAAACTATATCGATGAAAATACATCTAAGCTTATTAAAATGCTACAACAGCGTAACGAGGAAACTTTGTCTGATCTTGAGCAGTTTGCACTTGCTTCGAAAATTTCATTTTTCGTACTTTCAGGGATCGCATTGTTTATTTCCGTGACTTTAGGCTATATTTTATGGAAATCTATTCTCCGTAATACAAATGCTATTAATCACTCGATTTTAGATATTGCACAAGCCGGTGGTGATTTAACACGTCGCGTTGAAGTAAAGACGAAAGATGAATTCGCACATATCGCATATTCTACAAATATTTTAATCGAATCGATATCAAAGCTTGTGAAACGTGTGTCGAACCTAGCGGAAAACGTATCTAGCAGCTCTCAAGGGTTAATGGGATTAGCAGAAGAAAATGCTCGCACAATCGACTCAATAGCAAACTCAACACTAGATATCGCCAATGACAGCAACGAAATTTTGACAAGCATTAGTAAATCAGCAAACGAAATGAATAAGCTTGAAATTTCGATTCACGAATTAAACAACAAAGCATTTGAAGTACAACTAGCAGCTACTGCGATGCAACAATCGGCACAATTAGGAAGCAATTCAGTCACGCAATCTTCCAATGTAATGCTTGAAATCGAGGAAACAATGGCTTCTACTTCGGCAACCGTTGAAAAATTAGGGCGTAAATCGGATGATATTACGTCTATTATCAGCACAATTACAGCAATTGCTGAACAAACGAA
Organism: Solibacillus palustris; assembly: GCF_022549215.1. Taxonomy (GTDB): domain Bacteria; phylum Bacillota; class Bacilli; order Bacillales_A; family Planococcaceae; genus Solibacillus; species Solibacillus daqui. The sequence continues at coordinate 124,405 of NZ_JAKZFC010000004.1, read as the reverse complement.
CCTGTTAGCCCTAAACGCGGCAATTGAAGCTGCACGCGCTGGTGAACATGGGCGAGGCTTTGCTGTAGTCGCAAAAGAAGTTCGAAAGTTAGCCGAACAATCACAACAGGCTGCTAGTGAAGTTTCATCAATAGTTCGATCTATTCAAACTGAGGTTAACTCTATTATCACGCAAAATGAAACCGGAGTTCAAAAAGTAATTCGCGGTGTGGAAGTAACGAATGAAACAACCGAATCTTTACACAACATCTTGCAACAAACGGAGAAAACATCGGAAATTTTAAGTTATATGGGCATTCAAATCGAACAAACATTAAAACATTCTCAAGATGTCACTTCTTCGTTCATCTATGTTTCAGCCATAGCTGAGAATACTGCAGCAAATACCGAGCTTAGTGCTACAGCTGCTACGCAAGGTTCGGCCTCCATGCAAGAAATCAATGCTTCTGCGGTTGAACTCGCAGCACAGGCAGATGATTTACGCAGTGTCGTCGCTGAATTTAAAACATAAGCAAAAACTCGCTCTCATTGTGAATTTCACAACAAGAGCGAGTTTTTTATTTGAATAATGAAAGATATTCTCCGTAGCCCTCTTTTTCTAAATCTGCAATTGGCACAAAGCGTAACGATGCTGAGTTAATGCAGTATCGTAAGCCACCTAATTCACGCGGGCCATCTGGAAATACATGTCCCAAATGCGAATCCGCTGTTTTACTGCGTACTTCCACGCGACGCATTCCATGTGAAGTATCAAAATGTTCAGTTACCTCTGGAACATCAATAGGTTTTGAAAATGAAGGCCAACCGCAGCCAGCATCAAATTTGTCTGTTGAGCTAAACAGTGCTTTGCCTGATATGATATCAACATAAATCCCGTCTTCAAAAACATCATAATACTCATTGCGAAACGGTGGTTCTGTTCCTTGATTTTGTGTCACATGCAATTGCATATCTGTTAACTGTTTTAAGCGTTCATTTTTATCCATTAACGTTTCCCCCAATGCTGTTCGATAAATCCAGTGCGTCCTGAGCCTATAGAATAGCGCTCATAATGGGCAGGATTTTTCTTATAATAATGCTGATGATAGTCCTCTGCTTCATAAAATGGTTTTGCTGGTAATAATTTCACGGCGATTGGTGCACGGAATTTACCGCATGCCTCTAGCTTTGCCTTTGATAACTCTGCAATTTGCTTTTGAACCTCGTCATGATAAAAAATCGCTGTTGTGTACGATTCTCCTCGATCATAAAACTGCCCACCCGCATCGGTAGGGTCAATCAATGTCCAGTACAGCTCTACTAATTTTTCGTATGGATAAATACTTGGGTCAAACGTAATTTGTACGGCTTCTAAATGGCCTGTTGTTTCACTACATACTTGCTCATATGTTGGTTTATCAACATGTCCACCTGTATAGCCCGATACAACTTCAATAATGCCAGGCTGCGTATCAAACGGCTTAACCATACACCAGAAACAGCCACCTGCAAATGTTGCTTTTTGTAATGCCACCATATTTCGCCCCTTATTTTGTTTCGTTTGGAATGACCACTTGTAAGACAATCTTGTCATTTTCTAAATCAATTTCTTGTGCTCGTACACGGGATCCGCTTGCAATGTTAATGCGTGATAAGTCTACATAAATTTGCTCATCGTTTGGCTGCACGGTAATCCAAGATGGGAATTCTACTGCATCCTTCATTAGCTTTAACACTTGTTTCGGTTGAATGTTAATCTTGCCGACATGGACGGCATCCTGTTTTAAAATAATATTCCCATCACTTACAACGGGATTGAAATCCATTTGAATTGGAAGTTCAAAATTAAATACTGTTAACGTACTATATAAATAAATCTTTTCTTCGATAGCGAGCTCCACTGGAACCGGTGAATTATTCATCGCCTCCATTAAATATTGCTTGGCGATTGCTTCGAATTCTTTCGCTGTTGTTTCAACGGTTAATATATTGCCCTCAAGCGCAGTCGGCTCTCTCAAACTGGATTGCTCAACGTCCGAAGTTGCTAAATACACTATACTAACAAGTACCATAATTATCGCGCCTGCTAAAACAAAAAATGCTACTTTCCATTTATTCATGCTGCTCACTCTCCAAAACCTAATAAACCATTCGACATAGACTCAATATCACAGGATTGCATCGTTTCAATTACGCGTTCTGCCATCCGATCATAACCCGTACTATTCGGATGGAAGAAATCTACATGATATACCATATCTTCATTCGATACAAATAAATCCTCTACTGGCACAAAACATACATTGTTATATGCCAAGCTTAGGTTATCTATTTCTGTGTTCCATTCTGATATGATGGACTCAAATGGCGTCACTTCATCAACCACAATTGACATCGGATTATAAAAGCCTATTAAAATGATCGGTACATCTGCATTACGAAGACGAATTTCTTGAAGTATTTCATCATAACGATTAATAAATTTAGGCAATTCTTTATCAAACATCGATTGTTCCATTGTAAACAAGTTATTCTTCACTATTTTCATGACATCATTCCCACCAAGGGTTATTGTAACAAGATTGGCTTTTGCCAGTTCCTCATCATAATGCCCTTTTTTCAATAATGCTAATAGCTGATTACTGCGGCGGCCGTTTTTGCCACGATTATCTAGCTCTACGGATTTGATCATTGACCATTGTTCTAATTGCTTCTGTAATCGAACAGTATAGCCATAATCCTGTTTTTCATCCCCTACACCGCGCGTTAAAGAATCACCAAGCGCTAAGTAAAAAATATCTTGTGCGTATTCATCTTTTAGATCCTCCCAATCTAAATGAAACACATCACTAATTATTTCTTTAATACGCTCGGTCCTCGATATTTCATCCTCTATTTTTGGTGCAATGTCTGAAATGATTGTAACCCCATTTTGTGAGGATTGATCAACAGGTAGCTTTTCTTCAGTTTCCGGGTCAATTGATACCGAACATGCTGATAGTAGCGTGATGAGACAAATCGTTAGTAATATACGCCACATACAATCTCCCCTTTAGTTCTTTATTATACTATTATAAGATATTTGTGAAAAAGAATGGAATTGTTTGCCTAGAAATTTATTAAAAGACGAATCTTTTTTTTACTTTATATCGTATGTATTAGTACATTTTGTTATTTAAAAGGAGAAACGATTTTTTTGTTACATTGAACCAAATATTTTTTATTCTTCATCTATTTCATCGCCATTTCAGATGCTTTTTATTCAACTGTATTTCAATTTGAAGCAAAATCACCACCACAGCACCAAACGATTCAAGTTGCTTACAGCGATGCATTAAACTATGGAGTTGTGCGGTGACAAAAAACGAAGAAATAAGAAACGTAAAATAAGCGTTACAGTTAATATTTTCGTTCACTCTATTACAATGACTATTACAAACGCTGTAGAAACTTCCTTTATGAAATGCTCAAGGGTGCGCTACAATTTACATTGTTGACAAATGAAGGGCTTGTCCGGAAATTACTTTCTGAACAAGCCCTTTTGTTAATTTATACTTTTTTCAAACAATCTTACTGTAACAACATTACAGAAGCGCGCTGAAACTAAGCTCAGTACACGATAGAAATTACTCGGTAAAATAGACAAAGCCCATTGCACCTTCACCTGTATGTGTACTAATTACAGGTGAAGTGAAAGCCATTTCAACATCGCCATTATAGCCAGTTGCACGTAGTTGCTCAATTAAAGGATTTGCTAGCGTATCCAACGAATTGGCATGAGAAATACCTACAGATTTTACTACTTTACCTTTTGTATCTTTTTCAAATTCACTGATTAAAAATTTCACAACTTGCTTGTGGCTACGAGGCTTAGCGCAAATTGTCACTTCGCCAATATCTAAATGTCCAATTGGCTTAATGTTTAGTAATGAGCTGACAACTGCTTTCCCTTTACCAATACGCCCACCTTTTACCATGTTTTCTAATGTGTCTAACACTACGAAAAGGCGTGTATTTTCACGAATTTGATTTAGACTTGCTACGATTTCCTCTACGCTCGCACCTGCATCACGTAAACGAATCGCTTCACGAATTTGGAATGCTAGTCCAAACGCAATATAACGAGAGTCTACAACCGTCACATTTGAATCAGACATTTCCGCAGCTTGACATGCTGATTGATATGTACCACTCATACCACCAGTCATGTGAATAGAAATGATTTGTGATCCGTCCTTACCTAGCTCATCATAAATTTCCTTAAATACACCTGGAGCTGGCTGAGAGCTTTTAGGTAAATTTTCTGCTTTGTTCATTAATTCAATAAAGGTATCCGGCTGTAAGTTCACACGATCTGTATACGTCTTGTCATCAATTTGCACTGATAATGGGACCATATGAATGTCGTGTTTTTTAATTTCTGCATCTGTTAAATCACATGTAGAATCCGTTACAATATGGATTTGAGTCAAAGTAAACACTTCCTTTTTAAATCTTCTTTACTATTATAAAGAATTACTATTTTTTTACCAATATGACGTTTGTCATTCTTTCGAAACTCTAATTATCATATTGTATGTATGACATATTGCAGTATAACATAATGACAATGCACATTCGCAAACAATCACTATTTAAATTATTGTAAGAAAGTAAGGAGTGTGAAAAAATATGCAAACAATTGAAGCATTTGACTATAAAACATTAAAAGAAGAGCGCTGGAATGCGATAACACACGGAATTGGGCTATTACTGTATATTCCCATCTGTATATTGCTTATTATTTATGCTGCACAAAATGGTTCGGCTAAACAAATTACGGCCTTTTCTATATTTGGTGCGTCACTCATTTTATTATTCTTAATGTCTACACTTTTACATAGCATGCCAGAGAAATATAAACGCGTTTTCTCTATTTTAGATCATTCGTCTATTTATATATTAATCGCTGGAACGTATACGCCCTTTTTACTAATTGCAATTGATGGTGTGTTAGGTATCGTAATGCTTTGTGTGATTTGGACAATAGCAATTTTGGGTGTTGTATTTAAATTTTTGTTTATCCACCGTTTTGAGAGGTTTTCATTAGCATTGTACATAGTGATGGGATGGTTGATTATTTTTTTAATTCGTCCTCTCTATAGTTATTTAACATTTGATGGCTTTATGTTGTTACTTGCCGGTGGTGTGTTGTTCACGTTTGGCTCGATTTTTTATATGTGGACAAAGCTACCGTATAATCATGCGATTTGGCATTTGTTTGTTATTGCGGGCTGTGGTTGCATGGTTGGATGTGTGTATTTTTATTTATAGATGAAGAAAACATAACGGCAATATTACACTAAGGATGGAGGTTAGCTCGACGCTAAGTATCAATGCGTTGTCACAGGAAGTAGTGATTTTCTATTCTATTGCAGGCAACCATTGAAACACTGTCTATTGCGGATTATTTATACATGTGAAAAGACTGAACAAAAAGTATTCACTTTTTGTTCAGCCTTTTACTTATTTCTCAAATATACAATAACGGAATGTATAACCTTTGCCAGAATCAACTGCTTCTTGGCTAGACGTTAAGCGCCAGGCATCGTAGCGTGGGAAGTATGTATCCCCGTTGAATTCATGGTCAATTAGCGTAATGTATAATTTTTCAGCTATAGACATTGCTTGCTCAAAAATTTGTGCCCCGCCGATGATCATAATTTCTGAAGCATCTTGTACTAATTCCAACGCGGCATTTAAACTTGATACTGTTTCAATACCTTCAGAAGTGTAATTTTCGTTGCGCGTAATCACGATATTACGACGACCAGGTAATGCACGACCAATGGATTCAAACGTTTTACGCCCCATAATGATTGGCTTCCCCATTGTCATTTCTTTAAAGTACTGTAAATCACCCGGTAAATGCCAAGGCATATCGTTTTCATAGCCGATAACATAGTTTTTATCATGTGCCACGATTAATGAAATCATTGCTTTTCCTCCTTTACACGGCAATCGGTGCTTTAATTGATGGATGTGGGTCATAACCTTCCACTGAAACATCCTCTAACTCAAAATCAAAAATCGATTGCTTGTTTGTGTTTAGCTTTAATGTTGGCAATGTTTTAGGTGCACGTGCTAGCTGTTCTTTTACTTGCTCAAAGTGGTTTGCGTAAATATGTGCATCTCCAATACTGTGAACAAATTCCCCTACTTCAAGGCCGCATTCATGTGCGATTAAATGCGTTAATAATGCGTAGCTAGCAATATTAAATGGAATCCCTAAAAAAGTATCACCACTACGTTGTGTTAACATACAGCTTAGTTTGCCATTTGTTACATAAAACTGGAACATCGCATGACAAGGTGGTAATGCTGCCTTACTTCCCTTTGCCCCAGCATCAATTACGTCCTCTGGGTTCCATGCATTGACAATGATGCGGCGAGAATCAGGATTATTTTTAATTTGATTGATGGCATCTTGCAGCTGATCTAGTGATTCCCCCTCTGAGGTTGTCCAATTGCGCCATTGTTTACCATAGACATTTCCTAAATCACCGTATTTACGTGCGAATTCATCATCGTTTAATACGCGCTCGCAAAATGAAGCTAACTCCTTTTGATACTCAGTGTTAAATGCTTCGTCGACTATTGCACGGCGGCCGAAATCTGTCATCTCTGGACCTTGATATTCATCTGATTCCACCCATTTTTTGAATGCCCATTCGTCCCAAATGTGGTTTTTATTTTGAAGTAAATAGCGAATATTTGTGTCTCCTTTAATAAACCATAATAGTTCGCTTGCCACAGTCTTAAAACCTACACGCTTTGTTGTTAAAAGCGGGAAGCCTTTAGATAAATCAAAACGCATTTGATAGCCAAATACGCTTCTCGTACCTGTTCCTGTGCGGTCGGATTTGTCTGTGCCATTGTCTAAAATGTGTTGAAGAAGCTTTAAATATTCTTGGTCTGCTTGGTTTGTCAAAATGTTCACTCCTTGATAACTGTATCGTTCTATTATATAAGTATGGTACCCAAATTTGTATAGGCAGTTATGTCGGGAATCTCTCAACAGAAAAAAACTATAGCAAAAAACATCTATGCTTTCACTACAGTTCATCAATTAAAGCCTAATTACTTGATACAGTGGAAAATAAAAGAGTTTGCTGTTGAAGTGGCTTGCTTCAATGCCCAATCTGCATAGACATTCGTTGTTTTAAAGCCTACTTTTTGTAACGAGGATTCGATTGTTTCTTTCGCTCTAAATATTAGTTGCATTTTTAGATGGATAATCTCTTTATTCGTATGTGCATTTTTCACCGTTTCATAATATGTAAAAACATCATCCGTGAATCCTTCATAAGACGTCCAAATTTCAAGTGGATTACCAGTCAACGGGTCTATTGCTCTATCAGGGGTATCATCTAGCTGCCACTCTTCCCACGCTTTTGCTAGTGGATTACGTGTATCAAAAATGAAGTGTCCGCCAGGCTTTAATGCGTGGTATGCATCTGAAATTACATGTTGCCAACTTTCATCTGTAAGAAATACTTGCGCAACATTAGCCGTCATGATCACTGCGTCATATGCTGCTGTATGTAAATTTGAGCTATCTCCAACAATCCACGTAATACTCCCTACATTTGGTTTACTTTTTGCATACGAAATCGCTTCTTCATTTGGGTCAATTGCGGTAATTTGATAGCCTTGTTTCGCAAATTTTGTAGTCAACCTTCCTGTGCCACAACCCAAATCTGCAATCGTTTTTACATCAATTTTATTTAATAAAACTAGATAGAAATCTTCATCTATCCCCCTGCTATTCACTTGATCGTACACTAATGGAATCATCTAAATACCTACTCTCTTGTACTACATTTTTTGTTATATTTTACCACAATTTATACAATATGTATAAAAAATTGCATAATTAAAGGCGCTACTCGTTTTACATGGGTTGAGTAGCGCCTTTAATCAAATGTGTCTAAATCATCATATAGCTCAATTGTTTTTTCCAATTTTTATGTTGCCTCCCTAAGAATGGTTTTGTTGTTTTCAAGTAATTGAATGATTTGAAGTAAAATCTTCTCCTCCACTTTTACTGAATTGTTTACTTCCTTTGCAATTACTTTGTTTAATTCTAAAATTGTATTTACGTCGAGCTTATGTTTTTCCGCTAATTGGAATGCTCGCTCTAACTGACCGGTTATCATCGGCAGTCCCCCTTTGGTATAATTTTACATTTTGCAGCATAATTAATCGACTGCAAAAATGTGTATACACTTATTTTACATCGTTGCACAAAAAAATTCACTACTAAAACCTCCTTTTTGATAAAAAAATTTTTTACACTTTGGCTCTATAAATACACTTTGGGAATGGATGGGACATCACATTGTTAAGTAAAATCACCATACATTAATTTTTGAGACAAGAAAAAACAGACTACATTCAACGTGTGAATTAGTCTGTTTTTCAGATTCTCTAGTAATAATACGACTTACTATTTATAAAAGTACCTATCAATATTATGACAACCACTTAGGCGGAGTGTTTTTGCTCCAGTATATATCCCCTAGGGTGTAGTGCGTTTGATAATTATCTTCAATTGTGTGGTAATGGAAATTATAGTAATAGCCTTCGAACGGGCGGTTTTCTGTACGCACGTGGAAGCGAATGACATCCTTTTTTGAATCGTTATTGACAATGTGGAAAATTTTCTCTGAATACTCGCCACTCGGTTTTTCAGAAATACTTAAGTTGGATAGAGATTCTACACCAAGTCGATCCACTGTCATAGCAATAGCTTCTTCGATTTTAGGGAAAATATTCGTCTCAAATTCATCTTCAATTACTGGCCCAATGCGTGTACCAAATTTTATGTATGACTGTTCTTTCGCTGCATCAATGAATGTATCAACAGTCGGTAATTGCTGTTGGGCAACAATGATTTCATCTAGCTGATAAGCTGCTGAAATTTGGTTATCTGTTTGGCGGTCAATAATGGGTTTGTTATTACCACGGTCTTCGTCAAAATTTGCCCAAATTTCATGATTTGGCGTTATCAGACCTAATGTTAAAAATGCAACGGATGCTACAAGTGATTTATAAAGCCATTTTTTCATAATTTCCACCTACTTTAATTATGTATAATTTTTAAACTTCTTCTATAAATATATACGTATGTCCTAAGAAAAGGTTTCATCTTCCTTATAAACATTGTACAATAAAAAGGAAGATATTGTGAGTTATTTAAGGGAGGTTTACAAAATTATGACAATTGCAATCGGCTTAGGCTTATTATGTATGCTTGGTTATATGACTTCTTTATGCTTCACGGACTAATTTAGTATAAGTGCATACAAAAAACAATTCGTTTGTAAAATGCCGCATCATACAGTTTCAGCTATTATTTTTGAATTTCATTTAATGTATACTAATGCTTTATATTGGAGCAGGTGTGACCCTGATTTGAGTCGCTCTGAGGCTAATTGGAGCAAACAAATACTATAAGCGGCATATGTACGGAAATAGGTAAGGTGGAAAGATTGAGGCTTCTATTAAGCTTCAATCTTTTTTTGTATTACTGACACATTTTAAAAAGCCCTATAAACAATTGGAATGGGAGTTAGTTCAGTATTGAATAGGGCTCATTCCTTTTAACTTCCCCTTGACTCGTTTGTGGTAGTAATAATAAATATATTGCTCCACTTCTGAATTGCCTTATTTCAAATCCTTGATAATAAGGTAATTCAGCCGTTTATAAACCAAAGAGTTCTCCATGACAGCATCATCTAATTTCACTTACAAGACAAGTTATGTATCATATGATTCCTTTTCAATTAGTTCCATTATTTGTTCTGAAGAGACATATATTTTCTATTCTTTAGATATTTATCCAGTTACTTTTAGTAAGGATGAGTATACATATAAAGAAGTTTATTTTTATAATGAAAAATCCAATTATTTCGAAGAGAAAGGAGGTTGATAGGCTACACTTAATGGACAGTTTTTATAGAGAATAAGAATCAATTACTATCTCCTTCAACTAAGAAGGGCTTTATATGGAGCATTGGGCATGATAGCCTCACTTGGCTAAGTCACCCCCTATCTAGCAGGATTCTTGGCGCAACGAATCATACCTATAGAGACTCCATCTCAAGCAACCTGTCCGTCCCTTATGCTTAAAAGAAACCCTTAAAAAAGTTGTTCAAAAGTGTTACCATTCCAAGGATTTTTGTTAGAAACATTTTCGGGGACATAAAAACAAAAAAGCCCTCCTGTAAGATGCTTGAGTGTCAACGGTCATTGACTCATACATCTACAGAGCGGACTCCGTTTAATGAATTTTAATACGAATGAAAAAATAAATCAGTTTCTGAAAATACACTCGTGATCGGCATCGACATCGCCAAACACAATCATATCGCTTGTGCTATCGATGTTCTTGGCCGTGTGCTCCAAAAATCATTTCCAATCTTACAGTCACGTATCGAATTTGAAGCGTTTTATGAACATCTGCTTACATTAAAAGCATCACATGAAAAACAAGGAATCCCGGTAGGTTTCGAATCAACAGGTCAATATTGGATGAACTTAGCATCGTTTATTAACAACTACCTGATTCCATTTGTAATGGGCGATCCAATGTACTTCAATAGCTCGAAGAAATTAGATGTCAACCTTCAGACAAAAAAATAACCAAAAGGATGCGTTCGTCATTTCCCGTTTAGTGTTTACTTAAAGATCTACTCCAATTAATTAATCTAGCGTGGCTCACATTACGCGAAAACTCTCCTGTTCAGCAAAATGGACAAAAGCGCATTTCTAAACAAGGTAATTGTAAACTACGTGAGGCCCGACATTTTAAGCAAAGCAGAGATTCAAAAGTGCATTTAAGTATCGTACTGGATAAAGGAATAAATACCCATTAAATAGTTATTAATTTAGTGGAGCTTTCAATTAGATTGTTAAAAAAATCGACACTTACGAAATTCTGATAAATATATATGTCGAAAATAATTTTATGGCATTCAAAAATGGCGTTAGTTATTGATATATCAACATTTATAGAGGGAGGAATAGAATCATGACATTTGAAATAGGATTAACCATTTTCGTTTTCTTAATGACGATATCAATTATATTTTGGAGACCAGGTGGTTTAAATGAAACCTGGCCGGCTGCATTCGGTGCAGGAGTTATTTTATTAACAGGGACTGTGTCACAAGGTGATGTTATGGATATCATTGATAAAATTGGAGGGGCTTCCATAACCATTATGGCGACAATCGTTATGGCAGTTATCTTAGAAAGTTTTGGATTTTTCCACTGGGCAGCTGCACGGTTAGCGGTATTGTCTAAAGGATCAGGATACAGGCTATACTGGTATATTCAACTACTTTGCTTTTTAATGACCCTATTATTTAATAATGATGGTAGCATTTTAATTACAACTCCCATTTTAATTTTACTCTTAAGAAATCTTCGTCTAAAACCACACCAAATGATTCCCTATTTATTAAGTGGAGCTCTAATTGCAACAGCTTCCAGTGCACCGATTGGTGTTAGTAATATCGTGAATCTAATCGCATTAGAAATTATCCATATGACACTTTATATGCATACTGCAATGATGTTCGTACCTGCAACAATTGGTTTATTATTTATGTCATACATTATGTTTATCGTTATAAAAAAGAAATTACCAAAGAAGTTACCAGATACGGCGTATGATATTGAAGAGTTATTTTTCACTAAGCAATATCATTCATTAAAAGGAACTATTTCAGTTGATACAAAAAAGAAGCGAACAAAACTTATGTTAAAAGTGTTATTGTTTGTTTTTATCATCAGATGCTTACTTTTCGTTGCTTCATACTTCGCTATTCCAATCGCGCTAGTTGCTGTACTTGGTTCAGTCGTTCTACTGGTTTGGAGATGGTATCAATTAGGTACAAATCCAATCGACATTTTAAAGAAAACACCTTGGCATATTTTAATCTTTGCTTTCTCAATGTATGTTCTCATATATGGATTGCATAATATCGGTTTGACAGAAATACTCGTTCAATTTTGTGAGCCCATCGTAAATCAAGGATTATTCCAAGCAAGCTTTATTATGGGTGGATTAGTTTCAATTTTATCTAATATTTTTAACAATCATCCAGCATTAATGATTGGAACCATTACGTTAACAGAAATGGGGCTAGACCCGATCACATTAAAAACGATTTATCTTGCTAATATTATTGGTAGTGATATAGGGTCATTATTATTACCGATTGGAACTCTAGCATCGCTCATCTGGATGCATATTTTAAAGCAAAATAAAATTAAAGTGAAATGGAAAGAATATTTAAGCGTTTCAATGATTGTTATTCCAATTACAACAGTATTCACACTTTTTCTGCTCTTCTATTGGGTTCAATTAGTTTTTCTTAAGTAAAAGAATAATTTTACTTTTTAAATATCCAACCATTTTTCAGCCTATAATGTCAATAATCTTTATATTTATTAGTTGAGCTACTAAATATAAAGATTACCTTTGATTAGAGTAGTATTTTCATATAAACATTGCCTTCCTTCTTTATAATATATGCTAGCTTATGAAAAAATGTGAAAGTCATATTAAGTTTAAAGTGTCCCCTTTGTAATGGACATTTTGAAAAAGCTTAGGAAACTTGTTGAAGCTGCTGTCTGTATTTTACAGGCGGCAGTTTATAAATCTTCATTACTCTCGATAGTTATTATATTATGTAATGTAACTCTTGATTTTTCATTTTACTTCTACCAGTGTTACGCAATCTTTTATAAATGTTTCTTATATAATATGGCCAAAAAATGATTCTTGAGGCGCCTTATCCCAACTTTTTCCACGGCATGACATGGACCGTTCTATGCCCATTTTCTTCACTAATGCTTGATAGATCGTACTTGTATAATAGAACCCTTGATCTCAGGGAATAATGGCCACTTCTGCTAAACCATTATGTTTCCTTAATTTCTTTAGCATATTGAGGTCATTATCTAAGGATAGATAATCTGCCCCCTCATGAGCTAAAATTTCGTTCGTTTAGGTGTTTTTAATCGTTGATAAATTAGCACGTTTCCGTTTTGATACGTCAAATGCGTGATGTTTGTTAGCAATACTTTCCCTGCCACACCTTGCTTGAAGTTGCGCTTTATTTCGTTCCGACATGCATGTACGGTGTTTCTTCGTTACCTTCGCTCTTTGCGGGTAGGTTAATAATTGATTTATCGGTGACTGATATTACTTAAGAATTTCCCTTTCGTAGTGCTTGGTTATTTCGATAAGAATCTTTTTTGTCATTTTTGATCAGCTCCAACATCTTTTTTCATGATATACAAAAGTACCCTACAAGAAGGACTTTTTCAAAAGTGTCCATCTTATAGGTACATTTAATTGCTTGTGAAATCCATTTATACAAATGAAATACATTGTACTTATTATTATTCAATAAAAAATTAACTCGTTACTCACATTAAGACGTGTGTATCGTTTTTATATGCTGAATATTATAATAGAAGTTATCCTTAGCTGATCGAAACTCAATAATTGACCCATTTACATCAGTTATAACTCCGGTAAAATTATTCTTTTCACTTACATTTAATACGGTTAGTTTATTTCTTAAATTTCCAATTTGTGCTTCAAAAGTATCTTGGAAATTTTCGTTACATTCTTCAATAAAAAACTCATTGTCTGATAATTGATACGGTTTCAGGTTGTTATTATAAGGAATTATTGTCTTTATATGTTTCATTGAAACAAGTAACTTTTTGTAAATGGGAGATTGGAATACAATATAATCCTTTAGTATATTGGATATATATCCATGTAATGGCTGGTTATTTAACACGTGGACTTCTAAATAGGTCCCAATAGAATTTGTAAGAACTTTTTCAAACGTCATTTCTTCATTGATACCGTTAAATAGTTTATGCTGTGTATCAATTGATGGGATTTTGAGACCATCTTCGTTAAAGTAATCTATTTTTATCTCATGAATATGACGATAAGGAATATAAAAATATTCTTTACCGTTAAATAATACAACTAACTCGCTACTACTATCTATTAATATTCCTCTAAGTATATTTTTCCCTGTTATTTCCACTTTAACAATTACTTTATCTATATCATGAATCAAATTTTTCAATGTCTCCCCTCCTCTTTTCAAATATTAAGGCGACCCATATATATAAACTAAATAAGCTTACAATTAAGCCTAGGGATTACCAGAATGGTTACCTTTAGATAATTACCCAAAGTAATTAAGATTCCATGTTTTTTTAAAATAAACATCCGAAAGAGCGTTGCTATAGTTCCTATAGGCGTTAATAGTGCACCTATATGGGTGAGAATGCAACAGCTGTTCATTTATATTCATATTGATCGGAATAGGTTTCGTTCTTTTGGGGATAGACTTTTAAAATAGAAATTTAACAAAAGCGTAATAGTAATAATTCCAGTCATTGATGGGACAAAAACCATTTCCACGTAACTATTTAAACTTAGCCCAACAATTTCTAGAGCAATCAGATTAGAAATATTACTTACCGGAATAGGAGCACTAGCAGCTGTAGCAATCAGTGCCCCTGAAATTAAATAAGGTAATACTTGATGAGGTTTAAAATGAAGGATTTTGACTATGTGTATAATGATTGGAGTTGTAATGAGTAGAATTTATTGTAATCTCTTGGCTACGATCTATAGGTGTAGCAAGAAATAGTTTATAAAATAAACCACCAATGATAGAGAAGTAAAGGAGCATAATCAAATTCCTTCCTCCTTTCTATAGCCAAACTGTATACAAAAAAACATTAGCTTTTTCGATTTCTAGAACTTCTTTCCTTATCGTTATTGCCTTCAGTGTTCTCGTCCTTATTAGCTTCCTTTTCTTTTTTACTAGTCGTTCCTAAACTAATATTACGAACGTGATACATGGCAAGACGGATAATTTCATCTTTTGAGAAAATGGTAATATAATCATCTGTGACCTCATCCATTATTCCTTCTAACATTTCTGGTCCACCACGATTTATTTTCACCCATTGATGATGTAAATTACTGACAGCTGATCTAAAATCAGTTGGCAGTAAATAAGTTTGATCCTCTGGAACTTCAACATTAAATTCCATACCCTCTCTTGTATTGTGGGTAATGCTTTTAATGTGTTGCGTTCTATAATAAACGATACCGTCTTTTTCTGTTAGTAACACAAAATGATCGTCTCCAGCTGTCAATAACTTTCCAACTCGCGATTCTGGACCTCCTCGATCCACCTTTACAACTTTATCAACTAATGACATAAGCATTTTTTTGTTCATTCTTTTCCCTCCCATTTTTATTGTCTTGCTATCTGTATGTGTACTTGAAAAATTAACCTATTGGAAATGCCCATTTAGAAAAGAATATACTTTTCTGCCTAGTGTATGTCGGTTATTTATACTGGAAACTGGGAATAGAATCAAAATGCAAAAATCACACTCGGCTTATGCAGCTGAAAGGATTTTTATTTTGTCCAATGTAAAAAGCAACCACATGTATGTAGTTGCCTAATATATTGGACAAGGGGGCTCCTGAATGTCAGGAACCCCCTTTAGTATTTAATAGATAGTTGTATAAATAAATGTAAGTCTCAACCCGATCATCCGGGGAATTAATATCATTAGAAGTGCATGTCCTTCTGTTTTAACCGCGGTAAAATTCCACTAATCTTTTCTAACTTAAGCAACATAGTCCCTACCTGCTACTATGTCCTTGCAGCCCTTAAGCTTGCGCCAGTGTGAATAAGTATCCTCAAAAACACTAGCAGAAATGCCAATTTATTTATAGTACTACCTAAAATAGCACATTATTATACTAGCATATACGTTCGTATTTGTAAAGAATTGAGCTTACATCGTTTGTTCGATATACTAAGTGAATGTGAAGTAAAGGAGTACGGGAAAATGACAGAATTACAAGAAGAAACAACATTAGCCATCAAAATGAAGCGAATGGCGGTAACATTGCTTGATATGCAGCAAAGCCGATTTGTATCAGCAAGTCAAACAATGGACTTAACACAACTTGAATCAGGTGTTTATAGCGAATTTTTCGAAAGCTATATTGATGCGACTATGAACAGCCCAAAAGCGGTCGCATGTAAGTTTTTAGATCGCGACAACGACATTTTAACAAAAATGAATCGTTATATTGAATTTACCGATGATACACACTTTTTGTCGCTAGCAAATGACCTTTCGAACAAGCTCTATCAAATTATGCAGAATGTATCGAATTCAAATGGCTCAGTGTTCGTTGCGCATCTTGAAATGATTGGTGAGAATTATATTTTATTGTTAAAACTAGATCCAAAAGACGCCGTTCAAATTGATTTAGAAACGTTAGAACTGTCAACCATAGAAAACATTTTACCTGACGCCACTAGCCGCGTGCAAAAATGTGCATTGATTCGCATGGATTATAACCCACTTGAAGAAAACGTCTATGTTCTTGATAAGCAATCAGACGGTGAGCCTGCAAAGTTTTTCATGGAAACATTCCTACAAGCAACACCTATTGCATCTGACAAAAAGAAAACAAAAATGCTGATGAAGGAATTGTACGAAAAAATAGCTGAATCTATGGAAGACGAAGAAAAGCCGCGCCTACAACGTGTCATTGATGATGAATTTGAACACGGAAAATATGTCGAGCTAGATGCATCCGTACACAATATATACACAGCCATTGCACCGGAAAATAATGACGAGAATTTTGTCGAGCAAGGCGCGAAATTATTCATTAACGAATTCACAGATCGCAACCCAGATTTCACCCCTATGTTCGAAGTAAAGCGTGATGATTTAAATGTTATTTATAAATCTGCTGAAGGTGAAATATTTTTCCGTTATGACAAACGTTTAGACGACAAAATCGAAGTACATCAAGACCAAGTAAACGGCACATTTACAATTACCATTCGTGATGCCGATGCAGTTGACTTTAAATTGCGTAAGAAAACATTATAATAGTAAAAAATCAGGCTGCTACGTCAAATTGCGTAGCAGCCTGTTTTATTATTTCGAAGTTAATGCAATAAATTCTACTACATCTTCTTCACATAGTGCGATGCCTTTTAACCAGAAGTCTTGTTTTGTAATGTCCTCACCTAAATGTTTCATCGCAAGGTCTTCTACTGTCATAATCGCTGTGTCGCGTAGTAACGCCATGTATTTTTCCTCGAAGCCTGTACCCTCTTCTTTCGCTTTTGCGTAAATGCTTAAAGAGAAAAGGTAACCGAATGTATACGGGAAGTTGTAGAATGGCACGCCAGTAATGTAAAAATGCATTTTTGATGCCCAGAAGTGTGGGTGTGTTTCGCCTAAGCCTCCTGCATGTGCCTCAATTTGTGCTTCTTCCATTAGCTCATTGATACGTTTTGTTGATACAACACCGTTTTTTCGCTCTTCATAGAAGCTTGTTTCAAATAAGTAGCGTGCATGGATATTCATGAAGAATGCCACAGAACGTTGGATTTTATCTTCTAATAATGCGATTTTTTCTTGTTCATTTGTTGCTTCTTGCACCGCAGCATCGGCTACGATCATTTCTGCGAATGTTGAGGCTGTTTCAGCAACGTTCATTGCATAGCGGCGGTTTAATGGATGCACTGGACGTAATGCATACGTATGGAATGCATGTCCAAGCTCGTGCGCTAATGTTGAAACGTTTGACATTGAACCTGAGTATGTCATGAAAATACGTGATTGCTCAGATAACGGCATGCCTGTACAGAAACCACCTGGACGTTTGTTGTCGCGATCTTCTGCTTCAATCCAACCATCTTCAAATGCTTTACGTGCAAAGCTTTCCATTTCCTTACCGAAACGGCCGAAATGTTTTAAAATGAACTCTGCTCCCTCTTGATACGGCATTGTCGCTGTTGAATCCGTTACCGGTGCGTCAAAATCGAACCAATCTAACTTTTCAGTGCCAAGCATGTTCGCTTTATGTGTTAAGTAGTTGGCAAACGTTGCTTTGCGAGACGTAATGGCACCCCACATGGCATCGATTGTTTCTTGCTTCATACGGTTAATTTGTAGTGGCTCTTTTGTTACCGATTCCCATCCGCGCTTTTTATAAACAGCTAAACGGAAGCCAGCTAAGTGGTTTAACGTTTTAGCGAAAAATTCCTCACGCTCTGTAAACACGTTCTCCAACGCATCAAACGCCGCTTTACGCACTGTGCGATCTTTATGAGAAGATAGGTTATTCGCTTGACCGACTGATAATAATTTTTTCTCGCCGTCCACTTCTACTTCCACTTTAATGTCGCCAATTAGCATACTATATAACTGACCCCATGAACTGTAACCATCTACACCTAACGCTGAAATTAATGCTTCTTCTTCTTCAGACAATGACTCTTTTGAGTGTTCGCGCCATTCCGTTAAAATAAACTCAAATTCGTTTAAATCTGTGTCATTCACTAATTCATCAAATGTTGCTTGCTCGATTTGACCAAGCTTTTGGTTGAAGCTTTCTAAAATCGGCGAGAAGTTTGCCGCAATTCCTGATAATTGACCTTGTAATAAAAGTGCTTCACGGTCATTAATATCTTGCGCTGTTAAACACGAAAGCATCGCACCCGCTTGTGAAATGTGCATAAACGTTTCTTTAATGCTCTCTAAAATTGATAATAACGTTGGAGCAGCATCTGTAGAAGTTGGGATTTCTAATCGATCCACCTTTTCTTTTAATACATCAAACTTTGGTTTCAAGTTTTCAATATGCTGTTTTAACTCGGGTGAAGCTGAGCCTCCTGGGAAAAATACATCTAAGTCCCATACTTGTGGATACGTTGTGATTGTCATGTAAAACGCCTCACTTTCAGAATTGTAATTCAATTCCCATTTTACTAAACTTTCGTAAAAAAATCTCGTATTTATTTCGGAAATTGAAATAAAAAATAACCTACACAATTTCTATATAAAGAAATCATGTAGGCTTATCAATTATTTCTCGAATTACTCCCGTCCAGATTTTTTACAAACACTCTCGACTCTCGAAAAACTCCTCAAATCGGTGACATCTGCCGGGACTTTTATTTTTTAGCAAGTTAATATTAAAGTATCGGTGAGATTAATCGTGAAATGGCTTCACGTACTTTTGTCCATTTCGTTCGTTGTGCAAATCGCTCATTAGTCATTTCAAAACAATCTTGCTGATCTTGTTCAAATAATTGACGGCATTGCATTGCAATATCTGAATCATAAATAAGGGCATTAATTTCAAAGTTTAAACTAAAGCTTCGTACATCAATGTTTGTTGTACCAATCGTAGCCACTTCATCATCAATGACAAGCATTTTCGCATGTAAAAAACCTTTCGTATAACGAAATACGCGTCCACCATGCTCAAGTAAATCACCATTATAGGCTGAGTTTGCCCCATAAATAAATGGGTGGTCGGTATTTTCTGGTGTCATCACGCGCACATCTACTCCAGAACTTGCCGCAATTTGAATGGCATGTAAAAAGGCCTCATCAGGGACAAAGTATGGTGATTGAATATATACATAGCGTTTTGCACTAAGAATCATGCGAATATAACTATTTTTAATCGACTCAAAATCGGTATCTGGCCCGCTAGAAACAATTTGAACCGGTATCGTTTTTGCTATTTTAAATGAAGGAAAATATTTTTCATCCCCTGACTTAAATTCTTCATTGCGTGCTTGATGCCAATCGAATAAAAAATGGGCTTGCATACTATAGACTGAATGCCCTTCGATTCGTAAATGTGTATCACGCCAATAGCCGAATTTTTCATCTAAACCAACATACTCGTTCCCGACATTAAAGCCACCGATGTAACCTATTTTGCCATCGATAATTACTAACTTTCGGTGATTGCGGAAATTGACACGTGGATTTAGAATTTTGAAAACCGATGAAAAGAACGCCACAGCTTGTCCACCTGCATCGATTAATTGTTGTAAATGGCGCGTTCGTAATTTTCGCGAACCCAAATCATCATAAATTAGCTTAACTTCTACCCCTTCTTTTGCCTTTTGCACTAATGCATTAAAAATTCGTTTGCCGACATCGTCCATTTTGTAAATATAGTATTGTATATGGATCGATTCCTTCGCCTGCATAATGTCCTCAACTACAGCATCAAACTTTTCATTCCCATTTGTGAATAGTTTCACATCATTATGTGCGCTTAACATCGCGTGATTATAATCGACATTCATTTGAATTAACGGTGCATATTTTTTTGAAATTGCATTCGGATAATCATATGTACCATTATGAATATGCTGTTGTTGTTCTTTATACGTATCTAATAATTCGTGTTGGTGAATTGCTCGCCAACGAACGAAATGTTTCTTTCGTAAATTTCTTCCAAATAATAAATATAGGAAAAATCCTACAATTGGCAAGAAAAAGAATACGAATAGCCAAGCCCATGTGGATGAAGGACTTTTTCTACTTATAAAAATAACAATAAGTGCAAAAATAATGTTTAATACATAGAGTGTAATTGTCAATACACTAGCGACTGTCATGGATTTCACCCCGATTTGAATTTTTAATTATAAGCTTTCATTACAATTGCCCAAATGACAATAAATAAACCTATTACTTTTAGATGATACCATTTTGTGATCTCTAATAGACCAATAAATTCACACATAAAGGAATTCGATTTATAATTGAGCACGGTTTTTAAGCCAACCTCATCATCTGCAATTATTTTTTCATGTGCAATTCCTTGCTTATTAACTGGATATTTTTTTAAAGGTAGCTACTTCTTATAGCAATTCATCACTAAATAAACCCCTGTATACATCGCTCTCGCAGTAAAATACCTAGACAATATATATAATGCGACGACATAAAATTAGGAAAATTCCATTAGTCTCAAATTATTGTAACTGGAACATGCACCTGTTTTAACGGTTTTTAATCATATTTTCCCGATAATCCTTTTGTATTAAAGCATCTAATTTTAGTTGGAGTATAACTTTAATAGCTCTTGTATTTGCAAACTAGCAGCTTCACCCACTTTAACAAAATATGGTAATTGCCATTTTTGTGTGGCTATAGCTTGTTTGCTTGTGGGTGTATCCCAACTAGGATAAACTCTTATTGCCATTTTCCCCTTTGTATTAGCTGTTTTAAGGATGTTTTGTTTTAAAAGTACCTCTTTTGGAAAAACGAATTGACCAAAATCACCATTATCATTAAAAGTGTTTATTACCAGTAAATCAGTGGCATTGTCAAATGAAAATGCCTGGTTTTTGTTAGTGTTATCCTTTTCCCAAAAGGAAACAAACTGTCCTATCTTGGTAGGTGTTATTTTTGCTACTCTAAATCTAACCAATTTAGAATTTAACTGAAATATCCCAGCCCCATAATCTGAATTTTGAGTTTCTTCACGGAAGTTTTTTATTGTTAAATTATTCGGTTCATAAAGTAATTTATTTGCATATGCTAACGTCTTATTAAATTTGTTCATAGTTTTACTCCTATCGTAACTAAGATGTACCAATATAGCATCTGCGGACTAGTTACCATTATTGTGCATCTTTTTCAAAATGTCTAACTAAGGTACAAGAGATTCTAATAACAAACGGTATTGCCTTACCTCCAGCGCCTCCTGAACGTCCATACGCAAGACCAGAAGATATTCCTCCTGGAGCAAAATTTAATGATCCTGAAATAAGTGCGGCATTATCATTAGACGCTGCTCCAGGTTTAGTTGCATGTAGGCAATCAATGGGGATGTGTAATAGAGAAGTCATCGCACTAATGTATGGTCAATTTCATACAGCTAAAGCACCGCTTGGCGCTAAACTATTACGCCTCAACAAAAATAAGGGGTGGTTAGTGCCTCCACCATTACAGTAAATCATCCAGGAAAATAATATGTATTTATACAGCGGGTTAAAAATTAGTCCCCAGTTTAAAACTGGGGATTTTTTTACTTCTTATTATTAGTATTATCGGATTGTTTTCCTTGATTTGAATTCTTATACTGTTCTTCCGTTAAATCATTCTCTTCGCGGATATCCAAATCATCAGGACTTAAATCTTCTGCAAATTCTTCTTTATTTGCTTCATTTTTGTTCTGCTTTTTATTCGACAATGTCATCACCTCCTAAGGTTAAATTAACCTTTATGAGAGAATCTATTCTTGATTGTTTAATGGGTAAATTTAAGTTTAAATGCAACCCGAAAAAATCTAAGGATAATAAAAATTCTTCTGAACAGACTAAATTCGGGAGGTGAAATTCATGCCAAATAACAACAATCAATACCTTAACCAAATCAAACAAAAGATTCAACAGGCAGAAGCTAACAAAACTCAAGCTTCAGGTCGTTTTGCAACTCCGAATGTAATGAACTCAATGAACGAAGAATTCGGAATGGAGACTGACGTTAACCAATTCAAACAACAACTCCAAAAATCAGAAGCTAATAAAAATCAAGCCTCTGGTAGTTTTGCAACTCCGAATGCAATGAACTCAATGAACGTAGAATTCGGAATGGAGACCGACGTTAACCAAGTCAAACAACAACTCCAAAAATCAGAAGCTAATAAAAATCAAGCCTCTGGTAGTTTTCTAAATAACGAAAACAATACAAATTAAGTTTATTCATTCTCCATTCTAAACCGGTATTTTTTTACCGGTTTTTTTATTTTCTACCTTATTTCCATTACTTTTCTCAGTCCATTTGAAAAAACCATTAACAGTAACTTCAAATTTCTTTAACATTTCCAAATTTAAATCGCTCTCGTAAAAATCTCTGCCACAACAACGACACTCTGTTTGTTTCTTTTGATACTTAACCACGATTGCTCATTAATTGGCTCATTACAAACTTCCACCTACTCATTCTTATCTTCTTACGTATTATGTTTCTTTATTGGAGTAACTAAGTTAAGTTCACCGTTACCAAGCAACGGTTATTACGTCTGGTTCAATGAATTCTATTACAAATTTGGGTAATGGGCTAAATACATACTGTGGATAGGCATCTTCTGCTGCTAGATCAATAATATCTTCAATAATTTTTGATAGTGGCATCTTTACCCACGGCCATGTGCTAAAAGGTGGCAGGTCGTCTTGTAAGAAAAGATAAACTGAATTCTCCGTGTATAGTTCTTTATCTATAAAAAACGATGCCACCTTATCGCTATTAACATTGGGTATCACGAACTTGTTGTGCATTTTCTCTAAATCAAGGCTAACCCACTCAATTATTGGGATACTCTCTATAAGTTCAGTTTTCATTTTTCCCCTTTCCTTATCATCTAACTGCCAAATACCTTCTTTAGTTGAAAAAGGTTTTAACATCAAGCCTAATTGCATTTGCATTTCATCATTTTTTTCTTTCTCTTTTTGCTTTTGTAATAGCAGCTCTAACCTTGCTTTTCGTGCATTCATGTCCATTTTTTCTACCCTCTTTTCCTCAATCATTTCTAAGAATAACTTACTGTTCTCATTTTCCTTGTTCAACTTAATGTCATTGACGGAATGCTTTGTTACTTCTTCACGATTTTTCGATTAATTTAATTTGGATTTTAGAGCAGAAAGTTCATATCCCCCACTGCCCCATTCTTCCTTAATTTCTTGCGTTTATTTTCGTAGTTGCCGAAATATTCATCTTTTTCATACTGGTAAAACAACTCTTTAATTTTTGCATTATCTGCTTTTTCTCATCCGTAAACACTATAATCGTTAGCGATGTATTTCTATTTAGCCCCGATAACTTCCATACCATATAACGCCTAACGTTATTGTTAAAATTACCTGTTACGAAATAGCCGAATGTGAAACGCCCACGTGTCCAGCACACTTTTCCATTAAAAATGGTACTAACGTACAAAAATGAAATCTTAAAATGGACTATCAACTATTTTTTTTTTGTAAAAGTAATTCATTACTTAATAGACAATTATCCAATCAAATTTCTTTTTCAAATCATATGTTAATAAAGTAAGGCTAACGTTACCTTACTAAAATAGAAAAGGAGGTGAATATAAAATGGCATCCTTTGAGATTGGAGCGAGAAGTCTTTTCAATTTTCGAAACGAACGCTTTTTCCTATTAGTTGAAGATGAAATTACAATTCCAGATCAAGGTGTGGAGATTGATCCAGTGAATATCTATGAGATTGATCAACAAACTTTCAATTTAATAAGAGCTGAAGGAGATACACCTGTGATTGTCCCAGTTTTTAAACTTCCAACAGTACCACCTGGATTTAAATTAGAACGTAAATGTATTTTTTCAGTTGATAATGCATATTATGTAATCTATGATTTAGAAAATGGCACTGATAACAATGTTCTATTAAGAATCGGTGCAGCATTATTTAACTCTATGAGAAATTCTGGTGTTCGTGAATGTATTCCTCAAAATTTCATTAACTAAATGTATCCCCTTTTTTAATGAAATGACACTGAAAACGAGCAACCAATTTATTTTATGATAAGAATTGCAAATTTCATATGTAAGTATCTTAAAGAAAAGCAGATGCGCTTCATAATGAAACACATCTGCTTTTTGTTATTTCAGTTTTTTCAACGACTTTGATATTTGTTTCCATTTTCGCTTTTCTGCTAGCTGTGCATCGGTATTCGTTTTCTTTTCAATATAAGCAAGTTCACGCTGTAATTTAAAGTAGCTCGTTAAACGTGCGGGTTCTATTTCGCCTTGCTTAATGGCTTTTTGTACCGCGCAATGAGGTTCGTTTTTATGTGTGCAGTCTCGGAAACGGCAATTTTCCGCTAGCTGTTCAATATCAGCAAAGCTCGCTGCCAAGCTATCTCCCTGATCCCAAAGCTGTAATTCGCGCATACCAGGTGTATCGATTAAACAAGCGCCTGTTGGTAATACAACAAGCTCTCGGTGTGTTGTTGTATGACGGCCTTTTGCGTCGTCCTCACGAATATGAGAAACCTTCATTTGCTCGCTGTTTAATAAAGCATTTGTTAAGGTCGATTTCCCTGCGCCTGAAGAGCCTAATAATGCCGCAGTTTTACCTTCTATTAAAAGGTTATTTAAGTGCTCGATGCCTTTCCCTGATAAGGCACTGACAACAAGGACATCTACCCCAAAGGCAATTGCCTCGACTTCACCAACATAGCTTTCCACATCTTCACATAGATCAGCCTTTGTTAATACAATAACTGGTGTTGCCCCCGAATCCCAAGCTGCTACTAAATAGCGCTCTAAACGACGTACATTAAAATCCGCATTTAAGCTCATTACTAAAAAAACTAAATCTACATTAGCCGCTACAATTTGTTCATCAATTTCTAGACCTGCCATTTTACGCGTAAATTTTGATTTGCGCTCAAATAACTCATGAATGATTGCGCGCTCCTCGCCTTGCATTTTTTCAACTAACACAAAGTCCCCAACTGCAGGATAATCTTTACGTGAAAATGCATGGTAAGCAAAATTACCAGACACGGTAGCTAATAGCTCTCCCTGCTCTGTCATCACACGGTACGAATGCTTATGTTCTAACATCACGCGACCTACTAATTTATTTGTTGTTTCAAATTGTTCAAGTTGCTGTTCAAAAAATTCATTAAATCCTAATAGTTGTTTATTCAATTCCGTTTGCCTCCTAGGCGTATGATTTTTTTGTTTTTAGGCAAACAAAAAGCCTTATGATGGGCAATAGAAGCTTCTCATAAGGCTACACACGTACGTTAAAGAAGCATATACCTAAAAGGCACACGTATGGTGAGCAACATATGACAAGTCCCATTGCATGAATACATTCTCTAATTGATTTGTCATATTCCTCACCTACTTCCGAAATTTGTTATCATCACTATAACAGGCTTACAAATGTTTTGTCAATACAATCTGACAGTTTGTTTTAAAATATTAAAAGCTGCACAAAGTCTTGCATAACAAAGCTTAAAGCGTTTTCATTTTAAAATCACGCTAAATTTTTTTCACTTTTTGAATATTGTATATTTAAGAGCAACTTGGAATAATTTATTTAATAATTTATTGCAAAATTGTGGTCAAAATCATTTATTTTAGGAGGGTTTTTGCATGCATTATATTTGGATAGAGCATATAGATCCGATTTTATCGCAAATACCGGATTACTATAAAAGTGCCGCACTTATTTTACACCCGTTTGTTGAAATGCCAGAACATTTTATCCAATACCCAACAACCGAACAACAAATGCAGTACGGAAAACCTGTCCGTTGGGAAACGATTTGTCAGCTTTGTCATTTTAAACGTAAAGAAGATGTATTACTCGCGTTACTTTCCGACTCTGATGCCTTACTCGAGCCCTATGCACGACCAGATTTAGTGGAACAATTACATAAATATTTGCCGAAAAATATATTTTTCCCAACTTCCGATGAAACGTCACCACTTTTATGGCCAGCGTTTTTAAAGCTTTTAATCAAGAGCAATAGTAAAAAACTGTACTGGTCGAGCCCTATTATTCAGCAAAGCTCTGTATTACCACTTGATTTCGTTGAACCGGAATTATTTGTTAATTTACCTGAACAGGAATTACTCGTTTCCAATGAAACAATGTCAATTGTTTGGTTAAGTCGTTTTGATTCCTTCGTAACGACTTACCTATCCAACACTGCACTTAATGTGCCATTGTTAAAATCTCTTGCCTTAGAAACGATTATCTGCGATGAAAATACGCCTCTTTGGTTTTGGGTCAAAAAAGATACTTTATGATGTAGTATTTGTGCATTTCAAAAGGAGTACATCGCACAATGAAGAAAATAGTAGGAAATGGTTCTATTTATGTTTTTCCTAAATTGCATTCCCATTTTGTTGGGCCATTTCGATTCGACTAGTTTATGGTTCAAATATTTAGCCTGGTTAAATAAGTGACTTGCTAAAGATTGTGAAAGTAAGAAGTAACCCTCTCTCCGTCATGATTTCAAGTCACTTTTTTACTTAGCTTAGTAAAATCGAAAATTCTACATGTTTTCAGCACGTTTCTCTCGTCTAAGTAGGACAAGTGATAGTAAAACTACACCGCTTATTGTCGCTATGCCTAACGCAAAATGTGCATAATCTATTGAAAATAAAAAGTTTAATCCAAATAAGGGCGTTACGATTATGGCATAAAGCGGGTATTCAATTGATAATAAAATATCTAATAATGAATTATTTACCCGCGCTTTACTGACCACTGATAAGTTGATGAATATATAAGGGCTCCTGCGATACCACTTATGAAAAGAACCATTTTCAATTGTTTATTCGTTAAAAGCAAGAGAGCTAATATGACAACACATGAAAATAGAAAATGGATGCTCGTTAAAGTACTGTCTGGATATTTCAAAGATGGCATGAGATTGACGCAAAAGCTAAATACAATAACCATCCAAAAGAAGAATAACCGTTTATTCATTATCTAGCCTCCCCATTTTCCCATTTATTCGTTTCACAATAAAATATTGTGGCACTATATTAAGCAGACTGACGAATAAGAGTAGCTGCATCGCTGTTAAAGGTTTAAAATAACCGTCCCACCCTTCCAAAGCTTGCATTGAATAAACAAAATAAATGGAACTGAAATATGAAATCAGATTTCCTAAAATAATGTCTTTTATACTACTTGCCAAAGCTCTTGCAGTCTTTTTTTTGCATCTTGCAAATCAAACGAACTATACATACGAAAATGCTCGCCATCTAAAATTCGGTAATGGCTACTAATTATATTTTGCTGCAAACGAAATTCACCTCGCACCTCAATTTCCTTCCACCATACTTTCCCACCAAGTGTTTTATCCTTTGGTACAATCTCATTTTTATTCGTTAACAACTGAACAAAATACAATGGTTCATCGCCAAGAATCGTTTGTAAGAGCTCACTCCGATTAAAAATTGCACAAAATGCGACTACCGTTGTCCAGCCTGCTTCACTGCGCCCCTTTTCAATTTGAACGAGCGTTTTTTTCGAAATACCAAGTAGTTCCGCCATTTTGTCTTGCGAATAATCCTGCTCTGTACGCACGAGTTTAATTTTTTGTGATATGAGTGCAATAAATTGTTGTTTCTCCACAGACAAACCCCTCCCTTTTAGTGTAATTTTACATCTTTATTGTAATTTTTCAACTACAGGATTCTATTTTCTTACTTTTCAATTTCTCAGATCCCTAGTTATATTGATGCTGTTCACCAAAATAAGGTAAAATGAATAGCATATACAATCGTTACAATCTTAATTGGGGGTTTTTAATAATGACACAACAACTATTCGATAGTGTACAAAACACACGAATTTTATTGCGTAAAGAACAGATACAAACAATTTTTGAACAATTTGACCATCACAAATTGCACTTAACGCCTGAACAGCGCATCGAAAAATATAAAAAAATGGCGGATAGCCCGTTTCGTTATTTCCGTGGCAGTGCTTACCTTTTTTATTACGACACGACAAATTCACCTTCTCCGTTCCATACGCCTGAGGATCGTCCGACATGGATTATGGGCGATATGCATATGGACAACTTTGGTGCCTTCCAAAATGAAAATGGCGACATTGTTTTTGATGTCAATGATTTTGACGAAGGCTATGTTGGATCGTTTTTATACGATGTACTTCGTATGAGCATTAGTATCGGACTTTATTTAGAGGAGCAGCAGCTTGATGAATCCACGCAACAGCAAGCAATTGAGCGCTTTTTACAAGCCTACATAAAGCAATTAAAGCGATTCCAAAGTAAAAAGGATGACGCACTTAGTTTTGTATTTACGCAACAGAAAACAAAAGGCCCAATTAAGCGTGTGTTAAAAAAATTAGAAAAACGCCAACGTGAAGCACTAATAGATGACATTACAGAAATAAACGCAAATGGAGAACGTGTGTTTATTTGGAATGACGAAATTCAACCAATTGACAATGCACTTTTTGCGAAAATTGTAGCACTTGTCCCAAACTATCATGTAAAAGATATTGCCATTAAATATGGCTCCGGTACGGCATCAATCGGATTGGAACGCTATTATTTACTTGTAAATAGCCATCAAGATGCACTTGGTGGTAAGGATTTAGTGCTAGAAATGAAAGAAGTACGTTCAGCGATACCTGCCTATTTCCTGCCTTACAATAAGCCATTTTGGAACCATTATGTGCATCAGGGGGCACGTGTCGTCGGGACACAAAAGGCCATGCACCATTTACAGGACCCACATTTAGCATATGTGACAATGAACGACAAGGAATATTATATTCGGGAGCGTTCCCCGTACAAACGGAAAGTGAAGCCAAAAAACTACCGCACATTAGAGGATTACTACACGACAACTGAAATTATGGGGAAAATCGCAGCTAAAATTCACGCACGTGCTGATTTGGATTATTCACCTGTCTTTACGTATCACAGCGAGGATGAAATTTTAAAACAATTGCGCGGAAATGAGGAAATTTTTATCGAGGCAATTATTCTACAAGCAATGCGCTATAAGCAGATTGTTAACGCCGATTACGCATTGTTTACAGATTATTTACAGCACTTTGAAGCGCAACATATGAACTCACAGTTAGAAAAGTCCATCTAGCACGCTTTTAGGCACTGAAAGTCGATTCACACTAAATTTTTTAGTATGAATCGACTTTTTACTTGTAATTAAATCTAGAAATCGCAGTTATTTAACTAACTTTGAGTAAATTCACTAACAAAAAATGGATTAAGTGCAGTGTAACTTATTTTTGGCGGGCTACGGCATGACTGCATTATGGCCACGTGGTACGTGTCCATACTACTGTCTTTAATGCCGCATGCAAGGCCCACCAAACTAAAATGTTGCATTTCTATATTTTTAAGAGCGCAAAATGCTGCCGCTTGCGCTATCGCGAGGCGGCGTTGATGAAAAAATTAGTACGCTGTATACAATATTACATGCACTTGCCTCCAAATTTTGTATTGAAAAATACTCGTTATGAGGCCCTAATTAAAAGGTTACAAATCCGTCACATTGGCAAATTAATTTGCGATTTAAGTATCCATTGAATAATACATATTTCGATAATCAATACGACCATTTTTATCAAACTGAACGTGTTTGTAGGGTGTATCTTCTCTAACGTAGTAAATATGATGACGATGCGTTAAAAATTTCAACGAATAATTTTGCTGTAAACGATGCTCCATCCCTTCGAAAGATGTAAGGTCTGCATTCGTTTCTAAGACTGTTTGCAATCGTTTTGTAATTTGTTCCTCTTCTTCAATCGTCGCAAATTGCATCATAGGTTTAGGTTCGGCTAAATACATTTGTACGAGTGATAAAGGGACATTTTTCCCTATCGCAATTCCACCGATAAAAATATCAATTCGTTGATTTAAATCTTCCTGTGTTTCCTTAAAATTAATGCATTGTAAGGTTGAAGCGATCCCCATATTTGCTAGTTGCTTTTGCAAAACTTCGGCCTTTTCTTTATGGTTAACCCCTTCACGAATTTGTTGGTAACCAATCTTTAATTGTCCTGCAAATGACAGCTTTTTATTAGATTCTACTAAATTAATTGGTGTTGCATCTAACTGCCAACCATGTGCCACGCATTCGTTTTCTTCAAGCAGTATATACTCTGACGCCTTTATCCTATGCCAAATAGATGCACGCAACTCTTTATCTACTAATGGGCCATAGCGGCTATTGAGACACATGTAACAAGCTCCCGGTTCTTTATATACAATTTTTCGACTCGGAATGGATTTGTCGAAAGGATCATAACGAATCGAATCACTTTGAAACGCCTCATTGTATACAATATCCACTTTGTCAATCCAAGGACGTTCATTAAAATAATTATCAAATGCTTGCAGTGTTAACCCCTTATCACTACTCGCCTTTAACTTAAATGCCCCACAGCCAATTTGTGGCGACCGATCCGTTGGTAAAATAACGAGACGTGTGCTCGCTAAAAAATACGGTAAGAGTGCACAGGGCTTTTTCAATTCTAAATAAAATTCGTAACGTCCCCTTGCTTTTATTGATACCATTTCAAATAAATGAGAAAAGTAATGGGCAGAGGCTATAAGTGTTGCTACAACATCTTGAGCAGTCAATTCTTGCAAGTGATGAAATTGTACACCTTTTTTTAAGATATAATGCCAAGTACGAGAGTCCTTCGTAGCGTAATGAAATAATAAATTCGGTTGTGCAATGCCACAATCGTCTATTTTAAATAACGTTTCATGAATTTGCTCTAACACATGCATATCATGGCGAGACAAGGCCTTTAATGGATCTAAACAAAGTTCCACATAATACATGGTTTGACGAAAGACGTGGTTGTTATTTTCATTTTGCAAGCCAAATTGATCATTCAGCCATTGTTGAATTGTTGAATGATTGAGTTTTTCCATGTCCTTTGCTAGTTGAATGGCTTCTTCATATTTATTTTTCTTCCAAAATGTTTTCATTGCATAAAGCAGTATGTCAATTTCTTCTGCAGTAATTGTTAAAAACGGTTTTTTTCCGCGCCCTTTAAACGGTTCCCACTGAATCAGTTGCTCATCATGTAAACGATGCAATTGTGTTTTCGCATGTCGTGTCGAACAATGCCAAATGGATGCAATTAACTCAATTGACGTTTCTGTCCGTTGATGCGGCTCGAAATGTTTGAATAATGCTAGTTCATAATTCATAGCTACCTCCTAAAAGGTGAAGTAATCAAAATTACTATTCACTTTTTGTTCTCCTTTTATTAGTTTACACTGATTTTAAGGAGTGAGGGATATGAATATATATAAAAATCATACTTTTCGAAAAATTTATACCATGCATTTTTTCGTCAATATTTCAATGACCATTTTTTCATTTATTTTACCGATTATTTTGTATGACTTAACAAAATCTGCACTCGCGATGAGCACAATGCGGATGATGGATTTCTTGCCAAATATTTTACTCGGAATGCTGATTGGGGTTTTTGTAGATCGAATCAATCGAAAATTCGTTTTAGTATACGGCAATATAATTCGATTAGTTATTTCCTTAACGTTTGTATACATATTAACTGCGACAGATTTTGTGCTGTGGCATGTGTATGTTCTTGGGTTTTTATTATCGACAATTGGCTATACAGTGGGAAGTGCGTTAAACGCGATTATGCCACAATTGTTTGATAAGGCACTTATGACAGACATGCAGGCTAAGTTTTCACTGTTAAGTACAATGATTACTATTATCGGACCTGGCCTACTTGGGATGCTGCTCTTATGGCTTTCAAATGAATTGTTTTTATGGCTCTTTGTTTTTTGCCAGCTTTGTATAACGGTTATTGCACTATTTGTTGATTCCGTACCGACACCAAAACGCAATAATAAAAGCTCAATTATCGCTGAGATGAGAGAAGGTATACATGCTTTGGTAGGGAATCCATCGTTATTATTACAAACATGGACGATCTTTTTCTCAAATTTTGCATCAAGCCTAGTTATTGGCGTCCTCACATTTTATGTGTTAGATCAGCTGCATTTTACGAAAGAACAGTTAGGCTTTATGTTTACTGTATCTGCATTCGGAGGGATTATCGGAGCTAAATTAATCCATCCATTGCGTATACGCTTTACACGTGGACAAATTTATACGTTTAGTATGTTAGCAGATGCAACTGCTTTAACACTCATGTTTTTCAGTGGGCATTGGCTATTGATGGGCTTTTTATTGGCCATTCGAACTGCAACTTCCACCATGACCAATATTGTGTATTTAGCAATCCGACAAGAAACGACACCAAATCATTTACTCGGCCGTGTTGCGGGTACCACTTCGATGATAATGAAGCTCGCATTACCAGTAGGTTTATTTATCGGCGGGATCTGGGCAGACATCTTGCCAGTTGCTCCAATCTTTTTATTAAGTGCGGCAGTGATATTATTTAACTTTGTCTTATTGCTAAAAAACAACTTTCAACATACGGTTTAATAAAAAATTAAGGGCATTCTGTATATTAGAACGCTCCTTTATTTTTTGGGGTACATATAAAAACGGTATCATCGCACTTCTACAGAGGGTTGCTAGCAACGCCCGATAGATGAAAGTGACTATTTCTTATCCACTAAAAAAACTCATTATATTCGATATGCTCGTATTCAGGCTGCTCTAATGTTCCGCCCCACCCAACAGCAGAAAAAAACTAACTGCAGCAGTTCATCACAGTTAGTTTCTAAAATCAAAAACTATTAAATTGTACAAATTCTCCAACAGGCTTACGGTAACCACGTGGACGAATTTTGTCTACGCTTTTACCAATCGTAATTAGCATTATTGGCTCAAGGTGATCTGGAATATTAAACTCCTTTTTCAAATCTGCCACATTATGAATATGCATAGGACAAGTATCAAAGCCATAATGTTTTGCAGCAAGCATGAACAGCATCGCATGAAGACCGGAGTTACGGATAATCTCCTCTCTTACTAATGTATTATTTGTTTTTAAGCCTTCTGAATAACCACGAATTAGATCCATTGTCATGTCGTATGTATGTTCATCCATCATTTTTAGCATTTTCATTGGACCATAAATTTTTTCTGCATTTTCCATCTCAATGCCTTGTCGATTCCCCATTACAATAACCGCAGCACTTGCAGAATGAATTTTATATTGTTCGTAGTTTAATGCACGTACACGTTCTTTTTTATCATCGTCCATAACAACTAAATAGTTTGTAAATTGTAAATTGTATGCACTCGGCGCGGTTTTTGTTAAGTTGAAAATTTTTTCAAAATCTGCTTCTGTCATTTTAAAGTCTTTTTCAAAATTAACTGCTGAATGACGCGCTGTTGCTAAATGTTCGAAATCCATCTTAACCCCTCACTTTATATATTATGTATGAAAAATAGGAATGGGTTGTCACGAAAAATCCTTTCGGACATTCCATTCACTATTCTACCATATTATCGAATCGTTTTTAACGCTGTTGACCATGGAATTACTTGATCTAACATTTGGTTTACAGAATCCTTTTGTACATCTTTCGGAGTGAATTTTGTACCATTTTCAAAATCTGTAAATAATGATAATGCTGGATGTACGCGTACATCTGCTACCAATAATTCCCCTAAAATACCGCGTAAATGCTCGGCTGCACGTGCTCCACCAACTGAACCGTACGAAACGATACCAGCTGCTTTATTGTTCCATTCCACACGTAAGTAATCTAATGCGTTTTTAAGTGCCCCTGTAATTGAGTGATTATATTCTTGTACGATAAATACGAATCCATCTTGTTCGCCAACCGCTTTAGACCAATCTGCTGCGCCTGGTGCATCAGCCGTTCCTAGAAATGGTAAGTTGTAATCCGCGATGTCGATAATTGTATAATTTGCATCGCCTCGTTTGTCAGCTACTTCTTTTACCCATGCAGCTACTTGTGGAGATACGCGTCCTTCACGAGTTGAACCGATAATAATCCCGATGTTTAATGTTTGTGTCATTTGTAAATCCTCCTCTTTGTGTTTACCAAATAATTTATTGAAAAAGCTCATGACTTAAGTCACCTCATTTAAATATTTTACCTTGAATTTAATTATTTTAAATTCGAGATAAATATATCACGTCGCAAAGTATGTGTCAACAAATAAGTTACAAAAAGTAACTAACTTTTATAAAGTCATTTCAAAGCACAATTATTGCTGCTTTTCCGCGTTTTTACATCTTTTCTAATGTAGATTTTATTGAAAAACTTATCCTTTCATTTCCACAAAATAAAAAGACTACCGACAGTTTAGCCAGTAGTCTTAAACGTTTATTCATTTTTTTCTGCAACAGGTGCTGGTGGATATAGCTTTCTTCCTATATACGTTTGGATAATTAAAAATGCTCCTCCCACTGCCCAATACAATGGAAGTGCAGCCATAGATGATAATGAAATAAACACAATCATAATTGGCGAAATATAGATCATTAATTTCATTTGTGCCTTTTGCGCTTCTGGAACGGTCTGTAATGATACTCTTGCTTGGATGAAGTAGACAATACCTGCAATTGCCGTCATGATTAAATCAGGAGAACCAAGGTCAAACCATAAGAACGAGTGCGTTTTAATTTCAGTCGAATTCAAAATTGCAAAATAAAGTCCCATTACGATTGGCATTTGGATAAGCGTCGGTAAGCACCCTACATTTAATGGGTTTAAATTATGCTCTTTGTATAAGGCCATCATTTCTTGTTGAACGCTCATTTTTTCTTCTTGCGTTTTTGCTTCTTTCAATCGCGTCTGAATGTCAGTCATTTGCGGACGAACTCTGTCCATTTTTACTTTCATTTCGGATTGACTCTTATAAGTTTTCAACATAAATGGTAGTAAGATTAAACGAACAATTAATGTAATGGCGATAATTGTTAAACCGTAGCTACCATCAAAGGCATTTCCTAATGTATCGAGTGCCCAGTTCATCGGCTTAACAAACGTTCCATAGAAGAAGCCTTCCTTATTTTCAACGCTTTGACAACCTGCTAATAAAATTGTTGTGCTTAATAACAATAAGCTTAATTGTAATTTTTTCATGATTCACCTGCTTGCATTATTTGTAACGTAAATATCGTACACTATTTTTTACATTTACAACAGTATTAACTCTGAAATTTTGGAAGTTTTTCTTTAGTAAAAAAAACTCGCAACATACTAGCGCGAGTGGTGTCATTTGGCTCTTTACATTTTATTACGAGAATTTCGCAATATTTTGTAGAATTACGTTTCTCTTGGTCTATTGCTTCTTTTAGATGCTCTGTTTGGTATAAACCTTGCTTCGTATTACTTTCTCTCCAGAAATACATTCCACTATTTCGAATCTTCAAAAAGGCTTTTACCGAAGCAAAAGCCTTTTTCCTACATCATTATGCCTTTATAAATCGTAATACACGGCTCATTGTTGTCGGTATAATCGACGCATGATTTTCACATTCTGCGACATAAAACTCACTTTGAATGCCTTTTGTGTGGGCAATTTCATGGAATTTTTGTGCATCGTCAACAATATCGCCTTCCTCACCACCAACTGTAATATAAAGTGGTGCTGGATTTTGTAAATCGGTACTTTGTAAAATGCCTAGTGATTCGTGATCGTTCCACCAAATCGATGGGCTTAGTGCTACATATTTTGTAAATACAAGCGGGTGTTGTAAGCCACACACGCTGACGCTGCCCCCCTGATAATGCTGCGATTTCACGTTCACGAAATTCGATTGTTTGTGTAACTTCCATCGCCCAGTTGATTTTTTCAACGTCTTCTTTTGTTAGGCGATCGACATTTTTACGGAGCGGATAACGGCCATAAGCAATCAATTCATGCACCTTTAATTGCCCAGGTGCAGAAGGTGATTGTGCAAGGAGTGCTAATTTTTTTGCGATTTCTTTTGTAGACATTGAATTCATATTTTCTTATTGAAGAAAAATATCTCCACGCTCTTTTTTTAAAATACGACCAAGCGTTTTTAATAATGTTGATTTTCCACAACCATTCGGACCAATAATCGTCGTCACCTTGCCTTCAGGTATCGACACATTTAAGTCTTCAATAATTCGTGCTTGTTAATAGCCGGTCGTTAAATGGACTTTTTTAATATGAGCGAGCAAAATTTTGCTAAAAATTGTTTGGTTATTTCTTTCATGTTGGCTTTGTTGCTATTCCGTAGTAAATACTATTGTGCAAACATTCTCACTACGATATAGTAATTGTATTTTAGTGGAATTGAGGGAGTTATTGAGTGTTTTACATTATTCAATTTATTATTGGCGGCACCGTGATGCTGCTTGCTTCATGGTTAAGTCGTTCGAACTTGCATTTTTTATCGGGTGTTATTACACTGTTGCCGATTTTAACGCTGCTTAATATGCGCCTGCAAATGAAAAGCATGACGGCGGAAACATTTCAGCTTGTGCAGCAAAATGCGATTTTCGGTGCGATTGGTATGGTGCTGTTTACAAGCCTAGTATTTTATTTCTCAAGCATTTGGAAGCCAGGTCAAGCCGTACTAAGTGCGCTTGGGATTTATATTGTGTTTATGGTGATCGGTAAGCCGATTATGGCCATGCTACAAAGCTGAAAAAACCGCGCTTCTCATTTACGAGGAGCGCGGTTACGTTTTTTAATACGGGTGAGAAATGCAACTTACCTGATCTCAACTCTATTCATGACTGATGGTTTTTGTCGAGTCGAGTTCGGTTGAGTTCGGTACAGGGAAATCATACATTGCTGCATCATTTTCTGTATTATGACCGATTTCGTTCCATATCGACGTACTAAAAGCAAAGACAAATGTAAGAACATGCAGGATGACCAGCCATGTTATTCGGTTTTTGTTTGCAAAAATGATGATTAGTATCCCGAGAATCAGTAATGATGGGAATGTGATCAACATCATACCAATAGCGGCAAAACCGTCACGATACAACGTGCCTACGGAAAAACCAATAAGCCATGTCAAAATTGGCGTTTGAATGACAATCCATACGAGTGACCATACCATTTTTTGTACCTTTTGCGAACGTTTCTGTATGAGTAGCGGCACACCCACTAAACTGACAATCGCGATTACTAAACAAATGAGCATTGTTTTTCCACCACGAGTAAGCCATGAAGCTTCATATGTTGCTTGTTCGAATTCTAGCGTTTTAAATTCATTGTGTTCAATAAAAGTTTTCACGAATTCCGTCATTTGTGTTTTTGATAACGAGCTATTTTCACTAAATCCGATGTAATAAATATAGCCATCTGCAATCGTATAAAATTCATTAGCAGTCGTCGCTGTCAAATGAACGCTATTATTCTCTTCATCATAAGAATAATACGTGTACACTAATCCCCCATTACCCTCTAAAAATTTTTTTACTAGTGTTGTCGAAGGATTTAAGCGCTCTAGCTCAATCGGTGTTCCGTAAGCATCTGCTGGTGTTGCAGCAAGCGTGTCATAATCGATTGGTTCAAAGTATGTTCTTGACATCGAAATATTGATAAACTCTTCTTCGTGTGGAAAATGGAATTGAAGTTCGGTAAAATACCCATCATTGACTGCAATTACGTTGCCATCCTTTACTTGAAATGGTGTAGGAATATCAATTGTACTCACGTTGGTCTTTTGTAAAAATTCGGTATATGGAACTTCTTTATAATATTTAAGTGTTCTTATATGCTGCATATCGAAAGCCATATAATTTTGATTATAGGTGACGCCATCTCCTTCTATTTCGTGAAAAATATTCATTAAGGTTGGCTTGCTTGCTGTATTGTGTCGTGTGTCAATCGGTGTTAATAGCTGAATGAGTAAAAAGATAAGGGCTGTACTTACGACGATCGTTAATATCGGAATAAGAAAATTGCGTTGTCGCTTTGGTTGGCTAATTTGCTGCTGCACCTTTTGTCGTATACGCTGTTCGATTTCATCAGTTTGCTTTACTTGTTTTAATTTATAACGTGTCATCCTTTAACACCTCCCATTCCACTTCTTGTAATTGCACTCTTAATAGCTTTCTTGCTTTTACTAGCCGTGATTTTAATGTATTTTCATTAATTTGAAGAAGCTCCGAAATTGCCTTTAACGTCAACCCTTCTAGATAGTAATACGCAACAATTTCTCGCTCTTTCATTGGTAAGTTTAGTACCGCATCACTTATTAGCTGTTCCTCATCACGCACGATGAGTGCATCCTGTTGAGAAGTTTTTAAAGACAGCCATTTTTCTTGAAAAACGAGTCGCTGATAATGCCAGCTTTTTAAATAGTCCTTCGCTTTATTGACTGTCATTTTTATTAAATATCGTTCGGTTATTGTCGGATCTATGGGCTGCCTCAAATGATAAAACTTTATAAACACATCCTGCACAATGTCTTCAGCTGTATGTAAATTTTTCGTGTAATAATAGGCAATGCGCAGAAGTTGCGCACTATGTTGTTTCATTAGTAAGTCGAGCTGCTGTTCATTCACGGTTTTCACTCCCTTCTATTTAGTATAACGAGGCGAAATGTATGATGGTTGAAAATTTTATTATTATTTCAATAAATATACAATCCTTAATATCAAGAAAATTCAGAAACACATTTACAATTTCAAGAAATTTCGTTATTGTTGACGTACATTACGATTATTGGGGGCAATGTTATGCATTATGAACAAATAAAAGTTGAGTTACTTGCTTTCTTAACGCCTGAACAAGTTTCTGATAATGACATTATTCGTGCTCAACATGGACAAGACGAATCCTATCACGTACCCGCATTACCAGATTTAGTTGTTTTTCCTCGCTCAACACAAGAGGTTAGTGACATTTTAAAAATAGCAAATACGTATGAAGTTCCCGTCATTCCATTTGGACGCGGTTCGAGTTTGGAAGGTCATATCATTCCATACAATGGTGGTATTTCTATTGATTTTAATGAAATGAATGCGATTTTAGCCATTGAACCTGAAAATTTACTCGTAAAAGTACAACCTGGTGTCACTCGCTCTCAACTAAATCAAGCGCTTAAAAAGCATGGCTTATTTTTCTCAGTTGACCCTGGCGCAGATGCTTCATTAGGTGGAATGGCTGCTACAAATGCTAGTGGTACGACGGCGGTACGTTATGGGGTTATGCGCGATCAAGTGCGTGATTTAGAGGTTGTTTTGGCGAATGGCGACATTATTCATACAGGTAATTCGGCTGCTAAATCTTCGTCAGGTTTGCATTTGAATGGCTTGTTTGTTGGATCAGAAGGAATATTAGGCTGTATTACAGAGCTTACCTTGCGTGTATATGGTATTCCAGAACATGAAGTGGCTGGCCGTGCAGTATTTTCTTCAACCAATATTGCGGTGCAAGCTGTTACTGCAATAAAACATGCAGGGATTCCAATTGGTCGTGTTGAGTTGGTAGACCCTGCATCAATCCGTATGGTAAATCAATATAGTGAAACAGATTATCCAGAACAGCCTACATTATTTTTAGAATTTCACGGCAATGAAGCTGGTTTACAACAGGATATAGAATTTGCTACGGAAATTTTACAAGATTTTGGTTGTTCCCATATACAATTTGAATCGGACACCGCCGCCCGTAATCAATTATGGAATGCACGCCATAATTTAGCGTACGCATTTATTCATGCCAATCCCGGTAAAAAGCTTATGTCTACCGATGTTTGTGTGCCAATTAACGAATTAGCAAATGCGATTGAGTTTGCGCGCAAAGAGTTAGAAGTGAGCGGTTTAATTGGAGGGCTGACTGGCCATGTAGGCGATGGCAACTTCCATGCGTTAATAATGATTGATTTGAATCATGCAGATGAGGTTACACGAGCGAAGCAATACAATAAAAAAATTGTAGAATATGCTTTGTCTATCGGGGGTACTTGTACTGGCGAACATGGAGTTGGTGTTGGAAAAATGGAATATCAGCAACAAGAGCATGGCAATGCACTTGCAGCAATGAAAGCAATCAAGCATGCACTTGACCCAAAAAATATATTGAACCCATATAAACTTATTTAAATCACAAAAGCTCCAAAGCATAGTTAATATCATGCTTTGGAGCTTGTTACAATGGAGAAATGTTATTCGTAAAATGGTGTTACACTATATCCAGCTTGCTCTAAATGGTAGCGAATATTTTTATCGACTAAGAAATGTCCTGCCCCAACAACGACAAAGAATTTACCTGGTTCATTTTTAAGGACTTCCACAATCGAATTCGCCATGTTTTCGTCACGTTTACCGAATAGCATTTTATTATATTCTGATTCATCGCCTTCGACTTCAGTTAAGCTCTTCGCGAATTTATCAACATCTCCAACTTTCCAGTTCATAAACCATTCTGACAGTAATGCAATGTCTTCATCCGTTTGTTCTACTGGCTCTAAAATGCTATCAAGCACACCAACTAGAGATTCTTCTTGTGCTTCTTTTGATAATCCATCAAACATATCAACCTGTGCATTGACACCCTCTAGCTCATAAATCGGCTTTTGCTGTAAATAAGCCTTTAGTAAAAACTGCATATCGATTCCATGCATTGCCATTTCCTCAACCGATAAACCAAATGCTCCATCCATCGCTAATGTTGAAAAATTATTAGTAATTAACCATGGCTTCATTGTTTCCAGTTCTTCGATTGGCATCTCTAGCAGCTCAGCAACTTCTTGTAGCTTGGCATACGCTTCTTCACTAATATCGTCTTTTATAGATTTGCCTTCTTCATATATCGCTTTTTCCATATAGTATTCCATACCTTCTGGATCTACGATATTCGCTTCTACAAATAAACCTTGTGATTCATTAAAGGCATTTGTTAGCTTTTTATGCATTGGATACATATCTGGCACGCCTAGATGAATCGAGCCTAATAAATAAACTGTCGTATCTTCGTCCGCTACTACCCAAGCAACTCCCTTGGCTCCAGCGTTTGCTTGCTCATAAACATTCTGAATTAAACGAATGGCAAAAATGACAGCCTGCTGTGTTGTTGCCTTCTCTTCAAGCATCAGCCCTGTTCCAGATCCACGCAATACATTACGTTGCTGCAAATCTGTAACTGGGTCTTTCCCTGAACCAATATTATACTGAGCAGCAATATTATATAAACGATTAACAATATCACCACGCGTATTATTACCTTTTACTACAGCTGGTTTGAATTGCGCATTTTTTTCTAATTCAAGAGAGGCTATTTTCTCTTCTGTTAATTGTAATAATGTATTTAATCGCTCTTGAGAAATGGCAGTTTGAAAATCTTCATAATACCATTCAAGTGGGAAAATCCCGTATTTTTCCCCTTCATTTAACGTTTCAATTGCCCAATCGCTAATGCTCGGCATTAATTGTTCTGCTTTTACTAACGGCACTACGGACGTTAATAGTAACGATGCCCCTATTGTTGTTGCAAAAGCTGTTTTTGTTAATTTATTCATGAGTTCATCCCCTTACAAATATATAAATATGCATAGAACAAAAACAATTATAACATAAATAAATTAGAAAATATTGTATTCCTTGTTAAATTATTGGGTTATTTATACATTTATTAGCTCATCTCCAAGTGTTGAGTATAACAAAGAGTATCTTTATTTAAACGTCGTTCTAAAAAAAGTACAATTTCTCTTTGCATAAAAATTGTACTTTTTCGTGTGCTTAAAATTAGTGACCGTTTAACTATTTCCCAAATCCAAAGCTATATTTTGCTGTAATTTTCAAGCAATTATTTAATATACGTATTGCTTACGAGTAAAGGCTGAATAAGTTCGGTTGGGATTTCAAAGTCTACAATGCCCATATAGCCTGGCGCAACTTCATATTTATCAAAAGAGATGACAAGCTTGCCATCATTTGTAATATAGAAGTTTTGCTCTTTTTGAATCTTTTCGAAATTTTCAAAGAGTGCATCATCTTCTTTCCCTGTCGCTACCCAGTAAACTTTCTCACCTTTCGATTGTTCCATCTCTAGCTTCATTTGCTCTACAATGTAGCTGCTAATTGTCTCAACATAGCGTTCATCTCTAAATAGACCTTGCAATGTAATCGCAATTTGCTGTGCTTTATCAATCGTTGTATAGCGCATTATAGTTGATGATGAACCTACCATTTCTACAACATAGCGTGCAAAGGACAAGATTTGTTCATTATCTGTTAACACTTGATATCCGCTTTCTACACCAAAATGGCCGTCCTTATCCATTTCCGCAGAAAATTCCAAGTATTGCTCATAAATTTCTCTACCCTCTGCAGCATACTGGGCATTGAGCGCGGCAATTTCCTCTGAATCCCCTGTAATTTTTGGGATTTCAATCGATGCTTCATGATTGCCTTGATGATCTTCTATTTTTGAAAATGTGAGTACTTCTACAATTGAATTGATGATCGGGATGTTCGCCATATTTTTAGCAAAAACTGAGTTGGTATTTATTGAAATTGTAAAGAGCAAAACAGACGCTGCTGCTAATGTGAAGAACCATTGTGGTTTCCATTGTTTTTTCTTTTTGCGTTGCAATGCTTGCTCAACAACATCATCTAACTCTTTAGGTATTGAAATATTTTGATACTGCTTTTTTAAATCCCTTAGTTTTTTATCCATGATGTATTTTCTCCTCATCTTCCATATCAATTTTTAAAAGCTTTAACGCTTTATAAAGTCTAGATTTCGCTGTACTCAATGGAATATCTAAAATATTAGCTACATCTTCTAGCTTTAAGTCTTCAAAAAATCGGAGAATAATTATTTGCTTCAATGAAAAAGGTAAATTTTCCAGTGCACTTTCCAAATCAACATTACGATAGGCATCTTGCTGTTGTTCACTTAAGTAATTCAAAGTATCGTCTTCTGTAACTTGAATGCGTTTCATTTTACGTAAAAAATCTATGGCTGTACGCACAACAATTTTATATAACCAGCTTTTTATTTGGTGTTGATTTTCAAGAGTATCTAACGCCGTCCAACCTTTTTGAATACTATCTTGAACGACATCGAGTGCATCTTGCTCATTTTTTACATAGCTATATGCCAGTATGTAAAGCTGGTTTTTGTTGTCCCGTACATAGTTAATAAATAGCTGTTCTATGTGTGAATTCATCTTGTAGGACCCTTTCTTTTCTTTTATCTACACTTAATAGACGGTTAAGGTAGAGGAAAAAGTTTAAATAATTTTTAAATTTTGTTAAAAGGGTCTGATCCGCTTCGTATAACACTAGTTTAGAAGAATATATTTCACGGCTAATCATGTCAATTCGCTTTTCTGATGTGGACTGTATTCGAAGATTTATACATTTCTACCCACAAAAAAAACTACTATACATCAAAAATGCATAGTAGTCGTGTATTATTGATTATCTTTCCAGATTTGCATCGGGCTGATTGATTTTTCTTCAATTGGTAGCTGCTTTATCATCATTGAACGGTCATGTTTATCTTGTTTTAATTCGTTATAAATAAATTTAGATTTACTAAGACCGACTTTCGCTGCTTGCTCTACTGATTCTGCGAAGTAAATATCTTTCACATTTGCAAAATACATCGCGGCTAAGC
The DNA here is from genome assembly GCF_022549215.1 of Solibacillus palustris. Classification (GTDB taxonomy): domain Bacteria; phylum Bacillota; class Bacilli; order Bacillales_A; family Planococcaceae; genus Solibacillus; species Solibacillus daqui. Next base: position 80,396 of record NZ_JAKZFC010000004.1, on the reverse strand, counting down.
ACATTGGGCACGGTTCACCACTTGCATACATCGTAAAGCCTGTTAAATCATTCGTGTTTAATTGTTGCTGTGCACGGCGAATTGCAAGTAACTCAGCATGCCCACTAATGTCATGTACGATATGTAACTCATTTACACCTTCTGTAATAATTTGATCGTCCTTCACTAGCACCGCGCCAAAAGGCTGGCCACCTTCTTTAACATTTGCAATTGCTAGCTCGATTGCTCGTTCCATAAATGAATTCATTTAAACGCCCCCTTACTACTTAATTTTAGCAAACATTTGTGCGTATTCCTATAATGCATATGATATATTTATTACCTTTTCAAAACAATAATTAAGTAAATCCAATGCTGCTAGTGCCATTGTCAGCATCGCCGTGCATAAACACTTCCATTTTTTCATATAATTAATACTAATTTATAGCTTATTGATTCTCATTATCAATAATAAATTTCATTTTATTTAAATGATAATGATTGTCAGTAATCAATAACGATAAACAAACCTTTAAAACAAGATATTGTATTCTCAATTAATCTATGTTTTATTATCAACTGATTATCATTATCAAATAAAAATAATAAAGGAGAGCTGGAAATATGTTCACAGTTACAAACCGTATTTGTGTAAAAAAGGGCTTCGGTCACAAAATGGCACCCGCATTTATAGCTAGTAAATCATTATTAAATTGGGATGGCTTCAACAAAGTGGAAGTAAATGTTTGTACACAACCTGAAGATCACGATGAAATGAATATTATGAGCTACTGGGATACATTGGAGCAATTTGAATCTTGGAGAATTTCGGATGACTTCAAAGCGATACACAGCCGTCAAGCTAGCGGTAGCGGTGAGTCTCCTGTTATTTCAAATCGTGTCGTCATTTCTGAAATTGCTGGGGTGTTAGCTAAATAACAACCCTATCGAATCAACGCAAATAAAAAAGATGTTCAGAAATGGTGTGTACCAATTTCCGAACATCTTTTTAGTTTATCTCATGTTTTAAGTTTTTTGATGTAAATATAACTTTGCTAAAACAAATTGGTTCCCCCACTTAGCAGGTTTTCTAATGCTAGGTTAGACGCAAGTCATTTGTCAAATGTTGTATTCTGATATCTCTGTCATTCTTTACATCATTTTAGCAATTTGTAGTGTACGGTATAAAACTTTTGCCATTTGAGAGCGTGTTAATTGACCGTTTGGATCAAAGCGACCATCTGCTTTCCCACCGAAAATTCCTAATTCATTAGCAACTGCCGCATAATAACGTTCAGTTCCTGTCATTTGTTTAAAATCTTTGAACGCCACGGCTGAATAGTTAGGTTCAGTAATGGCAACTCCTGCATGCTCTAACATTCGAATGGACATTTGTGCCGCTTGCTTTCGTGTCACGATTTGATTTGGGTAAAAATTGCTGCCTGAATTGCTGTCTAAAATATTGGCTGCAATAAGTGATTCAATGGCATCTTCAAACCATTTCCCGCGAATGTCGCTATATGTAGCATGGTCCGATGTCGTTAAATCCATCGCGCGGCTAATCATCACTGCGTATTGTGCAATCGTTACGTTTGCTTTAGGCTTGTAATAATTTTCTTCTAAGCCCGATACAATTTTACGCTTTGCTAATTGCATAATTTCGTATTGGAGTGGTTCTTTGGCGATATCATAAAAGTGCGGCTCCACATTTTCAACGACATATTCATTTGATGTCTTTGTTTTAATCGTATGTTGCTGTGATGCACGTTTAAATGGCGCGGCCACAGTATCCCCGTTTTCTGCCACTTTTAAAATCGTATCGCTTGCGCTCAAGCCTTTGACAATAATATCGATATACGTTGAAAATTCAAGTTCCTTATCGTACATTGTTGCATTAAAATTTAATCCATAATCCTCATAATCGTCAATTGTTATCACGACTACGGCACTTTTATTTGATTCAGGAATGGCTGACTTTGGAATCGACAGCGTGATTGTATCAGACACTTTAATCGTAGTAGAGGAATGCTTTTTCATTTTTGCAACTGGCAAATAAACCGTGTAGGTAGTTCCACTTTCAATGACAGAAATCTCGTCTTTTGGGATATCCTCTTCATCTTCATTTTCATAGTCGGGATTCCAGCCATTTTCGATATTCTTTTGTACATCCTCGATATATTGCAGGTCGCGATAGTTCGAGATATAGCTTTTTTGGATGGTTGTTAGCCCGTTATATAAGGCGCGAACTTTCACAACATCCGCTCCATTTGATGAAGTCGTCAATTTGGATATAGCTGTAATAACCTGCTGTGCAATGGAACGATTATAATCTGCGCTATGGTATTGATTGTATTGCTCTATCTTTTTGTTTACTACTGTTTCGATTAGCTTACGATAGCTATAATCGAGCCTATTGTAGTCGCGTAACGCAGCTAAATAATTGTCCACATAGTTAGCATCCATTACATCGAGCGCATTGAAGCTATTTTCCACCTCTGTCATTTTAGCAATATTTGTATTATATGTAGTAAGCTGCTTCACATAGTATTGTGAAAGCCCCGCCTTTTGTGCTGCGGATAAGGCATCATAATAACGATTCGCTTCTTTTACATCACGTAAAAATGAAGATTTACTAATCGAAATCGAATTCATTTTTTTAATAAAGACATCTAAACTATTTTGTATATAATTACCATTAGAGTCTGTATTATTATAATAATTAAATAAGCGAGAAGAATTCGAAACATATTGGCGCTCATATTCTGACAGGCGATAATATGCATTGTACGCTTCTGTCAAATAGTAATTATATGTAGTGCTTGTCGGGTCGATTTTATCGATTAATTTGATAACTTCTTGAATTTGGGTCCAGTCATATGTATTGTTGGCAGACACATCATTACTTACAAATGTCACGGCAGCTGGAATTGCGGCTATTGATAGTAAAAATGCTGATTTTTTGTTATTCATGTCAATCAACCTTTCTAGAATTTCAATCGTAACAGTAGTGTAACATGAAATTAGCATTGGTTGTTTGATTTTCCTTATTTTATGTATATTTGATTCTCCACCATATGATGGGAGAGATTTATTTTCATAGAATGCGTTCTGCTACAATACGGGGAGCCAACACGATGTTGGTTACAAATTTCCAAGATAAATATAACTTTTATCTCACCAAAAAACCGAAGCTCACGATCAATCGTGGCTTCGGCTTTTAAGAAATTACTTAGATTCGTTATATGCGTTTAAGAATTCTTTTACTTTTGCTGCATCTGCTTCTAATTTAAGACCTGTGTCTACTAAAGGAGAAACTGTTGATACGGCTGGTTTTTTCTTTCCTTGGTAGTAGCTGATGAATTCATCTTGGTTGATTGAGTAAAGAACGGCTTTACGTAAATCAGCTGATTTTGAAGTTTCACGGCCAGTTGTGTTAAATAATAAGTAAGATACTGCGTTGCTGTCCGCTGTTTTCAATTGTAAATTTGAATCCCCTTCTACTACATCTGTTTTTGTTTCTGGCACTGATTGTAACACGTGGATTTCACCGTTACGTAATGCTGAAAGTGCACTGTCGTTGTCTTGGATGAAGCGAACTGAAATGTTATTAATTTTCGGTTCATTTTCAGTACCTACTTGGTAAGCAGGGTTTTTTACGAATTTTGCTTCATAGTCATTTTTCTTTACTAAAATGTATGGACCTGATGCTGCTAAATGATTGGCATACGTTGCGCCTTCTGTCACTGTTGATTGGTCACCGTAAGCGATATCCTTATTAGGATCATAGCTTGCTACGTCAAACGTATTGACTGCTGTTACGGCTGCTTCTGACACAATACCACCAGATTGATGCGCTAAATAGTTTAATACTTGTGGGAATGGTTTTGGCGTTGTTAGTTTTACCACTTGGTATTTCCCAGCTGCGTTATCTACTGCTTTTTCATCTGTTACGATTTCTGAAATCGCTGCAGGTAATTTATCAGAAAGCTCTTCTAACACAGATTTACCGTCAGCCGTTTTCACTGATTCTAATGCTGTAATATCTGATACGATTTCTACTGTATCAATGTTTTCGTGAATTGAATAAGTTCGGTGATCTGGTACCGATTCTTTATCCTTTGCACGGTTTAATGAAAACACGACATCCTCTGCCGATACTAAATCACCCGTATCTACTGCTTTTTCACCTTCTACTTTTGCAAAGTTGATGTCATCTCGTAATACAAAATAGTATTCTTCGTTATTTTCAGCAGCTACATGATCATATGATAATGAACCCTCTGAAACAACTTCATCTGTATCTGATAAATTTACTAATCGTACATACATATTTGTATTTAATGTGTTTATCGAGCCGTCGTTTCCTTTTACAGGGTCAAGTGAAGTTAATGATGCTAACGCTTGGTGTAAATTTAACGTCTCACTATCATTTTTCCCTTCATCATTGAATGAGATTGTTTCCCAAGCTTGTGCGCGTGATTTCGGTAAACGCACTGTATCTGGATTTACTTCTGCTTTGTATATCCCTTGGAATTTTTGAGATATATATAATGGTGCGATATAAGCATTGTCGAATACTAACGCTTGTTCTAGCTCTTTATACTTTTCTTTTGCTTCGTCACCTGTTAATGTACTTGCTTCATCAATTAATTTATCAACCGTTTCATCTGAAGTATTGCTATAGTCGCCACCTGTTTTAAATAAACCACGTACTGCATAGTCAGGGTTACCTGTTACTGTAGTCCAACCTGATATCGAAACATCAAAATTTCCGGCATCTTGTTGAGCTTTGAACGAGCCATAATCTGGTTGAATGTTTAATTTAACATCAAAGCCATTCTTCACTAATTGGTCACGTACAATGTTCATATCTTGCTCTGAAGAAGCCATCCCTAGTAATTCAATTGATGGTTTTGCGCTTGCTGTTTCCGTTGTATTGCCATCATTTTCTTTTACATCCGATTTTGTTTCTACACAACCTGCTAATGCCACCGCTGCAACTGTTGCAGTTGAAGCTAACGTAAATAATTTCTTGTTCATAAGTAAATTCCTCCAAAAAGTTAATTAGATTTCGGGTCAAGTGCATCACGCAAGCCATCACCGAAAAAGTTAAATGATAAAACAAGTAGCATAATACATAACCCTGGGAAAATGGCTAAATAAGATTGTGACTCAAGGTATGTGCTACCGACTTTTAAAATATTGCCCCACTCTGGAATATGAGGTTCAATCCCAAGCCCAAGGAAACTTAAACTACTTGTAGAAATAACAGCGCCACCAATAGTTAATGTTGCTTTAACAATCATTGGAGCAAGTGCATTCGGAACAATATGCTTGAATATGATCGCACCGTCACTTGCACCTAAAGCACGAGCAGATTCTACAAATTCATAGTTGGAAATTTGCATGACGTTTGCACGCATCGTCCTTGCATAAGTCGGGATTGCGCCGACACTTAATGCGATGATTAAGTTCGTTGTATTCGCACCAAATGCTGCAATAATCGCAATGGCTAATAAAATACCAGGAATCGCATATAAAATATCCAATGCGCGCATAATGATATTGTCCGTATTTTTTCCATAATACCCCGAAATTGCACCAAGCGCGCCACCAATTAAGGCGGGAATGACTGTGGCACAAAAACCAACAATTAGTGAAATTTGCGCCCCGAACACAATCCTTGAAAACAAGTCACGCCCGAAGTTATCTGTACCTAATGGAAATTCCAATGTCGGCGTTAATAATAGCGCACTGTAGTTATTTTCCACTGCAAAATCATAGTCAAAAGTCCAGCGGCTAATAACGGATAAGCTAAACATAAAGACAATGAAAAATAAGCCGAATAATGCCATCGTATTGCGCAAAATTTTATCCCACATTTTTTGCCATTTTTCAACGGCAGATGGATCCGCATTGCGTGCCTTGCGAATTAATGTAATGCCCGCCAGTAGGGAGAAGAAATTTCCCGTAATAACTGGGATAAGTAGCACAACCCCAAGCCAAAACATCCATTTAGGTGCAGTTATTGGTGTCACTTGGCGTGCAACTAAAATCGCTACGACTAAAAACACCACCGCTAGCGCAATAAACGCCCCCATCGCCACTAAAAACGTATCAACAACATACGGTTTAAAAATATTTAAACTTGAAATCAATAATAGAAAAATTTGTGTATTAAATGCATAAACGATAAATGTATATTCCACTGTTTTATTTTTCGTTGCGAGCATAAAGCCAAAGCCTGCCGCAAACACATTACCTACGAGAATCGTTAAAATTAGTGGGATTCCTAACAATCTAGTTCGCTTCGAAATTTCACTATGAGCAGCCAAATCCTTCTTTATCAATAATGCTAGAATGGCGACATAAAGCGTTGTTACTCCATATATGGCGAAAAATATTAACACAATTGGTCGCCAATTTTGTTCATTAAAATTAAAACTATAAAGTAAAAACAACATTGAAAAAATCGCCGAAAAAGCAATGGTAAACTGTGCATTTACATATTCTTGTGTGATTTTCAATAGCAGTTTTACATCAGAAATGAATTTCACCTATTACCCTCTCCTATGACTTCTTCATTTTTGAACGAATACGTGGATCAAAGAATGCGTATAAAATATCTATAAGCATATTGACGATTGAAATAGTAATTGCAATGTAAACAACCCCACCTAAAATAGCAGGAATATCAGGAATGAATTGCTTATCTACTATATAACTACCAAGACCGCTAATATTAAATACCTTTTCTGTTACAGACGCTCCGCCTAGCATCCCACCGAATAATAAACCAATTACCGTAATAATCGGAATCATCGCATTGCGAATCGCATGTTTGGTTATGACTTTACGCCCTGACAATCCTTTTGCCTTTGCAGTAATAATATAATCTTCATGAATTACTTCCAGCATACTCGAACGTGTCATACGTGCAATGGAAGCTGTAATTGAAGTTCCTAGTACGACAATCGGTAAAACGAGCGACATCCAGTTGTTTGGATTGTAAGTAGCTGGAAACCATTTTAGTTCTAAACTGAACGTTAAAATGAAAATTAACCCTTGCCAGAAGCTTGGAATCGAAAGACCGATTAATGCAATCAACATAAATACATAGTCTACAAATGAATTGGGACGTACCGCTGAAATAATCCCTACTGGTATCGCAATTGCTACCGCCATTAATAACGAGAATAGCGCGATTTCCAACGTTACCGGGAATTTATTTAAAATACTCTGCGTTACATCTTCTTTCCCAGCAAATGATGTTCCTAAATCAAACGTAAATAATCCAGACAATGAATGCCATAGCTGTACCAAATACGGTTGATCTAAGCCATATAATCGATTAAAGTTGGCAACTTGCTCTGCCGTTGCCTCTGCTCCGAGTAAGTTACGAGCAGGATCGAATGGCGAAATGTACAAAATCGTAAAAACAAGTGTCGCAACCCCTAAAATTACGAAAATACTTTGAAGGATTCTTTCAAAGATAAATCGAATAAATGGATTACTAGAAATAAAAAGTAGTACATACATGAATATTCCAGGTATAAAACTAATGAATAAAAACTGTGGTTTTTTTAATAGTTGCCCAAAATAATAACTATACGTATTTTGCTCTATCCCCTGTGCTGCAAGCTCTTTAGCTATCACTCGTTCTAATTTTTGCAGCGTTAGTTGCTGTGCTTGCATCTTGATTTTTTTGTCATCAATTGTCTGCTTAAAAAATGTGGCTTTCGCTCGCTCTTGTATTTCATATTCATTTGTCCATCTAAGTACATGGCCATCATCAACTAGTTGCTTTTCGATTTCCACAGTTTTGTTACTGTTTTTCGTTTTCATACCGCCACTTATATATAGAAGATATGTGACAATATGCACGATGAAGCCTAATAAAATATAGGCAACGAAATAGCTTTTATGTGAAGCGTTTTTTTCAAAGCTATCATGCAAGATCTGCCCTACTTTCACCTGTGCAACCCCTTTCTACTATTCTTATGTACATGATACGGAATAGTTCAAAACTTTATATTGCATAATTCCTACCTGTTTAGTACAGTATGTATTAGTAACAACGTTTCGTCAATATCAAATATTCAAAATTTTTTAAAGGATGAGTAAAAAATGAGTGAAAAACTGCTAAACGTAAAGGACTTACGTGTTTCTTTTATTACGAATGAGTCAGAATTTGAAGCTGTAAAAGGTGTAAGCTTTCATGTGAATGCTGGCGAAACAGTCGGCATTGTAGGCGAATCAGGAAGTGGTAAAAGTGTAACTGCGCGTTCGATTATGCGATTATTACCTTCCCCGCCTTCGTATTTGAAATCAGGTACAATTGAATTTCAAGGAAAAAATCTCGTACAGCAAAGCGAAAAGCAAATGGAAGCGATTCGCGGAAAAGATATTAGTATGATTTTCCAAGATCCGATGACTTCAACGAACCCAACGATCCGTATCGGTGAACAGATTGCAGAAGGCTTGATTAAGCACCAAGGATTGTCGAAAAAAGAAGCACATACCAAAACAATTGAGCTATTAAAATTAGTCGGAATTAAAAATAGTGAAGAACGATATAATCAATATCCACATGAATTTAGTGGTGGTATGCGACAGCGCGTAATGATTGCCATGGCACTTGCTTGTAATCCTTCCCTACTCATAGCTGACGAACCAACAACTGCACTCGATGTTACGATTCAAGCGCAAATTCTTTCATTAATGAAGCAAATGCAGCAACGTCTTGGGACATCAATCATTTTAATTACCCATGATTTAGGTGTTGTAGCAGGTATGTGTGACCGCGTTATTGTTATGAAGGAGGGCGAAGTGGTCGAGCAAGGGACAACGGAAGACATTTTCGAAAATCCTCAACATGAATATACAAAACGCTTACTGAACGCACTACCAAAACTGCATGAAAAGAAAGAACCAAAAGTGATGCCGAATTTAGCACCGGAGCTTGATATTAATGTACCGCTTGTTGAAGTAAAGCATATTTCAAAGCATTTCGAACTAGCGAAAGGCAATGTCTTAAAAGCGGTTGACGATTTATCGTTTCAAATTTATCCAGGTGAAACTTTAGGTCTCGTTGGAGAATCCGGTTCTGGTAAATCAACTACGGGTCGTACGCTTCTTCAATTACATGAGCCAACAGATGGTGAAGTGTTATATAAAGGGGTTCCTGTAAGCCGCTTAACGAAAAAAGAATTAAAATGCATGCGTCGTCATATGCAAATTATTTTCCAAGACCCTTATTCGTCATTAAACCCACGTAAAAAGGTGCTTGATATAATTGGCGAGGCGTTAGATTTACACAAGCTAACAACATCAAAGGAACAGCGCCGCGCACGTGTAGAGGAATTGCTCGAACTTGTTGGCTTGAATAAAGAACATGCTCTACGTTACCCACACGAATTTAGTGGTGGTCAGCGTCAGCGAATTGGCATTGCACGTGCACTGGCAGTTGAGCCTCAATTTATCGTATGTGATGAGCCATTATCTGCACTTGATGTATCGATTCAGAAGCAAGTTGTCGATTTACTTAAAGATTTGCAGCAACGCCTTGGATTGACCTACTTATTTATTGCGCATGATTTATCGATGGTTAAACATATTAGTGACCGTGTAGCTGTGATGTATGGTGGTAAAATTGTGGAGCTAGCAGAAAGCGAAGAATTATATGCGAATCCACAGCATCCTTATACAAAAATGCTGTTAAATTCAATCCCAATTCCAGACCCAGCAATCGAAAAACAAAAAAAACGTGAAGTTATGACTGAAGAACAGTTATTGTCCAATCGTTTTGATGTAGAGAATACGAAGCTTGTTGAGGTTTCTGACGGGCATTGGGTAGCGATTTAATACAGGAAGATTCTCGGCAAATGTTGCGCCGAGAATCTTTTTTTGATAGTTTCATTTCATTAATAGCGACATTCATTTAAAGCATTTTTCGATTTTGAATGGGCAAGGCATCATTGTTTTCTCCTTATACACTGCAAGAGCAGCTAGGGGAAAAATGGATGTTCCTTCCACATAAATCACGGACATTAAAAAGCCCCATGACCTAAACAAATGGTATGTTTAGGTCGCGGGGCGTTGAGCGTGTAATAAATGCCGTTTTTCTATCACTTACTTTGCTTTTAACAGCTGATATGCATTAATGTTAATCGATGTTTCAGGGCTAATACCATCCATAATTTCTACTACGTCTTTTAACAAAGGCGTTAAATTAGACTCAATAAATTCCTTCTTAATAACATCCGTTGTTTCATACTCAGCGTTATCTAATCGTTGTAACAGCTCATCGCACATTAAATCAATTACACTTTCTTCACGATATGTATTCGTATCATTCAATGAAAGTTTTGCGCGTAAATCTATGTACTGATGCCAATAATCCTGCAAATTCAATACAGATTTCGTTTGATAGGCATGACGAACATTCGGATTATTCGTATTATAGTTGGCAAGCTTTAATAGTCGATTCATTTTGTACTCAAGAGTGGATTGATGCTCTAACTCCCGTCTCCGCTCTTCTTGCTCAATCTTTTGCAATTGTCGTTCTTTCTTAAACTTTAGCAACCATTTCACAAAGTAAAATGCAGCTATGGCGCCTACGATATACAGCCAATAACTCATAATAAAGCCAATAATCAGTAAGACCACAAAAATAATCCCTATAATGCCCCAAAAACTTTTCACGAAAACACCCCTAATCTAAACTTTACAATTATGTAAAATTATACCACTTATCTTTATAAGCAACAATATTATCTCGTACCAATTTATGTAAAAATAAAATAGACTAGGTTGAAAGCCTGTGCTTTTAACCTAGTCTAAACATTTAATATGCTACACGATTTTTCTCGTATGCTGCGATTTGCTCTTCGTATTTGAATGTTAACGAAATTTCATCCCAGCCATTTAGTAACATTTCTTTATAATACGGGTCAATTGTAAATGTATACATTTTACCGTAGCCAGTTGTTACTGTTTGTGCTTCAAGGTTGACTTCGATTGCTTGTGCTTCTGCGATCCCTTTTTCAAGTAATTCGTCACACTCTGCTTCCATTAATTTGATCGGTAAAATCCCGTTTTTGAAGCAGTTATTGTGGAAAATATCCGCAAAGCTTGGTGCAATAACGACACGGAAACCATAATCTAAAATAGCCCATGGTGCGTGCTCACGTGATGAACCACAGCCGAAATTATCTTGCGCAACTAAAATTTCTGCACCTTTGTATGCTGGTTTGTTTAATACGAAGTCCTCGATTGGATTGTCGTTCGCATCAAAACGCCAGTGAAAAAATACGAATTGACCGAAGCCTGTACGCTCAATACGTTTTAAAAATTCTTTTGAAATAATTTGGTCTGTATCAACATTTTTGCGATCTAGCGGCGCATAAATGCTGTTCACGATATTAATCGGTTTCATACAATCTCTCCTTACGCCTCTTGCTTTTGTAGTTGACGAACGTCTACGAAACGACCGTGAATAGCCGCAGCTGCAGCCATTGCTGGTGACACTAAGTGCGTACGAGCACCCGCGCCTTGACGTCCTTCAAAATTACGATTTGATGTTGATGCACAGCGCTCACCATAAGGAATTACGTCTTCGTTCATCCCTAAGCATGCCGAGCAGCCTGATTCGCGCCATTCAAAACCTGCATCTATGAATATTTGGTGTAAGCCTTCTTCTTCTGCTTGTTTTTTAGTTGACCAAGATCCTGGAACAACAATGCCCGTCACGCCTGGTGCTAGTTTTTCACCATTGACGATTTCGGCTGCTGCGCGTAAGTCGTTAATGCGTGAGTTTGTACAAGAGCCAATAAACACGTGCTGAATCTCGATATCGGTAATTTTTTGACCTGCTTGTAAATCCATATAGGCAAGTGCTTTATCTAAAGCTGCTTTGTCTGTTTCATTATCATAATCGCTCGCTGTAGGTACCGTTTTTGATACGCCAACGCCCATTGCTGGGTTTGTACCCCAAGTTACGATTGGTTCGATTTCATCCGCTTCGATTTCAAGGACAACATCATATGTTGCATCTGCATCTGAAGCTAGGCTTAACCAGTATTTTGTCGCTTCTTCAAACGTTTCGCCTTGTGGAGCATGACGACGACCACGTAGGAATTCTACTGTTGTTTCGTCTGGTGAAATTAAACCAGCTTTTGCACCTGCTTCGATTGACATATTACAAATTGTCATACGTTCTTCCATTGATAGTTTGCGAATTGCTTCCCCAGTGTACTCGACAATATGCCCTGTACCAACGCCGATGCCCCATTTCGCAATAATTGCTAAAATGATATCCTTTGCTGTTACGCCAACACCTAGCTCTCCGTTAACACGGATTTCCATTGTTGGTGGCTTTAATTGCCATAATGTTTGTGTTGAAAGTACGTGCTCAACCTCTGAAGTACCAATACCGAATGCGATAGCACCGAATGCGCCGTGCGTTGCTGTATGTGAATCACCACAAACAATTGTTTTACCAGGTTGCGTAAGCCCTAGCTCTGGCCCAATAACGTGTACTATTCCTTGATCTGGGTGACCGATATCTGCAAGTTCAACTCCGAACTCTTTTGCGTTTTCAGCAAGTGTCATAATTTGCTTTTTCGCAATTGGATCGTTAATTGTTGGTAGGTTTTTTGTTGGTACATTGTGGTCCATTGTAGCAAAGCATAGGTCTGTGCGACGTACTTTACGGCCAGCTAAGCGTAGTCCCTCGAACGCTTGCGGGCTTGTTACTTCATGAATTAAGTGTAAATCAATGTACAGTAAATCTGGCTTGCCATCTTCACGATGTACGACATGTTGTTCCCACACTTTTTCAATTATATTTTTCCCCATAGTTTTCACCGTTCCTTAGTTATATGAAATCATAATGCTATCTGAAACGAAGCTTGCGTCGATTTCATTTAGTACTTTTTCTGTCCATTCATTTGTAGAAAGTGAACGTGTATGTTCTTGTGCTAAGTCGGCTGTATAGTAGCCATCATCGAATACTGCGGCAACTGCACGTTCGATTTCTGCTGCTTCATCTTTTAAGCCAAATGAATATTGTAATAACATTGCCACTGAAAGAATCGTAGCAGCTGGGTTTGCGACACCTTGGCCTGCGATTTCTGGTGCTGAACCATGTACTGGCTCATAAAGACCAAAGTTATCGCCGCGAATTGAAGCAGAAGGTAATACACCTAAAGAACCCGTAATAACAGAAGCTTCGTCACTTAAAATGTCGCCGAATAAATTTTCTGTCACAACGACATCATAGTGACCAGGATTTGTGATCAGCTTCATTGCTACTGAATCCACTAAATTATGTTCTGTTTCTACATCTGGGTACTGCTTTTTCTTTTCTTCAACAATCTCACGCCATAAACGTGAAGTATCAAGTACGTTTGCTTTGTCTACCGAGCAAAGTTTGCCGCGACGTAAGCGAGCTAATTCGAAAGCATTTTCTACAATTCGCTCGATTTCTTCACGGGAATACACACATGTATCAATAGCACCTGCATCTGTTTTTTTACGTGGCTCTCCAAAGTAAAGCCCTCCTGTTAATTCGCGGACGATCATTAAGTCAACATTTTCCGCAACTTCACGTTTTAATGGAGAAGACGCAAGTAAACTTGGGAATGCTTTTACAGGACGTAAATTGGCAAACAAATCAAAGTGCTTACGAATTTTTAACAAACCTTTTTCTGGGCGCAATTCTGGTGGATTGTTATCCCATTTTGGACCTCCAACAGCGCCTAATAAAATCGCATCGCTCGCTTCACATTTTGCAATTGTTTCATCTGGAAGTGGGTTGTTATATTGATCAATTGCTGCACCACCAATTGCCGCATAGTCTAAATGAAACGTATGATTAAAACGCTTCCCGATTACTTGTAATACTTTTACTGCACTTGCAACAACTTCTGGACCAATGCCATCACCTGGTAGTACTGTAATTTTCTTTTCCATTTGAAAAACACCTTTCTTTCGACGTGAAATTACTTGTAGTAGAAACGCCACCAAGTTGATGGCGCTCGTTTTGTATCAAAAATAATGGGCACTTACTTAAATTTTACCAATTAGTTCATCACAGCTTGTTCCTCGCGAACGCGCTGTTGGATTAATTGACGATTGATTGCATTTAGGTAGGCTTTGGCTGACGCTTCTAGTACGTCTTGTGCTGAGTCGCGGCCTGTTGATGTGAATCCATTATATTTTAAGTTAACAACAGCTTCACCAAGTGCGTCGCGGCCTTTGCCTACTGATTTTACGCGGTAATCTAAAATGTTCACTGTACCGTTTACTAATTGCTCTAATGTGTTGAAGATTGCTTCTACTGAACCAGAGCCTGTAGCAGCAAGTGTTTTTACTTCTCCCTCAGGCGTTACAACGGATGCTGTCGCTGTTGGGATATTTTCAGTACCGTATTGAACTTGCACTGATTTTAACTCGAATAGTGGCACGTTTTCGATTGACACTTGTTGTTCGGTTAAAATCGTTGTCAAATCTTCTTCGGTTACTTCTTTTTTGCGATCCGCTAATTTTTTGAACTCGGCGAATGCTTTGTTTAGTTTTTCGTCTGATAACTGGAAGCCCATTGTTTCCGCACGATCACGGAATGCAGCACGACCAGAGTGCTTCCCTAAAACTAATGGCACTTCGTCTTCACCTACAAGTGCTGGTGAGATGATTTCGTATGTTTCAGGATTTTTCAGAACGCCATCTTGGTGAATGCCTGATTCATGTGCAAATGCATTTTTACCTACAACCGCTTTGTTCGGTTGAATGACTACATTCGTTAAACGGCTTACCAATTGTGATGTACGTTTAATTTCTTTTAAGTTCAAACCTGTTTCGACACCATAGAAGTCTTTACGGATATGAAGTGCAACACCGATTTCTTCTAATGCGGCGTTTCCGGCACGTTCACCGATACCGTTAATTGTACATTCTACTTGGTCTGCACCGTTTTGTACGGCTGCAATCGAGTTCGCTACCGCCATCCCTAAATCGTCATGGCAGTGAGCTGAGAACTTAATGTTTTCAGAACCGATCACATTTTCACGTAGGTAACGGAATAATGCACCGTATTCTTCAGGGGACGCATAACCAACTGTATCTGGAATGTTGATTGTTGTTGCTCCTGCTTTAATAACTTCTTGGCAAATACGTACTAAAAATTCCTTGTCAGAACGGAATGCATCCTCTGCAGAAAATTCCACTAATGAGAATTTTTCTTTTGCATATTTTACTGCTGCAACTGCCTGTTCTACGACTTCATCTGGATTTTTCTTTAGTTTGTATTCCATGTGGATTGGGCTTGTAGCAATAAATGTGTGGACATGTGGTTGCTCCGCATGTTTAATCGCTTCCCAAACTGCATCGATATCACCTTTAACTGCACGTGCTAAGCCTGTCACGATTGAGTTTTTCACCGTTTTGGCAATTAAAGATACCGCCTCTAAATCACCAGGAGATGAGGCAGGGAATCCCGCCTCAATAATTGTGACACCTAAACGCTCTATTTGCTTTGCGATTTCTAGCTTTTCTGCTGTATTTAAATTAATACCAGCCGATTGCTCCCCATCGCGCAATGTTGTATCAAAAATGTCAATTTTTCGCATATTATTTCACTGTTACCTTTTGTTTTCCTTGGTTAATGAATGGCATCATCGCACGTAATTTTTCGCCTACTTCTTCGATTTGGTGGTTTGCACCAGCTTCTTTGAATTTTGTGTACTCTGGGCGACCTGTTTCGTTTTCTTCGATCCAACGTTTCGCGAATGTACCGTCTTGGATGTCTGTTAATACGTCTTTCATACGAGCTTTTACTGAAGCATCGATGATACGTGGACCTGATACATAGTCTCCCCACTCAGCTGTATCTGAGATGGAGTAACGCATAGTAGCCATACCACCTTCGAACATTAAGTCAACGATTAACTTAAGCTCGTGTAATGTTTCGAAGTAAGCTAATTCTGGTTGATAGCCTGCTTCTACTAATGTCTCGAAACCTGCTTTTACTAATTCTGTTGTACCACCGCAAAGTACTGCTTGCTCACCGAATAGGTCAGTTACTGTTTCTTCAGCGAAAGTAGTTTCAAGTAATCCACCACGAGCTGATCCGATTCCTTTACCGTAAGCAAGTGCTAAATCACGAGCTTGACCAGTAGCATCTTGATGAATTGCGAATAAACCAGGAACGCCTGCACCTTCAGTGAATTGGCGACGAACTAAGTGACCAGGACCTTTTGGCGCAACTAGGAATACGTCAACGTCTGCTGGTGGTTGGATTTGATCAAAGTGCACATTAAATCCATGTGCGAACATTAATGCTTTACCAGCTGTTAAGTGTGGCGCGATTTCTGCTTCGTATACTGCTTTTTGGCGCTCGTCTGGAAGTAAGATTTGGATAACATCTGCTTCAGCTGCTGCCTCTGCTACTGTTTTCACTTCAACACCGTCTTCTTTTGCTTGGTCAAATGATTTACCTGGGCGTACACCTACTACTACGTTAAAGCCTGATTCTTTTAAGTTAAGCGCATGAGCATGGCCTTGAGAACCGTAACCGATGATTGCAATTTTTTTACCTTGTAGTGCTTGTTCGTTGATTTCGTTTTCATAATACATTTTTGACATTTTCATTTCCTCCAATAAGTAAAGTAATTTATTTTTGAAATACGGGCATTGGATGGCATCCGCCGCCCCGTATGGATAACCTTATTTCAAAATCGACAGCTGAGGTCCTTCTACTTTTTGTGCTTCGCGGATTGCTGCTGTTGCTCCTGTACGTGTTAATTCTTTAATGCCATATGGGCGGATTAACTCAATAAACGCGTCAATTTTTTCTGGATGACCAACCACTTCATACGTTACAACGTTTTTCGATGTGTCCACTACTTGTGGGCGGAATGGCTCTACAATTGAGTTCATTTCTAAGCGTAAGTTTGGTGGTGATACGACTTTGATTAACGCTAATTCACGTAAAACAATGGCCTTTTCAGTAATATCATTGACCTTTAATACGTCAATTTGTTTTGACAACTGTTTAATCAGCTGTTCAATTTTTGTTTCGTCTTCTACATTTACGATGAAGGTCATTTTTGAGGAGTTTAATTGCTCCGTATGACCTACTGTAATTGATTCGATATTAAATTGACGCTTCATTAATAAACCAGTCACGCGGTTTAATACACCACTTTGGTTAATTACTGTCACAGTGATAACACGTTTCATGGCTTTTTCACTCCAATCATTTCATGTAATCCTTTACCAGGTGCTACCATTGGGAATACGCTCACTAACTGCTTCACCCGGCAATCAATTACGACTGGCTCATCAGAATTAATCGCTTCAGCAAACATCGCTTCTGCTTCAGATAGCTTTTCGATGCGAACCCCTTGAATGCCATATGCTTCCGCTAATTTTACGAAATCAGGCTGAATCGGCATTAAGCTTTGAGAATAGCGTTCCTCGTAAAACGTTTCTTGCCATTGACGTACCATGCCTAAACAGCTGTTATTTATGATGACAACTTTTACTGGTAAGTTGAACTCTTTTAATAGCGCTAGTTCTTGGTTTGTCATTTGGAAACCGGCATCCCCAACAATTGAAATTACTTTTTTATCCGGTTTGGCAAATTGTGCACCGATTGCAGCAGGGAAACCGAAGCCCATCGTACCAAGTCCACCTGAAGTTACCCAGCCATGTGGATTGTTTAGTCGGTAGTATTGTGCTGCCCACATTTGATGTTGCCCTACATCTGTTGTTACAACGGCTTCTCCACCTGTTAAACGGTGAATGATTTCCATCGCTTGCTGTGGTAAAATTTCTTCTCCAGCTTCTTCATACCATAATGGATACTTTTCACGATTATCGTTTAAATATTGAATCCAAGCCGATGTGTCAGCCACTTGGAAATCCTTTTTCAAGAACGCATATAGCGCTTCTTTTGCGTCTGCTACGATTGGAATATCGGTCGGTACGTTTTTACCGATTTCAGCTGGATCGATATCGATATGAACAATCGTTGCGTTCGGTGCAAATGTTGCTAAATCACCTGTTAAACGGTCATCAAATCGTGCACCAATATTGATTAATAAATCACATTTTGTGATGGCATCGTTTGCCGTTGCGTAACCATGCATCCCTGCCATTCCATAGAATTGCTCATGCTCGCCATGAATGCTACCAAGACCTAGTAAGGTATTTACTACTGGTAAATTGTATTTTTCTATAAATTCAGTTAATTGCTCACGTGCATCGGCAAATAATACACCCGCGCCTGCAAGTACTAACGGCTTTTTCGCTAACGAAAGCGCTTGGATTGCCTTTTGGATTTGTAAATAGTTCGGCTTTGTAGTTGGCTGATAACCCGGTAGGTAAATTTCTTCTGGTGTTTGAATTTCATCTTGGAATACCGTTTGAGAAATATTTTTCGGGAAGTCAATAACTACCGGCCCTTTACGACCTGTGTTCGCAATATGGAACGCTTCTTTTACGATACGCGGAATATCACGTACGTCTTGCACTTGGTAATTATGCTTTGTAATTGGCGTTGTAATGCCCATAATGTCGGCTTCTTGGAAAGCATCTGTACCGATTACTGAAGTCGCCACCTGACCTGTAAAAATAACAAGTGGAATCGAATCAATCATCGCATCGGCAATTCCCGTTACTAAGTTTGTAGCACCTGGGCCCGATGTTGCGATGACAACACCTGGTTTATTCGTAACACGTGCATACCCCTCTGCTGCGTGGATCGCACCTTGCTCATGTCGAGTTAAAATATGGCGAATCGGATTGCGGTAGATTGCATCATAAATTTGTAATACGGCTCCACCTGGGTAACCGAAAATGATATCTACATCCTGATCGTGTAGCGCTTGCACTAAAATATCAGCACCATCACGTGCTTTTTTGATTTCTTCTACTTGTGACTCGGTTTCTTGATTAGCTGAAACATTTGCACTCATGAAAAATTCTCCTTCCTAGGTTGAAAATTATATTATCAATTACGACTTGTCGTAATTGCGTTCAGATTTTTTTCGAGCATACTCGAAAAACTCCTTTAAAAATCTGTAACATCCGCCGGGGGCATTAACTTGATTCAGCTGTTGTTGAGCCCCAATAAGTGAAGGTCATACTTTTCATTCATCCGCTACTTATAGAAGTAGAAGTCTTTAACTGAAGCAAGTTAAATGAAATTTTAGATAAAAAGAAAAAGCCCTTTCTCCGCACGCAAAAGAAAACCTCTTGCGTAGGGATGAAAAAGACTTTCCATGGTACCACCCTTGTCTATAGCTTCAATAAATAGGTGCTTCTAATAAAAGCAACCCATATCATTTTGCTACCTCGCAAACCGTGTTGACCGCAAAGCTCCAATTTTCGTATGAGAAAACTGTGCAACTAAGCTCTTGCGCACGATTCATTAATAACGAGCACTTCGATTATGCCCGGAGCTATCTAATTGCGAAACGCGTTTAATAGCTCACTCCGAGGGGATGTCGGATACAGTTGTATCGCCGGCTTCCACCAGTACCGGCTCTCTGTTAAATACAAAACTCTGTAACCTTTAACCTCATCAACGTTTTAACTTATATGATTCAAGTTAGATTTTCATGACGCCGCCTTTAGAAGCATTCGTTACTAATGCTGAGTAACGAGCTAGCCAGCCGCGTTTAATTTTTGGTTCAAATGGTTGTAAACTTTCACGACGCTTTGCTAATTCTTCACCGGAAATGATTAAATTAATTGTACGACTCGGTAAGTCAATCTCAATTATGTCTCCGTTATTGACTAAAGCGATTGGACCGCCTTCAGCTGCTTCTGGAGAAATATGACCGATTGAAATACCGCGCGATGCTCCTGAGAAACGTCCGTCCGTAATTAATGCGACTTTCGTTCCTAGCCCGCGACCTTGAATCGCTGACGTTGGAGCAAGCATTTCAGGCATACCCGGACCACCTTTTGGCCCTTCATAACGGATAACTACGACATGTCCTTCACGAACAACACCTTCGTCAATTGCCTGTTGTGCCTCTTCTTGTGAATTGAAGACGATAGCTTCTCCTGTAAATGTCTTAATTGAAGGATCAACTGCACCTACTTTAATAACTGATCCCTCTGGTGCGATGTTACCGAATAATACCGATAAACCTCCGACCGGGCTATATGGATTATCCTTTGTGCGAATGACTTTGTCGTTTGAGATTTCATAATCTTTGACAAGTTCACGCATTGTCACACCAGCAATAGTAGGACGGTCTGGGTGAATCGCACCTGGAATTTTTGTTAACTCGTTAATGATTGCTTGCACGCCGCCTGCTTTTGCTATGTCATCCATTGAAATATCGGATGCTGGCATAATTTTCGCTAAGTACGGTACGCGCTCTGCAACTCTATTAATATCTTCAATGTTATAATCAATCTCTGCTTCATTTGCAATCGCTAATGTGTGAAGTACAGTGTTTGTAGAACCACCCATTGCCATATCTAACGCAAATGCATCATCAATTGCTGCTTTTGTTACGATGTCGCGTGGTTTTACGTCTTCTTTAATCATGCGCACCAAATGTTTTGCTGCTTCGTAGATTAATTCTTTACGTTTTTCACTCGTTGCAACAATGGTACCGTTACCTGGTAATGCTAAACCTAGCATTTCCATTAAACAGTTCATGGAGTTCGCTGTGAACATCCCTGAGCAAGAACCACATGTCGGACATGCATTGTTTTCAATATCAAGCAATTCTTCCGCAGTCATCGTACCAGCTTTGTGAGCGCCGACACCTTCGAATACACTTGTTAAAGAAAGTGTTTTACCCGTTGCCGATATACCTGCCTCCATTGGACCGCCTGATACAAATACAGATGGTACGTTTGTACGAACCGCTGCCATTAACATTCCTGGAGTAATCTTGTCACAGTTTGGAATGTAGAACACACCGTCAAGCCAGTGTGCGTTAATAACTGTTTCGGCTGCATCTGCAATAATTTCACGTGATGGTAATGAATAACGCATTCCAATGTGACCCATCGCAATACCGTCATCTACGCCAATTGTGTTGAATTCAAATGGAATCCCACCCGCTTCTATAATGGCTTCCTTAACAACATCCGCAAACTCTCGCAAGTGAACATGTCCAGGAATAATATCAATGTAAGAGTTACAAACACCGATAAACGGCTTTTCTAAATCTTTCGCCTTTACTTTACCAGTAGCGTATAAAAGACTTCGGTGTGGAGCTCGGTCAACCCCAAGTTTAATCATATCACTTCTCATTTTTAACGCCCCTCAACGCAATACATTTACTCACGCTATATATTTATACTAAAATCTATAAAACTCTAAATATTCGAACTTTTACTTTCATAAGTGTCGAACATTGCTTCGCTGTAAACTAACATCACTGTGAAGTTTTACGAAGTGGTGTACTAAATTGTTGTTATCATAGTATGAATCTGCCCACTGCGTCAACACTATTTTTTGAATATTTTACACAATTCAAAAAGTTTAAAAATTTTGGAATCGCTTTCATCCTCATTCTTGCATACTTTTTCTCTTCTGGTACTATTTTTTGAAAATTTTAATTTTTAAAATTTTATGTCGAAACTCCAAATTTTCTACTGCCGTGGAAAGATGTTACGGAAATAATGTGTTAAAAAAACGTCTTGTGGATCTTGCTGCTTCCGAATTTCATTAAAATTTTGTGCATTCACATAATACGTATCGATGTTGTCCTTGTTATAGCGATTCATTTTACCCCAATGTGGACGACCGTTATATTTTTGCATCGTTTCGTGTACCCAATCAAAAAATGGGTCTTCGTTCATGCCTTTGTACATATGAAACGCAATAAACGCACTCTCTTGCCCTTGCGTTGGACTTAAATAGCCCACTTCTCCGGCTGTTGTTCGAATTTCAATTGGAAAATGCACGTCAAACTTTTTCTTGTTAAACATTGCATGTACTTCTTCTAAACATGCTTCAGCCTGTGACAGCGCTACGGCATATTCGGTCTCGACAAACTTCACATGTCTTGGTGACGGATATATTTCATAGCTTTTCCCCGTTCTCTGTTCTCCCCCGACCACTTTGGAAGTCAACTTACTCACCTTTAAACTTGCTTTTGGCACAAACTTGCAAAATTCAGAGGCTAAATAAAACACGCCATTTTCTAACGCTTGTATCTTTACTTGATCAACGAACTTTTCTAGCTTTGGTTGATCTACCGGTGCAACCGACTGCATTTTTTTCACTTGGATATAATCACTTCCCGGGAAGTAAAACCACTCCGCATTTCGATAATCTCGAATCGTTTGTTGGAACTGGGACACCTCGCTATAAAAATTGCTACGCTCAGACGTGTAGGCCAAACTATAAAGTGGCACAACCTTTAACGTTACTTTCACTAAAATTCCAAGCATACCAACCGATACATGCAAACTTTCGGAAAGCGCATCATTTCCGCGTTCATGCTGAATGTAATCTCCTTCACCATTTACAAATCCCCAACTTGTCACCATTGAAGAAAAGGAGCCTAATTCAATACCTGTCCCATGTGTACCTGTCGATATTGCACCTGCCAACGTTTGCTGTTGTATATCCCCCATATTGCTCAGTGCAAATCCATACTGCGCTAACATCGAACCTACTTCATATAAATAAGTTCCCGCCCAAAATGTAGCGGTTTGTTGTTCTTTATTAACTGCAATGAGCCCGCGCATATTATGTAGTGACAGTGCAGATTGTTCCGGTAAAGCAATCGGACTAAATGAATGCGCTGCCCCTGTTACACGAATCGTCCGTTTTAATACCACATGTTCCTTGACGATTTTGCATACTTCCTCAATTGTATGTGGTGCGTAATACATGCTTGGATACGCCACATAGTTTTCGGACCAGTTCTTCCACTTTTGTCCGTTTTTCCATTTGTTTAAAGAAAACATTGCCCTTCCCCCCGATATGTTTTGAGTGGTCCTTTGTATGTCCCACCTTCAATAGTATGGAGCACATTGAATCGCTCACATAGTTCTCCAGCTTTTGCATGACGCATATAAATCGTATCACCTATCGCCACTTTCCCCTCTTTCACATGTACTGGTGTTTGTACCTCGCCAGCACCTTCTAATGGAAGAAGACTAAAGCGTTCCTGCTCAAAAAATGCGGGTAGACGGTCGATTCCAGCAGCACCAGACGCACTATACCCTCCACCATGACAAACGACAATGTCATCAGAAAATTGGCGTGTCACTCGTAACGCAAAGCCTACAGCTGGCGTCAATTGCAGGTTTATATAGTGATCAAATAGCTTAGGAGCAAAAAATGCTGAGCCTACTGTAATTTCTGTGACATCCCATTGCTTGCTGCACCATTTCATACTTCCTGAACCACCCGCATTCACAAATGAGATGTTATACCTGCTTTTCACATACGAAACAGCAAGCCGACGTAGTGCTGTAATCTTTTTCAATGATTGTTTTTTTAATGTGCGAATAAGCGCACCTTTTGCCCCAAAATAAGTCGTCGTTTGATCGGCAACCCCTGCAATTTGTGCATCATAGGCCATAACCGCGTTTACATTAATATACGGGAATGTTTGTACTTGTTTTAGTAGTTCATCTAATTTTGCGAAATTAGTAATCGGCGAACGCTTAGAGCCAAAATACAGTACTTTAAAATCGGTCGAAACATTAACATCAATACAAATTTGCAATATCACGTCCATTTTTCGTGCAATTGCGTTTAATAAAGATGCTTGCTGCACATGGTCGACCATAAATGTCAGTGACTTCCCTTTTTTTATCCATTCCGCAAGCTTCATAATGGCGTTTTCTTCATAAACCGGGTAACCGATAAGTAAATTATCAAAGCCCTTTTCTAATAAAAATAAAGATTCACTTGCAGTAAATGTCATGAAACCCGCAAAATTATTAAGGCGCTTCGCAATATACTCCAGTACAGCAACCGAACGAATCGACTTTGTCGCAATACGTACCTGTTTATTACCACAGCTATTGTTGACGTACTCGATATTTTGATTGAGCGCATCTAAATCCAACCACGCAAATGGATGCTCCAAGTTTTTAAATGCTTCATTGTAATGTTCCATATCCTCACCCCACAGATGTTTCTAAATGAAAAGTTCTCCATAACGCGCTAATTCCCTTTAACTCACATAAAAAAACCTAGCATCCGTCTGCTAGGTTTAGATTTTCTGTATTTACTTTAGTAATAAAAATTCCAATGCAAAATTTAACACGATTAAAGTGTGAATTCCCACAAACAATAGACCTTGACGATTTAACTTTTTCATTAAAGCCATATCCATTATGATCACCTCATTTGAATGTGTATGCTATTACTATATATTATCTGAATTTAAAAATCAAAATTTTATGATTATATTACATTTTGTTTACTAAACATAAATTCTACATTCATGGCATAATAGAATGACAAACTTTAGGAGGTTCATTATGAGAAATAAAGCATTAATTGTTATTGATTACACTTATGATTTCGTCGCAACAGACGGCAAACTAACCTGTGGACGACCCGGTCAAGCAATTGAACAGAAAATTGCATCTTTAATCGAACAATTTGTTCAAGAAAAACAATATGTATTTTTCGCAAATGATTTGCATAAGGAAAATGATCTGTTTCACCCTGAGACAAAGCTTTTCCCTCCACATAATATTGAAGGTACACACGGACGTGAGCTATACGGAACAGTAAAGGACATGTATGAAAAATATCAACACGATGTCATTTCATTTGATAAAAATCGTTATAGTGCATTTGCTGGTACAAATTTAAATATATTGCTGCGTGAGCGAAATGTAAACGAAGTTGTATTAGTCGGCGTATGTACCGATATTTGCGTACTACATACTGCAGTTGACAGTTATAACTTAGGTTACAACATAACTGTATATAAAGATGCAGTTGCAAGTTTTAATAAAATTGGGCATGAATGGGTAATTAGTCATTTTGAATCATCTTTAGGTGCAAATATCATATAAAACATCAATTGTAAATATATTTTTTAATAAAACATGTTTAATCCTTCGGTATATTGGAAATAATTTATTAGATGCAATTATCTTTCATATTTTTCAAAGGAGTGAAGGAAAATGATGAGTTTCATTTGGTTTTTAATCATCGGAGGTATTCTTGGATGGTTAGCAGGTGTTATTTTAGGTAAAGACGTTCCGGGTGGAATTATTGGTAATATCGTTGCAGGTGTCATTGGTTCTTGGATAGGTAGTATGGTTTTAGGTAACTGGGGTTGGAGAGTATCTGACTTCTATGTCTTCCCAGCATTAATCGGTGCAGTCGTATTGATTTTCATCGTAAGCCTTATCATGAAATCCATGCGTAAAGCAACATAGTCTTTGCATCTTTCATTAATGGGAATGTCCTGGAATATTTTCTGGGACATTCCCTTTTTTGTGACAATAATCAAGAACTTATTTTTTGAGTGCTACTAATTTTAATTGCTCATCGTATTCTTTATATTGGTTGTAGAAGTGTAATACATCCTGAACATATTCGTCACTATGGTTGTATTGGAAAATGGCCTTTTTAAATTGACCGTCCTTTACACCGGCAAGAGATAAAAATTTGGCGGCACTAAAAACGGCATCTTCAATATCAAATGGGTCTGCTACTCCATCACCATTTGCGTCTACCCCATATCCCCCGTATTTTTTGATAATATTTGGGTTCGTTTTATCTTTTTCAGGAATTTCACCTTGACCTAACCCTTTGCAAGATGGATGCTTCCAGCCAACAAAGGTACACGGCATAAACTGCAGATGCCCCTCTGCCCCAACTGGTGAGACAAGTGTTTTCATTGTTGAAAAACGTGTTTCAACTCGATGATGTGCAGCTAAAAGTGTCCAAGGAACACCATATTCTTCTTCTGCCGCTACATATACCGGAATGTATTCAATCGGAATCGCTAAATCGAACTGCTCTTGAATTTGCTGGTACACCGACTTTTCAGCGAAATAATCCATAAATGGTAATTCACGAATTTGCTGCCAACTAAAATAGGCAAATATGTAGAGTGTTAATGCAATTGGAATTAATAATACAATTAAAAAAAGCTTTACATTCGGTGTTAATATTGGTTTTTTTTGTTTCTTTTTAGCCATATATGCCTCCAACCTTTTTTCTTGGTGAGATTCTTCCTCTATTATAATAGAAGTGAATACTAGATTCCTAGTTGAAGTTGTTAAAAACAACCTGTACAATAATAATTCGCAACAATTTACATTTTAAGGAGCTGTTTTTATGTGGAAAGATTTTAAAGCATTTGCGATGAAGGGGAATGTAATCGATTTAGCAGTAGCAGTTGTTATTGGGGCTGCATTCGGTAAAATTGTTACTTCATTAGTAGAAAATATTATTATGCCTTTAGTTGGTATGCTAACAGGTGGCATTGACTTAACAAAAAAATGGACATTTGGTTCAGGTGATGCACAGGTGGCACTTGGTGTATTTGTTCAATCGATCATTGATTTCTTCATTATTGCTTTTGCAATCTTTATGGCATTGCGTTTAATTACAAAATTAAATCGCAAGAAGGAAGAAGCAGTTGTAGAAGAGCCGACACCTGAGGTAGATGTGAAAGAAGAATTACTAAAAGAGATTCGCGACTTATTAAAGCAACCACAATCAAAATAATCCTCCACCCCCTAAGATGCTCTTTTGCAATTTAGGGGGTTTTTATTTCCCTATCTTACTAGCGCGCTATTCCCAACTGCTTTACTTTTCCACAACTTTTTCTGAATTCCTATCGTAGACTATTGTTTCATACAGTGTTTTTTGTTAAATTGATGTAATAATCGATTCATTCGAAATTATAAGTATATTCTAAGGAAGTGTTTTCATGTCACAACGCTCTATCGAAACAAAGCTTGTCCAACTTGGAAATTTATCAGATGCAAAAACAGGTGCAGTCAATCCCCCTATTTATATGTCTACTGCCTATAAGCACGAGGGTATTGGTGAATCTACAGGATTTGACTATACACGTACGAAAAACCCAACACGTACCATTTTAGAACAAGGCATCGCAGATTTAGAAAGCGGCGACCAAGGTTTTGCCTGTAGCTCTGGTATGGCAGCTGTCCAGCTTGTCATGTCGTTATTCAAGCCAAATGACGAATTAATCGTTCCTGAAGACTTATATGGCGGGACTTATCGTTTGTTTAAAACGTTTGCAGAAAACTATAACATTAAGCCAGTTTATAATACTTTTACGAATGTCGAAGAAGTTGAAAGTTTAATTACGGAAAACACAAAAGCACTATTCATCGAAACACCAACGAACCCGTTAATGCAGGAAATTGATTTAATGGTGTATGCAACGCTTGCAAAAAAGCACAACCTACTTTTAATCGTAGATAATACATTTTACACACCATACTTCCAACGTCCTATTGAGCTAGGTGCTGATATTGTGCTACATAGTGCTACTAAATATATTGGTGGACACAATGATGTATTAGCAGGATTAGTTGTTGCCAAAGGGGAAGCACTATGTGAAAAATTAGCATTCTTCCACAATGGGATTGGTATGGTGTTAGCGCCAATGGATTCTTGGTTATTAATTCGCGGGTTAAAAACGCTGCACTTACGATTAAAGCAACATGATGCCAACGCGAAAAAAGTAGCGGCATTTTTAAACAATGAAGCACTTGTTACAGACGTTTTATACACAGGTAAAGGTGGCATGCTGTCATTCCGAGTGAAAGATGCGGCAATGATTAATCCTTTCTTAAAGGGAGTAAACCTAATTACATTCGCAGAAAGCTTAGGCGGTGTCGAAAGCTTTATTACATACCCAGCAACGCAAACACATGCGGATATGCCATATGAGGAGCGTGTAGCACGTGGTGTTTGTGACCGTTTACTACGCTTCTCTGTTGGTATTGAAGAAGCGGAAGATTTAATTGCCGATTTACAGCAAGTATTCGACAAATTACGAGGTGAATTTGCATGAGTAAACGTCTTGAAACGGCGCTAATACATGGGGCAATTCGTGAAGGCTATGTCGATAAAAAAGGTGCAGTGAATGTTCCTGTTTATTTAAGCTCGACTTTCCATCAAGAATCGATCGATGAATTTGGTGAATATGATTACGCACGTTCAGGTAATCCAACACGTGCAGCACTTGAAATGGCCATTGCCGAACTAGAAGGCGGAAATCGTGGCTTTGCATTTTCTACTGGAATGGCGGCTGTATCAGCATGCTTTATGATATTATCTGCAGGTGATCATATTGTGATTACAGAAGATGTTTACGGCGGTACCTATCGCTTCGTCACAAAAGTATTACCTCGCTACGGCATTACACACACATTTGTAGATTTTACTGATGTCGAAGCGGTAAAAGCTGCAGTAACGCCCGAAACAAAGCTCATTTATATGGAAACCCCTTCTAACCCTACACTAGGTATTATCGATATTCGCGCTGTTGTTGACATTGCTAAACAACACGGTGCTATGACGTTTTTAGATAATACCTTTATGACACCACTTCACCAGCGTCCACTTGATTTAGGGGTCGATGTTGTAATACACTCGGCTACGAAGTTTTTATCAGGGCATTCGGATATTTTAGCGGGCTTAGTTGTTACGAAGGATGGGGAGTTAGGCAATCAAATTTACTTCATTCAAAACTCATTTGGTTCAGTATTAGGTGTGCAAGATAGTTTTACATTAATTCAAAACATGAAAACAACGGCGGTGCGCTTCAACGAACAAACACGCGTTGCCGGACGTATTGCTGAATTTTTAGAGCAGCAGCCACTTGTTGAAAAGGTGTATTATCCAGGGTTAGCATCACATCCGGGTGCTGCTATTCACAATGGTCAATCCACTTCAACTGGTGCCGTTTTATCATTTAGTTTACCGAGCTATGCGGTCGCGAAAGCTTTTGTTGATGCGATGCAAATCCCAGTATTCGCGGTAAGTCTTGGCGGTGTGGAATCGATCTTATCGTACCCTGCAAAAATGAGTCACGCAGCAATGGAACCAGAAGAACGGGCAAAACGTGGTATTACAGACGGTTTACTTCGCTTTTCAGTTGGCTTAGAAAACGAAGATGATTTACTCGAAGATTTTGCACAAGCACTAGCTGTCGCTAGTAATGTGGCAGTTAAATAACATACATTAATCAAAGGTCAATGAATCCTGCTTTGGATTGATTGGCCTTTGTTTATGTACTGGAAAAAATATGAATAGCTTTTAAATAAAAAAGGTGTCCTTGAACAATTACAAAGACACCCTTTCACTATTCAAATTGCATTGCGGTTACATAGCTTGCGTAGTTTTCGCACCAATACGCAAAAACCTCTAAAATAAACGGCTCGGATGTATCAATGTCTTTTAGTGATGGGTATGTGCCCAGCATTTTTTCATCATTCCACACACGGTATTCCACACGGCTCGGCTCTACTTCAAATTGGATGTTTCGGGAAGCGAATTTATCCACCTTCACTCCGTTAGCCATGTTGACCATTTGATTGGGTGCGGCATGGTCTACACTTATAGTCATCATTTCTACATGATTATTTGTTGGCAATGTCCAAGAATACGCTCCCTTTTGAACAGCGAGAGCCCGTTCACCGATTGTAAGTGACATTTCAGGAAGATGAGATTTTGTAAATTGTTCGTTGTCAGTATTAAATGGCATTACAAGTAAATGAAGTTTTGCCTCCGTATCCTCACATTGCGATAAGTAATATTCTAACAATTCTCCATTATGAACATCAGTCAACACTTCACAGCTGTAATATTCAAACCCACCATTTCCGAACTTATCTTCACGCTTATCGATTTCTAAATGAAATTTTGTGCCATCGTAATCGGTACGGTAGTAAATCGGGTCGCCTTCAATCGTGTAATGTGTAATATTTACACTTGCTGGCTTTTTGTTGTTTACTTGCTGTACAAATTGCTCAAACACCTCACCGTTTTCGATTTGCCCATGCTTGTCTATGACCGGTTTTAGTGAATCCATTTTCTCAAATAAAAATTTCACAAGGGGCTTGGCTTTTTTGGAATCTAGTCGTCCGTAACCTTCTTTTTCATCCGAACTAATGATTGTCAAGGACTGATTTTTTTCAATCCAGATGCGGTAGGTAATGATATATTCTGGCATGTTTGGCTCGCGTTCAATAAATAATTGTAATTGTATATCTTCTATTCGTGCCATCTCTGCTTTCACGTTTGGTTGCCATTTCACTTTTTGTAATTGTTCTGAAATGAACGCAAGCTCGGGCTGTTCAAAAACTTGAATTTCCTCGGGTGTATTTACTTTTTCTAATTGCACGCGCTTAATTTCATTTATTGGTTCCTTATCCGAGCATGCTACTAAAAGCATAATACCTAACAGAAGCAACCATTTTTTCATCGTTTCATCCCCTTTTTGCATTTGACGTTTGACCATCCAATAAGTTACAAATGAAATTTATTTTGATTTCAAGATATTTTCGTTGACTTGTTATCACTTGAGTAGTAAAGTGATGATTAAGAAAGGACGTGGAACATTGAAAAATAATACGCTCGGCACACTCATTTGGTTACGAATGATGCGGTTTACACACCAAAGCAATTTATTATCAAACGAATTTTTAAAACAATACGATTTGACGACCGCACAATTTGATGTGCTGCTCCAAATTTCAATTGCCCAGCCGATTACCCAAAGTGAGCTTGCAAAAAAAGTAACGGTTACAGAAGGTGGTATTTCCCGTATGCTGACACGTCTTGAGCAGGATGAGCTTATTACACGAACACAGCAATGGAAAACAAAACATATTGCGCTAACCGAAAAAGGAAAACTATTATTAACAAACGCATTGGATGCACAAATTCAATTTCAATCATCGTTTTTTGATGATGTATTAACAAGAGATCAACAGAAACAGTTATATGATTTAGTATCACGCGTTGAAAAAAACAGTCAAAAACATTAGGAGGATTTTTATATGTACACAATTCCAGGACATCATCACATTTCAATGATTACAAAAAATGCAAAATCAAATAATCACTACTACCGCGAAGTTTTAGGATTACGTAGAGTGAAGCTGACAGTGAACCAAGACGACACATCTATGTATCACTTATTTTACG
Organism: Solibacillus palustris; assembly: GCF_022549215.1. Classification (GTDB taxonomy): domain Bacteria; phylum Bacillota; class Bacilli; order Bacillales_A; family Planococcaceae; genus Solibacillus; species Solibacillus daqui. Next base: position 49,258 of record NZ_JAKZFC010000004.1, on the reverse strand, counting down.
GTGATAAAACTGGCAGCCCTGGCACAGAGCTATCCTTTTTTGAAATTCCATTAGTTGGTCGTACACACCGTGGGACGAATGCTATTACGAAAATCGGCTTGATCGTACCGAGTGAAGAAAGTTTAGTTTATTGGCAACAACGCCTGACTTCTTTTGGTGTTGAACAGAGTGAAATCACAATGTATGCTGGTCGACCTGCTCTCCTTTTTGAGGATTCTGAAGGATTACGTATGGCACTTATTGCTTCACCAAACACGAAGGTTGCGCATTGGGAAACATATGAAGGCTCCCCTGTTCCAACTGAGCACCAAATTCAAGGGATGGGTACAGTAGAAATAACTGTTAAAAATATGCACAAATTGAAAGCCACATTAAGTGAAATTTTTGGCTATAGCGTAGCAACGGAAACAGCTACAACTACGCTTATGCAATCGATTGATAATGAATTATTCGGCGAAATTTATATTATTGAGCAAGATGGCATCTCTGAAAAACCTGGCCGAGGAAGCATTCACCATTTAGCAATTCGCGTAAAAAACGAGGAAGAATTGATTTATTGGAACGAACAGGTGAAAAAACGCGGCTTTATGAGCTCTGGTATTGTTGATCGTTTCTACTTCAAGAGCTTATACTTCCGTGAATCGAACGGCATTTTATTTGAAATTGCGACAGACGGCCCAGGATTTTTAATAGATGGGAACATCGAAACGTTAGGCGAACAGCTAGATTTGCCAGACTTTTTAGAGCCAAAACGAGCAGAAATTACAGCAAAATTAAAACCGATTGAATAAGGAGTGTTTCCAAATGGAAAACTATCGAATTAATGAAAAAAACGGCTTGGAATTTGGTCTTTACACATTAGGCGATCATATCCCGAATCCTTTAACTGGCACGCGCATTTCAACACAGGAGCGTATCCATGAAATTATCGAAACAAGTAAACTAGCAGAGCAAGCGGGCATAGATGTATTTGCTGTCGGTGAAAGCCATCAGCAATACTTCGCAACGCAAGCCCATTCCGTTGTTCTTGGCGCAATTGCTCAGGCAACTTCGAAAATTAAACTTGCAAGCTCGGCAACGGTTCTTAGTGTCGCCGATCCGGTACGTGTGTATGAGGATTTTGCAACACTTGATTTAATATCAAATGGACGTGCAGAAATCGTTGCAGGACGAGGTTCACGAGTTGGTGCACATGAATTATTCGGTGTGAGCCTACGTGATTATGAGGAGATTTTTGAGGATAAATTAGCGTTATTAAAGCAATTAAATGACAAGGAAATCGTCAATTACAACGGGAATTTCCGCGCACCTTTAAACAATGCACATATTTTACCTCAGCCACTTAATGGGTCTCTGCCTATTTGGCGTGCAGTTGGTGGTCCGCCGGAAAGCGCGATTAAAGCCGGCAATATGGGTATTCCAATGATGCTAACAACATTAGGTGGTCCTGCTATGGCATTCGCTCCTTCTGTGGATGCATATCGTGAAGCAGCAACGCGCAGTGGCCATGATGCATCAAAACTACCGATTGCAACAACGAGCTTATTCTATGTAGCCGAAACAGAAGCTGAAGCATTAGAAGGCATGTACCCACACTTAAATGGTGGTATGCAGGCGATTCGCGGTCAAGGCTACCCTCGTGGACAATTCGAGGCATCTACTTCCGTAACAGATGCGTTAATGGTTGGTTCAACTAATCAAATTATTGAAAAGCTGCACTATCAATACGAGCTATACGGCATGCAACGCTTTATGGCACAAATTGACTTTGGTGGTGTGCCATTAGAAAAAGTAATGAAAAACATTGAGATTATTGGTAATGATATCATTCCTGCGGTGAAGAAGTTTACGGGGAAATAGGATTTAAAAAAATTTTTACACAAAATATTTAGCAGCTAATAAATCTAATAGCGATTTATTAGCTGCTTTCTTTGTTCAATATTTTCAATTGCTAATAGGTTCTCCTATAGCTATTACAAACTATTATTGGCAAAAGCAATAGGAGCCAAAAAACCATTACAAGACCAATGAAGCCTAGGATATAATACTGCCTCCCTAAATATTGCTCGAGTAGCATCAATGGTGTCCCTTCCGCAGCTTGGTTGATAAACATAAAATTCGTTTCCCACAACACATTCAAGACGTAAATAACTGGAACGGTCACGCATAAGAATAAAATTGGCTGCCACATTTTACGTATGGATAACGTTAATTCTTTTGATAATAGCATTGTCACAGGATAGGCAAATAATAATACATGAAATAAAAAACTATGAAAATGCAAGTAATTAAATGCTGACACATTCGTCCAATCTGGTGTTACGAGTGACATGAATGCACCTGGCATCGTCAAAAAATAGAGAATCATATCTAGGTGGTGACCTTTCAAAAAAGCATGTGCCAATACAATAAAAATGCCCAGCCCGCAAAGATGTAGTGGTAACGAACCGTACCAAAATTCTCCTTGCCAGACTAATACTAAATTTTTTATGCTCTCCAGCAACAAAATTACAAGCGCCCATCGTATTCTTATTTTTCTTTTCAATTTTAAATCCGCACTACTATAAATATTATACATAATACAAATAACAAGCACCGTTAACATCAACCAGCTGAGGTGATACCAATCAAATAATCGAAAGCCATTTTCTAATGATTGAAACGTCTCATATAGCACACTAAACACCTCTTTTTAATACGAAAAAGATAAATGTTTCCCTTATTCTCTATTTTATAAATTGCAAGAGAATTGTGTGCACGACTGGTCGCTAAATGCTGAAATTTACAAAGGTGATTTGAATTTAGGGACGCACGATGCAAAGTTGTTAGCGGTTGTCACATTGATACGTCAAGTTCGTTTGAATACCCGTTCCGCTATTTTTCAGGATACTGACTTTGTAAAAACAGAATCGATTGATGGATTAACTCTTTTAAAATATCTGTATCAATATCGTCAACTTTATTAATGTAGACACATGCTTTGCCAGTCGTATGCTTACCAAATTTCGCAAGGAGCGTTTCACGTGCCGTATCACCCGGTGCAAAATACAGACTGATTTTTGCTTTACGTGGTGAAAAACCAACAAGGGGTGCGTCCCCTTCATGACCTGTTTTATAAACGTAATGGTATGCTCCGAATCCAATAATACTCGGCCCCCACATTTTCGCTTCAAAGCCTGTCACTTCCGTAAATAATTGGAGCAATCTATACGCATCTTCACGTTTTTTTGGGCTCTCAACGTTTTCAATAAATTCAATTACATTTTCATCCGTTTCCTTCGTTTTTAGCTCGTACATATTTCCACACCTCACCTAGTATGATCTAACTTTTTTACTACACAATTTACCTTTTGAAATTACTATGTTACAGCAATCAACGTATCAAAACAAATGCTTCCAATGATCCTTTTTGCGGATGAAAAGGTCTAGGTTAAAAATCCATTCTTTGAAACTATTTCACACTCAATTTCGTTATAATAATGATAAACTTTACTTAATAACAATAATATTTTATGACAATAGAAAGGAGGAAGATGTTGTAAGCTTTCAACATCTGTAAATTCGCATGGCATTCATTCGAAAAGTTCTGCTAGCTACCCTATTTCTTGGTGCCATCCTTGGGCTCTTAGTTTTCGGACTCGACCGTTTTTTGTTTACGCCAACGAACACAGCTACTCCTCAACAGATCGAGGAAACCCCTACTGTTGAAGCATTTATAGGCGAAATTGCTGAAACTGCTCGCAAGCTTGGTGCTGACAATGATTTATATGCATCTGTTATGATTGCGCAAGCCATTCTTGAGAGTAAAAGTGGACAAAGTGGACTCGCTGCATCCCCAAACTATAATTTATTTGGCATCAAGGGAAAATATCAAAACAATTCGGTCGTCCTTGAAACGTTAGAAGATGATGGTGAAGGCAATATGACAACGATTCAAGCTGATTTCCGCAAGTATACTTCCTATGAAGAGTCATTAAAAGATTATGTGAACTTACTTCGAAACGGCGTCTCGTGGAATAAACAATTTTATATGAACGTATTCAAAAGTAACACAGCTTCATATAAAGATGCGACCCACTTCTTAACAGGCACCTACGCCACAGATTCCAAATACAATGAAAAACTCAACGCTCTCATTGCACAATATGACTTAGCGCAGTACGATTATCCGATACAAAGCAAAAAAACGATACAAGTAGAAGCTGGCGATTCACTAACTCTAATTGCAGAAGCTCATCATGTTAAGGTCACTTCCATTAAGCAATGGAACCAACTAAATTCCAATAATCTTGAAGCAGGACAATCATTAAATATTTATTATTAGAAAAAGGATTTGAGTAAAAGTACTCAAATCCTTGTTTTTTTATTTATTATCGGTACACGGTACTCACACAATACAAAAACGTGCAAACCCATGATAGATATGGGATTACTCGTTTCATACCAATAAATTGTGTCTATGCCTGGCGCCTAGAGTTTCACTATTCAATGCTGCATTTCATCAATTTTGTGCCATGAGCTTCTTTTTAATACGTATAGAAATGAGCTCCAAAATAATCGCTACAATTAATGCACAGTAAGTAATCATTCCAACCTCATGCAAGTCATAGTAGAAGCTTGAAGACATAAATAGATCGAAACCAATACCACCTGCAGCAGCTGCTGCTCCCATTGCTACTGCTACGCCATAATTTGATTCAAAGCGTAAAAACGTCCATGATACAATGTACGAAGAAGATTGTGGTACTACTGCGCCAAAAATAATATGCCACCAATTGGCACCCGATGCACGTAACGCTTCGATTGTTCCTTCATCTAATTCCTCAAATGATTCTGCAAAAGCTTTTGTTAAATAGGCAACTGTATGAAAAATCATCCCGATAACACAAGCAACGGCACCTAATCCTGCAACAATTGCAAAGATTAATACCCAAAGAACTGTCGGCACTGCACGAACAAATGAATTGCCCGCGATAATTACATTAGATAGCCATGCGGGGGCTAAGTTTTTCGCACTAAAAATGGCTAAGAAAAATGCAATGATTGCCCCTAAAACAGTCGCTAATAGCGCAAGTGCTAATGTAATAGAGATTTGAATGAGCGTACCTGTAAATGTTATTTGGTTAAACGCGGGCTGCAGGAACATCATTTTTAAATTATTTAGTGTTAATGATGCCGCTGTTCCCCAATCGACTGTGCCATAATTTAATAAAAAAGGTCCCATTATTGTGAAGACCGCAAATGACCAAAGTACAATACGCATGACCAGGCTTGATTTTGTCATTAATTTTATTTGAATGCGGTTATTTTTTTGTTTTACGCCTTGCATGATTGAAATTACTTGCATTATGAAATCGCTCTCCTTACGTAATTCGATGAAAATTCGATCGCCATTACGATAATAATGATGGCAATTGTAATAAGCCCAAGCATGCCGTAGTCCATTCGCTTATAGTACATATCAAATAAAAAGCCGATACCAGTACCTGTTAAAATACCGACTAAAGTAGCGCTACGAATATTTGTCTCAATCATATAAAATACCCAGCTTAGCATTTGGGGTAGCGTATCTGGAATAACGCCTCGAAACACCATTTGGAAGTAGCTCGCACCCGTTGATGTTAGCGCCTCTACCCCATCCGAACTCGTCTCATCAATCGTCTCAATAAACATACGCACTAAAATACCGAACGTTGAGAAAAATAACGCAAAATAGCCTGTAATCACATTATGACCAAATGATATAACAAGCACTAAAGCCCATGCTACGACTGGGATATTTCGAAATACCGATGCAATAAAACGTACAATAAAGCCAAATGTATGGTTCACTTGTGTCGTTTTAGCACCCATTAAAGCAAATAGCAAGGCAAATATCGCAGCCGTTGTCGTTACGAGCACCGATAAAATGATCGTCTCCCATAAACTTTCAAGTACACGCGGTAAATTTTCTAATGATTCGGCTGAAGGAATGAGATTTGCAACCATCCAAGCAAATGTCCCCGGAATCGATGCGATGCCTTCTACAAGATTAAATTTTGTCAGCACCGACGAGCCATATAATAGCCCAATAATCACTACGAAAATACCTGTCATACGCCATTTTTTCACTCGTAAAATATTTATATCCGTCATGCTATGCCTCCACTTTGCATCATTTTATTCAAAAATTAATTCATCCACTTCTGAGCCGTAAATATCTTTAATGTTATGCTGCGTTAAATTCTTTGGTTTACCGTCGAACACTTTTTCACCTTTACTTAACCCGATAATCCGGTCTGAATAACGCATTGCCACATCGACTTGGTGCAAGTTGACTAACACTGTAATACCCATCGATTGTGAAATTTCTTTTAAATGATCCATGATTACCTTTGACGCGTTCGGATCGAGTGAAGCGATTGGTTCGTCACATAGTAACAGTGTTGGCTCCTGTACAAGTGCACGGGCAATGCCGACGCGTTGCTTTTGTCCACCACTTAGCTGGTCACATCGCTTATAAATATGCTCTTTCATTCCTAACTTATCTAAAATTTGTAGGGCAAGTAGTTTTTCCTCTTCACTGTATATACCTAAAATGCCTTTTAATGATGATTTATAACCGAAGCGACCATGTAATACATTTTCAAAAACGGTTAATCGTGAAACTAAATTATAATGTTGGAATATCATTCCGATTTTTGTACGCTCTTTACGTAGTTCACGTTTATTAAGCTTAGTAAGCGATGTATTATTGAATAAAATGGTACCGCTTGACGGCTCAATCATACGATTTATACAGCGTAGTAGTGTCGATTTACCAGCACCAGATTTTCCGATAATCGATACAAACTCTCCTTCTTGAAGCTCTAGATTAATACCGTCAAGCACAGTCGTTTGGCGATCATAGCTTTTCACAAGATTAGTTAACTTTAAAACTGTGGTTGGTAAATCCTCATAGCCTTCCACTTGTGGATAACTAAACGTTTGCTTTTGTTGAATTCGTTGTTTTTCTTTCACCGCAGAAGTAACCATATTGTTCGCTCTCCTTTTGTATTGGCTTAAAATTAAAGGTGTAACCTAGTCATTTTTTGAATAAAGGGCGGCTTTATCATCATGACAAAGTCCGCCCGCCTATTTCTTACTTATTTAGATAGCTCGCGAATTGGGTTAAACCAAGCATCCTCTACTTCTAAAAAACGCTCATCCGCTGATTTAGAGAATAAACCGGCTTCACCTGAATCTTCTGGTACGAAAATCTCTGTGTTATTTGCTGTTTCATCTGAAATGAAAGCTTCTTTAAGCTTCGTAATTTCCTCTTCTGTTAACACAGATTTGTTTACTACGAATGGGGAATTTAATACTGCCGTTACTTGAATCAATGTGAATTCTTCACCTGTTAAAGTATTAAATGGTGCGGCTGCATCGTCCTTTACACGATAAACTGCGCCTGGTTTATTTGCTTCACCTTCAACTAGCTCAACATATGAGCTTACACAAGTGTCACAAAATGCCGATACATCTGAACGTTCCATTAACATATTTACCGCTGAGCCTTGGTGAGAGTCACCGAATAATACTGTCGGGAACACATCGTTACCTTCCATCAGTTTTTCTTCTGTTAAGTTTTTATCGCTAAAGTGAGAAATAATAGAACTTGTTGGTACTTTAAATCCTGAAGTAGAAGATGTTGATACGAATGAGATTGATTTCCCTTCAATTGCATCCATTGAAAATTCGCCATCTACTTTATAATCTTCAGCTTTTTCTTTCGGTACAGCTAACCAGCTATAATAAACAGCATCGTCTAACGTGCCTGATTCACCAGATGGTACGACTAATGCTTGTACATCTTTGCTTTTGTTATTTGCTTCGATATAACCTTGTGGACCCATAAACGCGATATGTGCATTACCATTGGCGATTGATTCGATCGCAATCGCATAGTCTGTCGTTAATTTATGCTCTACATCACGACCAGTAGCCTCTTTAATTAATGCTGAAAATGCATCACGAGAAGCCGACAGTTCTGAGCCAGATTCATTTGGATACCATACAAGTGTTACTGGACCAGTTGATGCATCTGTCGATGCTGCATCGTTGCTCGAAGAATTACATGCTGATAAAAAAAGTACACATAGCATTGCCATTAAAGCCGTTAACCACTTTTTGTTCATTATTAATCTCCCTTTTTATGTTCGATTTTATAGGCACTTACCTATAGTGCCATTAAAACATCATTTTTTTCATTTGAAAATATTGTTTGTGTTGTCTTTAAAATACTTAACGTTTGCTTAACAATTCAGCAGTTTGTAAAGGCTGACAAGTATATTGACCTAGCTTTACAGAATTACCGTATTGAGCATGATAATCGGAGCCACCTGTTTTAATTAAGCGATATTTCTCAGCAAGCTTGTTAGCCAAGTCGATATCCTCCATTGAGTGATCTGGATGAATGACTTCGATACCATCTAAGCCATTAGCAATAAGCTCTTCAGCAATTTCAAATGATTGTAGCTGTCCTGGATGTGCTAGCACTGCAATTCCGCCGTCCGCATGAATAGCGTGCATCGCATCAAAGGCATCAACGTATCGTATATCACCTGATGCTACACCATTATTTTTAAATAAAGAACGGTATATCGTTTGATAACTTTTTGAATTATACGGTGCATCAGTTAATGCATGCATAATGTGCTGCTTATATAGTGTTCCACACGTCTCGGCATAGTGTAGCGCTCGCTCTAGATCAAGCTGGAAACCGACTTCCTTGATACGTTCAAGCTGCCAAATTGAATGGGCATGACGGCGCGCAAGTAATGGCCGACAAAGCTCTTCCATATTTGCACAGTCTCCTGTAAACCCGTAGCCAAGTAGGTGCACCTTTCGATTTCGCTTATAATCGAACGCAGAAATCTCTATACCTGCAACAAAATCGATACCATATTGCACAGCCAATCTGCGGCCCTCTGCATGGTGCTTTATCGTATCATGGTCAACGACACCAAGCTGTGTAATGCCTGCTTTTTTAGCTTCTATAAATAGCTCTTCAAGTGTTGAAGAACCGTCCGAATAGCGGCTGTGCGTATGCAAATCTGTCGTCATATAGCGGTCCTCTCTTCTGAAAGCTTTGTCATCGTAAATACTTGGTCACATAGTCCTTCCATAAATTCTAAGTCATGGAAAATTCCAATTAATGTCGTACCTCTTGCCTTTAATTTTTCGATTGATTCACGCACTTTAATTTTTGATGCATGATCTAAGCTTGCTGTTGGCTCATCTAAAAGCAATAGACGCGGCTCTTTTACGACTGCACATGCAATGTTCAAACGGAGCTTTTCGCCTCCAGAAAAATTGTTTGGATAGCTATTCCAAAGCTTTTCATCAATATCAAAATGACGTAGCGCTGACTTTGCCTTCTCTAGTGCCTCTTCCTCTTTTGCGCCAACACCATACAGTGACTGCATTACAAGCTCTAAGGCTGTCGTACGTGGCATTACATTTAAAAACTGTGAGACGTAGCCAATTTCATGTTTACGTAAATAAATAATGTCACGTAAAGAAGCTGTTAATAAATCGATTTCGCCAAACGCTGCTGAATCATACCAAATACTTCCCGCTTGAGGCTCGTATGTGCGGTAAATACTTTTTAAAATAGTTGACTTACCGCTACCGCTTTTACCGACGATGCCTAAAAAACCACCCTCTTGCACGTGTAAAGTTAAGTTTTCTAATGCTGGAAACGTTTGATTTAAATGATGAATCGTAAAAGACTTTTGTAGATTTTCGATTGTAATCAATGATGACGCCTCCTTAGCGATAGTTCGTTTTCATAATCGTTTTGCCGTCTACAATTGTCGTCGTTACAACAGGGTAACCATCTTCCATTTGCTCAATTATTAGTAAATCGGCTTTTTTACCCACTTCAATCGAACCAATTTCATGTGCCATATTGACCGCACGTGCTGGATTAATCGTTACAAGCTGGAAGAGGCTATGCAAATCTTCTTCGTATTTATTCGCTAACTCGAAAATACCGTGTAACATAGCAGGCGGATAGTAATCACTGCAAATAATATCAATGGCACGTGCTTGAATTGCTTCTGCTGCACTTAAATTCCCCGAATGTGAGCCACCAAGTAAAATATTTGGTGCGCCAGCAATTGTTTGCATGCCAATACGCTTCGCCTCTTTTGCTACATCTAACGTAATCGGAAATTCACTAATCGTTGTCCCGTAAGACTGTACAAGTGCAAGCTTTGTTATATCGTCGTCATCATGCGAAGCAACGGCAATATTACGCTCAATTGCTAAACAGCTAATACGCTCAATTTCGTCCAGTGACATTTTTTCCTTTTCTGTCTGCTCTTTAATTAGCGTTGTTGCCTCGCCATCTGTTATATCACGGTAACCGCGCATAATATTTTTATATAATTCTAAATTGCGATATTGTCCTTGCCCTGGTGTATGATCCATGAACGACAAGAGATGTACCTTACCATCTAAAATATTTCGCTCAAGGTTGGGTATTTGATCTAAAGAATCAATTTCAAAGCGTGCATGTAGACGGTGACGTATTAAATGGGGCTCGTCATGTGTCGCATGAATAGCATCAACGCAGCGTTGTACGTTTTCTGGATTACGAATAAGCTTATGCGAATATTTATCGTCACCATAATAAGATAACGAGTGAAAAATCGTTGTAATCCCGTGCGTCATTAAAATACGCTCACTCTCACGTAAACCAAGATTGACATCCATCATTGACGTCGGACGTGGGCTAACAATTGTCTCAATATAATCAGAATGAATATCGACAAAGCCTGGTGAAATATAGCCACCTTGTGCATCAACAACCTCATAATTTGCTAGATTTACTAAAGACTCTGGCAAAATCCCCTCAATCGTCGTACCGTTCACTAATACTACGTGTCCGTGCAAAAATTGTTGTTCTGTTACGATGACACCATTTTTAATTGCTAACATGGAACTACCTCCTTAAAGTAATGAGTACACAAGCTGCTGCGTAAATTTATGTTGCGGGTCTTCTAATACTTGATCCGTTAAGCCGTGCTCAATAATTTGACCGTTTAGCATAACAATTGTGCGGTCTGCTAACATACGAATTACAGCTAAATCATGCGATACGACAATCATCGAAATTTGCAGCTCGCGTTGTATTTGCTTAATTAAATCCAACACATCTGCCTGTACAGACAAATCAAGCCCCGTCGTTACTTCATCAAGTAATAAAACAGGTGGATTATTGGATAACGCTTTGGCAATTTGTACACGCTGCTGCATACCACCAGAGAAATTTTTCGGCGCTTCTTTACTACGATGCAAAGGAATATTGACACGCTCTAAAAGCTCATAACTACGGTTTTCCATTTGACGCACATGACGATTGCCCGCCGCGATTTGCTTTTCAGCAATATTACTTAACGAAGAAAAATTCATCTTTAAGCCAAGCATTGGATTTTGATAAACCATCCCTAAAATATCATTGCGAATGGCACGCTTCATTTGGTTTGATTCTGTGAAAATATTCGTTTCACCATTTTCATAATCGGCTAAATACCCTTCTCCAGACGTGATTGTTTCATCGAAGTATAAGCTTTTCATCAGTGTTGATTTTCCACTACCACTTTCACCGACAATACCTAAAATTTCACCACGATATAAATCAAATGATACATCGCGACACGCATATATCGTTTTACATACTGGACAGTAGTTTTTTTCAAGCTGTGTCTGCGTGTCAACACAATGCTCACAGCCTTCACCGTATTGCTTTGATAAATTTCGCACTGTTAATACTGGTTGCTCTAGCATTATTTTGTCGCCGCCTTTTGCTGTAAAATTTCATCCATATAGCTTGTATCATTTGTCATATAGTACTTCTCACCTGTCACTTCATTTGTCAGCTCATCAAGGAATACATTCTTTAAGCCCGTTTCACGACATGCCTTTCCTACAAACTGCTCTACGACAAATGGATAATCGTCAAATGCTAATGAAACAACATGCGTATGTGGTGGCACTGCATAAATTTTCTTTTCACGGCCCGCACCGAATAAAATAAGTGCGTCACTATTATTAATTTTTGGATTGTCAAAGCGCGGGATTGGACTTGGATTCATTACATAACGGCCATTTACCATTACTGGATAATCCGCCCCTTGCGATGTTTGGTTGTAACGCATAATTTGCTCAAATAGCATTAAATATGCACCGCTATATTCCTTCTCCGCATGATAGCGTTTTGTTTTATATTCACTATGCTCAATTTGTCGAAGTGGTTCTGGCTCTGGCACTTGTAGTACTAAAATTTGATCTGCACGTAACGGTACTTCAGGAATACGATGTCGCGATTGGATCAATGTTGCCTCTTGCGTACGAATTGTCGTGTCCACACCTGTTGTATTTTGTACCAACTTTTTAATATTCACCGCATTGACGGAATCATCTGAGCCTTGGTCGATTACTTTCAGCACATCCTCTTTACCGATTAATGCTAGTGTTACTTGTAGCCCACCTGTTCCCCAACCGCGTGCAATTGGTAGCTCTCGTGAAGCGAATGGCACCTGATAGCCTGGGATCGAAATTCCCTTCAACACTGCACGTCGAATTTCACGCTTTGATTGCTCATCTAATAATGCAAATGGAACACTCATCATTGCTCCTCCTTTTTAATGCTACGAATTTGCTCAAGCTTCGATTGGAACGTTACATAATGCGGCATCTTCAAGTGTGAAATGAAGCCGGTAGATTCGATAATATCAACATGACGTAGTACAAATTCCTCATCATGAATTGGCGTATCTCCTCCTACTTCTAATGCATGGTCAACAATTGACATTGCAATTGCTTTCGTCTCATTTTGCCCGAAGCATGCACCGTAGCCAACATCAAACTCTAGCTCTTGCTTCCCATTCTTTTCAACATTAACTGGGATAAAAGATTCTACCTCAGTAAGCTTAAATGAGCCGATATAATAAGGATCTTCCTCGTCATCAATCACTAGATGAATAGGTTGCCAGCCGACACGTACTTCCCCTACGTTTGGGTGTGATGCGCCGTAACCACGCAAGCCTGCATAGCCTAAAGATGTCACAGTTCCTGTAATACCACGTGTCAATGTTTGCAGACGCTGCGAACGATTTGTCGGAAATTCAAACGCCTCTTTTGTAACATCGCTCGGTTCAGCATTACTTTCTGGAAACTCGCGCAGCAAGCCTTCCTGCCGTAAATAATCCATCACTTTTGGCAAACGCTCTAATGGTAAATTACTCATCTCTGGTAACTCTGCCTGCTCGAAGCCCGCTTTCTTTAAAAGCACATCTGCCTGCGTTTCACCCTCTAAGGTAAAATCTAATAAACGATGGAAATAATCATGCGATGCCCCTAAAATTTGTCCACCTGGAATATCTTTAAAGCTAGCTGAAATACGACGGAGCACGAACATATCGCGCGGATCCGTTACCGTTGAATAATGAATACGTGGTAATGTTGAGCGATGTGCACGTAATAAAAATACTGCTTCTTCAAAATTGCCCTCACTTTGCTTCATTGCTAAAGCCGCCAAACGTTCGCTAAATATGCTACTTTCTGACATAATCTGATCTAAAAAGCCGCGCATTGTTGCGATTAGTGTTTCGATCTGAACATTTTCTCCATGCTTCACACGTTCATAAAATAAATGTTCAAGTGACGCCTCAATTGCTTCTTTTCCGCCACGGACTGCTACATATGCCATCAGTTTGCCACCTCCGTCATAACTGTTGTTCGCGGTATCGCATAGACTTCTTGTTGCTTGTCGATCATGATTAAATCGATACCAAGCGGAAACTCTTTATTACGCTTTGCCCGAATTTCCATAAGTTGCTGAGAAATCCCCACTGCTATATCATATTTTGATTTAATACCTGGCCCTTGTAGCGAAAAATTATTTCTAGATGCATTTGGTGCGACTTCATATAAGATCGTTGCTGATTTTTGTGGGTCAATTAAGTCTCCTGATTTTGCATTATGGAACACGGACTCAACTTGCTGAGCTGTTGCATCATGTGGAATTACAATAAAATCTGCCTCAGCCAAATTTGTTATTTTGGCTCCTGTTAGCATGCGCACATCCTTTTGAAGCTGTTCATTAGTTGAAGCAATATAGAAGCTCACTTCACCATCTAAAAGCGCCATCACGACAGACATCGTTTCATCATATAATCCGTTGATGTTTACCTTTGCTAGCATTGGCATTGGCGCCGTCGTACCTGGACGCGCAAAGCAATCGACTAACTTTCGAAAAATGTCTTGTGTAAAGTGTGTTAAATCCATTATTTTGCCCCCTGCTCTGTAATCATCGTGTCGAATTGAACTTTCGTACGTTCAATCGAGCGTTTTATATGTTGCTGTTGCTCTAATAACCGTTGCTGCAATGTATCAAATGTAGTAGCCCATAATTGTGTCTCCGGTAATTCGCCTGTGTAAGCTGCGTCAATAATAGCTAAGGCCGTCGACAGCTCTGGTTCATTTTCTCGAACAATACCAATGCCATATGCGTTACCAATTTTCACTTTAGTTTCTGTAACAAGTGTCTCTCCAATGTAAAATAATGTGTTTTGTGCAGATTCACGTTGTTTGATCATAACAAGCCCTTGTTTCGGAGCTTGTAGTTCAATGACCTCATATTGTTCTACTATTTGTTGTGCTAAATACTGTGCCTCTTGACGTCCTACTTCGATGAGTAGCTTTGTTCGTTGTGCTCGTTTCACATAACCAGCTCCTTTCAACACCCATAGTAACTTGTTGCCAAGTCATACAGTGTCAAGGTTTCATGAATGTTGTGTAAATTTCCATTTACAAAATTGGCGCCAACTTGCTCGACGTAATGGAAAAGTGCTTATTTCCCAAAAATAAAATCCCATCATTTTGACAGTAGTCAAAGTGATGGGATTTTGTGCACTAGAAAAACACAACTCACGCCAAATAGCGGGAGTTGATCTCTTTTCTTCTTTTTTATATTGCTTGCTACTTCTCTAAAAGTTGGAAGGAAAAACGATCTGTGCGATAAAGTATTTCGGTATACTCAAGTAAAATTTGCTGATCATTCGCCCAATTATCTGACTCAACACGTACTAGAGGAACTAGCATTTCGCAGCCGAGCATAACGCGGTCTAGCTCTGTCGGAAAAGCTACCTCTAGCTGTGAAAAGGAGCTATGAAAATCCGTAAAACCATGTTGCTTATAAAATGCATACATCGAAGAAATGCGGTTGCTGGCCTGCTTAATTTCAGAAAAGTTTTCTACAACGACATAGGAACGATGAATCGCTGCCGGTTCGTCCTCGATAAATCGGAGACGTTCAATTAAATATAATGTATTGGATGCATCGACATATGGCTTGCTATAAATTGAATGCTCAGGTGACACCTGTTCGACTTTTGTCACAATCGACTTATAATGTGCTGTTTGATTCATCATCTTTTCTGTGAAACTTACATCCCCTGTCATGACAACATCCAACTGCTTACGCTGATGCTTCATAAAACGACCAATTCCTTGTCGCGAATATATATAACCCATCTTTTCAAGCAAGTTATAGACGTTTCGTACTTTTATACGTGGTACATTAAATTGCTCTACCAACATATATTCGCTTGGCATTTTTTTATCTTGCTTAAATTGCTCTGTAACAATGCCTTCTAACAAGTAGTCCTTAATTTTCAGCTCCTGTGCATCCAACTTGTTCACCTCTATTAATTTAGTATTTATCCTATAATAACGCATTGAACTAAACGAATTATTAAGGTTGTGATAAGAAATGTAAATATTAACTAACAATAATACTAGAAAATCAAATCACCCTAGAAGATCACTAGCGTTGCATTAAATTATATGGCGGCATGCAGACCATTCGTGGACAAGGTTACGGGATCTAGGGTTTATCAGATGAGTTTCATTAAATGGATCTTTAGCTGAAAAAGGAAAAGTAAAAGTTTGAAATAATTTTCATCAATCGAGAAAGAGCGTTGAATTTTGTCGAATCTGATGATTATTAATAAGGTACAGGATAAGCAGCTACAAGACAGTTTACGTGTACCTTTTCACTATTACTTTCTATTGTTAATAGAACATTGGAATTGATATCTTTTTCATTTAATATTCTTTCAAAGGATTCATAGCCTTCTATTTCTTCACCATCCATCTCCAATATAGTATCTTTAGGTTCAATTCCAGCTGCTGCAGCTACCGAACCTTCTTTTACCTGTAAAACCTTTATGCCCCTATTCCCATCATTTGTTGTGTGTGATATACCAATCCATGTTCTCCAAAACTTTGCACGATTATCAATACCATTTTCATAGACGCTCTTTAAATTTTCTAAAAATTGACTTGTACCAAACAACATATTTTCCTTTGTAGATTGATTCATTTCACTAATAAATGAAGCCTGATATTCAATACTCACCAGAATACCATTTTCAACTTTTTCTAAAGATGTAATGGTCGTAAAATCTCCATCCAGGCTACGAATTACAAAGAATTTCATTGGATCTATTTCTGTGAATATCCCTTCAGAAGTTGCCCCCCAGCCATGATTCATATAACAGTTTCCACCAATGCGAAAATCGATATCAGCATTTTTTGTATACCAATTGTTTAAATGCTCGGGCTTCGTTAAAGCATCCCAAACTTGCTTCAAAGGTGCATGAACAACAATTTTTCTCTTAATAGAATTTTCAATCTTCTTCATCGCTAAACGCTCCTTCTTCAACATAATTTTTTAAACTTAAGAGCCTATCATCAAGCAGTTCTCCAATAAATTGAAGCATCTCCTGGGAGGCAATTTGGAGCATGTTAAGATTTATTGAATAGATACGATACTTTCCATTCATGCTCTCTGAAATAATTTTTTCCTCCAATAAAATACTCAAATGCTTCTTAATGGCTGGTTGAGAGATATCAAATGCCTCAACGATCTCCTTTTGGGTTTTGCTTCCCTCTTTAAGCATACGTAATATACGGCGGCGCGTTGAATCACCTAATGCCCGATAAACATTTGGCATGATCATTCCCTCACTTTATACATATAACCATTTAGTTATATAAAATATAAATTGTAGCAAAAACAATGTCAAGACTTTTCTGAAAATACAAATAAAGACACAGAATCCAACCATAGCTCACGTGCAGCTTGTAATTCAGCTGCTCGGTCATATGGAACACGAACAAATTGAATCGTATTCGTACCAAAAGAACCGTCCAAAATGACATACGTCGCATCGACGAGTTCTATCCCAACGCTGCGTGCGTTACACAAAATCTTCGTAGCATAGCTTCTTAACAGTGTCATATGAATGTCCCCGTAAAACACCATATCCGGTGTTAGGTCTGTGTGCATCTAAAGCGGTGTTTGGTTCTGACGATTTCTCAAAAAAAGGGAAAACGCATCAAATCCTTAAGATGAAAGGGTTTGATGCGCTTTTCGATTTGTTCAAACTGAACCTTGATACATCCTATAGCTGAAACCAGTACAAGAAACAATCTTAGTTCTATTCCTCTTTAGCTTGATCGGCTACTTTATTGATTCTATCTAACATTGGCGGATGGGAGTAGCGAAACCATTTGACAAGTGCTGATGGGTTTACTTCGCCAAGTCCAGCTTTGGTTAACTGTTGAAACGTCGAGACCGCAGCCTCGGGATTTTCTACTAGTTCCATTGCATATTCATCGGCTCGGACCTCTTGATAGCGTGAAACTACATTTGACAATGGGTTTGAGAAGAATAATAGAAAAGATGAAATCAATAAAAACAATGGCAATGAATGAATATTGCTCATTTGTTTAATTTTTAATATCGATCCATAACGACTGATCATCCAAGGCATGATTTTTGCAATTAACCATAGTCCAATGAGCGTCATCAACAAGTATACTGTGATGTTTAGGTAAATATCCTTTTTCACGTAGTGGCCCATCTCATGAGCCATTATAAAGAGTATTTCTTCATCCGTTAATCGGTTTAATGTCGTATCCCACAGCACAATCCTAGAATTTTCACCAATCCCTGTCACATAGGCATTAAAAGCATTCGTCTTCTCCGACATATTCACTTCATACACATGCTCTGAAGGAATATCCGCTTGCTCTGCGAGTGAAAGAATCTTCGTCTCTAATACCTTATCTTTTAGTGGAGAAAAATCATTGTATATTGGGTCGATCACGACTGGTTGGATGAACAGAAGGAAAATTGAAAATGGAACAGTTAATGCCCATGCATATAACCACCATCTCTTCATACTTTTTTTGATGAGCCAATAGAGAACCGTTACGATGATAACCGACATCCCAAAATCCAACCAAAAATCAATCACATTATCCCTCATCCATGAGGAAAAAAGCTGCGTACTTATACCATAGCTTTTGCTTAACGTATACTGGTAATAGTCTAGCGGTAATTGGAGGATGAACAATAGAAAGGATAGCAAAAATATATACATTGCATTTCTCCAAATGGCCCATTTTTGTTGTTCGGGGCTCCATCTTTCGAATAAACGTGAGATACCCGTACTCATAATAACAATGTAAAGCAACCATTCAAACGGCGTTGCTATAAAAAATAGGAAATTTCTTATTTTTGATAAATCCTCACTTAACACCAATTCCTGCGCTGTTAGAAAAGTACTTGGATCCGCTGCCGTTCCTTTAAGAGTGGCTGGTATCCCGCTATTTTGGCTATAAAAAAAATAGAAATACATCGCCACAACATACAAACCAAATGTTAGTACAGCTATTAAACCCCATTTTTTCTTCATTTCTTCTCCACCTCAATTCATTCGATTACCCTATCATATTATTGAAAGGTGGAAACTATTTTCAAAGTTTTTAACTTGATTCAGTAGAAGTCCCCCTAGGGGAACTCAGGCTAAGAACGCCGCGTCGTGCGGCAACGCCTGAGTGACCAACATCGTGTTGGCCCAAGCCCGGGCGGATGTCACAGATTTTTTAGAGGAGTTTTAAAGAGGATGTCAGCCTAAAGTCGTCACATCGTGTGACAACGGCTGACTGATCCACGTCATGTGGCCCAGAACTTGAAAAAAATCTGGACGAAAGTTAGCAGAGGCGCAATTGATTTTCCTTTTTCTGTCGGTTCTATACGCTCCGAAATCATCATAAATTGAAAAAAAATTCACTCAATCTTATATTTGAGTTTACAAGGAGCGTATCGAAATGATTGCAATTCATTATTTTGAAAAAAACACATCTGTACTTAGTCAATGTTTACAACGTATACCAGAAGTCGATGAAAGCATTAGAATTAAAGGCCGTAATGGGAAAGTTATAAATGTCATTCAAATTGAAGAGAACAAATATCACGTCCATGTAATCTTAGAAAAATTAATTAAGAAGGAACTATTACTAAAAGACGATAAAAAGAAAAGACGTTAGTGTGTAGGAGGAAAGCGCAAACATTCCATTTTGAATCATAAAAAGTAAAATTTAGTAGTTTTCTATGTACCTCTTCCACCTTACATGCTATGATGATATATAAGAACAAGTTATTTTGTAACTTATCACGGTCTTGTAGCTCAGTTGGGAGAGCACCACCTCGACAAGGTGGGGGTCGCAAGTTCGAGACTTGTCGGGACCATCATTTAAAGTGCCTGAAAACGTTGTTATATCAACGTTTTCAGGTTTTTCTTTTTTAATGACTTATTATCTTACATCTCTATTTTAGGATTTGTCCGCAATTTGTCCGCAAGATTTTTTCCAATTATTTAGTGTTAGTTTGGATGGCTTTGTGAAAAATGTCTGCAATGTCATTATCTGCATTCGGCAATAAATGTGCATAAAACTCTAACGTAATTTTAGGGTTGGCATGACCTAATCGCCTCGAAATTTTTACGATATCCACACCTTCTGAAATTAAAATTGATGCATGCGTGTGCCGAATGTCATGAAAACGAATGTTTGGTACCTTCGTGCTTTTAACAAGGCGCTTCATGACACGCACAACATTTCGTGGATCTTGTAAGGTCCCGGTATTGGTACATATGACTAAGTCGTTATCTTCATATAGCTCCCCTACTAATCCCTTCCACTCTTCTTGGCGTTGTTTATGCATGCGTAATTCATGTAGTACAAATTCTGGAATCGGGATTTGTCGTCTCGAGTTTTTCGTTTTCAATGTCGTCAATAGATAACCACTTTTCGAGACATGCGCTAACGATCTACTTACGTGAATCATCTTTTTATCAAAATCAATGTCACGCCACTGTAAGCCTAAAATTTCTCCTCTTCGCATGCCAGTATAAATCGCAAGTAAAAAGGTTAAATAGTGTCTCTCCCCTTTACAATGTTGAAGAAATTCGTGAATCGCATCGAGTGACCAGATGGACATCTCTTCATACTTCACAGAAGGTGGATCGGCATCAGCTACTGGGTTAACCGCAATCTTCTTCCATTTAACGGCTTGTCCGAATGCCTGATTTAAAAGTTGATGCATCTTTCGAATATAGCTGGTACTATAATTCTCTTTTAATTTTAGGCTATAGAAAAGGTCAATATCAGCAGTCGTTACCTTGGCAATTTCTTTCGTTGCAAATGGATTTTCAGCTAAGATATGTTTCTCTATGATGTACTGACTATTTGTTGCAGATGTTTGTTTAATTCGATTTTTGTAATGGTTTTCAAACCAATTGACAATATACTCCGAGAAGATCTCTTTGCTGAGAACTATAAATCGATTTTCGTCTAACAGCAATTCAATCTTCCGCGCAGCTGCCTCGGCATCCTTCTTTTTAATAAATCCGCCTTTGCTTATTTGCTTACGTTTCCCAGTTAACGGGTCATGACCAATATCAATTGCATACGAATAAGTTTTACCTCTTTTTCTGATGTGCGCCAATTAGTACATACCTCCAAATCATTTTTGCACAACAAAAAGTAAACAAGTGGTCTGATACTCAGTCTGACCACTCGTTCAAACTTTTATAATGGCAGCGAGTTATTAGCGATTACTTAACCATAAAAAGAACTCATCTCTTAGCACTCTTTTGCACCTTCCTATTTTTATTAGTGGAAAGTCATGTCTATTCATGAGTTCATAAGCAGTTGGTTTGGAAATTTTTAATATTTCACTAATTTCAATGGCGGTTAAGACAATAGGATACAAGTCGATTTCAGATTGCTTCATACAATTTTTCACACGTCACTTTGTCTTTTTTAAACATTTTGAGTCATTGATTTTTAGGCTTTCATTTTTCTCTTTTGAATAGACTTTGTTCTCATTAACCTCATTCTTAATTTTTAGTTCTTCCTCCCACAACTTCAAAATTGCCATTGCTTTTTGCTGTTTACTTTTTGACTTTCCTAAATCTTTTTTAACCAAAATAAACCCTCCTAAGTTTTTCTCTTAAGAGGGTTTCTAAAAAAAAACATTATTTTCATTTGGCCAATATTTTGGCCAAGAAGTTTTGCTGTGGAAATTCTTATTCTAACCTTGTATTTTTATTTGTGCTATTTTCTAAAACAACATTATTACGTCCCTGGAGGGATTTACTGTCAAACATTTAATCAATCTGAAATTTGTAAATCTTTATTGTGTTCCCTTCGAAAATTCTAGGAGGATTTAATAAATAGGGCATGATCGTATTCTGTAATGTATTTTGAGTTTCAGAAGAATCTACTTCCTTAATCTTAAAATCATTAGTATTAAATCCATTTATAGATGTACCCAATTCTAAACTGAGTTCATCTCCAATTATATATCTGTCATGCATAGGTGTCTTTGCATTTGGAGCTGACAATGTTATAAAACTTATAGATGGGGGTGCCTGATTACTCAGCTCTTTCCACTTGTTTATATATGCATTTTGAATTTCCTCTTTAGGTTCATCCTTGGCTGCAGAAATAATAGTAATATTATCTTTTAGGAAAATCTTTAAAAATATATGAAGCTCATCAAGTGAGAAGTATGGTTCGAATATAGTTAAGGACTCTTTTGCATTGTTATTAATCCACTCTATAAGATACCTTAGGGCCTCATTTCCTTCACCGTATCGTATATGTTTGATTTGTTTATCATCATATAATGAATAAAGATTATTTACTGATGCGTTTTTATTCCCATTATTAACAATGTAAGCATCCATACCTATAATAAAATCTAAGATATGTTGAATTATGCTAAATTGATCATTTAGTTTAGATACACCATTTGTCTCTGCTCTGGATTTATTAATATTTTCGATATACCATTCCAATGCTAAGAAGATGATATCAAGTTCTAGAACTTTTAAGGTATTTAAAGTTTCCATAATTAAGGTTTCATCGTATAGATGACCTCGCCCAGAGTTTAAGGACTTTAAAGTTTTAATATAAAATGCTTTTAAAGAAGGTCCAGTTACATTTTTAGCTTCTTTGATTTTAGAAGGGGTACTATGGAAGTTCATCGTTTGTAATGTTCTTTTAATTTCAATTTTTTCATTAGGTGAGTCGAAGCCTTTACTCAGAGACTGTGCAAATTCTGGATGTATTTTGTGAGAAAGTTCAATTAAATTTTCTAAATCTTTGTTATTATAGTCGCCTTTAGTAATTTTTTGATAGTGGAGCATCTCTAAAATTTTCATGATAGCTTGTCTTGCAGAATTATTTAAGCCTAACTGATAATATGTTTCAGCTATAAGTTCTGCTCTATCGATTTTATCCGTATAGTTTAAAATCTTTTCTAATTCTTTTTCTGCCTCACTTAGAATTAACTCTGATAAGTTGGAATCTTCACGATAACAAAACTTCGCAATATAGGTATATACGAAGATTCTATCAGCTATGTTATTTATGCTTTTGGCTTCATTAAAAAGTTCATTTGGTATAGGGAGTTTTTTTCTAACTCCTTCGTTTTTTAGACGTAATCCTCTAAATTTACTAAATCTAGCTTTAGATAGAATAAGATATCCATTATGTTGAATATTGACTGAATCAGGGAATATTTCTGCTATTTGATTAATTAAACTGTTATAGAAATTTGAAATCTCAACTTCTCTGATTGAATATTCGCTTCTTGTAATAGAATTTTCAAGAACTTGTGCAAAAATATTCAGTGCTAAAGAAATATTAGAGTCAATTTTTAAATGACCAATTAAAGTCTCAATCTTTTTTGCTGTTTCAAAATTTATATGCACGGCTAGGCTTTCTAAATCATTTATATCGGTAGCTAATTTCTTTGAACTTAAATAAATAATATTATTTAGGATACTTGTCTCTTTATATTCTCTATATGTTACTTTTTCAAGTAATTCAAAGTATAGATTTTCATTTTTAAAATATAATAAAACACTATTTTCCCGCATTAAATCAAATAAAATAGCTGTGTTTTCCGAGTAATTAGTAAATATATCAAAATATTTTTTAGCAAACAAATTAAGCAGTTCGTGTTTATTAGTTTTAATTAGCATTATTCCAAGCTCATTTAATAGCATTGCTTTATCTACTATAAAATTAGCTTTTTCTATATGAGACAGTATAGATTTTATATAAAATTCAAGTTGTTGATTTTTTGTTAGTTCTGGAATCATTTTAATTAGGATCGAAATAAAGTGTGTATGCATTACTGATAACCTAGAATCGGTAAATATGCTAGAATCTTGAGCTAGCAATGTATCATAAATTTTATTAGCTTTTTCTACTGAATCAGTGCTTATATTTTTTATGATATAGTATAGAATTTTATTTCTATCTTGATGAACAGAAAGATTCTCGATGGCAATATTCATTTGATCATATATTTCTTCCTGTAAATCAAGAAAATTTCTAGATAAATTATAGAGCATGGAGAATGATATTACTTTTGATTGTGTCAGCTTTATTTTTAATACTACTGACTTCAATCTTGAAATTTCATCCCTAGAAAGAATATACTCATCTTCTTGTAAAGTTTGTAAAAGCCTAAATACCAAAAAGTCTTGATTTCCAGGATCTCTAAATAATTGGAAAATTTTTATTAAATGTTCAAGTTTGAATTGATTAGTTTCAACTATCCCCTTTAGGATATGTTGGTAAATTCTAAATCTATTTTTTTCTGTATTAATTTTATTAAAATATATAAAAGTTAAGTTTAGTTCACATTTAGATAACTCGTAAAAAATTTCTGATGTAATAGAATAATGATCAGCAGCGTTGATAATCAATTTATTGAAACTTGAATTAAAATCGTTTTTCAGCATGTTGTAATACTCTATATTTTCTTCACCTAGGATATTTAAAGTTTCTTGAAGTAATATAACCAAGCCCAAGCATTTTGTATCTAGCTCTTCTATAGAATTAACATAATTAATTAACTCAAGAAATTGATTTTGAGCCGAACTTTTATTAATATAAGTTTCAATTTTAGAGACAATTATAGAGAATTTAATATTCTCTTTTTTAATTCCTACAGTTAATTTTTCTTTAGCATCCTTCGCCTTTACTAATATTATTTTTACATGCTCTTTATCATTATTATCTATATTCTCAATCAAAGACTCTATTAATATCCTTAAATCTCGAATGCTTAAAGAATGATCTATATTATTAATAAATAAATCTAGAGTAAATTCAATGGCCTCAAGAATTTGTTCGTTATTTTTATGATTAATAGACCAGTTGATTAAATAAAACATTTTTGCAGAGGTATCTGTGATTTGCAGAATACGTTCTTTTACATGATCAAAACTTTCAATACTCGAAGTGGTTATAAAATTTAAGTAATTTTTAATTTCACTATTATCAATGGAAGTAGTTATTTCTTCAATTCCACTTTCTTCTGAAATTTCATCCCCTAGTTTTAAAAATAATTTTAAAAGCATATAATCTAGTAGTTTTTCTTTAGAAATATCGGCAGAACTTTTTTCAACTATTTTTTTAATTATATCTAAGGATAGATTCATATCGGCAGGAAATAGATTAGTGCTTATACTAGTAAGTTTATCAATTAGTTCTTTATTAAATTCTGTAAATAATTTTGTTTTATCTAAATAGTCGTTTATTTCTTGGATAATAGCGTTGGGTACAGGTTCATTTATTTTAGTATATTCTCTACAAATTACGGACAGTAAATAAGCTCGATCCTCGTTTAGAGAGCACATATAAGTAGTTTTTATAGCCTCATCAAACTTTCTAAGAGTTAGTAAAGTTCTTATTTCATGCTCTAAAGTTGGGGGTGTCCCTTTAATCTCATTTAATATGCCTGTAATTATTGTAGCTTTTTGATAGGTTGCCCAATCTTGTTCTCTAAAGCTCATTTTAGACAAAAGTTTTAAGCTATTATTTATATTTTGAGTATCATTGAACTCTTGTATGTTGTATTGAATTGTTTGTATCGACATTAAATCTCTCAGTTTTGAATAATTGTTATTTTCAAGATATAAGTCTGATAGCATAGAAATAGTTTTAACGTCCATTAAATCTTGCTTTTCATAAAAATTTATTAAGAATTCATTGGCAAATAATTCACGTTCTACTAATTTATGTTTTAAGTACTCATAATAAATATTTGGAATAGAAATATATTCATCTTCTAATCGAATAAAATCATTTTCAGAGTTCATTTCATAAATATCTTCAATAGATACAGGTAAGAAATCACATAAAGTGTTTAGTTTCAATTTTTCTTTAGAGAAAGTTAATATTGCTAGTAAATCAAGTTCATACGTATTAGAGCGATGTTCAATTTTGCACCACAAGCTATCTGTATATTCAGAAAAATCCTTAGGTATCCCTTCACTAAAACCTTTACGAATAATATCTGGGTCATTTTCAGCCTTAATACTTAATTCATTTATATATGCTGGTAAGCCATCACAAAATTCATGAATGTTATTAATCAATGCTTTATCATATATAATGTCCTTTAAAATATACTCGGTTTCAGCAGCTGAAAAATTAAATACTGTGACGGGTAAATAATTAAAATTTAAGTTAATTGGATAATTAGTTTCAAAACTAATGATTATATAAACCCCATTAAAATCTCCAGGTGGAATTAAACTTATTAATTCTGTAGCCACATCTGGACTTAGTTTATCAATACCGTCGAATATAATATAATACTTAGAGGATTCTTTTCTAGCCTTATTACATAAATCTAGATAAATTTTTCTAAATGCATCATTAATTCGGTCTGCATTAAAATAATCTAAATCGTTATTACTTATTTTTTCCTGTACTTTAACACTGCACATAGGTAAGAGCTGCTTACATATATCTCCAAGAATATAGTCGATTCTATCTTTGTAGCTATCGTTTTGTACAAAATATATACCAGTACGGTGGATATTTTGATGATAAAATTGCTTTAAAACTGTTGTTTTGCCAGAAAATTTATCTCCTAATAGAACAATTGCTGTATTTTTATCGTTAAGGTTTGAAGAAATATTCCTTAATATACTGTCTCTCGTATATTCTTTTTCAATACTATAAGGTAGTGTTGCAGGGGGCTCCATATTTATAACGTTGGGTAATAAAACGACATTTTTCATATACTCAGCTCCTAATCTTCTTATTGGAAATATTATACTATAATTCGACAAAAAAATAACGAAATACAGTTGGATTTTATAATATTATCAATTATTAATCGGTATATAGCTAATTTATAAACAAGATCTGTTTTTTTATTGTAGCTGTAAGCGTCGTTGGGTAACTATTCCCTTAACGTTTGAACCAAATAAAAACGTTGATTTCTCAAAGTTTAAATAGTATTTATAAATTACACAGTGTTATACTCCTCAAAACAAGTCATCATTTTCTTTCACCCATTTACAAAACAAAAAAGCTGACAGCCTTGTGCATAGTCAGCTTAATAAGCTTATTTAACGCAATTCAAAATGTCTTTAGCTAACAATTTTGAGCCTGCTCCCCCTTTTAAATATTTTAAATCGCCGATAGAAAGCCTGTCTATATTGCTTAGAGGAAGAACTAAATGCCAAGAAATTAGCAGAACAACAAGCAGACGAACAGAGACAAAAAGATTTTGAAGCAGAACAAGAAAATAAAGAATGGGAAGAAAAAAATACTGACCATGGTTGGTAAAGTCTTCGGAGGTCTAAAAATGTCGTTCTACTTAACAATAGTTATTAGAAAATTTTTATTTACTTGCTTGACATTAACTCAACGCCTCGCCATCATAGAACTGCGGCTTGGACGCAGTTCGCCTACCTACATGCCGACAAGTACGTATTTCAACGTAATTAATCGGTCATGTAAGCTCGGCAAACGCAAGTACATGGATCAGTATAGATATCTACTCAACGTATCTACTAATCTATTACTGCCCTCGCTAGTTAAGCAAAACTTCGATTTGTCTTATAGTGCTTTGTATGATAGGTTCCACGCGCTCCGTAAAGCGCCAGTTCGTCCACTCCGATCCCGTTCGTCGATCTCACCATTTGGACATCAAGCGCATATACGGCGAAGCTTATAGCGATGTCTTAACGATAATTATTGCAACGGTCATCATACAAACCGGTCAAAGTTAGATTAACGACGTATTACTAGGTCCACGTCGCTACGTCTAAAAAAGGGTGCATTTACCGCTTTCAGAATCTCCAACACGGCAACTTCTACGCAAGTAGTATACCTATTTGCAATTTGCGTAATAATAATATGCTGATTATAGAAATACAGGCGATTGAGAACTACCTACACGTCACTACTCAGCAATTATCCCGAAATTTATATTTTAGAAGGGCTTCTTATTAAATAAACTGTTATTATATTCTTTCAATGTATCTTTCATTAATAATAAATTCTCGAACAATAGTTCGTTCCTTAAATAAGAAATATCAGGATTAATACTATCGTCTAAAATTACTAAAAAAACTAATTTTTTATTTTCCCGTAGAAATCCATCTCGAATATAAACTTTACAATGAACTTTTAATAATTTTTTTAGTTTTAAAATTTTTGAGTATTCTATATCAGATTCATTTTCAATGTGAATTTCGATCGTAAAATGCTTTTCCCTTATATCTATTCGCGTCTTTAAATCTTCCCCGAACTCAAAAAAATCTTCTTTTTTAATTTTAATACCCGAAATTTTCCTTTCGTTCCCTGTTAAGTTTTTTGATATCATAAGTAACTCTACTACTAAATCTTTAAATTTGTATAATTTAATTTTTTCTCTATCATATTCATCAAATGATCCTGTCATTTTATATAGTACTACAGGGTCTATAAGGTATCTAAATGGTATATCCAAAATAATTGACAAATCATAATATAATTCAGCATTATATGTCCTTTTTTTATTTAAGTTGCTACTTATTGATTCATCTAAATAATCATTAATAAAATCACCAATTGTTGTCTTTGAATTATAAGTTTGACTCAAAGAATAACTTAAATCAACAATCTGTCTATTATTTAAATCAAAAATGGCTTTCATCGCCATGCAACGTACTCCAATTGATATCTTAGAAAGAAACAAGTTAAACATAATCGGATTATTTAATATAAATTTAACTTCGTTCAAAATAACTTTTTGATTTATTCCTCTTTTTTTGAAATATCCCTCAAAATCTATTTCACCTTTTATTAATTCCACTATCATTATTAGATAGTCAGCATAATGTTTTGTTAGCTTTTGCATCTTAAATCATCACCTGATACAGATACTAAAGTAACGAAACTTCACAGTAATTCTTGGCCGATATTTCGGCCAAGAATATAAGTTTTTCAACTTAAACCAATACTTTAATAAGTTGCATTCCAAAATATCACCGTTCACTTGTGAATGCTACTTCTGTAAGAAAATGAGATAAATTTCTCATTACATTCCCCCTTAAAGTTGCGGGGAACTTAAATTCCCCGCAACTTTTGTTTATTTTTCTAACTAAATGGACAGAAATAGGTGAAACAAGCTGTGAGTTTATAATTTTGTCCATTTTTTATTTCAAAACAAAAAAGCACTTTTGATAAATGGACAGACGAATCCTACGAATAGGAATAGAATCGTTTGAACACTTATCAAAAGTGCTAATAAATTGCCTCCACCGTTTGGTTAAGGCCAAAAGTTAAATTAATTATTATTTTCATTATAAAGGTTACAAATTTCGTTTGCAATACAAAATAAGGGATTTTTTGTAACAACTAATACCGATAAGAAAGTGGGATTAAATGGAACAGAAAAAGCAGCATCAACTGCCGATTTCAAACATTAATGATAATGCTTATCTTTCATTGATAGAAGAATTCGGACTAGAATATCGTATCAAAAATTCAGATTTTTTTGAGTATTTCACCTATGAAATATATATGGTATTGAAAAAGGAAAAGGATCTTTTCCCCCAAAAAAACGCTGGAATACAGATGAGTAAATTAGAGTTAGTTCACATTTTAAAAATACAAAAACATGTTCAATTATTATTTACACAAAGTGAACTCGAAAATTCTAAAGGACTCATAATTTTGAAATATTTAAAAATTTTTTGTAGCTTCCTTAGAAAAAAAGAAATATCAAATCTATACTATATGCCCCCTAAACATAGTCGGAATTCTTTTTCGAAAATGAACTTGGAAGACTGTATTATCAGAAAGTTCGAAAAATATTTGGAAATCAAACGTTATGCATTAACTACAATTCACATTTATCGAGCAAGCATTAAATACTTTTTGTCTTATTCAAACTATCAACAAGGTAAGCGACATCCGAATGAATTTTGGCAATTGAGTATCCATCAGTTTGAAAAGCATTTAACAAAGGAAGTGAATTTAGAAAAAATTGCTACTTCCACAGCATACTCATATTTAAAAGCAGTCAGATTATTTTTGCGATTTTTATCTGAAGAAAATCAAATTCATTTTAGTTATCACATACCAAAGAGACTTATTCAAAATGGAAAAAGAAGCAATGAATACGCTTCAATTCAAAATATCTTATTGGTAATAGAAAAAATATTTGAACTTTCTAAGAATATTTTACAGGATATTTCTATATTTCTGATTATTCTCGAGACTGGATGTAGACCCATTGAAATTGAAAATTTGAATATTGACGATATTTATTTTCATGAGAAATTAATTGTTTTAAAGTGTAAAAAATCAAATCAAAGGACGCTGACCTTAACAGAAACCACTCTTTCATTTATCAAACAATATTTACAAATCAGAGAAAATTATTTACCCCAACTCAATTCAAAGGCTTTGTTTTTAGCCGCCTCAGGTACAGGTGCACAAATACGTAGCGATCATATTACTCATCTTTTCAGAAAATTTAATTTAAAAGTGTTTAATGAAATTCGTTTTACTCCTAAAACACTTAGACACACCTTTATTACCAATGCGCTCAATCATAATATCCATATTGATCAAGTAAAAGAATCCGTTGGTCATAAACATTTAATTTCAACACACTATTATTTTTATCGAGATATTAATCACATGAAGAAACTATTTATGGATAAAAAACTTTTTAATGGAGGTTGACCATGGCAATTGAAAAATCACTAAATATATCGTTAGAAGAAATTTGTAATCAACTAGGAGTTTCTGAAAATTCATTATTGGATTTTTTAGGTAGTGCACCTAACAGAGAAAGTATTATTGATAATGAAAAAACTGCTTTATATGTATTAGAAAAGTATCAAGAACATCTTATTAATTTGGTAAAGCTTAATAAACGATCTGAAGAAACACTTAAAACTTATAACAACTTCATTTTGAGAATAAAAAAATTTTTATTACTTAACTATCCTAATTTGCAAGTAAATGAGCTAAATGAAATTATCATAAACGAAATAATTACGAAAGATAATGAATATGAACATTCGTTTTCCGTACGAACAATTAATAAATATTACGCCATTATGAAAAGCTTTTTAAAATTTGCATACGAGATGGATTATACCAATAAAGATTTCCGTAACAAATTCCAATTAGAAAAAACTTCATTACTTCCCCGATATATTAAGGAAGCACAAATAAAAAAAATATTAGAAACTGTCGAACATTTGTTTAAGCCTTATCGCTGTAGAGCCATAATTATGTTTTTATTATTAACAGGTTGCAGAGTCAGTGAAGTTTCCAAAATTAAAGTTAAAGATTTCAATGTGATGGAAAATCTGATTTATATATATAATGGCAAAGGAAAGAAAGACAGAGTTATCCCAATGTTTCCTGAATTAAAAGGGGAGATTTTAATGTATTTGCAAAAAAGCGGCATGTCAAATTGGCATCCACAATGTGAAGGGTTTTTATTCGCTAGAGATGAAGGAATTGTACGAAATAGAAATTTTCCTATTCGAACAATTGAGCATTTAGTAGAAAGAATTCGAAAACATCAACCAGAACTTTCTTCTATTAAAGTCCATTCATTTCGACATACATTTGCCGTTTTTTGTCTGAAAATTGGAATAAAGGAGCACCATCTTACAGAGATTTTAGGACATTCTGATCCTAAAACGACAATGACTTATACTAAATTACGTGGCGAAGATCTAAGAGATGAAATTATCAATAAATTCCCCTACCCTTTCGAAATTCTACTAAGTACAATTAGTGAGGATAAGAAGTGAAAACAGTACTCGATGAGCTTAAAATTTATAACAGTAATGTACGTTTATCTAAAAAAACCCTAACCAATTATAACTATTCGTTAAAGAAATTCATCTCCTATTTATCAAATGAAATGAATACTAATCCAAAGGATATTTATTTAGATAAGGTAATTTTATTAATAGATTCTTCCGGTAAACCACTTAGATATATGTCCATTAATAGCATTGTAATTGACAACTATTTCTTATTATTGAAAGATAAAAGCTACCATGTTCTGAAAGATAAATATAAAGCCTTAATGAGTTTTTTTAGATTTTTGGAAAACAATTATTATTTTGAAAACCCTATGATTCAAATCAAATTTCAGTTGAAAGATTATTTACCTGAAAAGAAATTCTCAAAGGTATTAACCAGAGGTAATATACTAAAATTACTGAACTCTATTATTACCCATTCCAACAATTTAATGACAGACATTCTTCTCTTTACGCTTCTAATTTCAACAGGTTGTAGGATTTCAGAAATTTTAAATTTAAAATGTGAAGATATTGATTTTGAAAACGACAAATTTTTATTAGTAAAAACTAAAACTAAACACCAACGAATGATTTTTCTCCGGCCAGGAATGGGAATTGAGATTCATAAGTATACATTAAGTTTAAACCGAAAGGCTTCAGATTATTTATTTATGAAAGATTCCCAAAAACAATATACACGTAATGATGTAGAGCTTTTGTTGAAAAAATATTTACAATTAGCAAATTTGCCTCCAATTAATATACATGGATTGAGGCATACCTTTGCTACTTTAATGGCAGACCAAGGTGCCCCTATGGACATTATCAGGCAATTATTAGGTCACGAAAGTTTAATTACAACAAAGGAATATATCAATCCACATTACGTAAGAAATAGAAATTTTATCATACCTAACAATGAATTAATCTTAGATTATTTAAAGAAAAAATTATGAACAAACACTTGAAATTTAAGACATTTTCAAATAAATAGTGATAAAAATTTACAAACAAGTCTAAATTTCCGGATAAAAAAACTTCGTATTTCGAACAAAGTTTGATCAAAATACGAAGTTTTACCTGTATACTCACCTAATAACTTATAAGAACTAAAATTTAAAGTTATTTAATTTTAGAAACTTGTATTTACATTAATCCACCAGGGTGGAAATAACCATAATCTAAATTTGCGGACTTTAAGTCATAAAGCGTAAGATATTGTCTTCTTGTTTCGTTTTAACAGCAATTTTATTACGCTGTATTTTTCCGCGAGTTGTACATAACATTGTTCCTAAAGCAGTGTTTGGGTTCATTTTTATTAATACTCAAGATATAATAAAAAATAATCCTATTTGAAGTAGTTAGTTTTTATCGAATATTAGGATTAAAATAGGAGGTTTTATATGACATTAGACCAAACTACTAAATGGAAAATAATTGCTTGGGTATTAATTGCACCAATAGGAGTTAACACCCCTATACAATTCATCACTCGTAGTTATTTGATAATTAGATTTAATAGTAGCTTGTAATTTTTCTACAAATACCTCGAAAATTTCCTGATTTCTTATTTTATATAATTGGGTCTAGTGCTGACAATCCAAAACTTAAAGGCTCATCTACACTCAAAATTACAGAGCTTTATTAATAATCTCAGCAATTTCGTTATGTGAATCTCTAATAAAAAAATGATCTCCCTTAAAGAATTTATATTTACAACCGTTTCGAACATATTTATCCCACAATAGAATATTTTCTCTTGAGATACTATCATCTTCTCCAGCAAATACTGTAACATCACAACCTATTTGTAAATTACGTGGTTTATAATTATATTCATCAACGGCTAAAAAGTCTGCACGAATACTAGGAATTATGATATCAAGTAGTTCTTGATTAGCAAAAACCTCTTTTGGAGTGCCATTCATATTCATTAAAAAATTTATAAACTCTGAATCTGACATTTGTGCAATACCCTTTGGTTTTCTTTTAACTCCCACAGGTTCACAGGCTGCTAAAAACATATGTAGAGGCGGCTTAAATCTATTTTGTAATATTTTATAATAAAACTCATATGCAACTATACTGCCCATGCTATAGCCAAGAAGCGCATAGTTTCGGGGTTGATTTTCATTGAACCAAAGTAAAGCATCATTTACCATCTCATCAATAGTAGTAAATGTTTTTTCTGAAAAACGACTACCCCGCCCGGGAAGTTCCATGGTGACAAGTTCTATTTTTTCTGATAAAAATCCGTCAATTGGCTTATATATTGCAGAAGACCCACCTGCATAAGGGAAACATATCAATGTTGTTTTTGTCATATTGTCCATACCCTTCCTATTTAAATGTTGATATATCAATGGCTCACACCATCCTGGGTGTCAAAATTATTTTGGCTGCTTATACCCAACTCTTTTCAAGCTAAGCTCACTTCTTTTATACTACACCACCAGGATAAAAACACATCAAGTTTTCCGTAATAAGGCTTGCTGTTCTTCCTCGCGTGAGTGCTGCTTCCTGCTTCAATCCCTTCAAGAAGTCTTGGGTAACTGAAGCATCCTTCACCCATTAAGCGGGTAATAACAAGCGCATTTTTGGTCATTCTCCGTTCGAATGTTATGGTTAAACTCCTTTAAACGATTGACGTGATGAGGATTCACCATGACATATGGGATGCCGCCATACCCACTTAGATAAGCAGCTGAATTCATCCAGTAGTTGTTATTAGGCTCAAAACAAACGAGAATTTCAGTTGTTTTATTATGCGCTTGCTTGGTCTTTTCCATAATAAGATTCAATACATCACATGTTTGTGAACACGGAAAAGATTTTTAAAGCCACTTCTTCAGTTTTCAATCACACAAGAATAGTGTTTATGTTTGGGGATATCAATCCCGATCACAAGCGTATTTTAGAAACTTAAATAATTTTTTGATTCATATTAGATTACATGTATGGAATCCTCCAGTATGGGTATGAGTCAATTTAGCGTTTAATACTCAAGCATCATACAAGAGGACTTTTTCTATTTCAAGCCCCTGAAATTCTTTCTAACAGGAATGCCCCAATATTAATTTAAAAATATTCCCGATTCCAAAAATTTAATTTTTTTAGATTTTTTATGACTTGCTACTGATAGAATGTAACTTTCATCTATCATATATTGTTCAAATTGCCAATCAAGTTGTTGCTTGATAGAATTATCTATGATTGTGGGACTGTATTGATTATTAAAATGTACGGAAAAGGAAAGCAAATTCTTACTTAGACCCTCTCCAGTTGCTTTAACATAGCATTCCTTCATAGTCCAAATTTGGAAAAAACGCTTTTGCTGTTCATCTATTGTCATTGGATATATTATGTAAGCATATTCTTCTTTAGTAAAAAAGCTTTGTGCAATATCGATGTCAATTTCCTGAATTCTTTCAATATCGATTCCTACTGGCTTTTCATCTACTATACATACAAGCCAAATCCCAGCGTGTGATACATTAAAATGTACGTTCCTTGGGAAAGTTAAGATTGGTTTACCATTTACCCCTACCTTCTTTTGGACTTCATCTACCGTGCATCCATTAAATTTATGGACAACATATCTTGCCAATATATCAGCAAAAATACATCGGATAGCATCCTCTCTTTTTCGAAATTGTTTCACCTTTCTTTGTCTCTCGCATGTGAGTTTTGTTAATAATTGATTGTATTGAGTTTGCTCAATATTAAAATCTATTTTTAATGCATAGATAATTGACTTTGAATCTAGCATTTCTAACCTCCCTCTATAAATGTTGATGTATCAATGGCTCGCGCCATTTTTGAGTGTCTCCCAATAAAGAAATATAAAAAGCAAGAGAAAAATCCCTATTAATGATGTAAATTTCGTGACAGCCATGAATAGGATTCTCAAGACTTTTTAATTAATATGACTTTTACAATAAGTTTAATTATAAATATACTATCTACTTTAACCCTACCATCACGTATTTTTATTAACCATTCAACATATAATTACATATTTGTATTATACATACCTTAAATGACCGTTTTACATTTTTCAATATTGATTCTCTTTAATACATCCAGTAACATACACACATTACTTATAATCAGGATTCTCGTAGGCTCGACTGCCAAAACAATCTGTAGTTCATTTATCACAAGCTCTAGCAAAATCTACTCTTTGTTGCTGTCCACTAGAAAATTGTGACGGAAACTTTTGGGCAGAAATGAACTATATGAATGATAGGGGTACGCCTTAAATATCCTTTAGTGCTTTCATTCTACTCATCATAATTGTAAGTACCACCATAATAATTCCACATACCATTGGTAATAACCATGGAGATACTATATCTACTAAAACTCCTCCAATAACTGCACCTACTGGAGTTAACCCCGTAACAAAGGTTAAGATTACACTTCTTACTCTGCCTAACATTTCATTTGGCACATTCTTTTGTAGTGATACAAAAAAAGGTATGTTATATGAAACTGAACATATTGCCAGAATGATAAATATAATAATTGAAATGATAAAATATAAAATAGTATCCAGAGTAATGATCAAATCGCATGTCAAAATCCCAGTAAAAAGCATTCCAATTGAAGCGACTGCTATACAGCTCATTATCCTTTTATAATTACTTTTAGCCTCTGGTAATAAAAACGTTATAACTGTACCAATAAGCATACCTAAAGGAAACATAGCCTCTAATATACCTAGTTGACTCGATGAAAAACCCCAAATATTAACAGATATATAAGGTACCGTGACGGTAATTCCAATTATAAAGAACATATTAAAAAACACTGTAAAACTTCCTAATACGACTAACCATGTCTGTGACCTAATATAGGCAATTCCTTCTTTAAAATCTTCTATAAAGGTGTTTTTTACACAATCATCATTATCTTTATTACTTTTTTTATCGATACCATATATTTTATTCTTAACCTTAAAATCTAGGAAAATTTCCATTAAACCTGCAAAAATAAAAGATATTCCATTGAATAATAAAAACAGTCTAATATCAATTAAAGCATAAACTACTCCACCAATACTAGGTCCTGCAATGCTTGAAATGGATAAAACAGCCTGATTTAGAGAAGTAACTTTCGTTAGTCTTTTTTCATCTACCAAATTTGGAATGGAAGCTTCCATTGGTGTTTCAGAAAAAATAGTACATGTTGCTATTAAAAAGGTTGATATATATATATATATTAATCTCAAGCTATCGAAACTGCTTAATGCAAATATAGCAATAATAACAATTCCGCTTAATATATCCATAATTACAACCATCTTTTTCCTATCAACTCTATCCGCAACAACACCTGAGATTGGTCCAAATATAATTTTTGGTATAACTCCTAATGCTATAGTAATAGAAAAGTACAATCCCGAGCCTGTCGTACTTAAAATATACAATCCCATTGCAAAACTATAAATGCTGCTTCCAAGTAAAGAAACTAACTGACCAAGAATAAGTATAAACACATTCTTTGTAACCATTCGATTGATACTTTTTTCATCTGTAATTGTAATTATTTCATTTTGGAATGCCTTTTCCATACTATTCATCTTCCTCATAACAAAAGTATCCAATATGACACTTCGTTTTTATTTTTATGGCCTATGCATCATTTAATTATTAATCACCAATTTTTTTCATTTAAGAACTTATATACAACTTCCTCCCTTTCTTTTAAACTACCTTCTCCTAAATGATCTAAACTCAATTCTCCATCTATTCTTCCATCTTTTAAATATAAGATCCTATTTCCTCTCGATGCTGCTTTTAAGTCATGCGTTACCATGACAATACTTTGTCCTTCGTTATTCAGTTGTGTTAATATATCAAGAACGACCATTCCCATGGATGAATTCAAAGCTCCTGTTGGCTCATCCGCAAAAATAATTTTAGGCTCATTGATCAAGGCTCTAGCTATTGCCGTTCGCTGTTTTTGCCCACCAGATACTTCAGATGGATATTTATATACATCCTTTTCTAAACCTAATTTTTTTAATAACAATTGTGCTTTTTGATTGACTGATTTTTTGCTTTTTGATGGGCTGTATCCATTGAAAGACACATTCTCAAATAAAGTCATATCAGGTAATAAATTAATTCCTTGAAAAATAAATGCCATATCGTTTTTTCTGATTTTAGCAATTTGATTTTCATTGAAAGAGGTTATATCTTTGCCAAGAAGCTCTACCTTTCCCTGACTATATTGGTCCATTGTGCTTATCGCATAAAGCAATGTTGATTTTCCTGCACCGGAGCTCCCCATGATAATGGTAAAGTCACCCTCGTATATCTCTAAATTCATATTATTAATAATATCTAATTTTTCTTTCCCTATACTAAAGCTTTTACATAAATGGGTTGTTTTGATGATCGCTCTCTTCATTTTCTTACTCCTCCATTAATTCTATGGCATTTATACGTTCTACTTTTGAAGTTCCTAAAAATGCAAATATTAACATTACGATAAAGATAAGAGCACAGTATATGATGGTTTTTAAAGGTGAAAAAATGATCGCATTAGGACTCGTGATGACAAGTTCAATTAGTGGTTTTGATATCCCATTGTGAATGAATATAGCGACAGCTATACCTATTGTTGTTAAGATGGCAATTCTCGAAAGTATCCTGACCTTAAGAAACTTACTTGTAAACCCTAATGCCTTTTGAATTCCCAAATTCCTTCTTTCATCTATAATAATGATGGCAATGATTGAAATGATATTCAAAGCACTGAGGATAAGCATGAAAATCGAGATTGTCGATACTACCGGGGGTACCATAGAAGTCATATCATTCAGTAGCTCATTATAATTTCCTAAATTAGCTTGTACTAATGTATCCTTGAAATGAAGTTCAAAATCTTTTTTGAAATCATCATAAGATTCTTGATTTTTCAACTGAACAGCTACGGTGTTATAATAGGGTTTTAAGTTATAGTGTTCCATCGCTTCATTTAGCAGCCTTACATTACGCCCGCCATATTTTATGCTGCCAAAAGACCCTACTATTAAAAATTCTTCATCTTTACTATGAATCTTAAAGTTCATTTTGTCGCCAATTTTCAAATTTGTATCCCTTAACATTTGAAGACTTATATTGATTTCATTATATTTTTCTGGTAATCTACCTTCATAAATTTCAAATCCTAAATGATCATACGTTGAAAAAGATTCAATCGCATAAACATCCAATACACCATACTTTTCACTATCGTATTTTATATAATTCCCAGCATTTAGATAGAGTCCATACCCATAATGTTCAACTCGTTTGTCGTTAATAAAATAATCTATAATCTCAGTTTCCATTTCTTGAGATGTGATGTTGGTATTTATGGTGGCCGATGTTTTATGTAGATTGAGCCAAATGTTTGCATGATCTTTTGAAACGGCAAACATATGATCCGTATTGATAAAAAGTAACGTAGTAAACATGTAGATGGTGGTTATGATACATACGTTTAATGATAATCTTTTATTTTTTAATATATCATTAATGGATAACGCAATCGGGTTATTTGTATGTTTAAATAGGGTCCAACTTCTTTTACCGCTTTTGGGAGTGTTCGTGACCGAAATTGCTTCTACTGGTGATATTTTATTAATTTTTCTTAATTCTAAAGCCACAAATATTTGAATAATCACATTAAAGAGTACGATGATTATTCCACCTATAATAAAATATCTACTATTATATCCAAAATCACCAAAATACTTCAGGATGTTTTTTTGTAAAATATAAGCCGCTGGAAAACTAATGGCCACACCGATCGATGTTGAAATAATACCTACAAAAAGATAAGCTTTACTATATATTTTCTTGATTGCGGATGCCGTAAATCCTAGTGCTTTGTAAGTTCCAATCGATTTAATTTCTTTCATTAAATTACTTTTCAAAGTAAATAAGACGACAATAATCCCACTTATTAACGTTAATATACCTGCAAAAGTCATAATAACCGATACTAAACCAGTATCAGCTAGTTGATTTAATATGAGATAATACTTTTCCATATAATATTCATTACTTGTAAAATTCTCATGAAGATAATCCGCCACAGCTTCCTTTTCACTTGCATATTTGAATACAACAAATCCCCCTCTAACTTCTTCATCGAACAACTGAACATCTCTTTCATTGATATACATTATTTTGGCAGGATTAGCTAAGGATGAATTTTGTGAATCATTTATTATGGCCGAAATTTTAAACTGACTTTCACCCGCTTTATCAATTTCAATAACATCATTCAATTTCAAGCCTTTCTTATCTGCTAATATTTTAGAAATCCAAATCTCCCCTGCTTCTGGGGACGACAAGTGTTCTCCCTCTAAAATTGTTAATTTCCAGTTTAAATCTTCTATATCTTTTATAGATATGATAAGGTTTCTATCTTCATTAAACTTTTCATGGTTCCATTTATTTATGTTCATGGATGAATACATGGCTTTGTATTCTTGGAAATCTTTTATTAGTTTTCCTTCACCAGCTTGTTCTTCGAGCATTTCCAATTCTTTATCTGATGAATTAAATAAATATACATCAGGAAACGCAGGGTTACTATAGTAATCTGTTATGGAACTATTTATACTATCTATAAAGATACGAGATGTTGAAAGTAAGCCAGAGGTAACCATTAATATTACGGCAATTAACACAAATGATAGTTTGCTATTTCTAATTTTTTTCTTCCACATTATAATTTTTCTCCTTAAAAAAGTTGAATGACATTACTAGATGGTTACTAGCACTTTATTACCAGGTATATCTTCTAATATATCAATAAACATGATTAATTTATTCTCGCTTACATAGCAATTAGCTCCTCTTTGCGTTTTAACTTCTTTAGTATGCTTAGTATCATCACTTAATTGAAACAATTGTGCTATTTTATAATCAGCATTATATACTCCCAAATAATTAAATATTGGTACATCAAAGTCCATAATTTTAGATTGATTTAAAATTCGACCAACTTTTTTATACTTTTTTGATAATTCCTCATCCTTCATTATAGTTAAAAAATTTATATTCTTTTCACCTGCTAATTTCATAATGCTACTTATATTTCCTAAGTTAGAATCACCTTTTGTACAAGTGTATGGAACAATATCTAAAAATTCTCCAATTACTGTGAAGTAATTTTTTTCTCCAAATCTTCTTCCCATGTTTAAAATGCTTACTGGTAAATTCACTATATCTAAATTTTTTCTATAAATTTCAATAAATTTTCCAAACGCAAATTCCCACATCTGATCCTGATTATTTAAAATCTCGTGCGGTACATCAAATTCAAGTTGTTTAAAAACTAATTTATGTTTTATTTCAGTTAACTTTTCGTTGTAAATTTTAGAAACTTCCTCAAACTCATTTAAATTAAATTCCTTTATTATATCTTCTTCCATAATCTCTTGAGGGCCTTTTTTAATTTGATTTATATAATCCAAATAAGTAGCTTTAGAATCTCTCTGTAATCTGTTGCTGCCATCATTCATATACTCTTTATAGATTAAATTCTTTACTATTTCTGAACTCATACCATCAAATATTAAGTGATTTACCATCAGATATAAAACAAATCTATTACTTGCATTTTTAACTAGGATAAACGCATAGTAAATTTTATTTTTTGTATAATTACTATTTTCATGGACCTTTATATTTATATCTTTTATTACTTCCTTTAATACAAATGCTCTTTTATCTTTCTCTATTTTACTTAAATCTAGATATGGCAATTTTACATTTTCTATCGTATCGTATTCATATAAATACATCTCAGATTGTTTTTCTACTATTGCCGCTCTAAGCATCTCCTCTCGATTTATTAAAGAACTTACTGCACTTTCCAATCTTTGTATATCTACTTCGAAATTAAATTCGACTTTTGTTCCTGACTTTGTCAAACCTATTTTTTGACTCATTTTTTGTATTTCTGCAAGTTTGTATTTATTCATTACGTTTCTATTTATTATTTTTTTTGTAAATTCATGATATTCTGTGTTTACTTTATTTCTAGTCAAGTCTATATATCCTTGTATAAATGCCTCACTATTACATTCATCAGTCATATCTGAATCATTAGAATCATTACTTTGATCATTATCGTTATGTTGTGCAACGTAATTATTACAAATACTTTTTATATCCTGATACATAAATATATCGCTTAGTGTAATAGTTATGTTCTCTTCTTGAAGTATTGAAGCTATCTTGATAGCATTTAGTGAGTTCCCACCTAAACTAAAATAATTATCACTAATACTTATTCTATTAACTCCTAACACTTGCTCCCATACTTTTACTAATACATTTTCAATTTCATTTCTTGGTTCTTCATATATTGCACCTGTATTAATTTCACTATTTGGTCCCGGTAATGCTTTTCTATCAATTTTTCCATTGGTGGTTAGAGGCATTTCACTTAGTTTTATAAAATACGAAGGTATCATATAATCCGGCAAATATTTTTTTAGTTCTTCTCTCAGCTCATTTACCTTATATGTTTTTTCTGATACATAATAGGCACATACATATTTACTCTCACTATCGCCTTTATCTAAAACAATTACCTCTTTAACACCTTCAATTTCCAACAACCGATTTTCTATCTCTGGAAGCTCAATTCTGAACCCTCTTATTTTCACTTGATGGTCTATTCTTCCTAAAAACTCTATGTTTCCATCAGGTAACCATCTTGCTAAATCACCTGTTTTGTACATTTTCTTACCTAACTCAAAGGGGTTATTCACAAATTTTTGATCGGTTAAGGCTTGATTAGCTAAGTAACCTCTAGCAATTCCATCTCCACTAATGCATAACTCACCTGCTACACCTGTTGGCAACAAATGATGTTCCTTATCAACGATATAAACCCTTGTATTCCTTATAGGTTTTCCAATTGGAATTGTGTTACATTCTTCACTTTCAGACTTCCACATGGTTGCACAAATTGTACATTCAGTTGGTCCATAAGCATTGATATATCTACTTTTTTTAGAAAGCTTGCTAACCATATTCCTTTTTGCATCACTTCCAGCTGTAATAATCAATTCAACTTTAGAATCTTCAAAATCTAGTTCATTGGCTACAAATGGCGGCACTGTTAATATATTTATCTCATGATCCTTTATATATTGACTTAATTTTATTGGATTCATTATGATTTCTTCGGTTGTAATATGTAATTCTGCTCCAAACAAAACAGCCATATATAGTTCCCAAGCAAAGGCATCAAAAGATATACTTGCAAATTGTAATATCTTCAAATTGGAATTGATCCCAAAGTCTTTTTTAAAGGTATTTGTTAAATTTATTATTCCCTTATGCTCTATAGCAACCCCCTTAGGATTTCCAGTTGTTCCAGAGGTAAATATGACATATGCTAGATTTGTATTATTTGTTATTTCATGAAAATTGCTATTATCTCCTTGATATAACTTTTCATTATTTAAATCGATTACTTCACACCCAAATTTACACAGGTTTATTAAGCTACTTTGTGTTAATAAGATTTTTACTCCACTATTTTTTAGCATATATTCAATTCTATTTTGTGGATATTTAGGGTCAATTGGTAAGTATGCTCCACCTGCTTTTAATACAGCCATCATCCCTATAACCATTTCTATTGACCGATTTACCATAACCGCAACTATTACCTCTGGACCAACGCCCTTTTCTTTTAACACTCGCGCAAAAGCATTCGCTTTTTCATTAAGTTCTTTATACGTTAATTTCTCACCAACATATGCTATCGCTATATGATTAGGCGTTTTTTCTACTTGTTCCTCAAACAATTGAGGTATGGTTTTATTTTCTGAATAGGTTATTTTTGTATCATTGAACTCGACTAATAGTTTTTGCTTTTCATCATTACTTACTATTTCTATATCTTTTACCTGTATTGATATATTTTTTAAAATAGTATCTAATACATTTTCAAAAATATTTCCAATTATTTTAACGTCAGTGGATAGTGATTGATCCCAGTAATGAAACGTTAGCTCAATTTCGTTATTATTTTTATCTAAAACTAATGTAAGCTCGTTTTCATTTAAACTAAGAATATTGTCTATCTGACTTTTGCTATGAATATTCTTCATGCAATAATATATATTCACCTTTTGATAAAAATTCTTAGAGGTATAAAGCTCATTTATATCAAAAAATTGATATACATAAGCTTCTAACATTTGCTTTTTTGTATTATTAATGACTTCTTTAAATGAATCTTCTATATTCATTTTATTATTTAAAACGATAAATGGGTTATTACTCTCTACATCACTTTTTTTAATATATTGTGGAATTCCAATGACTAATTTTGTGCTTTGTAAATATTTAGTTAATACTACTTTAAGTACTGTTAGGATAAACATGTGAATAAGCATGTCATCATTCTTACAGATTTTTAATAAATACTCCGATTTCTCTGGGGCTAGTTTCAATTCAACCTGATTATTCTCCCTTTTATTCCCATTGTATTCTTTATTGAAGTTTACTTTTTCGTAATCTTCACCTATCATTTTGTTCCAATATTCTCTTGCTTTCACATTGTTATTCATAAAACCATATCCCCTTTCAGGATTCTAAGCCGCAAAAAAGCTTTTTCTTCATTAGTCAATAGTTCTTTCTTGTCAATTAAGTCAGATTTCATATTTCCCCAAGATTGTGCCAAAATCATTGTATAATTGACTTCTTTTGAACCCAACTTATTCTAGAATAGTTGTTATTAAGTGACGGTTTATCGAAAAGGAGCACAATTGATTTATCTAATTGATCCATAAAGGAAAAATTAAATACATAATATTCTTCATGCAATAATAAACATTAACCTTATTAAAAAATTCCTTTGAAGTGTAAAGCTCATGCATATCAAAAGATTGATTGATATACATAAGC
This sequence comes from Solibacillus palustris, assembly GCF_022549215.1. GTDB lineage: Bacteria > Bacillota > Bacilli > Bacillales_A > Planococcaceae > Solibacillus > Solibacillus daqui. The sequence goes on along the minus strand of NZ_JAKZFC010000004.1, from coordinate 4,788 downwards.
TTTTATTATTTTTTTCTTACTAATGACTTCTTTGAATAAACATGTCTACATTCTTAAGTTAACTTTTTCATAATCTTGACCTATAATTATATTCAATATTCTTTATCTTCCCCATTTATCCTCCTTTCTGTTTTTAAGCCGCTAATCTTTTAAAATGTGAATTCAAATTCGTTTGAATTGTAGTAGTCAACTTCCTTTTCAAAAAAGCTTTTCTCATCATTAGTCAATAACTCAATATCACCTATTACTTTGCCTAAATTAGTACTTGTTAATTTCATTAAATCTTGTAGTAATTGAACCATTCTTTCTATCGTTTGTTGATCATATAAACTAGTTAAATAACTTACTTTAAAGTGAATTTCATCATCACTTTGAAAAGCTTCTATCGTTATGTCAAACCTTCCAGTATTTTCAAAACCATTTAAGTCATATGGTTTTAACGTTATATTATCTAGTTTAATGCTGCTTTCTTCAAAATTTTGTAGTACAAACATAATATCAAATATTGGATTTTTATTTAGTGAACGTCTGGCATCTACCTTATCAACTAATTCTTCAAATTGATAATCTTGGTTTTCATAAGCTTTTAATGTCTTTTCTTTAACCATTTTCAAATAGTCCTTAAAGCTTAATTCTTCTTTCACCATAGTCCTTATAGCCAAGGTGTTTACAAACATTCCCACTAAGTTTTCTAAATCTCTATGATTTCTACCGGCTATTGGTGTTCCAACTATGATTTCCTCTTGTCCACTATACTTTGATAACAATATATTGATATTAGCTAATAGAATCATATATAGAGTACTTCCTGTTTCTTTGGCAACCTCAATTATGTTATGAGTGGTTTCTTTATCCAAAATAAATTGTATATTATCCCCATTAAAATGATTAATTTCAGGTCTAGTATAATCCACGGTAGGCAAATTTAATGTTGGTATGGTACCACTAAACTCTTTTAACCAATACTCTTCTTGCCTTTTAAACTCTATTTTTTTCCTGCGATTTAGCTGCCATGTAGAATAATCTTTATATTGAATCCTTAAGTCTTCTAATTTTTTATTTGCATATAAGTCGGCAAACTCTTTTGTTAGGATTGCCATTGAAGTTCCATCTGAAATAATATGATGCATATCCAGCAACATTAAAAATTCATTTTTTTCTAATCGTATGATAGATACTCTGAATAATGGAAGTTTTTCCAAATCAAATGGTTTTACAAATTCTTTAATTCGCTCTCGTAATTGATCCTCTTTAATTACTTCATCTTTATCACTAAGATCCATTTTATCAATGTTGAACTGAATCTCTTCTATACTGTGAATTAGTTGTACTATTTCTCGGTTTTTAGTATGAAAAGTTGTTCTTAAGGTTTCATGCCTGTTCATTAACTCCAAAAATATTTCGTTCATTCTTTCTAATTGAAAATCACCAGCGATTTCTACAGCCATTGGAATATTATAAGCTATACTGTCTTTATCAAATTCTTGTAAAATATACATTCTCTTTTGTGCTGATGAAACTTCATAATAATCCTTTTTCTCAGCTAAACCTATAGACTTATATTCTTCTTTGCCAGCAGCTACTATATATTCACTGAGTCCTTTGATACTTCTGAAATTAAAAACTTCTTTTAATGGAACTTGTACATTTAACTCCTTATGAATTCTACCTACTAATTTTGTTGCTTTTAAAGAATGCCCGCCTAATACAAAAAAATCATCATTAATTCCTATATGATTTAATCCCAGAACACTTTCCCATACGGTTACCAATTGCTTTTCCAATTCATTTCTTGGAGCTTCATATTCTGCTCCTGTATTGATTTCTCCTTCTGGTTCTGGTAATGACCTCCTATCTACTTTACCATTGGATGTTAAAGGCATTTCCTTTAACTTTATAAAGTATGATGGTATCATATAGTCTGGTAAATTATTTTTTAGATTTTCTCTTAATTCAGCTACACTATACTCCTTTTCTGCCACATAATAAGCGCATAAATACTTATTCTCAGCTTCACCCTTATCTACTACTACTGCTGCTTTTATTCCTACTATTTCTGATAATCTATTTTCAATTCCGTCAAGCTCTATTCTAAAGCCTCTAATTTTAACTTGCTTATCTATTCTTCCTAAAAACTCTATATTACCGTCCGGTAACCACCTTGTTATATCTCCCGTTCTATACAGTTTTTCTCCATACTTATATGGATTCTTTACAAATTTAGCTTTAGTTAATTCCTCATTATTCAAGTAACCTCTAGCAACCCCATCTCCACCAACACATAATTCTCCTGGCACACCAATTGGAACTAATTTATTATGTTTATCCAAAATATAAGCAGTTGAATTTGCTATCGGCTTTCCAATAGGTAGTGTACTTGTTGTGTCATAAATTTCATAGTACGTTGAAAATGTTGTATTTTCAGTTGGACCGTATCCATTAATCACTTTAATATTTGGGGCTTGTTTCTTTACTATCATGACATGTTTTAAGGAAACTACATCCCCACCAACTAATAAGTATTTTAGATATTTAAATAGATTGTTATGATCTTCAACTAACTTATTAAATAAAGCTGATGTTAACCATAAGATCGTTATTCTGTTTTTTGATAAATATTGTTCTAAGTTATTGGCATTTAATATGATTTCATTACTTACTAGATGTAAAGTTGCCCCGTTTAATAGTGCTCCCCAAATTTCAAAGGTTGATGCATCAAAAGCTATTGAACCTGTTTGAAGGATCTTATCATGATCCTTAATCTCTATATAGTTAGTATTTTTAACAAGTCTTACTACATTTCTTTGAATAACTTCTACACCTTTTGGTATTCCAGTAGTTCCCGAAGTATATATAACATAAGCTAAATGATTACTCGAATGTATGTTGTCAAGGTTTCTATTATCTTCGCTGAATAAGTTTTCATTGCTTAAATCCAATATCTCGCAACCGAAATCAGTATATTTTCTTACATCATTTTGAGCTAATAGTATTCTGATATTACTGTTTTCAATCATATATTTTATTCTATTTTGCGGATATTCAAAATCTATAGGTAAATATGCTCCACCTGCCTTTAGTATAGCCATTATACCTACAATCACTTCCACCGAACGTTCTGTTATTATTCCTACAATAACGTCTGGTCCTACACCTTTTTCTTTTAAAACTCTTGCCAAGGAATTAGATCTTTCATTAAGTTCTTTATATGTTAGTTTCTTGTTCTCAAATACCACTGCAATATTATCTGGTACATTGTTTACTTGTTCTTCAAATAATTCATGTATTACCTTTTCTCTTGGATAATCTGTTACCGTATCATTAAACTCTACAATTAATTTATTCTTTTCATTTTCGTCTAGTATTTCTATATCCTTTAGTTTAGCCTTAGAATTTCTTACAATTTCTTTTACTATATTTAAGAAATGACTTACCATTCTTTCTATAGTTTCATGCTTATATAGGCTTGTTGCATAACTTAAATGAAAGTTAATTTCATCATTTTCCTCTACTGCATTAATTGTTATATCGAATTTTTCCACATCATAACTTGTATGATAAGGCTTAAAAGTTAAATCCTCTGCTTCTAACTTTTCTTCTTCCGTGTTTTGTAGAACAAACATCACATCAAATATTGGATTTCTATTTAATTCTCTACTTACTGCTGCCTTTTCAACTAATTCTTCAAATTGGTAGTCTTGGTTTTCAAAAGCACTTAATGTCTTTTCTCTAACAGATTTCAAATAATCTTTAAAATTTATCTCACTATCTACATTAGTTCTTATTGCTAAAGTATTTACAAACATACCAATTATGTTTTCTAAGTCTCTATGATTTCTTCCAGCTATTGCACTTCCAACTACTATATCTTCTTGACCGCTGTATCTAGATAGTAAAATATTAATGTTAGCTAATAAAATCATGTACAGAGTGCTGCTGGCTTCTTTAGCAATATTTTTTAATTTTTTTGTTATTTCCTTATCCAAAACAAAGCTGATACTTTCGCCGCTAAAATCTTTCACTTTTGGCCTTGTGTAGTCCGTAGGTAGATTTAATACTGGCAACTCTCCACTAAATTCCTTTAGCCAATATTCTTCCTGTTTTCTAAATTCTTCACCTTCTCTTTTCTTCAATTGCCAAGATGAATAATCCTTGTATTGCACCTTGAGTTCTGCTAAATCTTTCCCTGCATAAAGCTCGCTAAATTCATTTGTTAATATACTCAAGGAAACTCCGTCCGATATTATGTGATGCATATCAAATAGCATAATATGTCTGTCTTTCTCTGGACTTAATACAGAAACTCTTAGTAATGGAGCCTCCTCTAAGTCAAATGGTTTTATGAATTCCTTTGCTTTTACTTTTATTTCTTCCTCACTTTGAACTTCTACTTCTTCTGTTTCAAATTTTATCTCTTCTGCTGAATGGACTTTTTGTACAATCTTATCTTCTTTAGCATAAAAACTTGTCCTTAATGTTTCATGTCTTTCAATTAATTTTGCAAATGCTTTATTTAATCTATTTATATCCAGTTTACCTGTTATCTCTAAAATTCCTGGCATATTATAGGCAATACTATCTCTATCATACTCTTGCAGCATATACATTCTTTTTTGTACAGAGGATGCTTCATAGTACTCTTTTTCTTCTACTTTTTCTATTTCTTCGTATTGTTTCTTACTATTGGTTAAGATATATTCACTAAGACCTTTTATGTTTTCTCGACTAAATATTTCTTTCAGTGGAATATCTATATTCATCTCTTTATGAATTCTGCCTGCTAATATC
>NZ_JAKZFC010000039.1 GCF_022549215.1 Solibacillus palustris | reverse complement strand
AAAGAGGGCCTATAGCTCAGCTGGTTAGAGCGCACGCCTGATAAGCGTGAGGTCGATGGTTCGAGTCCATTTAGGCCCACCATATAAAACGATTCCGAAGTAGCTCAGTTGGTAGAGCATCCGGCTGTTAACCGGCAGGTCGCAGGTTCGAGTCCTGCCTTCGGAGCCATATTTATTTAAGGGGAATTACTCAAGAGGCTGAAGAGGCGCCCCTGCTAAGGGTGTAGGTCGGGTAACCGGCGCGAGGGTTCAAATCCCTCATTCTCCGCCACGGCCCGTTGGTCAAGTGGTTAAGACACCGCCCTTTCACGGCGGTAACACGGGTTCGAATCCCGTACGGGTCATACATAAGTAAA
>NZ_JAKZFC010000038.1 GCF_022549215.1 Solibacillus palustris | reverse complement strand
AGAATGTATATGCTGCAACAGTTTGACAAGAATAGTACAGCTTACAATATGCCAACAGCGTTTGAGTTAGATGGAAATATTAATGAAAAACAAATAGAAGAAACATTTAGGAAACTTGTAAAAAGACATGAAGCATTAAGGACATATTTTGAAACGAATGAAGATCAAATAGTACAAAGAATCGATAATTCTTATGAATTTAAGTTAGAGATAAGACAAGAAAGAGAAGATATAGATACTATCATAAATAACTTCATAAGACCATTCGATTTAAGTAAAGCTCCATTATTAAGAGTAGAATTCGTGGAGAGTAATGAAAAAACATACTTACTGATAGATATGCATCACATCATATCAGATGGAGTATCT
>NZ_JAKZFC010000037.1 GCF_022549215.1 Solibacillus palustris | reverse complement strand
AATGGTCGGAATGACAGGATTCGAACCTACGACCCCTTGGTCCCAAACCAAGTGCTCTACCAAGCTGAGCTACATTCCGATCTGTCATTTGAAAAATATATATGGCGCGCCCGACAGGAGTCGAACCCATAACCTTTTGATCCGTAGTCAAACGCTCTATCCAATTGAGCTACGGGCGCTAAAATTTCTTTATTTAAAAAAATGGTGCCGAGGGCCGGAATCGAACCGGCACGGTGATCACTCACCGCAGGATTTTAAGTCCTGTGCGTCTGCCAGTTCCGCCACCCCGGCATTTTGGAGCGGAAGACGAGGTTCGAACTCGCGACCCCCACCTTGGCAAGGTGGTGTTCTACCACTGAACTACTTCCGCAAAATGCTTAGAATTTTTTAT
>NZ_JAKZFC010000036.1 GCF_022549215.1 Solibacillus palustris | reverse complement strand
TGGTCGGAATGACAGGATTCGAACCTACGACCCCTTGGTCCCAAACCAAGTGCTCTACCAAGCTGAGCTACATTCCGATAAATTGGCGCGCCCGGCAGGAGTCGAACCCACAACCTTCTGATCCGTAGTCAGACGCTCTATCCAATTGAGCTACGGGCGCAATAATGTTTTTTTGAAAAATGGTGCCGAGGGCCGGAATCGAACCGGCACGGTGATCACTCACCGCAGGATTTTAAGTCCTGTGCGTCTGCCAGTTCCGCCACCCCGGCATTTTTTGGAGCGGAAGACGAGGTTCGAACTCGCGACCCCCACCTTGGCAAGGTGGTGTTCTACCACTGAACTACTTCCGCAAAAATGCATAAGATATTTTTAATCTGACAATTATGAAATTAAATGGTGCGGGTGAAGGGAGTCGAACCCCCACGCCTTGCGGCGCTAGATCCTAAGTCTAGTGCGTCTGCCAATTCCGCCACACCCGCATAATAT
>NZ_JAKZFC010000035.1 GCF_022549215.1 Solibacillus palustris | reverse complement strand
CTATTTATGGGGCCTTAGCTCAGCTGGGAGAGCGCCTGCCTTGCACGCAGGAGGTCAGCGGTTCGATCCCGCTAGGCTCCACCATAAAAGACAACCAAAATAAAGATCCTGGCTACCTAGCTCAGCTGGCTAGAGCATTCGGTTCATACCCGAAAGGTCGTGGGTTCGACTCCCTCGGTAGCCATCTTAAGGACCTTTAGCTCAGTTGGTTAGAGCAGACGGCTCATAACCGTCCGGTCACAGGTTCGAGTCCTGTAAGGTCCACCAGTAATCACATATTTAATTCGGAGGTATACCCAAGTCTGGCTGAAGGGATCGGTCTTGAAAACCGACAGGCGGGTAACACCGCGCGGGGGTTCGAATCCCTCTACCTCCTCCATTTTAATTGAATAGTTAATTTTATAACAAAATGTGTTTCTTATTATCGCGGGGTGGAGCAGTGGTAGCTCGTCGGGCTCATAACCCGAAGGTCGCAGGTTCAAGTCCTGTCCCCGCAACCAAA
>NZ_JAKZFC010000034.1 GCF_022549215.1 Solibacillus palustris | reverse complement strand
GAATAACCTATTAAAAATAGAAGGTGTAAGGGAAGTAATAGTATTAGATAAAGGTGAAAATGAATATAAGTATCTATGTGCATATTATGTAGGAGATGAAGAGTATAGCGTAGGTGAATTAAGAGAAAAACTTAATAAGTCCTTGCCAGACTATATGGTACCCTCATATTTTATAAGGCTAGAAGAAATGCCATTAACGTCTAATGGAAAAATAGATAGAAAATCCTTGCCAAAACTAAAAGGTGAAATTTGTACTGGAGCAGAATATGAAGCACCAAGAAATGAACTGGAAGAAAAATTATCACAAATATGGCAGGATGTATTAGGTGTAAGTAGTATAGGCATAAATGATAACTTCTTTGAACTAGGAGGACATTCATTAAAGGCCACAGTACTTATTTCAAAAATTCATAAAGAATTGAACAAAACTGTACCTCTTAAAGAAATCTTTAAGTCACCAACAATAAAAGAGCTAAGTGCATTTGTTGATAATAAGAAAGAAAGTATTTTCCTTGAAATAGAAAAGATAAGAGATGAAGGGAAATACGAAACATCATCTGCTCAAAAA
>NZ_JAKZFC010000033.1 GCF_022549215.1 Solibacillus palustris | reverse complement strand
AATTTAATAAGTGAAGTGATGATGGCAAAGAGGTCACACCTGTTCCCATACCGAACACAGAAGTTAAGCTCTTTAGCGCCGATGGTAGTTGGGGGTTTCCCCCTGTGAGAGTAGGACGTCGCTTCGCTTATTTTTTTAATGCTTCAATAAGTATTTTATGTCGGAGGGGTAGCGAAGTGGCTAAACGCGGCGGACTGTAAATCCGCTCCTTAGGGTTCGGCGGTTCGAATCCGTCCCCCTCCACCATTTTTATTTTTAGGGGCATAGTTTAAAGGTAGAACTACGGTCTCCAAAACCGTCAGTGTGGGTTCGATTCCTACTGCCCCTGCCAATTAATTAAACAAAATATTTATAATGGCGGTTGTGGCGAAGTGGTTAACGCACCTGATTGTGGTTCAGGCATTCGTGGGTTCGATTCCCATCAGTCGCCCCATTTAAATAATATTGAAATTTTTGGGGTATAGCCAAGCGGTAAGGCAACGGATTTTGATTCCGTCATGCCCTGGTTCGAATCCAGGTACCCCAGCCATTCTCTTTTAATAAAGAGCCATTAGCTCAGTCGGTAGAGCATCTGACTTTTAATCAGAGGGTCGAAGGTTCGAGTCCTTCATGGCTCACCAGTTTTTATAAATTTTATATACTGTCAGG
>NZ_JAKZFC010000032.1 GCF_022549215.1 Solibacillus palustris | reverse complement strand
ACAATGGGGCCTTAGCTCAGCTGGGAGAGCGCCTGCCTTGCACGCAGGAGGTCAGCGGTTCGATCCCGCTAGGCTCCACCATTTATTTTAATAACAATCATGGCTACCTAGCTCAGCTGGCTAGAGCATTCGGTTCATACCCGAAAGGTCGTGGGTTCGACTCCCTCGGTAGCCATTTTAATATGTCGGAGGTATACCCAAGTCTGGCTGAAGGGATCGGTCTTGAAAACCGACAGGCGGGTAACACCGCGCGGGGGTTCGAATCCCTCTACCTCCTCCATTTTAATTGAATAGTTAAATTCCTATTATCGCGGGGTGGAGCAGTGGTAGCTCGTCGGGCTCATAACCCGAAGGTCACAGGTTCAAGTCCTGTCCCCGCAACCAAATAGTGTAGTGATTGGTAGCTACTGAGGTACGAAGTAGATACCAACAAAGTAGAACTCGAGAGAACTATAACAAAATATGTTTCTTATTATCGCGGGGTGGAGCAGTGGTAGCTCGTCGGGCTCATAACCCGAAGGTCACAGGTTCAAGTCCTGTCCCCGCAACCAAATGGTCCCGTGGTGTAGCGGTTAACATGCCTGCCTGTCACGCAGGAGATCGCCGGTTCGATCCCGGTCGGGACCGCCATTTGTGGGTTTGTAGCTCAGTTGGTAGAGCATTAGATTGAAGCTCTAAGTGTCGGCGGTTCGAT
>NZ_JAKZFC010000031.1 GCF_022549215.1 Solibacillus palustris | reverse complement strand
CTGGCGTGCCTTTGCGGGACATGCTCATGGTAATTCCTTTTTCTTTGGCTGCTTTTTGATAAGCATAGGATGTATAAACGGAGCCTTGGTCACTATGCAGAATGCATCCTTCTGGTAGCTTAGGCAATTGAAAGAGCGTATCCAACACAAAATCAGTGTCTTGTTTGATACCAGTAGTTTGTGCCACAATTTCGCCATTGTAGACATCGAGAATACTAGAAAGATACATCATCGATTGACCAAAAGGCAAGTACGTAATATCCGTGACTAGCTTCTCCATGGGCTTAGATGCTGTAAAATCGCGTGCTAATAAATTCGGTGCGACGTATGCTGGCTGCCCGGTACGCTTCCGTTTCTTCATCTTTACTTTACATTGCCAACCATATTTTTGCATAACACGCTGCACAGTCTTCCTACAAACTCCTGGGTACAGATTAGCAATCTTTCGATAACCATATCGAAATTTATTCTGTTTGCACAAGTCGCCAATCTGCTGATCTCGAATCTCCTTTTGTGTGGATTGATCCACATCCTTTCTCCAACGATAGTATGACGAGCGACCTACGCCTAAATGACGACAGATTTCACCAATTGGCATAACATCTTTTAACTCTTCAACTAATTGAAGTACTACTTTTGGCGCCACTTCCCTTCCAATTCCGCGTACTTTTTTAAAACTTCAATCTGTTGTTTCAACTCTAGATTCTCTGCCTGTAGCTTGGCTGTCTCACTTTCAAATTCCGGTCCTTTGCCGAAGGCATATTGTTTACCAACTGGTTGTTTTAGACGGTGCATTTCACCATTGCGATACCAATGCATCCATCGCTTCAACTGCGTATAGTTTCGAATGTCCAATTCTTCCATTACTTCTTTTACCGGTACGTTAGCCATTCGCATTTCAATTGCCTTCATTTTCACTTCTACTGGATAACTGACTCTTGTTCCCATAGAAAAACACCTCCACATTGATTGTTTCAG
>NZ_JAKZFC010000030.1 GCF_022549215.1 Solibacillus palustris | reverse complement strand
TATCCAAGAGATAAGACAATACAAGAATTATTTGAAGAGCAAGTGGAAAGAACACCAAATAATATTGCAGTAGTATTTGAAAAAAGTAAATTAACATATATAGAACTAAATAAAAAATCAAATCAGCTTGCAAGAGTCCTAAAAGAAAAGGGTGTAGGGCCCGATTCTATTGTAGGAATAATGGTAGAGCGTTCTATTGAGATGGTAGTAGGAATAATGGCGATTCTTAAGGCAGGAGGAGCGTACTTGCCTATAGATCCGGAGTATCCTGTAGAAAGAATAAGATATATGCTTAAAGATAGTAAAACTAAAGTGATTTTAACAAAGAATACTATATTAAAAAGCATAGAATTTGACGGAGAAATAGTAGATTTAGAAGATGAAAAAATAAGTTCAAGAGAAAGTTATAACCTGAATAAAATAAATACACCACAGGATTTAGCATATATAATCTATACATCTGGAACTACAGGTAGTCCTAAGGGCGTAATGATAGAACATAAAAATGTAGTAAGCCTAATGTTTAATAACAAAATGGAATTTGATTTTAATGAAAAAGATGTATGGACAATGTTTCATTCTTATTGTTTTGATTTTTCGGTTTGGGAAATGTATGGAGCATTACTTTATGGAGGAAGGTTGGTTCTTTTTCCAAAAGATAAAGCTATTGATACAGAAGAGTTTTTAAAAATTCTAAAAGAAGAAAAGGTTACAGTATTAAACCAAATTCCTACACCTTTTTATAGCCTTATGAATAAAGAATTAGCAAGTAGTGAAAAAGAGTTAAGTTTAAGGTATGTAATATTCGGTGGGGAAGCTTTAAAACCTGAAATGTTAAAAGAATGGATAAAAAAATATCCAAAAACAAAATTGATTAATATGTATGGAATAACAGAAACAACAGTTCATGTAACATATAAAGAAATTGGTGAGAAGGAAATAAATGGAATAATAAGTAATATAGGAAAATCGATACCGACACTGACTACATATATTATGGATACGAATCTAAAATTGTTACCTATAGGTGTGCCTGGAGAACTATGTGTGGGTGGTGAAGGTGTTGGAAGGGGATATTTAAACAGAGAAGAACTGACAGAAGCAAAATTTGTAGCAAATCCATATAAATCAGAAGAAAGAATATATAGATCTGGAGACCTTGCAAGATGGCTACCAGATGGAAATATGGAATACTTGGGAAGAATAGACCATCAGGTAAAGATAAGAGGTTTTAGAATAGAACTAGGGGAAATTGA
>NZ_JAKZFC010000003.1 GCF_022549215.1 Solibacillus palustris | reverse complement strand
ACAAGAAAACACTAAGTACATTCAAAAGTACTTAGTGTTTTTTAATACGCATAATTAAAGAGGCGGTGAGTCGGATGATAGAACGCTTGGCAATTTTTGATGAACATTATCATAAGATTGGTGAAGCAATACGTGACGAAGTACATGCTAAGGGGTATTGGCATGAAGTGTTTCATTGCTGGGTAATAGAAAAAATAGAAGATGAATGGATGATCTATTTACAATTGCGCAGTAAGTTGAAAAAAGATTATCCAAATCAATTTGATATAACAGCAGCAGGGCATTTATTAGCGACAGAAACGATTTTAGATGGTGTGAGAGAGCTGCATGAGGAATTGGGGATAAATATAGCTTTTGAAGAGCTAAAAGCGTTAGGGGTCATTCCTTATAAGATATATAATGAAATTATTAAAGATTATGAGTTTGCAAATGTGTTTATTTATGAAATAACAAATGGATTGGATACATTTCAAATTCAACGAGAAGAATTAGATGGTATGTATTATATGAGATTGCAGGATTTCTTTAATTTATCTAATGACACCATTACAAGTGCATTGGTGACAGGCTATTACTATCAAGGGGATGAAAAAGTGAGTGGTAGTCAGGAAATTAGCTTAGCTGATATGCAAGCACTCCCTCAAAATTATTTAAAACCATTTACTGATAAGCTTCAAGCATTGATGAAATAAAAAAGCACAGTCATGAAATAAACAACTTCATGACTGTGCTTTTGTTAGTTAATAGGGATGTTGATTCTATCGTTTTGTTGATCGAAGAAGTACATATTTTCTATCATTAGCTTTATTGCTTCATCTGTTGTTTCAAATAGTAAAGTGCGGGTGGAGCTGCCGTCATCGTAAAAACCTTTAGTTGTTTGCAATGGTACGGAGCCTTTTGTTGTTTGGAGCGTTACCTTAACGTAAATCACATCTGCTTCGGAACGGATGGTTAATTCTGTATAGTCATTTTGTTTAGTAATACTTAAAATTTGTAATTCTTTAGGGTAGCTGTCTTGCATGATAAGCTGTACGAGAGCATCTTTACTGCCGCGTTTTGCTTTCTTCACAAGCCGGGATACATTCATTTTGTCCACCTCTTCTATATGTAAGAGAATGGAGTGCATAAAAAAGGTCAAAAATAAATTATTATTTCGTATTGACCTTTACGTTACGTTACACTTTATAGTACTACATAGGGGTGATGACATGCTTATTAATGAGTTAGTAAAACTATCGGGTGTGAGTGCACGCACGCTCAGATACTACGATGAAATTGGTCTGTTAAAGCCTTCAATGGTAGAGCAAAATGGCTACCGTCAATATAATCAATGTGATATTGACCGCTTACAGCAAATTTTGTTTTATCGCGAACTGGATTTTAAATTAGAGCAGATTAAAGCGTTGCTCGAGGACAAAAACTTTAATGTGAAAGAAGCGCTAATAAATCAGCAGACGCTACTTGAGCAAAAGAGAAATTATTTAGATGGCCTACTTGAGGCAATTGAAAAAACGATACAAACGATGGAAGGGGAAAGAACGATGACAAACGAACAAAAATTTGAAGCATTTAAAAATAAGTTAATTGAAGATAATGAACAAGCTTACGGGCAAGAAATCCGTGAGAAATATGGGGAGGAAATGGTTAAAGATAGCAATAATAAATTAAGGCAAATGACAGAGGCACAATATGAAGCAGTACAACAGCTCGAGCAGCAACTATTTGCTCGATTAAAGGAAGCGTTAGCAAGCGGTGATGCAGCAACCGATATTGCAATGGAAGTAGCGGAACTGCATAAACGCTGGCTAAGCTTTTATTGGGCGAAATATACGAAAGAAGCACATGCCGGTTTGGCACAAATGTATATTTATGATGAGCGATTTACAAATTATTATGATAGCCGCGTTGGGCAAGGGGCGACACAATTTTTATATGATGCCATTGTTGCTTATTCAAAACTATAAGCGAAATAATTAATAACTTCGATAAGGGCAATAATGAATTAAAGGCCAAAGATGGGCTTCATATGAACAAGCAGCAATTACAGCTCGGCGCTCTTGTTTTGGAGGTTACCCTATTTCTACTGAAGTAAGTTAAAAAGCTGTTCAAGGCGTAATAAAAGACGCCCTGAACAGCTTTTGTTGTTATAAAAGATATGAAGCTAACAGTCCAATCGCTAAAAGGAAACCAAAAATCGTATTTGTTTGCGCCGTATATTTCATAGCAGGCATAACTTCTAATGGCTTTTCTTTTGCGCGGAATAATTTAATCGCTTGAATGGGTTTTTTGATGCTTAATAACACAAGTAATGCCCAAACTGATAATGGGGTGAAGATGACTAAAGCGATAATCCATAAATAAGAAATGATAAAGAACGTAGCTAAAATCGTTACTGCGTTATGACGCCCAACTAAAATGGCCATCGTTTTACGTCCGCCTTCCGTATCTCCGACGATATCACGAATATTATTCGATAGCATAATCGCCCCAACTAAAATCATACTTGGTACTGAAATGAGGATTGCTTCTATTGTTACTTCTTTTGTTTGGATAAAAAATGCAATTAACACAATGCCCATTCCCATTACTGCCCCTGATACAAGCTCACCAAAGGGAGAATAAGCAATCGGATAAGGTCCACCTGTGTAAAGATAGCCAATTAGCATACATACGAGTCCAACTGCAACTAGCCACCAAGAAGTCATTGCACAAATGTAAATTCCTAATAGCATCGCAATGAAGTAAAACGTTAATGCGATAATCATAATCGTTTTTGGTGCTACGCCGTGACGAACAATTGTCCCACCAATACCAACGGAATGTTCATTGTCTAAACCAAGTTTATAGTCGTAGTATTCATTAAACATATTAGTTGCTGCTTGAATTAGCATACTTGCGATAAGCATGGCCAAAAACAGCCCAAAATTAATCGTTTCATGATTGATTGCAAGGGCAATCGCTGTTCCTAAAAGTACAGGAACAAAAGAGGCGGTTAATGTATGAGGGCGTGTCAAATGCCACCAAACTTTAAAGCCTTTGTCCGCTTCAATGACTTTTGTCATAGTAAAAACTCTCCTAACTTGAAAACAATCTTTCATTATTGTATCGAAAAAGAAACAAAAAGAACAGAGGGGAGTGTGAATACATGTAACGTTCGTACGAAAAATGGTATGATAGAAAAGGCATTATTTATAGAACGAACGCAAATGAAATGAGCAAATATTTAAAAGATAAAACGTGTTTTTGAAATAAAAAACGCAACTTGCATCATACTAGTGAATTTGCAACATGACGGAGGGAATTTTCATGCAACACAAGTGGTACAATGCCACTGAAATCGAAGTAGGCTCGAATTCAAAGCAAATTTTTTATATGGAAACAATCGAAGTTAGTCGCTTATCGGCACTGGCATTCTTTGCTGCAGGCGAGGCGAAATATAAAGGGAAACGTAATTTTTGGCAAAATCGTGAGAAAACATTCACATTAGTGGGTTTAGGACATGCCTATAAAATTGAAAATAATAAAGGAACAAAGCGTTTTGACCATGTGGAAAGCGAGTGGAAACAGTTAACAAGTCAAATAGTGCAAGAAGACCAACACCTGCAACCGATTTTATTTGGTGGTTTTACATTTGACCCACAAAACGAAGTGGCTGGTGAATGGGCGAAATTTCCGCAAAGCTATTTTACAGTGGCATCACATCAATTAGTTATTCGTAATGATCAAGCGTTTGTAACGATCAATCTAATTACAAATGAAACAAATAGTGCACAAACATTTGAAACGCTACGTAAAGAACGTGACGAACTGATTCATGCTGCACAGGTGAAAGAAGTAAAAACCTATACGAAGCCAACAATGATTAGCTATGCAGAACCGTTTAAAGAAGAATATTTACAATCAATTGACCAAGTAACGACTTTAATTAAAGCAAATGAGGCGCAAAAGGTTGTCATTGCGCGTTCTCTAGCATTGCAATTTGAGGAAGCAATTACTTCTCCACAAATTTTATCGCATGTGGTACATGAACAGCCAGAAAGCTTTTTATTTGGTTTGGAGCATGAGAATATGTTGTTTTACGGGGCATCACCTGAACGCCTAGTGAAGGTAAATAACGGACGAGCGTTTTCATCATGTGTTGCTGGCTCTATTAAGCGCGGACAAACAGCCGAACAAGATGAAGCATTGGGCAATAGCTTACTAAATGATGCGAAAAATCGTGGTGAGCATCATTATGTAGTAGAAATGATTACAGATACATTTGAAAAAAATTGTCGTGACGTCAAAATTCCGAATGGACCGAAGTTATTAAAAATCCGGGATATTCAGCATTTATACACACCAGTAGAAGGACAACTCAATGACGACGCAACGATTTTACAGCTTGTAAAGCATTTACACCCAACACCAGCACTAGGTGGCGTACCCCGTGAAGCGGCAATGCACATCATTCGTCAATATGAACCGATGAACCGTGGGCTATATGCAGCACCAATTGGTTGGTTAGACGCAGATGGCAATGGGGAATTTGCAGTTGCGATTCGCTCAGCAGCTCTTGTGCAAGATAAAGCTTATCTATACGCGGGTGGTGGCATTGTTGCTGACTCAAAGCCGCAATCAGAATACGAAGAAACGCTAGTGAAATTCAGACCAATGCTACGAGCTCTAGGGGGACAATTACATGAATGAACGTGAAGTGTTATCAAATTATGTGTACCAAATTGTCGCGTCACTTGTTGCATCAGGTGTGGAGCAAGTTGTTGTGAGTCCAGGTTCGCGCTCAACACCGCTTGCCTATGCCTTTGCTTCAACAAAAGAACTTACTTTGCACCGTCAAGTTGATGAACGCGCAGCTGGCTTCTATGCATTAGGTTTAGCAAAGGCGACGGCAAAACCCGTTGTTTTATTATGTACATCTGGAACAGCAGGAGCCAATTACTATCCAGCCATTGTTGAAGCGAAATATGCACGTGTACCATTAATTGTACTAACTGCAGATCGTCCACATGAATTACGTGAAGTCGGTGCACCGCAAACGATTAACCAAGTCCGTTTATATGGTGAAAATGTCAAATGGTCGGCGGAGTTCCCGATTCCGGATGAGGCACCACAAACCTTGCCATATATTGAGCGTCATACGGTACGTGCGGTTACGATTGCAACGACAGCACCATTTGGACCAGTGCATTTAAATATACCGTTTCGTGAGCCGTTAGTCATTGATTTTAAAACGCAATTACAACGTGTAAGTTTTGTTAAAAGCTTTACAAATGACTTAACACCATCTAAACAAACGCTGGCAGAATTTACATCAATTATTGAGCAAACGAAAAACGGAATTATCATTGTTGGCGAGCTACCGCTAGGGACTGATACAAAGGCTTTATGGAATTTTGTACGTGAGCTGAAATGGCCTGTGATGATTGAAAGCTTATCGAATTTACGTACCGAAGTGCCAGAAGATTGCCAAGTATTCGCGATTACTACATATGATGCGTTAATGAAAAACGAACGCTTTAAACGCAATGTTCGTCCGCAAACAGTTATTCGCTTTGGCGCACAGCCTATATCGAAATTTTTAATGCAGTTTATTGCACAATCGAATCCGCTGCATTACATCGTTATCGATGAAGACCCGATGTTCCGTGATTCAACGCATAGTTCGACGCACTTTATTCATGCCTTACCTGGTGAGTGGTTAAGTGAAATCGAAATAAGCCATGTTGAGACAGAGCTTGCATATATTGAATTTTGGAAAACGGCGGATTTACTAGCGGCAGATGCAATTGCGAAGTATGGTCAAACAGCGAATGATGAAGGGGCCTATGTGCAGTTGATGCTAGAAAGCTTACATGAAGGCACAGACATCTTTGTTAGTAGCAGCATGCCAATTCGTGATATTGATACGTTTTTACCTGTTCTGAATAATGATATTCAAGTGTTTGCGAATCGTGGTACAAACGGAATTGACGGTGTCACGTCGACAGCACTTGGCTTTAGTAATGGTCGAGCGAATCGTAAAACGTATTTATTAATTGGTGATTTAGCGTTTTTACATGATGCCAATGCCTTTGTCGCAAGTCGCTATCAAGACTGTGATCTAACGGTTATCGTGTTAAATAATGATGGTGGCGGTATCTTCTCATACTTACCACAAGCGAAAGTAGAAGCGCATTATGAGGAATTATTTGGTACTCCGACTGCATTAGCGTTCGAGCAAGTAGCAACAATGTATGATATGGAGTATGTGAAAGTCACATCAAAAGAGCAATTTTTAGCGACGATAACTTCAGAAAAACAGCAATCATTAAAATTAATCGAAGTATTTACAAATCGTGAGGAAAATGTAAAAGAACACCGCGCATTATGGACACGCATTAACGAGGTGATTGAGCAATGGCTCGATATGCTGTAAACGGGCTCGATGTATTTGTGGAGGAGGTAAATCCACAAGGGACAAAAACGCTCGTGCTCTTGCATGGTTTTACTGGCAGTACAAAGACGTGGCAGCATGTTGTACAGGCTTTACCGACTTCTGTGCGCTGTATTATGGTGGATTTAATCGGGCATGGTGAGACGTCTGCACCTGAAAACATCGAAGCGTATTCAATGGCATTTCAAGTGGATATGTTGCATGGACTATTTCAGCAGTTAAATGTGCAAAAATTTGCACTGCTCGGCTATTCCATGGGCGGGCGTGTGGCATTAAGCTATGCAGTGAAGCACCCGCAAAATATGGAGCATTTGCTATTAGAAAGTGCCTCACCAGGATTAGTGCAAGCAGAAGAGCGCGCGGCACGTAAACAAGCGGATGACCAATTAGCCGAGATAATCCTGCAAAAGGGTATCGAATCATTTGTCGACAAATGGGAGAACATTCCGCTTTTTGCCTCTCAGAAATTACTGACAAATGAAGTACAGCAGGAAATTCGCACCGAGCGCTTACTGCAACGGGCAATCGGTTTAGCAAATAGTCTGCGCGGTATGGGTACAGGTGTCATGCCTAATCTATGGGATGATTTAGCTACATTGCCAATAGCCGTCACTTTGTTTACTGGTGAGCTTGATGAAAAGTTTGTTGCGCTTAATCAAAAAATGCAAAACTCGCTCATTCATGCAAAACATCTCACAATTCCAGAGGTTGGACACGCAATTCATGTGGAAAATCCTCTAAAGTTTGCTACAATAGTAGAGGAAATGATTTAACTTTTGTTCATGAAAACTTAAGTTAATACTTAGTAATTGCTTATAATAAGCATATTGAAAAATAGGGGGAACTATCGATGACAAAGCAACGTCTATGGACAACTTTACATACTTATGAAGACATTAAGTATGAGTTCTATAACGGGATCGCAAAAATTACGATTAACCGTCCAGAAGTTCGCAACGCATTCCGTCCAAAAACAACAGCGGAAATGATCGACGCTTTCACACGTGCACGTGATGATGAGCGCGTTGGCGTAATTATTTTAACAGGTGAAGGCGAGCATGCATTCTGCTCAGGTGGAGACCAAAAAGTACGCGGTAACGGTGGTTATGTAGGCGACGACAACATTCCTCGTTTAAACGTTTTAGATTTACAAACATTAATCCGTAAAATTCCTAAGCCAGTAGTAGCAATGGTTGCAGGTTATGCAATCGGTGGCGGCCACGTACTACACGTAGTATGTGACTTAACAATTGCTGCTGAAAATGCTCGCTTCGGTCAAACAGGACCAAAAGTAGGTTCATTCGACGCTGGTTACGGTTCTGGTTACTTAGCTCGTATCGTAGGACATAAAAAAGCGCGCGAAATCTGGTACTTATGCCGTCAATACGATGCGCAACAAGCACTTGAAATGGGCTTAGTAAACACAGTTGTTCCTTACGCAGAGTTAGAAGATGAAACAGTAAAATGGTGTGAAGAGATGTTACAAATGTCTCCAACAGCTTTACGTTTCCTAAAAGCTGCCATGAACGCAGACACAGACGGCTTAGCTGGTATCCAACAACTAGCTGGTGACGCGACGCTTCTTTACTATACAACAGATGAAGCAAAAGAAGGCCGTGACGCATTCAAGGAAAAACGTCAACCTGACTTCGGTCAATTCCCACGTTTCCCTTGATTCATTTGTGATTTTCAGGAAAAGAGCATACTTAGGTGTGCTCTTTTTTTGGTATAAAGGAGGAATTTAAATGCAGCCAAACTGGATAAAACAACGTGCGTATTTAACACCAAATCGAATTGCTGTTAGTTTTCATGATGAGCAGTGGACGTTTCAGGAGCTCTACGAAAAATCTGTCATTCTAGCATACAAACTAAATGCATATCATCTTTTAAAAGGGAAACGTGTAGCTGTTTTAGCACCATCCACGCCTAAGCTGATTGAAGTGTTATATGCCTGTATGCAAGCACAGTGTGAGATGGTATTACTAAATGGTCGTTTATCGAAGCAAGAGTTGAGCTATCAAGTTGCGGATGCAGAGGTGGATGCGATTTTAGTAGCAGACTCGGAACTTGAAAAACTGGGAGCAAATGTGAAAATAATATCATTTTCAGAGCTCCATAAAATCCAGCCACAACCATTTGAAATTGCGTCGGAATGGAACGATGAATTTGCGTTGACGATCATGTATACGTCTGGTACAACAGGTTTTCCAAAAGGTGTATGTCAGACAGTAGGTAACCATAGTGCAAGCGCGGTCAGCTCTGCTTTGAATTTAGGATTAACTGAACAAGACGCTTGGCTATGCACCGTACCGATTTTTCATATAAGTGGTTTTTCAATCATCGTCCGTTCATTGCTGTATGGAATGAAAATACGTTTATATGAAAAATTCGATGCACAAGCTTGTGCACAAGAAATTGCGAATGGCTTGGTAACGAAAATGTCGGTAGTAGCTGTAACACTCGAAAATATTTTAGCGGAAATGGAACAAGCAAATTTAACAGCACATCAAAATTTTACAACGATGCTTGCTGGTGGTGGTCCTGTTCCAGCAGCTTACTTACAGCGTGCACAATCGCTCCATTTATGTGTAGCTCAAACATATGGAATGACTGAAACATCCTCACAAACATCTACATTAGCAAGCGAAGATGCGTTTTTAAAGATTGGTTCAGCAGGAAAGCCATTATTTTTTAATCAAATAACAATTGATGCGCCAAATGAAGAGGGTATCGGTGAAATTTTAGTGCGTGGCCCACATGTAACGCCTCGGTATATTGGGAAGTTTAAAGATAAATCGACGACTAACGAAGGCTGGCTTCATACTGGCGATATGGGATATTTGGATGAACAGGGCTTTTTGTATGTTGTGGATCGTCGCAGTGATTTAATCATTTCTGGCGGTGAAAATATATATCCTGCTGAAATTGAAAATGTTTTATTAGCACATGAAGCAGTGAAGGAAGCAGGAGTATGTGGGGTTGAAGATGCTAAGTGGGGACAAGTACCCGTAGCATTTGTTGTATTGAAAGCGCCTGTCACAGAAAAACAATTGATGAATTTTTGTGAAATGAATCTGGCGAGCTATAAAAAACCTAAAAAAATTCATTTTGTAAATAATTTACCTAGAAATGGTTCGAATAAACTTCTTAGAAGGCAATTAAATGAGCTGAAACAGAATTGAATATTAAGGTATTACTAGTAATAAGAAATTGAAATAGATTATTTGAATATAAAAATTTGGGGAGGTTTTTTATATGAAGAAAATAATTACTCCATTTTTTATAGTGATACTGTTACTTAGTGTTTTACCTACATCGAATTGGGAAGTGCGAAATACAACTGCATATGCAGAAAACATTACTACCGAGCGTACGTTAAAAAATGATATTTTAAGCGAATTAAGTAATTATAATACGGATTTTGCATTTGCATATGATGGTGATTTTTCAAAAATGAAAACGCTTGTACAAAGTGTAATGGATGAAATTCGCAAAAATAATTCATACATTTATGAAAATGTTTCAAAATGGCAATTGGCAATGAAATATAAAGGGAATAGCGGCACATTAACTTTTAAAATCAACTACTTAACAAATAAGCAAAAAGAAAATCATGTTACAGAAGAAGTTAAAAAAATTCTCCCAAAAATCATTAATAAAGATGCAACACAAGTCGAAAAAATCAAAGCGGTACATGACTACATCGTATTAAATGGTAGCTATTCAAGTAACACAAAAAACAGCCAATATAGTACGTATACATTTTTAACAGAAGGCAAGGGTGTATGTCAGGCTTATGCATTATTAATGTTAAAAATGTTAGATGAGCTAAAAATTGAAGCTAAGTATGTGAAAGGCTATTCAAATAATGAGCGTCACGCATGGATTTTGGTGAACGTTGATAAACAATGGTACCACGTTGATCCAACATGGGATGATCCAATCGGTAATAATGCAGATGAAGTACGCTATAAATACTTCATGTTAACCGACAAACAAATTGCAGCAACGCATAGTTGGGAAAAATCAGAATATCCTGTTGCCAAAAGTGAAAAGTATAAAAGTTTTCATATAGCAACGCAAGCATATACGGTTAAAAATAACCTATTTTATATGAGTGAAAAAGATAAGAAATATTATCAAATGAATTTAAAAACATTGGAATCAACGGCAATTACAGCAAAACAGTTTCAACAAACAAAAAAGACTTTTGTAGCAGCAAAATAAATTAAAAAAGAGAGCTTTCACAATAACGTGAAAGCCCTCTTTTTTAGTTTAACGCTTGCTTTAATGCATCGATATTTTTACGCATTAATGTGAAGTAATCTTCTTCATTTTCGATATCTTCTTTTGTTAATACGCTTAAGTTATGCAATGTAAGGGGTTTTGCGCCCAATTCATTTTGAATAATTTTTGTTAAATTTGATGAAATATTTTGCTCAAAGAAAATATATTCGATGTTCTCTTTTTTGGCTAAATCTACAATAGATGTCAGCTCTTTTTGTGATGGTTCACTTTGTGAATTCAAGCCTGCTATAGGAACTTGCGTCAGTCCGTAATGACCAGCGATATATCCGAACGCTGCATGTGATACAAAGAAAGTTTTCGTTGTAGCTTCGGATGCCATTTTTTCAAAATCTGCATGTAATGTAGTTAAGTCTGCTATTAATGCATTGTAGTTTGCTGTAAATGTTTGTTGTTGCTCAGGTAAAGCAGCTACAAGCTCATCTTTAATAGTTAATGCTAATTGCTGTGAAATAACAGGTGATAACCAAACATGTGCATCGCGCTCTGAATCCGTATGCCCTTCATGTTCATCATCGTGATCATGATCACTTTCTTCTGCTTCTGCATGTGTATGACCAGTTGAAATATGAAGTTGTTCCTCTGTTACTCCCTCTGCAACAGGTACTAACTTCACGTCCTCATTTGCCAAAGTTTTCTTGGCATTTTCAACAAAACCTTCTAAACCAAGACCAATATAGAAGAAAATATCTGAATCAGCTAAAGCCATCATATCTTTCTGCGTTGGTTCAAATGTATGTTCATTTGCGCCTGCAGGGTAAATTGAAGTGACATCTACATAGTCACCGCCGATACGTTTTGCGAAATATTGTAACGGATATACCGTTGTATAAACAGATAAAGTATCCTCTGATTGCGTTGGAGAAGTAGTGTCGTCATTAGAATTACATGCCACTAATATTAACGATAATAGTGGAATAAATAAAAACCATTTTTTCATGCGCTATATGCCCCTTAAATAGTAATAATTACGATTTATGTTTTTGAAACATTATTTATTATATAAGATAATAGTAGAAAATACAAATAAAAAAAGCCTTCGAAAATTAGTTTTTTTTCGAAGGCCATTTATCTGGCACAGGATCAAAGCCGCCGGGATGTAGTGGCTGACATTTTAATATGCGGATAATGGTCATTAATGTTCCCTTAATGGCCCCATGCTTTTGTATGGCCTCAATACCATAGCTTGAGCAAGTGGGATGGAAACGACATGATGGAGGCTTCATTGGCGATAAGTATTTTTGATACAGGCGAATAAAGCCGATAAAAAGTTTTTTCATTGTTATTTTTGTTCTCCATTTTTATAAGCTCGAATCGGTTTTTCATCAATGGTCTGCTTTAATGATACGTTGTTTTTTCGTGCAAGTAAAATAATTGAGAACGCAAATATCCCCATAATCGTTACGATAATAATCAAAACAATTGGTAAGCTCATTTTTTCACCTCTTTCATTTGTTCAGAATCATCATGTGTAATTGTGTCTACAGTGTGCTTTACTTTATAACCCCAGTTGACGGCTGTTAAAAATAATCCAGTAATAATAAAAATGACTACTACAGCAATAACAATGATCGTTATCTTCATAATGCTACCTCCATTTATAAATACTCCCTTCTATATTACAATAAATGGACGGCATAAAAATTGAATAAATTATGTTTTAAAACATTCTTAATGGGCAATAATGTTAAAGGTGAGTAAAATTCGAGGTTTTGTCACAGCAATTATTAAAATGGTGTATTATTATATTAATGATAATGTTTTTCAATTAGGGATAAAATCTCTATTAAACTCGAGATTTTAAATATAAACTATGAGGTGACAAGCATGGCAGAGAAAAAGTTAAATGGACAGTTAAACGAATTAGTAGCTACGTGGTCAGTGTTATATACAAAATTACATAACTATCACTGGTATGTAAATGGTCCATCATTCTTCACGCTACACACTAAATTTGAAGAGTTATACAACGAAGTAACGATTAATTTAGATGATATTGCAGAGCGTATTTTATCTAAGGGTGGTAAACCAGTTGCAACGCTAAAAGAGCATTTGGAATTATCATTAATCGAAGAGGCGACAGGGAAAGAGTCAACGGAAGAAATGGTTGAATCAACACTTGCCGATTTCCAAACGATTATGAAAGCTTTAAAGAAAGCGATGGAAACAGCAGGTGAAGCTGGTGATGATCGTACGGAAGATTTACTGAACGCAACATTCCAAAGCCTAGAAAAACATGCTTGGATGTTAAACGCATATTTAGGTAACTAAAAAGGGAACGACTCCGATTATGGAGTCGTTTTTTTTGCATAGTTTTTTTGATGCTAAGCATGCTAATACTTGAGGTGAAATAACATGCAAAAGAGAAATATCTATGTATCTGTCGTTTATTTAACGTGTAATATGCATCCAGGATCGTCGTATGAATTTGTGCTGCAAATGGACCCCATTAAGGCACGGGTATTTTCAAAACTATTTTCACAAATGCAAAGCATAGAAGCATCGAATGCATTTCGAGCGCATATGCCGTTTATTCCGTACCATATGGACCGCTTAAATCATGAGCTTGATTACCGTCTGCAAAAGGTATACGCACTTATTCATGAATTTGGCGACGATGAGGCAAAAAGCTTTGTAGAGCAGTTACCTTATTTTCGTTAGAATGACGATATCCCATATTGAATGATGTTCATTCGTTCGTTACACTTACAAGTAGGAGTTGAGCGAATGTTTACATTTATTGATGAAAACGGATTACAAGTAGATTTACGTTTTGATGAAGGACCATTTGAAGTAGAGCCAAAGCATGTGCTAGCACTTGTACAACACGAAGGAAAATGGCTTTGTACAATTCATAGTAGCCGTGGAGTAGAATTTCCTGGCGGCAAGCAGGAAGAGAATGAAACATTGATGCAGGCGGCCATTCGTGAAGTGTATGAGGAAACGAATGTTATTGTAGAAGATATAAAGTGGTTTGCGTACTATGTTGTACATGATAAAATTCCATTTTGCAAGGCGGTATTTACAGCAAAGGTAAAAGAAATTGAGACGTTTGTTGGTGATTATGAGACCGATGGAATTTTATGGTTGACGGAAGAGGAGCTTTGGCAGCAGCCCCACTTAAGTTTCTATATGCGAGATGCTGGCATGAAAAAGATGTTGCAGGAAGTGAAAAATCATGAATGACAATGGTAATATCTTTTCAATACGCCCATATCCTTCACCTAACCGACAAATACGTCTAGATGAAGTAATTTACTACTCGCAGGGACTTCGTGTTAAAGGGCTATTAGCGCGCCCAAAAGAAGCTGGCAATTACGAAGCCATTCTTTATTTGCGTGGAGGTTTACAATCGATTGGCATGGTACGCCCTGCGCGTATCGCACAATTTGCCCAACATGGATTCGTTGTCTTTGCGCCGTATTATCGTGGAAATCGTGGTGGTGAAGGGAAGGATGAGTTTGCTGGTGACGATCGCTATGATGCGATTAGTGCTATTGCGGTACTAAAGCAATTTATTGATGTACAGCAAGTGAATGTTTTCGGATTTTCACGCGGAGGTTTAATGGCATTATGGACCGCAATATTAAGTGATGAAGTCAAATCACTTGTAACGTGGGCGGGAGTATCGGATGCGACTGCTACGTATTGGGAGCGTGTTGATATGCGCCGAGGCTTAAAACGTATCGTAGGTGGTACACCAAATAAAGTACCAGAAAACTATGAGGACCGTACAGCGTTATATGATGTTGCACAAATTCATGCACCTGTGTTAATTATTCATGGTACAGAAGACCAGCATGTTGATATTGAGCATGCCTATCAGCTCGAGCTATATTTAAAAGATGAAGGGAAGTCAGTTGAAACGTGGTTTTCATATGGCTTAAAACATCATTACCCAGCTAAATTAAATCGGATAACCGTACAAAAATTATGCGATTGGATGAAATCGAAAAAGGATGTTACGCATTAGACCTGTGCGTAACATCCTTTTTCTAATATGATATACATTTATTTGATGTTTACCCAAATTAGGGAGGAGTTCTGAAAATGCACTCCAAAGTTAAACATTATGTCGTATGGATTTAGCGAATTATGCTAAAGGACCGCCTTTTTTCACAATTGCTTCGTCTACGTTTACGAATTTTGTGAAGTTGTTTTTGAATAAGTCTGCAAGCTCAGCTGCTTTTTTATCGTAAGCTGCTTTGTCAGACCATGCATCGCGAGGGTTTAATACTTCAGTTGGGACACCTTCAACAGCTACTGGGATGTTTAATCCGAATACAGCATCTTGAGTTGTTTCCACATTGTTTAGTTTTCCTTCGATTGCTGCGCGTACCATTGTACGAGTGAAAGAAAGCTTCATACGGCTACCAACACCGTATTCGCCACCAGTCCAACCAGTATTTACTAAGAATACTTGAGAACCGTGCTCGTCGATTTTTTTACCTAATTGCTCAGCATAAACTGTTGCAGGTAATGGTAAGAATGGTGAACCGAAGCATGTAGAGAATACTGGCTCTGGTTCAGTAACACCGCGCTCTGTACCTGCTAACTTCGAAGTGAAGCCGCTTAAGAAGTGATACATTGCTTGCTCTTTTGTTAATTTAGAGATTGGAGGTAATACGCCAAATGCATCTGCAGTTAAAAAGATGATCGTATTTGGGTGTCCTGCCACTGATGGTACTGCAATATTTTCGATGTAGTCGATTGGGTACGCTACACGTGTGTTTTCAGTTAATGAAAGGTCGCTGTAGTCACTTACACGTGTGTGTGCATCAACTACTACGTTTTCTAAAACCGAACCAAATTTGATTGCTGCATAAATTTCTGGTTCGTTTTCAGGAGAAAGGTTTGCCGTTTTAGCGTAGCAACCACCTTCGATATTAAATACGCCGTTGTCTGACCAACCATGCTCGTCATCACCGATTAATTTACGGTCAGCGTCTGCTGATAAAGTTGTTTTACCAGTACCTGATAAACCGAAGAATAATGATACGTCCCCAGTTTCACCAACGTTTGCTGAACAGTGCATTGGGAAAATATCTTGTTCTGGTAATAAGTAGTTCATAATACCGAAGATAGATTTTTTCATTTCTCCAGCATATTCTGTACCACCGATAAGAATGATTTTCTTTTCAAGTGATGTAATGATAAATGTTTCAGAATCCGTGCCATCTACTTGTGGATCTGCTTTGAAGTTTGGAGCAGATACGATTGTGAAGTCAGCAATGTGAGTAGCTAATTCTTCTGCAGTAGGACGGATGAATAATTGATGACAGAATAGGTTATGCCAAGCGTATTCATTAATTACTTTAATAGATAATTGAGAATCTTTATCTGCACCTGCATAGCCGTTGAATACGAATAATTCATCACGCTCTTTTAAGTAATTGATTACTTTTACATAAAGATTATCAAAAACATCTGCAGAGATTGGACGGTTTACTTTGCCCCAGTCGATTTTATTTTTTGAAGATTCTTCTTCAACAATATATTTATCTTTAGGAGAACGACCAGTATATTTACCTGTTTCGGCACGTAATGCGCCCTCTACAGTTAACATTGCTTCTCCACGTGATGTAGCTTTTTCAACTAATTGTGGAACTGATAATTGAGTTTGAATGTTTTCCCCATTTAAAAGTTCTTTCAGCTCGTTAGCAATTTCTACCGAATTCATCTATTAAATACCATCCTTTTTTATATTATTCCCTTGTGTAGGGGAGTTATTTGTTAATTCAAAAATAGTATAACACATTGATTATAATAATCTATACTAATTATGTATTATTTTTTTAGGAAATTTTAGCTGTTTGAAAACTGTATGAAATAAGACAAATTTAATTGACAGTAAAAGCTTTTTTACGTAAGATATTTAATTGAACGGATACTCTTATCCCGAGCTGGTGGAGGGTCAGGCCCTATGAAACCCGGCAACCTGCATGAACATTCACGACATGCGTTGGTGCCAATCTGATGCAAGGATTTTTCCTTGAACGATAAGAGTGAAAGGTAATGAACGAACGTAACCCTTTCCTCGCTGTGCACTATTGCGCAGATCAGAGCGAAAGGTTTTTTATTTTATAAAAGGAAGTTTCCTTAAAATACCTTTCGAATAACTCGTGTTGATAAAGCAAAGAAGCTGAACATGGGCGTAATGAGTACCGTCAAAAATACTTGTAAGGTTTTTTAGGAGGAAATAAACATGGCAAATCGTCGACTGTTTACATCAGAAAGTGTAACGGAAGGACATCCAGACAAAATTTGTGATCAAATTTCAGATGCAATTTTAGATGCAATTTTAGCAGCAGATCCAAATGCACGTGTAGCATGTGAAACAACAGTTACTACTGGATTAGTATTAGTATCTGGTGAAATTACAACATCTACATACGTAGATATGAAAGGGATTATCCGTGACACTGTAGCAGAAATCGGCTACACGCGTGGTAAATATGGCTTTGATGCCGAAAACTTAGCAGTACTTGTAGCAGTAGGTGAGCAATCTCCTGACATTGCACAAGGTGTAGACCAAGCGTTAGAAGCACGTGAAGGTTCAATGTCAGAGGACGAGTTAGAAGCAATCGGTGCAGGTGACCAAGGCTTAATGTTCGGTTATGCATGTAACGAAACGCCAGAACTTATGCCAATGCCAATTTCATTAGCGCATAAATTAGCGCGTCGATTATCGGAAGTGCGTAAATCTGGTCAGCTTGCATACTTACGTCCAGACGGTAAAACACAAGTAACAATTGAGTATGATGAAAACAACGTACCAGTTCGTGTCGATACAATCGTTATTTCTACTCAGCATGATGAAGAAGCAACATTAGAGCAAATTCAAGCGGACATGAAGGCACATGTTATTGCACCAGTTGTTCCAGCAGAATTATTAGACGAAGCTACAAAGTACTTCATCAATCCGACGGGCCGTTTCGTAATCGGTGGTCCTAAAGGGGATGCTGGTTTAACAGGTCGTAAAATTATTGTGGACACTTACGGTGGTTATGCACGTCACGGTGGTGGTGCATTCTCTGGTAAGGATGCTACAAAAGTAGACCGTTCTGCGGCCTATGCAGCACGTTATGTGGCTAAAAATATCGTAGCAGCCGGTTTAGCAGATCGCGCAGAAGTGCAATTAGCCTATGCAATCGGGGTAGCACAACCTGTATCAATCGCAATTGATACATTCGGTACTGGTAAAGTAGCAGAATCTCAAATGGTGGAGTGGATACGTGAATTATTTGACTTACGTCCAGCTGGTATCATCAAAATGTTAGACCTACGTCGTCCTATTTATAAGCAAACAGCTGCTTATGGTCACTTTGGTCGTACGGACTTAAATGTGCCTTGGGAAAATACAGACAAAGCACAATTGTTAAAAGAAAAAGCAGGTTTATAAAATAAAAAATGGAGCCATTATTAGTAACTTGCTAATAATGGCTCTATTTGTTTTTTTGATACTCGAAAAATTTATACCTATACAATAGGAAGAAACTGTATAATATTAAACGCTCTTATTTGCTGGAGTGTTTTGTAAAGATTTATAATATTGCCCTTTTTCAACGTATTCGCGGATGATTCGATCCATGTCCGCGCGGTCTTCTTCTGTAAGTTCACGTACAACTTTTGCTGGACGCCCCATTGCCAAGCAGTTTGGTGGAATTACCTTACCTGGAGGGACAAGGCTACCTGCACCGATGAACGCTCCTTCACCAATTTCAGCACCATCTAAAATAATGGAACCCATACCTACAAGTGCACGTTTTCTTATTGTACAGCTATGTAGCGTCACTTGATGACCTACTGTTACTTCATTTTCAACAATTAAAGGATAAGCAGGGCTTTGGTGTAGACAAGATAAATCTTGGATACTAACACGTTCACCAATTACGGTTTTGTTGACGTCACCGCGAATTACAGTATTGAACCAAATAGTTGACTCAGCCCCAATTGTTACATCGCCTGTTATAGTTGCATAATCCGCAACAAACGCGCTAGGATGAATGTTAGGTGATTTGTCTTTGTAAGGATAAATCATGTGCAATTCCTCGATTCTTATATAAAATAGTGTTTGCTGTTATTATCGTAACAGATAGAGGGAAATTTTCAATTAGCATTTATTTGAGGCACAATGTATGATAGAAAATAGAAATTTGAATGAAAGAGTGGTTTGACCATGTGGAAATGGGAAACAGAACAGCAACCGAAAGCAGTAATCGTCATTCTTCATAGTGTTTATGAACAGCATCGCTGGTACGCATGGTTAATTGAAAAGTTTAGAAGTGCAGGTTTTCATGTTGTAATGGGAGATTTACCTGGACATGGGGAGCAAGAGAAATTTGCAAGATATCATGATGAAGATTTCGAAGGATATTATAAATATACGAAATTATTATTTAAAGTAGCATTAGAATATAATTTACCATTATTTGTCGTTGGTCATGGTTTAGGTGCCACGATTGCAACGTATGTACTTCAAAAGAAAAAACTTGATTGTGCTGGAATCATATTAACTTCACCGTGGCTAACTTTAAAATTAACTCCAGGAAAATTATCCAATGCGCTATCTAGCTTTAGTGTTATTACGTCTAATGTAAAGCTGAAGCATGAGTTGACGTTACAACATTTTACACGTAACACGGATGTGTTAATGGAGCTAAAAGAATATTTGCCATTAACTAATACAGTGACAGTGAAATGGTATCGTGATTGGCAGCAAGTAACACGTATCATACGTGATTCAGAATTTAAATTACCTAATGTTCCCCTATTAGTGATGACGGGTGAAAATGATAAAATTACCGATGTTCAAGCAACAAAAAAATGGGCTTATGAACAAACGGCACACTCAGAATTCCAATTTAAACAGTGGAAAGGGTGCATGCATAGCTTATACTTTGAGCTAGAACGAGAGGAAGTTTTTAGATATAGCGTAGACTTTATAAACAACGCTTTGCGCGATTTGGGATACATTATTGAATGAGGAAAAGCCTAGTAGAGACTCCATTTTACTAGGCTTTTAAAATTTCACGAAAAAATATATCGAAATTTTAGAATATTTGTAATATACTAAACTTTAAAATAATACACTATGCCAACAAGGGGGAAACTTATGGGATTAATTAATGAGTTTGTAGGATGGGCGAATAATATTTTATGGGGCCCAGTAATGATTTACGGTATTTTAATTGTCGGGTTATTTTTCTCGATTCTAACAAAATTCGCTCAAGTTCGACTTATTGGCGATATGTTCTCTCTAATGTTTAAAGGGGAAAAGTCAGACGCGGGTGTATCGTCGTTCCAAGCGATGTCGATTGCATTATCAGGACGTGTAGGTACAGGTAATATTATCGGGACAGCTTCGGCAATTGCATTTGGTGGTCCGGGTGCTGTGTTCTGGATGTGGGTAACAGCATTCATTGGTGCATCTACAGCATATATGGAATCAACATTAGCCCAAATCTACAAAGAAAAAAAAGATGGGCAATATCGTGGTGGTCCTGCATTTTATATCGAAAAATCGACAGGTATTAAAGCGTTAGGTATTATTTTTGCAATTGCAATGATTATGTCGGTTGCAGTTTTAATGCCAGGGGTACAGGCTAACGCCATTTCAGGTGCAGTAGAAAATGCATTTGGTATTGAGCCTTGGATCACTGGATTAGTAACAATTGTTTTACTTGGAATCATCATTTTTGGTGGGGTAAAACGTATTGCCAACGTAGCACAAGTTTTAGTGCCATTCATGGCATTAGCGTATATGTTAGTTGCATTTATTATTATCATTATGAATATTTCAGAAGTACCAGCTGTTTTATCTTTAATTTTCCGTAGTGCGTTTGCAACGGATGCACTATTTGGTGGTATGATTGGTAGTGCGATTTTCTGGGGTGTAAAACGTGCGATTTATTCAAACGAAGCAGGCCAAGGTACTGGTGCACATCCAGCCGCAGCTGCTGAAGTTTCTCACCCAGCAAAACAAGGTTTAGTTCAAGCAGCATCGGTTTACATTGACACATTATTAGTATGTTCTGCGACGGCATTAATGATTTTATTCATGGGGACATACAACGTACATGATGGGAGTCAAGATGGTGCATTAATCGAGGCGAAATTAGATGGAGCAATCACATATACAGGCTTTACACAAGCAGCTGTAAATGATGCATTCCCTACATTAAATAACTTTGGTTCAGGATTTGTTGCGGTTTCATTATTCTTATTCGCATTTACAACATTAATGGCTTACTACTACATTGCAGAGACAAATGTATCATACATGTTTAAAGGTAATACCGAAAAAATTGGTATTTTCGCAATGAAAATTATTTTATTAGCTTCTGCATTCTACGGTACGGTAAAAACATCTGATTTAGCATGGGCGTTTGGTGACGTAGGATTAGGCTTAACAGTTTGGATAAACGTTATTTTGATGCTATTCATCATGAAGCCAGCGTTAATTGCGTTGAAAGACTATGAGCAGCAGAAAAAAGAGGGGAAAGACCCAGAGTTTGATCCGAAGAAGCTCGGCATTAAAAATGCTGATTTTTGGGAAACGCGAAATAAATAATAATGGAAAAGGGCAGACCGAATTAATTCGGTCTGCCCTTTTTGGTGGATAGGAAAGTATAAAATATTTCAAAAAATCCCACGTAAGTATAGCCATTATTTCACATTATTATTGCGAGAAATAGGTTTATCTAACGTGTAAAATGTTTCAAGTGTTGTAAATTGCTCTGAAGAAAAATCCTTTTGTCCGCGAATAAATTTTTCATATAAATTGTAGAAGCAAATGGTTAAATACGGTTCGTTATGATGCTTCGCGAACGGCTTATAAGTAGTGGGAATTTCAATGCCTTCAAAATAGCGTGCCATTTTATCAAGCGTTCGAATGTTGACACCGCGCAATTTCATTTCTTGTAGTACGAGCTCTGTGTATACATATAAATCGGTCTTTGGGTATTCGTAAATATAATTGATGAGAATGTGTTTGTCTTCTTTCGCAAAAATACTGTTGAGCTCGCGCCACTGTGCAAGAAGTTGGCTTTTTGGTAAATAAGGTATCAATTCATAATGCCATAATCGCATATATTCCCTCATTTCTAAAAGGGGAGCTGTCAAAAAAATGTTTCCGTTTTGGACAGTGCTCGTCTCATATATTATTTATCCGTTATAGGCGGTGCTTCTGCGGTGGTCAAAATAAATTCTCAAAATCTCTTGGTAATTCTTTTACTTTTTCTAATGCAATGATAAACGGTGGGTCATTTTTTTGATTAATAAATTCATAGCGCAGTACGTGAATGTATTTTTGCGGTAAATTACTAACAAAGCGAATCACTTCATCGCGCTCTTCTTTCCCGCCTTCGTGTCCATGATAGACAACTAATACAATCATGCCTCCTACTTTTAATAATTTAAGTAGGCTTTCGAGTGACTGAATTGTTGTGTTTGGTTTTGTTACAACTTCGTGGTCACTGCCTGGTAAATAACCAAGATTAAAGATGGCTGCTGATACCGTCTTATTGACGTATTTTGCTACATTCTCATGGCCGTCGCGTAACACGATGGCACGGTGTTCTAATGCATTATCAAGTAAACGGTGTAATGTTGCATCAACGGCTTCTTTCTGCACATCAAACGCATAAACAAAACCATGATCGCCAACAAGGTTCGCTAAAAATAACGTATCATGCCCGTTACCAGCTGTCGCATCAACGGCGATATCACCTTCAGCAACTGACATTTGTAGTAGTGTTTGTGCGTATTGAATAACTCGTTCTAGCTTCATTCGCTTGTCACATCAGCCTTGTAGTGCTTTCCTTGCCATGATCCGCGTCGTTCAAGCTCCGCGTCGATACCGTTTAACACTTCCCATTTGTTCACTGACCACATTGGACCAATCATTAAATCGATAGGGCCGTCACCTGTAATTCGATGTACAATCATTTCTGGGGGAATGATTTCAAGTTGATCCGCCACGAGATTAATGTAGGCATCTTTATCCATAAACTCAAGCATGCCTTTTTCGTATTGCTTTACGAGCGGTGTGCCTTTTAATAAGTGTAATAAGTGAATTTTGATGCCTTGAACATCAAGCTTTGCCACTTCACGTGCGGTTTCCATCATCATATCGTAATCTTCAAGTGGTAAGCCGTTTATAATATGTGTCACAATACGAATGTTATGTTTGCGGAGCTTGTTAACTCCTTCAACATAGGTTTTGTAATCATGTGCGCGGTTAATTAAGTTTGCTGTTTTTTCGTGTACCGTTTGTAAACCAAGCTCTA
The DNA here is from genome assembly GCF_022549215.1 of Solibacillus palustris. Taxonomy (GTDB): domain Bacteria; phylum Bacillota; class Bacilli; order Bacillales_A; family Planococcaceae; genus Solibacillus; species Solibacillus daqui. The sequence goes on along the minus strand of NZ_JAKZFC010000003.1, from coordinate 385,598 downwards.
CCCATAAATATGTGCGTTCATTTAATTCCGCCAAATATTCAATAACATCGTCTGGCAAACAGTCAGGACGAGTGGCGATTGATAAGCCCATAACGCCTTCACAAGCTAATGCTGCTTCGAATTTTTCCTTTAATACTTCAAGGGGAGCATGTGTATTTGTGTACGCTTGGAAATAAGCCATCGTTAGGCCGTCTTTCCATTTGTTTTCCATTTTTGATTTGATTTGCTCAAATTGAACGGGAATTGGATCCACTTTATTGCCAGCGAAGTCACCTGAACCAGCTGCCGAGCAAAATGTACAACCCCCAAATGCAACTGTACCATCACGGTTAGGGCAGTCAAAGCCAGCATCTAGTGCTACCTTGTATACCTTTTTCCCGAATTCATTTCGTAAATAGCGATTCCATGTATAATAACGCTTTCCATCTGAAGGGAAAGGGAAATTTGTTTCAGTCATAAGTCTGTTTCACTCCTCTAAGCATTTATTTTATCATGGAGCTAAGAACTGTACTAATAGAAAATCTTTTTCTTGTGTATTTTTAATATTAAGAATAAACTTGTTGTTTGAGGTCGTTTTTGAAGGGGGAAATTTTGTGCCGAAACAAGTTTGGTTATTAATTATTGGCTCGTTTATTAATACGGTAGGAAATTCATTTTTATGGCCTTTAAATAGTATTTACATACATGATCATTTAGGGAAGTCATTAACGGTTGCTGGAATTGTTCTTATGCTGAATTCATTAGCAGGGGTGTTTGGTAATTTAGTTGGTGGTTTTTTATTTGATAAATTGGGGGGCTATAAAGCGATATTTATTGGGGTTGTGCTCAATTTATTATCGATTTTGTTATTAACATTTTGGCATGAATGGCCCCAATATGTCATCTTTTTAGCGATGCTTGGCTTTAGTGGGGGGATTGTATATCCAGCAATTTATGCGATTGCTGGTAGTGCTTGGCCAGAGGGGGGACGAAAAGCCTTTAACTCGATTTTTTTAGCAAATAATGTTGGAGTTGCTATTGGTCCAGCACTTGCGGGAATTGTGGCTGATATTAAATTTGATTATGTATTTAGTGCAAATCTATTTTTCTATGTGCTATTTTTCATTCTTGTGTTAACGACATTCAAGTGTTTTGACGTAGATCAAGTGACGACAAAAGCGATTTCGCAAGGGGAGAAAGGTCGTCAAAAAGGTCCGATATTGGCCATTGCAATTTTAAGTATTTCACTTGTTGTTTGTTGGCTAAGTTATTCGCAATGGAGCGCAACCATTTCGTCATATACTCAAGGGTTAGGGATGAGTTTGTCGCAGTATAGCTTACTATGGACGATAAATGGCTTTATGATTGTCGCGGTACAACCGATTATTAAACCACTTGTAACACGTTGGGAAAAGAAAGTTAAGCATCAACTAGTGCTTGGTTTAGTGTTAATGTCTGTATCTTATATGGTCGTTTATTTTGCACAAGATTTTAAAATATTTGTAGCAGCGATGGTTATTTTAACATTCGGTGAAGTGTTCTTTTCACCGGTCATTCCGTTAATTGCAAACAAGCTAGCCCCTCAAGGACAGCAAGGCTTTTATCAAGGTTTAGTAAACAGTGCTACAACGATTGGACGTATGATTGGCCCAGTGTTTGGTGGCTTCATGGTGGATGTTTATGGTATGCAAGTGTTAATGATCATTTTATCTATTATTACATTAGTCGCGATTATCCCGTGTTTGGTTTATGACAGAGCATTGAAGGATACGTAAAACTCCCACTTGTACTTTTACCATCTATCCATTAAAATGAATGAAATAATAATAAATTGAACTGTGATGAGGAATAGTAGATGGCTTCACTTTTTAGAGAGCTAGCGGTTGGTGTAAGCTAGTAGGTGATAAATTGAACTCGCCTCGGAGTATGCTTTGCTGAACACTTAGTAAGTAAAGCCGTGAATTCGCGTTAAGAATCTACAAGCTGAGTGCTGTGTCACTAATTTGGGTGGTACCGCGGGAGTTAACAATATTCTCTCGTCCCTGTCTTTCACAAGATAGGGGCGGGATTTTTTTATTGTTCAAATATTCAGTTAATTTACAAGCGAATTAGAAATACTTCCTAGCAGAACAATCAATCGTATTTAAAGGAGGAAATTATTGTGAGCTTTAATCATCAGCAAATCGAAAAAAAATGGCAGGCATATTGGGATGTTAACAAAACATTCAAAACAGAAAACGAAGTCGATAAACCGAAGTTCTACGCATTAGATATGTTCCCTTATCCATCGGGTTCAGGTCTTCATGTAGGACACCCAGAAGGTTACACAGCGACAGATATCCTTTCTCGTTTTAAACGTATGCAAGGTTACAACGTACTTCATCCAATGGGTTGGGATGCTTTCGGTTTACCAGCAGAGCAATACGCGCTTGATACAGGAAATGACCCAGCAGAATTCACTGCAAAAAACATTGCTACATTCAAACGTCAAATTAACGAATTAGGCTTCTCGTATGACTGGGATCGTGAAATTAATACAACAGACCCTTCCTACTACAAATGGACGCAATGGATTTTCACGAAATTAGTGGAAATGGATTTAGCGTATGTAGACGAAATCGCTGTAAACTGGTGTGAAGCATTAGGAACAGTACTTGCCAACGAAGAAGTTATCGATGGTGTTTCTGAACGCGGTGGTCATCCAGTAGTACGTAAACCGATGCGTCAATGGGTACTACGTATTACAAAATACGCAGACCGTTTAGTAGATGATTTAGAAGATGTAGATTGGCCAGAGTCAATTAAAGAAATGCAACGTAACTGGATTGGACGTTCTGAAGGGGCACAAGTGAAATTCACAGTTGCTGGTACAGAAAAAGAGTTCGAAGTATTTACGACTCGCCCAGATACATTATTCGGTGCAACTTACTGTGTACTTGCACCAGAGCATAAATTTGTTTCTGAAATTACAACGCCAGAACAAAAAGAGGCAGTTGAAGCTTATTTAGAAAAGGTTTCTCTAAAATCTGACCTAGAGCGTACAGACTTAGCGAAAGAAAAAACGGGTGTCTTCACGGGTGCTTATGCTGTGAACCCAATTAACGGCAAACAAGTGCCGATCTGGATTGCCGACTATGTATTAGTTTCTTATGGTACAGGTGCAATCATGGCGGTTCCTGCACATGATGAGCGTGACTACGAGTTCGCAAAAGAATTCGGTTTAGAAATTACACCTGTATTAGAAGGTGGCGATATCGAAAACGAAGCATTCACTGGTGACGGTATTCACATTAACTCTGATTTCTTAAATGGCTTAAACAAAGTGGATGGTATTGAAAAAGCAATTGCTTGGTTAGAGGAAAATGGTGTTGGAGAGAAGAAAATTTCTTATCGTCTACGCGACTGGTTATTCAGCCGTCAACGCTATTGGGGTGAGCCAATTCCAGTGATTCACTGGGAAGATGGTACAATGACTACAATTCCTGAAAACCAGCTGCCACTTGAGTTACCGAAGACAACAAACATCCGTCCTTCAGGTACAGGTGAATCACCACTTGCGAATATTGAAGAGTGGGTAAATGTTGTAGATCCGGTAACAGGAAAAAAAGGTCGTCGTGAAACGAACACAATGCCGCAATGGGCTGGTTCTTCATGGTACTTCCTACGCTATATCGATCCGACAAATGAAAAAGCAATTGCTGACCCAGAATTATTAAAGCGTTGGTTACCGGTTGATATTTATATCGGTGGCGCGGAGCACGCGGTACTGCACTTACTATACGCACGCTTCTGGCATAAAGTGCTTTACGATTTAGGCGTTGTTCACACGAAAGAGCCATTCCAAAAGTTATTCAACCAAGGGATGATCTTAGGTGAAGGGAACGAAAAAATGTCGAAATCAAAAGGGAATGTTGTAAACCCTGATGATATTATCGAATCTCATGGTGCCGATACATTACGTTTATACGAAATGTTCATGGGTCCATTAGAAGCATCTGTTGCATGGTCTACAAATGGTCTTGATGGGGCACGTCGCTTCTTAGATCGTATTTGGCGCTTATTCGTGACAGACGAAGGCAAATTAGCCGATAAAGTACAAGTATCAGATGATCAATCATTAGAAAAAATGTACAATCAAACAGTGAAAAAAGTGACAGAAGACTACGAAGGTATCCGTTTCAATACAGCGATTTCACAAATGATGGTATTCATCAATGATTGCTACAAAGCAGAAGTGATTCCTACTAAATATGTAGAAGGCTTTGTAAAACTATTATCACCAATCGCTCCACACGTAGCAGAAGAGCTTTGGACAATTTTAGGTCACGAAGGTACAATTACGTACGAACAGTGGCCAGCATATGACGAATCTAAGCTTGTAGATGATGAAATCGAAGTCGTTGTGCAAGTATTAGGTAAAGTTCGTGCCAAAGTAAAAGTAGCAAAAGACGTTTCTAAAGAAGAATTAGAAAAAGTTGCGCTTGAAGATAGCAAAGTACAAGAATTCATTACTGGTAAAGATGTTGTAAAAGTTATCGTAATTCCAGGGAAATTAGTAAACATCGTTGTAAAATAATAATCATTTTTTATGAAAGACTGTTCAGAAATTTTTTTCTGAACAGTCTAATTTTATTTCAAGAAAACAATTGTTTATATTATGTATAACGAAGCCGTTTATTGCAAAAGAAGTGATTGCAAGATATTAATCGAAAGAAGGGTATGAAAAAGCAACGGCTTAAATTAGATAATATGCTAATTGATTTTGAAGAAAAAATTGTGTACATAAACGGGGGACAGGTGCATCTCTTTACAAAGTTAGTATGCTACGCAAAAAAATTGAAACGAATCCAGCGGAGCCAAAGTATATTCAAACAGTCAGAGGGTTTGGCTATAAATTTGAAGTGAAATAAAAGGTGCTTTTTAGCATAATAAGGGGGGCGGCCGAGAAGTGTTTCAGGTCGCCCTTTTTGCATAGCCACTTTTATATTAAAGAAAAACAAACGGTTGTTCCACAGCTAAATCTTCGAGTAAATAGTGGAAGTTGAATACATCCTTATTATCACCAATAAGACCGATTAAATAGTTTTCGATTTTATTTTTTGGTACTTCATACATATTTGGTAAATATGACAATAACAACGTATCGGTATGGGAATTACTAATGACGCATGTTGTTGTAAATTCTGCAGTGTCTAGCTTGTTTAAAATTAAATCAAGATTAGCGTTTAACGGCATGATATGTGGCATCACGCGATCATTATGAATGAGACCTAAAAATACCGAGAAGAAGTAATCATTTTTAAATTGATCATCAACCAAAATTAAAACATTTTCTTTATATAAATTATTTTCTATTTGTTCATTTACTTTTTGTTGCATGAGCTGCTTCATATAATTGATGACATCCGCATACTTTTTGTCAGAAATGGCCTTTTGCATATGCAGTAAATTTAGAATTTGATAGACAGGAATAAAGATTTTCGTGAAATATTCGATAACTTTAAAGTTGTCTACAATTTTTAAATAGGTTTTTTTCGCGCTTTCTACATTTGCGCTAACAAGTTCATTGTAAAACGTATTTAAAAGCGCTGTCTTATCTTCAGTTTGGTGTGAAATCATTTTAATAATTGTAATATCGTTGTTAATTGAAATATGGAAAGAAGTATTCGTTTCCATACATTTCACACGTGGTGACGTTGGGAATTGTGGATTTGTTTTTTCGACAATTCCGTGGTAGCCGTCTGATAATAGAACAATTGAATTTACAGGGTAAATACTAATAAAATCAACAAATAATGTTAATAGACTATCATTAAATTTTTCTTCGTCACGGTAAAGTAAACTAAAGGCATCTGCTGCACGCATCGCATCACGGTATGTTCGTTTCATTGTTGTAGCAGAATAAACATCAATAATTTGAAGCAGCTCAAGCTCTGTTGTAAAAATGGTTGGTGCACTTTCAGGATAACCTTCACCATTACGACGTTCATGGTGTGATTTGGCGATGTAAGCTAAATCCGATAAACCAATTTGTTTGAAAATCTTTTCACCATGGAGCGTATGCATTTTCATTTCTTCAAATTCATGTGCAGTTAAGCGACCAGGCTTTGATAAGATAGAACGCGGAGTTTTAAGCTTCCCAATATCGTGTAGTAAATAGCCAATTGCCAAACGCTCTATATTTTTTAAATTTAAATGGCGCGCAAATAAAGTTCCAATAATATAGGCATCAATCGAATGTAGATAAGAATGATAATCCCATTCTCTTAACTGCATTAAATAATTTTTATAATCACTATTTGATAAAATTTTAGCTAATAATTTTTGTAAGTAATCAATTTTTTTCTCATCCTTTAATATTTCTCCATAACGAATTTCAATATCTAGTTCAGCTAATATAGCGTAGAAGTCAAAGGTTTCGTAATTTTCTTCAGAAATAGCTGCAAAGTTAAAAGTTAAGCTTTCAGTTGGCTGAAGGGTATCTGATTTGACATTAGGGATATTTAAATCAATTGGTGCCATAACTTGTTCTTTATAGTAAATCGAAACAAAATGTACACTCTTTCTTTTAAGTAAATCAATCGCTTTTTCTGTGATGGGACTACCTTTTGTCATGATTAGTTGGCGGTCAACATATATATCGGCAGCAAGAACATCACCAGGTACGATATCCCGCAGCAATAGTTGTTCAATTTTTGGCATAGGTTACACTCCTAACTTTATATGCAAACGATTCATTACCTATTATATGTTAATTCTATTCATCGATGGATATATTTTATTGAATTATTTAGAAAAAATTAATAAAAAAGTACTGATTATTATTTTTGGGAATAATTACTTTAAGTATAAAATTTGTAGCTAACTTTAATAGTAAAAACGATATATATGGAAAGTATATAGGTTGAAAGTATTAATATGAGAGGGATGTTACAATTGTATGAAGAAATCGTGTTTGTAAGAGATAGCTACTTTATTACTAGTGTTATTGATATAGGGAGTTTAGTTTTCATTGATTATGAAAAAAGGTGCGAATGCTTTAAATAAAGCGAATTTTGATAAAAATACACAACAATTAAATGAAAAATAATACTTTAGTCATCCGTAATTTTATGTATACTAGAATAGTAAATGACTTTCATTTAACGATTTAATTAGAAAGAAGTGTAGTAATATGGCACAAGCATCACATTCAGTACAAATTCCTGTAGCTCAAGACAAAGTATGGGCTTTCGTAAGCAAAATCGAAAAATGGGCAACATTAGTTCCAGCCTATAAAGATCATAAGCAAATTGATGAACTAACATCGCATTGGACGTTCGAAGGTAACTTCAAAGGTTTATCAAAAAAAATCCAATTAGAAATTAAAATTGTCGAAATGAACGAACCATCGAGCATTAAATTTGAAATAAAAGGGTTGTCAGACAATTTCTCAGGTGGCGGCGAATTTAAAGCAGAGCCAAAAGATGGTGGTACATATATGACTGGTACAGTAGAAATGAATGCAGGTGGTTTATCTGGGGCTGTATTAACGCCCGCAATTAAAGTAGTATTACCAAAAATCACATCTCGTTTAACGGAAAAAATTGCACGTCATATCCAAGCGTAATTTTAACAGGCCTATTAGAATGTTTTTCTAATGGGCTTTTGTTCAAAGATAAGGAAGTATAACTTTTTACTGGGAGCTAGACTAAAGCGTTAGTTCCCCGATTTTTTGGTCCGTCCGTCGAAAGTTGATAAAGCATCTACTCACTAGTCGGCCAGCCCAAAGTTTGTCACAGGCACTTTAGCACTTTTCTAATATGTGATAAATATCATATGGAAGCTATGACAACTTCCTATGTGGTTACGACCGGCTATTTTCTATAATGAAGTTAAGAAAGAGGTGGTTTTGATGACACAAATCATAGTGGAACAAAGTGGCTATAATGCCAAAGAAGAATTTTGGAATGGCTTGACGCATGGTATAGCCGCACTGTTAACAATTCCTGCAACGATAGCTTTGATCGCAAAAGCACAGGTAAATGGTTCAACAGTAGAGCTTGTCAGTTATATAATCTTCGGAATGTCAATGTTTTGCCTATATTTAGCCTCAACGATGTATCACGTATGGCCAACGCACAAAACTTTCCTAAAAAAGCTTGATCATAGCTCAATCTTTTTACTTATTGCGGGGACCTATACACCAGTTGTTTTAATTGCAATTGGTGGCACGTTAGGCTGGACGATTTTTGCGGTTCAATGGGGATTAGCGGCAATTGGTATTGCGCTAAAACAATTTTTCGTCCATCGATATATGGGGGTATCGTTACTAGTTTATATCGGTATGGGCTGGATTATTATTTTCGTGTTCAAGCCATTATTTGCACACATTGGGATTGCAGGCATCCTCACATTACTTGCAGGAGGCCTAAGCTACACAATTGGCACGTATTTCTATAAAAACAAAAACATTCCGTACAATCATGCAATTTGGCACGTATTTGTAATGGGTGGCAGTGTGGCGATGTTTTTCGCGATTTATTTATACGTATAACTTGCTTCAGCAAATTCTTTGTGTATCATAAGCAAAGCAATTGGTACAGAAGTTCTCCGCTTTCTATAAGTGGGGGCTGAAGCAAGTTACTGCCCAAGCGAATGTCGCAGATTTTTAGAGGAGTTAATTTAGGATGTTAACCTAGTTCATCGCATCCATGTCCATGCGATAACGGCTAACTAACCTGCTTCGTGCAGGCATAGGTTCGAAAAAATCTAGACGAAAATTATGCTTAGGCTTAATTGATTAAAAAGTCGACTCTCGTATTTGGAGAGCCGACTTTTTTTAAATACTCGCAGTAAATTTTTCGATTAAATCATGTAAATACTCGTCGTATTGTTCTTCGTTGCGTTTTTTCATTTGAGTTAAAATTTGCTGTAAAAAGGCTTGGTTATCCATAAACTGGTCTGGCAATTTTTCGTACATCAACTGGTGATGGTAATTTTCTTGATCTAAATACAGCTCAAAATAGTAGCCTAGTTTTTCACTTTCATTAAACATATGCATCATGCAATCTACTTCATAGCATTGCATCATATAGGAATGTTTGAACCCGATTTGAACTGTAAATTGAATATGCCCACCTTTTTCGTCGAGTAAAAAGGGACTAATATTTGAAATATTATGGTTTTGATTTGTTAACCAAATCATCTCGGTTGCTTGTCGATTGGTAGAAAAGCTCGTAATGCCCTTTGAAAGATTATCTAATAAAAACTCTTTTGCGCGCTGTGCCTGCAAACTTTTTTCGTAATCATCAGACTTCTGTATATAAGATAGCTGATTGTACAGACTCTCCAATAGCATGGGGCTTTTTTGAATGTGTTCGATAATATTTTTTAATTGAAGCGGAAAAATATTAGGGATGTTTACTAAATCTACAGCGAGCGTCATGCCTTGCCCTTGCTTGCTTATGCCTAAAATAAGTTTGAAAAGTAAATTTTGAGCGAATTCCTCATCTTGTTCAACGTAGCAAAATGTACGAATAGCAAATGAAAATTCATCCTTATTTAAGTCACGTATTTTTTGGACAGACAAATGAATTTGCATCATATCGTCTGCCGCTAAATAAAGAGTTGATTGTTTTGCGTCAGAATTAAGCATCGTGCTGTAGCCTCCTGATTTTACATACCATTAATGATACTAGGGAATGCTGGCAATCGCTAGTTGAATTGGCCTAAAATTTGAAAGAACCTGCACTCATACCTGCAATACGTCCAGTCACTAGTGCGGATGTAATATTGTAGCCGCCTGTATAACCGTGGATGTCTAAAATTTCACCACAGAAATAAAGACCAATTTTTTTCTTTGAAGCCATTGTTTTTGGCTCAATTTCTTTAACAGATACACCTCCACCAGTAACAAATGCCTTGTCAATAGATTGAGTCCCGTGTACATTCATCGTAAAACTAACTAATTCACGGGCAAAGTTGCGAATCTTTTCTTGAGATAATTCGATACCAGTAAGTGATGCGTCAATTCCAGCACGTTCTAGTAAAAATAGTAACCATCGCTCAGGAATGAGTGATTTCCATAAATTTTTAACGGCTTTTTTTGGCTCATGTTTAATTGTTTTATTTAACATTTGGAAACAAGTTTCTTCATTATATTCAGTTAAGGAATGAATACGTACTTGTACAGGGGCACTTCCTGTTTTTAATTGCTCTTTCACAATAAATTGACTACAACGTAAAATAGCAGGACCACTTAAGCCGAAGTGTGTAAATAACATATCCATTTGATGCGTAACGAGTATTTTGCCTTTTTTGTTTAATACTGAAACCGCAACGTTACGGAGTGCTAGACCTTGCAATTCGCGTGATTGAATGAAAGATTCCTTGGATGTAACCGGTACTTCTGTTGGGAAAAGTGTTGTTACAGTATGTCCAGCACGTTCAGCCCATGGGTAGCCGTCACCTGTTGAACCAGTTTGTGGAACTGCTTTACCACCAACTGCTACGACAACCGCATTCGCACGGATTTCTTCATCGTTTTCTAGACGTACGCCGTAAATTTTTTCGTCGTCCATCATTAATTTATTGACTGCGGTGTGTAAACGAACCTCTACTTTTAATCGCTTTAATTCATTCACTAAAGCATCGACAACATCTTGCGCGCGGTTTGATACTGGGAACATTCGACCGTGATCCTCTTCTTTTAATGGCACCCCAAGCCCTTCAAAAAAGCGAATGATATCTTCGTTGTTATAGACTGTGAATGGGCTAAACATAAAGCGCCCGTTCCCAGGAATGTGCTTAATAATTTCTTCAACAGATAGGCGATTTGTAACATTACAACGCCCGCCACCAGAAATCGCAAGTTTTTTCCCAAGCTTCGACCCTTTTTCTAATAATAATACTTTTTTATTTTGTTCGGCTGCGGCGATTGCGGCCATTAAGCCCGATGGCCCGCCTCCGATTACGATACAATCAAACATAGTTATTTCTCACTTTCTTTTCAATAAATTTTCTTAACTGGCTAAAGTTTTCTATGACCTATTATACATTAATTGAAGAAACTATTTGAGTAAATGGTCTTTCACATGTAAACTGTTATAGTGAAATACAATGAAACTTCTAACAAAGGGAAGTCGTCATTATGAAAACTGGCAATTATTAAAAGTGATGACAGCATCTTCACTTGAATTTAAATTTAGAACGGTAGGTTTTTTCATGTCTTCTTTAATGAAGGGAACGGCGATTTTAACAATCGGTTTGTTTTTATCTAAGCTTTTAGGATTAGTTTATATTTTCCCTTTCTATGCGATTGTTGGTGAAGAAAATATTGGTTTATACAACTATGCCTATATTCCATATAACATTATGTTGAGTATCGCTATTGCAGGGTTACCAATTGCGGTATCAAAATTCGTTTCAAAATATAATGCGCTCGGTGATTATGATGCCGGTCGTCGCTTAGTAAAAACAGGTGCACTTTTCATGACGCTTACAGGGATTGTAGCGTTTATTATCATGAATTTATTGGCAGAGCCTATTGCTAATATTGTAATTGCTGATGATGAGCAAGCATTTAGTGTACAGCAAATTACCGATGTCATTCAATGGGTAAGTTACGCATTAATTGTCGTACCTTTTATGAGTTTAGTGCGTGGCTATTTTCAAGGATATGGTCATTATTTACCTACATCAGTATCACAGCTTATTGAACAAATTGTGCGTATTGTCTTTTTGCTTGGCGGCGCATTCTTAGTAGTAAATGTTTTTGAAGGAGACAAAATTACTGCGATTAACGTATCGGTATTTGCTGCATTTATTGGCGCACTTGGTGGACTTGCAACATTATTCTATTTTTGGAAGAAGCTACGTCCGGAAATTAAAGCCGTTCAAGTTGTTGCACCAAAACAACATCAGTTGCCATATTCGGAGATGTATAAAGAAATATTCAAATACTCGGTCCCAGTTGTCTTCGTAGGACTGGGGAGTTCGTTATTCCAATTAGTTGATATGTTAACGTTCAACCGTGCAATGATTGCAGGGGGCGAGCCAGCAGATGTAACGGATACATACTTTACGATGCTAAACTTATTAACACAAAAAATTGTGATGATTCCAGTTGTATTAGCGACAGGTTTTTCGATGGCGATTATTCCAACAGTGACAAAGTTTTTTACGGAAGGAAATTTACGCTCTGTACATGGTGCGATTGATAAAACGTACCAAATACTGTTATTTATTACGGTGCCAGCATCAATTGGTATCGCTATTTTAGCAGAGGACTTATATCACTTCTTCTTTGAATATAGTGAAATGGGGACGCAGGTGTTAAGTCATTATGCACCGCTTGCAATCTTATTTGGTTTATTTTCAGTAACGGCAGCGATTTTACAAGGTGTCGATTATCAAAAATGGGTTATCTTTAGCTTATTAATTGGTTTGTTTGTAAAAACGATTTTAAATACACCGCTAATTAAATTACTATCTGTTGATGGTGCGATTTTAGCAACGGCTATTGGTTATATCTTTACGATTGTCATTAATATGTTCGTCATTAGTAAAGTAACAAATTACAAAATGAAGGTAGCACGTCGCCGAATTTTATTGATTTTGTTATTAACAATTTTCATGTCGATTGCGGTATCATTAACACATTTGGTATTAACAGCAATTGCCCCAGCCGATACAAAATTAATGGCACTTATGTATGCCGTTGTTTGTGCGGGAATGGGTATGGTTGTTTACGGGGCAATTTCATACAAGCTTGGTTTAGCTCAATTATTATTAGGTGAAAAATTAACAAAAGTTATGCGTAAATTACGTTTAGTTAAATAAACAAGTTGGGCGTCTAGTAGGCGTCCTCTTTCATTTTGGAGGGTTTTATGCGTTTAGATAAACTATTAGCGAACATGGGCTACGGTTCTCGTAAAGAAGTAAAAGTATTATTAAAACAAAAAGCCGTAACAGTTGACGGTGAAGTGGTTAAGGATTCAGCGATGCATGTTGATCCAGAAAAGCAGAATGTATCTGTGTTCGGTGAACGCGTGGAATACATTGAATTCATTTATGTGATGATGAACAAGCCACCGGGAGTAATTTCGGCGACAGAAGATCGTTATGATCAAACGGTAATTGATTTATTAGATCCCTATGTACAGCATTTTCAGCCATTCCCTGTAGGACGCTTAGATAAAGATACAGAAGGGCTATTACTGATTACGAATGATGGTAATTTAGCGCATAATTTATTATCACCGAAAAAGCACGTACCCAAATGGTATTATGCAAAAATAGACGGTGTTGTAACTGTGGCCGATATCGAAGCTTTTGCGCAAGGGGTAACACTTGACGATGGCTATCATACAAAGCCGGGCGAGTTGAAAATAATAGTTTCGGGTGAGGAATCTGAAATTGAACTAATGATTCAAGAAGGAAAGTTCCATCAAGTGAAGCGTATGTTTGAATCCGTTGGTAAAACAGTAACGTATTTAAAACGTCTATCAATGGGGCCACTTGAATTGGATGAAGAGTTAGCGCTGGGTGATTACCGTGAGCTAACGAAAGAAGAATTAACGAGTTTACTAGAGCGTTAAAAAAATGCGAATGTCCCCGACGAAAAGGACATTCGCTTTTTTCGTTCCCAGTGTTTTAGGAACTGGTTGACTTTCAGCATAAAAGTCTATTTATTACATTGTGTAACTGATCGACACCTTAAATTATGTTGGGACAAATAAGTCCTTTCTCACAAAATAAGAATCAGCCGCTTTCAAAAATTCTAAGATGTCATTTTAACTTTTTTCTTCGTCGTTGTCCATTTACCTCGACTCGGGCTCACTACCAAGTCATTGAAGGCTAACACATTCAAATCTCTTTGAATGGTGCGAGGAGTGATGTTGAACTCTTCGACTAAATCCTGTGTAGTCACTTCTCCTTTGTTGAGGATAAACATATACACGTCTTTAATACGATTAAGCATTCTGTCAGTAGTTGGTTTCATAATAAAAACCACTCCTTCGATCTTAGATTCTCATGGCATAAGACTAGCGGACGACAAGATATGTGCGGAGTGCACTTAGGCTCTTTTTAGTTTGCCTGAGACATCCCCTTTTCTGAAAGTTTGGTCAGAATAATTGTTCCGACACATACATTATAGCGAAAAATTAAGTATAGTTCCATAATTGAGACCGAATTATTAATAGTTTTACTGAAAATTCATAAACTTTAATTTAATTTAATGATCACAAATTAATGTTTTTAAATCGTAAAAACAGGTAGAAAATTTGTAAAAGTATTTTTTACTGAAATGTACGAGAGGATTTGAATGTTATCTACATATTTGAAAAGATGATTCCATTTCAGTATATAGTAAGATTTTTATGCTAAAATTCAAATTAATATTCAGAAAATACAAAATACATTTCAAATTCCAATAACTATTGTGTATAATTGGTATAGACAACTATACCGTAATGTAGAGCGACCGTGTAGTAATAAACAATAAGGGGGGATATTGATGGAAACATTACTTATTACCAATATTACCATTGTCAATTGCGATGAAAGAAAAGAATTATGTGACATCTATATTGAAAATGGAAAAATTATAGATATTGGTCAATCGCTAAAAAAAGAAGCTACTAAGATAATAGATTGTAAGCAACAGTCATTATTTTTACTTCCAGGGTTTATTGATATTCATATTCATGGAGCAAATGGCTTTGATACAATGGACAGTTCGCAGCAAGCTATTGAAAAAATATCGAAGCATTTGGTAAAAGAAGGTGTGACAAGCTTTTTAGCTACGACAATGACCCAATCGGTTGAAAATATTGAAGCTGCTCTAGTGAATTTGAAAAACTATGAAGATCATTTTGAAGGAGCGCAGTTATTAGGTGCTCATGTCGAAGGTCCATTTGTATCGGTTAAACGTGCGGGTGCACAACCAGTCGAGTTTATGCAACCACCTTCAATTTCGCTTCTAAAGCACTGGCATACTTTGTGTGATGGAGTAATAAAAATAATGACACTCGCTCCTGAATTAGAAAATGGGTTAGAACTTGTAACTATGCTACGCAAGCTTAATATTATTGCCTCCATAGGACATTCGGATGCAACCATGGAGGAAGTGCAAGCAGCTGTTGAAGCAGGTGTTACACAGGCAACCCATTTATATAATCAAATGCGTCCATTCCATCATCGTGATCCGGGAGTAGTAGGTGCCGCTTTACAGGACGATCAGATATTGGTTGAATTAATTGTCGATTTTATACACAGTCACCCAAAAGCTGTGAACCTTGCTTATAAAGTGAAGGGAGCAAAGCGAATTATATTAATAACAGATGCTATGAGAGCCAAGGGATTGCCTTATGGTGAATATGATTTGGGTGGGCAAATCGTGTATGTGACAGAAAATGGCGCGCACTTAGAAGACGGGACATTGGCAGGAAGCGTCTTAACGATGGAGCAAGCTGTGAAAAACATGAAAACAATTACAAATTGTAGTTTAGAAGAAATTGTCGCCATGTCCTCATCCAATGCAGCGCAGCAACTACAAGAAACAACTAAGGGACGCATTGCTGTTGGCTATGAAGCCGATTTAGTATTAGTAGACAGCGAAGTAACTGTTTGTAAAACCATTCGTAAAGGAAAGGTTGTCTATGAAAAACCTAACATGGAGATGGAATAAAGATGAATACAAAGATCGATAAAAATTCCCGAATACCGATTTACGGTCAAATCGAAGAAATTATTAAACAAAAGATTTATTTAAAGATTTATAAAATTGGTGAAAATATTCCTTCTGAACGAGAGCTTTCGGTTCAATTTGATGTAAGCCGGATGACTGTTAGGCAGGCTATTACAAACTTAGTAAATAACGGTCTTTTATATCGTGAAAAAGGGCGAGGGACTTATGTAGCCAATCCTAAACTAGAGCAGCCACTTACAGGACTTCGGAGCTTTACAGAGGATATGCTGGCACGTGGTATGAAGCCAAGTAGCAAAATCATCCGATTTGAAAAAATAATCCCATCACTCGATGTTATAAATGATTTATTTTTGGAGTCTGGGGATGAGGTTTTTTATGTTGTGCGTATACGAAGTGCCGATGATAAACCAATGGGGATTGAGCGAGCCTATATTCCCGTTAAGCTCATACCTAATTTAGATGAACAAAAAATATTGGGCTCTTTTTATCAGCTGATTGAAGCAAAGTTTCCACAAAAAATAGGTAATGCTGTGCAGCAAATTGAGGCCTCTATTGTGACAAAGGAGGAAAGTAAGCTATTAAAAATAAGTCCAACTTCGGCTGTGTTAAATATTAAACGAATTAGTTATTTGAGCGATGGTTTCCCATTTGAAATGGTAGAGAGTACGTACCGAGCAGATAGCTATAAATTTATTAGTGAAATAAAAAGGTGAGTTAATGCAACCTTACGTAGTAGAAGTTCAACAATTAATCTCAATGTTTTTAAGGAAGAACAGCATGTTTTGGAAAAAGTAGCAGCTATCATTGCAGGGCGTATTAAAGATAGAGGGATTTTTGTAGGGGAAAACTGACGGATCAGGTGAATTTAGGAAAAGAGCGCAGCGTCGTGTGGCAAAGCCTAAGTGACCAATCGGAGTCAAAAGCAATTAAATTAATTGGAGGAATGAATTATGGAAAAAACATTTAAAATTACTGCACCAGAAGGGCTTCACGCAAGACCGGCCGCATTACTTGTATCAGCGGCAACTCCATTTTTAGCAGACCTTTCATTACACTTTAATGGAAAATCAGCAAACTTAAAATCCATAATGGGCGTTATGGCGCAAGGGGTTGTTACTGGAAGTACAATCGTTA
The DNA here is from genome assembly GCF_022549215.1 of Solibacillus palustris. Lineage (GTDB taxonomy): Bacteria > Bacillota > Bacilli > Bacillales_A > Planococcaceae > Solibacillus > Solibacillus daqui. Next base: position 368,791 of record NZ_JAKZFC010000003.1, on the reverse strand, counting down.
TTTCAGCACAGGGCAGTGATGAGGCAGAGGCTTTACAGGTGATTGACGATGTAATTACATCGAAAGGAATTGGAGAAGAATGCTAGCGTTAAGAGGGATTCCTGTTTCAAACGGTGCAGCAATTGCAAAGGCTTATTGTTTAGTAGAGCCTGATTTAACCTTTTCAAAAAAGCAAAATCAAAATAATGATGCAGAAATCATGCGTTTCAACGAAGCAATTAGTCATGCTAAAACTGAAATTGAACGAATTCAAGCTGCAGCTACGCAAAAGTATGGAGAAGACAAAGGAGCTATTTTTGGTGCGCATCTACTTGTTTTACAAGATCCTGAATTGATTACTATGGTAGTAGGGAAAATTAAAGATGGTATGAATGCAGAATATGCTTTAGATGAAACGGCACAATTTTTCATACACATGTTTGAAGATTTGAATAATGACTATATGAAGGAGCGTGCTGCGGATATTCGCGATGTATCAAAGCGGGTATTGGCTCATTTATTAGGCATAGCGCTACCAGATTATAGTCGCATTAAAGAAGATGTCATTATTGTAGCGAAGGATTTAACACCTTCCATGACAACTCAGTTGGATCCGACTCATGTAAAGGGATTTATTACGGATATTGGTGGAAAAACATCACATACAGCTATTTTAGCAAGAACGATAGGTATCCCAGCAATTGTGGGGGTTAGAAGTGCCACATTGGATATTAAGCATGGAGATGTATTAATTATCGATGGTTCCTCTGGAGAAATTATTCTTCATCCAGATGATGACCGTATTGCACAATACAAACAAATAGAACAACAGCAAAAGCTATTCAAGCAACAATTAGAAAAATATCGGGAGTTAAAAAGTGTATCAAAGGATGGCCATTTCGTAGAGCTTGCAGGGAATATTGGCGGGCCACAAGATGTTGCAGCCGTATTAGCAGTTGGTGGCGAGGGCATAGGTCTTTTTCGAACGGAATTTCTTTATATGGACAGATTGGATTTACCGAGTGAGGAAGAGCAATTCACAGCTTATAAAGAGGTTCTAGAAGCGTTAAATGGCAAGCCTGTAGTCGTTCGTACACTTGATATTGGCGGGGATAAAAATCTGCCTTATTTGAAATTACCAACGGAGATGAACCCATTTTTAGGCTATCGTGCGATTCGTCTTTGTTTGGATCATCAAGAGCTATTCCGTACACAATTACGAGCACTACTGCGCGCAAGTGTTTTTGGTAGTTTAAAAATTATGTTTCCGATGATCGCTACACTAGATGAGTTTCGTAAGGCTAAGGAATTGCTATTCGAGGAAAAGGAAACGCTCCGTGTAGAGGGCATTCCAGTAGAGGAAGAAATAGAAATTGGCCTGATGATTGAAATTCCGTCAGCTGCAATTATTGCGGACTTATTTGCCAAAGAGGCAGATTTTTTATCAATTGGCACAAATGATTTAATTCAATACACCTTAGCTGCGGATCGCATGAATGAAAATTTATCGTATTTATATCAGCCTTATCATCCAGCCATTTTGCGTTTAGTAAAAATGATTATTGATGCTGGCCATAACGAAGGTAAATGGGTAGGGATGTGTGGTGAAATGGCAGGAGATTCAATAGCAATTCCAATTTTACTTGCACTTGGTTTAGATGAATTTTCGATGAGCGCGTCATCTATTTTACCGGTACGTAGTCAGCTTGCGACTTTAAGTAAGGAACAGCTCGTTCCGCAAGTACAAAATTTACTAAAATTAACTACTGCACAGCAAGTTGAACAAGCAGTATTAGATATATTGAAATAATTATCACGTTCTCAATGAAGGGTGTTGAACCATATTGGAAATCAAAAAAGTACCACCTTCCGACTATGAACAAATTTATCGCTTACGTGATTATAGCTTTCCAAGTGTTTATGAAGGCGACAAAAAAGAAGATTTTCAATTTTGGGTAGCAAATAGTGAGACGCTTGGTGCATATGAAGATAACCAAATAATTGGTCAATTATTAGTGCTGCCGTTAAATATGACAGTCCATGGGGTCAATATGCTAATGGGAGGAATTGGTTTTGTTGCGACTTATCCGGAGTATCGAAATAAAGGTGTTATGAAACAATTAATGCAAAAAGCATTAGAAAGCATGCGTCAACAAGGGCAGCTTGTTTCCGTGTTAGCACCATTTTCAGTATCTTTTTATCGTTATTTTGGCTGGGAACTTTTTGTTGATAAGGTTCACTATACAGTTCCACGCACAGCATTTCCTGACTTTGGCAAGCAACGAGATGATGTTAAACGTTTTAGCTTTTCTGTAGTAGATACAGCGCTTTTTAGTGATGTAATGCAGTTTCATAATGAATTATGTGCGAAGAAAAATGGTGCGATGCTACGTGATGCAGCCTGGTGGAAGCGAATAGAACGACGTCAACCTAAAAGTCATTTTGCAGTTGTTTATGAGCTACAAGAAGTGATCGGCTATATTCGATATACAATCGATCAATTAACATTTGAAGTACAAGATTTTCTTGTGAAGAATTATTATGCCCAACAAGCTTTATGGCGTTTTATGACTGCCCATGCAGCAAGTATAGAAAAAATATGTGGAGTGACCTCTCTGGATGAGCAGATGGGCTTTTTATTCCAAGAACCACAGTATAAGCGTGAACTGACGCGGGATGTCATGGCTCGAATTGTTGATGTGAAGATATTTTTGCAACAATATAATTGGCGAGAGCTTGACGCAAGTTTATATGTGCAAATTACTGATCCATTTTGTGAATGGAATGAAGCGATTTATGAAATAAATAAGTACGGAAAAATTGCAAAAGTCGATGAAGAAAACGTTAATAAGGAGCATATATTGGAGCTAACCATCAATCACCTTACTACATTGTTACTTGGGTATATAACGATGGAACGTTTAGTCTATTTAACAAATGTTACGTGTACAGAGGAAGTCATCCGTCAGTGGGAAAGAGCAATTCCATATCAAGTGCCAACTTTTTATGAATATTTTTGAATATTCATAAAAAAATTTGCGAATTTTTCTGGACTATACCAGTTGTTATGGAAAGGTGATTTTCACTGGAATACTGCGATAGACCGGCATTTTAATTTAATGGTAATTAATGAAAGCAATGTAAAAATTATATTGTGGTATAGACCGACAGATGCTATTCTCTTTTTAAGAAAGCGATTTCATGAGTCGAAATCAGAGAACAATAATTAAAATAGGGGTGTGCTAAATGAAGAATATTATGTTAGTTTGTGTAGCTGGTATGAGTACTAGTTTACTTGTTTCAAAAATGCAAAAAGTAGCACAGGAGAAAAATGTGGATGCACATATTTTTGCAGTTGCTGAAAATGAAGTAGATAAAGTTTTAGCAAATGAGGATGTACACGTATTATTGCTAGGTCCTCAAGTTCGTTATTTAAAATCTACATTTGAAGAGAAGTATAGGGACCACAACATTCCGATTGATACAATTGCGATGGTCGATTACGGCATGATGAATGGTGACAATGTATTAAATCACGCATTAAAGCTTATTGGATAGAAGGGGATTTGACCGTGGATCAAAACGATATGTTACAAGCAGTGATGGGGTTAATTGTGCATAGTGGAAATACGAAAAGTGAATGTATGGAAGCATTGAAGCTTGCCAAAACAGGCAAGATTAATGAGGCAAAAGAAAAAATAAATTTGGCAAATGAAGCGCTAATCAATGCCCATCATTCGCAAACGGGGTTACTGACAAAAGAAGCGAGTGGGGAAAAAATCGAACTGACAATGCTATTAATTCATGCGCAAGACCATTTGATGAATGCGATTACATTTAGAGATTTAGCAATTGAAATGGTTGAACTTTACGAACGTCTAGGGGGAAATACCATCTAGTTTTAGATGCATCTTATAAAAGTAAAGGGGTTGGGTTGTTATGTTCAAATTTTTAGAAGAAAAATTTGTGCCAGTAGCAGCAAGAATTGGAAATCAGCGTCATTTAATTGCAGTCCGTGATGGCTTTATCGCGATTATGCCGCTGACAATTGCAGGTTCACTCGCAGTATTAGTTAATAATTTACCAATTGATTTGTATCAAAACATGATGAATGCCGTGTTTGGAGATGGCAATTGGAAGCAATGGGGTGGAAATGTTTGGAGCGCTACCTTCGCAATGATGTCCATTTTACTTGCATTTACAATCGCTTATAATTTGGCGAAGGGGTATGGTAAAGATAGCTTAGCAGCAGGGGTAATGGGACTTGCCGCATACATGACATTTGGTACATTCGGTGAAGGTGGATTAACAGGCTTAACAACAGGTACAGGCGGAATATTTATTGCCATTATTATCTCTTTACTAGCTTCTGAGTTGTTTTGTCGGTTATCTGGAAATAGCAAACTGTTAATTAAAATGCCAGATGGTGTACCACCAGCAGTATCGAAATCATTTGCATCATTATTACCAGTAATTATTACAATTAGTATTTTTGCTCTTGTTCGAACAATTATTACAGTAACTTTAGAAATGCCAGATATTATTGGGTCATTTTATGCAGCGGTGCAAGAGCCGTTCATGGGCTTAACGAATACTTGGACAGCAGGATTAATCCTTGCATTTATTCCAGCGTTTTTATGGACATTAGGTGTGCACGGTGCAAATATTATTGACCCGTTCATGCAAACAATTAATGCAGACGCGATTGCAAAGAACGTAACAGCACTACAAGCGGGAGAAGCAGCACCTTATATTATTAACAAACCATTCTTTGATGCATTCGTTAATATGGGTGGTTCAGGAACGACAATCGCCTTAATTATCGCAATATTCATATTTGCAAGAAAGAACAAACAATACAGTACGGTCGGAAAGCTCTCCGCAGCACCAGGTCTTTTCAATATTAATGAACCGTTACTATTCGGACTTCCGATTGTATTAAATCCAATTTTATTTATTCCGTTTATTTTAACGCCGATGGTCAATGTATCGATTGCTTATTTCGTTACAAAATTAGGGCTAGTGCCTGTAGCAACAGTTGTCGCGCCTTGGACTATACCTCCAGTTTTAAACGGTTTGTTAGTAACGCAGCATTGGAGTGGCGCGGTATTAAGTTTAGTGCTCATCGTTATTTCCGTGTTAATCTATTTACCATTTATCGCAATGGCGAATCGTATGGCAGTGAAAAATAGCGAGCAAAAAGTGGATTAGTGCACGGAGGGATTGCAATGAGAAGACTTGGAATTGCTGTTTATCCACAGCATAGCACAGTACAGGAGCTACAGGACTACATTCAGCTTGCACATCAAAACGGTTTTGATCGAATGTTCACCTGCTTAATGTCAATAACAAATGAACAAGAATTGAACAAACTACAGCAAGTCAATGCATTTGCAAAAAACTTAGGCTTTGATATTTCCACAGATATCGCGCCATCCGTATTTGAGGAATTAGGAAAAACGTATCGCGATGTCGGTTATTTTAAAGAGCACTTTCATGTATCAGCTTTACGTCTGGATATGGGCTTTAGCGGACAAGAAGAGGCGTTTATGTCTCTTGATGCGAGTAATATTAAAGTAGAATTGAATATTAGTAACGGCACGAAATATGTTGAAACAATTTTGTCTTATGAAGCAAATCGAGACAATTTACTAGGCTGTCATAATTTTTATCCAAGAAAATATACAGCACTTTCTCGTCAGCACTTTTTAGCAACATCGCAACTATTTAAAGCACATAATATTCGAACAGCTGCGATGATTAGTTCACAACACGGGAAGTTTGGGCCGTGGGAAGAGACGTTGCATGGCCTGCCAACGTTGGAGGAACACCGCCATTTACCAATTACGGTACAGGCAAAGGATTTGTGGAATACCGGTTTAATTGATGATTTGATTATTGGCAATATGTTTGCCTCAGAGCAAGAGCTACAAGCGCTTGGTAAATTAAATCGTCAAAAACTAGAGCTGCAAGTCCAACCTGCAACAGGTATCACACCGATCGAGGAAACAATTGTGTTTGATGAATACCATTTTAATCGTGGCGATGTGTCAGAATATATGATTCGTAGCACACAATCACGTGTAAAATTTAAGCAGGAAGACTTTCCAGCGCATACGGTTCGACCATTACAAATGGGCGATGTAACAATCGATAACAATGAGGATGTTCGCTATAAAGGCGAGCTGCAAATTGTCTTAAAAGAAATGCCGAATGAAGGGACAGCATCTATTGTTGGAACAATAGTTGAGGAGGAAAAATTTCTACTCCAACATATTAAGCCGTGGCAATCGTTTGGTTTTGTAAAATAATAATAGAGAGGGTGTGCGAGAATTACTTCTTGTACACTCTTTTTGCGTCAAGGATGGAGGACAGCTCATAAAATCAAAGGGATTGAGCATTTACGGTGCTTAATCTTTTTTAATGTTCCGAAATGATAAGCTTTATATGCATCGGAGTAATGGACTCGTGAATGTTTTAAGTAGTATGATACATAGGAAATATAAAAGTATTTTGACATTTTGTGAAAATCCATAAATTAGTAATGAGGTGCTTTGATGAACTGGCTAAAAATTGCCGAGGCGAGACAAGAGGAACTTATAAATGAATTACAGCAACTAATTCAAATTGAAAGTATTTTAGATGAGCAGCATACGTCTAACGAGATGCCGTTTGGACCGGGGCCTCGTGCGGCACTGGATTTTATGCTTGCTAAAGGACAGCAACAAGGCATGAAAACAAAAGATGTTGATCATATGGCGGGACATATTGAAATGGGCGAAGGGGACGAGTTAATCGGGGTCCTTTGCCACGTAGATGTTGTACCGGCTGGTGATTCCAGTACATGGACCTACCCACCATTTGCAGGGCAAGTTGCCGATGGAAAGCTATATGGCCGTGGTGCGATTGATGATAAGGGACCAACGATAGCAGCATGGCTCGCAATGAAGATGATTCAAGACGAGGGAATTGAATTAAACAAGCGTGTGCGTATGATTATCGGTACAGATGAAGAAAGCGGCTTCCGATGTGTGGACCGCTATTTTGAGAAAGAAGAGATGCCGACACTTGGATTTGCACCAGATGCGGATTTCCCGCTGATTAATGCAGAAAAAGGCATTGCGCATTTAGTATTCGCGGGCAAAGAAAAGCCGTCAGCAAATGAACAGCTTATTTCATTTAGAGCAGGTAGTCGTATAAATATGGTGCCAGATGAAGCAGTGGCCATGCTAAAATATATTGATGCTAACTCAAATGGGAATTTTCAAGCATTTTTAGAAAAAAATAATGTTGAAGGCTCTTTCATTGAACAGGGCGATACGATTATAATTACGATTAAAGGTAAATCAGCGCATGCGATGGAGCCAGAAAAAGGACGAAACGCAGCGGTGTATTTAGCGAAGTTTATACAAAGCGTTGTGACAACAACAGAAGCGAAGGCATTTGTTGATTTTACAGTCAAGCTATTTGACGAGGATTGCTATGGTTCAGCGCTACAGCTAAACTTTGAAGATGATATGTCAGGCTCAACTACATTAAATCCAGGTATTGTGTCATTCACTGAAAATGGTGCAGTCATTGAAGTAAGCATGCGATACTCTGTTACTTATCCATTTGAAGAAAAAATGACAGAAGCGCAAGGTTTGTTGCAGCAAGAAGCATTTACATTAGATGTAGCGGGTAATTCAAAGCCACACTATGTAAGTGAGGATGATGAGCTTGTACAAACATTAATGGAAGTGTATCGCAAATATAGCGGGGATTTCCGCAAACCACTATCTACAGGTGGCGGTACGTATGCGCGTGTTATGAAAAAAGGTGTGGCGTTTGGGATGTTATTCCCTGGTGAACCAGATGTAGCACACCAAGCAAATGAGTTTGTTGTAGTAGAAAATTTAGTAAAGGCTGCTGCAATTTATGCGGAGGCTATTGTAAAATTAGCAACGAAATAATTAAATAAAAGGTGGTAAAATTAATGAGCTATAGTTTATTAAATGATCAAATCGTGAAAAATGATGAAATAGTAATTGATAAGGAAGACCGAGGTTACCAATTTGGTGATGGTGTATATGAAGTAGTAAAAGTATATAATGGTGAATTATTCACAGCTACTGAGCATATTGATCGTTTTTATGCGAGTGCAGAAAAAATTCGTATTGCAATTCCGTATACAAAAGATAAGTTACATCAATTATTACATCAGTTAGTAGAAGCTAATAATGTCGACACTGGTCATGTATACTTCCAAATTACGCGTGGTGCTTGCCCACGAAATCACATTTTCCCTGGAGATGACGTAAAACCGGTAATTACGGGGAATACAAAAGAAAATCCACGTCCAGTGGCAAACTTTGAAAATGGCGTAAAAGCGACATTTGTTGAAGATATCCGCTGGTTACGTTGCGACATTAAATCATTAAATTTATTAGGTGCAGTGCTTGCAAAACAAGAAGCACATGAAAAAGGTTGCTACGAAGCGATTTTACACCGCGGTGAAACGATTACAGAAGGATCATCTTCAAATATTTACGGTATAAAAGATGGAGTATTATACACGCATCCAGCAAATAATTTAATTTTAAATGGTATTACACGCCAAGTACTTTTAACATGTGCAACTGAAATCGGTATGTCTGTTAAGGAAGAAGCAATGACAAAAGAGCAGTTATTGGCAATGGATGAAGCAATTGTTTCATCAACAACTTCTGAAGTTACACCAATCATTGACATAGATGGCAAGGCAATTGGAAATGGTACGCCGGGCGAATGGACACGCAAATTACAAGCCCAATTTGAAACAAAGATTCCTAAAGGCATTAATGCATAATAAGACTTGAAAAAGGTGCTAGCAGGTTGCAATCACGCAATCTGCTATTTTTTTTTGTCAAATACCTGTAAAATATAACTTAATGAACATAAGGTTACAATTTAGGAGACGATACAATGGCTCAATTAGTTAAACTTCAAGATTATATTTCACGCTATCAAAATGATTTGTCGCGTTACCCGACACAGTTTATTCGTTTAAAACAAAATCAGTGGGAACGTGTGAGGCAACAATGGCAAACAGGTGAAGTAATCGAACGATGGGAACATATTGATGAAGATGCCTTACTGCAGGAAGAAAAAGGCCGAACATTTTTTCAAAAATTCTTTCCGTTTAGTAAAAAAGAAAAAGTTATAGTACAAGAAAGTGAAGAAATAGAAACAGTGAATATCTCGGGTGAGTGGGCTGTTGAAGATCAAATTCCAGAAGAAGATACAACATTAATTTTTGAACCAAATATTATTTATGAGCCCAATACAATAGAAGAATTAAAAAAGATGTTTATTGATCAATTTTTCCATTTTCAAATGAAATGGGCGAGCTCAACGTTACGTGAAAGATCATATGTTGATCCGAAATATATGCGTGATACATTGCTTCGGGCGATGTTACAAACATTACCAGATAATTATTTGATTTTTTATTATCCGATAATTCGTGTGAAAAAGGCACCGATTGAACTGGATATAATTATTTTAACGCCAACAGAATGCTTATGTATTACAGTCCTTGAACAAGAAGAACAGGCAGTTTATATTGCAAATAGTGAGCGTTTTTGGATGAAGAAGGTTGGCAAAAATGACAAAAAAGTATTAAGCCCTTTAATTCAATTGAATCGTATGGAAAAGTTACTGGAGCAAATGTTTATCCAAAGTGGAATTGAAATGTCGATTAAAAAAGTATTGTTAACACGTAATGGATATATCGATTATCCGGGTACAATGTATGGTACGCAATTAGTAGACAAGCGTAAGTTTCCTGAGTGGATGGAGCAATTAAGACGCTCAGTTTCCCCAATGAAGCATATGCAAATACGCGCGGCACAATCTATTTTAAATAATGTTCAAACGACGTCCTTCCACCGTGATATTTGGAATACAGAAAGTACAGAAAATAAGGAAAACTAGCCATGCGTGTTCATTTTATTTTAAATCCGAATGCTGGGAATGGACGTGCCAAAAAACGTTGGTTGCAGTTTAATCAGCAGCTCTCGTTTCCGTATGAACTGCATGAAACACAGTACGTGGGGCACACATTTATTCTCGCACAGGACATTGCAAAGCTTGCAACAAAAGAGCTACCGGTATGTATCGTTGCAATTGGTGGGGATGGAACGGTACATGAAGTGTTAAACGGCGCGGCAAATGTAGAAAATGTATATATTGGGGCAATTGCAGCAGGCTCGGGTAATGATTTTGCACGAGGCTATACAGTTTTTGCAAATGTACAACAACTTGAGCAGTTTGTTGCTACTATTGAAACGACAGTGCATGATTATGGTATTGCACAAATAAATGGAGCACCAAAATTATTCGTTAATAATTTCGGTGTAGGCTTTGATGCACTTGTAGCGAACACGGCTAATGAATCACAGCTAAAGAAAAAGCTAAATAAATGGAGTATTGGAAAATTAAGTTATCCGTATTTTGTCATTTATGCACTTTTTACCTTTAAACCGTTTCAATTAAACGTGAAACAGAATGGCAATCAGCAGCAATTTCAAAATGTATGGTTTGCTACCGTTAGTAATCAGCCGTATTTTGGAGGAGGCATGAATATATCTCCGAAATCAAATACATCTGATGGAAAATTAGAAGTAACGGTTGTTTCGAATTTATCAAAGTGGAAATTGTTATTCCTCTTTGGTAGTGTATTTTTTGCAAAGCATACGCGATTAAAAGAAGTTTATCAGTTTGAAACGACAGCGCTTGAGCTTGAGTTTAGCGACTCCGTAATGGCACATGCAGATGGTGAAAACCAACTTCTCCTTGAAAGCAACAACAAGATTGCTATTACGGTAATCGAAAAAGCGTGGCAATTAGCAAAATAACAGTTAAAGCCTCCGGTGGATGTCATTGATTCGGAAAGGAGTTCTTTGCGAGAGCTCAAAGCCGAATCCAGACTCAATTACGCCAAGTCGTAATTGATGTTATAATGTAGAGGATGTTACAAAAGAAATGAGGATATATCAGTGAGATTAAAGCATAAACCTTGGGCGGCAGAATATATTGCACAACATCCAAATGTGATTTTGCCAAACCCAGAAGATTATAAAGGTAAATGGCATGAAGTATTTGGCAACAATAATCCTGTACATATTGAAGTAGGAACAGGAAAAGGGCAATTCGTATTAGGTATGGCCCAGCAAAATCCAGATATCAATTATATCGGAATTGAATTATTTGATAGTGTTATTGTTTGTGCATTAGAAAAAATCGAAGCAGCAAACAAACCTTCTAATTTGCGTCTACTAAAAGTAAATGGTGAAGACTTAGAAAAATTCTTTACTAAAAATGATGTAGACCGTGTGTATTTAAACTTCTCGGATCCATGGCCAAAAGTGCGTCATGCGAAACGTCGTTTAACACATGAAAACTTCTTGAAGCTTTATGAAAATGTTTTAGTCGATAACGGGGAAATCCATTTTAAAACGGATAACCGTGGTCTTTTTGAATATTCATTAGTAAGCATGAACGCTTATGGGATGTCTCTAAATTATGTTTCATTAGATTTACACGTAAACATGCCAGAAGATAACGTCATGACGGAGTACGAGGAAAAATTCTCGAAAAAAGGTCAGCCGATTTATCGATTAGAATGTCAATTTAAAACAAAATAATTTGATGATTTGGGGGATGGATTAATGGATCGTTTTGAATTTCACAACATGACACTGACTTGGTTAGATGGGGGTGTCACATCACTAGATGGAGGGGCAATGTTTGGGGTTGTGCCAAAAGCACTGTGGTCACGCAAATATCCAGTGAATGAGTTAAATCAAATTGAATTACCTTGTGAGCCGATTCTACTTCAATACGAAGGTAAAAATTATTTAATCGATTCTGGCGTTGGTGCTGGGAAGTTAAATGAAAAGCAACTTCGCAATTTTGGTGTTTCTGAAGAATCAACAATCGAACAAAGCCTAGCCGAACTCGACATGACGCCTGGTGATATCGATGCGATTTTAATGACACATTTACATTTTGACCATGCAGGGGGCTTAACGAAATGGCAAGGCGAACAGCTTGTACCGGTATTTCCGAATGCAGACATTTTCGTGACGCAAACTGAATGGGATGAAATGCGTCATCCAAATCTGCGTTCAAAAAATACGTACTGGAAGGAAAATTGGGAGCCTGTGCAGCATTTAGTAAAACCATTTGATGGTGAGCTAAAGGTCGCGCCTGGCATTACAATGATCCATACAGGTGGTCATAGTGATGGACATGCAGTCATTCGCCTTGAGCAAAATGGAGAAGTAGCGCTACACATGGCAGATATAATGCCAACACATGCCCACCAAAACCCGCTTTGGGTATTAGCGTATGATGACTATCCAATGACAAGTGTGTTTGCGAAAGAAAAGATTTTAAAGGAAGCATTAGCGAATAACTACCGCTTTATTTTCTATCATGATGCTTACTATCGCATGATTCAATGGGACGCGACAGGTAAAGAAATAACAGATCATCTAGAGCGTTCAAAACAAGCAAAAATCATCTTTTAAATGACAAAGAGATACCCTGAGAAGTAATTCTGGGACATTCCCTTTACGCTGAAGATGGAGACTAGCATGAAGCTGGTTATAAATGTGTTGTCACAGGACGTGACGTGTTTAGCATTCTTTCTACATCTGACCATTGCCAAAAGCGAATTATAAATACATGAGGGGCTGTGCAAAAAGTGTTAACTTTTTGCACAGCCCCTCTTTTGGAATTATTTCACTTGTTCAATATTTACGATTGCCCCAGAACGTGCATCTGCAGCAAATTCAAAATTTTCAACTTCGCCTTCTACCGTACGGGTAATTCCACCTTTAAATACTGGGATTTCAGTAAAGCCATTACTGTAGTTTTCAGTTTTCATATAGATCCATGAGCCATCAATTGGTGTTTGTTTTTTAAATTCCGATTTAATATTTTCTAAAATATTATCTGGATTTGCGTATGGAACGACACGGTTTGACATTTCTTTGACGATGACTGCTGCTGCAACACCTGTCACCACGCCAAGTGCAAAATCTTTTACTTTCATGAAAAATCCCCCTCAAAAATATAATCTACATTTACTTTAACATACTCTGAATTTTGTGTACAAAAAATAGAAGGTTCGAATTTCGAAATATTATTTGGAATTTATGTTATAATGGAAAAAATCTAATTTTGAGGTGTCTAACATGAATCAAGATACATTGAATTTATTTAAAACATTAACAGAACTCCCTGGTGCACCAGGAAATGAACGTGCTGTTCGTAACTTCATGCGTTCTGAATTAGAAAAATACTCAGATGAAATTATTCAAGATAATTTAGGTGGCATCTTTGGTGTACGTAAAGCACAAGACGAAAATGCGCCAAAAATTTTAGTAGCTGGTCATATGGATGAAGTGGCATTCATGGTAACATCAATTACAGATAACGGTATGATTCGCTTCCAAACACTTGGTGGCTGGTGGAACCAAGTGATGCTAGCTCAGCGTGTAACAGTGTATACAAAAGATCGTGAAATTCCGGGGGTAATTGCATCAATTCCACCGCATCTATTAACAGATGCAGAACGTGCAAAGCCCATGGATATTAAAAACATGCTAATCGATATCGGCGCGGATTCTAAAGAAGATGCGATGAACTTAGGGGTACGCCCAGGTCAATCAATCATTCCAGTTTGTCCATTTACACCAATGGCAAATCCGAAAAAAATTATGGCAAAAGCTTGGGATAACCGTTATGGCTGTGGTTTAGCAATCGAATTATTAAAAGAATTACATGGCAAGGAAGTAGCGAGCCACATTTATTCTGGCGCAAACGTAATGGAGGAAGTTGGTTTACGTGGTGCAGCAGTTTCGGCAAATATGATTCAACCAGACCTTTTCTTTGCACTTGACGCGTCACCAGCAAACGACACTTCGGGTGATAAAGAGCAATTTGGTCAATTAGGAAACGGACCGTTATTACGTATTTTCGACCGTTCTATGGTGACACACCGAGGTATGCGTGAATTCGTATTAGATACAGCTGAAACAAATCATATTCCATATCAATACTTCGTTTCACCAGGTGGTACGGATGCAGGTCGTGTGCATACACAAAACGACGGTATTCCTTCAGCGGTTATCGGTATTTGCTCGCGTTACATTCATACATCTGCTTCCATTATCCATGTTGATGACTATGCAGCTGCAAAAGAGTTATTAGTAAAACTGATTCAATCAGCAGACCGTTCAACAATCGATTCAATTCGTGCAAACGTGTAAAAAAGTATAATAATGTTATAATACGAGGATGTGGTGTTTTTCGCATTCTCGTTTTTTATTGGAGAGTAAATTTTTTTAGGAGTCCACATAAGAAAAATATTATTTCGCGCATTTGATGTGAAATGAGTTTTCTAAACTAAAAATCTACAACACAATTTGGAGATGAATGAATGAAAATCGCAGTAGGGACAGAAAATAAAGCAAAAGTAGGCGCAGTACAAGCTATTGTGTCTAAATATTTTCCTGATGCACAACTTGAAAATTTAGAAGTTGCCTCAGATGTATCAGTGCAACCATTTTCAAATGAAGAAACTCGTCAAGGTGCAGTAAATCGCGCACGTAATACTTTACTTAAAACAAATGCTGATTTAGCATTTGGTTTAGAAGGTGGCGTCGATGAAATTGGTGGTGTAATGTATTGCTGTAACTGGGGTGCAGTGGCAATGAAAGATGGTACAGTTATTTCAAGTTCAGGGGCACAATTTGCATTGCCAGAAGTTATAGCGCAGGAGCTTCGTATGGGGAAGGAACTTGGCCCAGTAATGGACGTCTATACCGATATTGAAAATATTCGCCATCACCAAGGAGCAATAGGAATTTTTACAAATGATTTAATCGATCGAAAGCAAATGTTTGAACATATTGTCACAATACTTATTGGGCAAGTATTATTTAAACTAAACAACCAACAATCATCATTATAAGGTTTTAAGGAGTGATTAAGATGTACCGAAAATGGAGTCACATACTGTTAGCCGCTTTATGTATGCTTGTATTATCTGCTTGTGGCAAGACGGTAGAAGAAAAAACAGCAACAGGGATTGAAAATGCAGAATCTGTATTTACGAACGAACCTAATGCAACAAATAAGTCGATGGGTCATATCGAGCTTTATTTACCAAACGGCTTTAATATTGAAAAAGGTATTGATGAAGCAAACTACACAGTTATTAATGGCAAAGATTCATATATTTTATTCGTTAATCCAAATGAAACCGAAAATAGCAAATTACATTATGACATTTTAAAGCAAGATGCGAAGACGAATATTATTGAAGATAAAACGTTTGAAAAAGGGGATTTATTTGGATTTTCTGCTGTAAATCAATTGAATGAAGAAGAGTTTGAGCTAATTGTTAGTGTTGGCGGCGTAAAAGTGACAACGCTTTCTGACAAGAAAAAAATAGATGAAAAGTTACAATACATGATGGAAATTGCACAATCTGTAAAAGTAATTAAGTAATACAAGCTTTCAACTAAGTAAAGCAACTTAAATTTTGCTACAATAGTTAGAGTATTTCAAAACGGTTCACAGTTGTGGACCTTTTTGTGTTGGTAGATGAGATTGTATGCATTTTTCAAGGAAATCTACATAAGAAAATACATCAATTTGCGCTATTTGGCGCGAATGTGTTTTTCTAATAGAAAAGGAGTGACCTCATGGAATCGAAACAATTAGTAGCGGAGCTGAAAAAAAGATTAGGTGAAGCACATTATACATTCATATTCGATGAAAAACATGATAAATTGCGTCTCGATAACAAAGTGATTAGACGCGGTATGGATATTTCTTTAGCAGAAATTTTAGCAAAATATGAAACAAAAAAACAACGAGCAATCGATGAAGTCGTTTATACAATTGAGCAAACATTTGCAGCAATGACACATGAGCAAGAGCAGGGTTTTGAAGGCTTAGCATCAGTGTATCCAATTGTTCGTTCGACTTCCTTCCCAAAAAAGTCTAATGAGGGGCACGCATTTGTCACAACAGATCATACTGCAGAAACACGCATTTTTTATGCACTTGATTTAGGCACAACGTATCGCTTAATTGATGAATCGATGCTTCCCAAATTAAACATAACAGCAGAGCAAGTACATGAGATGGCACGGTTTTCTGTCAAAAAATTACCGACTTCTGTCAAACGTGATGAAGTTTCGGGTAATGTCTATTATTTTTTAAATCATAATGACGGCTATGATGCGAGTCGTATTGTAAATGACGGTTTCTTAAAAGAGATGGCCAGTCAAATTGAAGGCGAAATGACGGTGTCTGTGCCACACCAAGATGTACTAATTATTGGTGATATTCGTAACGATGTAGGTTATGATGTATTAGCACAGATGACGATGCACTTCTTTACAGTGGGGGCCGTTCCAATTACGAGCCTTTCATTTGTATATGAAGATGGTCGTTTCGAACCAATTTTTATTTTAGCGAAAAACAAGAAAAAGGAGTAAGAATATTTATGAAAGTAGCTTACAACAAAGTACATGTAGGGGACGTATTATTAGTTCAATTAGCAATGGAATCAATCGTAAAAACACAAATGGAGCGAGTTGGTGACATCGCGATTTTAAAAGAAGAAGCGACGGGTGAAGTAAAAGCATTCAATTTATTTAATGCGAGCAAATACGTAGCACTTGATGTAGCAGGTAACGTAGAAGTAACACCTGAATTAGTAGAAAAATTAGAAGCTGCAATTAATGAAAACGGCGTAGAAATTTCATTAGACGTAGATTTCACACCTAAATTTGTTGTAGGTTTAGTAGAATCAAAAGAAAAGCACCCAAATGCAGATAAATTAAGCGTTTGTAAAGTAAACGTTGGTGAAGAAACATTACAAATTGTATGTGGTGCACCAAACGTAGATGCAGGTCAAAAAGTAGTGGTAGCAAAAGTAGGTGCAGTGATGCCATCAGGTTTATTAATTAAAGAAGGTAACTTACGTGGCGAAGATTCATTCGGTATGCTTTGTTCAGCGCGTGAGCTAGCAATTCCAGGAGCACCAGAAGTAAAAGGGATTTTAGTATTAGAAGAAACTGCTGAAGTAGGTAGTGCATTTACAGTACCAACTCGATAATTGAAACCATAGTCAGTACGTAGCGTAGTCTTTCGTACTGACTTTTTATTTTGCCTTGAAAAAACATTGTGATATGCGCATTTAAGCAATAAATATGATATGCTTTTGAGGTATACATATTTTTAGTGGATAAAAAAGTATAAATTATTTCAATGAAATCTACATTAGAAAAAATAGCATTTCACACTAGGTAGTACGAAATCTATTTTTTTGACGTATTTTATGAAAGACCAATACAAATAAACTATTTGTAAGGCAATGTTTTGATAGAAAGAAGTGAAATAAATGAGTTGGGTTAAAAATCAATTTAATAAATTATTTAAATTGGATGAAAATGAAGATTATGAAGAATATTTTGAGGAAGTCGAGCAACCAGCTCAACAAATTAGTCAGAGACAGCAAGATTTTTACGAAGAGCCGCAGCAGTCAAAAAAGACATTTCGTTTTCCATTAATTGATGACGAATATGAGACACAATCACAACAGCAACATGTCGAGCCACAAACGACAAGCTATTACGATGAGGATCGAGCACAATTATCACTACCGAATCATTTACAAAAGAGACCAACGAATGAAATATTAGATGTTGAGGTTTCTGGCATTCGTGATTTATTAGAGCGTCGCCGAAAAGGTAAGGGACATTCGAATGTCATTCGTACACCAGAGCAAGTACGTAATGTTCCTGTGACGAAGGAAGAACGACAAATATTAACAAAAAATCCTATGCGGGAAGATACAAACATCAACAGGGAATTCGTCAATCCGTTAGCGAATCGTAAACGCTTTGTCCCAACTGACGTACCATCACCGGTGCATGGATTTTTGAAACCGACACCAATTGAGCAGTTAATCGAAAAGCAACATGTCCAACAACAAAACATAAAACAACCTCAACCTATTGATGAACAAGTGCAACATGAGTTAGCTGCATCAGAAGTTGTGGAAGATTTTCTGGTACAGCCTCTTAAACCAATCGAGCCAACTATACAAGATGCGTCTACGAATGAAGTGGTTGTCGAAGAAATTGCTACTACAATCGAGCAGATAGCAGTGTTAGAAGCTATAGTTATCGAACAAAACGAACCTGTCGCAACAATTATCGAACCAGCAATTGCTGAAGAAATTGAAATTCAAGCTTCAGAACCAATTTTATTTGAAGAAGAACCAGCTGCGATAGAAAGGGACATCGCAATTCTCGAGCCACTACCTGAAGAAGCTGAGCCACCAGCGGTATTATTGGCAGAGGATAAACAAGTACCTCAAGAGTCTTCAGTAGAAGAGACTTTAAATGATGTGCAGGTTAAACATGTCACGATTGAAAATTCTACAATTCATATTGGGCAGCTAAATGTGGAGCAATTACCTCAGCGGGAGCAAGACAAAATTATTGAGCAAGCACAGCAAGTAAATTCACTGCCAGTGCAACCAGAGCCTACAGGAAGTCGCTTACCGTTTAATGTCTTAATGTTAAAATCAGATAAACAGAAGCTTTTAACAAAGCAATTTGTTACACAGCAATTCAAACAATCTGATGTTGAAGAGGCAATCGAAGAACCAGAACTTTTTGAACAAGATACGGTAGTAGAGAAGATTATTGAGGAAGTTCCTCAAATAACTGAAGATCAACCGCAAGCTATTACAGAAGAAACTCAAGTGGAAAACGCTGTTCAACAGGAACAACCACTTCAATTTGAAAAACAGTCTGAAATCGAAACGGAAGCCCCAGTGATATTGATGCCACAAGCATTCGAACAAACTGTAGAAGCATTAACTGAGCTAGACCAACAACCACAAACAACAGCAATTGGACTATTAGATCGTGAAAATAGCAAAGAAGAGTTAGTGCAGCATGAACAAGATGAACAAGATGAACAAGATGAACAAGATGAACAAGATGAACAAGATGAACAACAGGTTGCAATTAAGGACGAAATACAAATACCCACATCTGTAGACATAGTACAAGTTGAACATGAATCAGCTTCAATAGTAGAAGAAGAGCCCATTATTGAAGAACAACCAATAATCGAGCCAATTAAAAAACGAATGCCATATGTTAAACCACCACTAGATTATTTAGTGCCGCCAGAGGAAATGATCGAAGACCGTGATTGGATGGACGAACAAGGTGAAAATTTAGTTGAAGCATTGTCGTATTTCCAAATTCAAGCGAATATTGAATCAATCGTACAGGGACCAGCCGTTACACAATTTGAAATTACAGTTGGTCAAGGCACGAAAGTAAGTAAAGTGCGTAATTTAGCGGACGATATAAAATTAGCTCTTGCCGCAAAGGACATCCGTATTGATGCACCAATCCCAGGGAAACGCTCAATCGGTATTGAAATTCCAAACCGTATTTCTCGTTCTGTAAGGCTTTCAGAAGTGACAGATTCTGAATCATTCCGCAACTCAGATTCGCCATTAGAAGCGGCACTAGGATTAGATTTAACAGGGAAGCCAGTTACAATTGACTTACGAAAAATGCCACATGGATTAATCGCGGGGGCTACGGGCTCAGGAAAATCGGTCTGTATTAACTCCATTTTAGTGAGCTTACTTTACAAAGCAAATCCAAATGAGTTAAAGCTAATGTTAATTGACCCGAAAATGGTTGAATTAGCGCCGTTTAACCATATTCCGCATCTAGTAAGCCCAGTTATTACCGATGTAAAAGCCGCAACAGCAGCATTAAAATGGGCAGTTGAAGAAATGGAAAGACGTTATCAGTTATTTATGCATAGCGGTGCACGTAAAATTGAAGCATACAATAAAATGTGCGATGAAAATGGCATGCACGCGCAGAAATTGCCATACTTATTAATAGTTATTGATGAGTTAGCGGATTTAATGATGATGTCACCGCAAGATGTAGAGGATAGCATATGCCGAATTACGCAAAAGGCACGTGCAGCAGGTATTCACTTAATCGTCGCGACACAACGTCCATCGGTGGATGTTATTACTGGCTTAATTAAGTCAAACATCCCAACACGTGTCGCCTTCTCAGTTTCATCGCAAATTGATTCACGAACAATTTTAGATGCACAAGGAGCTGAGCGCTTACTTGGAAGAGGGGATATGCTATATTTAGGTAATGGTATGTCAGCACCAACACGTATCCAAGGTACATTTGTAACGGATGATGAAATCGAAGAAATTATTGATTTTGTTCGTGAGCAAGGGGAGCCTGAGTATATTTTCAAACAAGAAGAATTATTAAAACGATCTGAAGCAATTGAAGAACAAGATGAGCTGTTTGAAGAAGTATGCCGTTTTGTTTATGAACAAGGTTCGGCTTCTACTTCACTATTACAACGTAAATACCATATCGGTTATAATCGTGCGGCGAGATTAATTGACATGTTAGAGCGTCAAGGTTACGTTTCTGAGCCAAAAGGAAGTAAACCGAGAGACGTCTTTATTACGGAAGAGGTTTTATCCTTACAGTTTGGTGACTAAAGAACTAAAAAATACATGAAAAAAAATAATTTGAATTGTTGTTCTATTATCGTTCGGTGTATTTAGTGCTATAATGTAAAAAGAATTTGAAGAAAATGCCACGATGAATGCAGTCATTATTTTTGAGGCTAATCAAAAAAATTTCTTGTTGCATTCGTCTAGGTATATTAAATATTTTAATTCAATGGGATCGTTGCATCCTAGGAGGGTTTTAACAATAATGACACGCTATCATTTTACCGGTATTAAAGGTTCAGGCATGAGTCCACTAGCACAAATTTTATTTGATGCTGGAGAGTACGTACAAGGTTCTGATGTCGACACATTTTATTTTACGGAGCAGCCTTTACGCGACCGAGGAATTGAAATTTTAACATTTGATGAAAATAATATTACAGAAGGATTAACAGTAATCGCGGGGAACGCATTTCCTGACGAGCATCCTGAATTAGTACGTGCGCGTGAATTAGGCGTAGAAGTAATCCGTTATCATAAGTTTTTAGGCGACTATATTAACCGTTACACTTCTATTGCAATTACTGGTGCACATGGTAAAACATCGACAACAGGCTTAATGAGTCATGTTATTGGTGGCTATATGCCGACTTCATTTTTAATTGGAGATGGCACAGGAGCAGGGAAAGAAGATGCTGCGTATTTTGTTATGGAGGCATGTGAATACCGTCGTCACTTTTTAGCGTATCACCCAGATTATGCTGTGATGACGAATATCGACTTCGATCACCCAGATTACTTTAGCGATATTGAGGATGTATATAGTGCATTCCAATCGTTAGCACTTCAAGTAAATAAAGCAATTATCGCTTGTGGGGATGATGAGCAACTACAAAAAATTCAAGCGAATGTACCAGTTGTATACTATGGCTTCGGTCAAGAAAATGATTTTGCAGCACGCAACATCGTGAAAACGACAGAAGGTACTGAATTTGATGTGTATGTGCGCAATGAATTTTATAGTAAATTCTTTATCCCGTTATTTGGTGACCATACAGTATTAAACTCACTTGCGGTAATTTCGTTATGCCATTATGAAGGAATTCCAGCAAATTTAGTGCAGGAACGTTTATTGACTTATGGTGGGGTTAAACGTCGCTTCACCGAAACAAAAATTGGAAATGTGGTTTTAGTGGATGACTATGCACATCACCCAACAGAAATCGCTGCAACATTACAATCGGCACGTCAAAAATATCCAGAGCGTGAAGTAGTGGCTATTTTCCAACCACATACATTCTCGCGTACAAAGGCATTTTTACAAGACTTTGCGGATAGCTTGAGCCCCGCAGATGCGACATATTTATGCGATATTTTCGGATCAGCCCGTGAAAAGCAAGGCGAGCTATCAATTCAAGATTTAGCAAACTTAATTGAAGGTTGTGAAGTATTAACACTTGAAACAATCGATCACTTGAAAAAATACGACAATGCTGTATTCCTATTTATGGGTGCAGGCGACGTGCATAAATATCAAGAAGCATTCGAAGCCATTTTAAAATAGTAAACAATCAAACAGCTTACCGGCACGACTGGCTAAGCTGTTTTTCATACATATAGCAGAAATTTGTGTTTTATTCCAAGTTTGAATGGGGAATATGTAAATGTAGACAAAATTGTCATTCGATTTATAGAAAAGGGATTGTCTTATTTTTTGTTGAATGTTTAAATTGAATTAGATAGAGGAGGTCATATTGGATGGAAGTAGTGCTTTATATTGCAGCACTTGTGGCAGCAATCGGCTTTTTAGTCTTATGTATAAGTATTGGTATGACGCTGTTTTCATTAAAGAATACATTAAATTCAATCGCGGGAACAGTAGCAGGAATTGAAGGGCAGCTAGAAGGCATCACACGTGAAACAACGAGCCTACTAACAAAAACGAATGCTCTAGCAGATGATATTTCGGATAAATCAGAGAAATTAAACTCTGTTATTCATGCAGTAAAAGGTGTTGGTGATTCAGTCAATAGCTTAAATAGCTCGATACAAAAAGTCACTTCATCGATTTCTACAGAGGTTCACAAAAACGAAGAAAAAATTGCACAAGTTGTTCAATGGAGCAATGTTGCGATGGGAATTGCTGACCAATGGCGTCAACGCAAGCCGATTAACCAAGATGACATTGTCTATACAAGTACCAAAACAAATGAAACACCTCCAGCGATGGAGCCAAAGCAAAAATTTGGATTTTTTAAACGTAAATAATTATTAACTTTATGACACAAGGGGGAGATTTGTTATGACGGTAGAACAACCAGTAAATTACAACACAACTCAAGATTTTAAGCAAATTAACGACGCCATTTATGGGGATGATAAAATTCACGCAAAAGATTTTATTATTGGTGCATTAGTCGGTGGCATTGTCGGAGCAGCAACGGCCTTATTACTTGCACCAAAAGCAGGTAGCGAATTGCGTAGTGATGTAGCCATTCAAGCGGTAACACTTAAGGATAAAGGGATTGAGCTGTCGGGAACAGCGAAGGAAAAAACAGTACAACTATCATCACAACTTAAGGAACAATCTACAACAATTGTAGAAAAAGTAAAATCAAAAACGGCAAAACAAGCACCGATTTTGGATGATGGTACGGTCTCCTCTGAGGGTGAAGAACCACTTGGAAATGAGTACGAAGCAATAATCGATGGAATTGCTGAAGAAGAAGCAGCACAAGTCACACAAGCCGATGTTGCAAACTCAACACGCCATACGGATGTAGAATAATAAAAACGGCTCTCAAGCATTTTGAGAGCCGTTTTTAAATGGAAAATTGCGGAGAAAATTATTTATTTACTTTTGCCTCTAATTTTTATTGTGAAACGGTTTGTTCAGATAATTCGATTTCTAAACGGTCACCGCCGAAAATTTCAGCATCAAACATTGAAGGTTGTCCATTTCGTAAAATCGTAAATGAACCTTTAAATGTGGTTGGAAGCTGCCACGTTGAAAAGCGGAATACATCTTGGTAAATCCATTTGCTCATGTCTTTTTCTAAAATTTTAATTGTTGCACCATTCGGTACGGTTGAGCGGCTCTCAACAACATGACCATTGACGAAAAATTCGCGGGCTTGCTTCATGAGCTCTACCTGTTCATTTTGGAAGGTTACGACCACTTTTTCTTCTAGTAATATATCCAAATGTGCAGCAATTTGATCAGCTGTAGGTAAAGAGCTTTGTTCAAAAGTGATTATATCGCCATTTTGAACAGGGTAATTAATTTTAACTGGTTTGCCGTTTATCGAAGGCTGTGATGAAAACTCAGGCAAGTATAATGGCTTGCCTTCGATATGCACACAATAGGAGTTAAATTGCTGGAGCTGCATTAAATTATTTGTGTGCTTAAAGGCATCTTCTATTGTTTCAATTGATTCGACCATAACAACATCGCGATCCACTAAAGCCGTATCTAAGTTAACGATGGTGCCATTAACGTGGACTCTTGGTTCAATCATATGCAGATTTTCTTGAATGGTGATCGACTTGATTGTGGCTCCATCTATAATTTCTCGGACAGATACTTTTGCATCGGCACCATCAAGGCCTGGAATAAGGTCGATTTTATCACCGCTCTTAATTTGTGTTTTTGTCGATGCGGCTTCACCATTCACTAAAATTTGAGCAGCTTGGCCATGTTCGCCTGGCACAAATATACTTTGACCATTTACCGTAATTGATAATCCGTGTCCTGGTTTTCCATAAAGTTGCTTCGCACGAATATTTGCGGCTAAAAATGCATCGCCTACAGTCATTTCTTTTAGCTCAAATAACCGAACGACTTGTTCATTTACTGTTAAAGACATGTAGTGAACGGGTGCTTTTTGAGCTGCAATGGCAATTCCAATAGGTGTAACAAGTTCAGGAGTTGGTTCAATATGCTCGGCACGCGTTAAGTTTTGAATAGCATTGACGTCACGTACAGCTACTCGGTTTGTTGGTAATTGTAGAATTTTGCAAATTTCTTCAGGTAGGTTTGGTGTTAAACTACCACCGCCAACAAGCATCACCGCTTTTGGTGCAATCTGGTTATTTAAACGTAAAATCTCTTCCCCGATTGATTTTGCTAAGTTTTCAATAGCGGGGTATATTGCTTGTAACACTTCTTCACGGGGGAAGTATTGGTCAAAGCCTAAAATATCTTGAATTAAGATTTCATCATTTGTATGCATTTGTCGCTTTGCTGTCTCGGCAATCGGGAAGTCGAGTAAATAATGGTCACTTAATGCCTCGGTAATTTCATCACCAGCAGTGGGTACCATCCCATATGCTACTACAGTGCTCTTGTCGGTAATCGCGATATCGGATGTCCCTGCGCCAATATCAACAAGCGCAACATTTAAACGACGCATTGTTGGTGGAATTAATACATTAATAGCCGCAATTGGCTCTAAGGTTAAAGCCTCCATTTCTAAATCCGCACGTTTTAATGCGGCAAGTAATGATTCGACAACGACACGTGGTAAAAATGTAGCGATGACTTCAACTGTTGCTTCATCGCCTTGCTGATCAAGAAGACTACCGATTTCTTCACCATCTAAACGGAAATGTAGTACCGAATAACCTACACAGTAATAATGGTTATTTTTTGCATCTCCTTTTTGTTGAAGAAGCTGTTGTTGAGCTTGCTGAACCGCTTGAAGTTCTAAGCGGTTAATATCCTCTTCAGTAAAAATTGGACGATTTTTTATTGAAATTGTAACGCTTGCTTGCTCAGTTTTTAAAGCACGACCTGCTGCGGCTACACTTACTTTTTGTAAATGCCCATGCACCTGTTCTAATTCGGCTTTAATTTCTTTGATGAGTTCTGCAACGTATAAAACATTATGTATTTGGCCGTCTACCATCGCACGTTCTTTATGTTCTTTTACTAAAATATCGGATACATGGTATTGGTCTCCAAGTTGTTCTAGAATAATACCTACAACTGAACGAGTACCGATATCAAGCGCAAATAATTTATTGGTCATTTGAAAACGCTTCCTTTCTAACTATTTCCGTAATTAACTTTAGCGAGTTGAAGCGCTAAATTAAAAATGCGTGACAATTTGGTGCGAGTTGATTATAATAAGCTTATTATTTAAAAATGTATCATACTTTTAAGTTATCTTAAAGTGCCGGATACGCAAAGAAGAGGGGTAAGAGGAATATGAGTCAACAAGATTTAGAAGGCTTACGTATCCAAATTGACAGCTTGAACTTGGATATCTTACGTTTAATTAACGAACGTGCTGCTGTCGTAGAAGAAATCGGTAAAATTAAAGAAAAGCAAGGCGTAAACCGTTACGATCCATTACGTGAGCGTCATATGCTTGATTTAATTAAGAAAAATAACAATGGTCCATTAAATCAAATGACGGTTGATTATATTTTCAAACAAATCTTCAAAACGGCTTTAAAACAACTTGAAGCAGAAAAGAAAAAAGAATTACTTGTTTCACGTAAGGAAAAGTCAGAAGATACTGTCATTAATGTGAACGGTGAGCTAATTGGTTCAGGTACACCTTCTTTTGTATTCGGACCATGTGCGGTTGAGTCATTCGAGCAAGTTGCAGCAGTTGCTGCTACAATTCAAGAAAAAGGTTTAAAATTAATTCGCGGTGGTGCATATAAACCACGTACATCACCATACGATTTCCAAGGATTAGGCTTAGACGGCTTAAAAATCTTAAAAGAAGTATCTAAAGAATATGGCTTAGGCGTCATTACAGAAATTGTAACACCATCTGATTTAGATCATGCTTTAGATTACATTGATGTTATCCAAATCGGTGCACGTAACATGCAAAACTTTGAATTATTAAAAGCTGCAGGTGCAACGAACAAGCCAGTATTATTAAAACGTGGTTTAGCAGCAACAATCGATGAGTTCATTCACGCTGCTGAGTATATCATGTCAAAAGGGAATGAAAACATCATTCTTTGTGAGCGCGGTATTCGAACGTACGAAAAAGCGACACGAAACACATTAGATATTTCAGCTGTACCAATTTTAAAACAAGAAACGCATTTACCAGTAATGGTAGACGTAACACACTCTACAGGTCGTCGTGATTTATTATTACCATGTGCAAAAGCGGCAATCGCGATCGGTGCAGACGGTGTAATGGCTGAGGTGCACCCAGATCCATCTATTGCGTTATCTGATCAACAACAACAAATGGACATCCCAACGTTTAATGCATTCTACAATGAAATTTTAAAATTCATGAAGCAATACGAAGTTTCAAAATAATATAAACAATCCCTCTGATGTTTATTAGAGGGATTGTTTTATTTTTGAAGAACATAATAGTGAGAGCAAAATGTGAAAGGTTTATAGGTAAATGGGTTACTTGTAAACCATTTGTGTTTTACAATGGAATTAGTTCGAGAATTGGTAGTGTTATTTAATGAAATTAATAGATAAAGTTGTTATTATTATAGGCACTGATACATCATTGGCCAAATCATTATGGTTGATGGTTGTTCGGTATAATAACAATAATAATTCTGTGAGCTAGGGAGTGCTTTCTATCGCTAATGAAAATATTTTTCAATTGATCCACATGATTGATCAAATGAATAGTGAAAACATTATCAAATTTACAAAAAAATTTCAGTATCCAATCGGTATTTCTCCAATTTTAGTATTATTAGAATTAAGAGATAATGAACAACTAAAACAAGTGGAATTAGCAGATCGTTTAGGCTACACGAAAGGTGCAATGACAAGTATTGCGAATAAGCTTGTTACGAATCAGTTAGCGGAGCGAGTATTTGATGAAAACGATCGTCGCATAATTCGATTGTGTATCACGGAAAAAGGGAAACAAGCTTTAATTGAAGCTAACAAAGTAGGGAAAGAAATCTTTTTAGATTTGTTTTCAGCATTAACATCTGAAGAAATTGAACTATATTTATCTTTACAACAAAAGATTCTCAATCGACAAGAATAAGCTCACCATGAAGGACTGTGCGTAAAGAGATTAACTTTCAATACAGTCCCTTGCTAACTTGTACTAAATTTGATTATATGCAACACGAGTTGTTCATAATAATAGGAGAAATCTAGTAAATTACTTGGTTTAAGATTGAAAATGGAAATGAAAGTATTATATGATGATGTTATACATAAATATGGGTTAGGCCATCATTTATTGAATTTACAAGTTAAAGGGGGAGATTAGTTTGACTGTCACAATTTACGATGTTGCACGTGAGGCTAATGTTTCGATGGCGACAGTATCACGCGTAGTAAACGGAAATCAAAATGTTAAGCCAGCAACTAGAAAAAAAGTATTGGAAGTTATTGAACGACTCGAATATCGTCCAAATGCGGTTGCACGTGGGCTAGCGAGTAAAAAAACAACATCAGTAGGAGTCATTATCCCTGATATTTCAAACAATTTAAATGCTGAGCTTGCACGCGGCATTGAAGATATTGCAACAATGTATCGCTATAACATTATTTTAGCAAATTCAGACCAAAATGAAGAAAAAGAGCTGTCATTACTTGATACAATGCTTGGCAAACAGGTAGATGGTATTGTAATGATGAGCGAAGAAGTAACTGACAGCATTCAACGTGCAATTGAAACATGTCCGGTTCCTATTGTGCTAGCAGGGTCAATATGTGAAACGGAAGAAATTGCATCGGTTAATATCGATTATTACACAGCAGCAAAAGAAGCAGTCCAACTATTAATTAGCAACGGACACTCACGTATTGCTTTCGTATCTGGCCCACTGCAATATACGGTGAATGGTCAACATAAGTTAACGGCTTATAAAGATACATTAGCACAGGCAAATATCGAAATTAATGAAGCGTTAATCGTAGCAGGGGATGGCTCTTATGATGACGGCTTAGAAACCTGGGCTACATTGGCCGCACTTGATGTACCACCAACGGCAATTTTTGTTGGCAATGATGAATTAGCGATTGGTTTAGTTCACGGTATTCAAGATAGTGGTAAAACGGTGCCTGGTGATGTTGAAATCATCAGCTTTGAAAATTCAAAATTAGCGCGAATGGTACGCCCACAGCTTACAAGTGTTGTATTGCCACTTTACGATATCGGCGCGGTAGCAATGCGATTACTGACGAAGTTTATGAACAAAGAGGAAATAGATGAGAAGCATGTCATCTTGCCTCACCGTGTGGAACAACGCGATTCAAGTAAATAAAGGAGCTACGCAAAAACGCTCCTCATGATCAGCCTTGTGCTTTCCTTCATTTTCGGCGCAAAGGGGACAAGCCAGAATTACTATTGGTTGTCCCCTTTTTTGAATTATTTAACTAATAAAGTGGAGCAGTTTGCGTTTTTTGTTACATAGGTGCTTACGCTACCGAATACCATTTCTTGCATTGGGTTTAAGCCACGGCAACCTATAACTACTAAGTCTACTTTTTTGTCGTTTGCATAGTTTGAAATCATACGACCAGCTGGGCCGTGTACGATTGTTAATTTGAAATTTGGGTGATTTGCTTGGATGTATTCTTGTTCTTGTGTTAATTTTTGAGCATATTCTGCTTCTAAATTGTCTAAAGTACCTGCATGTACAGCTTGCGATGTAATACCTTCTGTTGGAATGACAGAAAATAGTTCAATGAACGATTCTTCAGAAGCAATTTTTACGGCGTCCTGTGCTGCTCGTAATGAATTTTCAGAACCGTCAACAGCTAGTAAGATATGTTTATACATAAAAAAACCTCCAATCCGTTAATAAGATTATTATAGTTCATTTTTTCAGTATTTGCTGTGAAAAACAAACGAACTTTAGATAAGTACAACCTCTCGTGAAAATAGCACGAGTGCTTGTCGTATCTTATGTGGATTACACCGAAAAACTTAATATATTCCAATCAAAAAACTATGCAAACTTGTAAAAGACTGCATAGTTACTACACTTATATACGATTTTTCTCTGAACGAACCATATGTAAAGCTTTTTCTAGCATTTGTGCATTTTTTTCCTCAATTTCAGCTTTACGTGGAATAGCCTCGTATAATGGGTGGGGATCTTCCCATGTTGGAATGAATGGTACCGGTGATTCTACTTGCCATTTTTCTAACCATGCTTGGGGAAGAGGACCAGTTGGCGCTTGTTGATCGGTCATTTCTGTCCAAATATAGCTCCAAGCGCGTGGTACAACACGCCAAATATCGTAACCACCACCACCAACTGCAATCCATCGTCCATTACAATATTCATGTGCTAATTTATGTGCAAGTTTAGGGATTTCTTTATAAATATTCATTGTGCCATACAAATGTGTAAGTGGGTCAAAGTAATGTGCATCTGCCCCATTTTGTGTCAACACAACATCAGGCTTGAAAAATTCAAACACTTCACGCATGGATTGCTCATATACTTGTAAAAAACTTTCATCTTCAGTGAAAGCGTCAATCGGGAAATTAAATGATGTTCCATAACCTTCACCATTGCCACGTTCGGTAATGCTACCCGTACCCGGAAACAAATAACGACCTGTTTCATGAATGGAAAGGGTGCACACATTTGGGTCATCGTAAAACGACCATTGCACGCCGTCCCCGTGATGAGCATCCGTATCGACATAGAGAACGCGTAAGCCGTATTTTTCTTGTATGTACTTAATAGCTATACTGCTATCATTGTAAATACAAAATCCTGATGCGCGCCCGCGAAAGCCATGGTGTAAGCCTCCACCAAGATTAATAGCGTGCTCGGATTTCCCTTGTAGCACATAGTCGACAGCTTGTAGGGTACCACCAACTAGCAGTGCACTTGCTTCATGCATGTTTGTAAACATCGGTGTATCTTCTGTACCAATGCCATACGGCGCACCTTGTAAAGAAGTGAGTTCACCGTGGCCTGCCTTTTTGACGATTTCAATATATTGTGTGTCATGCGCAAGTGCGATTTCTTCATCGGTTGCCATGCGCGCAGGTACGATGTCATCATCGGATAACGCATCGATATTTTTAAGTAAATCAATAGTTAAGTGTAAGCGTTTATGATTAAACGGGTGAGTGTCCGAAAATTTGTAATTGAGCTGATCTGGCGAATAAATAAAAACAGCTTTTTTCATAGTGTTACGCCAGGCACATGTGGCCACAGGACGTCGTAGTCTTGATTTCGTAAAGCTTCAATAATTTGTAGTGGGTTAATTACTTGTAATCGGACACTTAAAATCTTAGTTGTTTCACTTTCACCATCTGGATAGACGAGTAAACTTAATACATTGGCCTTATTTTCATGAAATATTTTTGTAATTTCAAACAATATACCTGGACGATCATCGACACGGATATCAATTTTAGAGCCCGGTTGATTTGTACCTGTTAATTCGATATACGTATACAGTAAATCGGTTGTTGTCACGATTCCGATCAATTCGTTAGCTGAAACAATCGGTAAGCAGCTAATTTTAGATTCATAAAATGTGAGTGCGACTTCTTCTACAAAATCGAGTGGATGGCCAACAAGTGGATTTTTCGTCATAACTTCTTCAATTGCCGCATCGTAAATAGTGGAATTTGGCTCTTCTCTTAGGCACGAAGGAAGTGCTTTTTTTATGTCATGGTCTGTAATGATTCCTACTATCTTTTTTTCATTATTAATAATTGGAACATGACGGATATTTTTTTCACGCATTAAGCGCACGGCGTCACGTACAGAGTTTTTTGGCGTGAGCGTATGTAATTCCCTTTTCATAATTTCTTCGACAATCATTTTATAATCCCCCTTGTGATAAGAATTAATACATGAAACGATTTCTAAAGCGCAGTTTGTCAAAACGTTCAAGCGTATCTGTATCAACACGTGCCCCCACACGTCCCATTAAACAGTTCGCAGGATGAGAGGTAATTTCAGGGTCATCCGTTGCATAGTATTCAAACTTGGCAGATGTCATCATGCGCTCCATCATATTTCGATAATCCCACACTGTAAGACCCGTCCCTTTTAAATCCCAATGCCAATAATACTCAGTTGTAATGACTAAATAATCCTCCATTGTATCGTCCATAAACGATACCTCCAATAATTTTTTCCCTGCACCTGTGCCACGAAACGCAGGAATAACTTCAATTGCACCGAGCTCAATCATATTTGGAATACGATCTTCTGCCCACCTTTCAAGCGGATCCGGATACAAATACGTCACATAACCGACAACTGTTTCGTCTTGTCGGATGACGATAATGCGACCTTCCTCTAACTTTGCAATTTCTATTAGCGCCTCGTGTTGCTGATGTGAAGGCCTAAATGCTTTTAAATCTTCGTGTAATGTATACGAAGCAAGCCTTGTAGAAGGAACAGGACCTTCTACTAAAACTTTACCATGCCTCGTTTCGAATTCAAGGCAATAATGATTTTTCACATGATTCATAGTCACACCACCTGCTTATGATATTTCCATTATACTCTATTTTATGTTAAAAAAAGCTTAAATTTACGGTCAATATCTTAATTAAGTGAAAATTTAAAAAACTTTTGCCTATTATAGTACAGTGTTGTAAAATTGGTGTATGTTATATAGAAGGGGGATTTTTCATGGGGATGAAAACGATGGAGAAATTAGCTGTGATTCCAGGGGAGCATAATTTAAAAAATTATGAGGAAACAGCTAACACACATGACTGGGAAAACACTGAAAAGGCATTTTCTTGGTATGAAACAGGTAAGGTCAATATTGCATATGAAGCAATTGATCGTCATGTGGATACAACACAAAAAAACAAAGTTGCACTACATTATAATGATGGGACACGTAAAGAAGCATATTCATTTGAAGACATGAAGAATTATTCAAACAAAGCTGCAAATGTCATTAAGGATAAATCGAAATTGCAAAAAGGGGATCGCATTTTCATTTTTATGCCTCGAACGCCGGAGCTTTATTTTAGCTTATTGGGCTCACTGAAAATTGGCGCAATTGTTGGTCCACTGTTTGAAGCATTTATGGAAGGTGCGGTATATGATCGTTTAGCTGATAGTGAGGCGGTAGCACTTGTGACTACACCAGCACTATTAAGTCGTGTTCCACTGGATAAATTGCCACATTTAAAAACGGTTTTTTTAGTTGGCGATGATATTGAAGAAACAGCAAACATTATCGATTTTAATAAGCATATACAAGAGGCATCTGAGAACTTTGACATTGAATGGGTTGATAAAGAAGATGGCTCTATATTACATTATACATCGGGTTCAACAGGGGCACCTAAAGGAGTACTGCATGTACATTATGCAATGGTGCAACAATACCAAACAGCACAGTGGGTATTGGATTTAAAGAAAGATGATGTTTATTGGTGTACAGCAGATCCGGGGTGGGTTACTGGAACAGCATATGGAATTTTTGGTCCATGGTTAAATGGCGTGACCAATGTCATCGTCGGTGGGCGCTTTAGTCCACAAGCTTGGTATAGTGCCATCCAAGAATATGGCGTAACAGTATGGTACAGTGCTCCGACTGCATTCCGCATGTTAATGGGGGCAGGACCAAATGTCATTAGTCAATATGATTTATCGTCACTTCGTCATGTATTATCGGTTGGGGAGCCGTTAAATCCAGAAGTAGTACGATGGGGTGTGGAAACATTATATCATCGTATTCATGATACGTGGTGGATGACTGAAACAGGTGGGCACATGATTTGTAATTATCCAACTATGACTATTAAGCCAGGTTCAATGGGTAAACCAGTACCAGGTGTTTATGCAACAATTGTTGATGACTCAGGCAATGAAGTGCCTCCATTTACAATGGGGAATTTAGCGGTGAAAAAGGGTTGGCCGGCAATGATGCGTCAAATTTGGGGCAATCCAGAACGCTATGAATCTTACTTCTTAAAAGGAGAATGGTATGTTTCGGGGGATTCTGCTTATATGGATGATGAAGGCTACTTTTGGTTCCAAGGGCGTGTTGATGATGTGATTATGACAGCAGGTGAGCGTGTTGGTCCGTTTGAGGTTGAAAGTAAATTATTAGAGCACCCTGATGTAATTGAGGCAGGGGTAATCGGTAAGCCTGATCCAGTTCGTGGTGAAATAATTAAAGCATTTGTTTCTTTACGCGAAGGTGTAGAACCAACTGAAGAGCTAGAATCCGAAATCCGTGACTTTGTAAAAACAGGGCTTTCAGCGCATGCAGCACCACGTGAAATCGAATTTAAAGAGAAGCTTCCAAAAACACGGAGCGGTAAAATTATGCGCCGAGTGTTGAAAGCATGGGAATTAAACCTACCAACAGGCGATCTTTCTACAATGGAAGACTAAGTTCAAAAGGCAAAGCTACGATAATGATAGCTTTGCCTTTTTTATTTGTATGTATATAAAATAAATTTTAGAATTATCTATAAATATATAAAAATACAGTTGACTAAATATTTATACATAATTATACTTAGTTTTATCTTTTATTTAAACTAACGTACGAAATGAAAATTCGAGGTGACATGATGAAGGTAGGTATTATTGGTGCAACAGGCTATGGCGGTTTAGAAATGTTGCGCTTTTTGCATAACCATAAAGAAGTAGAATCGATCGGTTTATTTACATCATCTGAGGAAGGCACAATTTTTTCAGATAAGTTTCCCCATTTAACAGACCTATACAATGTACCGTTACAAAAAATTGATTATGATGCATTGGCAAAATACGATGTAGTGTTTGCAAGCACGCCATCTGGAGTATCAAGCAGCTTATTTCCTCCACTTGTTGGCTTAGGTCCAAAACTGATTGACTTGTCAGGTGACTTCCGATTAAAGGATTTAGAGAGTTACAATTATTGGTATAAAAAAACACCAGCACCACAAGAAGCCGTTAACAAAAGCGTTTATGGCTTAACCGAATGGAATGAACATGCGATTCGCCAATCGGAATTAATCGCCAATCCAGGCTGCTATCCGACAGCTGTGTTATTGTCGTTATTGCCACTACTAAAGCATAAATTAATAGATCCAAATTTTTTAATAATTGATGCGAAAAGCGGCATTTCAGGTGCAGGTAACAAGCCATCACAAACGTCACACTTTAGCGAAGCGAATGAAAGCTTCTCGATTTATAAAATTAACGAACATCAGCATATACCAGAAATTGAACAGGCAATTGGCTTATTTGCAGGTGTCGATACAAAAATCACATTTAATACACATTTAGTACCGATGACGCGCGGTATTTTAGCAACTTCTTATGCGCACGTAACAGATGGTGTTACGCAGCAACAATTAATTGATTGTTTAAATGAAACGTACAAAAATCATCCGTTTGTTCGTGTTATCCAAGATGCGAATGCAGTTGGTACAAATCAAGTAAAAGGTTCTAACTACTGTGATATTTACGTCAAGCTTGATGAACGAACAAAGCGCGCAACAATCATTGGGGTGATTGATAACTTAGTTAAAGGCGCGGCAGGTCAAGCGATTCAAAATATGAATGTTCAATTCGGGTATCCACAACAAACAGGTTTACAACTTGTACCATACTTTATTTAATTAGGGGGCAATATCAATGGCATCAACGATTGAAATGAAAAAATTATCGAGCAAAAATATCGTATCACCAAAAGGCTTTACAGCAGCAGGTGTACATTCGGGTATTAAGCATAAGAAAAAGGATTTAGCAATATTAATTAGTGAAGTTCCAGCGAGT
This sequence comes from Solibacillus palustris, assembly GCF_022549215.1. Classification (GTDB taxonomy): domain Bacteria; phylum Bacillota; class Bacilli; order Bacillales_A; family Planococcaceae; genus Solibacillus; species Solibacillus daqui. The sequence continues at coordinate 333,543 of NZ_JAKZFC010000003.1, read as the reverse complement.
GTAGCAGGTGTATTTACAACAAATGCTGTGCAAGCAGCGCCAATTAAAGTTACAAAAGAAGTTGTTTATTATACGAAAAAAATGCAGGCAATGATTGTTAACTCAGGCAATGCCAATGCTTGTACAGGCAAGCAAGGTTTAGCCGATGCGTATGAAATGCAAAAACTTGCAGCAGAAAAATTAGGCATTGATGCGAGTTTAGTAGGGGTAGCATCAACAGGTGTAATCGGCGAAATTATGAAAATGGAGCCAGTCAAAAATGGTATGGCATTACTTCAACCAGATTCAAAACTAGAAAACGGCATTGATTTTGCACAGGCAATTATGACAACAGATACGGTGATGAAAAATACAACGTATGCAACGGTTATTGATGGTAAGGAAGTTTTAGTATCTGGAGCAGCAAAAGGTTCTGGTATGATCGAGCCAAATATGGCAACAATGCTTGGATTTATTACAACAGATGCCAATATCGAATCAGATGAATTACAAAAAGCATTATCAAGCGTAACAGACTGCACATTTAACTCTATTACAGTTGATGGTGATACATCTACAAATGACACAGTTGTTGTGATGGCAAACGGTTTAGCGGGGAACGAGTCATTATCACCAGCACATCCAGAATGGGAAAACTTCTATACAGCATTACGTCTTGTTGCAGAAGACTTAGCAAAATCAATTGCACGCGATGGGGAAGGTGCAACGAAACTAATCGAAGTTGAGGTAGAAGGTGCGATTTCAGACGAAGAAGCACGTAAAATCGCGAAAACAGTTGTCGGCTCACCTCTTGTAAAAACAGCAGTGTTTGGTTGTGACGCAAACTGGGGGCGTATTATTGCCGCTGTTGGTTATTCAGGTGCAACGGTAGATCCAGAAAAAATTACAATTAAAATCGGTGCCGCGACAATGGTTGAAAATGGTGAGCCGATTAATTTCTCGGAAGAATTGCTTATTGATATTTTAAAGCAGCATGAAGTGAAAATTTATGTGTCACTTGAAGTAGGAGAGGGACACGGCTTTGCATGGGGGTGTGATTTAACTTATGACTACGTTCAAATCAACGCATCTTACCGCTCGTAAAATGGTGATTAAGCTTGGAGGTAGTACGCTAGAAGGTCTAAATGAGGCCTTCTTTCGCAATTTCAAAGCCTTACAAGCACAAGGAATTCAACTAATTATTACGCATGGTGGTGGGCCAGCGATTAACCGTGAACTTGCGGCTGCTGGGATTACTTCGCACACGGTAAATGGCTTACGTGTCACTAGCGAAGAAATGATTGATATTGTACAATCGACATTAATTGGTAAAGTAAACCCTGCGCTTGTACACGAGCTTCATGCTGCCGGCATAACGGCAATTGGATTAAATGGTTTTGATAACGCACTTTTAACAAGTGATTATTTAGACTTTACTACCTATCAATACGTTGGTGAAGTGAAGCAAGTGAATGTGGATATTTTAAATATGTTAACTGAAGCAGGTGTTGTGCCGGTCATTGCCTGTATTGGGGCTACCGAAGATGGTCAAGCGCTTAATATTAATGGTGATACGGTAGCAAGTGAAATCGCGCTTGCAGTTGGAGCAGATTGTTTACTTCTTGTAACGGACGTTGCAGGTATCCGTATTAATGACGAGTATCAAACCGAAGTAACACCAAGACTAATTAACTGCTGGATTAGCGAGGGCCATATTTACGGTGGGATGATCCCAAAAGTACAAGGAGCGCTAAATTGTTTACAAGCCGGTATTCCATCTGTCCAAATTGTCAATGAAACGTTAACAGGTACGACGATTAAAAGTGAGGAGCTAGTTAAATGAGTGCATTATTTCAAAATTACGCAAGAAGACCTTTCGCAATTGTTGAAGGGAAAGGAACAGAAGTTTTTGATACAACAGGTAAGCGTTATTTAGATTTTACAAGTGGTATTGCAGTTTGTAGCTTAGGGCATGCCCACCCAGCAATCGTAGAAGCCATTAAAACCCAAAGTGAAAAGCTATGGCATATTAGCAACTTATTTGAAAGTCCAGGACAAGAGCAACTTGCGGCATCGTTAGTAAAGGATATTCCATTAGATTATGCTTTTTTCTGTAACAGTGGTGCAGAGGCAAATGAAGCAGCAATTAAGCTAGCACGTAAGCATACAGGGAAGCATAAAATCATCGTATTTGAACAAAGCTTCCACGGTCGTACATTTGGTGCGATGAGTGCAACGGGGCAAGATAAAGTACGTCAAGGTTTCGGCCCATTAGTAAGTGAATTTATTACACTTCCGTTCAATGATGTGGAACAATTGAAAGCCGCGGTTGATTCTGAAACAGCAGCCATTATGCTTGAAATTATTCAAGGTGAAGGTGGCGTTAATAGTGTAACAGAAGAGTTCGCACAAGCAATTGCGGATATCCAGGTAAACTCAGATGTATTAGTCATTGTCGACGAAGTGCAAACAGGTATCGGTCGTACAGGTACACGCTTTGCCTTTGAACAAACAGCGATTAAACCAGATATCATGTCCATGGCAAAAGGGCTTGGTGGCGGATTCCCAATCGGTGGTATTTTAGCGAAAGAGAAATTTTTCAATACATTTAGCGCGGGTACACATGGTACAACGTTTGGTGGTAATCCATTAGGCGTTGCAGTAGCACAAACAGTCATTAACAACGTATTCGACGAAGCGTTTTTACAAAATGTGCAACAGAAGTCTGCCTATTTTGTTGAAAAACTACAGCAAGCATTCCCTGAAGAAAAATACACGATTCAAGGGAAAGGCTTAATGTTAGGTCTTGGCTTAGGCGGAGAAAATGTAGCCCCGTACGTAATGGCGTTAGATGAAGCGGGGTTATTAACGGTAGCAGCAGGTCCAAAAGTGATTCGTTTATTACCTCCATTAACGGTGACGGAGCAGGAAATTGATGAAGCTGTTGGAAAATTGCAAGCAGTGATAAAAAATAGCAGAATCGAAGTGGATAAATAAAAAACGCCCGAGTTCAAATTTGAGCTCGGGCGTTTTTGATCATTTTGAAGTTATTCTATAGTGTCGGTTGTGTCGTCAGGATTTTCACCAGAATCCGGTGTTTCCTCAGGGCTTGGGTTTTCTGGATTTTCCGGGTTTTCCTTAGGTGTCGACGTATCTGGATTTTCTTCAGGAGCTGGTGGTTCTGGAACCTCGATAATTTCACCGACTTCATTTGAAACGGTCGATTCAAAGCCGCTAATATCCACAGCTTTCACTACATAGCGTACACCAGGTGAAACGTTCATTTGTAACCCATCAGAAGCTTTAATTGAACGAACAAACGATATACCGCCATCTGTAACACTATAAACGCGATAACCTACTACATCATTTGAAGCGGAGGCTGTCCAAGTTAAAGAACCATTTGCCAACTTAGCCCAAACTGCTTCAGGTGCTTGGCTATCGGCATTAAACGGTGCCCCAGCAACAATCCCATTTCCTGAACTGAACGGTAATAATTTGGCTGAATCGCCACCTAATTTGCCTAACATACGATCAATGAAGCTTTGGTTAAGTCCGAAGCCATTCATTTGTACGAATTCTGTAGGTGTTGTAGGTAAAGCTGCATATGTGCTTCCATTGATAACAACCGTTGTTGATGAAACGAAACTGTCATCTGGCTGTGTTGGTAAAAATACATTTTTATTAAATAAATCTGAACGAACTAGACCGGCATTATCACAAGATGTGGATGGTGCTAATCCTGAAATACCGCAGAATGATTTGGTCACAACACCCTCAGGCTGCTTGAAGGTTTCTTTCGTCCCGATATATTCAGGGTTAAGATCATAAAGCGCATTTAAATACTTGGCCCATAATCGGTTGACACGATTACTTGGATGCTGATAGCGATTATTGAATGCATATAGCGTGCGTGGTTGGTCATAACCTAGCCATACACCGATTGAAATATTTGGGTTGTAACCTACTAACCATACGTCTTTATGGTCTTGCGTTGTCCCTGTTTTTGCAGCGAAGTCAGATGAGAATTTCAGTTGGCTCTTACCTAATGTAGCTGTCCCGCCTTCTTTTAATACACCGCGAAGCATATCTGTCATCATATAAGCTGTTTCTGGTGAAAATACTTCAACTGGCTCAGCTTTATGCTGGTAGATGATATTACCATCTAAATCTTCAATGCGTTCAATCATATAAGCATCGATAAATTGACCACCATTTGCAAAGGTTGCATAGGCATTTGTATTTTCTTCAACAGTCGCTCCATATGTTAACCCACCGATTGATGTTGAAAGATTGACATAGTCACCTTCTGTTAACTTAGAGAAGCCCATTTTTTCTAAAAACGTTGCAGGGCGTCGATCTAAAATGGAATCATATAGACGTAATACTGCTAAGTTTTGAGAAGAAGCTAATGCTTGGCGCGCAGGAATAATACCTAGCTCTTGTTTTGGATTGTAGTTGACTGGTTCATAGTCGTCATATTCACGTTTGAATTTGACATCGACAACCGGGCTACCGGCACCAATAACACCATATTCTAATGCAGGTGCATAAGCTAATAATGGTTTCATCGTCGAACCGTTTGAACGGTATGCCTTTGTTGCGTGATTTAGTTGTTCTAGCTCATGATCACGTCCGCCTACAAAGCTTAAAATTTTTCCTGTTTTGTTATCAATGACTATACTACCTGTTTGTACAGGGACATCGACTTCAACTTCTTCACCAGTTTCAGGGTCTTTTTCTTTTTTCTTATAGGTTTGACCGTAAAGTGTGTAATCCTGTGTAACTTGTTGCATTGTGTCGTACATATCTTTATCAATTGTTGAATAAATGCGGTATCCACCAGAACGTATTGTTCGGTCGGCCAAAATTGTGTATTTATCTTTTAAGTTTGACTCTTCTTTTAAACGGGCAGGGTCAATGCCGTCTTTTTCAGCAAGCATTTTCGCAAAAATTTCTTTCGCACGTTCTTCTAACTCAACAGTTAACCATGGATATTTATCTTCTGGACGTTCTTCGGGTTCTTTAAAATCTTTTTTAATATCATAGTTAATGGCTTCGTTGTATTCTTTTTCTGTAATATAGCCAACTTCTAACATACGGAATAGTACCGTTTTCATACGGTCGATACCATGCTGCATCCCTTCATCGCTTTTTATCTCACCCTTATTTGTAAAAGGTGTGTATTTAAACGGTGCTTGAGGAATTCCCGCAATGTAAGCCGATTGTGGTAAGTTTAGCTTAGAAGCACTAATTCCAAAAATACCTTGTGCGGCTGTTTCAATCCCCGCGATATTGCGACCGGATGAGTTACGTCCATATGGAATGATATTTAAATAAGCTTCTAAAATTTCTTCTTTTGACATGAAGTTTTCTAAGCGGTAGGCAAGTAAAATTTCCTTTGCTTTACGCTCATAAGATACCTCATTCGTTAGAATTTGGTTTTTAATTAATTGCTGTGTAAGTGTTGAACCACCTGTTTGCGTTGACGAATTTGTTACGTCTTGTAACAGACCACGAAGTACGGCTTTTGGTACAATACCAGGGTGCTCGCGGAAGTATTCATCTTCTGTTGCAAGTACAGCATTAATTACGTTTGGGGATATATTTGCTAGTGATGTTTCACGTCGGTCTAAATCCGTTCGAATTTTCCCGATATAAATATCATTCGCAAAGTAAATTTCACTTGTTTCTTCATAGCTAAAAATTTGTTCACGCATTTCTTCTTTGGAACGTAACGGCTCGTCCTTTACTAATGATGCAAAGTAACCAAAGCCAATCCCGCCGACTAAAATGACAACGGTCGTAATTAAAATAACTGCTAATAATGAAAGGTTCCAAAATACGTCACCTGTCATTCTTACATAACGCATTGGTTTTGAAGAAGCAAGGGTTTCGATTTTTTCATTTAATTGATCAAGCCATTTTTTCACATCATCGCCCTCCTAAAATCTTGTTTATTATAGCATATTTGTTATATAAACGAATATAATTATTGACATCATCCGAATTCTAAGTAAAATAGAGATTATAAATTTCAAGCATTGAAGAGTTTGCAGTAGTAAAAACGTTCCCTGATTTAGAGAGCTAGCGGTTGGTGAAAGCTAGACATAACGCTTTTATGAATTACGTTCTTGGAGCTTGTACGCATCGTCAGCGATATAGACGCTTAAAGTGGAAGAAAGTTTTTTCTTCAAGCTGGGTGGTACCGCGTTAAATGACCATTTGACGTCCCTGCATGCAAGTTTGCATGTAGGGGCGTTTTTTATTTCCTTACAATGCAAATGTGAAAACATGTAAAAGGAGAGAATGACAATGACAAACGAATTATTACAAGATTTAGAATGGCGCGGTTTGTTATACCAACAAACTGACGCAGAAGGTATGGAAAAATTATTAAACGAACAAAAGGTTTCGTTATACGTAGGGGTAGATCCAACAGCAGATTCAATGCATATTGGTCATATCGTACCATTACTGACATTACGTCGCTTCCAAAAAGCTGGCCATACACCAATTTTATTAGTTGGTGGTGCAACAGGTACTGTAGGTGATCCATCAGGTCGTTCAGAAGAGCGTCAATTACAAACAATGGAGCAAGTTGAGCAAAACGTACAAGGTCTTAAAAAGCAAATGGAACGTTTATTTGACTTCTCATCTGATAATGAAAATGGTGCAGTATTAGTTAACAACAATGATTGGGCGGGTCAAATGACGTTAATCGATTTCTTACGTGATTACGGGAAATTGATTAATGTAAATTACATTTTAAATAAAGATACTGTTGCTTCTCGTTTAGATTCGGGTATTTCATTTACTGAATTTGCATACACATTAATTCAAGGGATGGACTTCAATCACTTATATGACAACTACAATGTGCGCATCCAAGTCGGTGGCTCTGACCAATGGGGGAACATCACAACTGGGTTAGAAATGATTCGTAAAACGCATGATGAAAACGCAAAAGCATTCGGTATTACAATTCCACTTGTAACAAAAGCAGATGGTACAAAATTTGGTAAAACTGCAGGTGGCGCAGTATGGTTAGATGGCAAGAAAACATCGCCATACGAGTTCTACCAATTCTGGATTAATACAGCCGATGCGGATGTTGTGAAATACTTAAAAATCTTCACATTCTTAAGCCGCGCGGAAATTGAAGCTTTAGCTGAAAGTGTTGAAGCAGAAGCACACTTACGTAAAGCACAAAAAACATTAGCTGCTGAAATGACAAAGCTAATTCATGGCGAAGAAGGTTTGGCACAAGCTGAGCGTATTACAGCTGCATTATTCTCTGGTGATTTAAAAGCATTATCAGTTGATGAAATGAAAGTTGCATTTGCAGGTGTTCCTTCAGTAGAAGTGGCAAAAGAAGATAAAAACATCGTCGATTTAATCGTAGAAGCAGGCATTTCTTCTTCGAAACGCCAAGCACGTGAAGATGTAACAAACGGTGCGATTAGTGTAAACGGTGAAAAAATTACGGATTTAGAATATATAATCGACGGGAAAGACCGTTTAGAAGATGCATTCGCGATTATTCGTCGCGGTAAGAAAAAATACCATATGGTGAAATTCGCATAATTTTATTATAAGATGAAAACACTCCAAGTCATTTGGGGTGTTTTTTTGTATTTGAGAGGGGATTTTTGGGGAGAAAGGGAATGTTCATATTAAAGAGAGGGGGTATGTTATGGATATAGGGCAAATCATTTTACGTATTATTGGGCTAGTCGTTATTGGAATAGTGCTAGCAATCGGTACGATTTTTTTGTTGTTAGTCGTGTCATTAAACGGTGGATTTTATTACGAATCATTTATTATTGTTGTAGCAGTTGTAATTTTTATGTTTGCTATTTTGATGATGTTCCAGTTTTTTACGACGAAAAAAAGAAAGCAAGCAGTTGCAGTGCTTGCTGCTATCACACTACTGATCGCATTTATTACACCGTTTAAGGAGATTTATAAAAATCAAATTCCGACTGTTGATGCCGAGGTGGATGTTTATCAATACATGCCGTTTACAGAGGGCAATCAGGTGACGAAAATGGACCGTGAGGCGAGCGTACAGCTACAGGAGCCATTACCAATTATCGATGGTGCAACGGCATTTTACCCGCTTTATGCTGCATTTACAGAAACCATTTATCCGAAGAAAGACTATCAACCATATGATAGCGAGGTAATGGTCAATAAAACACCAGCTGCCTATAAAAATTTAATAGATGGTCATGTCGATTTAATTTTTGTTTTGGCCCCGTCTGAGCAACAAATCAATTATGCAAAAGTAATGGGTGTTGAGCTGAAATTAACGCCAATTGGCAAAGAGGCATTTGTATTCTTTGTAAATGCTAAAAATAATATTGATGGATTAACACTCGATCAAATTAAAGATATTTATGCAGGAACCATTACGAATTGGTCGGAAGTAGGCGGTAAAGATGGAGACATTCGGGCATTTCAGCGACCACAAGACAGTGGCTCACAAACCGCTTTGCAAAATCTAATGGGTAACAAACCGATTATGGAAGCGCCAACGGAAAACATTGCACAAGGTATGGGTGGCATTATTGAAGAAGTGTCAAAATACCGTAATTACAAAAATGCAATTGGTTATACATTCCGTTATTATTCGAATGAAATGGTCAAAAGTGATGAAATAAAATTGCTTGAAGTAGATGGTGTTGCGCCGACTGTTGACATGATTCGCAGTGAAGCCTACCCAATAACGAATGAATTTTATATTGTCACAACGCAGAATAGTAATCCTCAAGTACAACAAATTATTGATTGGGTAACGTCAACGGAAGGGCAGCAGCTACTAGAAAAGGCGGGCTATGTTCCTATCACTTCTACTACTACACCATAACTTTGTTATTCAATAACTTTGAATCACCAGAAAGATATTAGTATAATAGATACTATACATTTTTTTAGGGGGTTCTATTTTTGAGTAATCTACCAAATACATTGGTTGATGATCGTCACGCGATTTTAAGCATTGCTATAAAACCTCGTGATACGATTCGCTATGTATTAACTACAAAAAATCTTCCATACTTCATCTTTGTTGGGGTTGTTGGCATGTTTGCTAGCAATTTATTAAGCTTTGTCGGCTCGGAGTTTACAGGGAAATATACACTTGGAGATATTGTTTACTCTACATTCATGTCGAGTTTTTTACTGTACTTCTTATCAACGTTATTATCAGCAGGGGTTTTGATGCTATCTGCGAAGGTGTTCGGTGGAGTAGGGAAGTTTAAAGAAATGTTCCGCATGATTAGTATGACAATGGTGCCGTATATTTGGATTTTACCGATTGTCTTATTCTGGATGCAGTTCGCACCACAGTCGTTTTTTGATATTCCGTATATACTGCCAGGGATGAGCGATTATATCTTACAATTTATTTGTGGAACGCTGATCATAATTGCAAGTATTTGGACGTATATCATTACAATTGTCGGGATTTCAGAGGTACATAAAATTTCGAAATGGAAAGCGTTTTTTGCATCGCTATTAGTATTAATCTTATTAGTTATCTTGGCGCAGGCTGTGTTATTTTAACTTGCTTCAGCGGGGCCCAAACCCAGGTGTAATTAAATTCAAAGGGCTAGTATAGATTTTTTTCTATACTAGCCCTTTTAACATTCATAAGATTAAAATGGTCAATTAGTAAACTTCGATAGTTTGAAAGCCCACATAGTAAAGTGTACTCTTTGCAAAGGGCATTATTTTCTATTTATAGGTTGAAATTATTTCATTAATGACGTCTGCCTGATCAAAGCCCAGCAGCGTGGGCAAAGGAAGCTGTTGAATGGACATAGGCGAACGGTGTATCAGATGGAACATTCTTAAAACGTCCAGCTACACGCGAGGAATTAATTACGATGCTTTACAATATACACACAAAAGAATAGCCATATATTTGAAGCCTGTTATCACTTTAAATGGTGATAACTTGCTTTTTTACGTTTAATCATAATTTTTCCAAAAAAATTAAATTTTTTCTGTTTTAAAATAGAAACAAACGTTCTATAATAAAGTAATTAAGAACAAATGTTCTTATTTATAGGAGAACGGAGTTGTTGAAAAGTGGGAGAATATCATTTATACGAAATTTTGCCTCGACACAAAATCGTTTGTATGGACATGCACGCATTTTACGTAAGTTGCATAGCGTCGCTAGAAAATATCGATATTATGAATGTACCAATGGCTGTTGTAGGTAGTTTAACACAATCCGGTTCGGTAGTCCTTTCAGCTAATCGCCCAATGAAGGAGCGCTTTAAAATAAAGACTGGTAACCGTTTATATGAGATCCCTAAACACCCAGATATAAAACTTTTTGAGCCCAAAATGGAATTTTTTATTCACATGTCAGTAGAAATAATAAAATTAGCAGCAACCTTTGTCCCAATTGAATCGATACACGTTTATAGTATCGATGAATTTATGCTGAAATTAGATGATGTAACAAGTTTATATGGTGACGCAGAATCAATAACAAAATCCATACAAAACGCAATTTATCAGCAATTTAAAATACCTTGTTCAGCTGGCATGGGGGATAATATTTTGATGGCGAAATTGGCTCTAGACTTGGAAGGAAAGAAATCGGGCTTTGCTAAATGGACCTATGAGGATATACCGCACAAACTGTGGAAAGTAAGTCCCCTATCAGAAATGTGGGGAATAGGCAAACAAACCGAAAAACGTTTAAATGCTATGGGGATTTATACTGTTGGTGGGCTTGCTGAAGCTAATTTAGATGAACTCGAAAAGAAGTTTGGTGTTATGGGTAATCAATTATATTATCACGCATGGGGAATAGATTTAGCACAAATTGGAGAGCAAGAAAATATTAAAGATATAAAGCGTGGTCTGAGTTTTGGGAAGTCTCAAATGCTGATGCGTGACTATAATCATAAAAGAGAAATTTCTGTTGTTCTATTGGAAATGTGTGAGGATGTAGCAAAACGTGCACGAGAAAAGGGCTATTCAGCTAGAACAATTTCGCTCGGTTTAGCACATAGTCGACACGCAATTATGTCTGATAATTTTTATCGCTCGCGTACAGTTGAGGAACCAACGAACGACACGCTTGTAATATATAACGTATGCAAGGAACTTTTAAATGAGTTTTATGGTGGTGAACCAGCTCGCCAATTATCTGTACGAATATCCAACGTTTCAAAAGAACGGGGTATGCAACTTGATTTGTTTGACCAATCGAAAGATAAACGTGCGCATTTAGCTAACACAATGGATAATTTACGGAATCGATTCGGTTCAACATCCATTTTACGGGCAGTATCATTTACAAATGCAGGTACTGCAAGGTCGCGCCGACAGCTTGTTGCTGGGCATAAAAAATAGGGGGCGCTTCTATGATTAAAAATAGAGGTTTGGCTAAAAAATGGACTGGTATGATGATACCGGAGCACCTGCATCAAATAAAAGAGTGGCAAAATAGCGTAGGTAATGAGTACCCGAAAGAAAAAACGGATTGGGAATGGGACGAACTACAGCAGATCGTTGTAAAAGCATATCATCAAAAACAGCAAGTAGAATTGAATTTGTGGCGAGATAAATGGATTGTAGAAAAAGGGATTATAACAGCATTGCATTCTGGACATAATGAATTACTACTTGATACAGAATTTAGCGTTAAGCGCATTAAGTACGGGGAAATAGAAAAAGTTAGGGAGATTGAATAATGATTGCTCTCCAAGATCGTCAATTAGTTTATGAATTTCTAATGTTGGAGTTAGCTATTCGGTCATTACAACATGATATAGATAATATGAAACATTTAAAATTTGCCGAGCTGTATTTTACCCAGCTAGACGGAGTGCTGAAAAATTTACAAGTAGATTATCATTGGCGACGTAAAAAGTTAGTTGGAAAGAAAATACGATTTTACAAGTGGGTAAAGGTAGATGATTATTTTACAGACGCCATATTAGCTACTAATGGTGAAGATGCAGTAATTCGATTTTCTACCCATGTGCTAAAGCAAAACAGCCAATTATTGATAGAACAAAAAATGTTGCCAATAATCCATAAAATATAAAATAACCTAATTCAGACCATACTTGATTAGATATAAAATAAGCCTTCCACAGTTTGGTATGCTCCCCATTAGGTAGACAGATAAAAAATAAAATCTGTTTATCAAATGGGGAGTTTTTTCATGCCAATAGAATTATTTTCACCAGACATAAACTTACTAGCACTTCAATATCTAGAAGAAGGTCGTCATACCCAGTTTGAAATTTGCTTGAGGACACCTTATTTTTCTTAGGGCGAGTTAACGCCTCTATTCCTCCAAATTTAAAAAGAGCACGCCATTCTTGGAGAGTTTGTCGATTGACCGAAAACATCTAAAAAAAGGGTCACTCCGCTGGAAGTAACCCTAAATATTAAATCTAAAGGACTATTTGAACTTTTGAGGTTCCTTAACTTTCATTGAAGCTACTTCTCCGCAATTCGTACAAATAGTCAAGATTAGTGGCGAACTCGAAAAATGGAGCATATCGAGCTTAACGGGTTTTACATTTGCCATAGATCCGCCTAATTCACCTTGTGAGAAGGAATCATTACCACAAGCCTTACAAACCAATTTATCATTTTCCATATTATCACCTCTTTATGCAATATATGTAAATTGTATCATAAACAAGACGTAGCGTCTTTAAACACTACAGCAAACAGTGAAGTTTAATCGACATTCTGAACAATATTGTGTAGTAGCGATTGGGGGAGACACAATCGCACCAAAAGTACAATATAGCGCAAAAAAACGTAGCGATTGACCACGCTACGAAAGAAACATTATTAATAACTGTATGGATAATACGGATAGGGATTCATGTATCTTGTGTATGAATTAACATTTGGATTGTAATGAAGATTTGCACTTTGACTTATATTTTTGCAATCTTCGGGAGGTCCAATATATGTTGATGGCATCACGGGAGCAATTGCTTCCTTCCAAAGATTTTCATCTAAACAATAGGTGTGCGCCATAATATGGGGCGGAGTGAATTTTAAGATATCTGAACCTAGAATTACCTCAGGAGTGGGTGCATCGAATATAGCTAGTAAATGTGTGTTATCAATATTAGCAACCTCGTAATGCCACCAACCTTGAGGTATATTTACAACCTGCCCAGGTGTAATAGTATAGTTATGAATTTGTTTTGTAAATGGATTGAGCATTGAGACTGTAGCTGCTCCAGAAATACAATAAACTAATTCTGCAGCATTTTGGTGATAATGCGGTTCGACCACATTAGAAGTACTAAGAAAAATATCTAACAATGATACATTTTCTAAAGTATTTAGCTGATTAATACCCAAAATATTGATTTTATTTTGATTATCTTTTTTAAACAGTGTGCTTTTATTTACATCAAATGTGAACTGTGTGGATGGCGAAGTGAAATCAACATTAGAAGTAATGATTACAACCCCCTTTATGAAATTAACTGATAATCATTAGTTCAAGATATGTATAGATTTTTTTAAGAGTTGGATAAATGCCTATTTCGCTAAATACGAAAGTACCATGAAGAAACAAATATAGGAAATAAGCAACTGAACAATATGAGGATTTTGTTCAGAAATTTAGTTAAACCATTTAAATTTAATTGCTTTTATTTGAAATTTAATGCAATAAAAAAGAATACAAGCCAAATAGCTAAGACTATAACAGTGGATATGTTAAGTATCATAATATTGGAAATGTTTTCTTGGATTATTTCATCCCCAAAACTGACTATAGTAGCTAATAATAGCCAAAATGCCCCTCATTTAAAGTAGTAATTTTTTTCTTTAGATAATTTCATCCCTATTACTCCTTATGAAATATATCACTTATAATATCTGAGAATCTTGAGGAAATAATGTAGGGGAAAGGAGCAAATGAGATGGCAAATGCTAAATGGGTTTATATTCAATCAGAGACGGGCCTTTATACGGTAGGATTTTATGCACCAGATAGCGACCATGCATTGAAAGATAGATTGAAACAGAGTGAAATTAAACTGATAAAAAAGTAACTGAATCTAAAGATTTAAGTACACAATTAAATTTTGTTTGAACAAAAGAAGAACAATAAATAAAGAAATAATAAAAATAATAGACAAGCAAACACACGCAATAGCAAGCCATAATTTCGATATCGGATTTTGTTTCAATGATTCCAAATACATATCAATATCATCAGGGTTTGCTTGCTCCATGAACTGTCTGTCAGTCTCATCCATAAAGCGTTGGTGTTGATTATTAAATTCATCTTGAACCATTTGATTGTGGGCTTGTTCATGATGTTGATTGAGCATATCGTCCATAAAACACCCCTCCTTTTATCTAGTAAATACAATTTAATAATAACATTATATACCAAAATAGTACTTGCGTGGAATGTGCTTGAAAAAGAAGAATTAATAATTGTGTAGTAAATGGGCATAAAAAAGACCTGAGCAATCACTCAAGTCAGCAAAACTATACGTGTTTATTATAGCGCGTATGTTTGCGTAAACAAAATAAACCGCAGCGAGTACAAGCGCTACGGTTTCCCTCTTGCTATATAAGGTGACACTTAAATTATAGCATAAGGGGGCAATCTTATGGCAGGGCAAGAATTAAATAAACTAAAAGAATACTTAGTGAGATATATAGGGGAGTAGTCTATCGGAAAAACCGTGGACACAAAGAATAGAGATACAAGTTATCTTGAACTGCCCCCCATTTTGTAGACAGTTTAATAAAAAGGGATGTAGCGAGGTTCATTTTCTTGAGTATTTAAGTCTATTTAGTTCCTTTGTTAAATATTGAACTTGTTTTTCTAATTCAGCTATTTTGATCGAGTTATTATCGTTGCTATTATTTGATTGTTGTGATTCCTCTAAGGCCATAATTGCTGCAATAGTAGCTAAACCATCACCTAATGTATTAATTAATCCAGCAATTACGGTAAGTTTAGCAGCGTCATTATCTACACCTGATAAAAGTTCATTAATATTAAAATTCTCTTTTTTTTTTACTCAAAATTCAACCTCCTAAAATAATAATCAGGATAAGGTATTAATATTTGTTTATAAAAAATAAAAACCAAATAGCATGATTCTGTTCGTCAGAAGCGTTAGAACGAAACTGATTACTGATATAAGGCATATTAGATTCTCTAGATACCCGATGGTAAAAATCAACCGCTTCTTGTTCATCTTTAAATGCAGTTAAAATACCGCTTTTAAAATCGAGTGGTAAAGGCTCAGTTAATTGAGGTGAAGGTTGTTGGCCAGTGATCCAGGTATACGTAAAAGTAAAACCCTAGTAATGTCGTATTTCATCATTCCTAATTTCTAAAATTCGATTTCTAACTTCTTCATTTGGAGCAAGTTGTGCTAAATGTTCATAAAATCGGATAGCATTGAATTCACCATTAATTGCATTATTAATGTCGAGAACTAACTTATCGTTTGAAGTTCCTTGTAAAGCGTAATGCAAAAAAGTCACGTCCTTATTACTTATAATAGAAAATCACCTTATTAGGTATCTTATGGACTAAAGAATAGAAAGGTGCCCTTATAATATTTTTTAACGACCAGATTGCATTACTAAACATTTCGTCAATTACGTGTAGTAATATCCGCATAAAAAAAGACCTGAGCATCCACTCAAGTCAGCAAAATTATTTAGGATTAATTTGATTTTGAACTTTCTTTGTTAGCTTCTCGAAAACTAGCTGGTAGGAATGAAGAATTAGATTTTCAATCAGATCATTGGATAAATCTGAATCAAAAAAAATAGAGTTCCAGTGCGTCTTATTCATATAATAACCTGGAACAATGCCTTGATAGGTTTCTCGTAACTCTTCAGCATGAGCAGGGTCGCATTTTAAAGTAATGATAGGTTTTCTTTCAGCGTCTCCACCCATCATTGCAAACATCTTTCCGCCAACATGATAACGATCCGCTTGCCAGTCTACTTGGTAATCATGTGTAGTTCCGGGGAATGTGAGACAAAAAGATTGAAGTTTAGCTTTGTCCATTTAACAGACTCCTTTTTATAATACGAACTTTGAAAAACCAAATTCGATTAGATTAATTATAATCAATAAATAATAAATTTTTCCAATATTATAGTAAATATGGCGATTTTAAATGTCGAAAAGAAAAGACCCGTTTCTGAGTGAAAAAAGCCACAGCTTTGCGAGCTGCGGCTTGGTAAGTCATTTTTATATTATTCCAACAAGATTATTATAGCATTAGAGGCAATCTTATGGTAGGCAAGTTCAATTAGACAAGGCGTTAAAGAAATATCGCAATAATATGTGTAAGTATAAGCGTATGAAAGATGAATTGGACTCGGTTTCAGCTACAGTACATACTACAACATGTTGAATTGAATTTCACGCGCGTTGAGCCATTTCATCAAAGTAAAAAACAAACAAGCTCGTATATTACCTAATCCACATGGGTAATGGATCATAACTATTTCCCGCGCAATTGGCGTGAGAGATGGCTGGAGTATTTTAAAGCTATGAACGAGTACCAGCGCGAAGGTAAAAACAAGCATGATGATGCGCCAGATGCAACAACAGATATTGCCGAAAAGATTGATGGCGGTAGCACGTACAGTTTTTAATTTAGGGCTGTTTTCCACAACAAAAAGTTATTTAACTATTGTTTTTCGAAGGGAAGACTACTGCGTTAATAGACCTAGAAAGTACGGAAACATTAAAAATATTTTCATCTGGAGTGTTTCGTTCCACTGTAATGCGATAAGTATATGTTCCTGCTGGACCAGGGCAATGGCTTTTACAGTCCGGGCAAAACTTGTCGTATACAAAGGGCCTAGATCAGGAGTAGCCTGACAAGCTTAGTATATTTCATTTTTTGGGGCTTGGAAACGTCTTGAAAACGAAACGGATAGATAATGTCCTGTTGGATTTGGATTACTAAGCATTTGAACAAAAATGTTCAGTGAGTGAGGTGTGAACTAAATATGTATATGAGGAATGAAACTATAAAAAGGATCACTCTATGGGAAAGTGATCCTAATCCCAAAAAACATTAGAGTGATACCAAGCTATTAATAAATGACTATCGTACCCATCGATTACTACTTTTTTTAATAATTCCCATGCATGAAAGTAGCACCGACAATAATTAGAAGTATGAAAAGGACAACGATTAAAACGAATGTTGAACCATTGTTCTTGCTATAACTGTTGTATCCTCCATAGCAATTACCATATCCTGAGTAGTCCATGAAAATCCCTCCTTCCCTCCTTATTTTATTCAGTAAAAGGGGAGAAGGTAGGGCAAAAAAACATGAACAAATTTTTATTGTTGTACCGTCTATAGAATTTATGGTCCAGTTAATATATAAAATTTAGTTACTAAACAATATGATCATTATGGGTTAAAAGAATTTATTCCGTAGTTTAATAATGTTGGTGAACATTGCGGCATCTCTTCCAGTTTTGCTGTAATTGTTAATCTTTGGCGACAAACAAGAGTAAAACATTTCATCACAATACTGTGTTCTCCCATTTCGGGAATAACATTCGTCATGTAACTTACAACACGCATCTACTGGATTAGTTGGTTTCCCAGGTCCAGTACACCCTGGTCCGCAGTATCTATAACCAGGATAACAAAAACCCAGTTTTCTTTGTCTCTTCATAGTTTCACTCCTTTTCAAAAATTTTGTAGATATTATAAAATATGTGATTTTTACTTTTGAAAGTAGGATTAAAAACTAGAAAAAAACATAAAAACCGCAGCGAGTACAAGCGCTACGGTTCCCCTCTTGCTATATATGGGTGACATCATAATTATAGCATAAGGGGGCAATCTTATGGCAAAGCAATACACAGCAGTACAAGTTTACGAAATGGTAGACCGTTATTATCAGATGAAAACATCATTGGGGTTAGCGGTGGTTAGTCCGTACAGCGTAGACCCAAAAGTAGCCGCGCTAATGGATTTATGTGCATTCTCTTAAACGTGTCGCCAACGCATTTTTATTAAGATTAGGGCTAATTTTGAAGTAGCCCTATTTTAGCCCTAAACTACCCCTAATCAAAAGGGCTTAAATACATTTAAATGCAATATACGATAAAAGAAAAAAGCCCCGAAACGCTTGAGTTAACAAGGTTTCTAGGGCTCTTTGTGTTGCTAAATGCAACGAAGTTTTATTAACGAGAGTAGAACTCTACGATTAATTGTTCGCTGATTTCAGAAGATAATTCAGAGCGCTCTGGTAAACGTACAAAAGTACCTACTTTAGAGTCAGCATCGAATGATAAATATTCTGGTACAAAGCTGTTTACTTCGATTGATTCAGCAATTACTGATAAGTTAGCTGATTTCTCACGTAAAGAGATCGTTTGACCTGGTTTTACTGAGAATGATGGGATGTCAACGCGTTTACCGTCAACTAAAATGTGACCGTGGTTAACTAATTGACGAGATGCACGACGAGTGCGAGCTAAACCTAAACGGTAAACTAAGTTGTCTAAACGAGTTTCAAGTAAAATCATGAAGTTTTCGCCGTGTACACCTTGTAATTTACCAGCTTTATTGTATGTGTTTTTGAATTGACGTTCAGTCATTCCATACATGTGGCGTAATTTTTGTTTTTCAGTTAATTGTAGACCGTACTCTGATTTCTTACCACGAGAGTTCGGGCCGTGTTGACCTGGTGCGTAAGGGCGTTTAGCGATTTCTTTACCTGTGCCGCTTAATGAAATACCAAGACGACGAGATAGTTTCCAAGATGGACCTGTATAACGAGACATAATTGTGTCTCCTCCTTTAAATTTGGTTTTTGTTGTAAAAGAAAAAACCAGTTGTACCCGATCTTCCTAGGTATTTTATTTTCACGTATCTTCGCCCATGCAGCCGAAAGGGTTACGCAATACACCATTCTATATAAAAAGAAGGAATAAAATACACCAGTAAGTTATACAACTACTGCATTCATTTTACACAAAGGCTATTGTAACTTTTTTTTTTTGACGCGTCAACCAATTATACCATTGCAGTCGATATAGTGAATTTAGATTTATATAAAGTGAATAAATATAGTTACAATTACATAGTCTTAAGTTGTTGTAAATTAAACTAAAGTATCAATTAATACATAAAAAGAACATTTCAGTTTAATTGTTTAGAAAATTTTAACAAAAATAAATGGTCTAATAGGCATAACTAGTGTATACTATAAAGTAAGTAGAGGTAACGTAAATCGTAAGTGTGAAAGAAAAGGTGGTTAAATGACAGAATATCAACAATTGGTTGATCAATTTAAATCCGAAATCTTAAGTCTATGTATCGACTCTAAAGAAAACCTAAATAATTTTAATGATTATTTTAGTTTATTAGCTCATGGTTTAAACAAATACTTTACGATTCAAGACAGCATTTTATTTCGGTTAAAAGGAAATTCGCTGAAACCAAACTATACAGATTATCAGTTTTTAAATGAACTTACATTAAACGATGTGCAACCGTTATTAAAAAGTCACTACATAATTGAAATACCAAAAATAGTACAAAAACAAAACTATTTACAAAATCATACACATATTATGCCACTAATTGTAGAGCAATCTATTTTAGGCTTGATTGTTTTTAAATGTGAAGATGAAACAAAAGAAGCTTATTTAACACCTCAACTTGTGCAAGAAGTAACGAAGATATATCAATTTTTACTGGATAGCTATAAAATGCAAGCAAATGAAGATAAATATCGCAAATTATATGCCATCACGGATTTATTCCATTCAACAATGGATATTGATGTCATTTTAGAAAATGTACTCGTAGCAATAGAAGAAAATTTCGCAAATTTTGAAGTCGAGTTGATTTTATCAAATGACCAAGACCGTCAAACGCGTGTATGTATTAAGCCGTTTGATTATTTGTCAGAGCGTCCATCAACGATAGAATCCTTTGTGTCTGGAGAAATGAAAGAAGAAAAAGCTTCTGAATTAGATTGCTGCTTACTGAATGCCCCAATTAAAGGTCGCCAAGCAATATACGGCATTTTACAAGTAAAGGCTCCGTTAAAGTATGTATTTTCAACTACTGAAAAAGAATTTATTCGTATGTTAGCGCATGCATCTGGGAATGCCCTAGAAAATGCGAAGTTATATCATCAATCACATCGCTTGGTAAGTGACTTACAACTGATTAATGAAACGTCGCATCGTATGAATATGAAGCTATCGATTAATGAAATGCTACTTTTTTTACAAAAACAATTATTGAAGTCATTTCAACCTAAAGAGATTGGTTTCTTTTTTAAAAATGAAAATCAATATAAATCAACCGAAGTTTGTACGGGTTTTTTTCAACACGAGGAAGTTCAAATTTATATTGAGCATATAGAAAAACATTTCGAAGTAACACAAGATTCGTTATTTATCGCAGATTTTAGTCGTCTTATTGATGAGGACATTCCTTTCAAATCAATTATGGCCATTCCGATGATTGTTGAAGAAAAGATTAATGGGTTTAGTATTGTATTACATAATGAACCTTATTTCTTTTCGTTTGATAGTTTCAAACTAATGCAATCGTTAATTCATCATTCATCCCTTGCTATATCCAATTCGATTTTACGTGATCGTTTGCAAGAAATGGTAGACCGTGATCATTTAACAAAGCTGTACGCGCGCAGATTTTCCGATAATTATGTAGAACAATCGATTCAAAAAGATGATTCGGGGATGTTTTTACTAATTGATATTGATAATTTTAAAAAGGTAAATGACTCTTTTGGTCATCAAGTTGGCGATGAAGTGCTCGTGCAAATAAGCTCACAGCTCCAACAACAAATTGGTACGCGCGGTATTTGTTCAAGATGGGGCGGGGAAGAACTCGCCGTCTATATCCCGAATATTTTAAATAATGAAGCATTAAAAATAGCGCAATCCATTGTAGATATTGTTCCGAATAAGACTAATCCATCTGTTACCGTTTCGGCAGGGCTTATTACTTGGAACCGCCATGCCCGTCCGGATTTCCAGGACATATTTTTGCAAGCAGATACTGCGTTATATAGCGCAAAACGTAATGGTAAAAATCGTTATTGCTTATTTGCAGATTCGATGCAATTACAGCATTAAAAAAGCTCTCCACAGTAGTGGGGAGCTTTAACTGTTTTATACATACTTTAGTAGAACTGTCACAAATTTTTCTAAGCCTACTTGATCTTCTGAACTGAAACGAGCTTCTATTGGACTGTCGATATCTAACACACCAATCACTTCATCGTTTTTGATAATTGGAATAACGATTTCTGATTTTGATGCTGCGTCACAAGCGATATGACCAGGGAATGTGTGTACATCTTCAACAACGATGGTTTCTTTGTTGGCTACAGTTGTTCCGCAAACACCACGACCAACAGGAATTCGTACACATGCTGGTAAACCTTGGAATGGCCCGAGTACGAGTTCCCCGTCTTTCATAAAGTAAAAGCCGACCCAGTTAATGTCTGTTAAAAACTGATTTAGTAAAGCTGAAGCGTTACTATAGTTGGCAATCATATCAGTTTCACCATGACAAAGTGCGTCTAATTGCTTTGAGAGTAAATTGTATTGCTCGGCGAGAGTGCCGCTGTAAGTTTTTTTTGCAAACATAAAAAAGCCTCCAAATTTAAAAAGTTAGTTTTTGTTGTAACGCATAATAATGCTGATGTAAATCATTTGCTGTGTGTGCATCTGAACCGAAAACAATCGGTACACCAATTTGTTTAGCAAAAGCCGCATATTCATAATTTGGATAAGGTTCCTGACAATAGGTTTTACTTAATCCCGCACTATTGAAATCAAGTTCATAGCCATGTGTTTGCATTAACTCTAACACCGATTTGATTTGTGCTCGGTCATTGATCGATTGGTTATGTGCAAGTTGGAATTTATGAATTAGTGTAGGATGCCCGATACGCTTTGGTTTGTAAGGTCCTAAATCGACTAATATAGATTGCTTCACCGTCTCATAATAAAGGGAGTACATTGCTTCGATTCCACCAATTTGTTCACTAAATTGTAAATATACATCCTCAGAAAAATCAATGCATGTATAGTTTCCTGCATGTTGTAAAAAGTGTACTGAAAGAATGGCATCATCAAGAATTTGTCCTACTTCATTTAAAAAATTTCGAGTTGCATGTTCAAAACCTACAATATAATCAATTTCTAAACCGATATTGATAATAATGTGCTTTTTATAACGTTCTTTTAATTCTTGTAATTGTCCAAAATATGCTGTGAGCAATTCGTGTTTCATGCCGCAATCCTTTTCAGGTGTAGGGTCGATAAACGAAATTGGCAATGGTGCGTGCTCGGTGAATGTGATTTCAGTAAAACCTTCATCTATTGCTTTAGTAATGTACTTGTCGAATGAATCGCCTGATCCATGTGGGCAAAAAGGCGTATGTATATGACCGTCTCGCTTTCTCATTAGCGTCCTCCTTTGAAAATAAGGGATTCTCGAAGTAAAAAACCTGTAAATAGTTAAACAAATTCCAAAAAACATGTTATGATTAGTAATACGTATATAGCTATCTTTATTGATTTTTTTTTGGGATTAGGGGGCTTACAATGGAGTATATCATCATTGTTGTCGTCATACTATTAGCATTATTAACAGCCGGCTTAGTAGTACGACGCAAGCATAATGCAGAAATAGGACGATTAGACAAAGAAAAATTACAAATTCAACATTATCCGATTTTTGAAGAATTAGCAAAAGTGAAAGCACTAAATATGAATGGTCAAACAGAGGAACTATTCGAAAACTGGCGTAATCGATGGCTAGATGTTATGGATAAGCAAATTCCAAAAGTTGATGAAATGCTATTTGATGCAGAAGAGCATATTGACCGCTTCCAATTTAAAAAAGCATCTACTACTGAGCGTGAAATTGAACAACAGTTAACACAATGTGAACAAGTACGTGTACAAATTATCGCAGAGTTGGATGAATTAATCGGTAGTGAAGAAAAGAATCGCATTGAAATGGAACAACTAAAAGAATATTACCGCTCTGCGCGTAAAACAATTTTAGCTCATCAACATTCATTTGGCCCTGCATTAGAAGGGTTAGAGAAGCGTTTGGAACAGTTTTCACCTAGATTTGAAGAGTTTAATGGATTAACAAAAGAAGGTAATTACTTACAAGCGCGTGAAATTGTGTTACAGCTAAATAGCGAAGCACAGGAAATTTTCAATCTGCTAAATGAAGTACCAACATTATTAACCGAAATTCAAACAAAAATTCCAACAGCTATTCATGAATTAAGAAATGGTCAACGTGAAATGGAAGAGCAAAACTATTACTTGCGCCATCTAGAGCTAACAGAATACTTAGATGCACTAGATAACGAACTAATTACATTAAAAACTGCGATTGCTGAGCTTAATTTACAAGCGGTATCACCTCGCATTCAAGAAATTAATGATGAAATTGATCATTTCTATGATTTGCTGGAAAAAGAGGTTATGTCGCGTAAATATGTAGAGCGCCATTGTTCTAGTATGTTTAACACAATTACAGAAGTGATGCGCTTAACGAAAGACATCAATAATGAAGTCGAGTATGTGCAGCATAGCTATCGCTTGCAAGAAAAAGAGGCAGAAATCCCAAAAGTAGGTTTAAAACATTTAGAAGTTTTGCAAAAGCGCTATGAAATTTTATCAATGCGTGTACAAGAAGAAAAATCAGCGTATTCTAGCTTACAGCAAGAACTTACAGAAATTACTGAGGAAATCGACCGTATTGCAGAAGAGCAAGAACGCTTCTCAAACCAATTAAAAAATCTACGTATCGATGAAAATAAAGCACGCACGGATTTAGAGTTGTTAAAACGTACATTGCAAGATACAGAACGTCTGTTAAACCGTGCCAATATTCCGGGGATTCCAGAAGAAATGGATGTACGTTTAGAAGAAGCAGAGGAACGTATTTATGTCGTAATTCAAAGCTTACAAGAAGTGCCGTTAAATATCATTCAAGTAAATCAGCATTTACTAACTGCAAAACAATCGATTGAAGAAACACACGACAAAGCACAAGAAATGATTGAAAATGTCTTAATCATTGAGCGTTTAATTCAATATGGTAACCGTTACCGTGCAGGCAATCGTCAAGTACATGAAAGTTTACTAGATGCAGAGGATGCATTTAAAAACTTCCGCTATGTGAAAGCACTTGAAGATGCCGCAAAAGCAGTAGAAATGATCGATCCAAGCGCTATTAAAGGTATCGAAGAATTAGTGCAGGAGCAATTACTATCAAATTCATAAGCATAACGGTTACATGTTACGTATTTTAGCGGTATAATATATAAGCAAAAAGAACAAGGGGCAGTTCGGGAGGTTATTTCGGAACGAGCCCTTTTTCTTACGGAAACTAGTTCTAAAAAGAAGGTATGGAAAAATGATCTATTTAGATAATAGTGCGACAACAAAGCCGCACAAAGAGGTACTACAAGCATTTATTCAAGTGAATGAACAATACTTTGCGAATCCGTCGTCGATTCATAAAGCAGGTGTTGAGTCAAATGCATTACTTACAAAAGCACGCGAACAGCTTGCACAACTTTTAAATACAGAAGAAAAAAATGTGCTCTTTACAGCAAGTGGTACAGAGTCAAATAACGCAGCGCTTTACGGTTTAGCAAAATCAAGTGACTTCCGTGGAAAGCACATCATTACAACAGAAATCGAGCATCCATCGATTTTAGAAGCAACAAAACGACTTGCATCAGAAGGTTACGAAATCGATTATTTAAAAGTCGACAAACAAGGTGTTATTTCATTAGACGAATTACGTGCAAAACTACGTAAAGATACAATTATCGTCAGCATTATGCACGTAAATAATGAAATGGGGGCCATCCAGCCAATTGAGCAGGCCGCTGAGCTGATTCATGAAACATGTCAAGCGATGCTACATGTTGATGCGATTCAAAGCTTTGGTAAATTGCCAATCCGATTTAATGGTGAAAAAGGGCCGGACTTAATTTCAATTTCTGGTCATAAAATTCATGCGTTAAAGGGAACAGGGGTGTTAGCATTCCGCAAAAAGCCACAAGTTAAGCCTTTTATCGTTGGTGGTGGGCAAGAGTTTGGTTTACGTAGCGGTACAGTAGCAGTACCTCAAGCCGTTGCAATGGCAAAAGCAGCACGTTTAGCAATTGAAGCAATGCCACAACACGTTGAAAACTATAAAAGATGGGCCAATGATTTACATGATTTCTTTGCTAGATTCGGTGAAGAAGTATATGTATTATCATCTCGTAATGGTGCACCACATATTATGAGTTTCAGTGTAAGAGGCTTAAAAGGTGAAGTGTTAATTAATGCGCTACAAAAACGTGATATCATTGTGTCAACGTCTAGTGCATGTTCATCAAAACAAACGAAAACAAGCCACGTTGTCGAAGCGTTAAATATGGATAGCCGTTTTAAAAACGGTGTACTACGCATTAGCTTTGGCGCAAATAATACAGATGCTGATATCGAAGCATTTAAAAAGCAATTTATAGCAGTGATGAAAGAGTTAAAAGGAGAATTTACATCATGATTTTTAAAGAAATTTTAATTCGCTACGGTGAATTATCGACGAAAGGTCGTAACAAAAAAGACTTCATTAGCCGTTTACGTGACAATGTGCGTTATTCATTCCATGATATCGCGCCACTAAAAATTCGTGCTGAGCGCGATCGTATGTTTATCGAAATCGAAAACCAAGAAAAGTTCGATGTATTAATGGAGCGTTTACCACATGTATTCGGTATCCAATCATTCAGTCCTGTTGCTTCTTGTGAAAAAGATTTAGATACAATGAAAGCTTTAGCTGTTGAAATTTTAGAAGATTATCGTGACCGCGAACTGGTAACGTTTAAAGTTGAAGTGCACCGTACTGATAAAATGTTCCCGTTAAACACACATGAATTACAGCGTGAAATGGGTGCGACACTGTTACCACAGTTCCCAAACTTTAAAGTACAAGTGAAAAATCCAGAAGTGGCATTACGTATTGAAGTACGTGAAGATGCAATTTATATGATGGCACAAGTCATCCGAGGTGCTGGTGGTATGCCAATTGGTTCAAATGGTAAATCATTACTTATGCTTTCTGGTGGAATCGATAGTCCAGTTGCTGGTTATTTAATGATGAAGCGTGGTGTACGTATTGACGCGATTCATTTCTTCAGTCCACCGTACACAAGTGATAATGCGTTACAAAAAGTGAAAGACTTAGCGAATGAATTAACAAAATTTGGTGCGCGTGTCCGTTTATTCGTAATTCCTTTTACTGAATTACAAGTAGCAGTTAAAGATGCTGTACCGGATAATATGTCCATGACGTCAACACGTCGTATGATGATGAAAGTAGCAGACCGTGTGCGAGAAGAAGTGGGTGCATTAGGAATTGTTACAGGTGAAAGCTTAGGACAAGTAGCTTCGCAAACATTAGAAAGCTTAACAGCAATTAATGATGTAACAAGCACACCTATTTTACGCCCACTGATCTCAGCAGATAAAAACGATATTATTAAAATTGCTGAAAAAATCGGTACGTATGAAACATCGATTCAGCCATATGAGGATTGCTGTACGATTTTTACGCCATCTAGTCCGAAAACAAAGCCAAAATTAGAAAAAGTTCAACATTTTGAAAGCTTCACGGAATTTGATGAATTAATCGAGCGTGCAGTGAAAAATCGCGAAGTATATAGCTTCCCGCAAAAAGAAGCAAAACAGGATCAATTTGCAGACTTACTATAATTTGTGAAAAGTTGTAGCGTATTTCCTATTAGAAGTAGGAATTACCTGTTTTCTAATGTGTATGAAAACTTTCATCCTGCGCATTCTAATTGCACAAGGAGGTGAGCAACACATGACAAACAACAACGGTAGCTCAAACAAATTACGAGTTCCTGGAGCACAACAAGCACTTGATCAAATGAAATACGAAATCGCACAAGAGTTCGGAGTGCAACTTGGCCCAGACGCTTCATCACGCGCAAACGGTTCAGTTGGTGGCGAAATTACAAAACGCCTAGTTCAAATGGCTGAACAACAATTACGCGGAAAATCAAATCAATAATAAGTAAAAAATAAAGGGAGTGCCTACAGATGTAGGCATTCCTTTTATTTTTGACGTCAACTAAATAATTTATTCGAAATTTTTGATGGGATTTTTTGAATTTATAGCGATGAATTATTATACTAAAATGGAGAGTATCATTTTTTCAAACAAGGGGGAAGTTTGATGGTGAATTATGAACAATTATTAGCGCCACAAAAGTACAATATTGCGGATGAATTTGAAAAACACCGCAATAAATCGGAAAAAACAGCACTTATTATTCAAGAGGAAAACGGCGAACAAGCGCAGTATACATACGAAGCGCTCCTTGAAAAAGCAAATCAGGCAGCCAATGCCTTTATCGCACAAGGCTTAACAAAAGGGGACGTTATTTTAATAATGTTGCCTCGTTGTTTAGAAGCGTATGTATCATATATTGGTGCGTTAAAAGCGGGATTAGTTATTATACCTAGTTCGGAATTGCTTCGCGCAAAAGATATTGACTATCGTTTAATCCACTCAGACGCTAAGGCAGTTATTGTGCAAGAGCAGTTTGTAAAAGAATTTGAGCAAGTCAAAAACTTAGCGAATGTTAAATGCTTTATTATTGGTGAAAAACATGAAGATTGGCTGTCACTAATGGAGTTAGCAAATGAGCAGCCAACTGATTTTAATGCTGTTGCAACAAATGCAGATGACTTGGCATTTTTAGCTTATACTTCTGGCACAACTGGCAATCCAAAAGGGGTAATGCATACACACGGTTGGGGCTATGCGCATTTACGTACAACCGCGAGCGAGTGGCTTGGTGTGCAAGATGGGGATATCGTATGGGCAACTGCTGCGCCAGGATGGCAGAAATGGATTTGGAGTCCATTTTTAGCGGTTCTTGGTAGCGGAGCAACGGGCTTTGTCTACAAAGGAAAGTTCGAAGCAAAATCATTTTTAGAAATTATTGAACAACAAAAAATTAATGTACTATGCTGTACACCAACTGAATATCGGTTGATGGCAAAACTTGATCAACTTGGCTCCTACAATTTAGCCTCATTACGTAGTGCGGTATCTGCAGGTGAGCCATTAAATCGTGAAGTTATAGAAACATTTATGCGTGAACATCGAATTATTGTACGGGATGGCTATGGTCAGACGGAAAATACATTATTAATTGGTACATTACTGAACACAGAATTACGTTCAGGTTCAATGGGGAAACCAACACCTGGTAACCGCATTGATTTAATCGATGAGTTTGGTGAAGTAGTCACTACAGGTGAGGTGGGCGATATTGCCGTGCATAAATCGACACCGGCATTATTTAAAGGATATTACAAAGACCCTGAGCGCACAGCGATTCAATTCCGTGGCGATTGGTATGTAACAGGTGACCGAGCAACGAAGGATGAAGACGGTTATTTCTGGTTTGAAGGGCGTAATGACGATATTATTATTTCATCTGGCTACACAATCGGGCCATTTGAGGTAGAGGATGCATTAACAAAACACGCAGCTGTTCAAGAATGCGCGGTTGTAGCAAGTCCCGATGAAATTCGAGGGAATGTCGTAAAAGCATATATTGTTTTAAAGGATGCTAGTTTAAAAGAGAGTCCAACAATTATTGAAGAATTGCAAAACCATGTGAAGCAACTAACAGCTCCATATAAATATCCACGAATTATTGAGTTTTTAGATGAGCTACCAAAAACAATTTCCGGCAAAATTCGCCGCGTTGAACTACGCGTAAAAGCAACAAAATAACAGCTATTTCGATTTATTTCCTGGGTAATATTGAGGGTGGTTATTTTTCCACCCTCTTTATTTTGGGCTAGTTTTGTAGAAAGTTGAAACTTTATGTAAAATACTTTCGTACAATAAACAAAGGAGGCTATAAAAATGAATACAAAACGTGTAGTTGCGCTCATTATCGCAGCGGTATTATTATTCTTTTCTATCGGAATAAATACAATTATTACGATCTTTAAAACAGATTTTTTGACGAGCTTTGACAGCATGCTTGGAACACAAAATTTAACGTATGAAAATGTGATTGAATCGGGTGAAATTTCAAATCGGATTGCCCATTTAACGGTAAGTGGTGTCATTCAAGATGTAGGAGAACCGAGTGTTTGGGAAACGGTTGAATATAATCATCAAGCTTTTATGGAACAGTTAGATGCTGTTTTAATGGATGATACAGTTAAAGCTGTATTGCTTTCTGTAGATTCTCCAGGTGGCGGTGTTATTGAATCAGCTGAAATCCATGAAAAGCTTGTTCAAATTAAAGAAGAAAAGCAAATACCAATTTATGTATCAATGGGCTCAATGGCTGCCTCAGGTGGTTATTATATTTCAGCGCCAGCAGACAAAATTTTTGCGCAGCGTGAAACGATTACAGGTTCGATTGGTGTCATTATGCAATCACTTAACTATAGCAAGTTAGCAGAAAAAGTAGGAATTGAATTTGAAACAATCAAATCAGGTGCGCATAAGGATATGTTCGGAGGCAGTCGTCCATCTACAGCAGAGGAGAAAGCAATGCTACAAGAAATGATTGATGAATCGTATGAAGAATTTGTCGACATTATTGAACAAGGTCGTGGTATGTCAGAAGTAGATGTAAAGAAAGTTGCGGATGGGCGAATTTTAGGCGGTACGCAAGCATTAAAAGCGGGATTAGTAGATGAAATCGGTAATGAAAATACAGCGTTAAGCGCATTACGTACGGAACAAGGATTAGAGGACGCAGAGTTATTTGAATATGCAACGGAATCAGATAGCTGGGCTTCGTTATTAGGCGTTAAAATTGGTTCAATGTTTAGTCCTTCAGTGGAAACACAAGCAATTTCAAAAATTATTTCATCAACAAGCTCACCGCGTATGATGTATTTATATGGAGAACAATAGATTAGGAGGGGTTACGATGTCGGACATAATCGAAGAAGTAAATACGATTGATACGAAACCAGTCGTAGTAGAGCCTTCTCTTCAACTTAAAACAGGTGGCTTTTGGATGCGATTTTGGGCTTTTGTCATAGATTCGCTAGTTATTGCAGCAATTGTAGGAATTGCAGTAAAGCCATTATTCGCAGTGATGGATTGGAGCGTAACGGGTGAAATTTGGTACGCACCATATACGATTATATCGGGGATAATCTTTTATGTGTACTTCGTATTGATGACGAAGTTCTTTAAACAAACTTTAGGCAAAATGGTATTTGGGTTAAAAGTGCAAAAAGAGAATGGGGAACCATTAGACTGGATGACAGTATTATTCCGTGAAGGAGTAGGACGCTTTATTAATGGGACGATGTTATATTTACCATATGTAATTGTCGCATTTGCACCGAATAATAAAAGTATTGCCGACTATTTTGCGGATACAATTGTCGTGCATGAAAATATTTATGTGCAAAAGGTTTAACAAGTACTATGTGAGGGAATCACAAAGTATCGATACCTTCTAAACAAGTAAAAAGCTATTTTGTAAGGGTTAACTTATGAAATAGCTTTTTTCTTTTGCTTTCAAGTCCCGTCAGTTGCAAAGTTCAATTAGAGTTTAGTAATATAAGGTAATAAATAAGGAGGCGTTATTATGGCACAAGTAACATTTATTAACAAACCAGTCACTTTAATTGGTAATGAAGTAAAAGTAGGCGACCAAGCACCTGACTTCACAGTGTTAGCAAACGATTTATCACCAGTAACATTAAAAGATTCTGAAGGTAAAGTTCGTTTATTCTCAGTGGTTCCATCATTAGATACAGGTGTATGTGACCAACAAACGCGAAAGTTCAATGAAGCGGCTGCAGAGTTAGGTGATAACGTTATTATTTATACTGTATCAATGGATTTACCATTTGCACAAAGACGTTGGTGCGGCGCTGCTGGTATCGATAAAGTCGTTACAGTATCAGATCACCGCGATGCATCATTCGGGGAAGCATATGGCGTACATATGAAAGAATTACGCCTTTTAGCTCGCTCAATTTTCGTAGTGGATGAAAACGGTAAAGTAGCTTATGTAGAATACGTTTCAGAAGGTACAACACACCCGAACTATGAAGCAGCTTTAGAAGCGGTAAAAGCACTTTCAAAATAATTTCGTTTTACAGCAATTTAGTGTAAAGTAAATAGAGGTATAATAAACCCACTCAATTTTCTTGAGTGGGTTGTTCATTTCTTTGATGGATAAGATAAGATAAATTTTTCAAGGAAATTCACATAAGAAAGGCATCATTTTATGCGATTTGACGAAAATATGTTTTTCTAAAATAGTAAGAGGGGTTTTAAGACGATGGAAAAATTTGAACAGATTTTTAAATATGTCAATGAATATGCAGAAAAATTGGTAGAAGCTAATGGGCTTGATTATTTAGAAGCATTATTACAGACATTAGAAGATACATTAGACGGTACATTTGAGTGGCAAGTAGAAGGTGCAAATAAGGAAGATATGCGTAAAGCAATTCAAATTGCGATTTTAAAAGGCATGCGTAAAAGTGCACAACCTAACCACCAAATGACACCAGATACGTTAGGCTTACTTGTGGCACATTTTGTAGAGCAATGCTTTGAACATCGATTACAGCATGGTCCAATTGCAGTAGTTGACCCAGCTTTAGGCACTGGGAATTTATTGTTTACCGTTATGAATGCTTTAAATGGTAATGTCGAAGCAACAGGTGTTGAAGTCGATGATTTATTAATACGTCTTGCTGCAGCAACAGGAGATTTAATTGAGCAACCTGTGACATTATTCCGTCAAGATGCATTAGAAAAATTATTGGTAGATCCAGTAGATGCGGTCATTTGTGATCTGCCTGTTGGGTATTATCCAAATGAAGAAGTCGCGTTAGATTTTGAATTGTGCGCGAGTGAAGGAATGAGCTATGCACACCACTTATTTATTGAACAATCCATGAATTATACAAAAGATGGAGGCTTTGCATTCTTCTTAATTCCTGCTAATTTATTTGAATCAGAGCAAGCAAAGCAATTACACAAGTTTATTAAAGGTCATGCATGGATTCAAGCTGTAATTCAATTACCTGAAAATTTATTTGCATCGAAAGCGCATGAGAAAAGTATTTTGATATTACAAAAGCATAGCGAGCATTTAAAAGCACCACGCGAAGTATTATTAGCAAAAGTGCCAAATATGTCAAACCGAGAAGCACTTGCGATGTTCTTTGAAAAAGTAAGTATGTGGCGTGAAGGAAATGACCAAAAGCGCTAAAGCTTTCGTAAGCTCTAGGGGGCTGGCGCTTTAGCCTAAATATAAAAAAACGCCATCATTCAAAAAAAGATGATGGCGTTTTCAATTATAAGAATGAAAAAATCACTCTGGAGTACGGATGACTAATACGTCACATTTTGCAGAACGTACGATAGCTTCTGATACAGAACCGATTAAGAAACGTTCAACAGCGTTTAAACCAGTTGCACCACAGATGATTAAGTCAGCTTCTACTACGTTAGAAAGCTCTTTTGTGATGATATTTTTTGGAGAACCGTATTCGATTACTAAGTTTACATTAGCAACGCCAGCTTCTTCCGCTTGTTTTTTGTAACCGTTTAATAGTTCTTCTGAGTGTTGTTGAGCACGCTCAGCGATAGAACGATCATAAGCTTCGATAGCTGCGAATGAACGAGTGTCGATAACGTTAACTAAGTTAATTGTCGCCCCTTCGTTACGTTTTGCAACATCGATCGATTTACGGAATGCATATTCTGCTTCTTTAGATCCGTCTACTGCTACTACAATACTTTTATAATGATTTGCCATTTTCATTACCTCCTAGTTTTCTATAGCTTTATTATAACAAATGTTTTAAGATTGGAAATACCTAACATTGAAAAAGCTGATAAATAATAGTATTTTCTATCGCATTTGTAAAATAATTCTTAAAAATGTTGAAATATTATTCGGTTATTATTAAAAAATAATGTTCATTGCAATTTTAGAAAAGTAATATTAGAAAAAAAAGGAAGTATTATAATCTGATTGTTACGAAAATATTTTATATTAAAAAATTAGCTACTATTTTTTTGATAAAATTGGTAGAATGGATTTGAATTATTAGATTATATGATTCACAGGGAGGAATACACAATGAAAATCGGGGTACCAAAAGAAATTAAAAATAATGAAAATCGAGTGGCAATGACGCCATCTGGGGTATTATCATTAGTTGCGAATAATCATGAGGTGTATATTGAAACTGGCGCTGGTTTAGGTTCTTCATTCACAGATAATGATTATTTATTAGCAGGAGCTACAATTGTTGATTCAGCAGTAGAAGCTTGGAATAATGACATGGTGTTAAAAGTAAAAGAGCCAGTGGAAAGCGAATATAAATATTTCCGTGAAGGCTTAATTTTATTTACATATTTACACTTAGCACCCGAGCCAGAGTTAACAAAAGCATTACTTGAAAACAAAGTAGTCGGCATTGCTTATGAAACAGTGCAATTACCAAATGGTTCTTTACCATTACTGACGCCAATGAGCGAAGTAGCGGGACGAATGGCGACACAAATTGGTGCACATTATTTAGAAAAATTACCAGGCGGAAAAGGGATTTTATTAGGTGGTGTATCAGGCGTTCCTCGAGGAAAAGTAACGGTTATTGGAGGCGGCATTGCTGGAACAAATGCAGCTAAGGTTGCAGTAGGCATGGGTGCAGATGTGACAATTATTGATTTAAGCCCAGAGCGTTTACGTCAATTAGAAGATATTTTTGGCCGTGATGTACAAACGTTAATTTCTAATCCATTTAATATTGCGAATGCGGTATGTTCTGCGGATTTAGTCATTGGATCTGTATTAATTCCTGGCGCAAAAGCACCAAAATTAGTAACGGAAGAAATGATTGAAGCGATGTCTCCAGGTTCTGTTGTCGTCGATATTGCGATTGACCAAGGTGGCTGCTTCGCGACATCTGAAAAAGTAACGACTCATGACAACCCAACGTTTGAGAAACACGGAGTTGTGCATTATACAGTGGCAAATATGCCAGGAGCAGTACCACGTACATCGACAATTGCTTTAACTAACAACACAGTACCTTACGCCTTACAAATTGCGAACAAAGGCTATATTCGTGCTTGCTTAGAAAATGAAGCACTAAAACGTGGAGTTAATACAATTGATGGTAAAGTTGTGTACCGCGCAGTAGCAGATGCACAAGATTTGTCTTATGTTGCAGTTGACGATGTATTAAGCGTTTTAACAGGATTAAGTTAATAATAGAAAAATCCGCCTCACTTTCAAAAAATGAAAGTAGGGCGGATTTTTTGTTAGGCAATTCTGTTTTTACGTGGTTTTTTTAATCGACAGAAACGAGTTCAGTGACAATCTTATCTTCAAAATCTGTAATGCGGATAATACCATAATCTTTAGCAAAATAAAGCTTTGTGCCATTCGGATAAGCTAATATAACGACATTATTAAACGTACCAGCCTTAGTTAATAACGTTGCAGAAGTACTTTCTACAAAGACTTTTGTTGTTGTCATTGAGCCATCATAGCCGTAATCGGTATCCAGCAAGGTAGCTTTTTCTTTTATTGGATAGCTAAGTGTAAAGAAAAAAACGTCCGAATAGGCAACACCAAATGTGAGCTCATTAAATTTTTCGATATACGTAAATCCAATATAATCCGATTGCAATAATTCAATTGAATTTGAAATTGCCTCATTTTTAGAGGCATAGTAGGTTGTTTTTTCAAGTCCTTCAAAAGAAGGCTCATACGTATAGCTCCTATTTACTTTCGGCATTAAGCCTGTTGTAATAATTGGCGACTTTGCAATAGCCTTTGGTTTTTTTGTAGTTAAGGTGGAAGCAAGAATATAGCCCTTTTTGCCATTATACTCGACAAATGCCCAATTTTTGTTTTTGGAATGAACAATTACCTTTGAGTTGCTCTTAATATTCAATATCGTGTTTGCCGTTTGCTTCGGTGCATCACGTAAAAGAATATCGTTTATTGCTTGTACGTATTGGGTAGAAGCGGCTTCCGTATGTTGTACTACAGGAGAGATAGGCAAGATAGAAAAAAGTAAAACAAAGATGGTAATGATTGTCCATTTTTTCATGATGCACCATTCCTTTCGAAAGTTATGAATTTACTATTCCTTTTTTTTATCTATGAAAAACAAGTGAAATATTGTAAAATACTTTTTTATCGAAAATAGCTTTTGTAAAACAAAAAACGAGTGATTAACTGCATAATGCTCGTTAATCACTCGTAATAGGTTACGCAAAAATAATGCGTTTTATTCAAATATTTTTTTTTACTAATTCAGCTAATGCTACAACTGTATCGAAACTGTCGCTAGGGAATTCTGCTACGCTAAATGGTACGTTTAATTCCTTACATACGTCTTGGCACTCTTTGCCAACCTCAGAATAGGACTCTACATCTGCACTTAATGCTAAAAGTTCACAAGTAACGAAGCCTGTTGCACCTGCCGCATGTAATTCTTTAATTTTATCTTTTACATCTGGTGCTAACCAGTTCGCTTTACCGCCAGAAGAACGGTATGTAATGTGGAAGTTTTCGATCCCTGCTTTTTTTACAATAGCCTGTGCTAACTGTTCAAATTGAGCTACATATTCTGCGTTTTTCTCTGGATCAATCGGCTGGCTATGTACTGTAAACAATACATGCGAATCATTTTGGACTGTAATTGGAAGCCAAGAGAATGCACGGCTTACTCGATCTGCATAAACAGTGACAATGTTTTCGTCTGTATGCCAGCTATCAAGTGCGATATGGCGCACATTTTGACCTTCAAGTAATGCAGCCACCTCTGCATGTACAGCGCCACCGCCAGAAGCATGCATTACCAATGTATTCATTATTCACAAAGTGTGGTGCTTTTAGTGGTGGCCACTAATATTTTGCCTCGATTTTCGGACACACCGTCGATAGTTGAACTTAAAGAATCACTAATTCCTTCGTGAACTTTGTTAATATTTCTACCCCCGTGTTTGTCACAACTACATCGTCTTCAATTCGAACACCAGCAACATTTGTTTTATATACGCCTGGTTCAATTGTGAAAACGGTACCTTCGTTTAAGACCATTTCATTTGTGCCGTTAATTGAAGGGAATTCATGTACTGAAATACCAAGACCATGCCCTAAGCGGTGAGTGAAATACTCGCCATAACCAGCTGCTGAAATTGTATCGCGTGCGATTTTATCTAAATCCATTGCGCGTACACCGGGTTTTACAGCTGCAATTGCATTTTCGTTGGCAGCACGTACGGTATTATAAATTTTGATTTGCTCCTCACCTGGTTGACCAAATGCGACAGTACGCGTGATATCTGAGCAATAGCCTTCATAAATAACGCCAAGGTCAAATAAAATAAGGTCGCCATGTTGGATTTTACGATCACCTGGTGTTCCGTGTGGAGAAGCGGCTTTTTCACCGGCAAGTACCATCGTGTCAAAGCTCATCGCATAGCCTTTTGCTTTGATAGCTGATTCGATTTCATTTAAAATGTCCATTTCAGTTTTACCTTCAGCAATCGCATCACAACCAACTTGAATTGCATAGTCTGCAAGTTCAGCAGCTTTGCGCATTTTTACTAACTCTTCTTTGCCTTTACAAATACGCATCTCATTGATTTTTTCATCAATGCCCTTGAAAGTTACGTTTTCATAACGTTCTTTTATAGCTTCGTAACGCTCAACCGTTAAATGAGATTTTTCAATAGCAAGTGTGTTGAATGCTGTTTTGCGTGATGCAACTGTTTTTGCCACAACATCCCATGCATTTTCTGTATCTTCGTGACCTACAACCTCATATTTCCAACCGGCCGCTACAACATCTGGCATCTCCATTTTTGGACAAATTAAAAATGGCTCTGAGTCTTTAAATACCATGATTCCAAGTAAACGCTCATGTGGATCGCTATTGAAACCTGAGAAATAAAATACGTTATCCGGGGTTGTAATAAAAGCCGCATCGATGTTGTGCGCCAATAAGTAAGCTTGCAATTCATTAAGTTTTGTCATAGTACATACTCCTTTGATTTTGAATAAAAATAAAAATATTATTTTCGCTTATTTAGCATATCAAAAAAAGGGGAAATGTGCAGAAATAACGAATAGAATTGGTGATGAATTTTATCGAGGAGGTAATAAAATGCAAATTTCTTATCACGGACATTCCGTCGTAAAAATCGAAACGAATGGAACGACCATTATAATTGATCCATTTATTAACGGAAATGGGCAAACCGATTTAATAGTTGAAAACGAGAATCCTAATGTTATTTTATTGACACATGGTCATAACGATCACGTAGGGGATACGGTAGAGCTTTCAAAAAAAAACAATGCACTTGTTGTAGCACCAAACGAACTAGCCGATTATTTAGGGTGGCAAGGCTGTAATGTACACAATATGCATATTGGGGGTGCATGGCAGTTTGAATTTGGCAAAGTGAAGTTTACACAAGCATTTCATGGCTCATCTTATGTAACAGAAAATAACGAAATTATTTATACAGGAATGCCAGCAGGAATTTTATTTACAGCAGAAGGAAAGACTATTTACCATGCAGGTGATACAGCGCTATTTGGAGATATGGAGTTAATCGGGAAACGTCATCCGATTGATGTAGCGTTTTTACCAATTGGTGATAATTTTACGATGGGACCTGAAGATGCAGCCTACGCTGTATCATTGTTAAAGCCAAAAATTGTTGTACCAATCCATTACAATACATTCCCACCAATTGAACAAGATCCATATGAATTTGCGAAGCTTGTAGAAGGTGCGGAAGTACAAATATTATCAGCCGGTGAGTCGGTGAAGCTTTAACTATTTTAAAGCTGTCCAGTAGGTTAGTTCTTACATGGACAGCTTTTTCAATTGCTCGACCATCAATTTTCGAATAATTGAACGAATGTTTCACAACTGTACTAATGAAATTGGTGTAATTACGATGATTAAATGTGTTACACTAATATTAGAAATGAATGAAGAAAAATAGGTGATGTAGTTGTCAACAAAACACGAGAGAATTTTACAATATATTGAATCACTACCAGTCGGAGATAAAATTTCTGTTCGTCAAATTGCAAAGGAAATGCAAGTGAGTGAGGGAACTGCCTATCGCGCGATTAAGGAAGCGGAGAATCGTCGCTTAGTAAGCTCTATTGAACGTGTCGGAACCATTCGGATTGAAAAGAAAAAGAAGGAAAATATTGAGCGCCTAACATTTGCTGAAATCGTGAATATTATTGATGGTCAAGTTTTAGGTGGAAAATCAGGTCTACATAAAACTTTAACAAAATTCGTAATAGGAGCGATGAAGCTAGAAGATATGATGCGCTACACGGATGCAGGTAGTTTACTCATTGTCGGTAACCGAACGCAAGCGCATGAATACGCATTAAAAACAGGCGCAGCTGTATTAATTACAGGTGGCTTCGATACGACTGAGCGAAATAAGCAGTTGGCTGATGAATTAGATTTACCAATCATCTCAACAAGTTATGATACATTTACCGTTGCAACAATGATTAACCGTGCGATTTATGACCAATTAATTAAAAAAGATATTTTATTAATTGAAGATGTGTACGTGCCAATCGAGGATACGGCGGTGTTGAAAAATTCCGACACAATTGCCGATTTCCACAAACAAAATTTACGTACAACACACGGTGCATTCCCGGTTGTCACACAACAAAATAAACTTGTCGGAATGATTACGAGTAAAGACGTAATTGGAAAAGACGAGGATGAGCCCATCGAAAAAGTAATGACGAAAAATCCAATTGCTGCCTCAATGAAAACGAGTGTTGCAACAGCAGGTCACCGTATGATTTGGGAAGGAATCGACCTATTACCTGTTATTGATGATGGTGGTTCACTGCGCGGTGTTATTAGCCGTCAAGACGTGTTAAAGGCGATTCAAATTGCCCAACGTCAACCACAGCATGGCGAAACGATTGATGATTTAGTGAAAAACGAAATGCGTGTTATAGGTGAAGATGATATCGTTGTCGAGTTTACGGTTACACCGCAAATGACGAACCAATTCGGTGCAATTTCATACGGCGCTTTCACAACTTTATTATCAGAAGTAGGGGCGTTTGCATTAAAACGTCGTAAACGTGGTGAAGCAGTTGTAGAGAATATGAATATTTATTTCATCAAGCCTGTACAAATGGAGAGTGTATTAACCGTGCAGCCACGTATTTTGGACATGTCACGTAAATTCGTAAAAATGGACTTTGAAGTATATAGCAGGGGATTGTTAGTCGGTAAAGCAATGATGACATTCCAGCTATTAGAGCGCTAATAATTATTTTTTTTAGTGTCTAGGCTAAAGCGCCAGCCCCTCCCGGGGCTGGTAGGGCGCTTTAGCGCTTTTCTTATCTAAATGAAAAGACCACTATAAAAAATAGTGGCCCATCCATTATTTATTTAATTCGTATTCCTCTTGAATGAAACGCCCTTCGTGACGCATACGTTTGTAGTTATTCGTACCAAGACTGATACCAATAATTAAAAATACAACCGCTACAATATAGCCAATCAGATCAGGATAAAGAATCGTTGCATTGAACCCAAAGAAAATGATAAATGCAGCGAGTGCAATACCTGATTTGGCTTTATACCATTTCGTACGAATTGGCAACGTCGATCGGAACTGCTTCGTTTTGAAATAAAAATAAAAAACAAGAGATGCAATAATACCAGCTACTAACAAGAAATTTAAATAAACCATAGTGAACCTCCCATTTACAAAAACTACTAAATATTGTAACGGCTTTTTCAGGGAATTGCGATAGGTATTCACTATGTATTAGGGGGAAACTTTGTGAAACGTCAAATTATTGACAAAATTAAACAATACGAAACAATTATAGTGCATCGGCACGTACGCCCAGACCCAGATGCCTATGGTTCCCAAATGGGTTTAGCAGAACTAATTCGCGCCAATTACCCAGAAAAAAAGGTTTACACAGTTGGAGAGCATGACGAGTCCCTATCATTTTTAGCACAGCCAGAGCAAATTGATGATGCTGTTTTTGAAGGGGCATTAATTATTGCAACAGACACAGCAAACACAGAACGTATTGATGATCAACGCTACACAATGGGTGATTTCCTCATTAAAATTGACCACCATCCTAATGATGACGCATACGGTAATCTATTATGGGTTGATACGAATGCAAGCTCTTGTAGTGAAATGATTTATGAATTATATGAAGAAGCTAAAGACTATGCAAACTGGCAAATGTCTGACGCATCAGCACGTCTCTTATTTGCAGGCATTGTCGGAGATACAGGACGTTTCTTGTTCCCGAGCGCGAGTGCAAAAACATTTGAAACAGCGGGACAACTCATTCAGTATGATTTTGATCGTAACCAAGTGTTTGATGGTATGTATGAAATGGAACGCAAGCTACTAAATTTACAAGGTTACATTTATCAACACTTTATGATGGACGAAAACGGTATGGCTTACATTAAATTACCAACAGAAGTGTTAGAGCAATTTGATGCAACACCATCTGAAACATCGTTATTAGTCGGCTCATTAGGCAATGTGAAAAACATTCGTGCATGGGTGATGTTTATCGAAGAAAATGACACAATCCGTGTACGCTTACGCTCAAAAGGGCCGGTAATTAACGGGTTAGCGAAAAAGTACAACGGTGGAGGCCATCCACTTGCTTCAGGTGCAACGGCACATTCTTGGGAAGAAGTAGAACAAGTTATTGTCGATTTAAAGGAAATTTGTCAAAACGTATAGCGTGAAGCTTTGCTCAGAGGGAGTGTTTCTCATCCCCCACAGAGCATTAGCTTTCACCAATCGGTTTTTTAGGTTCAGTGGATCGCCCACTTAGCTGTTTCCAGTCAATTGCTAGTTTGATGTGGGAGTTCTACGGTCTCTTAATATGGGATAAATTCAGGAGGGATGAACGATGACGGTATATCCACAAATACGGACGAGTGCCGATTTATTGAAAAGTACAATTCGTATCAATGAGCTCATCCCTTTTTTACAACAACAACAGGCAAAAAGCTGTGCAATTGTTAACTCAAAATTGTATGGGCTTTTGCCTTTTATGTTTCAACTAAAAAAGGCTGGCATTCATCCAGTGGCCGGCTTAACGATTGAGCTTGAACGAACAGAGGATGAAACACTACCGCTTGTGCTCTATGCGAAAACAAATAAAGGCTACCAAAATTTATTGAAAATAGCGAGTAGTATTGCAATTCGTCCACAACAAAACATTCCACTACGTTGGCTTGTTGCCTATTGCCAGGACATCGCATTTGTTCTCTTACCATTTGCTAATCAACAAGCCTGGTTACAGCCAGAAGCACAAAAATCCCTACATGCTCTTATTCAAGCAAATAAGGCAAACCTTTACATAGGGATTACACGTGCAAACGGCGTGCACCCATTTGAAGTTCAGGCAGAGGAGCTAGCACAGCAACATCAACTGCATGTAATTGCTACACATGAAAGTCTGTATATGTATGAACAAGACGCATTTGCCTATGAAGTCGCACAATCGATTGAAACGGGCGTAAAGTTGAATGACCGAAACTATGAACAAAAGCATGACTGCTATGTATTAACAGCCCAAGATTGGAATGCTCGATTCTTAGATAAGAAAATGTGGCTTGAAGAAGCTGAAAAATTATTATTAAGCTGTCATGTGGAAATCAACCTAAATCAAGTGTATATGCCAAAATTTCCGCTTATGGAAGGGCATTCAGCTGCAGATGTGTTAAAGCAAGGTGTGCAGGCTGGCTTACAAAAGCGATTACAAACGGAAATATTACCAAAGCAATATGTAGAACGTATTGATTATGAGCTGCAAGTTATTCAATCGATGGGCTACTCGGATTATTTTTTAATCGTTGCCGACTTTATGCGCTTTGCCCGTGAACATCAAATTTTAACAGGGCCAGGTCGTGGTTCATCTGCTTCATCACTCATCGCATACGCGCTAGAAATTACACAAGTTGATCCACTTCAATATGATTTACTGTTTGAACGCT
The DNA here is from genome assembly GCF_022549215.1 of Solibacillus palustris. Lineage (GTDB taxonomy): Bacteria > Bacillota > Bacilli > Bacillales_A > Planococcaceae > Solibacillus > Solibacillus daqui. The sequence goes on along the minus strand of NZ_JAKZFC010000003.1, from coordinate 291,377 downwards.
TTTTAAATGTGGAGCGTGTGACATTACCAGATATTGATATCGACTTTTTAGATACACGTCGACATGAAGTTATTGAGTATGTAGCGAGTAAATACGGAAAGCAATATGTCGCACAAATTATTACATTTGGGACATTATCCGCAAAAGCTGTCGCGCGTGATGTCGCACGAATGTTTAACTTTAATTCTGAAACACTTGAAATGATATCAAAGCTTATTCCAAACAAGCCAGGTATTACACTACAAGAAGCCTATGCAAATTCTGAAAACTTACGTAAGTGGATGGACGCTGAGCCAATTCGACATAAATGGTTTCAAACGGCACTACGATTAGAAGGATTGCCTCGTAATGCGTCAACCCATGCGGCCGGTGTTGTATTAAGCCCTGTACCACTTGTCGATGTTGTTCCGATCGAACAAGGGCATGATGATATCTATTTAACACAGTGGCCAATGCTTGAAGTCGAGCAAACTGGGTTACTGAAAATTGATTTTTTAGGTCTTAGAAATTTAACAATTTTAGATCAAATTCGAAAGTCGATTCTGTATACTCATCAAATCGAACTAGATTTCAATCAGATTCCATTAAACGATGCGAAAACGTTTGAATTGTTGCAACGGGGAGATACGGTGGGGATATTCCAGTTAGAGTCTGACGGTATGAAAGGTGCACTACGTGATATAAAGCCTACGCATTTTTTAGACATCGTTGCAGTTAATGCGCTCTATCGACCAGGTCCAATGCAATTTATCCCTGTCTATGCAAATCGTAAGCATCATCTAGAGCCTGTCAGTATGCCTCATCCTGATTTAACTTCCATTTTACAAGAAACGTACGGTGTTATTATTTATCAGGAACAAATTATGCGTATCGCAAATGTTATGGCGGGCTTTACGATTGGTCAAGCTGATATTCTGCGACGCGCGGTAAGTAAGAAAAAACGGGAAGCGCTAGAAGAACAACGCGCAGCATTTGTTAAAGGTTCGCTTTCTAAAGGATACACAGAGCAAGTGGCGTACGAAGTATATGAATTAATTGTGCGTTTTGCTGATTATGGATTCCCGAAGAGTCACGCGGTTGCGTATAGTATTATTTCATACCAAATGGCGTATTTAAAGGCGAATTTCCCTGTCAATTTCTATGCGGCATTATTAACAAATGCAACTGGGAATAGCGATAAACTAATGCAAATTTTAATGGAAGCCAAAGCAAATGGAATTGAAATATTACCGCCATCGATCAATCGAAGCGTACGTCATTTTAAAGTGGAAAATGGTAAGATACGTTTTAGCTTATCGGCTATTAAAGGAGTTTCGCAACCATTTCTACAACAATTATTGAAAGTGCGAGATGAGCATCAACAGCGGTTTGAGACAATCTTTGATTTGGCTGTATCACTAACAAGCACGCATTTTCAACGTAAAGTAGTTGAGCCGCTCATTAAAGCAGGCGCGCTTGATGAATTTGGGAAAGACCGTGCTACACTACTTGCTACTATTGAGGGTGCTCAAAAGCAAGCTGATTTCATGGCATTTGGTAAACCAAAGTATATCGAAATGTCCAATATTCCTGAAAAAGTAAAACTACAATATGAAAAAGAAGTGCTAGGCTTTTATTTATCGGATCATCCAATTATCCGTATGCGTCCTCAATTTCAGCAGACGAACGCCAATGTTCAATCGTTGCAAACATTGAAGGATAATAGTTATGTTCGCATCATTGGTATTGTCAACGAGTTTCGTCAATTGCGTACGAAGCGTGGTGAACTGATGGCATTTGTAACGATTGAAGATGAATTTGGTGCGGTAATTTGCACGCTATTTCCAAAAGAATATGAACAAGTTGTCGGTCAGCTAAGCGAAGATACATTACTATATATAGAGGGCTTTTTGGAACGTAGATTTAACAAAACACAAATAAAAGTAAAGCAAATTACTATTAATTGAATAATATTATAGAGCGTTTTCTAGTATATACTAGAAGCGCTTTTTTTTCTGAAGTAAAAATTATTGGTCGAAAAATCGTAAAAATTATGTGTTATACATAAATATCTTTATGGTGAATTGAAAAGATAGCGAATATTTCTTTACAATGATAAAAACATTTTGTATTCTTAATTATAGTGAAACTGGTCAGACCACTTTTGAATTGAAAGATATTGAGGTGAGTTGAGTGGAACATAAGCCAGAGAAAAAAATGTTTTTGCAAATTGTGAAGCAGCTACGCGAGTTAATTGCGAACCAAAATATTCTAGAAGGACAAAAGCTACCTTCTGAACGGGTTTTGTCTGAGCGATTACAAGTAGGACGTTCATCAGTTAGAGAAGCACTGCGAAGTTTAGAGCTATTAGGTTTAATCGAAACAAAGCATGGTGGCGGCACATTTTTGACCAGCATGAAGCATCACCAATTTGTTGAAATTGTTGGCTCGTTTATTTTGCAAGATGAAAAGTCTTCAAACGATGTTGAGGCAACACGACAAATGCATGAAAAAGAAGCGATTCGTTTGATTTGTCAGTCGAAAAAATTACGGTCGCTGCCGATATTAGATAGTTTTTTCATAAAAGTGGAACTCGGAGAAAATGTATTGCGTGAGGATATATTACGTGAATGTATAATCGCGAGTGGCAATCGGTTAGCACTAAAAATTTGGATGCAACTAGTAGCATTTAGCAATGATTTGTTAGCAGGTGTGATTGAAACGAATGAAAAACTTGAAGTTGAAACAATGCTAAAGGCGATGCAAATGGGTTATACACATGAAGCAATTCAAGCATATGAAAAATGGATGGAATGTATAGAGCGCTAAAAAAAGCGAGTTACTACAAAAGGGGGATATACAATGGCGATTCGTGATTTATTATCAATAAACCGTAAAAAAAATAGTGGAAGCATATCAAAAAAAGCTGAAGAAAAGGAATTTCCAGAAGGAATTGTAACAAAATGCCCAAAATGCAAAACGATTCATGTCACAAAGGAATTAGAGAAAAATTTAAAAGTGTGCATGAAATGTCAGCACCATTTCACACTTAATGCCAAGGAACGTATCGCGAGCTTCATGGATGAAGGTTCATTTACATCAATGGACGACCATTTACAAACGATTAATCCGTTACAATTCCCAGCATATGTCGAAAAGATTGAAGTCGACAAAAAGAAAACAGGCTTGAATGAAGCTGTGTTGTCAGGTGTAGGAACATTGAAAGGGATGCAAATCGTTGTTGCGGTAATGGATTCTACTTTCCGAATGGGCTCTATGGGCTCGGTTGTTGGAGAAAAAATTACACGTGCAGTAGAAAAAGCGACGGAATTACGTGTGCCATTTATTATTTTTACTGCGAGTGGTGGTGCGCGCATGCAAGAAGGCGTGTTGTCGCTAATGCAAATGGCGAAAGCAAGTGTAGCGCTCAAACGACATAGTGAAGAAGGTTTACTATATATTTCGATATTAACACATCCAACAACGGGTGGTGTATCTGCGAGTTTTGCTTCAATTGGAGATTACAATATTGCTGAGCCACAAAGTTTAATAGGTTTTGCGGGACGCCGTGTTATTGAACAGACGGTACGTGAAAAGCTGCCGGACGATTTCCAAACAGCAGAGTTTTTACTCGAGCATGGTCAATTAGATGCGATTTTTAACCGCTGTGATATCCGTGAAAATGTATCAACAATAGTGAAGTTACATGTACAAGGGGGTGTTTCTCATGTCTAAATTAATGGCGTTTGAAGAACCGGTTGTAAAATTACGAGAAAAAATTGTGGAATTAAAGACCATTGCTCTAGAAGCGGATGTCGACATGAGTGGTGAAATTGAAAAGCTTGAAATTCGTTTACAAGAGCTTGAAAAATCAGTTTATGCAAATATGAAACCGTGGGATCGTGTGCAAGTGGCACGCCATGCAGAGCGTCCAACGACACTTGATTATATTGCACATATTTTTGATGATTTCATTGAACTACACGGCGATCGTACATTCAAAGATGATGCAGCGATTGTAGGCGGCATTGCGTCGTTTAATGGTCAGCCTATTACGATAATCGGTCATCAGCGTGGGAAAACGACGAAAGAAAATATTCGTCGTAATTTTGGTATGCCCCATCCAGAAGGCTACCGTAAAGCACTGCGATTAATGAAGCAGGCTGAGAAATTTAACCGTCCGATTATTTGTTTGATTGACACAAAAGGCGCGTATCCAGGGAAGGCAGCCGAGGAACGTGGACAGAGTGAAGCAATCGCACGCAATCTATTTGAAATGGCAGGGTTACGTGTTCCGGTAATCAGTATTGTCATTGGCGAAGGTGGTAGTGGAGGTGCATTAGCACTCGGGGTAGCAAATAAAATTCTTATGCTTGAAAATGCGACTTATTCTGTTATTTCTCCTGAAGGCGCAGCATCGATTTTATGGAAGGATGCAACCTATGCTCAGCAAGCTGCGGAGGCAATGAAGATTACGGCACCCGATTTGAAAAATTTAGAAGTCATTGACGACATTATTCCTGAAGTTGCGGGTGGTGCACATAAAGATGTACTTGCACAGGCAAATTTCATGAAGCAAGCACTAGAACTTCATTTGAGTGAATTAACAAAATTAACATCAGATGAATTAATTGAGAATCGTTATACAAAATTTAAAAACATCGGTCAGTTTTCAGAAGAAAATATCGACTGAAGGAATTGGTGTGAAAGAATGCGTGAAAGCGCATTCTTTCATTTTTTTATTAAGATTGTATTTTTTGTTATCCAGAATAGTTACATATAGACCATTTTTCTGTTAATGTGAATAGTATGAGACAAGTAGGAGGAAAATAGCGTATGAAGAAGATTGCGGTATTAACGAGTGGTGGAGACGCACCAGGAATGAACGCTGCGATTCGTGCAGTTGTTCGTAAGGCACGTTTTCATGGAGTAGATGTAGTTGGTGTGCATCACGGCTATGAAGGTTTATACAATGGTGATTATGAGCTTTTAGATATTGGTTCAGTTGGCGATATTATTCAACGTGGTGGCACGAAGCTATTCTCTGCTCGTTTTCCAGAATTCAAAGAAGATGACTATCAACATGAAGCGATTGAACGCATGAAAAAAGACGGCATCGAAGGGTTAGTTGTTATTGGTGGTGACGGTTCTTACCGTGGTGCAATGCAACTTACTGAAAAAGGTTTCCCCTGTGTTGGAATTCCAGGAACAATTGACAATGACGTACCAGGGACTGAATATACAATCGGTTTTGATACGGCATTAAATACTGTTGTCGAATCAATCGATAAAATTCGTGATACGGCAACAAGCCATGAAAATACTTTTGTTATTGAAGTAATGGGGCGTGATGCGGGGGATATTGCATTATGGGCTGGAGTTGCCGCTGGCGCTGAGTCCATTTTAATACCTGAAGAGTCGTTTGACATGGAGGATATTGTGACACGTTTAGAACGTGGTGCAGCACGTGGTAAGCGCCATAGTATTATTATCGTGGCAGAAGGCGTTATGAACGGTCACAAATTAGCAAAGCAGCTTGAAGAGCGCACAGGTGTCAAAATACGTACTTCCGTATTAGGTCATATTCAACGAGGTGGTTCACCATCTGCACGAGATCGCGTATTAGCAGGGCAATTTGGTGCAAGAGCAGTAGAACTTTTACTTGAAAATAAAGGTGGACGTGCAGTTGGCGTGAAAAATCATCATATTATCGATTATGATTTAAAGGAAGCATTTGAATCAAAACACCAAGCAGATTTAAGTCTTTATACATTATCACAAGAACTTTCAATTTAAAGTGTAAAAAAAACGGAGATGACAAAACTATGAGAAAAACTAAAATTGTTTGTACGATTGGTCCTGCAAGTGAATCACCAGAAATGTTAGATAAATTAATTACGGCGGGTATGAATGTAGCGCGTTTAAATTTTTCACACGGTAATCATGAAGAACATGCAATTCGTATTGCAGCAATTCGTGATGCTTCAGAGCGTATGAAAAAACCAGTAGGTATTTTATTAGATACGAAAGGCCCTGAAATTCGTACGCATTCAATGGAAAACGGCGAAATTCATTTAGTAACTGGTCAAGTAATCGACATTTCAATGACTGAAGTGCTTGGCAATGAAAGTCGTTTTTCAGTAACGTATGATCAGTTAATTGAAGATGTAGATCAAAATGACGTTATTTTATTAGATGATGGCTTAATTGAATTACGTGTTTTAGCTAAGGATTTAGAACAAGGTTTAATTCATACAATTGTTGAAAATGCGGGTGTCTTAAAAAATAAAAAAGGTGTAAACGTTCCAGGAGTTTCAGTTAAATTACCAGGGATTACAGAAAAAGATGCAGCTGATATTTTATTTGGTATTGGTCAAGGGGTAGACTTTATCGCCGCATCATTCGTACGTACAGCAAAGGATGTATTAGAAATTCGTGAGCTATTAGAACAAAATAATGGTAGCCATATTCAAATTATCCCGAAAATCGAAAACCAAGAAGGTGTAGACAATATTGATGACATTATTGAAGTGTCAGATGGCTTAATGGTCGCACGAGGTGATTTAGGGGTAGAAATTCCAGCTGAAGAAGTGCCACTTGTACAAAAATCATTAATTAATAAATGTAACCAGGTTGGAAAGCCGGTTATTACAGCAACGCAAATGTTAGATTCTATGCAACGTAATCCTCGTCCAACACGTGCAGAAGCGTCAGACGTAGCAAATGCCATTCTGGACGGAACAGATGCAATTATGCTCTCGGGTGAAACAGCAGCTGGTCTTTATCCAGTTGAATCAGTAATTACAATGAATAAAATTGCTGAGCGCACAGAAAATGCGTTAGACTATCGTCAAATCGTATCTCAACGTAGCCGTGAAAGAGAAGCAAACATGACAGAAGCGATTTCACAAGCAGTGGCGTACACGTCGATTAACTTAGGTGTTACAGCTGTATTAGCGCCAACAGAAAGCGGAAATACAGCTAAAATGATCGCGAAATATCGCCCAGGCGTTTCAATTATCGCGGTTACAAGCCAACAATCAACTGCACAAAAATTAACTTTAGTGTGGGGCGTAAAACCAGTTTTAACGCAGCGTGTAACAACTACGGACGAAATTTTAGAGCTTTCAGTCGATGAAGCACTTAAACACGAATTCGTAAGTCATGGAGATGTTGTTGTTATTACTGCAGGTGTACCAGTAGGTGAAGCAGGTACAACAAACTTAATGAAAGTTCACGTAATTGGTGACTTATTAGCGCGTGGACAAGGGATTGGTAAAGCTTCGGTAGTCGGTAAAGCGATTGTAGCGAAAAACGCTGGCGAAGCATTAGCTTATGATACAGAAGGTGCCATTATCGTAACAGTCGGTTCAGACCGTGAAATGATGCCAGCCATTGAAAACTGTGTCGGTATTATTACAGAAGAAGGCGGTTTAACGTCGCATGCAGCGGTAGTTGGCCTAAGTCTCGGTATTCCAGTAATTGTAGGCGTAAAAGAAGCAACAACATTAATTCGTCACGGACAAGAAATTACAATGGACGCAGAAACAGGTGTCATCTACAAAGGGCATGCGAGTGTACTATAAAATTTAAATGTTAAAATCCATTTTCAATTATGAAAATGGATTTTTATATTTATAAGAAAGTATAAATTTTTCCGTTATTACAGTGTCTAGGCTAAAGCGCCAGCCCCTCGGCCATTTCGAACCCTCCTGCAAAAGTGGTGGAGCGTTTACTTTTGCATCGGTCTCTCCAATGTCTGAGGCTCACACGATGTGAGTCATTGGGGGCATACCACATGGACGTGGTGTTTTGCCCACTCGGGGCTGGAAGGGCGCTTTAGCACTTTTCTTATGAAACTTTTTTGGTGAAAATACGTATATATTGTAAGAAGGGGGACAATCAATATGAAAAAATTATTATGGGGAATGTTAGCGCTAGTTTTTGCAGAAATTGCTATGCTTATCCTAATTGGAAAAGCAATCGGCGTTTTCTATACATTATTATTAATTGTACTCACTTCTGTAGTGGGTGTACTCATCGCAAAACAGCGCGGTATGAAATCGTATAAAGATATTCAAAATAGCCTTCAGCAAGGTCAACCACCTGGTATTGCAATGATTGAAACCTTTATGATTTTCATAGGAGGCGCGTTAATGGCGCTCCCTGGTTTTATAACAGATATTATCGGTTTATTATTTGTGCTAGGGATTACAAGAAATTTATTTAAACCAATAATTTTCTATTTCTTACGTAAAAAAATGAAAAAAGGCAATGTTATTATCGTACAAAGATAGGATGTTGCTTGAATTTAATAGCCACCATTAAAAGCAAAGGGCTCAAAATGATGCCATAAATACCAAATAGTAATACAGAGGCAGCGCTGATGATGAATGTGTGAATCATACGTAAGTGAAATGTATGGCTCCACAACATTGACTCAGTTAGCTGCCTAACTATTTGTACAAAAATATAAAGCGCGATTATAAGCGAAGCGACAATAGGCTGTCCGACAATGAAAAAATAAATTGATATAGGAATTAAAAAAATGCCAATGCCCAAAAACGGCAAAGAATCTGCAAAAGCAATTAAAAATGCTTTCATGAAAAACGCTTCAAACTGTAAAAAATAAAAGCCAATGCTAAGTAGGATGAACGTTAATGTAAAAAGCTGTATTTCCACGAGTAAAAAATAGCTTATTAACTGCATCGCCTTTTGAAAATACCGAGACCAACTTGCTCGATACATTGCTGGAATATAAGCAAAGAACCAAAGACGGTTCCTATTACTTTCGAACAATGCAAAATAGAAAGTAACGATAAAGATAAGTAATTCAAAAATCGAATGCAAACTATTTTTAATAAAATCAACCATAAAGAACATTAATTCGTTGAGTAAACCTGAAAATTTATCGAGAATTAGAGGGAATAATGGATGGGTATCATAGTTTTTTTCTAATAGGTGAACTGTAGTTTGTAAGCTAGGGAGCAAAGTAAATAAACTATGTAGAATTAAAATAACAACGGCACTTATTACTGTAAAAAGTGAAATAGAAAGTACAATAACAACTATAAAAAATGGGACATGGAGAATGCGCTTAAAATAAAGAAAAATAGGGAATAGTAAGTAGGCAAAAAATAGTCCGAAAATTATAGGTGGAATGAAATAAAAAAGGGCAATATATAGTAAGAAAACGCCTATATGCCTGATTTTTAATAGTAATTGAGCTTGGTTTTTTTTGGTTTCTATGCAAATCACTCCTAAATTATACCTTATATAACTCGTTCGAAACGAGAAATTCTCTTTAATTCTTTAATTCTATTAGATATTCGTGTTTTTCTTAAAAACGAACTAATTCATTCACAAAGCCGTCAAAATTGATTATAATAAGTTATGTAAGCGATTTACTTATAGGTTCATTGAGCAGAACAGTATGAGTGTAGTTCTTTTTATTACTAGAAAAAGAAAGCACTTACAAAACTATTTTATTAAGTGAAGGAGCGATTTTTTATGTCAGCAACTAAAGGTTTAGAAGGTATCGTAGCAGCAGAATCGAAAATTTCTTCAATTATCGATGATACACTTACATACGTAGGGTATGGCATCGACGACCTAACTAACAACGCAACATTTGAAGAAGTAGTATTTTTATTATGGAACACACGTTTACCAAACGCTGAAGAATTAGCTAACTTAAAAGCTGAATTAGCAGCAAACATGGAAATCCCTGCGGCAATTACAGATTTATTTAAATCTATGCCATTAAACACAGTACACCCAATGGCTGCATTACGTACAGCTGTATCAATGTTAGGTGCATTTGACGAAGAAGCAGACGTTATGGAAACAGAAGCTAACTACCGTAAAGCGATTCGTTTACAAGCGAAAATCGGTACAGTAGTAACTACTTTTGCACGTGTACGTCAAGGTAAAGAACCAGTAGCTCCAAAACCTGAATTAGGTTATGCAGCAAACTTCTTATATATGCTAAAAGGTGAAGAGCCTGCAGCAATCGAAATCGAAGCATTCGACAAAGCGTTAATTTTACATGCTGACCATGAATTAAATGCTTCTACATTCACAGCTCGTGTATGTGTAGCTACATTATCAGATGTATATTCTGGTGTAACTTCAGCTATCGGCGCTTTAAAAGGTCCATTACACGGTGGTGCAAACGAACAAGTTATGAAAATGTTAACTGAAATCGGTTCGTTAGATAACGTTGAAGCTTGGGTACAAAACAAGCTAGACAACAAAGAAAAAATCATGGGCTTCGGTCACCGCGTTTACCGTGGAGGAGACCCACGTGCACCTCACTTACGCGTAATGTCTGAAAAGTTAACTAAGTTAACTGGTAAACCAGAATTATACGAAATGTCAGTAAAAATTCATGACATGATCGTTGAGCAAAAGAAATTACCTGCAAACGTAGACTTCTTCTCAGCATCAGTATATGATTCTTTAGGTATCGAGCATGACTTATTCACACCAATCTTTGCAGTATCTCGTACTTCAGGTTGGGTAGCGCACATCTTAGAACAATATGCAAATAACCGCTTAATCCGTCCACGTGCGGAATATGTTGGTCCAGATATGCAAAAATACGTTCCAATTAACGAGCGCTAAGCAAAAAAGTATGTTAAAATATCTAGGGCTGTGAATTGACACAGTCCTAGATTTATGATTATTAGGAGGCAATTTCCAATGACTAACAAAATCGTAGTTGAAAACGGTAAACTAAACGTTCCAAACAATCCAGTAATCCCATTCATCGAGGGTGACGGTATCGGTCCAGATATCTGGGCAGCAGCTTCTCGCGTTATCGACGCAGCAGTAGAAAAAGCTTATAACGGCGAAAAGAAAATCGAATGGTTAGAAGTTTTAGCTGGTGAAAAAGCATTCAACCAAACTGGTGAATGGTTACCTGCAGAAACTTTAGAAAAAATTAATGAATACTTAATCGCTATCAAAGGTCCTTTAACAACTCCAATCGGTGGCGGTATCCGTTCACTTAACGTAGCTTTACGTCAAGAGTTAGACTTATACGTATGCTTACGTCCAGTACGTCACTTTGACGGTGTACCTTCTCCAGTTAAACGTCCAGAAGACGTAGAAATGGTAATCTTCCGTGAAAACACTGAAGATATCTATGCTGGTATTGAGTACAAAGCTGGTTCTGATGAGCAAAAGAAATTATTAAATTTCTTACAAACTGAATTAGGCGTTAACAAAATCCGCTTCCCAGAAACTTCTGGTTTAGGTATCAAACCTGTATCTAAAGAAGGTACTGAGCGTTTAGTACGTTCTGCGATCGAGTACGCAATCTCTCACAACAAACCATCTGTTACTTTAGTACACAAAGGTAACATCATGAAATTCACTGAAGGTGGATTCAAACAATGGGGTTACGATGTAGCTGAAGCTGAATTCGGCGACAAAGTATTCACTTGGAACCAATACGATGCAATCAAAGCTGAAAAAGGTGAAGCTGCTGCTAACGAAGCACAATCTGCTGCATTAGCTGCTGGTAAAATCTTAGTTAAAGATTCAATCGCTGATATCTTCTTACAACAAATCTTAACTCGTCCAAACGAGTTCGACGTTGTTGCTACAATGAACTTAAACGGTGACTACATCTCTGACGCATTAGCTGCACAAGTTGGTGGTATCGGTATCGCTCCAGGTGCTAACATCAACTACTTAACTGGACACGCTATTTTCGAAGCTACTCACGGTACTGCTCCTAAATATGCTGGTCAAGATAAAGTAAACCCATCTTCTGTATTATTATCAGGCGTATTAATGCTTGAGCACTTAGGATGGCAAGAAGCTGCAGACATGATTACTGCTTCAGTTGAGAAAACAATCTCTTCTAAATACGTAACTTATGACTTCGCACGTTTAATGGATGGCGCTACAGAAGTTAAATGTTCTGAATTCGCTACTAAATTAATCGAAAACTTCTAATTAAAACTTATTTTTTGCCATTTTATGTGAAATGTTTAACAAATTATTTAGTTTTAAATAATATTGTGAACATAATAAATCATTTTATAGGCAATGATTGACTTTAATAAGAATTCGTTTCAAAATAAATAGTAACTACAAAAGGGAGAGACTTCGCGTTTTCTCCCTTTTCCTATGTGGATTTTATTAAAAAGCTATACTTTCTTATCCACTAAAAATTAGTTACCTTACACTAGCTATTAAAAAGGAGCGTTTATTATGGTATTAAAACGTAAAAAGATCGCAGTAATTGGTAGTGGCTACACAGGTGCAACAGCAGCATTCATCGCAGCGCAAAAAGAATTAGGCGATGTTGTCATTTTAGATTTACCAGCAGTAGAAAACCCGACGAAAGGTAAAGCGTTAGATATGTGGGAAACAGCGCCTGTTCAAGGCTTTGATTCTTACGTAAAAGGAACGTCAAACTATGATGATATCGCGGATTCAGATATCGTATTAATTACAGCAGGTGTCGCACGTAAACCAGGTATGAGTCGTGACGATTTAGTACAAATCAACCAAGGTGTTATGAAAACAGTTGCCAAAGAAATCGCACGAACATCACCAAATGCAATTATCATCGTATTAACAAATCCAGTAGATGCGATGACGTATACTGTGTTTATAGAATCGGGCTTCCCGAAAAACCGTGTTATTGGTCAGTCTGGGGTACTTGATACGGCGCGCTTCCGTTCATTTATTGCAGAAGAATTAAACGTATCTGTGAAAGATATTTCTGCGCTAGTTTTAGGTGGGCATGGTGACACAATGGTGCCCTTAACACGACTTGCTACAATTGGTGGTGTACCATTAGAAAGCTTAATTGCCGCAGAACGTTTAGCAGAAATCGTGCAACGTACACGAGTTGGAGGCGGTGAAATCGTCAGCTTACTTGGCAACGGTTCAGCATATTATGCACCAGCTGCAGCAATGGTCGAAATGGCTGAGGCAATTTTAAAAGATCAAAAACGTATTTTACCATCAATCGCATACCTTGAAGGCGAGTATGGCTATGAAGAAATTTACCTTGGTGTACCAGCATTACTTGGTGCAAATGGAATTGAAAAAATATACGAACTAGAACTTACAGCAGATGAAAAACAGGCATTAGACAACTCTGCAAATGCAGTTAAGGATGTTATGAAGGCATTAGTTTAAGCTAGTTATACACGAAACACCATTTTATCGTGAAATGGTGTTTTTCTTATGGAAAGGAAAATTACATGCATTTCAACAATTGTACTTTTCCAAAAAAGTTGTTACTATGAAAGGGACACTTTGATATACCGTATTTCAAAGAATAGTTTTACTACCAGACAAATGAAGTCATTGATTTGAGATGGGGGTTTCAAATCAATCTTGGAGGATTTAAATATGACGAAAACGGTTTTAGTGGTAGAAGATGAAATGCCAATTGCAACACTATTGAAATATAACTTAGAACAAGCTGGCTTTGTAGTTTTGCTTGCGCATGATGGTCAAGCAGGACTTGATGCAGCTGTAGAAAATACACCGGATTTAATGTTATTAGACTTAATGTTACCTAAGCTTGATGGCGTAGAAGTTTGTAAAGAATTACGCCGCCTTCGTATTAACGTACCGATTATTATGTTAACAGCACGTGATGATGAGTTTGATAAAGTGTTAGGTTTAGAGCTCGGTGCGGATGATTATATGACAAAACCGTTTAGCCCGCGTGAAGTGATTGCACGTGTAAAAGCTGTATTACGTCGTTTCTCTGGCCCAATTGTTGAAGAAGTAGCAGAATCGAGTGAAATTATTTATTCGTTTGGAAATTTAAAAGTATATCCAGAACGTTTTGAAGCATTTATTAATGAAGAATCATTAGAATTTACACCGAAAGAATTTGAGCTTTTAGTGTATTTATTAGAAAATAAAAACCGCGTATTAACGCGCGATCAATTATTAAGCGCGGTATGGAATTATGATTTTGCTGGTGATACACGAATCGTGGACGTTCACATTAGTCATTTGCGCGATAAAATTGAAGAAAATAGCCGTAAGCCATTGTATATTAAAACAATTCGCGGGCTGGGCTATAAATTTGAGGAGCCAAAAAAATAATGAATATCATGAAGAACCGTTTATTTTATTCGTTTATTTTTGTCATTGGGTTAGGATTAGCTGTTCTAGGGTTGTTCATAGGACAGCTTTTTCCTTTTTTTGCAGATGAATATTATACGATTGCAAAAGATACCAATGTTGCTCAAGTGGAACAATTAATAGCGGATGAACAAATTGTGTTAACTGACTCTCAAAAGCAAGCATTATTAGAGACTTATACAATGGATATGTATTCGACTGACTTTAACACATTAAAAGTGAAGCTCTATATTTCTGTGGCAACGTTGCTTCTGATAGGGCTTATTATAATGGCGTTGATGGCGCATCGAGTGGCTGCAAACTTTATTACGCCGATTGTCAATATTACGAAAACAGCGATTGAACTTTCAAAGGGAAACTATCGCGCCCGTGCCTTTGCGAATGGCCCTCGAACAGTAGTGGAGCTTCGTAATTCCATCAATATTTTAGCGCGTAATCTACAAGACATTACAAAAACCCGTATGATTGAAGAGGAACGTCTAAAAACGTTGATTGAAAATATGGGGAGTGCGCTTATGATGATTGACCGCGAAGGGAATATTTCAATCGTCAATAAAAATTTCCAAAAGCTTTTTGAATTACCAACTGAACAATTAATCGGTAAAAGCTTTATGTCGCTAGGTTTACCAAAGCAGTTAGAGAAGTTTATTGACCATGTATTTTTAACGGAAATGCCTTACCGTCAGCAGCTTGTTTTGGAAATTGCGGAAGAAGAATATAATGAACAAGTTTATGGTGCACCGGTAGTTGGAGAACATGGGCGATGGCTTGGGGTTGTTATTGTAATGCATGATATTAGTGAGATTGTACGACTTGAACAAATTCGAAAAGATTTTGTCGCGAATGTATCCCATGAATTAAGAACACCTATTACGTCGATTAAAGGATTCTCAGAAACACTTCTTGATGGAGCATTTAAAGATGAACAAATGCTGCTATCTTTTTTGACAATTATTCATGATGAAAGTAACCGTATTGAAGTGCTAGTACATGATTTACTAGAACTATCGAAAATCGAGCGGCACGGCTTTACATTAGACATTATGCCAACAAAATTACAAGATATTTTAGTACGCGTCGTTGATTTAACAAGTGCACAGCTTGAAAGTAAGCATATGCAATTTGATGTAGATATCGAACAAGATGCCGTCATTTTAGGTGACGTCAATCGCCTAATGCAAATTTTTACAAATCTAATTAACAATGCAATCGCTTATTCAAAAGAAGAAACAACAGTCAAATTGCGAATTAGTACCAATAATGATTACGGAATCTTTGAAGTAAAAGACGAAGGGCTAGGCATTGAAAAGGCAGAAATTTCTCGGATTTTTGAACGTTTTTACCGTGTAGATCGTGCCCGCAGTCGAAATTCTGGGGGTACAGGGCTAGGCTTGTCGATTGTAAAGCATTTAATCGAAGCGCATCAAGGGAAAATTCAAGTAACGAGTGAAGTCGGAAAAGGAACGAGTATGAAGGTCTACTTACCATTGAAAAAATAAGCTTAACAATTCTTTTACAATACTGATATAAATACTTTATATTCGGGTGCTATTCTTTGTATTAGAAACCCCCGTTTCAAAAGTAATACATTAGTTGATGAATACGTACTCCAAACTACCGTTCTCTATTTATAGAGGACGGTTTTTTGATTGGATTAATATTGACATCATTTGTACTGATGTATTTTCTATTTTTACCTAAATTTAATTTTTATGAAAAATATTGAAACTTTAAGCTTGTTTCGTCCGTAAAACTATTTGAATAAAAAAAGATTAGGAGGTTTTTAACGATGAGTGTTAAGCGAACATTATTATGGATTGGACTTATATTATTTGCTATTATCGCAATCGTTGCTGTAACGACATCGTGGTATACGGTAGATGAATCCGAACAAGCTGTTGTAATTACGTTCGGGCAAGCCGATGAAACCATTCAAGATTCAGGGTTGCATTTTAAATTACCTTGGCCGATTCAAACGGTAGAAATTTTATCAAAAGAAACATACAGTCTACAATTTGGTTATAAGCAAAATTCAGATGGCGAATTAGAAGCGTTTGATGAAGAAACAAAAATGATTACAGGTGACGAATACATTGTATTAACAGACCTGGTCGTACAATGGCGCATTGTAGATCCTAAGAAATATCTATTTAATTCTGCTGATCCACGTACAATTTTACATAGTGCCACTTCAAGCGCGATTCGTTCAATTATTGGTAGCTCTACGATTGATGATGCCTTAACAGACGGAAAAGCAGAAATCGAGGCAAAAACGCGTGATTTATTAGTGTCGTTACTCGAAAAGTATGATATTGGGATTAGCGTTGTCGGCGTCAAGCTACAGGATGTTGATGTGCCGAATGAAGAAGTACGTGCCTCTTTCACTGCTGTAACGGATGCGCGTGAAATGAAGAGCACAAAAATCAACGAAGCGATTAAATATAACAACCAACGTACAAGTGAAGCAGCTGGGGAAATGAAGGCTATTTTATCGAAAGCAGAAGGGGAAAAAACGGCCCGTATCGAGCAGGCAAAAGGGGAAGTAGCCCTATTCAATCAGCTTTATGAAGAATATCGCTTAAATAAAGAGATTACACGTGAACGTTTAATGATTGAAACATTAGAGGCAGTATTACCGAATGCACAAATTTATATTATGAATGACGATGGTAGTAGTACATTAAAGTATTTACCATTACAACCAACACAAACGAATACTTCTACTGAAACGAAGAAAGAAGGAGGTTCGAACTAATGAGTAATGATAAAAATAATTTTGATGGCGATTTAGATGTGTTTGTAAAAAAATTATTTGGCAATAAAAAACAACAAAAAACAGTTCACGAAGTACCAAAGACCGAAACAAATGATGGAGAAACAGCGTTTGAGAAAAAGTCTAAAAAAGCTCCGAATAAAATTAATAAAGATAAAAAACCTGTGAATATGAAGCAATGGGGTGCATCTGCTGCAATTATTACCGCTGTATTTGCAGTACTAGCCATTGTCTTTGCCAATCTTTATGTCGTGAAGGAAAATGAGTATAAAGTTATTCGCCAATTTGGTGAAGTAATCAAATATGAAACTGAACCTGGTCTGCACATAAAAGTCCCATTCATTCAAAGTATTACGACGTTACCTCGTAATTTAATGACGCATGATATGACAGAAGAAGAAATTAGTACGGGGGACAAAAAGCGTATTATTATTGATAACTATACAATTTGGCGTGTGACAGACCCGAAAGCGTTAATTTCAAACGCAGGTCAATTGCTGAATGCAGAAAGTCGTATGGAAGAGTATATTTACTCGGCGCTGCGTACAGAATTCGGTCAAACGATTTATGATGATATCATTGATGATGAAAACTCAAAGCGTGGCAATATTAATGACCGTGTAACAGAGCGTGTAAATGAACTGATTACAGAAGCTAATTTAGGAATTGAAGTAGTCGATGTGCGTATTCGCCGTACTGATTTACCACAGGAAAATGAGCAATCTGTTTATACACGTATGGTTTCAGAGCGTCAATCGATTGCACAAAAGTACTTATCTGAGGGGGATGCTGAAAAACGCAGCCAAGAAGCAAAAACCGATCAGGAAGTGCAAGTCATTTTAGCGACAGCAAATAAAGATGCCGCGGTTATTCGTGCAGAGGGTGAAGCGCAAGCCGCTGAAATATATAATAATGCTTATTCAAAAGATCCAGAGTTCTACAGCTTATTTAGAACTTTAGAATCATATAAGAAAACGATTGGTGATGAAACAGTTATTATTATTCCAGCCAACTCACCATATGCAAAATTACTTTCAGGACAATTACAATAATTTTTTAGGGAGCGTACATGCAAATGATGTACGTTTCTTTTTTTGGGTTTAATTACCTTCATGAATTCTTCTAAAAATACTACTGGTTCATATTATTTTGCTGTTATAATATGAATTAGTTAATAGAAAAGGAGAATTGCGCATGAGTAGAACAATTCAAAACACATTAATTGCTTTTATTATGGCAACTTCTGTTACCGCTTTATTTTTCCAATCGAATCTTCAGTTTATGAAAGCTGAAATTTATCATATACCTGTATTATTTATTGTCATTTTTATATTAAGTTTGTTTATTGCAGAAGATGTGCGAAATTCATTCAAAAAGGTGCTTTGGTTTGAAAAACGCAAAGATAAGCGTCCCATTTGGCAAGTAGGGGTGGGGATGATTTTTTACTTCACACAAATTGGTTTTGTGGAAGTTTTTGCACGCGGCTTAATGCCATATGATTTAGCGGGCATGCCGATGTATTTAATTATTCCATTTTTAAATGCGTTTTTATTAACGGTTATTTTTGAAGAGATTTTTTATGTTGAAAAACGTGATACAGTTGAACAAGTTAAATTTAAGAAATTGAAATAATGGAAAGCTCCTAGATTAGGGGCTTTTTTGTTTTTATGAGAAAAAACGTTGCAAATGACTATTAAATGTTGGTAATTCATGTGAACAATCGGTAAAGTAGAAAGAGAACATATAATCGTACATTAACCTCTTTTAGCCGGTGTTCAAGCACTCGCATAAAGAAGTTAATGCCTCCGGCGGATATCACGAATTCGGTAAGGAGTCCTTTGCTCAAGCGCAAAGCCGAATACGGAAGCAATTACGCCGAGGCGAAATTGATTTAAATGGAGGAAAACGAATGACAAAACAAAAACTACTTTTATTAGACGGCAACAGCTTAGCTTACCGCGCATTTTTTGCTCTGCCATTATTAACGAATGATAGCGGTATTCATACGAATGCGACATATGGTTTTACGACAATGTTACAAAAAATACTTGGTGAAGAAAATCCAACACAAATGTTAGTCGCTTTTGATGCGGGCAAAACGACATTCCGTCACGAATCATTTGGCGAATATAAAGGTGGTCGTCAAAAAACACCACCTGAATTATCAGAGCAATTCCCGTACATTCGCAAATTAATCGATGCTTTTAATATTAAACGCTATGAGTTAGAACTGTATGAGGCAGATGATATTATCGGGACTTTAGCAAAACAAGCTGCAGCACAGGGAACGGAAGTCATTGTTGTTTCGGGTGATAAAGACTTAACGCAATTAGCGAATGATGATGTGACAGTGTACATTACGAAAAAAGGGATTACCGATATCGAAAAATATACACCTGCACATATCGAAGAAAAATATGGCTTAACCCCAATTCAAATTATCGATATGAAGGGGTTAATGGGCGATCAATCGGATAATATCCCAGGTGTTCCAGGTGTTGGCGAAAAAACAGCAATTAAGCTACTAAAAGAACATGGCACAATCGAAAACTTATACGAAGCAATGGATTCTATGAAGGCTTCTAAAATGAAGGAAAAGCTTGTTGAAAATGAAGAACTGGCACATTTATCGAAAAAATTAGCGACGATTTATACGGAAGCACCAATCACAATTGGTTTAGAAGATTTAGCATATCAAGGTCCGAACGAAGAAGCGTTGCTGGATGTTTGGAAAGAGCTTGGCTTTAAATCTTTAATCGAAAAAAGTAATTTTGAAGTTGAAGATACAGAACAGGCACTAGTGGAATTTACTACCGTAGAGACTATTACAACAGATATGTTAAAAGACACGATGGCGTTGCATTTAGAGCTTGAAAATGAGCATTATCATAGTTGCCAAGCATTTGGAATTGCACTATCCGATGGTGAAAAAACGTATTTCACTACAATGGAAGATGTGTTCAACAATGAAGCGTTAAAATCATGGTTAGAAGATGAATCAAAGAAAAAATATATTGCCGATAGTAAAGCGGCACAAGCGATGCTACAGCGTTTAAATATTGCATTAAGAGGTGTCGAGTTTGATTTACTCCTTGCCTCATACATTTTAAAGCCGTCGATTTCAGGGGATGATGTGGCAACGTTAGCAAAGGAATTTGGCTATACAGATGTTCAGGCGAACGAAATCGTATATGGTAAAGGTGCAAAATGGGCATTACCAACAGCTGAAGCGCTAGCCGAGCATGTAAGCCGTAAAGCAGTTGCAGTTTGGAAATTGCAGCCGGTATTAGAAACGAAGCTACAACAAAACGAACAATTTGAATTATATAAAGAGCTAGAGCTGCCACTTGCACATATTTTAGGGCGAATGGAAAGCGAAGGGATTACGGTAAACGTAGATACACTTGAGCAAATGGGCGGTGAATTGAAAGCGAAACTAGATGTCATTGAGCAAACGATTTATGACCTTGCCGGTGAAACATTCAACATCAATTCACCAAAGCAATTAGGTGTTATTTTATTTGATAAGCTTGGTTTACCAGTTATTAAAAAGACAAAAACAGGTTATTCAACAGCGGCCGATGTACTGGAAAAATTACAATCTGAGCATGATATTGTAAAGCATATTTTACAGTACCGTACGTTAGCAAAATTACAGTCAACCTATATTGAAGGTTTAACAAAAGAGGTGCACTGTGACGATTCAAAAGTACACACACGCTTCCAACAAGCACTTACGGCAACAGGGCGCTTAAGTTCAACAGATCCGAACTTACAAAACATTCCGATTCGTTTGGAAGAAGGGCGAAAAATCCGCCAAGCATTCGTGCCGTCGAAAAAGGACTGGGTATTATTTGCGTCCGATTATTCTCAAATCGAATTACGTGTATTAGCCCATATGTGCGGGGACGAAGCACTCGTTGAAGCATTTAAGCAAGGAATGGATATTCACACACGTACTGCGATGGACGTGTTTGGTGTTGAAGCAGATGAAGTAACAAGCAATATGCGTCGTACAGCAAAAGCGGTAAACTTTGGTATTGTATACGGCATTAGTGATTACGGCTTATCGCAAAACTTAGATATTACACGTAAAGAAGCAGCGACGTTTATTGAAAACTATTTACAAAGCTTCCCAGGTGTAAAAAACTATATGGATTCAATTGTTGAAGATGCGAAGAAAATGGGCTATGTGACAACGATTTTAAATCGCCGTCGCTATTTACCAGACATCACAAGCTCGAACTTCAATTTACGAAGCTTTGCTGAGCGTACGGCAATGAATACACCGATTCAAGGTAGTGCAGCCGATATTATTAAAAAAGCGATGATTGATATGGATTCACGCCTACAACAGGAAGGCTTACAAGCAAAATTATTACTACAAGTGCATGATGAATTAATTTTCGAAGCACCAAAAGAAGAAATCGAAATTTTAGAGCGTATCGTACCAGAAGTAATGGAGCATGCGATTGAGCTACTTGTACCGCTTAAGGTGGATTATTCACATGGTGCTACTTGGTATGACGCGAAATAAGGAGTAAGTGTAATGCCAGAATTACCAGAAGTCGAAGGATTAGTTCGCGATTTACGGCCAATTGTTGAAGGTAAAACAATCGCAAGTGTTACACTTTCAGAAACCGTTTATGCTTCTCATGAGGCTGGGAAACAAGCAATTGTTAAAAGCTCAGCGCCTGAACAATTTGAAAGAATGTTACAAGGAATGACGATTGACCGCTTACAACGTCGCTCCAAATATATTTTCTTTCACTTAGTGAAAAATGAAGAAAGCTTTATGTTAGTCAATCATTTAGGAATGACAGGTGCATGGTTTGTCGTAAACGATGTTCTTGAAATTACTGAAGAAAAATTCCGTAAACATATTCATGCTATTTTCACATTAACGAGCGGTGAGTTACTTGTTTTTTCAGACATTCGCCGCTTTGGTGAGCTGCGCTTTATTAAAGAAATAGCTGACCATGCACCGCTCTTAAAAATGGCCCCTGAGCCGTTTGATGCGGAAGCGTGCGACTTTTTCTTAATGCAAAGTGATAAACCGCGCTTTGCAAAAAAGGCGATTAAAGAAGTTATTATGGATGGTCAGGTCATTTCGGGCTGCGGTAATATTTATGCAACAGAATCCTTATTCAAAATGAGTATTTACCCTGCAAAACCAGCAAGTGAAGTAAGCCATACACAAAAAATCGAGCTGTTTCAGGTGATTTGTGAGGTATTGCAGGAGAGCATTGACTCAGGCGGCTCAACAATTTCGGATTACCGCAGTATTAATGGTGGCGCGGGTACAATGCAGCACCGCTTGAAAATGTATGGAAAAAAAGAGTGTTTAGCATGCGGAACAACTACAGAATCAATGGTCATTGCGGGTAGAACATCAACCTATTGTCCGCAATGCCAAAAGTAAAAGGGGGAAATTGCTGTGATTATTGGATTAACAGGAAGTATTGCGAGTGGAAAAAGCACTGTCGCAAAAATGATTCAATCTTATAAATTACCAATAGTGGATGCGGATTTGATTGCACGTCAGGTAGTAGAGCCAGGCACCCCCACAATAAAAAAAATCGCGGAAGCCTTTGGAGAAGAAGTGATTGCAGTTGATGGTTCAATGGACCGTGCAAAGGTAGGGAGCATTATTTTTCATAACGGCGACATGCGTCAAACGTTAAACGGTATTATTCACCCTGCCATTCGTGAGGAAATGCTGCGCCAGCGCGATGAATTTATGTCATATGGTGAAAAAAACATTTTTATGGATATTCCATTGCTGTTTGAAAGCAAGCTCGAGCATTTTGTAGAGAAAATTATCGTTGTTTCAGTCGAGGAAGAAGTGCAATTACAGCGTTTAATGGCGCGTAACGGCTTTACAGAAGACGAGGCACGCGCGCGTATCGCTACTCAAATTCCTGTAAAAGAAAAAGAGCAGCTAGCAGATGCTGTGATTCATAATAATGGTACACTGGAAGATACAGCCATTCAGTTACAATCGATTTTATATGAGTGGAATGTGTTGAAATAACGGAATGCCCTGATTGAAGAAGTTTTTCAACAAAGTAGAAAATTTATAAATTTAGTGTGCCATGAACCTAGTGTTCATGGCATTTTACTTTTCATGGAGACGAATATTTTAAACGTATATTTTTTGATAGATATAGTCATTCGGAGTGATTTCTAAAGAAATATAGAAAAAAGGTAAGGCCGATCGCGATAAAAGAAGGAATAAAGTTTAAGAGGTGTGGAAAGATCGTCAATGGTTTCAAAGTAAGCGATGGTAGACAGTTGTCTTAAAATTGTTCAGGAAGAATTTTAATGCGCGAGAGAAAAAACAAGTGAAGTCTCGATTCCAAGCAGCCTACCAAAATAATGGGAAAAGACTTCTATGTACATGGCCTAAACAAAAGGGGAATATTGAAGAACAACTACGATATATTGGACGTTTATGCGGCGACCTGCGATAGAGTCGAATCGGATCGTAGCATATGACGGTTAAAACATGCCCCTTAATGCCAAAGTTAAGAGAGATGTTCAGCATAAGAAATAATTTCAGTTGAGGGATTCATTTCCTGATTCACCTTTTATTCGAATACTTTTAGGATGAATATTTCTTATGAGCGACGATAAAAAATATTAAATTTACTTATCAGTTATGGAAAGGTATGCTTAATTTACATTTAGTACGAATGGAAAGAAGGCTCTTTTATGGAATTTCTCCTCTTTTTTATTGTCGGGGTCGTTGGTAATGTAGTTGGAACACTAGTGGGAGGCGGAGGACTTATCAGCTTACCAACAATGCTTCTCATGGGCTTGCCCGTGCATTCAGCAATTGGAGCAAATAAAGTGTCTAATACAGTTAGTTCGTTATCTAGTTTTCTCGTTATTTTTAAACAGAAAGAAGTTACGGGTAAAGAGGCGCTGGCTGTCATCGCATTTTGCTTAGGGGGTGGGATTTTAGGTGGACTAATTGCCTCCTTTTTAAGTGGGGAAGTTCTGACGGTCATTGCAATAATATTACTTAGCTTTGCATTCGTTACATCTTTCATGGGTAACGGGAACTTTGATGGGACAGAGCCGTTACATGTGAATAAAAAAATAGGTACAGCCTTACTCGGAATTGGTATGTATGACGGGATGTTTGGACCTGGGAGCAGCACGCTTGCAATGTATTTGTATGCTAGCCAAAAAATAGCGTATATCCGAGCGGTGGGTTTAGCTAGAATTGGTGTTTTCGCAAGTTGCTTTGGGGCATCCATTACGTATATCTCAACAGGTAAAATCATTTGGTCACTTACCATTGCATTGATGATTGGGGCAATTGTAGGTGCCCAGTTAGGATTACGTTTGGCGAGGAAGTTAAAATCAAAACATATTAAACCGCTCCTAAGGGTAGTGACCGTGCTACTGATCGTACAAATAATGGTGGATTATTTGAAATAATTAGGACTAGGATATTTAAAAAATAAGAAAGTAAATAAATTGTAACACCCACAATCTCCGGATTGTGGGTGTTACAATTTGTGGATCAAAATAACTAAAACGAATCTTCTTTGATTAGAATTCAACAATCAAAAGAAAGTAAAAGTCACACCAGGAATTTTCTTGGTATAACACAGTTGGCTCAAGAGTAACTTAAATCAACAGATACATATGCTTGAAACTATGGCTGGCATGACAAAAAAGGTGGATGGATGTGATTTTTCACCATTTATGATATTAAGAAATCAATGGCAAGCGGTCGTATTGAAGTTATTTCGAAAAGGCATTACAGAACAGAAAAAGAAACGAATTCAACCAAGATTACAAAAGGCTTTTTCGCAAAATAGGAAAGACTTCTATGTACATGCCCCAAAATAAAACGATTTGCCATCATGTTATGAAAAATAGTATGGATAAATGAATCGTAACATGATTACATTCTGATTTTTATTAAGGTCAAGCTTATAATAACAAAAAAAACTAGGGAATTATAATGTTGCAAATGGCGAAAAATATAGTAAAACAATTACGATGAATGATGCGAAGGTTATTGAAATAACACCAATATAAAAATAAGGAGAGGATGGGGAAATATTCATTTTAAAAACTACGATTGCACGAAAATATGTACATCGAAATATTCAGGAACAGGAATGATGCGGAGGTATTATTATCAGAATATAACAACTTTATGAATGTGCGTAAAATGTGTTCACCTTTTTGAAATATGTGTTATACTAATCAACGAATAAAGAAAACGAATGAAATGTACTTTTAGGAGGATTTAAAAAATATGACAGTTTCTATTGCAATTAATGGTTTCGGCCGTATTGGTCGTATGGTGTTCCGCCAAGCAATGATGCGCGGTGACGTAAATATTGTAGCGGTAAACGCGAGCTACCCATCTGAAACGTTAGCACATTTAATTAAGTATGACACAAATCACGGCGTATTCCCAGGTACTGTCGAAGCAATCGAAGGTGCTTTAATCGTAAACGGCAAACGCGTTGAATTAGTAAGCGAACGCGATCCATTAAAATTACCATGGGCTGAAATGGGCGTAGATATCGTAATTGAAGCAACTGGTAAATTTAATGACCGTGCGAAAGCAGCAATGCATTTAGAAGCTGGTGCGAAAAAAGTTATTTTAACTGCTCCAGGTAAAAATGAAGATATTACAGTAGTATTAGGTGTAAATGACGACAAATTAGATTTATCTAAACATGAAGTTATTTCAAATGCATCTTGTACAACAAACTGTTTAGCTCCAGTAGTGAAAGTATTAAACGATGAGTTTGGTATCGTAAACGGTTTAATGACGACAGTTCACGCTTACACAAATGATCAAAACAACATTGACAACCCGCATAAAGACTTACGTCGTGCGCGTAACTGTGCTTCGTCAATTATCCCAACTTCAACTGGTGCAGCAAAAGCTTTACGCTTAGTGTTACCAGAATTAGATGGCAAAATTCACGGCATGGCATTACGTGTACCAACACCAAACGTTTCGTTAGTGGACTTAGTTGTTGATTTAGATCGTGATGTAACAGTAGAAGAAGTAAATGCTGCATTTAAAGCGGCTGCTGACGGCAAAATGAACGGTATTTTAAACTTCAACTTAGAGCCATTAGTATCTTCAGATTACAACACTACAACATTCTCATCTACTGTTGATGGTTTATCAACAATCGTTTTAGGTGACCGTAAAGTAAAAGTAATCGCTTGGTACGACAACGAGTGGGGTTACTCAGCTCGCGTAGTAGACTTAGCAACGAAAATTGCAAACGAATTAGCAGTAGTAAACGCTTAATTTGTAAACTTCTAAGCTTTTTGTAGAACGACTTGTTTCTACAAAAAGCTTTTTTTGATTGTTTATATTCTATGAACACTATATAATTTTAAAGCATTCATTTTGAATACAATATAGACGCGTAGGAATCACTATTTCCATTGCGTGCTTTTTGATATAATAAAGATATTAATTAAACGACTTAGGAGAAAAAACTATGAGATGTCCAGCTTGTCAATACAACGGCACACGTGTTGTTGATTCAAGACCTGTTGATGATAATAAAGAAATTCGTAGACGTCGTGAATGCGAATCATGCAGTTTTCGTTTTACGACATTCGAAAAAATAGAAGAAACACCATTAATTGTTGTGAAAAAAGAAGGCTCACGCGAAGAATTTAGCCGTGAAAAAGTATTGCGTGGTTTAATTCGCGCATGCGAAAAGCGTCCTGTTTCATTAGAGCAGCTAGAAGATCTCGTACTTGGAATCGAAAAAGAGCTTCGCCATTTAGGGAATGCTGAAGTCCGCTCTGAAGATGTGGGAGAAATGGTAATGGACCGCCTATCAAAAGTCGATGAAGTTGCCTACGTTCGCTTTGCATCCGTTTACCGCCAATTCAAAGACATTACGGTATTTATCGATGAACTAAAAGAAATTATGACTCGTCAATCGAATGCGAAATAATAAAGGGAGGGACGAAAATGGTTCACTTCAAAGAATTACAGCCTACGGATCATTTTGAAATTACGCTCCCTCACGCACTTTCATCAAATGAACGTCAATTATTAACATTATTTTATCAGCCGTTAATTGGGCCCCCACCTATTAGTTTGTATTTAACGTTGTGGGCAGAAGCAGAAAGCCATAGTGTGCAGGTGATGAACCATTATTATTTAATGCAAGTGTTATCACTACCACTTAAGCAAGTATTTGAAGCGCGTGTAGCGCTAGAAGCAATCGGTCTCCTTCGTACATGGCGTAAAGACGTCGCGGATGGTCGCCATTTTCTCTATGAATTAGTGCGCCCACTTGATGCGGCAAGTTTTTTTAAAGATCCGCTTTTATCGATGTTTTTATTTAGTAAGATCGGAGAAGGGGCTTATCGTAAACTACGTCAGCGCTTTTTAACAATGCCAAATAAGGCCCAATTTGAAGAGGTGACGCGCACATTTACTGATGTGTATCGCCCGATCAGTCAAAGTTTACCTATGGACGATTTAGAGATAAATCAAACGACAAGTGGGGCTTATCCATTTTACTATGAGCAATTTGATTTTAAATTATTACAGGCGGGCCTATCGGAGCAATTAATTCCAAGTGCCGCATTAACGCTTGAGGCACGAGATACAATTGCTAAACTTGCATTTTTATACAATTTATCACCGCTTCATATGCAAAAAGTGGTCATCACCGCATTAGATGAGCACAATAAGTTGACGACAGATCGTTTAAAACGAGCAGCAGCAGATTTTTATAAACTGACAGTGTCAACAGATGCGCCAGTGTTAACGAAAGCTTTTGAAAAACAAACGGAAGTAGCTATTGATGAAAATTTATCAAAAGAGCAAGAACTACTGCAATATTTAGAAACAACGGCACCAGTTCAAGTTTTACGTGATATAAACAACGGCAAAGAACCGATCCCCTCTTCGATACAGCTTGCTGAAGATTTAGTCGTGAAATATGGAATGTCCGTTGGGGTTGTAAACGTTTTATTAGAATACGTTATGCTATCAACAGACATGAAGTTACCTAAAGCTTACGTTGAAAAAATTGCGGACCACTGGAATCGCAAACAGTTAAAAACGGCGAAAGAAGCGATGGAATTAGCACGACAAGAGCGTGATAAGTATTCGCAGTGGAAACAAGAAAGTACGCAACCAAAGCAAACGCAAACGAAAAAGCCAGCCTATAATAATCGAAAAGGTGGCCGTGACGAGCAAGTACCAGATTGGTTCTATAAGCGTAATGAGGAACCATCTCAAGATAAGCAACAAGACGGAGCAATCGATTTTGAAACAGAGCGCTTAAAAATATTACAAAAGCTTGATAGGGCAGGTGAATAGCAATCGAACCAATTAATAATCAATTAAATGAAATCAAAAAGCGTATGCCCTCATTTGAAGAACGTTTTGAAGCGATCCGTCGTGAAACGATTGAACACCCAAAAGTTCAAGAATTTTTGCGCGAACATGAACAGCAAGTAACGAAGGAAATGGTTGAAATTAGTTTACCAAAGCTTTTAGAGTACACCGGGCAATCCTTAACATGCTGCGGCTGTGGTAATACGAATCAATGTACAAATTTACTAAAAGGTTATATTCCGAAGTTATTCATTACGCGCAATGTTATTGATATTACGTATGTTTCATGCGAGCAAAAGCTACGTGAAGATGAGCGCCGTGAAGTAGCTAATATGATTTCAAGTATGCATATGCCAAAAGATGTGTTAAAGGCGACATTAAAAGATTTAGCTATCGACAATCATTCGCGTTTAACGATTGCTGATCAAGCAGCAGAGTTTGTCGCAACATATAAACGTACAGGAGAGCTACCGAAAAAAGGCTTTTACTTATATGGCAAATTTGGTGTTGGTAAATCCTTTGTTCTCGGTGCAATTGCCAATGAGCTTGCAACATTAAAAGTGAAAACTGTTGTCGTATTCGTACCAGAATTTTTACGTGAAATGAAAAATGCCATTGGCGATAATTCATTAAATGAGAAAATCGATTATGTCAAAAAAGCACCAGTACTCATGTTAGATGATATTGGAGCAGAAACGATGTCAGCATGGACACGTGATGAAATCCTAGGAACGATTATGCATTACCGCATGAGTGAAGAGCTACCAACATTCATTACATCAAATTTTGATTATAGCGGGTTAGAACATCATTTGGCACAATCGCAGCGCGGTGATATTGAGGTCGTTAAAGCAGCACGTTTAATGGAACGCATTAAAGCTGTCACAATTCCAGTGCAAATGGATGGCACAAATCGAAGAATTTAAATAGTGAAATATTTTCTTCTTCATAGTTGCATTTCCTTAAAAACGAGCGTATACTTTTAACGTAATTAAACAATAAATGCATTGAAAAGGACAACAAGTTTAACGAACTAGCTTTAAGAGAGGGAAGTCATTGGCTGCAAACTTCCTAGCAAAGTGTTTTACTTTACTACCTTGGAGCAGTGATGGGGCAAATCCGTCAACGTTTCTCAGTACGTTAACTGACCGAGAGCTTCTTATTCGTAATATGCGAAGAAGGAAGAAGGGTGGCACCACGAGCAAATACAGCATCGTCCCTTTACGAGGGATGGTGCTTTTTATTTTGCCAAAAATAAGGAGGACAACATTATGTCAGAAATGATTAAATTAACTTTCCCAGATGGCGCAGTAAAGGAATTTGCAAAAGGCACATCTACATTAGACGTTGCAGGTTCAATTAGCCCTGGTCTAAAAAAATCTACATTAGCAGGTAAAATCAATGGCGCGTTAGTCGATGCAAAAACAGGGATCGAACAAGATGGTGCGATTGAAATTATTACGAACAAATCACCAGAGGCATTAGAAATTTTACGTCACTCGACAGCTCACTTGACTGCACAAGCAGTAAAACGTTTATTCCCAGACGTAAAATTAGGTATTGGTCCAGTAATCGATTCAGGTTTCTACTATGACATTGATTCACCAACACCAATTACAGCAGAAGATTTACCAGCAATCGAAAAAGAAATGAAAAAAATCATTGCAGAAAACATCGAAATCGAGCGCAAATTAGTAACTCGTGACGAAGCACATACGATTTACACTGAAGTTGACGACGAGTACAAATTAGAATTACTTGATGCAATCCCATCAGATGAGCAAGTATCTATTTACTACCAAGGCGATTTCTTCGATCTTTGCCGTGGTGTACACGTACCATCTACAGGGAAATTAAAAGAGTTCAAATTATTATCTCTTGCAGGTGCTTACTGGCGCGGTAACTCAGATAACAAAATGTTACAACGTATTTACGGTACTGCATTCTTCACAAAAGATGAATTAAAGCATCATTTACAAATGCTTGAAGAAGCAAAAGAGCGTGATCACCGTAAAATCGGTAAAGAATTAGACCTTTTCATGACGTCTCAAACTGTAGGTCAAGGTTTACCATTATGGTTACCAAACGGTGCAACAATCCGTCGTACAATTGAGCGTTATATCGTAGACAAAGAATTATCTTTAGGCTACAAGCATGTTTACACTCCAGTACTTGGTTCGAAAAAATTATACGAAACTTCAGGTCACTGGGAGCACTATCAAGATGGCATGTTCCCTCCAATGGAAATGGACAACGAAACATTAGTTTTACGTCCAATGAACTGCCCTCACCACATGATGGTATTCAAAAACGGTTTACACTCGTACCGTCACTTACCAATTCGTATTGCGGAACTTGGTACAATGCACCGTTATGAAATGTCAGGTGCGGTATCAGGCTTACAGCGTGTACGCGGGATGACATTAAACGATGCACATATTTTCGTACGTCCAGACCAAATTAAAGCAGAATTCAAAAAAGTAGTGGAATTAATTTTAGAAGTTTACAAAGACTTTGATTTAAAGGACTTCTCATTCCGTCTTTCTTACCGCGACCCGAACAATACAGAGAAATATTTCGATGACGATCAAATGTGGGAAACTGCACAGGCGATGTTAAAAGAAGCGATGGACGAATTAGGCTATGACTACTTCATCGCAGAAGACGAAGCAGCATTCTACGGTCCAAAATTAGACGTTCAAGTAAAAACTGCAATTGGTAAAGAAGAAACATTATCGACTGCACAGCTTGACTTCTTATTACCACAGCGTTTCGATCTTTCATACATCGGGGAAGATGGTCAACCACAACGCCCAGTCGTTATTCACCGTGGTGTTGTATCAACAATGGAACGTTTCGTAGCATTCTTAATCGAAGAATACAAAGGTGCATTCCCAACATGGTTAGCACCAGTTCAAGCAACAATCATTCCGGTTTCTAATGCAGTACACTATGATTACGCACGCGAAGTCCAAGAAAATTTACAAGCAGCTGGCGTACGTGTAGAAATGGACGACCGTGAAGAAAAATTAGGCTACAAAATCCGTGAATCTCAAATGAAAAAAATCCCTTACATGTTAGTGTTAGGGGATAAGGAAGTGGAAGAAGGGGCAGTTAACATTCGTCGTTACGGCTCAAAAGATTCTGAAACAGTATCATTTGAAGGATTCTTAGCAAACATTAAAGCTGAAATTACAAAATAATTTATCTCACCCTCTTTACTCAATGCTGACATTGAAAAAAGGGGGTGTTTTTGTATTTTGAAAGTATAATTATTCCAAAATAAAGAAATCTTACCAAGTTGTTTCATACAACATGGTAAGATTTTTCGTTACTATCAATAGTTAAATTTTAAATTCTCCAACAGCTTGTTGTAAATCTTCTGCGCGTACACTTAAATCGTTTGCAACACTATTAATTTCTAGCATGGCTGAAATTTGCTCGTTAATCGCATCTCTCGCTTTTGCAGTATCATCTGTGACGATTTGTGATTGGGCTGCCAATTCCTGCACTGAAGCGGTAACTTCTTCTGTTGCGGCTGATATTTGTTCTGTTACTGCAGATACATCTTCAATTTGCGAGCGCATATAATCTACTGCTGCCAATATTTTGTTGAAGGATGTACCTGTATTGTCAATGATGTCAACGCCTTGTTCAACGGAAGTTAAGCTTTCTTGAATGGCTTGCTCTACATTTTTTGTATCCAGTTGAATTTCATTTGTTAATGCGACAATTTGATTTGCGGATTTGTTGGAAGCTTCTGCTAATTTGCGGACTTCATCAGCAACAACTGCAAAGCCTTTACCATGCTCACCTGCACGTGCGGCTTCAATGGCTGCATTCAGTGCTAATAAATCCGTTTGATCTGTAATGCTTGTAATGACGCGTGATATATTTTCAATTTCGACTGTTTGTTGCGCTAATTTATGGATTAAATCTGTTGTTAATTTCGTTGATTTATAAATCGTTTGCATTTGGTGTTTTGCTGTTTTAACATTTGATTCACCTTCATCTGCCACGTCAGAAGTTTCGTTAGCTGATGTATTTAAAAGCTGCGCGGATTCTGCAATACGTTGTATAGCTGAAGAAGTTTCTTCCATTGCCGTTGCACACTCTTTTGCGGCAAATGCACTATTCTGTGTAGATTCTACAGAGTTAGAAGCAGCATGGGCAATATTTTCAGAGAGTAATGTAATGTCTTGTGTTGAAGCATTTAACTTATCAGCAGAAGCGGTTAAATGCTTAGCATTTCTACCTAAGGATTCAAGTAATCCCTTGATTGTATTTTTCATCTTGTTAACTGAACCCGTTAATTGACCAATTTCATCTTTTGATTTTATTTGAATGTCTTCTTGACTCAAGTCACCTGAAGCAATTGTATGCACGGAAGCTTGTAATTTTTGTAATGGTATAGCGATTCGTCGGTTTAAGCTAAGTGCAAGTAGTATACCTAAAAGGAGTGAGCTAAAGAATACAATCGCGGCGATAATTATTGCTTCGTTCTTTTTATTTTCGGATTGTATTTTTGCATTATCAAATAATTGTTGAAATTGATTGTTTAACTCTTCACCTGAATTAATGGCTGCATCACGAGCTGGAATCACGGTTTTTAAATAGTACGCCACGGCATCGACTCCACCAGTGGCATCATTAATTCGTAATGCTTCATTAATTTCTTTTTCATAAAGTTCAATTTTTTCATTAATATCAATAAATTGCTGCATGGTTGCATCGTTTTCTATACCCTCTTTGAAAAGGTTTAAAGTTTCATCTAATTTAGACTGAGCTACTTCAAGTTGCTCCTTAGCAGTGTCATCGCCTAAAATATAAGATTGTAGCTGAGTACTTTCTATCGTTAAGCTATTTCGTATATCACTTACTGCATTTAACTTGGGCAATCCGGTGTTTATTGTGTCACTGTACTGTTTGTCAATGCCAATCATTTGATAAAATGAGATTGTGCTTGCTGTGAGGTTCGCAATAACCATTAGTGCAAATCCAGCTAATAATTTGTGTTTAATAGACATACCTATCAACTCCATTTAATATTATAGCCTTACAATTTTATTGTAGTACAAGGAACTATAGGAAATAAAAGGTAGTTTCTGTGGACAATTCAATTGGAATTAATGAACTAGTATTGATAGTAGTACAAAAAGAATTTAAAGAACTATTAATAAATGTTCTGGTAGAAAAAAATTTATACATTGTGAATGCTTGAAGCAAGGTTAAATATTTTAGAATGTTGCGTGGAATAGAAAGGCTTTATTTTGTTCAAAATAAAAAAAGAAAAATAGTTGACGTCAAATAAGAGGCATGGTAAGATTATTTAGGTTATGAATACAAAGTTAGCAAGTAGAGGCTGCCCGCTTCTCACCTGAATGATGCAATTTGTTATCTACAGGTATAGACACGTTGAATTGTTTTACGCAACAATGCGTATGCACATATAGCGGGCGGACATCTCGAGTGTCCGTCTTTTTTGTTTGTACAAATAAAAAAGACTATATGGACATAACGCGGGGGTGTACCGTTCGACCGGGTTATACTTTACACCAACTCATGTATTCGCGACAAACACTTGGAGGTGGATTATTATTAGCAAAGACATGTATGTAAACGAAGGCATTCGCGCACGTGAACTTCGTCTAATCGACCATAACGGTGATCAGCTTGGTGTTAAAACACGAAACGAAGCGTTAGAAATTGCTACTCGTGTTAACTTGGATCTTGTCCTTGTGGCCCCTCAAGCCAAGCCACCGGTCGCTCGTATCATGGACTATGGTAAATTTAAGTTCGAACAGCAAAAGAAAGACCGAGAAGTTCGTAAAAATCAAAAAATAATCACGATGAAAGAGGTTCGTTTGAGCCCAACAATCGATGAACATGATTTCCAAACGAAGCTACGTAACGGTATCAAGTTCCTTGAAAAAGGCGATAAAGTTAAATGTAGTATCCGCTTCAAAGGTCGTGCAATCACACACAAAGAAATTGGTCAGCGTGTGTTAGATCGCTTTGCTGAAGCTTGTGCTGAAGTATCTACGGTTGAACAAAAACCGAAGATGGAAGGCCGAAGCATGTTCTTAATTCTTCAACCGAAGAACGAGAAATAATACGTATGTAGAAACAAGTTTAGGAGGAAATCGACATGCCAAAAATGAAAACTCACCGTGGAGCTGCGAAACGTTTCAAAAAAACAGGTACTGGTAAATTAAAATTTGACCGTGCTTATGGCTCTCACTTATTCGCTAACAAATCTACTAAAGCAAAACGTCATTTACGTAAAGCTAAAGTTGCAACTTCAGGCGATTTCAAACGTATTCGTACATTATTAACTTACATGAAATAATCTTTGTTCGGTAAAGATTATTTAAAAACACAAAATAACTAATCATTCGAAAGAATTAGCAGGAGGTAATTACTATGCCACGCGTAAAAGGCGGAACAGTAACACGCGCTCGTCGCAAAAAAGTTTTAAAATTAGCAAAAGGTTACTACGGTTCAAAACATACATTATACAAAGTAGCTAACCAAGCAGTAATGAAATCAGGTCAATATGCATACCGTGACCGTCGTCAAAAGAAACGTGATTTCCGTAAATTATGGATCACTCGTATCAACGCGGCTGCTCGTATGAACGGCTTATCATATTCTCGTTTAATGCACGGCTTAAAAGTTGCTGGTATCGAAGTTAACCGTAAAATGTTAGCTGACTTAGCTGTAACTGATGCTGCAGCATTCACTCAATTAGCTGAAGAAGCTAAAAAAGCAGTAGCTAAATAATATTTGAGGCTAAGCCGAAAATATTATTTCTGCACCGAAAGCGAAGCGACAGGTGCAAAATACTTAACATGTATTTTATAATCAAGACTGATAGGGAACTGATTCCTTATCAGTCTTTTTTCAAATTGTCTAGGCTAAAGCGCCAGCCCCACGCACCATTAGATCCCTCCTGCAAAAGTGGTTGAGCGTTTTCTTTTGCAGGAGGGCTCTCCAAAACTTGCGGCTCACACGATGTGAGTCATTGAGGGCATGCCACATGGATGTGGTGTTTTGCCCACTCGGGGCTGGAAGTGCGCTTTAGCGCTTTTCTTAAATCAAGGGGGAATTGTTGTGGCATTAGCAGTCGTTTCATATGTTGTAATCGTTTCACTCATTTTGTGTATCTATATGTATATCGATAAAGAACGTGCAAAGAAAAAGGAGTGGCGCATTTCAGAAAAAACATTGTTAACGCTTGGATTTTTCGGTGGCGCATGTGGAGGCGTGCTAGGAATGTATTTATTTCGCCATAAAACAAAGCACAATGCATTCGCGTTTGGCTTACCATTAATGGCGGCAATCCATATTTTTTTTCTTGTGCAATTATTTAAAATATAGCGAAATGAACTCGAACAAAACAAAAAACAATTTTTCTCTATGTAGAAAAATTGTTTTTTTTGATAGGAAAGTATGAGTTTAATAAATAAACTACAAAAGAAAATTACTTATTATCCATATTAAAATAGTTTGATTTATAAATATTTGTAATTTATAATAAATTCAGAAAACTATTTTAGGAGGGATTTTAGATGGTAGTTGCGACAAACTTAACACTTTGGAATCAATTAAAGGAATTGCAGTCTCCAAAATACAAGTGGGTAGATTTAACACAAAGTTTTGGTGAAGATACACCTCGCTGGCCGGGATTTGAACCGTTAAAAAATACGGTATTATTTGATTTCTCTGAAGCGCCTATGAAAGTGAATCATTATGCTTTTCCAGGCCAATATGGTACGCATATTGATGCACCGGGGCATTTTGTACCAAATGCCCGATTAGTCGATGAAATTCGTGTCGATGAATTTGCATATCCATTAGCTGTCATAGATGTGCATGAAAAAGTGATAGAAAATCATGATTATGCATTAACGGTTGAAGATATTGAGCAGTTTGAAGCGCAGTATGGTCAAATTCCAGAAGGTGCGTTTGTCGCAATGCGTTCAGACTGGTCGAAGCGTTGGCCAAATCAAGATGCGATGTTAAATAAAGATGAAAACGGCATTTCACGTTATCCAGGCTGGTCTGTGGAGGCATTGAAGTTTTTATTTGAAGTGCGTAATGTTGGCGCAGTTGGACACGAACCATTTGATACAGATCCGCCTTTATTACAGCAAGAAATCGGCTTTGCTGGTGAGGATTATGTTTTACAACAAGATAAGTTCCAAATTGAAGTAATGGCCAACTTAGACCAAGTGCCTCCAGTTGGTGCAATTATTTTTGCAACGTTCCCGAAAGCTAAAAATGCAACAGGTTTCCCAGCTCGCTGTTTTGCGATTGCTCCAGTAGATGGTGAAACAAATGAGTAAATATAACGAACAGCTCTCTTATTTACAAAAGCCCAACGAAGAAGAAATTCCACAGGACTTGCAGGAGTTGTTCGATGGGCATGTCGAAAAGCAGCTAGAGCAAAATGGCTTTGTAAATAACTTATTTAAAGTACTTCCGCTTAATGCTGCGCAGTACAAAGGCTTTTTAGACTTTAAATTTTCGTTATTTAATGAAGAAACTTGCTATTTATCAACTGCGGATAAAGAGATGATGGGGCTTGTTGTATCATCAACTAATAATTGTAGTTACTGCTTAACGTCACATAGCGATATCTTACGTGGACTAACGAAAAATCCAGGCTGGGTCGATCAGTTAACCTATAATTATCGTTCAGCGAAGTTAACACAAAAGCAGCGTGCTTTATGTGATTATGCGTATCGTGCAACGCGTTATCCAAATGAAATGACAACGAAAGAAGTAGATTTATTGCGAGCAGCTGGCTTTAATGACCATGAAGTGTTAGAGGCGGCGTTCGTTGCAGGTTTCTTCAATTATACAAATCGCTGGGTAAGTACAATTGGTGCAATTGCCAACCCAGGGCATTATGGACATAATCGATAAAACGAAAAAAATGGGTGCTACAAAGCTGTAGCATCCACTTTTAGTTTGTTAAAGAATAAAAAATAGGAATGCCAGTATAACAATCGCTGGAGTGAGTAATCGATTTCGGAGCCGTAATGTTGCATTTAACCATTCATCTTCATGAACCGTCATTAGCTGGAAAAATGGCGCTTGCTTAATTTCTCTTATAATTGAATGCAATAAAACATGGAGCCCTATAATTGAAAACACAAAAACTAAAACTTTTGCCCACATTGGTAAGACTAAAGATAGACCGATGCAAATCGCGATAAGCTGAAGAGGTGAGATCATGTAATGTAATTTTCGTAAAAGTGTTTTATAGAATAAATTGTCAATTCGATATTTACTAAACACCGTCTTTTTAGCGAGTATAGCGAGTGGCTGCTTTGTTTTAGCTGGTAAATAATAGCGCATTTCCCTACTAAATTGATAGAAACGTTTCATCCATAGATAAAATGCCTCGTATTCCCAACGAACCTCGATTGTCCAGTAGCGATTGCTAAAAACAGCTTTCAATAAAATTACATGCCCAATCACCAGCAGTATGCTATATCCCCAAATTGGAATAATAAAAAGAGTAAAAGTAAAAAGTGCGTGAAAGACTAAAAAAAGAGGCCATTTCGTATACCATTTTTGATATTTGTACTGAATGAAAATATGGAGCACGCTGACTACATTGAAAACGAGTATGATTTTTGATAATGGCAAAATAATAAATGGAGAAGCAAGTAATAGTGCGATGATTAGGAAACAATTATAGCGTAAAAATGAATAGCAATAGCCATATAATTTGATATGACGTATTTTCGTGGCTTGCTGTTTATAAAATAAAAGGTCAGCATCATACAAAAACAAACGCAAAGAAGGAATTATTAGAAAAAAGCTTAATCCGAAAAGTAGAGTGAGCAAAATGTTGTGCTGAATTTCAATTGCTTGAAAGTTTGCTGAAATATCGCGATATAAGAAAAAGCTAATAACAACGCTAGGAATGGCAATGTATAGAACAACGGTCCAATCAAAGACAGATTTAAATAATTTAAAATTAAATTGATAAGAGCGATAAAGGCGTTTTACAAACATAACTACAACCTACCTTGAAGCTCGTAAAAAATATCCAATAATGAAATGGGTTGCCCCACAATTTGCTGTAGTTCCTGTAATGTGCCCTGTGCTTGCATTCTTCCTTCATGCAGTAATACATAATGATCACATAATTTTTCAGCCATTTCTAATTGGTGCGTACAAAGCAAAAAGCTCGCTCCTTGTTGTTTTCGTTCATCGATTAGCATAAGCAGCTCACGCATAGCC
Organism: Solibacillus palustris; assembly: GCF_022549215.1. Classification (GTDB taxonomy): domain Bacteria; phylum Bacillota; class Bacilli; order Bacillales_A; family Planococcaceae; genus Solibacillus; species Solibacillus daqui. Next base: position 252,870 of record NZ_JAKZFC010000003.1, on the reverse strand, counting down.
CTTGGATCTAACCCCATAAACGGCTCGTCTAATATGTAGAGCGGGCGTTCAATTAAAAATGCTAAAACGAGCATTACTTTTTGCTGCATTCCTTTTGAAAAGTAAATCGGTAAATCATCCAGACGCTTGTCTATTTGAAAAAGCGTTAATAGCTGATTTGCCTTATGCCACAAATTTTCATCATGAAATTCATCGATTAAAAATTGAAGATGTTCGCGTAATGTAAAATGTTCATATAATAGTGGGCGTTCAGGTACATAACCATAAGAGGGAATCGAGATATCCCCTTCAAAGTACGGAATAACCCCTAACACCGATTGAATCGTTGTACTTTTACCAGCACCATTGCCTCCAATGAGCCCAACGATTTCACCGGGCGTTATTAAAAACTCAATCTGTTCAATACTTGGTTCATTTGCTACATAACCAGCTTGTTGAATATGTATTTCCATAAAATTCACCTCAAACTACTATACGGTTATAACGGCGTTTCGTTTCAAAAAAAAAAACGAACCGTTAAAAAACGATTCGCTTTACATATTAGTCCTTCATCAATTGCTCAATCGGGTTTTTCCAATTGATGGTGGCGTTTGGATAATTCATTAAGACTTCCTTCTCCAAGTATAAGAAATCTTCTTTTGTAAAACCTTGAAGCTTCATAGCATCATGTACAAAAACAAAAATGCTAATAACTTCAAAGGAATTGTCTGTTGTGCCTAAATATTTTTCCCCTTCAAAAAGCGCTCCTTTATAAGTGATGAAAAAGTTTTTCCGGACATTTTTTACATCATCATAAAAATAATAGTTCCCATTTTCATATGCCTCATCTAATTTGCGTTTTGGGTCGATTAAATAGCGAACCCCTTTATAAAATATGTAGATGATGAGGATAATAATGACAATACGCAAAAGAAGTGCCATAGAAGTTCCTCCTTGATTACAGTGTTTTCATGCTATACGATTAAGTATGAATGAAAGTTTCATTTATTTTAGAAAAAGAGGGAATTTTTTATGGAATTTATAGAGTTATTTGAAATGCAGCGTCAACTAGATCGTTTTATTGAAGAAACACAAAATATTCAAAAGGATGTTTTTGATGAAAAAGGGTTGGCACTATTAGTAGAGCTTGCCGAGTTAGCAAATGAAACGCGCTGCTTTAAGTTTTGGTCAACAAAGGGACCATCAGAAAAAAGCGTGATTTTAGAGGAATTTGTTGATTCCATTCATTTTATGCTGTCACTTGGTTATATGCGCGAATTTACATTAGAGGTATGGCCAGTTGTTGAAAAGAAAACGGATTTAACTCAAGCTTTTATTGATGCGACACAAACTGTATTAACGTTTTTAAAACAACAAACAGAAGAAAATTATAAGGCAATCTGGTCGCAATATAGCTTAATTGCTTATAATTTAGACTTTACAGTGGAAGACATTATTGAAGCATATAAAGCTAAGAACGAAAAAAATTACGAGCGTCAGCGTAATGGGTATTAATGGGTGAAATCTACACGATAACAGTAAAACTATTTCACTTTTCGAAATAAAATCGTTATAATTAAATGGAATCTATTTAGGAGGCTATTTCTCATGACAAAGCTTGATCCAACATTACAAATGTTTAAAGATTTAACGGATGCAAACGGTATTCCAGGGAACGAACGTGCTCCTCGTGAAGTAATGAAAAAATACATTACACCATTTGCAGACGAAGTAGAAACAGACAACTTAGGTAGCTTAATCGCGAAAAAAGTTGGCGATGAGAACGGTCCAAAAATTATGGTTGCCGGTCACTTAGATGAAGTTGGTTTCATGGTGACACGCATTGATGACAAAGGTTTCGTATTCTTCCAAACAGTTGGTGGTTGGTGGAGCCAAGTAATGCTTGCACAGCGCGTAACAATTACAACACGCAAAGGCGAAGAAATTATTGGGGTAATTGGTTCAAAACCACCTCATATTTTACCTGCTGACGTGCGTAACAAAGTAGTAGATATTAAAGCAATGTTCGTTGATATTGGCGCGACTTCTAAAGAGGAAGCAATGGAGTGGGGCGTGCGTCCTGGCGACATGATCACACCTTATTTCGAATTCAACGTTATGAAAAACGAAAAGCATCTACTAGCAAAAGCATGGGATAACCGTATCGGATGTGCCATTGCAATTGATGTATTAAAAGCATTAAAAGACGAAAAACACCCGAACATCGTTTATGGTGTTGGAAACGTACAAGAAGAAATCGGCCTACGTGGTGCGAAAACTTCTACATTTAAAGTACAACCAGATATCGGCTTCGCAGTTGACGTTGGTATTGCTGGTGACACACCAGGCGTAACACCAAAAGAGTCAACATCGAAAATGGGTGCTGGCCCACAAATTGTTGTTTATGATGCATCAATGGTATCTCACTCAGGCTTACGCGAATTCGTATTAGATGTAGCAGAAGAAGCAGGCATCCCATACCAGTTCGAAGCAATCGCTGGTGGTGGTACAGATGCGGGTTCAATCCACATTACAGCGAACGGCGTTCCATCCCTAGCAATCGGTGTTGCAACACGCTACATCCACTCACACGCAGGGATTTTACATCGTGACGACTACGACAATGCGGTTAAATTAATCGTAGAAGTCATCAAACGATTAGACCGTGAAACAGTGGATAAAATTAAATTCGACTAAATATTCATAAAATGCCATAATTTGGTGATATATACACTATAATGAAAGATAGATTTGTTCTTATAAAGAATAGATCTATCTTTATTTATTATTGTTTTTTTAGAAGGGGGAATGAAGATGATTTGGATTATTGTAGCGGCATTATTTCTCTTTTTAGGCTTCGCAGTACAAAAATTAAAATGGCATTTTTTAATATCTGGCTATAATACGATGACAAAGGAACAAAAGGAAAAGGTCGATGTTGAAGGACTTGCAAAGTTAATTGGTCGGTATTCCTATGCATTAGCAGCACTGTTTGTTGTTATCGGTATTGTAGAATATTTTGATTATACAAACCTTATAATGCCTCTCTTAACACTCATTATTGTTTTTACGATTATCGTTGTAGTAAAATCGCAAAAATATAATCACAATTTATTCGATGAAAATGGTAAGTGGAAACAAGGAGCTAGTAAAAACCTAAAGCGTCCAGTGATTATTTTAACGGTTACATTGGTTGGCGTTGCGATGATTTTCTATTTTGCACTACAGCCAACAGGGGTTACAGTTACCGATGAACAAATTGAAATTGCTGGTATGTATGGTGATACATACGAATTTGCACAAATGGAGCACGTGCAATTATTAGAAGTGCTGCCGGACATTGCAATGCGTACAAATGGTTCAGCTGTTGGATCTAAATTAAAGGGACATTTCAAATTTGAAAATGGCGATAAGGCTAAGCTTTTTGTCGATACAAACGTCCCACCATTTATTCAGTTTATAGATGATGGAAAAATCGTTATCTTCAATTTACAAACGGCAGAACAAACGCAAGCGTTATATGAAAAGCTAACTACAAAAACAGCTAACTAAAAAAATCCTGCATTTGCTTTAAACATGAGCAATGCAGGATTTTCATTATTTTACACCGTGTAATTCATCGATTTTAGATTGAATGGACTCTGTTAATTCTTTTGTTGCCTTTGGGACAAAATTTTCTAATACGGAGTTAATCATCATACCCATTATGCCATCTGCAGATAATTCCAAACTACCTATCAATTCTACTTGTGTGTCGCCAGCTATTTTAAAATATCCTTTGCCGTTAAAATTATCAGAAAGCCCCTTTAAATCAAACTTTACATCCGTTGATTCAACTAAATCAGTCATTTTTACGTCTAATTTAATTGTTTTTTTCGTAAAGCCTAAATCTGCTAAGAAGATCCATGTGAATTGCTTGTCGCTTAGTACCTCATGCGCGATATAGCCTGGAATTAATGGTGCCCAATTTGTGTAATCCTTTAAAAAATCCCAAGTAGCGTTATTTGATACTGCTAACGTTACGTTATGTGTTGCTTGTGGCATGAATGATTCCTCCCTTGAAAGATCTATTTGAAGTAAAATATTCTCAAGAATATCCTGTATTAATTATGCTGAAAAATGAATCGGAATTCAATATTTATGTAGGGATTTTCTGTAAAAATAATAAAAATACTCGTTTGTGTAAAAATTTTATGATAAGTCACCTTGGGATTAATATGTATAATTATCGAATAATTTAATTAATTATAAAAATTTATATTAATTCGCTTGACTTTATATTTATGCATATGTAAAATGAAAATCAACATAAAGGTGACAGAGGTGTAAGACATGAAATTATTAGAAGAGGTGCAGTTAAAGCCTGTCGAAAGTTTAAAAGGTAAAGACCTATTAACACTGCTTGATTATACAAGTGAAGAAGTACAACAGTTATTGACACTTGCTACACAGTTAAAAACCATTACAAAAGCGGGCAAATGTCCTCGTCTACTTGAAGGTCAGACGCTAGGCATGATTTTTGAAAAAAGCTCGACTCGTACACGTGTATCATTCGAGGTCGGTATGCAGCAGCTAGGTGGCTACGGTATGTATATGAATGCACGTGATATGCAAATCGGACGCGGCGAGCAAATATCAGATACGGGCCAAGTGTTATCTGGTTATTTAGATGGCATTATGATTCGCGCCAATTCACATGTGATGGTAGAAGAGTTAGCTGAATTCGCATCGATTCCAGTGATTAATGGTTTAACAGACATCGATCATCCGTGCCAAGCATTAGCGGATCTTGAAACAATTGCTGAAAACAAAGGTGAGTTAAAAGGTTTAAAAATTGCTTATGTAGGTGATGGCAATAACGTTGCACATGCATTAATTGTTGCCGCAGCACATGTTGGTATGCATGTAGCAGTAGCAACTCCAGTTGGCTATGAATGTGACAAGACAATTATTGAAAAAGCAATGCAAATTGCAATACAAAACGGTAGCACAGTTGTTGTGACAAATAATCCGATTGAAGCCGTAAAAGATGCGGATGCGGTATATGCAGACGTTTGGACGTCAATGGGGCAAGAAGAGGAAACAGAAAAGCGTTTAAAAGACTTTGCGGGTTACCAAATTAACGATGAGTTAGTTGCACATGCAAAGCAAGATTATATGTTCCTACATTGCTTACCAGCACACAGAGAGGAAGAAGTTGCGACATCGGTAATTGATGGACCAAATTCTTATATATTTGAGCAAGCAGAAAATCGCCTGCATGCTCAAAAAGCAGTATTAGTATCTTTATTAGCGTAAAGTTGAAATAGATGAAGCTTACTACGGATTGTAGTCTCTTCTATTAAAACGAGCAGCATTTGTAAGCAGGAAGAGCGAGCACGTGATGTAGTAGAGTAAAGCCTTTTGAAATGGGAGACGCTGTGACAAAGGGTGGCACGCTACAGTGATGTTTGTATTCAAGATGGAATGCCCCATCACTACATAGAAAAAAGCAATTCAGGAGACGCTGGATTGCTTTTTATTTTGCTTATTAATATGGTTTACCATCTAAAAAAAGTACCATTTCGGTAACTTTCAAATGCTTCAATGATTTCTTGCTCTTTATTCATTACGAATGGACCACGCGCTATGATAGGTGCTTTTATTGGTTCGCCTGCAAACGACACAAATGATTGATGAAAAGGTAAAAGATTATTTATTAGTAACGATCGAAAATCATTTACCAGAAGAACAGAAATTACAGGCAGTAATAATTAGCTGGGGCTTATACAAATACATTTGCAAAAAATGTGGCTAGCTCTTTATTAATGCTTACTTAAGAAATACATCTATTATAGAATTGATTCTCGATAGGTGTATTTCGTCATTGTACATGTTCAACAATCGGCTGTATGTTAATTCAACTGGAAATGGTTCATTCAGCTGAATTAATTATGACTGGTAAAAATATGATTGGTGTTGTAATGGGGGCTGGTATCCCGCAATTATCAATTGCACAGCTTGTGAAATTCCATGAAGAGGGACGATTCCCATTTGAAAAGCTTGTGAAGTTTTATGATTTCGATCAAATTAACGAAGCAGCAAAGGAATCTGTATTCGGCGCAGTCATTAAACCAATATTTATTATGGATAAAACTTATCGTCAATAATTTTTTTAATAGCCCATCTCAATATCCATTAGGGAAAATTGAGATGGACATTTATTAATTTGCGAATTTTTCTGCTAGCTTTTCGACAAAATGTGTTCGTTCGTCTTCATTTGATGCTTGCCACCAAGTTTCTAAAAATACACCTAACCCAGGTAATAGATGTTCTTCTCCTCTAGAGATAGCATCATTTACAATGTCTTTGAATTCAGTTGCATCTGACCCTAATACATTGGCTGTAATTGCTTGTCGAATTTGAAAGTCCATTCAAAACGCCTCCTTTATACGAAGTGTGTTCGCAGTAATTCAATTTTATACATCACATCTCATTATGGAATAAAGTGATTCTGTGATAAAATGAATTTTCGAGTACTTATAAAGGACGGGAAATTATGAAAAGAATTGAATCAACACAAAATGCGCTCGTAAAGCATTGGAAAAAACTCGTATCACAGCGTAAAGAGCGCGAAAAATCTGGTGAATATATTGTAGAAGGCTTTCATTTAGTAGAAGAGGCATTAAAGCATACAGACCAAATCATTCAAATTATCGTACGTGATGGTGTAGATTTACCATTATTATGGGCGATTGATGATGTTGTGTTAGTACATGTAAATGAAGCAGTTGCTAAGGAAATTGCAGAAACAGAAAATTCTCAAGGTGTATTTGCGCACTGTAAGCAACGTGAAATTTCGGAAGATGAGAAGTACGATTGGCGCAAAGTATTATTAGTCGATTCAGTACAAGACCCAGGTAATATCGGGACAATGATTCGTACAGCAGACGCAGCCGGTATTGATGCAGTCGTATTAGGAAAAGGCTGTGTAGACGCATTCAATCCAAAAACATTGCGATCAGCGCAGGGCTCACATTTTCATATCCCTGTTGTACGTGGGGATTTAATCGAATGGATTGAGCAATTACAGCAAGATGACGTTAAGGTATATGGAACATCTCTAGAAGAATCGATTTCTTACAAAGAAATTGAACAAACTAATGCATTTGCACTAATTGTTGGAAATGAAGGTAGCGGTATTAATCCGCAAATCTTAGCCAAGACAGACCAAAATGTCATTATTCCAATTTTAGGTGGCGCAGAATCATTAAATGTCGCAGTAGCAACGGGAATTTTATTATACTCATTTGTTAAATAATTTATAAGTAACGGGATTGTAAGTTTAATGCTTACAGTCCCCTTTTTTTATAATTATAGGTAAATAACTGTAATATAAACCCAAGATTTACGTCATGTGGATAATTCAGATAGTTCGGAAAAGATACACTTTGAGAAGTTCATAGAAATGTCAATTTTAACAATGTGAATTTTAATGCTCGTAATTGCGCGGTTTTACTGTGTTTCCTATCGATATTTTGAAATAATGAAAAATAAATTTGAGGAAATAGTAATAAAAAAGGCTTTTTTCCAATTTGATGTTTTGACACTTATTTGATGTTTCACTAAAATCGAGGAAGGTTAGAAAATAAATTAACGCAACATGCTAAACAAAATAATTTTTTCATGTGGAAACGAAGTTAAATGTTTTTATATGAGTAAAACTGTACATACCAAATTGTGTATGTACCCTAGAAATATTTTTATTTTCTACTATTACCATAGTGGGAAAGAAGAAAACATTTTCCATGACATGCATTGTTTCTTTATTTTGTTTGCAAAGTTTGCAAGCAACGCGAAATTCTAACAAGATCGATATATTGGAAAGGAGTCCAACTATGAAAAATCTGAAGGCAACTTTACTATCTTTCATTGGTTTAAGTGCAGTGTTATTAGCAGGTTGTAATGACAAATTAACAGTACTTGACCCTAAAGGTCCTCAAGCACAACGCCAAGCAGACGATACGATGTTATTAATTACTCTGATGGGTGGTATTGTAATCACGGTAGTAGTGATTTTGATATTTATGTTATTTAAGTACCGTGCTTCAAAACAAAGTGCTGATTACGAGCCGCCACATATTCATGGTCACTGGCTTGTAGAAACAATTATGATTGGGATTCCAGTTATTATTGTAGTATTTTTATCTGTAGTATCTGTAAAGAGTAACTACATTGTAGAAAATATCCCACAAGGTTACGAAGATCAAGAACCACTGGTAATTTATGCTTCTTCATCTGACTGGAAATGGCATTTTAGTTACCCAGAACAAGGTATTGAAACAGTGAACTATGTTTACATTCCAGCAAATCGACCAGTTGAATTTAAATTATATTCATTCGGTCCAATTACTAGTTTCTGGATTCCACAACTAGGTGGACAGAAATATGCAATGTCTGACATGGTAACAACTTTAAACTTAGCAGCTGATAACCCAGGTGAATTCTGGGGCCGTAACGCGAACTTCTCTGGTCGCGGTACAGCAGAAAATATTTTTGATGTAAAAGCAATGACTGCAAAAGAATTTGACGAGTGGGTAACAGAGGTTCATGAAACTGCTGATCCTATTACGGAAGAAAAATTCGATGAGTTATTAGAACCAGGTCATCTTGGTAAATCAACTTACACTGGAACTCATTTAGAGTTCTCACCAGCTCCTCATCACGAGCATCATGATGACGAAGCAGCGGAAGATCATTCTTCACACGAATAAGTAAGTATTAAACTCGAAAGGAGTACTACAATGAAGGAATTCTTTGCACAGTTTGCAATTCCACATCCAAGTCTATTAATTTATATCGCAATGGCTTCGATTGTTCTTGGTACAATCGCATTAGTAGCAGTTGTTACGTATTTTAAATTATGGGGTTACTTATGGCGTGAGTGGATTACAACTGTTGACCATAAAAAAATCGGTATTATGTACTTAATTACGGCTCTAGTTATGCTATTCCGTGGTGGTGTCGATGCCGTAATGCTTCGTATGCAACTTGCTGTTCCAGAAAATACATTTTTAGAAGCACAGCACTATAACGAAGTATTTACAACACACGGGGTTGTAATGATCCTGTTCATGGCAATGCCATTTATTACTTTCTTCTTTAACTTTTTAGTACCATTACAAATCGGGGCACGTGACGTAGCGTTCCCACGTTTAAACAACTTAGCATTCTGGCTATTCTTCATGGGTATGGGATTATTTAATGTCTCATTCGTAATCGGTGGTTCTCCAGATGCTGGTTGGACATCTTACTTCCCGTTAGCAGGTAATGAATTTAGTACGAGTGTTGGTACAAACTATTACATGATAGCATTACAAATTGCGGGTCTTGGTACGTTAATGACAGGTATTAACTTCATTACGACAATTATGAAAATGCGTGCCCCAGGTATGACATTATTCAAAATGCCAATGTTCACTTGGTCTGCACTGATTGCAAACTTAATTATCGTATTCGCATTCCCAGTATTAACAGTAGCTTTAGCTATGGGTACGATGGATCGCCTATTTGGTACTCAGTTCTTTGCAATTGGTAATGGCGGTATGGATATGCTTTGGGCCAACCTATTCTGGGTATGGGGACACCCTGAAGTATACATCCTAATTTTACCAGCTTTCGGTATTTTCTCTGAGGTTATCTCAACATTTGCTCGTCGTAACCTATATGGTTATACGTCAATGGTTTGGTCGATGATAGTTATTTCGGTCTTCTCATTCGCAGTATGGACGCACCACTTCTTCACGATGGGGCAAGGTGCATTTACAAACTCAATCTTCTCGATTACAACAATGGCGATTGCAATTCCAACAGGGGTTAAAATCTTCAACTGGTTGTTTACGCTTTACAAAGGTAAGATTGAAATGACAACGCCAATGCTTTATGCGATGCATTTCATTCCATTATTCACTCTTGGTGGTGTAACAGGGGTTATGCTTGCGATGTCAGCAGCTGACTACCAATTCCACAACACAATGTTCTTAGTAGCCCACTTCCATAACGTAATCATCCCTGGTGTTGTTTACGCGATGCTAGCAGGTTTAACATTCTACTGGCCAAAAATGTTTGGTTTCATGCTTAACGAACGTATTGGTAAAGCAACAGTTTGGGTAATGTCTACTGGTTTCGTACTAGCATTCATTCCTATGTACATTACAGGTCTTGATGGTCAAGCACGTCGTATGTACACTTACTCTGACGCGACAGGCTTCTCATTCTTAAACATGGTATCATTCGTTGGTGCTGGTATTATGACTGTTTCATTCTTAATGATCGTTTGGAACATTTGGTATAGCTTTAAAAACTCTCCACGCGATATTTCAAGCGACCCTTGGAATGCACGTGGTCTGGAATGGGCAACGCATACGCCAATTCCACATTATAACTTCGCAATTACTCCAGACGTAACTGATGCAACTTCAGAAGCATTCTGGGATTCTAAGAAACACGGTACGAAGTTATTTAAAGGTAAAATTGAAGACATTCATATGCCTAATAACTCAGGACAAACATTTGTTATGTCAGTATTCTTCTTCATCGCTGGGTTCGCCTTAGTATTCAGTATGTGGTACTTAGCAATCTTCGGTTTAATTGGAATTCTTGCTTGTATGGCTTACCGTTCATTAGAAGATGATCATGGCTACCATATTCATGCCCATGAAGTCGAAGAAGACGAGAAAAAACATGCTCAAAAAGGAGGTGCGAAATAATGGGTAAGGTTAATAACAACGTTCCATTAGAGTACTCTACAGAGGAAAACAACCTGAAAATCTTTGGTTTCTGGGTGTTCCTAGGTGCGGAGATTATGTTATTCGGTACATTATTCGCATCATACTTCACATTAGTTGATCGCACAGGTGCCGGTCCAACTGGTGCAGAAATTTTCGAAATTACACCAGTGTTAATTGAAACATTTGTTCTTTTAACATCAAGTTTTACTATTGGTTTAGCGATTCATGCAATGCGTCTTGGTAGTAAAAAAGCTACGATTGGTTTCATGATTATTACTTTACTTTTAGGTGCAGTATTCTTAAGTGTAGAGATTTACGAATTTAAACACTATGTACACATCGGTGCAGGGTTATCAGTTAGTGCCTTTACGTCGATACTATTAACAACTTTAGGAACACACGGACTACACGTAACAATGGGTCTATGCTGGGGTTCATTCATCATCTTCCAAATTTGGAAACGTGGATTAAACTCAGTTACAGCTGGTAAAACATTTGTATTCTCACTTTACTGGCACTTCCTAGACGTTGTTTGGATTTTCATCTTCAGTTTCATTTACCTGAAAGGAATGATGTAATTTATGGCTAAGTTCTTTCCAATTGGCCAAGTAATGGGCTTCTTGTTCTCACTAGTATTAACTGTGATTGCGATGCTTGTTTACTTTACAGATATGTCGTTCACTACAGGAATGATCGTTCTTTTAGTAACAGCGTTTATACAAGCGACTTTACAGTTTGCAGTTTTCATGCATGCAGGTGAAACAGAAGATCGTTGGTCAATTTATTCAAACATTGTATACGGTATAGGTTTAGTAGTTATGACAGTTCTTGGTACACTTTTAATCCTTCTTTGGGATATGTAATCAATCGAATTTCTTCAACTAGTTGAAAAATGCTTAAATATCGAGTAGACTAGTTGAAGAATAATTACTAAATGCTTTGACCGGGAAGAGTAATTATACAAGTTTTGTTTTAGGAAAAGCGCGCCACTGACTGAAAGTACGCTAACAAAACGTATAATGAAGTTCACCCCGCGAGCAGCGTCCGGGATCCGATTTCGGTGAAAGGATAGCCGGCTGGAAACAGTCGTTAGCTCCAATGAAGTGATTGCTTTTTTAGCAATAACTAGGGTGGTACCGCGAAACTCGTCCTCGTCCCTTTTATAGGGGCGAGGTTTTTTTGTTTTCATAAATGTTGTAGATTACACGCTATGAAAAAACGATATAAAGGAGGATTTTATCAATGGAACAACAATTAAAGCAATTAGAGCAAGAAGCTTTAGCGAAAATTGCTGAAGCGACTGATTTAAAAGCATTAAACGAAGTTCGAGTTGCGTATTTAGGTAAAAAAGGACCTATCACGGACTTATTAAAAGGAATGGGGAAGCTTTCTGCTGAAGAGCGCCCAAAAATGGGAGCACTTGTTAACACAGTGCGCGAAAATGTTACAGCAGAGCTTGAAAAGAAAGTTACGGTTTTAGAAGAGGCCGCAATTTTAGCGCAGCTTGAAAGTGAATCAATCGACGTAACATTACCAGGTGCGAAAGTACGCGTAGGGAACCGTCACTTATTAACGCGTGTAATTGAAGAAATCGAAGACCTATTCTTAGGTATGGGCTATGAAATCGTAGAAGGACCAGAAGTAGAAAAAGACTACTACAACTTTGAAGCGATGAACTTACCAAAAGGGCACCCAGCACGTGACATGCAAGATTCATTCTACATCTCTGAAGAAACATTATTACGTACACATACTTCACCAGTACAAGCACGTACAATGGAAGCGAAAAAAGGCGAGCCAATTCGCGTAATTTGCCCAGGTAAAGTATTCCGTCGTGATACAGACGATGCAACACACTCTCACCAATTTATGCAAATCGAAGGGTTAGTTATTGGCGAGAACATTCGCATGTCAGACCTTAAAGGGACGTTAGATGCGTTAGCTAAGAAAATGTTTGGTGCAGAGCGTGAAATTCGCTTACGTCCGTCATTCTTCCCATTCACAGAGCCTTCTGTAGAAGTAGATGTATCTTGCCATAAATGTTCAGGTAAAGGCTGTAACGTATGTAAGCAAACTGGATGGATTGAAATTTTAGGCGCAGGTATGGTTCACCCGAACGTACTTGAAATGGCTGGTTACGATTCAACAAAGTTATCAGGCTTCGCGTTCGGTATCGGTGCAGAACGTATCGCAATGTTAAAATACGGTGTGGATGATATTCGTCATTTCTATACAAATGACACACGCTTCTTATCACAATTCCACCAGGCAGAAGTGTAAGGAGGACAATCGAAATGTTAGTATCATTAAAATGGTTAAGTCAATATGTTGATATTTCAGCGTTAGAAGCAAACGCATTAGCTGAAAAAATTACGCGCGCGGGTATTGAAGTGGATGCGGTAATCGATCGTGCATCAGGCATGACAAATGTTGTTGTCGGTCACGTTGTATCAAAAGAAAAGCACCCGGAAGCAGATAAATTAAATGTGTGCCAAGTAGATGTTGGCGAAGAAGAGCTACAACAAATTGTATGTGGTGCACCAAATGTTGACGCAGGTCAAAAGGTAATCGTTGCACGACCAGGTGCAAAATTACCAGGCGGCATTAAAATTAAAAAAGCAAAATTACGTGGTCAAGAATCAAACGGTATGATTTGCTCATTACAAGAGCTGGGTATCGAAGGGCGTCTTGTACCAAAGGCTTACGCGGAAGGTATTTACGTGTTACCAGCAGATGCGACTCCAGGTGCAGATGCATTAGAAATTTTAGGCTTACGCGACACTGTATTAGAGCTTGGATTAACGCCAAACCGTTCTGACGCAATGAGCATGCTAGGTGTTGCTTATGAAGTAGCTGCAATTTTAGAGCAAGAAGTAAAATTACCTGAAATTTCATATGCTACTTCTTCTGAAAAAGCAGCTGACGTTTTAAAATTATCAGTAGAAAATAAAGAAGCCAACCCAATGTATGCAGCAAAAGTTGTAAAAAATATTGAAGTAAAAGAGTCTCCATTATGGTTACAACATTATTTAATGGCAGCAGGCGTACGTCCACATAACAATGTAGTGGATATTACGAACTACGTGTTAATGGAATATGGTCAACCACTTCACGCATTCGACTACGACAAACTTGCAACAGGCGAAATCGTAACGCGTATGGCAAAAGACGGCGAAGTCATTACTACTTTAGATGACCAAGAGCGTACATTAGCGTCACATAACTTAGTGATCACAAACGGTCAAGAAGCAGAAGCAGTTGCTGGTGTAATGGGTGGCGCAAAATCAGAGGTTTCTGATACGACAACAACTGTAGTAATCGAATCAGCTTACTTCAACCCAGCAAGCGTGCGTCGTACTTCAAAAGATATCGGCTTACGTTCGGACTCATCAGCTCGTTTTGAAAAAGGTGTAGACCCGAACCGCGTGTTACCAGCAGCAGATCGTGCAGCACAATTACTGGCTGAACTTGCAGGTGGTGAAGTATTAGAAGGTACAGTGTTAGTTGATGAGCTAGATAAAGCACCTACTCGCGTGATTGTATCTCCAGACTTCATTAATGGTCGTTTAGGTATGAAGATTTCATTAGAAGATATGTTATCTATTTTAAACCGTTTAAAATTCGATGTAGAAGCAGCAAATGGTTTATTAATTATTGATGCGCCAACTCGCCGACAAGACATTAAAATTCCAGAAGATGTTGTGGAAGAAATCGCACGTATGTATGGATATGATGAAATTCCTGTAAGCTTACCAGCAAGTGAGCAAATCGGAAGCTTAACACCGTATCAAGCGGGTCGCCGTATTGTGCGTAACGTTATGGAGGGCGCGGGTCTTTACCAGGCAGTGACGTATTCATTAACGTCTGCGGCTCTTTCTCAAAAGTTCGCGTTAAAGGCAGAAGAAACAACAAAATTATTAATGCCAATGTCTGAAGAGCGTTCAACTTTACGTCAAAGCTTAATTCCACACTTAGTAGATGCAGCAGCCTACAACGTAGCACGCCAAGCAGAAACAGTGGCATTATATGAAATTGGTTCTGTATTCCTTGGTCAAACTGCTGAAGAGCTTCCATTTGAAGAAGAGCATTTAGCGCTCGTATTAACAGGTAAATGGATTGACAATACATGGCAAGGCGAGAAGAAAAATGTAGATTTCTTCGTAGGAAAAGGGATTGTGGAATCAGTATTTGAAAAATTAGGCCTAACTGCTCGTGTTTCTTACGCAAAGGCTCAGTTAGATGGGCTGCATCCAGGCCGTACTGCCGAGGTTTTCTTAGATAACGAAAAAGTTGGGATAATCGCTCAGCTTCACCCACAAGAGCAAAAAGCATTTGATGTAAAAGAAACATATGTAGCAGAATTAAACTTACGCGCGATTTTAGCTGCAACTAAAGAAGAATTAGTTTACAACATTATTCCTCGTTTCCCTGCAATGAGCCGTGACATCGCGTTAGAGCTTGATGTAACAACTGCTGCAGGTGAAATCGTAAGCATTATTAAAGGTGCAGGCACTAGCTTATTAAAAGATGTGAAAGTATTTGACGTATACGCTGGTGAGAAAATTGCGCCAGGAAAAAAATCAGTTGCTTTCTCATTAACTTACTTCGATCCAGAACGTACGTTAACAGATGAAGAAGTCGTAGCTGCACATAACAAAGTACTAAAAGCATTGACTCAAGCAGGTGCAGAAGTACGATAATTTAATTTGAATAGTAAGGGCAGTCTATAGAAAATTTTCTATAGGCTGTTTTTATTTTGAGAAAATGAAGGTTTTTTATGAGATATGCAGAATGAGTTGCTTTAGAAATGGAATATTAAAATAATTATTTTCAGCATTATTTGGTTATATATTTCTAAATTACCCATTTTATTCTATAATGATGAAAATGGATTCGAAGTACATAGATAAAGAGGAGGAGAACGATGAAAGGCTTAAATTTTATTGCAGAATCACCAAAGATACGTACAAAAATTAACTTTATTTTATTTAATTGTATTGCGGTACTGGTGGTAGTTATCACGGTATTTAACTATAACTCATCTAAACAAAATTTAATTGATACAATGGAAAACAAACTGATTTCTGATAGTTCATTAAGTCAAGCGTACATAGAAGTGAAATATCCAGGAGAATGGGCTATTATTGATGGGGATTTACATAAAGGGGACCTAAATTTAGTAGGAAATACTGAAATTGTTGATGAAATTGCAACATTGACAAATGGCAACTATGTGTCTTTTTTTCAAGATGGTACCCGTATTAGTACTAATGTTTTGGCAAATGGTGAACGTGCTCTAAATTCGGAAGTTTCTAGTGAAATCCAAAAAACAGTGCTTGCCAATAAAGAGCGTTATATTGGATTATCAAAAATCTTAGATGAAGAATCAGAAGGCATTTATGAACCAATAATTGATAAAAATGGTGAGGTTATTGGGATATGGGCAACAGCGATTTTGACGGCTCCTTTTGTAGAGAGTTTACAAGAGGACTTAGGCGTTATTACGGTTATTAACGCTATTTTAATGTTCTTGGCAATAACGGTCATTAGTTTATTTGTGGAATATAAAGTTTCAAGACCTCTTAAAAAGGTACAAGAAAATGCAAATGAGCTAGCAGAATTAAATTTGGATACACGCATTATAGAATGGAAAGGAAATGACGAAATTGCTGGTGTAGCAAACAGCTTTAAAGCTGTGCAACTTCGTTTGAAAGAAACAATACGTATCGTATCGAGCAGTGCCGCTCATGTTGCCGAGTCTTCACAAATTTTGTCAGATTCATCCGTGCAAACCAGCGAGGGCTCCAACCAAATCGCCAATACGATTAATGAAATTGCAGCGGGCGCATCACAGCAATCAACCCAAATTGAGAAAATCTTATACATGTTAGGTGAAACAATCTCAGAAGTGACGACATGCTTACGGGAGGCGGAAGAAACACTTGTTACTGCGAAAGAATCAACAGTTATTGCTAAAGAGGGAGAAGCAGCAATAAGTGATGCGATTAAACATTTAAGTACCGTTACGCAGACGGTTTCATTTGCAACAGATTCGATTCAAAAGCTTGGTAAGCGCTCCGAGGAAATTGGAGGCATTATTACGGTTATTACGGATATTGCAGACCAAACAAATTTACTTGCATTAAATGCAGCAATTGAAGCAGCACGTGCAGGTGATCATGGGAAGGGCTTTGCCGTTGTAGCTGAGGAAGTACGTGCATTAGCAGAGCAATCACGTCTAGCATCTAGCCAAATTACAGAGCTAATTAATGATATACAATCTGAAACTACTGTAACAGTAAAAACAATGGAAAGTGACTTACTTGCAGTAGAAGAACAAGTAACGATTATTAAAAAGGGCGGCGACGCATTAATACAAATCGTGAAACGTGTAGCAAATACAGAAGCAAATGTAGGTCATATGCATAAAGCATTTAATCAAGTGCAAGATAACTCCATCCAAGTACAGCGTGCGATGCGAGATATTTCCACAATTATTGAAAATACAGCAGCCGCAAGTGAACAAGTAGCTGCAACTACTCAGCAGCAATCAGCAACGATGGAAGAAATGACAGTAAATTCTGAGGAATTAGCTGAAATCGCAGCCAATTTAAAAACTGAAGTACGGAAGTTTAAGTTATCCTAAAAAAACCCCCGAATGGCGTAGTAAAAAGACATTCGGGGTTCCCTTATTGTTCAACATCGGCTTGCTTTGCAGGAAGCACGATACCAACTATGGTCCCTATAAGACCACTAATCGTATGCACAATACCAAATGTATAAAAATTGATAATAATACTATTTGTATATTCATTTAGTAGTGGAAAGCCATAAATTTGTGAGCCAGGTGTTTTTGTGTCGCCACCTAAATTGGTCAATACATCTTCCTTGTAGCCATTTGCATAAAAAACGAATACAACTAGCAACGCAACACCAAATACTAAATAAATCATGCGCATAATATGATCACGCGCGTGACGTGAACTTTCAACAAAAAAGCGATATGTAATAAAAAGGCTAAGCAAAATAAACGGAGCCACCAGCGCAATGCCTAATGCTCCCAAGTTACCTGCATTTGCTGTTTCATCTGGTTTCATTGTGAAAAAATGCTGAATAATCATTACACCAAATAAACTAATGCCTATACTAATGAACCAACTAAGACGTAGCATGTAAATCCTCCATTCTAATTTTACTATACAGGGTTGTCTTAGCGGATTCAATGTTAAGAAATCGTTTTTTCTTTTTATTAAAATTCCAGTATAATAGAAGGGAATGTAACAAAGAGGAGGGATTTTATGCTTCAAAAACAAGAAACGGTGTTAGTTTTGATTGATATTCAGGGAAAGTTAGCGCAAATTGTCGATGAAAGTGACTTTGTCATTAATAACATTGCCAATGTCGTACAAGGGGCAAAGGTATTACAATTACCGATTTTATGGCTAGAGCAATATCCAAAAGGGCTTGGTCCAACTGATGAGCGTATTGCTATGCATTTAACAGATCAACTGCCAATTGAAAAAATAACGTTTAGTGCGTACGACACGCCAGAATTTGTACAAGCATTGGAGCAAACGGGGCGTAAAAAGGTGTTGTTAGCTGGTATTGAAACACATATTTGCGTGTATCAAACGGCAGCGCATTTACTAGCAAATGGCTACGAAGTAGAAGTATTAGCCGACTGTGTGTCATCCCGTACTGCAGGCAACCGAGAAGTAGGAATTCAAAAAATGCTACAACTTGGCGCGAACATTACAAGTGTTGAAATGGCTCTTTTTGAAATGCAACAAATTGCGCAAGGTGATGCCTTTAAAGCAATTAGTAAAATAGTGAAATAAAAAATAGGTTAGCGCGGATTACTTTTCCACGCTAACCTGTTTTTTTATGTTTACTATCATAGAGCGAAATTACTAAGAAAAAATTGATTGTTACTTTTTTGGCGTGCTACGGCATGACAGCATTATGGCCACGTGGTACGTGTCCATACTACTGTCTTTAATGCCGCATGCAAGGCCCGCCAAATTAAATTTTTCTTCTTTTCAATAGTTAAAAGAGTCCAATGCTGCCGCTAGCGCTATCGCGAGGCGGCGGTGATGAATAAAATAGTACGGTGTATACAATAATGTATCTTTGATTAAAAGTTAGCCATGGCAATAAAATTAGCTACTTTTATTGCGTCAAATAATAAAATCATTCTTAGACTAATTTTTATTTTATTGCAATAACAGCGTTTGAAACAAAAAATTTTATTCAAAATTTTTGTAATAAAAACCAACTTTGGTTTGATAGTAGAGTGCCGCGAAGTGAAGGGGGCGACTCCTAGGGGATTAAGCGTGTGCGGAAAATCCACTTGTATGTGCCACCGTAAGAGGCACATACAAGTTAGTTGTAGCCACGCCCTTAGGAAAGCGTCCCCCGTAACGTAGCAGAACGGATTCTATTAGATAAATGCACTTGATTCTAAATTTTGTATTTAAAAATGGTTGTGAGCGAAAAGCTCATGGATGTTTTATTTAAAAATGGGTAATTTTTTTAGCGCAATAGCTACGGGTATCGCAATGATAATCCCTACTGCATTTTGAACAAGATTGCCAGGAATTGAAGCAAATGGGATTACTAAACTTTTAAATAAAATCGCTTCACAAACGTAATAACCGGCTAACATTACTGGTACAGAAACAAGAATTGCTAAAATATTGAAGCCTACATTATTTCCTTGGCGATTTGAAGACCATGCAATTTTGCCGACTACATACCCTTGTAAGCCGCGAGCAATAAATGTAAATGGAGCCCAAAGTGTCCAGCCCGAAAATAAATCAAATAAAGCCATTCCGAATGCCCCTGCAATTGCCCCTTTTTTAGGTCCAAATACAATTGAAACAATAAAAAGCATAGCCGTACCTAAATGCACTAATCCGCCATTAGCCGCTATAGGTAATCGAATATTTAAAAATAGTGTAGCCACAAATACGAGTGTAATTAACATTGCCGATAAAATGATATCGAATGTTTTACTAGATGATTTAGAAAGTGTTGATGTTTTTTCCATACAATAAGTCCCTCCAAAATGTTGTCGTTCAGCTGATAATTTTTTCTGTTTCGCGATTACTGATACCTTAACAAATAATTGGTATGGTTAAAAGTGTCAATATACATTAAACAATAGTGGTCAGTTGTGGAGGATTGAAAATTTTTTTCGAAAACCAAATGTTGTTGATGTAAAAAAGGCAGGAGTTATTGGTGAGAAAAACAGAACTGAAATTTTAATAATTGGGCGTAACTTATCACCAACAATTCATGTACAGTCATATCGTAGAGAGAAGCACTTTGTAAGAATCGTTAACTGCTGAAAAGGACTGTGTACGAGACAAAGAGGGAGGAAGTATTGTGAACAATGAAAATCAAAAGCAACACCCGCTTTATGGTGCACTAAACGATTTGAAACAATTGCAAGACTTACTCACGAATTCTTGGTCAAAATACTATGGTCATTTTTTTGAGAAGTTAGTTGGGAGTGACACGATTCCGTTTTGCTTCACGACTAAGGAATGTAAGCTATATACAGTAGTGAATCCAAAAACACATACAGCAACAAGCTTCTTTCGTTTAGAAGCAATTGAAAAGTCACGCGTCAAGTTAACGTTATTACGCGCAGTTGATATAGAAGAGCAAAATACGAATGTAATAAAAGACGTTATTCGGCTAGAAAAAACTGAAACGCAGATGACCGTTGACCTTGGTTCCATGTTGGCGATTCAACTTTTAGAGCCAGCATTGTTAAGCAAAAATACTTATATTGAGTCGAAATGGTAGTGGGATAAAAAGGAGTGTATGTTTTTGACAACAATTGGCATGTTGCACCATCGTAAAGATCCAGAAACCGTTTTGAAGTCATATGCGTTTGCAGCAGTTGCAAAGGCGGAAGGGATGTTGTTTTATTATTTCACACCTAGAGCGGTTGACTTCAAAACACGAACGATTCAAGCGAAAGTTTTAGAAGATGGAGTCTGGCAAGAAAAAACCGTCCCATTTCCCGATGTCATCTATAACGCAGGAAGCCCAGAAAAATTAGCAATTTCGAAAAATATTTTAAGGCTATTGCGAAATGAAATTCCTTTCACGACAAATTCCATCGGCAACAAACTGAGTATAACCAAACGTTTACAGGAGGGGAAGGAGTTTGCAAGTTACCTCATCCCTACTGAGAGTGTACAAAATGAGGAACAATTTTACCGGCATATTCAAAAATACAAAAAAGTAGTTTTTAAGCCGGTTGAAGGCCGTAAAGGTAAGGGGATATATTATATTTCAATACTAGCAAATGGCTATGAAGTACAAAAGGATACACAGAAAGAAAAACTAACAAAGGATCAGCTAGACACATTTTTAAAAAAACAGTTAGCAGAAGAAGCATTTATATTGCAACCATATATTCAATCTACGTTGAAAAACGGGCAAGTATTTGATTTTAGAATTCATGTTCAAAAAAATGGTGAAGGTAAGTGGATCATTACGACCGTATATCCTCGTGTTGCGCCACAAGGTTCGATAGTTCCTAATATTAATAATGGTGGTTTTACAAATTACTTAGAGCCTTTTTTACAATTACAATTTCCTCGTGAGGCGTTTAATATTAAGCGTATGCTAGAGCATTTTGGCTTGTCATTAGCGCGTCATTTAGATGACATTCAAATGGATAAATTTCAGGAAGTAATTGATGAAATCGGTATTGACGTTGGCTTAGATAAAAACGGCAAACTTTGGATTTATGAAGTTAACTGGCGGCCAGGGTGTCCACCAGCATTTTACTTGGAATTAGATGTTGTCCGACATACCCTCCAGTATGCAAATTACATTGCACATCATCAGCAGGAGATAAAAGCGCAAATTCAAGCTGCCAAAAATCTAGCACCAGCAGAGAAAACAATTGAAAAACCAATTGTTGCAATTACAAAAAGTACAGAGAAAACAACTGAAGAATCAATCGCTGCAATTACAGAGAGTGTAGAGAAAACAACTGAAAAACCAGTTGTCCCAATTAAAGGAAGAGCGTTGAAAACAACTGAAAAACCAATTATTGCAATTACAGGGAGTGCAGGAAAAACAACGACAAAAGCATTCATTGCATCGATTTTATCAAAAAATTGGTCCATTTTTGAGTCGAAAGATTATTGGAATACAACGGAGCATACGAAAAAGCATAAGGAACTTATTAACGAATCCCATAAAGCTGTTGTTTTAGAATACGGTATGGCCTATCCAGGTGTCATTACTGATCATTGTGAAATCATTCAACCGAACATTAGCGTAGTAACAAATATTGGATTAGCGCATGTAGGGAACTTTGATGGTGACATTAAAGGCGTGGCAAAAGCCAAATCAGAACTAATTCAAGGAATGGATCAAAATGGATTACTCATATTAAATAAAGACGATGATAATTCTAAATGGCTATTAACCGACCAATTTAAAGGACAAATAAAGACAATTGGTATTCATAAAAAGGCAGACTATATGGCTTATGATGTGCAGTATAAAGATGATGGTATGACTTTTAACATCCGATTACGAAATAAGGAAATCCCGATGTTTATTCCAATTTTAGGGGAGCACCATGTATATAATGCGTTAAATGCTATAGCGGTGGCGGACCAATTAGGATTTTCATCAGATGTTATTCAGGCGGGCTTAGTATTCAAAAAGCCGCCACGTCGTTTAACGCTTTACCATTGCCGAAATGATATTTTGTTAATTGATGACACGGTACACTCGCATCCACAGGGGGTTCGCGCTGCACTTGATGTGTTAGGTGAAATTGCAAAAGGGCGAAAAGTTGCAATTATTGGACAAATGCGTGAATTAGGAGATTTGCGAGAAGAAGAATATCGTAAGTTAGGTGCGTATATTGGGGATAAAAAAATAGATCAATTAATTACGTACGGATTCCGGACGGAGGAAATCGGGATAGCAGCACAAAAAAGTGGCATACCAGCAATGAACATTCACCATTTTATTAACAAGGATCAATTACATTTGTTTCTAAAAGGCATGGTTAGAAGAGGAGATACGATTTTAGTTAAGGGTGCAAGTAAAACAAATATGTTTGAAACGATTCAATTTTTAGATAAGCAATTTAAAGCATAATTCGCATAATAAAAGGCTATACGGAAAGTTTTTCTTTTCGTATAGCCTTTTTTCTTAAAATATTTGAAAGAATAAATTTTTACAAAGTGTCTAGGCTAAAGCGCCAGCCCCTCGGTCATTTCGATCCCTCCTGCAAAAGTGGTGGAGCTTTTACTTTTGCGTCGGGCTCTCCAATGTCTGAGGCTCACACGATGTGAGTCATTGAGGGCATGCCACATGGACGTGGCGTTTTGCCCACTCGGGGCTGGAAGGGCGCTTTAGCGCTTTTCTTATTGTAGATGGTGCATGTGAAATTTTATTTCGTGGGCTGCCCGATTAGCACGTGATACGGCTTCACTTATAGAACTGCCTTGAGCAATGATGTAGGCATATCGATGTCCCATTGATAAAGGGGGGATGAGTATTGTGCCTTTTTTAGGTTTAATATACACTTCGAAAATGCCTGGGGATTTTAAGGCGCGTAGCTTTCCTGTTACTTTTTCTAATCTACCTTTTCGATGGACAATTAAATATTTAGTATAGACAAAATGGTGATGTTTAGGTGTGAAATCTGGTTCATCCCCGAGATAGAGTTTTAATGTTTGCTCTACCAAATTAATACCAAATGCGGCCTCTATCATTCTATTCATAGCTCCACCTGAAATACGTGGGTTTATTTCAATCAACTTCCAATTATTTCCTATTAGTCGTAATTCTAAATGAAAAGCCCCAGTATTAATATCGAACGTTTCTACAATGGATTGGCAAAGCGTTTCAAGATCTGGTAACAAATTTGGAGGTATATTTGCAAATAGCTGATAGCCTGTAATAATGAATCGTTTTCCCTTTGTAATATCTTGTCTCATGACTGCAATAATATGGGGAAGATGTTTTTGTACAATAACTTCCACTAAATATTGTTCACCTTTTAAGTATTCCTCATAAATAATGGATTCGGTAGGATATTTACTTTGAAGCGTTGCAAGATGCTTGTTAAATTCCTTTTTATCCTTAGCAAATAATACATCTTTAGAGCCAGTTGATTTTGGAGATTTAATGATGAGAGGGAATATTAATTTGCCTGTTGGTATTTCGTTTGGTCCAATGACTGTAAATTGTGGCGTATATGATTTGTTCAGTAAAAACTTTCGTGTCTCCTCTTTATCCTCCATAATTTCAATTGCTTTTGATGAGGTGAGATTTTGACAAAACATATCGCAAAGTAAGGAAGCCACATGTACATAGGGGTCCACAAAACTAACAATCGTTTTAATTTCTAATCCGATTTGTTGAAGTTTAACAATTTCCGCTTTCAAAGCCTCCATATTTGAAGTATCCACAACAATCATTTTATGGATATCCACGTATTGCTCACGCTGTTCAAATTGTCTTTCGTTACTTGTAAATAGAACGGTAAAATAACCCAACTTTTCCGCTGCTTTTGTTGCTTCCCTGCTTGAGCCAGATTTGTTAGTACCAATAAAAACAATTGTCTTCAATTCATTCACCTCCATTCGAATTGATGAAAGTACCTCCTCTTAAAAGTATGGTGATAAATAGATTTTGTCTGGTTATCCAACCTATATAATTCAAATATCTACGTCTAAAAATTCATCGAACATATGCTAAGAGTGAAAGGAAGGTGAAATGTATTATGAAACCAATTTCTGTTGAAACATTATGTACTATTGTTGATGGAAAACATATACATGGCTCGTCAATCGGTATTCATTATGGGGCATATCGTTTAAAACAGGTAAAGCGGCGAAATACGGTTTTGTTTATTGAAAAGCGCATTATGAATTGGGCAAAATTAGCGCCATGTTTCCCGCTTGTACTTGTTACGGAGTGGCATTATCACACGAAGGAACTTCCAAATGAAGTGACGGTAATCCAGGTAGAGCGCTCTGAGGAAGCGCTATGGAAATTTATCCATTTCTATCGACAACAATTTCAGCTACCGGTTGTGGCTATTACGGGAACAGCAGGCAAAACAACAACGAAAGAAATGATTAAACATATTTTAATGCGTTATAAAAAAGTGACGGCAACACAGCTTAGTACGAATTCTAGGACGGCCTTTTTTCAATACTTATTAAGTATTGAAAGTGATACAGAGGCAGCAGTTTTTGAAACTGCTGTAGGGGCACCAGGAGATTTGCATCAAGCTGGAAAGTACTACAAGCCGACAATTGGAATTATTACAAATATTGGAGAACATCATTTAAATTATTGCAAAACATTAGAGGGTTATATTGACGCTAAGGCTGAAATGTTAGAAATATTAGATGAAAATAGTGTGTTAATCATTAATGGGGAGGATCGTAATACAAGCAAAATAGATTTCCAAAAATTCAAAGGGCGACTCATAAAAATTGGAACGAAAAGTTCAAATGATTTTGCCGCTACAAATATCCGCTACAGTACAAATGGTATGGAGTTTGTAGTTGTTCATAAGGGGGAGCACCATAAAGTAAACGTTACTGGCTTTGGAAAACACCAAGTAATGAACGCATTAGCTGCTATTGTGGCAGTAGTTGAGATGGGGTTAACAATACCTCAAGCAGCGGGACAGTTACAAACATATCGTCCGCTCAATAAACAATTGCAATTATTTGAAGGTATGAATGATGCGCTCTTACTGGATGATACGTGGAGCATTACAACAACATCACTTGAAGCGGCCTTAACTGTATTAAATGAACTTGCTGGTGGAAAGAAGCGTATTGCCATTATTGGAACAATTACCGATGTCGGTTCATGGGGAACGTTTATTCATAAAAAAGCAGCAGAGATTGTATTAGAAAAAGGAGTAGATATACTCATTACCGTTGGAGAACATGCAAAAATTATTGCAGATCATGCGGAGGAGTTAGGGATACAAGCACAAGTATATCGTTTTATTAATAGTGTGTTAGCCTATGAACTATTAAAAGTAATCATTGATCGCAATACAATTATTTTAATTAAAGGAGATATGTATAGTAAAACAATGTTTGATTTAGCATCAAAATTGAAGAAAAAAACATGAGTGCGTAATAAGTTGCTTTTTTGACACAAATCAATTTATACATGACACGCATGTAGGCACCAGAACCGCCAATGGCAAATACACAAGCACCAGAAATATTAATTTAATATAGTGTATTAATCATACAAGAAGGGAGGGGAAACTATGGGAGGTATTTGTCCATGTGGTGTGCGTGTAAATGCTTTTGCCGAAGGCGTAAATGTTAAGTTCGATGGTGTTGGAAATATTCGCGGGAATTTAACATACCTTGCCAATGTATGTATTACTACGCTAAATACTTCTACGCTGTCATTACTATTTGAAGATACTGAAACACCAGATAGTTTTAGTTTTATATTTACTGCAAATGAAATTACAGATGTGAAATGTAAAAGAGAAGGGAAGAACTGTGTTATAAAGGTTCGTGGTACTGGGCTAATTGGGATGACAGAATACCCATTTAAAGCAGTATTCAGAGATCAAGTAGCAACTGCAAATAATGATTTAGTTCAAAGCTTCGTCATTAAAGGATTCTTTAATCAAGATGGTACTGTACCCGTTAAGCAAGGATCAGTTGTTGCTTTAGGTTGTCAATGTTAAAGGTGCATTGATGTGAATGAGGTCCCTTCAATTATGAATTGATGGGGCTTTTATAAAATGTATCGGGGGAGGCCATCATGCATGCGATTAGGGGGAGAATCGAACAATATAAAATACTAATGCAACATGAGCAATTGCAACCGTATTTAGCCAAGATTGAACGTTTTTCAAAGGATGCATTGTACTCCATGTTGAAGCTAGAGCATCAAATCATTCTGAAACCAATTGTTGGCATGGATTTTATTATTGTGACAAAACATCAAGGAATGTATCAGATAAAAACTAAAGTTAGAGTAGTTGACATGTTAGAAGAAGGTCTTTATGAATATATTCAACAGATTATTGGTGCTAGAAATTATATCATTCAATCGCATTTTCATACGACACTTCTAAGTAAAAAAGGGTATCACTGTTTAGTAACTGTTCAAAGACGCAATGAACGCTGGTATGTTACACATTCATCAAAACAAAATCTCAATATTATTGAAACAGTAGCTTGTTTTAGGCACCAAGTACAATTACAAAAAGTTGCGATCATGGCGGCTGAACAACTGGGACCATCTTATACCAATTGTGAATCTATAGTTATAGAGTTGATATTTAATTTAGCAGGGGATATAGTGATTACCGATTCTTTTCTCCATTTCTCGGTTAGTAAATGGAATCAATATCAAAGTATCGCGAACTTCATGCCCCAAACGGATTTACTAACGACGTCAACATTTTCATGCTATTTAAGTTGGTATTCCCTTGTATTTTTAAAGCCATGTAATGGGCAACAAGGAAAAGGGATTATAAAAATTCACAAAAGAGGAATGCGAAATTATGAAATTCAGATGGGAAGACAAAAATGGGCAATAGCAGGTATTGAGCAAGTGTATGAGCATGTTCGCAAAATTGCTCCAATAGATGAAAACTATATCATTCAACGGGGTATTGAATTAGCGACAATCGATAATCGATTTATGGATATCCGAGTTATGACGCAAAAGGTAGCAAATGATTGGTATGTAACTGGCAAAGTGGTAAAAGTTGCAGGGCCTCATTTTTTTGTAACGAATGCAGCTCAATCTATTTTGACTTTGCAACAAGCGCTAAGACAATCTACTGTACTTTCAAAGTTTCATGGGCAACTTGAAAATCAAATAGATACCGTTTGTAAAGCAGCATCCCATTTGCTTGACCAATCAGCAGAACGTAACATTATTGGCTTTGATATAGCGGTAACAGATTTGGGGAGGATATGGGTTATTGAAGGTAATTATGTACCAGATTTGTCGTTCTTTCAAACATTAGAAGACACAACGATGTACAACACGATAATGAATTATAAACTTATGAATAGATCACCTAAGAAAGATGGATAAACTTTCATAACCTAATTTAAAGGGGGCGATTTTATCCGAGCTTTACACGTAAAAACCATACGTCAATTGCTAGGAGGGCAATTAATAAACGGTGCTGAAAATTGGTTTGTGAAGCATGTTATGAATTATGATCCACAGCAATTAATCGCACCGAATACAATGTTGTTTATCCGCAAAAGTGATGATATAAATTGGGAAGAATTAAATAATATAAAGCCTTTATTAATTGTTTGTGATGAAAAGGAGAAACTGCAAAATCAAGCACTATCTCAAATTACCGCTATTTATGTTCGCAATCTTTTACAAGCTTTCTTTGTATTTTGCACGTATTATCGGAACTTGTTTGACCTTCCCGTTGTTGCAATTACTGGAACTTGTGGAAAGACGACTACGAAAGAAATGCTCAAACATATATTAAGTAATGAAATGAACGTTCAAACATCCGTAAGTAGTAAAAACGAACCGCGTCAAACATTAACATATTTATTAGGAATTGATGATGACACAAAAGCGGCAGTTTTTGAATTAGGCTTAGGGAATACAGGTAATATCAGCTATCAATGTCAAATCTACCAGCCAACCATTGGTGTAATTACAAATATAGGTGTACATCATTTAGATGGATGTAAAAATTTAGATGGCTACATTAAAGCGAAATCCGAAATTTTAAATGGAATACGTGCGGGAGGAACACTAATCATTAACAGCGATGATGAAAATACAAAGAAACTTCCTTTATCAACGTATCAAAATAAAGTGTTTACATTTGGCATTAAAAATAAAGCGGACATATACGCCACGGCAGTGCAATTTGCTGAAAAAGGCATGAAATTTCAGGTTCATATCAATAACAAAAAATTTCAAGCCTATATTCCGGGTTACGGGGAACATCAAGTGTACAACGTTCTTGCAGTGCTAGCGGTCATTCATGAGCTTGGCCTATCTGTTCAAAAGGCAATCTTAAAGTTAAGAACTTTCGAGCAAATGGAGCGCCATTTACAGTTTTCAAAGGGAGTAGGCGGGAGCACGATTATCGATGATACATGGACAAATAACCCAACCTCACTAGAAGCAGCATTAAAGGTGCTAGATTCGGTAGGGAATGGTAAGAAGCGTTATTTAGTATTAGGTGATATTAAAAGACTTGGCAAATTCGAAAAAAAATATCACATGGAATTAGGGAGTTTAGTTGCCACCTATCCGATTCACACGTTAATAACGGTTGGAACGAAAGCCGAGAATATTGCCAAACAAGCAATTGCAGACGGAACATCAGCAAAAGTATATATGTATAAAGACATTAAAGGTGTGTATGAGTTACTAGAGCAACAGTTAGATAGAGAATCACTTTTGCTCATTAAGGGCCCGATGTCGAGTCGAGCAATGATTCAATTTGCTAAACAACTAAAAAGTAGTGAATGATGAAAAGAAATAGATTAAAAATAGCTCTATCACTGTCTACAATACAGTTGATAGAGCTATTTTCATTTGTTTTATTTCGTTACACGTCTAGCGGTAATATAATGATCTTTATAATAATCTACTAGTAAAACACGTGTAATAACTCCATTACTCGTAGGAATAATTAATCGGTGGTCACCTGCATAAATTGCAACTTGTGTTGGTGTTTTAGATCCCTTCGTACTGTTGAAGAATACTAAATCCCCTTTTTTTAAGTTTGATTTAGAAACAGCTGTACCAAGTTTCATTTGCTCGCTAAGTGTTTTGGTTTTTAATAAAACGCCATTTTTTCGGTACGTATATTCAATGAAGCCGCCTGATGTAAATCGTAATGAAGCATCATTATTAATTGAGCCCATCTTTACTTGGTCTTTCGTAGCGTACGCATTGGCAACAATTTTATCTCCTGTTGTTGCAGGATTTGCACTCATTAATGTTGGTAGTACGCGACGAGCGGTTACATAATTATCCTTGTAGTACGGCTTACTATTTAAATCTGAAATAACAATGTTTTGTTTTGAATCAGCCATGTGAATGATTTTATTATCTCCAATGTACATCCCAACATGGTCTGGGTCTGTTCCTGTTTTTTTACTTTTAAAGAATAATAAATCCCCTTTTTGAAGCTGGTTACGTGGTACATAGGTTCCTTGTTGCATCATATAGTTTTCGTTATAAGTTGCTAAATCTACGCCATTTTTCTCGAAAATATACATTAAAAAAGTGGCACATGAAAATTTATAAGGTGCAGTAGGTTTATAGACGGTATTACTATAAGTTGCTTTCCCGATTAAACTTTTTGCAGTAGTAATTAATTGATTGGCTTTAATAGCAACGGCTTGATCATTATTTTGTACATTTGCAGCATATACAGGTGTTGGTTCCATTATTGCTGGCATTGTAGAAAATGAACTAATCCCAATTGCTAAAGCGACAGTTGTTACGAAACGTTTTTTCATAATAGTTACCTCCAAATTTAGTACACTAACGACTTTATCATGGAAAATATATAATACTTGGAGGGAAATGTTGGTAGTAGATTTTGAAAGTGCGCCAATAGACTGCTATTACTAGGTAAACTAGCATTAATTACAGTTTAATTACAATTGTTTCAGTTACCTCTATTTAACTTGGTGGCTAATATTTAGGGGGAGATTTGCTGGTTTGAGCAAAAAAAAGATGAAAGGGGCTGTGATAAAACAAAAATACAATTTTTCTCTCGGGAGAAAAAATTGTATTTTTTAACGATGCCTCCACCTGAAACTGAGGTTGATGTTTCGAGATACGAATGTCGGTAATTACCAAAAATCATCTCAGTTATTTAACCATACAAATGTATTGCGATATAAACAGCTTCGAATTTTGCCTGAGTCAGTGCAACAGTGTGTCATAGTTGGAGTGAATTCAGGAGGAGGTCCCATAGATAGGTGAAGGAAATTGCGTACTTCCCCTGAAGGTCCACCAGGAGGCTCAGGAGGACCTGAAATCCAGGGAATCCAGGTGAAAAGAAGCCAGGCTGTGTGACAATTGAAAGGTCCGAAATTATCTTGTAGTTTATTTATTAAACGGATACATATTTATATATTCACCTTCTTTCGTGGATAAAGCTTAGGTTATTCATGGACTATATACACCTGTAGGGGATTTGACTCCTATAATTTGTGCTGAGTAAACTAGATAAGTTATGAAGTAAAAATGAATAAAAAAATCCAACATTATTTAATGAAGCAAAAATGTTGGATAGTTCATACAAATGGATTTATTTATTTAAAGCCGAATGTCTTTTACCATAAATGAAGTAAATGATAATTCCTAACACGAACCAGATACCACAAGCAATCCAAGTGTGTGCAGAAAGCTGGCTAATTAAGAAAATACACAATAATACCGACACAATTGGTAGTATAGGATAAAACGGAACTTTAAAGCCACCGTTTGGTAAGTCTTTATTTTTACGTAAATAAATGATGCCCGCAGATACGAAGATAAACGCGATTAATGTGCCCATGTTGACCATTTCAGCTAATGTACCAAGTGGAATAAAGCCCGCAAATATAGAAATAATCATTGTGAAAATAAATGTATTTTTCATAGGTGTTTTACGCTTTGGATGTAATTCTTTCATTACTTTTGGCATTAAGCCATCACGAGCAAAGGCCATTAATAAACGTGTCCCACCGTACATCATGACTAAAATTACTGTTAACATCCCGATAACCGCACTTAATGAAATTATCCCCGCTACCCAATCTTGCTCGACAAATTTCATCGCAAAGGCAACTGGATCAGCTACATTCAGTTGTTGATATGGAACAATCCCTGTTAATACAAGCGAAACTGCTACATAAAGAATCGTACAAATGATTAAAGAGCCTATAATTCCGATTGGCATATTACGTTGTGGATTTTTTACTTCTTCTGCAGCAGATGACACCGCATCAAAACCTAAGTAAGCGAAGAAAACAAGTGCTGCACCTGTGAACACGCCACTCATACCATAAGGTAAAAATGGTGACCAGTTTTCAGGCTTCACATAAAATACGCCGACTAGGATAAATAATAAGACTGCCCCAATTTTTAGTGCAACAAGTATAGCGTTAAAACGTGTTGATTCCTTCATGCCTAATGAGAGAAGGGAACCGATAACAAAAATAATAATTACAGCAGGTAAGTTAATATACGTTCCATTTTCTACACTAAATGAGTTGGTAAGTGCAGCCGGTAAATGAATACCGAAGCCTTCTACTAAAGTGACAAAGTAACCCGACCAGCCTGTAGCAACGGCAGCTGTTGCTAAGCCGTATTCAAGTAGTAATGCCCAGCCGACAAACCAAGCAACAATCTCACCAAATACAATATAACTATATGAGTAAGCGCTTCCTGTTACAGGAACAGTAGAAGCGAATTCTGAGTAACAAAGCGCGGCTAACGCACAAACGATGGCTGCGATAATAAATGAAAACACAATACCAGGTCCCGCATGCTGCGCTGAAACTGTACCTGGAAGGATGAAAATCCCAGTTCCGACAATGGCACCTACACCAAGTAACATCAAATCGAAGGGACCCATAGTTTTTTGAAGCTGAATCGAACCTTTCTTATGTAAAAGGTCATCGATAGATTTTTTCCTTAATAAATTTTTCATAATAACACCTATTTCTATAAATCGATAATCAAAATAATATCATTAATTTTCAAAATATAAAAGAAATTTATCAAGCTGAAGTACTAAAGTGACAAAATAATACGCTATTTTCAGAAAACGGAGGATAAGCTAGAGAAAAAGAACAAAAAGACTAGGTGCTTTTAAAAGCACCTAGTCAGAAAATTATTTTGTATAGTTATCGAAGTAACCTTGGATGTAAATCATTGGTGTTCCTTTGTCGCCAGAGCCAGAAGTTAAGTCAGATAATGAACCGATTAAGTCAGTTAGCTTACGAGGCGTTGTCCCTTGAGCTGCCATCTGACCAGTTAAATCTTCTTCTTTGTTGTTAATATATTCTTTAATGGCAGCTTTTAACTCTTCACCTTTTAATTCAGAGAAATCGTTATCTGCTAAATATTTTAATTTGATTTCGTTTGGTGTACCGTCAAGTCCTGGAGTGTACGCAGGTGATACAACTGGGTCAGCAAGTTCCCAAATTTGACCTACTGGATCTTTGAACGCACCATCACCGTAAATCATTACTTCTACTAATTTGCCTGTAGCTGCTAAAATTTTCGCTTGAATGTCATCCACGATTGGTTGACAGTTATCAGGGAATAATTTTATACCATCTTCTGTTGATTTGTTTGAGCCTAGTAAACCGTAGTTTGTGTTGAAGCCAGAACCATTTACAGATTCATTTAAAATGTTATCTAAGCCGAATACTTTTTCAGCACCAGCAGCTTTTAAAATGCGTTTTGTACGGAAGCGAGAGTGAATATCGCAAGTAAGTACGCTCTTTGTATAATCTAAAATCGTTTTCGCGTTATTTGAGAAGATAACTTCCACTTCAGCGCCTTGTTCTTCAATTAATTCTTTATAGTATTCGATATAGTCAACACCAGTGAAAGTATGTTTGTTGTAACCGAAGTGTCCACGGAACTCAGCTTCAGTTAAAACATCTGTCCAAGGATTGATGCCTTTTTCGTCTAGTTCATCTAATGTTACTAAGTGGTTTCCAACTTCATCAGAAGGGTAGCTTAACATAAGAACGATTTTTTTTGTTCCTTTTGCAATCCCTTTTAAAATATTTGAGAAACGGTTACGTGAAAGAATTGGGAAAATTACACCGACAGTGTCTTCACCGAATTTTGCTTGTACGTCCGTAGCAATATCTGTAATTTTTGCATAGTTACCTTGTGCACGTGCTACTACTGATTCTGTTACAGTTACGATGTCGCGGTCTTCAATAGAAAAACTTTCAACTTTCGCAGCGTTTAATGCTGTATCAACGACGATTTGTACAATGTCGTCCCCTTCATTAATAATTGGGCCACGAAGACCTCGTACTACAGTTCCTACTACTCGTTCCAAAATAATCTCTCCTCATATGTAAACAAATATTGTTTTAATTTTTCTCACGATGTTTACTATATCGCAGTGATGTGATATAAGTAAAATTAATATTTCTAATAACAGATATAAGTGGTGGTTATATGATAGCGAAATTAGAAGCTTATCGAATTTTTAACGCAGTCAGTCGCAATAAAAGCTTTTCTAAAGCGGCCAAAGAGCTGTACATGACACAGCCAGCAGTCAGTCAAGCGATTTCAAAACTAGAAAAAGAACTTGAAACAATGTTGTTCAACCGAACGCCTAAAGGTGTAACGCTTACAAATGAAGGAGAAATATTACATGAATATGTGAACTCGGCTTTAGGAATCCTTGACGCAGGCGAAGAAAAAATTGCAGAATTTAAAAATTTACAAATAGGGCAATTGCGTATTGGAGTAGGCGATACAATTTCACGCCATTTTTTACTTCCATATTTAGAAACATTCCACATTCGTTATCCGGGTATAAAATTAAAAGTATTAAATGGAACAACGAGTGAAATTTTAGCATTTATTAAAGCTGGAGAGGCAGATTTAGGCATTTGCAACTTACCGGTGGAAGATGCACATCTACAAGTAATCCCCTGCAAGGAAATTCATGATATATTTGTATGCGGGCAAAAATATAGAAATTTGACAAAAAAGCAAATCAGTTTAGAAATGCTCATGAAAATGCCGCTAATTTTTTTGGAAAAGAAGGCTAATTCACGTAATTATGTCGAAGGATATTTGAAAGAGCAAGGCTATGCAATCTCTCCTGAGTTCGAGCTAGGATCGCATGATTTAGTTTTAGAATTTGCGAAAATCAATTTAGGAATTGCCAGTGTGACAAAGGAATTTTCGCTCGACTATATTGAACGAGGGATTTTATATGAAATTGAACTGCAACAAAAAATTCCTAAACGCAGTATTGGTATTGTTCATTTAAAAACTGTGCCACTATCACAAGCTACGCGTAAATTCATCGCAATCGTAGACCCGGGAATAATCCATTAACAGAAAATGAGGAAAACAAATGTCAAACGACTTTAAACAATACAATTTATCAAGAGAAATATTACAGGCGTTACGTGATTTAGACTACATTTCGCCTTCTGAAGTGCAGCATAAAGTATTGCCACACGCACTAAATAATGTAGATTTAATCGTTAAAGCACAAACAGGCAGTGGGAAAACAGCCGCCTTTGCGATTCCGATTTGCGAAAACATTGACTGGTTAGAAAACAAACCGCAAGCATTAGTATTAACACCAACGCGCGAGTTAGCCGTGCAAGTTAAAGAAGAATTTACAAATATCGGGCGCTATAAGCGTGTCAAAGCAGCTGCATTATACGGAAAACAGCCATTCCGTTACCAGCAAGATGAGCTTAAGCAAAAAACGCATGTTGCAGTTGGGACACCGGGGCGCGTACTTGACCATATTGAAAAAGGCACATTAAAACTAGAAAAAATTCGCTATGTTATTTTAGATGAAGCGGATGAAATGCTCAATATGGGCTTTATTGAACAAGTAGAAGCCATACTCTCACATATTACCGAACCGCATGTGACGATGCTATTTTCTGCAACAGTACCTGACGAAATTAAGTCACTTGCGGGCCGTCATTTAAATAATGCGCTTGATATTGAAGTACATTCCGAACAACAAGCACCTAAAATCGAACATGCGGTCATTGAGGTACAAGAGGAAGTAAAACTATCAGCGCTTGAAAAGGTGGCGGTTATTGAAAACCCTGATACATGTATTATTTTCTGTCGTACAAAAGCACGTGTAGATGAAGTATATGATTATTTATATGACCGTGAATACAGCGTTGACCAACTACATGGTGGTATGGAGCAATCAACGCGCTTAATGGTAATGAATGACTATAAGCGCGGAGATTTTCGCTATTTAGTCGCAACAGATGTCGCAGCTCGCGGCATTGATATTGATAATATTTCGTTAGTCATTAACTATGATTTGCCGATGGAGAAAGAGGCTTATGTGCACCGAACAGGTCGTACAGGTCGCGCTGGGAAAGAAGGGAAGGCAGTTACGTTTGTGACACCTTTTGAATACGACTTTTTAGCAGGCATTGAGCAATATATTGGGAATAAAATTCCGATTGCGACTCTACCAACACATGAAGAAGTAGAAGCAAAGTCAGAGGCATTTGATAAAAAAATGCAAACCCGTCCACAAAAGAAAAAGCAAAAAAGCGCAATGGTTGATGCCAATATTACGAAGCTTTACTTCAATGGCGGTAAAAAGAAAAAGCTACGTGCAGTTGATTTTGTCGGCACATTATGTAAAATTCCAGGTATCACCGCAGCAGATATCGGCATCATTACCATTTTAGATACATCTACATTTATCGAAATTTTAAACGGTAAAGGTAAAATTGTGTTGAATGCAATGAAAACTACACCTGTTAAAGGGAAGCAACTAAAAGTGCATATTTCAACTAGTAAATAAAGAGATCGGGCTGTTTTATAGCGATCAATAGATAACAGCAAATAAAAACAGGTTACGCTAAGGTGAAATTCCTTTGGCGTAGCCTGTTTTATGTTTCTTTAAAGTTTTTTACGTAAAACCAGAGCATATTGGAGAGTTCAATCGATTCAGCTTCATGTGAGGTATTTGAAAATGAAGAGCGAAATGGTTTTAATAAAGCTTCGACCACTGCGCTACGCAATGTATCGTCAGTTAATTGTTCGATTAACGTTTGCGTAAACTGGATGCCCACTGTATGGATATCGTCGTATTGCAATTCAGATAAAAAGCCTTCTAGTTTATTTAAAATCATATCTTTTGTAATAGGTCGATAGTGCGTATTTCCTTCGATCAATTGGAGTGACCCTGCTCCTATAATAACGTCATTTGTTGCAATCATTTCGGGTAACACTACTTTAATATTGCGAAAGGCAATCTTTACAACCTTTTTAACATCTACTGTGACACCATAAAATGTACGAAATGACATTGATAAATGCTGTACCATTCCAAAAAACAAAATGGATAGTTCTAGTGTATAGGGTCTTGCCTCTTCGCCAAAAATATCAACGAATCGATTCGATAACCATTCTACTTCAATGAGGCGATTACGCATAAGTGCATCGCGTAGTTCTAAATCATTTGATTGAAAAATGCCCTCGAAAATCGAGACTAGATTTTGCTCCTTGTTGATTTGCATTAATACGATAATTTGTTCGATCAGTATATTTTCATCTGATGGGTCATTACCGTGTAATATTTCATGTCGGCGTAGGCTTGCCTCATAACGTACTTGTTCTAATATGGCCATGAAGCATTCATTTTTAGAGGAGAAGTAGTTATAAAATGTTCCTTTGGAAATCATAGATTTTGATAATATATCCTGAATCGATGTATTGTGGAATCCCTTTTCTATGAATAGCTGTAGTGCGGCGTCTAATACTTGTCTTTTTCGCAGATTCATTCTATTCCTCCGTTTTGTTTGTACTTCAAGTTTACTGTTTTCTTAGGAGTATAGCAATGTTTTTGGACTTGTGGTACAAATTTGTTGAATTTTTTGGACTGTGAGTATAAAATAGTTCGAGTGTAAAAATATTAAATTTTATAGAAGAAAAAGAGGGGTTTCAATTTATGGAAAAGAATCAAGACGTTAAAACGTTAAAAAAGCCTCCCTATTTAATGATTGCTGTATTATTTGTAGGGGCATTCGTTGCTTTTTTAAACAATACGCTATTAAACGTAGCGCTACCTTCTATTATGGTGGCATTCGATATTAAGGATTACTCAACGGTGCAGTGGTTAGCGACGGGTTATATGTTAGTAAGTGGGATACTTGTACCAGCATCGGCTTTTTTAATTACTAAATTTAAAACACGTTCGTTATTTATTTTATCAATGGCGATTTTCGTTATTGGTACAGCGATGGCCGCATTTGCACCATCATTTGGTCTGTTACTAGCAGGTCGTATGATTCAAGCAGCAGGTGCAGCAACAATGTCTCCAATTTTAATGAATGTTATGTTAATTAGTTTCCCAGTTGAAAAGCGTGGGACTGCAATGGGGATTTTCGGTTTAGTTATGGTATTAGCGCCAGCAATTGGACCGACATTATCAGGATGGATTGTTGAACATTATGACTGGAGCGTTCTGTTCAAAATGATTTTACCAATCGCAATTATTGCATTATTATTAGCGGTTTGGAAATTAGAAAATGTATTACCAAATCGTCCAGCTAAAATTGATTTATTTTCAGTTGTATTATCGACTCTAGGTTTTGGAGGATTGTTATACGGCTTTAGTACTGCAAGTTCGGCAGGATGGGGTGCCGTTGAAGTTTGGGGTACGATTCTTGTGGGGGCGATTGGTTTAGTTTGGTTTATTACGCGCCAATTCAGCTTAGAGGAACCTTTACTGGATTTACGTATTTACACATATCCAGCCTATGCACTAGCATCTGTTGTGTCAATGGTATTATCCGTTGCGATGTTCTCAGGAATGATTTTGACACCAGCTTACGTTCAAAATGTACGTGGTATTGAGCCATTTGAGGCGGGATTAATAATGTTACCAGGTGCAATTGTGATGGGGATTATGTCACCAATTACAGGTAAGTTGTTCGATAAATTTGGACCACGTATTTTAGCTGTTACCGGTTTATTTATTGCGACAATAGCAACATTTGGTTTAGGATATTTAGAAACAGATTCTACGTATACATTTATTATTACGGTGTATACCGTTCGAATGTTGGGAATTTCAATGGTGATGATGCCAGTTATGACAAATGGTTTAAATGCATTACCTAACCGCCTAAATCCACATGGTACGGCGATGAATAACACAGCACAACAAGTGGCAGGTGCGATTGGTACAGCGGTATTAGTAACCATTTTCAACTCACATACAAAAACTCGCGCAGCAGAAATTGTCGCTGATATGAAAGCGAATGCGGATCCAAGTGCAGCACAGCCGACAGTAGAGCAATTAGAACTGATTCAAGGTCAAGTTATGCAACAGGCATTACTTGATGGGATTACGTACTCATTCTTCGTGGCAGCGGGGATTACGGTTGTAGCAATGATTTTAGCGTTATTTATTAAACGTGTTGATATTACAAAACGAGATGACTTTATGGGTGTAAAACCAGAAGAAAAATAATTAATGAAAACGGTAGAGTTTATGTAGCTCTATCGTTTTTACTTTTGGTAAAATAGGGTATAGTAAAAGGTGAAAAGTGAAGGAGTGAATGGGATGATTCAGCAATTAGGACAAGTAATGCTTTATGTAAATGACCAAGAACAAGCAAAAGCATTTTGGACAGAGAAGTTAGGCTTTGAAGTAATTTCGGATGTAGATAAGGGAATGCGCATCATTACAATTGCACCAACAGATGAAGCGCAGACAAGGATTGTATTGCACGACAAAAAGAAAATTCAAGCAATGTCACCAGAATTAAATTTAGGTACGCCTTCATTAATGTTTTACAGTGAAAACTTAGATGCATTATATGAAGATTATAAAACGAAAGGCATTACAGTTGGTGAATTAGTCAATATGCCATTTGGAAAAGTATTTAATTTTTCGGATGAAGAAGGAAATTATTTCGCAATTACAGAAAAATAATTAAAAAGGGATGAAGTGCACGATTAGCGCCTCATCCCTTCTTTTTTTGTAGTAATTTACGTGCTTTTTCGGTATTAGCAAAATGCCATTTTGTCATTGATTTTAACACTTCTTCGCCATGTTTCAGCCAAATTTTTGCTGCCATTACATCAACTTTGCCACTTGCTCCTTTTTGTAATGGAAAACCAACCATTTCCGCTAAACGGTCCATTTCTTTTAAAAAAGCATAGCGGGCTAATATCGAGGCAGTAGCTACTGCGACATGTAAATTTTCGGCCTTCGTAGAAAATAAGACATTTTCACGAATAATATTCTTTTCATTTTTAATGTGGTTGTAATAAATGCCGCGCTCAGCAAATTGGTCGATTAAAATATAGTTTGGTTTTTCAGGCTCAATTTTCGTTAATACATGTTTTAACGCTTGGTTGTGAAGAAGTGCTTTAATTTTGCCCTGTGAATAGCCACGTGCCTGAATTTCATTATATTTGTCATTGCGTAGCGTTAAAATGCTATGAGGGCAAACCTTCATTAAATCCGGTGCAATTTGACGCATATAATCATCGGTTAATTGCTTCGAATCTTTAACACCGATCTCTTGTACAAGAGCGATATTTTCAGCTGACACATAAACGGCAGCTACCGTTACAGGTCCGAAATAATCTCCAGTACCTGTTTCATCAGAGCCAATGACGGATAAGGTAGCAAAATTGGTTGGAAGCTTGTCACCTTTTGTAGACGTTGTTTTTGTCGTAGCGGGTGCGGCAATACTAGACCAACGTGCCGCTTCACGTTCAGCGCCTGCTCCCTGAAACATCACTTTCCCAGATTTATACGCAGTAATTGCGGTATCAGATAATTTTGCGGCAAAAATAACCCCAGGAGCATGGCGTTCGATCAATGAAGATTGGTAATGTGTTTTAATTTGTTGCTGAATGTCAGTAGTTAGTTGTAATACAATGTTTGTCATAATAGGTCCTTTCGAAAGCGTGAGTTAAAATAAGTATAGCCCGAAATGAAAAAATGTGAAAATAACATATTGTTTTGCAGATTCCGATATACAATATAGGCATTCGGTTGCGATAATCAAATTGGAAATGATATGATGTACAATATGAAAATGGCGTAATTGATATAGAACAGGAATCAGACGTATATGACATGCGAACAATCCAGCTAGTGTTGTTGATAACTGTTTATCTATTCTTTTTTGGAGGGGTTATTTTGGCTGAGCAAGAAAAGAATCGCATATCCGTAGAAATCTATGGACATACATATAAAATGGTAGGAACAGAGTCAACTGGCCACATGAGATTAGTCGCTTCAATCGTCGATGACAAAATGCGTGAAATTAATGGGTTAAATCCGTCATTAGATAGTTCGAAGCTAGCTGTATTAACGGCTGTAAATTCTGTTAACGACTATTTAATATTAAAAGAACAATATGAAAAATTAGAAGAACAATTGAAACAGTTGAAGGGTTGACATATATGTTAGATTTATTTATTCTTGCGGTCTTTATATTTAGTTTAATCATTGGTGCCAAGCGTGGTCTTGTTGTCCAATTAATCAATATCGGTAGCTTTTTAGTAGCGCTTGTAGTTGCGATAATTTACTATAAACCACTTGCCGATAAGTTTGTGCTGTGGATTCCATATCCAGGCTTTACAGAAGGTTCTACGATGACATTAGTGCTAGATTCATTAGATGTCGATCGTACGTTTTACCGCGTATTTGCGTTTGCACTTATTTTCTTTGTTGTGAAAATTGCGTTACAAATTTTAGGCTCGATGTTTGACTTTTTAACGTATTTACCTGTGTTAAATTCGTTAAACTACTTATTAGGCGCAGTATTATGCTTTATCGAAGCGTACATTATTTTATTTATCGGGTTATACGTCATTGCACTACTACCTGTAGAATCGGTCCAGTTGATTATTGATAGCTCGTTCCTAACAGGGCTAATTCTTGAACACACGCCAGTCATCACAAGCATGTTCCAAAATTGGTGGTATATTCACAAAAATTAACTTTTAACTTGCTTCAGTAAAAGTCCTCCACTTCTATAAGTGGGTGTTGAATGCAAAGAATTCCTTAATTCAGTGGGGGTTTAAACCCCGGCTGAAACAAGTTAATGCCCCCGGCGGAGGTCATAGATTTTTTAGAGGAGTTTTTCAAGTAATCTCGAAAAAAATCTGGACACAATTACGCCAAGGCATAATTAATCAGGAGTAATGAATTTGAAAATCATGTGAAAGCTTCTCTCGATTTTCGGGGGGAGCTTTCTTTAGAGAGGGGAATTATGATGAATAAAAAAATCATTATCCGCACATTAGAAAAAATCGCGTTATATATGGAATTACAAGCAGAAAACCCATTTAAAGTATCGGCATTTCGAAAGGCTGCTGCTGCACTTGAGGCTGATGAACGTAGTTTAAGTGAAATAGATGATATTACAGCAATAAAAGGCATTGGAAAAGGAACAGCTGCGGTTATTTTAGAGCTAATGGAAACGGGCGTATCATCAACATTAAAAGAGCTTGAAAAAATGGTACCAAAAGGGTTGATTCCTTTAATGAAATTACCTGGCCTAGGTGGAAAAAAGCTAGCGAAATTATACCAAGAATTAAACATAGTCGATACAGATTCGTTAAAAGCAGCATGTGAAGCAGGGAGAGTTCGTGAATTAGCAGGCTTTGCGGCAAAAACCGAGGAGAAAATTTTAAAAGAACTTGAAACTTTCGGTTCACGCAAAGAACGTTTACCGATTTGGCAACTAGAGCCAGCTGTATTAGAAATCAATGAACTACTTGCAAGCTTGCCTGAAGTGGAAAAGTTCTCTGTAGCTGGTAGTTTTCGACGTGTAGCAGAGACGAGTAAGGATATCGATTTTATAGTTGCAACGAGTGATTATG
Source organism: Solibacillus palustris (assembly GCF_022549215.1). Taxonomy (GTDB): domain Bacteria; phylum Bacillota; class Bacilli; order Bacillales_A; family Planococcaceae; genus Solibacillus; species Solibacillus daqui. The sequence goes on along the minus strand of NZ_JAKZFC010000003.1, from coordinate 210,511 downwards.
AAATTGTACGTGAAGCTATTTTAACACGTCTTGTGATTTTAGAAACAATTGCTGCAGGGGATACAAAAGTGTCGGTAATTTTAGACCGTGATGAGCCTGTGAGTGTTGATTTCCGTTTAGTAAAAAGTGAGGAATATGCGACAGCGCTACACCATTTCACTGGCTCAAAAGATCACAATGTACGTATGCGCCAGCTGGCCAAGTCAATGGGCAAAAAAATTAGTGAATATGGTGTCGAGCAAGAGGACGGCTCGATTGTGACATTTGAAACCGAAGAGCAGTTTTTCGCACATTTTGATTTACCGTTCATTCCGCCAACTGTGCGTGAAAGTGGTAAAGAGCTAGACCGTTTAGATGAGCTGGATCATTTAGTGAATCTTGAGGACATTGTATCGGACTTACATATGCATACAACATGGTCAGATGGTGCACATTCAGTAAGTGAGATGGGGCAAGCATTAATTGCAAAAGGCTATACGCATGCGGTAATTACCGACCATTCGCAATATTTAAAAGTGGCGAACGGTTTAACGCCAGAACGTTTACAGCAACAAAAGCTAGATATTTATGCCTTTAATGAGACAAACCCTGATTTTTGCTTATATCACGGCACAGAAATGGATATTTTACCAGATGGCACACTTGATTTTGACGATGAAGTACTAAAGGAACTAGATTTTGTCATTGCGTCGATTCATTCAAGCTTCACGCAATCACAGGACAAAATTATGGCACGTTTAAAAACAGCAGTCGAACATCCATACGTGCATATGATTGCACATCCAACGGGGCGAATTGTTGGCGAGCGCGGTGGCTATGAACCAGATGTTCCACTTTTAATTGAATGGGCTGCACAGCATGGGAAAATTTTAGAGCTGAATGCTAACCCATACCGTTTAGATTTATGTATTGAGCATTTACAGTTAGCAATGGAGCATAATGTACCAATCGCTATTAATACCGATGCCCATGCGATTGATCAATTACGCTTCATGGAAATTGGTGTTAAATATGCGCAAAAAGCATGGTTAAAGAAAGAATTAATCGTTAATACATGGTCAAAAGAGCAATTTGAAGCCTTTATTACGAAAAATAAATAATTGTAGCAGGAGGTGTTTTTCATGATCGAACAGCGAGCGTTGAAAACATTAGAATTTGATAAAGTCCGTGAACAAGTCGCGGCATTTTGTACGAACTCAATCGGAAAGCAGGCAATTGATGAATTAGTGCCTGAAACCGATTTTGAAACGGTTGTTGAATTATTAGCAGAAATGGATGAAGGCTTAGCTATTTTACGTGTGAAGGGCAATGTTCCGTTAGGCGGTATTTTTGATGTGCGACCGCATGCACGTCGTTCACAAATTGGGGGAATGCTGAGCCCAATGGAATTAATGGAAATTGCAAGTACGATTCGTGCGAGCCGCATTTTACGTAATTTTATTGAAGATATTGAGACAGAAAAGGATATTGAAATCCCTCATTTTATCGAGCGAAAAGAGCAGATGCCAGTACTTACGACATTACAGCAGGAAATTAATGACTGTATTGATGATAACGGAGCGGTGCTTGATTCTGCGAGTGCAGTACTACGTTCAATTCGTCAGTCATTACGTTCAGAGGAATCAAAGGTACGTCAAAAGCTAGAAAGCTTAACGCGCGGTTCAAATGCGACAAAAATGCTATCAGATACCATTATTACGATTCGTAACGATCGTTTTGTTATTCCAGTAAAACAAGAATACCGTTCACATTATGGTGGCATTGTGCATGACCAATCCGCTTCCGGTCAAACATTATTCATCGAGCCAGAATCAGTAATTCAAGCAAACAATGAAGTCCAGCGTTTAAAAGTAAAAGAAAAAGCGGAAATAGAGCGTATATTATTAGAGCTAACATCAAAAGTAGCAGAAGTAGGTCATGATATATTCGTGTTAGTGCAATTGCTTGGGGAAATCGATGTGATTTTAGCAAAAGGTAAGTACGGCCAAGCAAATAAATGTACGATGCCAAAAATGAATCAGGAAGGCTATACACGCTTAGTTCGTGCTCGACATCCACTATTACCGATTGAAGAAGCAGTAGCAAACACAATCGAATTTGGGCGCGATGTTACAGCGATTGTTATTACTGGTCCAAATACAGGTGGTAAAACGGTAACATTAAAAACAGTTGGTCTTTGTACAATAATGGCTCAGTCTGGCTTACCAGTGCCTGCTTTAGACGGCTCAGAGCTAGCGGTGTTTGAGCAAATTTTTGCGGACATTGGTGATGAGCAATCCATCGAGCAATCATTATCTACGTTCTCCTCTCATATGGTGAACATTGTTGACATTTTAAGTAAGTTTGATGACAAATCACTTGTACTGTTTGATGAACTTGGTGCGGGTACAGACCCACAAGAAGGTGCGGCATTAGCAATTTCAATTTTAGATGAAGTGGTAGATCGTGGGGCACGCGTTATGGCAACGACACACTATCCTGAGCTAAAAGCATACGGCTATAATCGTCCACTTGTAGTGAATGCCAGCGTGGAGTTTGATATTGAAACACTTAGTCCAACGTATCGTTTATTAATTGGTGTACCGGGTCGTTCAAATGCCTTTGAAATTTCGAAGCGTTTAGGGTTAACAAACACGATTATTGACCGTGCGAAATCATTTACAGGCACAGACCGTCATGAAGTGGAATCGATGATTGCTTCGCTTGAAGAAAGCCGTTTACGTTCAGAGCGCGAGGCGGATGAGGCGCATGCATTACTAGAGGATGCCGCACAAATTCGCGCGGAGCTTGAAGAACGTCTTCGCATATATGATGATAAGAAAGAAAGCCTAGAGAAAAAGGCAAAAGAAAAAGCGCGTAAAATTGTGGATGAAGCAAAACGTGAAGCTGAAAATGTCATTGCTGAATTACGCGAAATGAAAAAACTCGCAGCAGCAAACGTTAAGGAACACGAATTTATCGATGCGAAAAAACGTTTAGACGAAGCATCACCAAAAGAAAATAAAGTCCTTCAAAAAGCAGTCGCTGCACGAGAACGTAAACAAAATCTACAAATCGGCGATGAGGTCAAAGTATTAAGTTATGGGCAAAAAGGAACAATTCTTGATAAATCAAGTGATGAGTGGGTTGTTCAAATTGGTATTTTAAAAATGAAACTTCCTGATAGCGATTTAGAATATATTAAGCCAGAGAAAGAACAAGTAACACGTCCGAATATGAATGTTAAAAATCGTAATTCACATGTGAAACTAGAATTAGATTTACGTGGAGAGCGCTATGAAGATGCACTCATTCGCACGGAAAAATATTTAGATGATGCCTTACTGGCGAACTATCCACGTGTATCAATTATTCACGGTAAAGGAACAGGGGCATTACGCCAAGGAATTCAAAGCTTTTTGAAAAATCATAAGCGTATCAAATCCTATCGATATGGTGAAGCAGGTGAGGGTGGCTTTGGTGTGACGGTCGTTGAACTAAAATAATAGTTGCTCCTTTTGCAAAATTAGCTCATATTAAGAGTAAGTACAAAATTTGTTAAGGGGGTACAATGGATTGCTAGGTTCAAGCTTTTGGCGCCAACCTCTCGTTGAAACGGCCGGCTATTTTAGTGTAGTAGTGCTATGTTTATTTGTGGCAATGATTATCTTTGAAATCGTGACGAAATATAAAAACTGGGAAGAAATAAAAAAAGGGAATGTTGCCGTTGCATTAGCGACAGGTGGTAAGATTGTCGGCATTTGTAATATTTTCAGATACTCAATCCAGCAACATCCATCATTTGTGGAGATGTTAGGTTGGGGACTTTTCGGGTTTATATTATTGATTTTTGCTTATTTACTGTTTGAATTTTTAACACCAAAATTCAATGTAGATGAAGAAATCGCTGCAGACAATCGTTCTGTCGGGTTTATATCATTTACGATTTCAGTAGGATTATCCTTTGTCATCGGTGCAAGTATATCTTAGTGGAATAGAAAGAGTGATTTTTAGTTGAAATCCACATAAGAAAATAGTGCATTTCACGTTATTCGGCGAGAAATGTGTTTTTCCAAGGAGAAGGTCGATGGAAACTTTATCTAAAATTTTAATTGTTGTATGTGTACTATTCCTCGCAGTAGGAATATATTATTTGGCTACGATTTAAATGAAGAAGCAGACAAACTAGTAATGGTTTGTTTGCTTTTTTATTTTGAGGAATAAATTTAAACATTTGTAGAAAAATATATTTTCCTACAAAAATATATTTCAAAAAAGATTCAGGGGATTTTTCGTTTTTAATGTATGAGATTATTATGAGAAACATAATATTAAACGAGAGAATACTTGAAATAACGAGAAAATAAAGTAAAATTTTAACTAAATAGTTTGAAAGAATTTCCTTTTTTAATTATACTGTTGGTAACAAATAAAGCTTTTAGAAAAGGGGAGAAGTTTTATGACAGAAAAGGTTTGGCTAGCGAGTTACCCTGAGGAAATCCCGCATACGATAGATCTTCCTCAAATTCCTGTGCAACAATTTTTGACCGATGCTTACAATGAGGTCCCGGATAAAGTAGCGGTTCACTTCATGGGTAGGGAGCTGACAAACAAAGAGTTATATCAATCGGCATTAAAGTTTGCGAATTATTTACGTTCTCTAGGGGTGGAGAAGGGCGATCGTGTCGCAATTATGTTGCCGAACTGTCCTCAATCAGTTATCGCTTATTATGGCATTTTGTATGCCGGTGGTATTGTCGTTCAAACAAATCCGTTATACACTGAGCGTGAGCTACAATATCAGATGTCTGATTGTGGTGCGAAAGTGATTTTAGTGATGGACATTTTGTATCCCCGTACGATGAAAATATTAAATGAAACGAAAATTGAGAACGTTATCGTTACAGGTATAAAAGATTATTTACCGTTCCCTAAAAATTTGGTATATCCATTCATTCAGAAAAAACAATACGGATTCAGTGTAAAAGTTGAACATAGCGGTATGAATCACTTGTTCACAGAAATTATGAAATCAGCAACTGCTACTGAAATTTCCGTAGATTTTGATTTTGAAAATGATTTAGCGTTGTTACAATATACGGGTGGTACAACAGGGTTCCCAAAAGGTGTAATGTTAACGCATAAAAACTTAATTGCTAACACGATGATGTGTGATGCATGGATGTATAAATGTAATAAAGGGGAAGAAATAATTTTAGGTATTTTACCGTTCTTCCATGTTTATGGAATGACTACCGTGTTAGTTCTTACAATAATGCAACAAGGTAAAATGGTGTTACTGCCTAAATTTGATGTGGAGCAAGCATTAAAAACAATCGACAAACAAAAGCCAACATTATTCCCAGGTGCACCAACAATGTATATTGGACTATTAAATCATCCTGATTTATCAAAATATGATCTTTCTTCTATCAAAGCATGTTTAAGTGGTTCTGCGCCATTACCGCTTGAAGTACAAGAAAAGTTTGAAGCATTAACAGGTGGTCGAATTGTTGAGGGGTATGGATTAACTGAAACGTCACCGGTAACTCATGCTAATCCAATTTGGGACAATCGAATTAATGGTTCAATCGGCTTGCCTTGGCCAAATACAGATGCTGCTGTTCTTCGTTCTGGCGAATCGGAAGTATTACCACCAGGTGAAATAGGGGAAATCGCGATAAAAGGACCGCAAGTAATGAAAGGTTACTGGAATCGTCCAGAAGATACGGCTATGACGTTTAATGATGGCTGGTTCTTAACAGGTGATTTAGGCTATATGGATGAAAAAGGTTATTTCTACGTAGTAGACCGTAAAAAAGATATGATTATTGCAGGTGGCTTTAATATTTATCCGCGAGAAGTAGAAGAGGTTTTATACGAGCATGATGCCATTCAAGAATGCGTTGTTGCAGGTATTCCAGACCCTTACCGTGGTGAAACAGTAAAAGCCTATATCGTATTAAAAGAAGGCAAAAAAGTGACCGATAAAGAATTAAATGAATTTTGCCGTAGCAATTTAGCAGCATACAAAGTACCACGCTACTATGAATTCCGTACTGAGTTACCAAAAACAGCTGTAGGAAAAATTTTACGTCGTAAATTAGTAGATGAAGAAAAACAAAAAATGATGGAGCAAGAAGCAAAATAATCCAGATTGAGCTATTGACAGAAAGTTTAACAAATTATAAGATGAAAACATGAATGAATAGTCATTCATGTTTTCATTTTTTTTTGGTGGTGAGCAACTTGAAACGAAATAAACCCAAGTATATGCAAATAGTAGATGCTGCAGTCATTGCAATAGCGGAAAATGGCTATCATCAAGCACAAGTATCTAAAATTGCAAAACAGGCTGGCGTAGCTGACGGAACAATCTATTTATATTTTAAAAATAAAGAAGATATATTAATTTCTGTATTTCAAGAAAAAATGGGTATTTTCGTAGAGAATTTACAGGCTATAATAAAAAGTGGAGAAACGTCTTCAGAAAAGTTAGGCAAAATGATTGAAAACCATTTCCATGTTTTATCGAGTGATCGCCATTTAGCAACCGTAACTCAATTAGAGTTAAGGCAGTCGAATAAAGAGATTAGATTGAAAATTAACGCTATTCTTAAAGAATATTTAATTTTATTAGATCAAATTTTAATCGAAGGCATGCTTAATGGAGAGTTTAATCAAACGATGGATGTTCGTGTTGCTCGTCAAATGGTATTCGGTACGATTGACGAAATTACGACATCATGGGTAATGAATGAATACCGCTATGACTTAATGGAACAAGCTCCAAAAATTCAGCAATTATTAATAAATGCATTAAAAGCATAAAAAGGGGATGTGGGGAAATGGAGTTTCTAAGTTGGAAAGTAGAAGATAACGTAGCAATCGCTACAATTTCTAGACCGCCTGCAAATGCGCTTTCACAAGGCTTAATCCAAGATGTAAATGGATTATTGGACTTTGTAGAAAATGATGAATCGGTGCGAGTAGTTGTCATTCATGGAGAGGGACGATTTTTCTCTGCAGGGGCTGACATAAAAGAATTTACAAGCGTACAGTCAGGTGAAGAGTTCACCGCTTTAGCGAAAAACGGACAAGACGTATTCGAGCGACTTGAAAACTTTTCAAAGCCTGTTATCGCGGCTATTCATGGGGCGGCTTTAGGTGGAGGTTTAGAACTTGCGATGGGATGCCATATGCGTTTCGTAACTGAAAATGCCAAGCTTGGCTTACCTGAACTATCATTAGGTCTAATTCCAGGTTTTGCAGGTACACAGCGTTTACCACGCTATGTAGGGGTTGCTAAAGCGGCGGAGATGATGTTTACAAGCGATCCAATTTCAGGTGTTGAAGCTGTAGAATGGGGATTGGCAAACCGAGCATTTTCTGATGAAAATTTATTACCAGAGACGCTTGCGATTGCGAAAAAAATTGCAAAAAAATCACCAATTGCATTAAAAGTAGCGATTCAAATGTTGCAATTCTCGAAAACACCTTCATTTTATGATGGCGTTGCTGCAGAGGCAAAAAGCTTTGGTGAAGTATTCGTATCATCCGACGCAAAAGAAGGCATTCAAGCATTTATCGAAAAACGTGAACCAGTATTTACAGGTAAATAAGCCGTTTATACGGATTAAATTAAAAAGCTTTTAGGAGGTCTAGATTATGAATATTTATGTATTAGTAAAACGTACTTTTGACACAGAAGAAAAAATCGTCGTTTCAGGCGGTAAAATTCAAGAAGATGGTGCTGAGTTCATCATTAACCCATATGATGAGTATGCAATTGAAGAAGCAATTCAAAAGCGTGATGCACTAGGCGGTAAAGTAACGGTTGTAACAATCGGTGGCGAAGATGCTGAAAAGCAATTACGTACAGCATTAGCAATGGGTGCTGATGAAGCAGTGTTAATTAATACAGAAGATGATTTAGATGAGTTAGATCAATATTCTTCAGCTTATATTTTAGCGGAATATTTAAAAGACAAAGAAGCAGATTTAATTTTAGCAGGTAACGTTGCAATCGATGGTGGTTCTGGTCAAGTTGGTCCACGTTTAGCAGACCTATTAGGCATTAACTATGTAACAACAATTACGAGTCTTGAAATTGAAGGCACTAATGTGAAAATTGTTCGTGATATCGAAGGTGACTCTGAAGTGTTAGAAACATCTTTACCATTATTAGTAACAGCTCAACAAGGGTTAAACGAGCCACGCTACCCATCTTTACCAGGGATTATGAAGGCAAAGAAAAAGCCACTTGAAGAACTTGAGCTAGATGATTTAGATATCGATGAAGATGATGTTGAAGTAAAAGTAGAAACAATAGAAATTTATTTACCACCACAAAAAGCAGCTGGTCGCGTATTATCTGGTGATCTTTCTGCACAGGTAAAAGAATTAGTAAGCTTATTACACAACGAAGCAAAAGTTGTCTAATCATTCATTAGATACGAAATAAATCGAAGTTTTACGAAGATGGTAATGGAGGGATATTCATGTCAAAGAAAGTTTTAGTGTTAGGTGAGGTTCGTGAAGGGAGCTTACGTAACGTTTCATTCGAAGCAATCGCAGCAGGTTCAAAAATCGCTGACGGTGGTGAAATAGTAGGATTATTAGTAGGGGATGCTGTAGCAGATTTAGCAAATGAGCTTATCGCATATGGTGCAAGCCGTGTCGTTACTGTAGAGCACCCACACTTAAAAAACTATACATCTGATGGTTACAGCCAAGCAATTTTAGCTGTAGTTGAAAAAGAAAAACCAGAAGCAATCGTATTTGGTCATACTTCTTTAGGTAAAGACTTATCTCCAAAAATCGCGTCTCGCTTACAATCTGGTTTAGTTTCAGATGTTACAGAAATCGAAGGTGCTGGTGATGACACAGTATTCATCCGTCCAATATACTCTGGTAAAGCATTTGAAAAAGTAAAAATTAAAGACGGCGTTATTTTTGCAACAATTCGTCCAAATAACATCGCGCCTTTAGAAAAAAATGCAGGTCGCTCAGGTGATGTATCTGCTGTTACAGTAGACATTACAAACTTACGCACAGTTATTAAAGAAGTTGTCCGTAAGTCTACTGAAGGTGTAGATCTTTCTGAAGCGAAAGTAGTTGTTGCGGGTGGCCGTGGCGTGAAATCGGAGGAAGGTTTCGAACCATTAAAAGAGCTTGCTAACTTACTAGGTGGTGCAGTTGGTGCCTCTCGTGGTGCATGTGACGCAGAATACTGTGATTACTCATTACAAATTGGCCAAACTGGTAAAGTTGTAACACCTGACCTTTACATCGCGGCTGGTATTTCTGGAGCAATTCAACACTTAGCGGGTATGTCGAACTCTAAAGTAATTGTAGCAATTAACAAGGACCCAGAAGCAAATATCTTTAAAGTTGCTGACTATGGTATCGTAGGGGACCTATTCGAAGTTATCCCACTTCTAATCGAGGAATTCAAAGCATTAAAAGTAAACGCATAAAAAAGAGCTTCCTCAATTTAATTGGGGAAGCTTTTTTGGTGTTGCCCGGAGATAGTCCTTATTAACTCTTAGTAATGTATAAATAAATCAATTTAATCGTGTTTTCTAATGCTTCATAATGTGTACGTTCCATTCCGTGTGAAGCGTGAACACCAGGTCCAATTAGGGCACCTTTGATGTTATTGCCGCCTCTCAGTGCTGCGCTTGTATCTGACCCGTACATAGGATAAATATCAACTGCGTATTGCAGATTATTTTCTTGAGCTAATTCGATAAAAGTTGATGTCAATTCATAATCATACGGACCAGTTGAATCTTTAGCACAAATGGAAACATCATATTCTGTACAGCTTAAATCATCACCGATACAGCCCATATCAACAGAAATGTATTCGGTAATATCAGCAGGGATATACGATGAACCATGACCAACTTCTTCATAGTTGGAAATCACAATTTTTACCGGATATGCCGGTACAATTGATTCCTGTTTCATAATTTCAAGGAGCGCTAATAAGCACGCAACACTTCCTTTGTCATCAATGAAACGAGATTTTAAAAAGCCACTTTCTGTTACAGTCGTTTTCGGATCAATAAAAATAAAGTCACCGACACCGATGCCTAGCTTCAATACATCTTCCTTCGTTTTCACCTTTTCATCGAGACGCACTTCCATAAACTGCGGTTCACGTTTTTTCGATTTGCTGTCTTCAAATACGTGAACTGCCGGGCTAGTACTTAAAATTGTACCGCTATACGTTCTGCCATCTCTCGTACGAATAAAAACATATTCGCCATCCCAAGTTGGAACGAGCGGACCACCTAGAAGCGTAAACTTTAATGTACCGTGACCAGTAATCGAACGTACCATGGCGCCCAATGTATCAACATGCGCAGAAAGTCCGATAACCTTGCCCTCATTAGCTCCGGGAATAGAAATGATCCCCCCGCCTTTCAATGTACGCTCAAATTGATAACCTGTTTGATGAACGAACTGTTCAATTGTATCCATAATTTCATGACAGTATCCAGTAGGACTATGCAGTTGAAGTAAGTCCGTTGCGATTTGAAGGACACGTTCTTTATTTATTGTAATCAATGTAACTACCTCCTTTATGTTCTCTGTCTATAGCTTACTCTAATTTTTGGAAGAAGAAAAGCCGCGTATTTTTGCCTCGATAATCAGAATCCACGAGTGCCATCTTAACTATTCACTAGGAAGAAGAGCACTTATAATTTAACTCTTAAGTATTTTTCGAATGTATGTTAATGCATCTGCCTGTTTCCAAGATTTCACCGCAAATCCAATTTCCGCGAGCATTTTATTATTTTCTCATTGCCAAATCATGCTATACTACTAGCATATTGTAATTAAGGAGGCTATTTTAAAATGGCAATTGTACACGGTACAGATCAAACTTTCGCACAAGAAATTTCAAATGGTGTAGTTTTAGTAGACTTTTGGGCTGCATGGTGTGGTCCATGTAAAATGATCGCTCCAGTTCTTGAAGAATTAGATGCAGAAATCGGTAGCGATGTTAAAATCGTTAAGGTGGATGTAGATAACAACCAAGGTACTGCTGCTGAGTACCAAATCATGTCTATCCCATCATTATTATTATTCGTTGATGGCGAGCTAAAAGCAAAAACAGCTGGCTTCATGCCAAAAGAAGCGTTAATCGACTTCATTAACGACAATAAATAATTTCAGTAACTAAGCCGTATGCCTATGAAGGTGTACGGCTTTTTTCTTGTATTAGAATCGGTTAAAATTAAGATAACGACACAGTTTATAGGTGAGAAATATGAATGCAATGATTAAAGCGAAACTAGAAATATTACCAGCTGACCCGGGTTGCTATATTATGAAGGACCGCCAAGGCACGATAATTTATGTTGGAAAGGCAAAAATATTAAAAAACCGTGTTCGCTCGTATTTTACAGGCAGTCATGATGGGAAAACAGCACGCTTAGTAAGTGAAATTGAAGACTTTGAATATATTGTCACTTCTAGTAACATAGAGGCGCTTATTTTAGAGCTAAATTTAATCAAGCTACATGATCCAAAATATAATATAAAACTAACTGATGATAAGACCTATCCGTACATTAAAATAACAACTGAACGTCATCCACGTCTTATTACAACGCGTAAAATTAAAAAGGATAAAGCAAAATATTTTGGTCCTTATCCGAATGCTTATGCAGCAAATGAAACGAAAAAGCTGTTAGACCGACTGTACCCACTTCGAAAATGTACACATATGCCAAATCAGGTATGCCTGTATTACCATCTAGGACAATGCTTGGCACCTTGTGTAAAGGACATTGAAAAACAAGTTTATGACGAAATGATTGAAGCAATTTCGAAGTTTTTAAATGGAGGGGTCGATGAAATTAAAGAGGACCTTCAGCAAAAAATGTTCGAAGCAGCGGAAAATTTAGAGTTTGAACGTGCAAAGGAATTCCGTGATTTAATTACACATATTGATAGCATTATGCAAAAGCAAAAAATGGTGTCTGATGACTTAACAAATCGTGATGTATTTGGTTACGCAGTTGAAAAAGGGTGGATGTGTGTACAAGTATTTTTTGTGCGCCAAGGGAAACTAATTGAGCGTGATGTATCTGTTTTCCCAATTTACAATGAGCCTGAAGAGGAGTTTTTAACCTTTGTAGGTCGTTTTTATGAACCGTCGAATCATATTTTGCCAAAAGAAATTTTTGTGCCAAGTTCAATTGATGGAAAAATATTGCAAAAGCTTTTAAATACAAAAGTTATAATTCCAAAACGAGGTTCAAAAAAAGAGCTCGTCGATTTGGCTATGAAAAATGCAGGCATTGCCATTCAAGAAAAATTCCAACTAATTGAACGTCAGGAAGAAAGAACAGTTGGTGCATGTGAAGCATTAGCGGAAGCGATGAATATTTCGATTCCGTTGCGAATTGAAGCGTTTGATAATAGCCACATGCACGGAACTGATCCAGTGTCAGCTATGGTTGTTTTTATAGATGGTAAGCCCGCTAAAAAGGAATACCGCAAATATAAAACACGTGAAGCAGCAAAGCATGATGATTATGGTGCGATGGCAGAGGTAGTGCGCCGCCGTTATACGCGCGTACTACGTGAAAATTTACCGTTACCGGATTTAATCGTTATCGATGGTGGTAAAGGGCAAATCGAAGTGGCACGTGAAGTGATTGAAGATGAGCTGGGTCTCGTGATTCCAATTGCGGGTCTTGCGAAAGATGATAAGCACAATACGTCCCAGCTATTATTCGGTAGTCCACCTGAAGTGGTGCCACTAAAACGTACAAGTGATGGGTTTTATTTATTGCAGCGTATTCAAGACGAGGTACACCGATTTGCGATTACGTTTTTACGTCAACAGCGCCAAACAAATGTGATTCAGTCTGTACTTGATGACATTGATGGTGTAGGGCCAAGACGCAAACAACAATTGATGAAACATTTTGGTTCTGTAAAAAAAATACGTGAGGCGAGTGAATTACAATTACAAGAGGCCGGTATGCCACCAAAGCTAGCAGATTCCATTTACAGACATTTTCATGATGCAACATTGAAAACGGACTAGTGTTATGGTAAAATACAAACAATTCTATATTTTCTAATGATAGAGGTGCAGTATTCAATAGTACATTGCTTGAGGAAGAACAATTCCTAAGAAAGCAATCGAAAGGGAAATCTGCCGAAGTGAAGTGCGTATTGTTCACGTATTTTGCTGGTTTTGCATTTAAGAGATGTAAGATTGTCAGAACATTTTGTTCTGGAGGGCTATCCTAAAAGATACTTTAATTTTTATTTGTCTTGACGGCGACTTTCCATGAACGTGGAAGGTCGCTTTTTTGCGATTTTCCATTGGGATAGAAGTAAAGAATTTACTAGTACTAGAAAAAGGAGCGCAAATGAATGCAAACTATTATTGCAAAATTTGGTGGCCCGGCAATTGCGACGGCTGAAAAAATTAGGAATGTAGCGAAAAAAGTAATAAAGGAGCAAGCAAGCGGCATAAACTTAGTTGTTGTGGTTTCTTCCATGGCCTCGATTCGGCGAGAGTTGCGACAATTTGCACATGATATTACGGATGAGCCATCAAAGCGTGAAATGGATGTACTAATCGCGACAGGGGCGCAGATGACTAGTGCACTTTTAACTATGGCAATTCAAGAATTAGGTGGAAAAGCTGTGTCATTGACTGGGTGGCAGGCAGGTATTAAAACGAATGATACGCATCGAAATGCTCGTGTAGAAGACGTTGATGTGAAAAGAATTAAATCGCATTTAGCACAAGGTGAAATTGTTGTTGTGTCTGGTTTTCAAGGAATAACGGAGGTGCATGATATTACAACATTGGGAAAAGGTGGATCTGAAACATCAGCTGTTGCACTTGCAGTAGCGCTAGAAGCAGAGCGCGTAGATATTTATTCCAATGTAGACGGCATTTTTACTGCTGATCCCCAAATCGTTGAACATGCCCGAATGTTACCTGAAATTTCATATGATGAAATGCTCGAATTTGCAAATTTAGGAGCACATATCTTACATCCACGTGCGGTAGAGCTAGCTAAGAAATATGAAATACCGCTCGTCATTCGTTCAAATGAGCGTGATGTGGATGGGACGTTAATTAAAGGGGATGTAGAAATGGAAAAAAATTTAATCGTGCGCGGTGTTGCATATGAATCGGATATAATTCGTTTAACAATTGGCTATGATTCTTATGAAACAGCATCACTAGCTGAGGTGTTTCATGCGTTAGCCGAACATGAAATCAATGTGGATATTATTGTGCAGGCAGTGATTGATGGTATAAAGCCAACCATTTCCTTTACAATTGCCAAAGAAGAATTTGCGGAAAGCTTGCGTGTACTAGAGGTAAGTAAATTATCATTAGGCTTTAGCTTTGCAGATTTTGAGGTTGGCTTAGCGAAAGTTTCAATTGTAGGTTCAGGGATGGTATCGAATCCTGGTGTCGCAGCGCGTATGTTTGCTAGATTAGGTAAAGAGCATATTCCTGTGAAGATGGTAAGTACATCAGAAATTAAAGTGTCGGTTGTTGTGCCGCAGGACGAAATGGTACGCGCGGCTAATGCATTGCATGATGAATTCAATCTAGCAATATTAGAGATTTCAGCTTCATAATCAAAATACCGTTCATGGATTGACTAGGTCCATGAACGGTATTTTTTGTTAAACTAACTCCTTTAAATCCCACTTTAAAGTAAATCTAACGTAGTTTTTCTTTTCGATTTTTTCTACATAGCATTCTGTTAAACAGCCTAATTGTTTTTGTGTTTGCTCGGCTAAAAACCCGGCTTCTAAACGGAAACAACGTTGTTCAATATTTAACGAATGTTCTTCAGTTGTCGTCAATACGTAGTGGGCTTCATCTTTTGATTCTTTTTCTAATGTAATTACGCCCCAGCCTGCTTCTGTAAAGAATGATGGTAGTTCCTCTGATGAAAATAGTGGAAATTTTCGTGCTAGTTCTTTTCCCGCCCAATATAATACATCCTCTTCGTGCTTTCCTAAAATTGAATGAAGCAGATGATCTCGAATGATTTCATACCCAAAAGATGGAATCGTTTTCATTTTTAGCTCTCCCATAGTAAAATACCTCTTTCATAATTTTTCTTATAATTTTAATTCTTGATAAGAAATGTGAATATAAGTAGAAAAAATCCGACTCAAAACAGCTTAAAGTCGTCTTTAAAATGATTATAAAATATCACTGGTTGCCTTGACGCTAGTATCTGTTGAGAGTACAATGGACATGTCATAATATTGTACCATGATGAAATATGCAGTCAACAAACAGAGTCAACAATTTCGTGACGATGTTTATGTGTATTTCAAGTACTAAGGGGGGTAACAGTTTTGTCGAAAGATCGTGAATTTTTATGGCGCCGCTTACACTCGTTACTAGGTGTAATTCCTGTCGGGTTATTCTTGGTGTTCCACTTAAGTTTGAACTTCACTGCAATTGGCGGTGAAAGTACTTACAATGACTCAATTCACAAGATGGATTTAGTTCCGCATTGGTTATTGTTAGTAATGGAATGGGTTATTATTTATATCCCACTTATGTTCCACGCATTCTACGGAGTGTATATTGCATTCACTGCTACACACAACACGAAGCGTTTTAGCACATTCCGTAACTGGATGTTCGCTTTACAACGTTTCACAGGGATTTTCCTAGTAATCTTCATTGCTTGGCATATTTTCCAAACTCGTATACAAAAAGCATTAGGTACTGAAGTTGAATGGGACATGATCGCTGAAATCGTTGACAATCCATTAATGTTAGCATTCTACATCGTTGGTATCGTATCAGCAACATTCCACTTAGCGAACGGCTTATGGTCATTCTGCGTGAGCTGGGGTATTACACAATCTAAAAAATCTCAACAAATCTTCACTTATGTTTCTTTATTAGTATTTGTGATTTTAAGCATTATGGGTGTTGCAGCAATTGTTTCATTCGCATAATTTCTTAACTTGAACGCTAATACATAGTTAAGAACTAAGTATCGGATGAAAATGTGAGTAAAAGTAATTAGCAATTAATGAGGAGTGAGAAATAATCATGGCAAAGAGTAAAGTTATCGTCGTTGGTGGCGGTCTTGCCGGCTTAATGGCTACGATTAAAGCAGCTGAAGTTGGTACTGCAGTTGAGTTATTCTCGTTAGTTCCAGTTAAACGTTCGCACTCTGTTTGTGCGCAAGGCGGAATTAACGGAGCAGTTAATACAAAAGGTGAAGGGGATTCTCCATGGATCCACTTTGACGATACAGTATACGGTGGCGACTTCTTAGCGAACCAACCACCAGTTAAGGGTATGTGTGATGCAGCCCCTGGAATTATCCACTTAATGGACCGTATGGGTGTAATGTTCAACCGTACGCCAGAAGGTTTAATTGACTTCCGTCGTTTCGGCGGTACGTTAATGCACCGTACAGCATTCTCTGGTGCAACAACTGGTCAACAATTACTATACGCACTAGACGAGCAAGTTCGTTCTCACGAAGTAGCTGGTTTAGTTACAAAATATGAGCACTGGGAATTCCTTGGTGCCGTTATGGATGACGAAGGCGTTTGCCGCGGTATCGTAGCACAAGATTTACGTACTGAAGAAATTAAATCATTCCGTTCTGATGCTGTAATCATGGCAACAGGTGGCCCTGGTATTATCTTCGGTAAAACAACAAACTCAGTAATCAACACTGGTTCAGCAGCATCAATTGTTTATCAACAAGGTGCTTCTTATTCAAACGGTGAAATGATTCAAATTCACCCAACAGCAATTCCTGGAGACGACAAAAACCGTCTAATGTCAGAATCTGCTCGTGGTGAAGGTGGTCGTATTTGGACTTACAAAGACGGTAAACCTTGGTACTTCTTAGAAGAGAAATACCCAGCTTACGGTAACTTAGTACCTCGTGATATTGCAACTCGTGAAATCTTCGACGTATGTGTAAACCAAAAATTAGGTATCAACGGTGAGAACATGGTATACCTTGACCTATCTCATAAAGATCCACATGAATTAGATATTAAGTTAGGTGGTATTATCGAAATCTACGAAAAATTCGTAGGTGATGACCCACGTAAATTACCAATGAAAATCTTCCCAGCAGTTCACTACTCAATGGGTGGTTTATGGGTAGATTACGACCAAATGACTGAAATCCCAGGTTTATTCGCTGCTGGTGAATGTGACTTCTCACAACACGGTGCAAACCGATTAGGTGCTAACTCATTATTATCTGCGATTTACGGTGGTATGGTTGCTGGTCCAAATGCTGTTAAGTACATCAAAGGTCTTAAAAACCACGCGGAAGATTTATCAGAAGAAATCTACACACGTCGTGAAAAAGAAGAGCAAGAGAAATGGGAAGCTATCCTTAAAATGGACGGTACAGAAAACGCTTACTTACTTCACAAAGAGCTTGGTGAGTGGATGACTGATAACATGACAGTAGTACGTGTTAACTCTAAATTAGAAGAAACGTACAAAAAATTAACTGAATTACAAGAGCGTTGGGAAAACATCAACATCAATGACACACAAAAATGGTCTAACCAAGGTGCTCACTTCACTCGTCAGTTAAAGAACATGTTATACCTTGCAAAAGTTATGACGAAGGGTGCATTATTACGTGACGAATCTCGTGGAGCGCACTACAAACCAGATTTCCCTGAACGTGATGATGAAAGATTCTTAAAAACAACTATGGCGAAGTTCGATCCAGCTACGGGCGAGCCAATTATTACTTATGCAGAAGTAGACGTTTCGTTAATTCCACCACGTAAACGCGACTACTCTGCGTAAAAGGGGGAACTAGAAAATGGAAACAGTAAATACTGGTAGAACAGTTAAGTTAGAAATCGTTCGTCAAGATTCTGAGAATGGTGCTACACGCGTTGAGAAGTTTGATGTTCCTTACCGCCCAGGTATGAACGTAATTTCTGCTTTAATGCATATCCAAAAATACCCAGTAACTGCTGATGGTCAAAAAACGACTCCAGTAGCTTGGGATATGAACTGTCTAGAAGAAGTTTGTGGTGCATGTTCAATGGTTATCAACGGACGTCCACAACAATCTTGTTCTGCTTTAGTAGACAAATTAACTCAACCAATTCGCTTAGAACCAATGAAAACTTTCCCAGTCATCCGTGACTTACAAGTTGACCGTGAACGTATGTTCAACGCACTTAAGAAAGTTAAAGCATGGGTTCCAATCGATGGTACTTATGATTTAGGTGAAGGTCCTCGTATGCCAGAGCGCAAACGTCAATGGGCTTACGAATTATCTAAATGTATGACTTGTGGTGTATGTATGGAAGCATGTCCAAACGTGTCTGAAAAAGCTTCATTCATTGGTCCAGCTCCATTATCACAAGTACGCTTATTCAACACTCATCCAACTGGTGCAATGAATAAAGACGAGCGTTTAGAAGCAATTATGGGAGACGGCGGTCTTGCTAACTGCGGTAACTCTCAAAACTGTGTAGCTGCTTGTCCAAAAGGTATTCCGTTAACAACTTCAATTGCTGCGCTTAACCGTGCAACAACTGTTCAAATGTTCAAGAACTTCTTCGGTTCTGACCACATGGTTGACTAATCATACTAACTCAAAAGACCTCCACATTTGTGGAGGTCTTTTTTTAGGGAATTTGATATTAGTGTAATAAAATCTTAATTGTATTTACATTAATACAATAGTCCAACAATAATTAAGTAAAACCATAATGATCATATCTGTAGGAAATGACAAATTATGTTATAATGAATAGAGATTCATTATCGGGGGATGATGTTTTTTTACTTAAAAGGGGGAAATAATATGAGAGCAACTTATATTCAAGAGCCACAAGAATGGGCAGCAGAATTTACATTTTCGACAACCGTAAAGGTGCGTTTTTCAGAAACTGACATGTATGGACATGTTAACAATACGAAGGTATTTGCCTACTTAGAATATGCTCGCATGGAATATTATAAAGCACTTGGATTCGACCTTTCAAATGAAGCAATTAATCAAAATATGTTAGTTGTTGCCGATATTCAGTGTGATTATTTAAAACAAGTATTTTATGACGAAACATTAACGATTTATGTGAAAACTGCATCAATCGGCAATACTTCAATGGATTTACATTACTTAGTTAAAAACGAAAAAGGGGATGTCTGCTACACAGCGCGCGGAACATTGGTTCAATTGAACTATGAGACAGGTAAAGGTGTCCCGTTTTTAGAAGAACAAAAAAAATTATTGCTTGGGAAATAGTTAAATGCCCTCACCTCTAATTCGCACGTGACATAATGTACAAAGAAGAGGATAGGAGGGTGTTGCATAAATGACTCGTCCGCAGCATCGTTCGCTGTTAACAAAAAGAGAACGAGAAATTTTTGAGTTATTAATTGAAGACTATTCGACACGAGAAATTGCGGCTAAGCTAGGTATTAGTGAAAAAACAGTACGTAATCATATTTCCAATACAATTCAAAAATTAGGTGTTTCCAGTCGAACACAGGCACTAATTGAGTTATTGCGATTGCAAGAATTGTCTATAAACTGAATGGATACTTGCTATTTTACGAAAAAAACATCAAAATAGAATTATGAAACGTTCGGGGAGTGAATGAAATCGATGAAAGATCAAAGCACACATAGCTCTGAATCTGTAGCAATCTTAGAAAAAGAATTACGATATATTTCTCACTTAATAAAGCAAAAAGGCCGTGAAATATTAAGCAATTATATTATTACACCTCCGCAATTTGTTGCATTGCAATGGTTGCAAGAGTCAGGTGATATGACAATTGGTGATTTATCGACTAAAATGTATTTAGCATTTTCGACAACAACCGATTTAGTCGACCGAATGGAGAAAAACGAACTTGTTCAGAGAGTTCGTGACGAAAATGATCGTCGTGTGGTGCGCATCCACCTATTACCGGAGGGTGAACGCATTATTCAAGAAGTAATTGTAAAGCGTCAAGATTATTTACGCGATATTACCGATGAATTTGACACAGTAGAGTTCGAGCAATTATTAAAATATTTGCAAAAGCTACATTTATTAATGAAATAGGATAGAGGCGGTACTAGTGAATGCCCCAATTGGTGTAATCGATTCAGGAGTCGGCGGGTTAACTGTCGCAAAAGCAATAATGGAACTATTACCGAATGAAACAATATATTATATCGGTGATACTGCGCGTTGTCCGTATGGGCCACGCTCGAAACAAGAAGTGCGTAACTTTACATGGCAAATGGCAAAGGCGCTAGAAAAAATGAATATTAAAATGCTCGTTATTGCATGCAATACAGCGACAGCGGTGGCATTAGAAAGCTTACAAAAGCATATGCCTTTCCCTGTTTTAGGTGTTATTAATGCTGGGGCACGAGCAGCAATTAAGCAAACAAAGCGTAATGAAATCGTTGTGTTAGCTACAGAAGGTACGGTAAAAAGTGGAGCGTATGAGGAAGCTGTTAAATCGCTTTCGACTAAGGCTACGGTTATTCCGCTAGCTTGTCCAACATTTGTGCCTCTTGTAGAAAGTGGTGAATATGAGGGACAATTCTCGTATGATCTCGTTTCAAAAGGGTTAAAACCGATTGAAAATGAACGTTTTGATACGGTGATTTTAGGTTGTACGCATTATCCTATTTTACAAAAGCAAATTGAGGCAGCAGTAGGTAAGGATGTGCATGTTTTATCTAGTGCTGAAGAAACGGCAAAAGATGTTGAGGCGATACTAAGCTATAAAGATCAACTGCGTTTGGACAGTGAGCCGCCACAACATGTCCTTTATGCCTCTGGATCAGTGCCAATTTTTCGTTCTATTGCGGAGCGCTGGTTAGAGCGGGGGACTCTAGATATTCGTAAAATCTCATTTGAAAAATAATGATCAAACTCAGGTTAGGGTGTTCTCTAATTTGGGTTTTTTCTATATTAGCATTGCATTTTCGCTTTAGGCTGCTAGTAAAGTATGTTAAGATAAGTGCGCGAACAAATTGAGGAGGTCCATCATGACAAGACATGACTTACGAGCTGTGACGGAATTACGTCCAGTTCAAATTGAAAATAACTATTTAATGCACCCAGAAGGCTCGGTATTAATTACCGTTGGGAATACAAAAGTAATTTGCACTGCAACTATTGAAGATAAAGTACCAGGTTTTTTACGTGGACAAGGTAAAGGCTGGATTACTGCAGAATATTCAATGCTACCACGCGCAACGGAGCAACGTACACGCCGAGAATCTTCAGCAGGTAAGGTAACAGGTCGTACAATGGAAATCCAACGCTTAATCGGACGTGCATTACGTGCAGTTGTTGATTTAGAGGCGTTAGGTGAAAAAACAGTATGGATTGACTGCGATGTTATTCAGGCAGACGGAGGCACGCGTACAGCGTCAATTACAGGAGCGTTTGTAGCAATGACTCAAGCGATTGCGAAAATGGGCACTGAAAAACCATTTGCCAAGTTTCCAGTAACTGATTATCTAGCTGCAACAAGTGTTGGGAAATTAGCTAACATTGGAGCAGTATTAGACTTAAATTACAATGAAGATTCAACAGCAGAGGTTGATATGAACGTAATTATGACGGGTGCAGGTCAATTTGTTGAATTACAAGGAACAGGCGAAGAAGCGACTTTCTCAAGAACGGAATTAAACGAGCTATTAGATTTAGGTGAAGCGGGTATTGCCCAGTTAATTAATATTCAAAAAGACGCGCTAGGTGAATTAGCAGTACTAATTGGGAAGGTGGAAGCATAATGAAGCAAGTAGTAATCGCCACAAAAAACAAAGGCAAAGCAAAAGACTTTGAAGCCTTATTTAATCCATTCGGCTATGAAGTAGTTACAATGTTCGAAGTAGCCCCAGATTTAGAAATCGAAGAAACTGGGACGACATTTGAAGAAAATGCAATATTAAAAGCAGAAACGTTAGCTAATTTACTTGGCAAAATCGTAATCGCTGACGATAGCGGTTTAGCAATCGACGCATTAAATGGGGAGCCAGGCGTATATTCAGCACGCTATGCAGGCGATCATGACGACGAGGCTAATATGGTAAAAGTATTAGCCAATATGAAGAACGTTCAAGAAGAAGAACGTACAGCACGCTTTTGCTGTGCATTAGCAATCGCAGGTCCAAATATGGAAACGAAAACGGTATTTGGCACATGTGAAGGTATCATCGCCCATGAGAAAAAAGGAACAAACGGCTTTGGTTATGATCCAATTTTCTACGTACCAGCTTTAGAAAAGCATATGGCTGAGCTTTCTGGTGAAGAGAAAGGTGCCATTTCACACCGCGGTAACGCAATTCGTAAATTGGCATTACAATTAGCGGAATTACTGAAGTAAATGGTGAAAAGACAATTGTGAAGTAATAATTGATTTTCTTAAGCTGATGGCAAACTGATTCGTATACCACTGGAAAAGGATGTGGGTTGGATTGAAACTATTAATTATGAGTGATACCCATGGTGATGAGGAAATCATTGAACGTGTAAAAAGCTATCATCCAGATGCATACAAGATGATTCATTGTGGCGATAGTGAATTACCGTACTCCCATTCAGCGATGCAAAACATGGAACGGGTGAAGGGCAACTGCGATTATGATCAAAATTACTTAGATGAAGTTTTGATTCATGTAAATGGTGAGCGTGTGTATGTCACACATGGCCATTTATATGATGTGAAATCTTCACCGATGAAGCTTGTCTATCGTGCTAAGGAGCTTGGTGCGAATATTGTGTGCTTTGGGCATTCACATATTTTAGGCGCGGAATATATTGATGGTATCTTTTTCATTAATCCGGGTAGCTTAAAGAAGCCTCGCCAAATTAAAGAAAAATCATTTGTCACAGTAACCATATCGCCGACGCATTATTTGTTAGATTGTTATGATGACAAAAATAATTTATTTGACCAAATGTTTATTGAACGTTAATGAATAAATGGAGGGGCCTCGTTATAAATTCGAGGCTTTTTGCATAGTATGAAGTAAGTTAGTTTTTGAACTATTATTTCATTTCCATAATAGTTTATAAAAAAGATTGTTGACTTTCTTTTGTTTGTAACTTATAATAAAAATTGTCTTTAATACCAGTTATGTTATTAAAGCAGTTGTCTCTATAGCTCAGCTGGATAGAGCACACGCCTTCTAAGCGTGCGGTCGTAGGTTCGAATCCTACTGGGGACGTACATATTGCGGTATAAACCGAGTCAAATCAACCTTCTAGCGTAGTTTTATAGCGGTCAATGAAGCAGTATAACTGCCGAAATTGAAACGCCTTCTAACTAACGTTGGGAGGTTTTTTTGCGTTGACAAAAAGAAGAAGCGGTTTAACAGTGAAAGCGGATTTAGACGGAATATTCAACGAAGGAGTTAATTCTACCGTTATTAAGATTGATTCTAAATCTGCGCTAACTATCGAAAAAGCGCTTGAAATAAATATCCGTCAAATGCGAGCAAGCGGACTACGGGAACGGACTACTGAAAACGGAGATAGAATATTTACTTGCGATTGATGCTGACGCTATTTACGATTGGTTGTCGCTGATGACCGATAAGGACACAACGAAGCGAGTCCGATTGAAGTGTTTCTGCGCGTTTCTAGGTAAGTGTTTTAATAACGGTTGGTTAAAGGAAATGTTGTGGCGCAATATCAATATCCATATTGACGAACCAATCAAAGTCGGTGCAACGGAAGATGACGTATTTAACCTATTACGTAATTTGGATTTATCTAACTTCATTGAGTTGCACGATGCTGCGGCAATTTTGACTATGTTTCAAACTGGAATCCGATAAGCAACATTATCGTCTTTAGAGGAACGTCAAACCTCTACTATCTTATAAATATTATTTGGTGAACTTAACAGAGCGCTAAGTCTATTTAAAGCAAAGTAATTGAGTAGATGATTCAGAACACACACAACTATACGTATAGACCATATACGGCGGTACAACTAAAATGAAAAAATAGCTTAGCAATGATCTTTCAATTTTTTCAATCCTTGGCTTTTCCACTAGGAATGGTCAAGGGTTCTTTGCAATTTTGGGTTTTTAGTTTACAACAATATCCTTTTGCGTAATCTCTCACCCTTATACGTCCCTCTAATCAGCTACTAACCGCGTAAGGATACAATTTCTTGTTCCTTACAGTTTCTCATACCAAACATCGACAACATTACTATACCAAGAAAAATCTTCTCTTGCTGTTACAATCAATTTTCTATTTTCATTTCTCATCGGAACTTTTAAACTGAATGGAAAAATAGTGCAAATTCCCGCGTTGTCGTTTTTGATATACTACATATTTATTATTAAGTGCCAAAAAGGGACTTTAGCAACAGTTTGTCACTTATTTATATTTAAGTTGTATATCAATTTTGGCAGATGAGCTTTTGAACGCTAAAAATGATTCGTTAAAATTATTATCTAGAATTTTGAATAGGATAAATCATTAAAATGGTTTGAAAATTGGTTCGTCACCATAAGTTTGGGGATACATAATATTAAATTTTAATAGGTTACGTTTTACAGCACTACGATTGGTCAACGTATTCGTTTCTCTATTTGCTATCAGATTTAATTCGCGAGCATTAGTGCATTTACATAGGGGGATAATATGACTTGCCTCTATAAGAAGGGAATTAACATCATTATTCAATTTTTTGAGTTAAAAAAATAGATGTTTTCTTTGACCATTTATTCTTTCTTGTTGTATATTATCAATATAGTTTAACGCTAAACCATTTAAAGTAATCATATTTTAATCATGGTTTACAAAAATTAAATAACTAGTAATTGTAATAACAACAAGGATCATTACAATTAATCAAAATCACGAGGAGTTGACATTTATGATGTTAATGGAAGGTAAAGCTGGATTAGTAACAGCTGCGGGATCAGGTATTGGAAGAGCTAGTGCACTAGCTTTAGCAAAAGCAGGCGCAAAAGTAATGGTTTCAGACGTAAATGTAGAAGGTGGTCTTGAAACAGTTAAATTGATTCAAGAAATCGGTGGCGAAGCACATTTCTTCAAATGTGATGCTAGTAAAGAAGAAGAAGTAAAAGCACTAGTTGACGAAACAGTAAATAAATTCGGCAAATTAGATTTTGCTCATAATAATGCTGGTGTAAACTTACAACAAACAAAAATTGGTGATGCTGATTCTGCAGCATGGGATAAAACGATTCAAATTAATTTATATGGTACGTTCTATTCTATTAAACACCAAGTAAATGCCATGCTGAAAAACGGTGGTGGTTCGATCGTTAACACAGCTTCTGGTGCTGGTATGGAAGGCGTTGTGAACATGGCTGCTTATGTAGCATCTAAGCACGCCGTAGTTGGCTTAACGAAAGCTGCTGCATTAGAATACGGAAAAGATAAAATCCGTGTAAATGCAATTGCACCAGGTTCTACTCTTACACCAGCTATCGAACGTTGGGCAGAGACTGCACCAGAACAATATAACGCAGTGTTAAAAGCAATGCCTTCAGGTGAAATGACTAAAGCTGAAGATCAAGGGAATGCCGTATTATTCTTATGCTCTGATTTAGCTAAACAAGTTAACGGGGTTATCTTACCAGTTGATGGTGGCTATGTAGCGGGTAAATTACCACTATAATAGAAATATTCTACTCCAATACTTCTTGCACAACAATTGTGTTTGAGGTATTGGAGTTTTATTTTGTTATATTTTATAATTCATGCTAAAAATAAGGTCCTGGAACTAAATAAAATAATGTAGAAATGAGTGAAAATGGCATAATAATAAACATTTTTTATCGCATTAAAATAACAACTAATTTCAAAGGAGATTGATATATGACTGAATTTTGGGAAGCTAGTTTCATAGAAAATCAAATGATGTGGGGATTTGAACCTTCAGACTCTGCCATCCTGTCAAAGGACTTTTTCCTTGAGAAGAAAGTGAAGGAAATATTGATTCCTGGTATTGGCTATGGTCGAAATGCAAAGGTTTTTATTGACAACGGAATCAATGTATCAGGGATCTGAAATTGTAGAACCTCATAAAAATATGGAAGATAAACCACCATTTAAATTTATTGTGGTCAAATGTCAAAAACCTCTATAAGTACAATAGCTAAAAAGCCAAGAGCAAAATCGCCATTTTGCTAACAATGACTCACATCTTTTGAGTTACAAAATCTGGAGTGGTCGAATTAATCGAGGATCTCTTGGACATAAACGGAATTATTTTGCTATTTATAATGCGAAAATCTATCATATTCTAAACTGATAATAATACCGCTTCGTATAAATCGAAGTGGTTCTTTTTGCGTAAAATACTCAATTGTATCCCTAAAATAAATACCTCAAAAAAATTCACTAATTACGCGTAATTGAATTCATTTTCCCGCATATGATGGGTACGGTAGAACGGTTTTATAATGGTGAGAAGGGGACTGAGGAATGTACACGTATTCGAAGGGCTGGTATGTGAAGGAATTACGAAAGAACGGTATGAAGAAACATCCACAATTTAGAACGCATTTAGGGCTTTACAAAACATCTGAGTTAAGAAGATTATATTATCAGTTCGTTTTAAAAGAAGATTAATTGTTACACAAAAAAAGTTAGAAGCACAAACGATTTGCGCTCGCTAACCTGTTTATAAGTTAATACAAGTTAAATGGAGAAAAAAAGCCAAAAAATTGACAAACGATGGCTGAAGCAATCATATCAGACATAGCTAATGCTTCAGCTTCGATTAAATCAAAAACAGCGACACCTTCTTTATAATTTTTTTGGATAATGTTAACGGCTTCTTCCTTTGTAAGTTTCAAATGTGTATAAAACATTTGTTGTAAGGGAGCTTTGTGTAAATAAGGGTTAATGCGCGTTAAAAAAGCAACAATGTCATCTGCATTACGATACCACTCTTCTTCTTTCAATTTCGCAGTAATGGCATCTCCCTTGGTTGCTGCGGTTACCAACTCGGCGGCAATCGTTAAATGGTCTTTGATTAATTCAGTATACCGATTAGCAATTTGGTCCCCGTAAAACGGTCGCAAACTATTGCCTAAATCCGTTGCATTACGCAAAAGACGCTCTTGTACAAATGGTAAGTCGGGTAAACCGAAAACAATACTAATAATCGTCATTCTCGTCCAGTTCACGTGTTCCATCCATAATAATTGGTTCATCGCCTTAAAGTCTGCTTCTTTTTTACTAATGCATCGATAATCGTTACAAGAAGGCTGTTCATTTAAGAAATGCCGTATTGGCGCGGGATATTCAGAGAGGGCACTTGGATAAATCGAACGCATTGAAGGTGGGTAACCAAGATTTTCATATGAATACATAGTCGTTCGCTCCTTTAGTTTTTCTGGCAAAAAAAATGAAAAGTTAGGTTATCCCCTAGATTATTCAAAACTTAAATGAAATGTGCATTAAAAAAAGGAACGCTTATATACTAAGCAGTTCCATAAAATTTTACTATTTTAATGTAAATAATTAATTCATATAAACACTATCACAAGTCCCACCTATTGGTTCGTAAAAACAGTGTTGCTTAAACTGTCCGGTAAACGGTTGACCGTACCACGTTGGTGGACATTCACCAGCTGGATTGAAGTACCATAGTGCAAATTTAGCAGGATGTTGGCGCCAGAAATCTAGGGTTTGGCGCGCTAATCTTCGTTCGGTATCGCGGGCACGTTGATAAAACATATTGCCTTTTTGGACTGCTTCGAATGAATAATTGTTACCCTGTACTTGAAAAATAACATCCTCAATCGTTCTAACATCACGAAAATCTAAACAATCCGCAATGGCGCGATTAACGATAACGTTACCAACATAAAGCATTCCCTGTTTTCCTTCACCTTCTGCCTCTGCTCGCATCATACGAGCCATTAAATCTACATCAGCTTCGCGATATTTGACTCTTGGCATTTATTCACCTCATCATTATCATATGAAAAAAGTTGAAATTGATGTCATTTCCCATGTCGAAATTGAATATAGGAGCTTGAACAGCTCCTTGCTTCGCACCTTTCTATATACATTAATACATTTTCGCACACTTCAATTCATAAATTATAGAATCGAATAAAGAGGAGGAACGACAATTTACATTCATGTCGTACAGCCGGGAGAAACGTTGTGGGGAATCGCGCGGGCATATGGAACTACTGTTCAAGAAATAGTGACAGCTAATCAAATACCAGAACCAGACCGATTAGTTGTCGGGCAAGCTTTGGTTATTCCTATTTGGGGGCAATTTTATGTCGTACAGGCTGGGGATAGTTTATGGTCAATTGGACAGCGTTTTGGGATCAATTATTTAACACTTGCGCAAATGAATGGCATTAATCCAAATGCACCGCTTATGATTGGTACACGATTATTTATTCCCCCAATACCAAAAACTACAGCGGAAATTTTGGCGTATATTGAACCGAGGGGCGATGAAGTAAGCGATGCATTAGTAGATGAAGCGCGAGCAACGAGTCCCTATTTGACGTATTTAGCACTTTTTAGTTATGAGGCGAGGCGCGATGGTTCGTTAAAGGTACCGCCTATCAAGCCATTACCGACAGTAGCAGCAAAGAACAACGCAGCAATTGCGATGGTCATATCGAATCTTGAGGATTTTCAGTTCAGTAGTGAACTTGCACGTGATATTTTTCAAAGTGTAGCCGTACAAGATGTACTTTTTGACAATATTATTGAGGAAGCACAGCACATTGGCAATGTTTCGGATATTCATTTTGATTTCGAAAAAATACCAGGTGATCAACGAGAAGCCTACAATAATTTCTTGCGTAGAGCCGTAGAACGAATGCATGCAGAGGGCTATACGGTATCGACTGCACTCGCACCGAAAACGAGTTCGAATCAGCCTGGTGAATGGGTCGCTGGTCATGATTACGAGGCACACGGTAAAATAGTCGATTTTGTGATGTTAATGACGTATGAGTGGGGGTATTCAGCAGGGCCACCAATGGCAGTTTCACCGTTACCTGAAGTCGAAAAGGTCGTGCAATATGCCTTAACGGTTATACCATCGAAAAAAATTATACTTGGGCAAAATTTATACGGCTATGATTGGACGCTACCTTTCGTACAAGGTGGACCTTATGCAGAAGCATTAAGCCCGCAGCGAGCGATTGAGTTAGCGAAACGATATCATGCAGCGATTCTATACGACTATACCGCGCAAGCACCATACTTTAATTATACCGATGATGAGGGGCGTTCACATATTGTTTGGTTTGAGGATGCTCGCTCTATTCAAGCGAAATTTAATTTGGTAAAACGTTTATATTTACGTGGTGTTGGTTATTGGAAGCTCGGTCTTCCATTCCCGCAAAATTGGCAATTAATTGGTTCGAATTTTAATGTAGTGAAAAAATAGCAAGAGTGTATTTGAAAATGATGCTTCTCCCGAGTAATTTTTACGGTATATAACACACTTTTATAAGCAATACTAGAAAGCACTTGAAGTGTTTTACTAACTTTTCATCGGGAGGTAATTGTTTGACTAGCGCACAATCGACACTTTCCATTTTTGCCTTAGGTGGTATTAATGAAATCGGAAAAAATATGTATGTAATTCAATATGCAGATGAAATTATTCTGGTTGATTGCGGGGTGAAATTTGCAGATAAAAGCTTATTAGGGATTGATGTAATCATCCCTGAATTTACTTATATTGAGGAAAATCGCGATAAAGTCATAGGCTGTATTGTAACGCATGGGCATGAAGATCATATTGGTGGGATTCCGTATTTATTGAATAAATTCAATATCCCTATTTTTGCATCACGTTTTACATTAGGTCTTATTGAACTGAAATTGAAAGAACATAAGCTATTGAGGGATGCTCAATTAACCGAAATTACGGCGGACTCTCGCTTGGAGTTTGGCAAAATGGCCGTAACCTTTTTCAAAACGAGCCATAGTATACCAGACTGTTTAGGGCTAGTATTCCACACACCTGAAGGGAAAGTTGTGCATACGGGAGATTTTAAATTCGATTTAACCCCTGTAAATGACCAATCATCGGATATTCATAAAATGGCAGCAATAGGTCAAGAAGGTGTATTAGCATTAATTTCGGAAAGTACGAATGCAGAAAGACCAGGTAATACACCGTCTGAAAGTTTAGTTGCTAATCAATTAGAGCAACAATTTTTACAGGCGACAGGAAAGATTTTTATTTCAACCTTTGCTTCGAACGTAAACCGCATCCAGCAAATTATAGAGGCAGCTAGTAAAACAAACCGCAAGCTATTATTTCTTGGACGTAGTATGAAAAGTGTTACGTCTGTTGCCATCAAGCTTGGCTATTTGAAACTGCCGAGTTGGATGTTAATAGAGATAGAGGATTTGAGGGAATTACCACCAGAACGTATCGTCATCGTTTGTACAGGAAGTCAGGGGGAGCCTTTAGCAGCGCTGTCACGTTTATCTACAGGTAGCAATCGGGATATTAAAGTGATACAAGGTGACACAGTTATTTTTGCAGCTTCACCAATTCCAGGGAATGAGAAAGACGTATCTAAAATCGTCGATAATTTATTTCAACTTGGAGCAAATGTTGTATATGGTAATTCAAGTATAACTGGATTACATGTTTCGGGACATGGGTATCAAGGGGATTTGAAGCTAATGCTTACACTCATGCAGCCGAAATATTTCATTCCTGTGCACGGAGAGTACCGTATGCTACATATTCATCGTTTACTCGCTGAGGCAGTGGGCGTGGAAAAAGGGCACACATTTATTTTGAAAAATGGAGATGTTGTCGATATTTTCGGGCAAGTGGCGCGGCAAACAAGGGCTGTAGCTGCTGGGGATTCTTATGTCGATGGCATTGGCACTGGTGAAGTAGGCGATATTGTATTACGTGACCGCAAACGTTTGTCTGAAGATGGCATGCTCGTAATTGTCGTAACGATAAGTAAGCTGGATGGTTCGATTCTTACAGACCCAGATACCATTTCGCGAGGATTTGTTTATGCTAGAGATGCCGAGCAGTTAATTAATGATATTAACGAACTGGCAAAAACAGCTGTTTTGAAATTTAATGAAGCCAATCCTTTTGCCATGAAAAAAGCGGTCAAAAAGGTAGTCGATCAATATATTTATACGTTGACAAAAAAAAGTCCGATAATTTTACCCATTGTTATTGAAATATAATTCAACCAAAAGACTGATAAGTGAACTGTTATAAGTTCACTTGTCGGTTTTTATTTTGGTATGAATAAAACGGTTAAAAATGCAAGTTGTTAAATTTAAATGCTTCTATTAATAATCTCATATATCCCAATTATTCTTAATTAATCGGAACAGCCTGTTGCACTCTGGTAGTGCTGAAGAACAAATCCTATTAAGTAAAAATCATTTCTTCCCCAACTTTTAGTGTTGAGCCGTTTTTCTTACATAACACAATTTTAGAAAGAGTTGAATAAACTAGAAGTATCTTGGCTTTTATAGATAGGGGAAATTTTGTGAAAAAAACGTGGGGAACTTTACTGCTTTTTTGTACCATATGGCTTTTAGTTGGATGTCAGGAAAAAACACTTCATAGCGAACAAGAAAAAAATGAACCCACATATATGACTCAACCTACAGAAGACAGTTCAAATGTAACGGAGGTAGATGTTGAGCCACAACAAATTTCAAAATCGGCTTTTGTTACCTTAATCGATCCACGTACCTTGGAAATTGTTCAAACGATAAATCCGAAAGAATTAGGCTTCGAATCTGATTTTACGTTCTATCAAACACAGTTGAAACAAATGGCTAAGAATTTAGCAAGGGGATACGAGACCTTTATCGGATACGATCAAACGATGGAGCTTGATCGTGTGGGGGAGAATGGGCAAATTATTAAAGGAAATGATGGGATTATTCTAAAAGAAAGTGAATTAGTTGCTAAAATTATTGAAGCTTCTAAAAATGGAGAAAATGTATATTTACCGCTGTACGAAATAAAAAGTAATTATCAATTTGAAGAAGTTGCCTCGCTGAATGATGTTGTGATTGCTTCATTTACAACGTATTTCCAACCATCAGCAGAAGGAAGAAGTAAAAACATCGAACTTTCGGCACTAGCACTTAATAATATCATTGTTGGAGAAGGCGATTATTTTTCATTTAATACAATGGTTGGTGAAAGGTCTGAAGCAAGGGGCTATCAACCCGCATATGAAATTGTCAATAAAAAAATGGTGATGGGGATTGGCGGAGGGATTTGTCAAACTTCCTCCACATTATTTAATGCAATCGATCAAGTTGCGTTAAGGATAAGAGAGCGACATCATCATTCGTTAAGTGTAGGCTACGTACCTGTAGGCAGAGATGCAACTGTATCCTATGGTACGTTAGATTTTAAATTTCAAAATACGAGTGGTGTGCCTTTTATAATAAAAACATATTATAGTACCGGCGTGCTGACAATCGAAATTCGAACTGCCCAACAATATAAAACAATGCTTGAAAATGCCTGACTTGCTTCATCAGAAGAACCAAAGTATGTCCTTAATTCATTAGAGGTGCAGATCTCGGCTGAAAAAATGAATCGCCGGAGAGTGTAACTGATTATTAGGAGGTTTTTTTCCAGTAATCTCAAAAAAACTTGAAGTTATTATACCGTGGTGTAACTATTTATAGAGACGTGTAAATCGTGTGGTTCGAGGTCGATTCTTATATGGTATTCATCTTAAAACGTGTTCTTTAGATTTCACTACAGTAATATTATTCGTTTTTTTTGCCAAGTTTACTTTCATGAATTCGCTTCATTTCGCTCATACTACAAATGAAGGGAAGTGAAAGCGATGCTTACCGTTAAACAGTTATCAAAATTAAAAAAGCAGCTTATAGAACAAAAAGAGGAACTAACTATTGCAACGGATGATCAAGAAAATGGAGGGACAATTCGCAACAGTTTGAGGGAGGCTACCGATGAATTATCGACAATCGATAATCATCCAGCCGATTTAGCAACTGAGTTATATGACAGAGAAAAGGATTTAGCCTTAAGTGTCCATAGTGAAGAATTGTTAAGGCAGGTAAATTCCGCACTCGAAAAAATGGAAAATGGCACATATGGAGTTTGTGCAAAATGCCAAGAATTAATTCCGTATGATCGTTTAAGGGCAATACCTTATACAGCATTTTGTATTGAGCATACAGAGTCTAAATCGATTGCGACTGATCGACCAGTTGAGGAAGAAATTATTTTGCCACCAGTGGATAATTCATTTTCTAATAGGGAATCACACGATGTTTTACAAGATGATGAAGATTCGTTCCGAGAAGTCGCTCAGTATGGTAATTCAGATACACCCTCTGATTTTGAAGGGGATTATGACAGTTACAAAAGTTTGTACGGTGAATTGAATGAAGACATGTACGGAGCAGAAGAAATATTACATCTTTCTAAAGATGAACAGCTTAATGGTCAAATTTCCAAAGCCTATGCAGATGAGGCACGAAAGTACGATTATTTGGATGAATAAACAATTGCCGGGGTGAAGAAGCCCTGGCTCTATTTAGTTTTTTTATTAATAGATGGTCAAATTAATGCTACTTTTAATATGATACATAGAATGATTGTGAAAAGGAGCGTGCTAATGCCTATTATTACAGGGGAGCAATATATTTCACGTATTGATCAATTAGGGACTGAGATATGGATTGACGGAGAGCGGATACACGGCAAACTATCAGAGCACCGTGCATTTAAAGGGATTATGAACAGTCAAGCTGAGCTTTATTCAATGCAGCACGATCAAAGCTTGCAACATGAATTGACTTATTCATCACCGACAACGAATGATTTGATAGGGCGGTCATTTATCCAACCGAAAACTAAGGAGGATTTAGTCAAGCGGAGGCAGATGGTTCAGCATTACGCATCGTATCATCATGGTTTAATGGGCCGGAGCCCGGATTATATGAATACAGTAGTTACCGCATTTGCTTGTTCGACGGATTATTTACAAGGAAAAGAAAATTGCTATCCTGAGCATTTGCAGGCGTATTATGAATATGCACGTGAGCAGGATTTGTCCATTACCCATACATTCATTGATCCACAAGTGAACCGCTCGAATTTTTATATCGAATTTGATGAAAAACCAATTGCGGCAACGATTATTGAACAAAATGATAAAGGAATTATCGTTGACGGTGCAAAATTACTAGCTACACAGGGTGGGATGACGGACGAAATTTTTGTGATGTCTGCTAGTAACGATGGAGATGGGAATCGTGCGTTTGCGTTTGCGATTCCAAGTAATACGAGTGGGCTAAAATTTATATGCCGTGAATCATTTGCACTTGGGGAAAGTGAATTTAATTATCCTCTTGGTTCAAAGTTTGATGAAATCGATTCGCTCGTTATTTTTGATCGAGTATTTGTTCCGTGGGACCGAGTCTTTTATGTAAATAATATACATGTAGCAAACACATTTGCTCAAAATTCGTTATTTCGCCCACTGTCATTACATCAAGTTGTGGCGCGGCAAGTAAAGAAAACTGAATTTTTGATAGATGTTGCATTTGCAATTGTCGATTCGATTAAAATCGAAGAGTATACTCATGTTCAGCACAAATTAGCGGAAATGCTTGTGCTTCAGGAAACGATTGAAGCATTGTTATTAAAATCCGAGCATAACGCACAGCTACACGAATTTGGCTATATTTGTCCACAACGTGAGCCGCTAGAAGCCGCCATTTTAATTTATCCCAAAATGTATCCACGCATGGTTGAAATCATTCAATTATTAGCTGCAAGTGGCTTAATAAATATACCGACAGAAAATACCTTTCAAACTGAGCTAAACGATGACCTGAATCATTTTCTCCAATCAAAATCTCAATTAGGTGAAGAACGCGTAAAGCTATTTCGCATTGCATGGGATTTAACGATGAGTCCATTTGGTACCCGTCAAACATTGTATGAACGATTTTTCTTTGGTGATCCTGAGCGGATGTCTGGAGCGATTTATAATTTATATAAAGAAAAACGAAATTTATAGGCAGCAAAATAATTTTATAGATAAAATGCACTTCTAATATATTTTCTAATTTCCCCAAAATACCTCATGTGTATCTAGTATTAGATCAATTCAAAAGACACATTACAATAATTTGTGTATGGATGGATAAAAATGAATCGAAAGTAACGCATATAAACTTTGTGTTAGTTATAAATGACTAATTGTGTTATAATACTTTTGACGCTATGTAAATAAATTGCTAACTTATACTTTTAAATGTAGTAGCACAAATTGGCGGAAATTTTTGAAATAGTAGGTGTTCCGAGTGAATATTTTATTTAAAGCGGATAGCGGAAAAGTTTTCGAGGTTCCTTTTAAGTATGAACAGTTAAATGTAGAAGAAACTAACTTTGAAGGTTCAACTAATACTAAATTTTTTAAATTAATTTTAAATACTATGTTAACAGATTTACCCTTCAAGGAAATAATTTATACTTTACCTTATCTAGATGATTTCGACAATCTATTGAATCATAGCGAAAGGCTTATTACGCATAATCTTGAGCTTACATTTGGTGTACCGAAGTTAATCGTCAATACAATTGACGAAGATAATCAAATCCATACGATAACTTTTGATATTATGACGAGCCAATTTTTCATTTCGTCAGAAGAGGAAGATAGGTTATCGACGTTACAAAATGACTTTCAACAAATTTTTATAACGACAGAAACATATCAAATTCCAAATTTGATTTTATATCGCGAAACACAAAGCGCATTTGAGAAATGTACAATATCTAAATAGAAGTTGTTCACGAACCCCCTTGAAATATTAGATTATTTCGAGGGGGGTTTTTATTTATAAACTTTTTAATAATTTTCTAACTCTATTAACTCTTTTGAATTGTAAATATTTTATTAATAGTTAATTAATTATCTATTATTATTTTGAGTGTTTGGTAATATATATTAGTAAGTTGGAAAATTAAGCAATGGAGGAATATGTATGTGGAAAAAATTATCGGCTTCTGCCCTTACACTATCGCTATTAGCTGGTGGTATAGCAGTTATGCCAACAGCGGCTGCAGAAAATGAACAAATTACGCGCGGTGAGTATGTTAAAGAAGTTATTGAAGCATTAGGGGTGCCTCTAGGAACTGGACAATCAGTGAAATTTAAAGATGTTCCAGATTCGTTAAAGCCATATATCGAAAAGGCTGTCGAATTAAAATTAATTAAAGGTAAAACAGATACTGAATTTGCGCCAAATGATAAGCTAACACGTTCACATGCATTTATGATTGCAGTTCGTGGTCTTGATTCGGATGAAGAATATTCAGAAAAAGTATTAGACCAATATAAAGATAGCTCTAAAATCGCACAAGGCGACCGTGCTGAAATGGCAAAAGCAGTAGGTTTAAGCTTAGTAACAGGCTTTGATGACGGGACAATCCGTCCGAAAGACTTTGTAACAAAAGCACAAGCTGAGAAAATTTTAGAACGTTTCTTAGCAGAATATAGCCCGGTAGCAGCAAATACAACGGCCGCACTACGAATTTTAGGTACAACAGATATTCATACAAATATCATGAATTATGATTACTATAAAGATGCACAATCTAACAGCTTAGGTCTTGCGAAAACAGCCATTCTAATCGAAGAGGCGCGTAAAGAAAATCCAAATACATTATTATTTGATAATGGTGACACAATTCAAGGTACACCACTTGGCTCTTACGTTCAAGCAGTTCAAAAGCTTAAAGACGGAGAAATGCATCCGTCAGTAGCAGCAATGGAAGTTTTAAATTATGACGCGGCTACATTTGGTAATCATGAATTTAACTATGGTTTAGACTTTTTAGATGAAGTAACAGATGACGCGACATTCCCATTTGTTAATGCTAATGTTCGTGATGCAGCAACAAAAGCATTAAAATATACACCATATGTACTAATTGATAAAGAGGTAGTGGATTCACAGGGTAACATATCTACAATTAGCGTAGGTGTTACAGGGATCGTTCCACCACAAATTTTAAAATGGGACAAATCTAACCTTGAGGGGAAAGTAACAGTAGATGACTCTGTAGAAGCTGTAAAAGCTGTTGTTCCTCAAATGAAGGAAGCAGGGGCAGATGTAATTGTTGTTCTTTCTCACTCAGGTATGGGTGATGCAACTCATGAAATGGGCGAAGAGGATGTATCCTACTTACTTTCAAAAATTAATGACGTAGACGCAATCATTACAGGACATGCACATGGCGTATTCCCAGGTAAAGTTGATGAATCATTAACAAATGTTGATGAAACACAAGGTACAATGAATGGTGTTCCGGTCGTAATGGCGGGTAAATTCGGTAGCCATTTAGGTGTAATCGATTTACAACTTGAGAAAAAAGGCGACGATTGGGACGTAACTTCAGGTACTGGCGCAGTGCGTGAAATCGCAAAAGACAACGCTGAAGTAAACAAAGAGATTGTAGAAAGTGTAAAATCAGCGCATGAAGGTACAATTAACTATGTACGTCAAGCTGTAGGGACAACAACAGCAACAATTCATAGCTATTTCTCACAAATACAAGACGATCCATCCATTCAAATCGTAACAAATGCACAAACTATTTATGTGAAAAACAAAATCAAAGGGACAAAATACGAAAACCTTCCAGTATTATCAGCCGGTGCACCATTTAAAGCAGGTACTCGTAGCGATGCAGATTACTACACATACATTCCAGCTGGCGAACTGGCGATTAAAAACGTGGCAGACCTTTACCTATACGATAATACGTTATCGATGTTAAAAGTAACAGGCGCAGATGTAAAAGAATGGTTAGAAATGTCAGCAGGGCAGTTCAATCAAATTAATGTGAGTAATAAAGAAGAACAACAACTAATTAACACAGACTTCCGTTCATATAACTATGACGTTATTGATGGAGTGACATATGAAATCGATGTAACCCAACCAGCAAAATACGATCCAAGCGGTAAATTAGTAAATGAAGGTGCTTCACGTATTGTCAACTTACAATACAATGGTCAACCAATTGATTTAGCACAAGAATTTATTGTAGCAACAAACAACTACCGCGCAAATGGTACATTCCCAGGTGTTCGTAATGCAACAGCTGTAGAAATTTACCCAGATGAAAATCGTCAAGCGATTATCGATTACATTTTAGAAGAAAAAACGATCGACCCATCAGCAGACGGTAACTGGAAATTCGCTCCGATTTCTGGCGATGTAAAAGTTGTATTTGAATCATCTAAAAAAGCAGTAAATGTATTAGAAGGCAATAAAAGTATAGAATACATTGGTGAAGGTACAGACGGCTTCGGTAAATATTCTTTAAAAATGAACTAATACAAATAAACACCTGTAGACATGATTTTGGTCTACAGGTGTTTTTCATTTAAAGAGAAGAAATGGTCTCATTACCGACTTGTTTATTAACGTAAGAATGCGTAATTGATACGACTCTATAAAATGATCATAGAAATTCCCTGACTTTAAAAAAATTAATAAAATCCATATAAAAATCAGATTATGGCTAATGAGGGAATTAATTATGCTTTAAAAGAGTAATCAGGCTTTTTTTGACAACAATTCCTTAATGTTTCGTCAATAATTTTCTTGGAATGAACAATAATAAACGTAACGATTGAATTAAAGGAAGTGGCTTAATAATGAAAAAGAAATGGGTTTTTTTTTAGGTGTTTTTGTGTTTACTGCAATTTCGGTAGTATACGTCATTGACCGAACTTCGGCTGAAAAAGGGCGTAAATATTATGAAGACGCCGGTTATATTATTTGGGATATTCAAACCGAAAAAAAGGTTGTTGCACTTACGTTTGATGATGGCCCACAAGCGACGCATACAGAAAACGTACTAAATTTACTCGATCAATATGATGCGAAAGGTACTTTTTTTATTGTAGGACAACAAGCAGAAAAATATCCACAAATTGTACGACGTATGTATGAAACAGGTCATGAAATTGCCAATCATACGTACAGCCACCCTTATTCGAAATCTGTCCCAAAGGTAATGAAGGAAATTGAGAAAACGAATGAAATTCTCTACAGTATTACCGGTTTTTCAACGAAATTATTTCGTCCAGTAGAAGGAAATTATACAGATGAATTAGTAACAGAAGTGGCACGTGAAGGCTATAAGTTAGTCATGTGGTCTTGGCATTTAGATACTGAAGATTGGAAAGACCCTGGAGTCAATAAGATTGTTAATACAGTGTTGACTGGTATAGAACAAGGAGATGTTGTACTGTTTCATGATGGAGGCGGAAACCGAGAGCAAACGGTTCAAGCACTTGAAAAAATATTACCAGAACTTAAAAAGCAAGGCTATAGCTTTGTTACAATTTCAGAAATGTTGAGATTGCAGCAGGCCGGAAAGTGAGGAGGAATTGTGCACCGAAAATTATTAGCGATGGTTGTTGCTACAATAGCAACTATGAACATTGGACATGAAGCTATTAATGCAAATGAACAACAGGATACAAAAGAGCAGCGAATCCAAGAGCGTATGAAATATTATGTGCAATTCCAGGATTTCGTTATTCCATGGTATTATTTAGCGGCAATTGATCAGTATGAACGTAATATTCAGCAGGTGCGGCAAGACATACCGAAGAAGGAAGGCGTAATAGCTATTCAATTTTCAAATGAATATTGGGCAGGTGCATTGAATCCAGTAGAAGATGATACGATTCCAAATTCAATTCAACTATTTGGTGGCATGGGACTTGATGGTAATGGAGATGGTGTTGCTTCACTAGATGATGATGAAGATGTAATGTTTACAATGGCTAAATATTTGCGTATGTATGGACATGGTGTACAGGATTTTAAATTAGCGTTGTGGGATTATTATAAAAATGAGCAAGTTGTCAATCAAATTACGGTCATTGCGAAATTATTCGAAAAGTTTGGCACGATTGATTTAGATGCGAATTATTTCCCGATTCCTAAAAATTACGTTTATAGCTATGCTGGCACATGGGGAGCAAATCGTGGTTGGGGTGGTAGGCGTATCCATGAAGGTACAGATATTTTTGCAAATTACGGTACACCAATTCTTTCGACTTCGTACGGTGTTGTGGAAGTTATAGGGTGGAATGAATTTGGCGGTTGGCGCATTGGCATTCGTGATCATCATAATTCTTACCATTATTATGCACATCTTCATTCATTTGATGATAGCATAAAGCAAGGTGATATCGTGGAAGCAGGGCAGACGATTGGCTATGTGGGGAGTACAGGTTATGGTAAAGAAGGAACGGCTGGCAAGTTTCCGCCTCATTTACATTATGGTTTGTATAAATTCAATGGTCGGACAGAATGGGCATATGATCCATATCCGTCATTGCTGAGATGGGAGCGAAATAAGTAATTAAAAGCGGGACAGGGCATTTTCATTCGTGAAAATGTCTTTTTCGATTAGTTATCCTTCTAATTTTGAATATAGTTATTAATGAATTCTCTTAATATCCTATTCCTTTACATATTCTAAAATATCACCAGGCTGACATTCAAGAGCTTCAAGTGTAGAAATACGAATGACTTTTGCTTTGCCTTTTTATAAAATTGACATATTGGCCATTGTGATTCCAACACGTTCAGATAATTCGGTAACACTCATTTTGCGTTTCACAAGCATATTTGGGGGAGAAGGATAGAATTTGCAGTGACTTCATGCGAGAATAGAAGTAATGAGAAAGGGGTGTTGAGCATGGAGATAAACATAACAGACAAAAAAATTAAGGATCTATGCGGAACGGTCTCTTATAAAAAGGGACAAACCTTTTATCAAACTGGGAAAGTTACAATCAATGAAAATGACGAAATTCATGCTACCGCTACTGTGAAAAGCGCAGAAGATTTTCAAGTGCGTATTATGAAAACAACAACATCAAAAGAATTGCAAACGAGCTGTAGCTGTGAAAGCCTTATTCAGTTTTCGAAAAAATGTCAGCATGTGGCCGCTGTTTTAATTGCGTTTCAGCAGCAAAGGTTACTTCAGGGCGAATTACAACTGCAAAGGGAGCAGCAAGAAGCTATTGATAATGAATTATTTTCAATTTTTGACGAGAAGTCGGTTCGTGGGAGTGGCTATCAGCGGCATTTTGAGCAGCGTGAGACATTAGCTCTGCAATTTGTTTTAACACCGATTGAGTTAACAAAACATGAAACATTATTTGCGCTACGTTTAAGGGTAGAGGACATACCGATTCGCTCCATTCGCCCTTTTTTACAGGCAGTTTCAGGAGCACGGCCGTACCAAATTGCCCCACATTTTACGTATGAGCAAAGTGAGCATTGTTTTGAATCGAAACAAAATAATATCGTACAGCAGCTAAATGACATTGTACAAGATGAGGAACTGTATATTGATGCAGCCTTACAGCAAGATGAACTTCAATTATTTGAAGATATGATGCTCATTCCACCTTCTGCATGGCAAAAACTTGCACCAAAATTAGCAGAGCAACAAGAAATTGCTGTTCAATATAACCGTGAAAGTTTTAATGGCTTTCACTATATGGAAGCACCATCTTCATTGACATTTAATGTTGGAAAAATGGAAAATCATTATGAAATGCGCATACCGCAGTTAGAGAGCGCTATATTATTTGAAAGCTACGGGGCACTTTTAATTGAGCAGGATATGTATGTTTTGTCTGCGCAAAGTACAAAGCAAGTAAAAGACTTGCAGCAACTATTTGTAAAACAGGAGCGCTTCATCATTGAAAATAACCAGTTAACGCATTTTTTAGATGTGATTGTACCAAAG
The DNA here is from genome assembly GCF_022549215.1 of Solibacillus palustris. Lineage (GTDB taxonomy): Bacteria > Bacillota > Bacilli > Bacillales_A > Planococcaceae > Solibacillus > Solibacillus daqui. Next base: position 168,687 of record NZ_JAKZFC010000003.1, on the reverse strand, counting down.
CTCAAGAAAATTGGATGTGTCGAAATCGCCGCGGATATTACAAAGGAACAAATGAAGATACCGCTACAAGCAAAACTTTATTTAGACCGTGTCAATAATCGACTATTAGCAGGGCTAGAATTTCATTATGACCAATTTGTTATTCAGCCACTTGAAGAAACGTCGATTGCAGACGAGATTTTAATTTTGCGTGATATCGAAAAAGAGGCAGCCATTATGCAAGTAATGGATGATAGTGGATTCACAAATACAGAGGGCGGCTATTATATGCAAAATGATGAATTAGAGTATCAATTTTTGTATCATACATTGCCACATCTACAAAAGCTCACGCAAATTTATACGACGACTTCTGTGAAATTACGTATTGCCAAAGAAAATAACTTTCCGAAAATTCGCGTCAATGTACAACGAGAGCGTACAAATTGGCTGGAATTTAAATTTGAAATGGATGGCGTAACAAATAAGCAAATTAAAGAAATATTACGAGGGCTGACTGTAAAACAAAAATTTTATCGTCTCGCAAATGGAGCTTTATTATCTTTAGAAACACGAGAAATGGAAGAAATTCAGCGCTTTTTACGAGCAATTCCAGCGCAGGATGATGAATATGAGCTGACGTTTAATATGCCGATTTTAGATAGTTTACCATTTCTAGAGCAGTTTGAGCATAGTGACATTTTTGAAGCAGAACAGTCCTTTCAGTTGTTTACACAGCAGCTATTACAACCAGAAATGTTGTCATTTGAAGTACCAGAAAGTTTAGCACCGATTTTACGTGATTATCAAAAGGACGGCTACAATTGGTTCAAGTTACTTGCGAATTATGGCTTTGGCGGTGTACTCGCAGACGATATGGGGCTTGGTAAAACCATTCAGAGTATCGCCTTTATTGTGTCTGAGCTAGAAATCATTCGAGCCAATAAGCAGCCGGTACTAGTTGTTTGTCCGTCGTCACTAGCATATAACTGGCTTTATGAACTGATGAAATTTGCACCAGAAATTGAAGCTATTATTGTAGATGGCACAACAGTTGAACGTCGAGAATTACTCCGACAATTATCGATGCATGATGTGGTCATTACAACGTATCCATTACTGCGCCGGGATATCGCATTATATGAGCGTCAGCATTTTCACACGGTATTTTTTGATGAAGCGCAAGCCTTTAAAAATCCATTAACGCAAACCGCCCGTACAGTGAAAAAAATTCAAGCCACGAATCGCTTTGGGTTAACAGGAACACCAATTGAAAACTCATTAGCTGAATTATGGTCCATTTATCGTATTATTTTTCCGCAGCTTTTCCGCGAACTTGAGGAATTTAAGCATATGCAACGCAAGGACATTGCCCGCCGTGTGCGCCCGTTTTTGCTGCGCCGCATGAAAGAAAATGTATTAACGGAGCTTCCAGGTAAGGAAGAAACACTTGATTTTAGCGAATTACTACCAGAGCAAAAAGCTTTGTATGCAGCATTTTTAGCAAAATTGCGTGAAGATACATTAAAGCATTTAGATAAGGATACATTTCAGCAAAATAGAATTCGTATTTTGGCAGGCATCACGCGATTACGACAAATTTGTTGTCATCCCGCGTTGTTTATTGAAGATTATCAAGAAAGTTCGGCAAAGTTTGAACAGCTACTAAAGATTTTACAAGAAGCAAAATATTCAGGGCGTCGGGTGCTAATTTTTTCTCAGTTTACACAAATGCTAAAACTAATTTCGACGGAGCTAACAAAGCGCGGGGAACATTATTTTTATTTAGACGGGCAAACGCCTTCAGAGGAACGTGTGCTATTATGTAGCGCCTTTAATGACGGGGAAAGTAATCTATTTTTAATATCGTTAAAGGCTGGAGGGACCGGCCTCAACTTAACTGGCGCGGACACCGTTATTTTATATGATTTATGGTGGAACCCAGCAGTAGAAGAGCAAGCGGCAGACCGCGCGCATCGCATGGGACAGCAGCAGGTCGTACAGGTTATTAAGCTCATTGCACGTGGCACGATTGAGGAGAAAATGAATCAATTACAGCAAAAGAAAAAGATGCTCATTGCAGATATTTTAGATTCGGAGCAGTCGTCTACATTAACAGAGCAAGACATTCGCGAAATTTTAATGATTTAAAAAGGGTATGAGGACAAAAATCCTCATACCCTTTCGTTTACTCTTCTGGTGTACGTACTACTAAAACATCACATTTTGCGTGGCGTACAATTGCTTCAGTGTTTGAGCCAAGGAAGACTTGTTCTACTGCATTAACACCTGTTGCACCACAAATGATTAAATCGTGTTGTACATGCTCATGTAATTTTTTTGATAATACTTGTTTAGGCACACCTTTTGTTAAGATTTTTTCTACATTTTCGATGCCTGCATCTTTTGCTTGTGTTTCGCATCCGTCTAATAATACTTCGCCGTGCTTGCGAATTAATTCTACCATATTGTCATATAGCATATCGAATGAAGTAGCTACACTAGTATCGATTACATGAATAATATGTAGGGTAGAGCCCACATTTCGTTTTGCTACATCAATTGCTTTTTTAAATGCATAGTCTGATAATTTTGAGCCGTCTACTGCAACGACAATATTTTGATAATGGTTCGACACAGAGAATTCCTCCTTTGTAATTAACTTTATTATATCAAAGAAAAAGAAATTGGAAAAATAAAGCTTCTACTTTGTAAGGGGCTCGTGTAGGGTTATTAAAATAATTACCTATACAATTATTTTATCGGTAAAATTTTAAGTACTTTTTGGATACGGTACCCAAAAATACCCGCAAAAATGGCTAGAATGATATCTTTTGGCATCGGAGGCAACATCCATAACCAAGCCATCCCATAGCTAAAGCCTTCTGGTGCAGCAGCCCAAAATTTATAAGCAACATACATCCAAGTTGTACCTAGAACGTAATTAATAACTAGCGCAATAAGAGCTGCAAAGATATAAGATGTTTTTGTTTTGTAGTGTTCTACAATTCTACCTGCTACATACGCACATAAGATAAACGTAATGATAAAGCCGAATGTTGGAAATAGAATGGCAGAGAAACCACCTGTGAATTTAGAAAATACTGGTGCACCTGCTAATCCGATTAACATATAGACTGTACAAGCAATGGCCCCTTTTCTGCCTCCTAGTACAAGACCAGCTAAAATCGCGAAAAAGGTTTGCAATGTAATTGGAACACCGCCAATTACTAAAAAGGGTACGAATGATGTAATATTTGCACCGATCATCATCAAAGTAGAAAATAGTCCGCAATAAACTAAATCAATCGTTTTAAAGCTATTTGTTGAGGTAATGGTATTCATTTGAGTACTCCTTTAGTTAACTAGGAATTTAAATTAGTTAACTTAAATAATAGGTGGAATTTTGTAGTATGTCAACCGGATATTTATAGCTGGTTAACGATAGTTTTATTAGTTTACTATAACTTTTTACAAAAATATTTTATAGTGGAAAACGTTTATCTTGCGTTTACATAAGGGACTTGCAATGATGTCTATATGTTATCAAGTGATGGAACATAAATGGTTATGTCTATTTTTTGGTTTGTTTAAATACAGACGGCTATAATAAACATAAGAAAGAATGAGGTGAAATTTTTGCAACAACAACAATTTGGTTTTCGATTTGACAATAAATATACAACGTTACCACAAAGTTTTTTTACGAAAGTTCAGCTGAATCGTGTAAAAAAGCCTTCGATTGCAATTTTTAATCGTTCGTTGGCGCAGGAATTACAATTAAATGCGGATGAATTATTACAGTCAGGTGCGAAAATATTAGCCGGAAATTTAGAACTAGAAGGTGCTGCACAAATTGCACAAGCATATGCAGGACATCAATTTGGTCATTTAAATATGCTTGGTGATGGCCGCGCACTGTTATTGGGTGAACATGTATTAGCAAATGGTGATCGTTTTGATGTACAGCTAAAGGGCTCTGGGCGCACGCCGTATTCTCGTGGTGGCGATGGACGTGCAGCACTTGGCCCAATGATGCGTGAATTTATCATCAGTGAAGCAATGCATGCGCTCGGTATTCCGACAACCCGTAGCTTAGCAGTCACTTCTACAGGCGATGTGATTTATCGGGAACAGGCGTTAGAGGGCGCAGTATTAACACGTATTGCACAAAGCCATCTGCGTGTTGGGACATTTCAATATGCGGCAACATTTGCAGGTATTGAGAATTTGCGTGCATTGGCAGATTATGCAATAGCACGTCATTATCCTGAAATTTTGCAGGATGAAAATCGTTATTTAGCGTTGCTAGAGTGTGTTTTAGACAAGCAAGCAGCACTTGTAGCAAAATGGCAAAGTGTCGGTTTTATTCATGGTGTCATGAATACGGACAATATGACGATTAGTGGTGAAACAATTGATTATGGCCCATGTGCATTTATGGATACCTTTGATCCCGCAACAGTTTTTAGTTCAATTGATACGCAAGGGAGATATGCATATGGCAATCAGCCGAACATCGCATTATGGAATCTAACACGATTTGCCGAAAGTTTGTTGCCGATAATTGCAACTGATTTAGAAGAAGCTATTCAGTTAGCTCAACCGGTAGTTGAAAGGTTCCCGAGTGCCTTTGAAGGCTATTATTTTAGTGAAATGCGCGAAAAGTTAGGACTATTATCAACTAATGAGCAAGACGAGGCACTCATTTTACAATTGCTTGAGTATATGGAGCGATTTGAAGTTGACTATACAAATACATTCCGTGCTCTAACGGAAGGAGTATATCCAAAAAATCTATTGTTCCAATCAGAAGAATTTTTACAATGGGAACAACAATGGCCTGCACGTTTAGATGCACAAGGCACGACCATTGAAGAAGCAAGAGACATTATGAAAACAGTGAACCCAGTTATTATCCCGCGTAATCATGTCGTTGAACAAGCGATTAACGAATTCGTGGAAGGGGAGCCAGCACTTTTTTTACAGTTATTACAAGCAGTAACAAATCCGTATACAACAGCAGACTCAAAATTTACCGAGCCACCACAAGATGACTCACCACCATTTGTGAGTTATTGTGGCACTTAAATCTTTGCACCATAGTATTTTGCTATGGTGTTTTTTTATGGAATTTTCAAGTATGATAAAAGCAGTAAATGGTACGGAGTGATGGAATTGGTTAAAGCCCCATATTCAACTTACCAATCAACTTGAAAATAGCAAGCACGGAACAACGTGAAAATCTGTTGTTCCGTGCTTTTTACTGTTGCTGTATATAGTTTTTCACAAGGGGCACTACTTTTTCAGCAAATAGCTTCATGCTACGCTCGATTAATTCAATTGGCAGCCCACCGATATCTGGTTGTGCTAAAAAGCGAGTGTGACCAAAAAGTTGATGCTGCTTAATAATTTTTTCAGCAACCGCTTCAGGACTACCAACAAATAACGCCATATTTGGAGCAGTCATTTCTTCAAATTGTTCAAAGGATAATTGGAAGCCTAAGCCACCACGCTGCTGATTGACATACTGCCAATAATTTTTATAAAACGGATAAAATTCTTCACGTGCTTGCGCGGTTGTTTCAGCAATAAATAGATGTCCTGTAACACCAACATTTAAAATTTTCTCATGCGTCTGTCCTGCTTCTCTGTACAAATCGACAAGAGGCTGGAAACGGTCAAGAGGGCCACCCAAAATCGCTAATGCCATACCAACACCGAGTTTTCCTGCACGAATCGCGCTCTGAGGAGTACCACCAACCCCAACCCAAATCGGAATTTCGTTTTGTATTGGACGAGGGGCAATATCGGCATTACGTAATGAAGAGCGAAATTGTCCATTCCATGTGACACGGTCATTGCTGTTCAATTGTTGTAGTAATAATAAGTTTTCTTCAAATAATGCATCGTAATCTTTCGTATCATAGCCAAACAGTGGAAATGATTCAATAAATGCCCCGCGACCTGCTAAGATTTCAGCACGACCATTACTAAGTAAATCGAGTGTAGCAAAGTCTTCAAATAAACGTACTGGATCAACCGTACTTAATACCGTTGTTGTGCTTGTTAATTTAATACGTTTTGTACGTTGTGAAATTGCGGATAGAACAACGGGTGGGGCAGAAACGACATAATCTAAGCGATGGTGCTCTCCAACGCCAAATAGATCTAGTCCAAGTTGCTCTGTTAAATCTGCCATCGTTAAAATTTCCCGAAGTCGCTGCGAAGGGCTCGGTGTTTCGCCAGTTAATGGGTTAGTCCCAATATCCGCTAGTGAATAAATCCCAAATTCAAAGTTTTTCATTTTAGGTTACTCCTTTACCTTTAGTTACTAAAAGTAAGTTTAACATTTTTATAATTATTTGTTCAAAAGAATGCTATTGAAAAAATATTTTTGAATTAATTGAACAATTTTTCAGAAAATATGCGTCTAAGTTGTAGAATTGAAAAGAGGTGAGTGATCGGTGGAACAAATCATAGAACAGTATGGCGAATATTTATATCATTTTAGTTATTTATACGTGAAGGATATTCAGCTTGCAGAGGAAATTACACAGGACGTATTAATGAAGTTTCTACTACATAAAGAGGATTTCCGTAACGATGCCTCGATAAAAACCTATTTAACGCGTATTGCAATTAATTGTTGTCATGATGAATTGCGCAAACAAAAGCGCAAAAATTTGTTAACGAAATTACTCCCAGTGCGTAAAAATGAACCTTCAAGTGAGCAAAAATACTTAGCAATAGAATCGTTTACAACGTTAAAAGATAGTGTGTTTGCATTGCCTGTTTATTATCGTGAAGTAATTATCTTATTCTACTACGAGGAATTTGAGGTAGCTGAAATTGCCGATTTATTAAAGATTTCACAAAACACCGTGCGTACAAGAATTCGTCGTGCAAGGGAACTATTAAAAAACAATCAGGAGTTGGAGGCGGCATTTTATGATGGGATTTAAAAAACAATTAAGGCAAGAATTACAGCAAGACGCACCATTTACGAATGACCTAAAACAGCGTTTACTACAAACGAAGCCAACACCAAAAAAACAAAATTGGCAAGTACTATCTGTTTCAGTTGCAGTGTGCTGTCTTATTGGCATGTTGCTGATTGCACAATTTGCACCTCAAAAAAGTGTTCTAACTGCAAGTGAAAGTGAGACGTTATTGCCGTTACTAGATGATGTAACAGGTTTAGAGGTTATTGAACCCAGTTATGCGCGTTTACTTGGCGAACAATGGATGCTAGAGAGTTTGCCAATGGTCATAGATAAGGACGCACCAATTACTTACGGGGATTACGTCGCCTACTATACTCCTGGTGGAATCATTGTCTCGACTGTACTCGGTTTAGCGAATGATTCTGTGACGATGGATGAGGGACAAATTACTGTCAATGGTACGGTGCTAAAGGTACGAGGGCTTGGTGAAAAATTAACCGAAATGAATAAGCGAGACCCGTTTCTTAATCCCTACTATTTTCAGGAGCATGGCGTAACATTTTCGTCATTTGCGAATGAAACGATTAAGGCGGCAAAGGATGAGCTGCTTGTTTATCAAAATGTAGAGCAGCATCAATTATTGAAAATTAACGAGGGACAATTAGCTGGTAAGGTGACAGCCATTCAAGCGTCAGATGAATTGGCACTGACATTGACGGCTGAGGAGCAGGCTGTTTTTGAGGCATTTAAAATCGATCATGATTTAGAGCGTTTACGACATATTTCACCTGTAGTAATTGCGAAAATGTATTTATTGAGCGAAATAGAGATGGATTTTCCAACATACGAGGCGCTTTTTACAACGGCTCAATCTTCAGAAATTTTTGAGGTAAAGGCATATTATGAAAAAACAAAAGCGCTACACCAGCAGCTATTTACGCCAGAGCTCAATCGTATATTAATTGCCACATATTTTAATGGACTGCAAGAAGGTGAATTTGAACAAGATACAGATACTGAAGGATGGGTGATGTTTACAGGGGAAAACGGCTTACCAGCAGGTGTAGGAATGGCAAAAAATGAGCAGGGCATATGGCAGCCGTCGTTCGTCTCACTATTTATTCCAACGCCAAAATAAAGTAAAAATAGCATATGACTATAACATTTTTGATGGATAGGAAAGTATCAATTATCCGATAAAATCCACATAAAGAAAAGACATCATCTTGCGCTATTGGGCACGAGATGATGTCTTTTTGAATTTTAAGATAAGCGGCCTTTATAATCCTCATAGTGGAATGTACGAATTACCTTCATACCTTCCTCATCGTTATAAGAGCAAATACTTGGTAAATTTACACCGTTGAACATATGCGTTTTCACCATTGTATAATGCGCCATGTCTGTAAATACGAGCTTATCGCCTGCTTTTAATGGCTCATCAAATGAATAATCACCGATAATATCACCAGCTAAGCATGTCATGCCACCTAAGCGGTATGTATATGCTTTTTCGTTTGCTTCACCCGAGCCGATAATATGTGCACGATACGGCATTTCTAACGTATCTGGCATATGGCAAGTTGCTGAAGAATCAACAATTGCTAGTTCCATGCCGTTGTGTACGATATCAAGCACTGTAGCGACTAAATAACCTGTGTTTAGCGCAATTGCTTCACCTGGCTCTAAAATTACTTTGACATCATATGTGTCTTGAATATGGTTAATTAGCTTTACAAGTAGTTCTACATCATAACCTGGTTTCGTAATATGATGACCACCACCGAAGTTCACCCACTTCATTTGGTGTAAGTACTGACCGTATTTTTCTTCAAAGTGCACTAAAATACGTTCTAGTACGTCAGCACCTTGCTCACACATCGCATGGAAGTGAATGCCTTCCACCCCGTCTAGTTCATCAGGTCGGAATGACTCAACTGGAATCCCAAGGCGAGAGTTAATGTAGCACGGGTCATAAAGTGGTGTTTCCACCTCAGAATAACCAGGGTTGACGCGTAAACCAATCGAAATATTTTTCTCGTGGTTTAATACTTTGTCTTTATACTTATTTAACTGATCAAATGAATTAAAGACGATGTGGTCGACATATGTTAAGTATTCGTCAATTTCGTGTTCTGCATAGGCAGGTGCATATGCATGTACTTCCTTGCCGAATTCCTCGAAACCAAGGCGCGCTTCAAATAAAGAAGAAGATGTGATTCCTGCTAAATAGTCGCGAGCCATTGGGAATGTTGACCACATTGAAAACCCTTTTAATGCAAGTAAAATTTCACAGCCTGTACGGTCTTGGACTGATTTTAACAGCTTAAAATTTCGTTCTAGTAGGCGTTCGTCTACAACGAAGGCAGGTGATGGTGCCTCATTCCAATTAATGCCTGTTTCTTTTTCAAGAGCAGCAGTCATAATGGGTTTTAAATCAGCTTTCGCGCTCGCCATTATGATTTAACCTCTTTATTAGGGTTTGTGAAGTCTAAGTCCACTAAATCTGGATTTTCTGTTTCTTGCCATGGTAAGCCCCATTTGTTTAGCGCATCCATGAATGGGTCTGGATTGAAGTCTTCTACGTTCCAAACACCTGGTTTTTGCCACTCGCCGTTCATCACAAGCATTGCACCAATCATTGCTGGTACACCTGTTGTGTATGAAATTGCTTGTGAGCCAACCTCTTGGTAGCACTCTTGGTGGTCACATATGTTGTATACATAATATGTTTTTTCTTCGCCATCTTTAATGCCGCGAACGATACATCCGATGTTTGTTTTACCTTTAGTTAGTGGACCAAGTGTTGCAGGGTCTGGTAAAACAGCTTTTAAGAACTGAATTGGTTGAATCATTTGGCCTTGGAATTCGATTGGCTCGATTGAAGTCATTCCAACGTTTTCAAGCACGTTTAAATGTGTTAAATATTTTTGACCAAATGTCATCCAGAAGCGGATTTGTTTTAATCCTTTAATGTTTTTCGCTAAAGATTCTAATTCTTCATGGTATAGAAGGTAGCAATCTTTTTCGCCGATTTCTGGTAAGTTGTATACCATTTTGTGCTCTAAAGGTTTTGTTTCAACCCATTTGCCTTCTTTCCAAAAACGACCGTTCGCTGTGATTTCACGAATGTTGATTTCTGGATTGAAGTTTGTTGCGAATGGAAGGCCATGGTCGCCACCGTTTGCATCCACGATATCGATGTAGTGAATTTCATCGAAGTGATGCTTTTGTGCATGCGCTGTGAATACGCCTGTTACGCCTGGGTCGAAACCAGAACCTAGAAGTGCTGTGATACCAGCTTCTTCAAAACGCTCTTTATAAGCCCATTGCCATTTATATTCGAATTTAGCTGTCTCTAAAGGCTCGTAGTTAGCTGTATCTACATAGTGAGTCTTCGTTGCTAAACATGCATCCATAATAGTTAAGTCTTGATATGGTAAAGCTACGTTAATTACCACATCTGGTTTAAATCCATTGATTAGGTCAATTAGTTCTTCAGTGTTATCCGCATCCACCTGTGCTGTGTGGATAATCGTTTTACCACCATCTAATTTTTCCTTCAAAGCATCGCACTTAGATTTTGTTCGACTCGCGATCATAATCTCTTCGAATACTTCAGAGTTTTGTACACATTTGTGTACCACTACGCTAGCTACACCGCCAGCTCCAATAATCAATGCTTTACCCAATTTCTTGTCACGCTCCCAATCATCTTTTATAGAGTTGTTTCAATTCGAAACAAGATTGATTATATAAAATAGTATTAAAGTTAGCAATTATGTTTTATAAAAATTTTTTTTGATTGTGTCAATTGTAAAGAAATTAAAGGTAGGTCCTAATTTGAGAGACGAAAAATTGGGTTAGCGAGCGGATTAAAATTAGTTTGAAGAGGGTTGGGGAACTATGGGGCGTCACTGTAGCATGGAGTGATTTTTTCTAATAAGCTTTTACATAACTTTGGGGGTTGTGGAGAGAACGTAGGAACAGGGGCACACAATACACTTAGGGGGCAAACAGGTAGGTGACAATGGGTTGCTCCTGCAGTTACTAGTCGCAAAGCTTTTATTCAAAATTTGAAGGCACGCCTATCGGAAAAGTGGAACACTTGCTAAGTGTACCACATGGTGTGGAAACGCATTCGTGACCAACATCGTGTTGGCCACTCGTAGCGTAGCAGAAAGTATCAAATTAAAAATAGCCAAAGTGAAATAATTTATTCTCCAAATTATTATACAGTTTGTTTTTGAATCAATGCGTCTTTCGTAGTGACAGCATCTACAGCTTCATAAATGGTACTTTCGAAATGATTTACTTGAAGTGAAGTAACACCTTGAATCGTAGTGCCACCTGGTGAACAAACTTGGTCGATTAAAGCCCATGGATGCGAATCGGATTCTAGTACCATTTTTGCACTACCTAATACCGAACTTGCCGCAATTTCTAATGCCATATCCTTAGGCATTCCTTCGCGAACAGCAGCGCGAGCCAATGAATCAATGTAAAGGTAGGTAAAAGCAGGTGAAGAACAACCGATTGTTGTAAAAATCGAGAATAAATTTTCAGGTAGTTCAACAATCGAACCTATTGTTGAAAATAATTGTTCAACTAACTCCTTATGTGTTTGGCTGGCGTTAAGGGTAGAATAGCAGCTTGTCGAAGCACCAATTGTCGCATTAATATTTGGCATTACACGAAAAATTGTTGTGTCATTCCCTAATTGTTCGTGTAAATATTCAAGTGATTTTCCGGCTGCGATAGAAATTATGATGTGCTTGTCAGTTAAGTGTTTCTTAATTGTTGGCAGAACATCTTCAAACATTTGTGGCTTTATTGCAAGTATGATGACGTCCACTTCATTTGCTAACTGTTCTATAGAAGTAGCTGCTTGAATAGCATATTTATCAATTAAATTTTCTGTTTTTGCGATAGATCTATTAATCCCATATACATTTGTTGGCACAAAGTATTCACTTGTAATCATTCCGTGTATAATAGCGCTCGCCATATTGCCAAGCCCGATAAATCCATATTTCATGTTACGTTTTCCTTCTTTCATTTATATAAATCTACTGAAATGTGCATAGCGATTAGTATACAATAGACATTAGAAAATTTAAAATGAAATGGGTATATTGAAAAAACAATAGTGGAATAAAAAAAGACGCTAAATGATTAGCATCTCCAAAAATATTATAAGAAATATGCGTTTTTAATTCCTACAGGCCAGTCTACCGTTTGTCCTGTATCTGTTTTTACCTCTAATACCAATGTTTCGTTTTCAATCGCTTCAAGAAGCCAGTTACTATATAAAAACATCGGATTTTCATTTTGAATTAAAGTTTTTAATTCATTGTTTGTAATTGATAAAATTTCATATTCACATGTAATGTATAAATGTTGAGGAACCACCATAAGCGCACCGATTTTAATTGATCCAGGAATCGTTCCTTCGATTTTAATAATATTTGTTGTCACTACTTGCTTCTTGTAATCAACTAATGTCTCAGTAATAAAATCGAATTTAACAGGATATTCGGATTCATTGACAATCGCGGTACTACGACTAACAACGGTAATCGGTAAATTTTCTAAAGACTTTTCGAAACGTGGCTTAAACTCTAATATTACATTTTCAGAAAGTACAACCATTTGAAACGCCCCTTTATATAATAAATTAGATTATTTACTGAACTGAACGGGAATAATGAATTATGTAAAAAGGAAAAAGAGAGAATTATATGTATCTTAGTACTTAGTATATACATTTTTCAATTAATGTAAATTATGATAAATATTAAATTTGTGAATTTTAGAGCCATGATTAATAAAATATTAGTGTGATATAATTTTGAAACAAATAGCGACATTATACTACTTCACAATTATTGGAGTTGAACTAGATGGAAAATAATAAATCATCGCGGAAAGTTATTTTATTTCCGGGTACTGTTGAACGATTATTCAATGAGGCCAAATCTTTAGCTGAGCTAAGTCGTTATCATGAGGCAAATGATTTGTTCGAACAGGCATTGCTATTAGAGGAAGGTGATGAAGTTTCATTGAGTGTTTTTGCATATTCACTTTATGAAACGAAAAGTTATGTACGTGCGAAAGAAATTTGTGAGGACATACTTGCAAAAGGGCCGAACATGTATTTTGAAGTAATGGAATTATATTTAACGATTTGTATGCAACTTCGTCAGTTTAAACAAGTAGAAAAAATCATTCAGTCTCTATTAGAAGAAGATATAATTCCAAGCGATGAAATTGATAAGTTTACACGTTTAAAAAAATTAAATGCTGAAATTGCCGAAAACCAAGAGGCACATTTATTGCAAACAACAATCGATGAAGATGATGATGATTTTGACGTACATCTTTTTTTACAACTTACTGTGCAACAGCAGTTATTACAAATTCATGAAATGACAGATATAAACATTCGACCATTTGTGGAAGAATTAAAGATTATCATCGAAACCGAATCTGTTCATCCATTTATTCAAAGTTTGTTACTGATTTTATTAGTAGAACAACAAGTAAATATACCAATTGCACTTGCAAAGTTTAATCACATGGATACAATAAATCCTGCTCAGTTGGAATTACCAACGAAGCTGCCACAATTTCAAGCGGTGATGGTGCATATAACAGAGACGCTGGAGCAAGATCCAACGATGCTGGAGGCTGTAAACCATTTAGTAGCCAAACATGCAATTGTGCTGTACCCATTTGAGTGGAGCGGCTACAATAGTGAAGATGTAGCAAATAGTTACGTTAATTTCGTGAAAACAATGTTCGGCGAAATACTAGAAGCTCATGATGAACTTGATGATTTTTTACAAAAATTAGAATCTATGACTGATTTACAACGGTAGTGAAAATTGTTGAAACATTGTGCATCTATGTTATACTAAAATGGTTGTCAAACAATATATATGACAGTTGTAAATCAAACGAAAGTTAATTTTGGAGGTAATTATACATGTCAGTAAAATGGGAAAAACAAGAAGGTAATGAAGGTTTATTAACAGTAACAGTAGAAGCTGTAGAAGTTGATAAAGCTTTAGACCAAGCTTTCAAAAAAGTTGTAAAACAAATTAACGTACCAGGTTTCCGTAAAGGAAAAATGCCTCGTCCAGTATTCGAAAAAATGTACGGTGTAGAAGCATTATACCAAGATGCTTTAGAAATCGTGATTAACTCTTCATACCCAGTAGCATTAGATGAAGCTGGTATCGAGCCAGTTGACTACCCGGAAATCGCTGGTACAGAAAACTTCGCTAAAGGTGCTGACTTCATTTACACTGCAACAGTAACAGTGAAACCAGAACCAAAATTAGGCGATTACAAAGGTTTAGAAGTAACAAAACAATCTGCTGAAGTAACTGATGAAGAGATTCAATCTATGATTGACGCTGAATTAGCGAAAAAAGCTGAATTAGAAATTAAAGAAGATGAAGCTATCGTAGAATTCGATACAGCTGTAATCGATTTCGAAGGTTTCGTAGGTGATGAAGCATTCGAAGGTGGTAAAGGTGAAGACTACCCATTAGAAATCGGTTCTGGTTCATTCATTCCAGGCTTCGAAGAACAATTAATCGGTGCTAAAGCTGGCGAAACGAAAGACGTATTAGTTACTTTCCCAGAAGAGTACCACGCTGCTGAATTAGCTGGTAAAGAAGCGAAATTCGTGGTAAACATTAAAGAAGTAAAAACAAAAGTATTACCAGAATTAACAGATGAGTTCGCTAAAGAAATCGACTCAGAAGTTGAAACTGTAGAAGCTCTAAAAGCTAAATTAAAAGAAACGACTATTGCTAACAAAGAAGCTGACGTTGAAGCATCTTTACGTGATGAGTTAGTTGAAAAAGCTGCTGAAAACGCGGAAGTTGAAATTCCACAAGGCATGATCAATACTGAAGTAGACCGTATGATCCAAGAATTCGGTCAACGTTTACAAATGCAAGGTATGAACCTAGACCTTTACTACCAATTCTCAGGTCAAGATGAGGCTGCATTACGCGCTCAAATGGCAGAAGAAGCGGGCGGTCGCGTAAAAGTTTCTTTAGTATTAGAAGCAATTGGTCAAGCTGAAAGCATCGAAGTATCTGAAGAAGATATCAATACAGAAATCGAAAAAATGGCTGCACAATTTGGTATGGACAAAGACCAAATCCTAACTGCTTTAGGTGGTACATCGATCCTTGAGAACGATATCCGCACACAAAAAACAGTTGAGTTCTTAGTAGAAAACGCTAAAATCAACTAATATCTTTTGATTTATATTCAGTAGCAAAGGCTATTTATTCACCATGGTAAGGAATGGATAGCGATTATTTACTTGATTTCATTGAGCGATTGTTTATTGAAATTGAAGTAATGAAAACTGAATTATATAGTAGATGATAACAAGGTACGGTTTTTTGCCGTGCCTTGTTTTATCACATAAATGCTTCTGATTTTACATAATGATGAAATATGACATAATACATACATAGAAATATATTTTCCTATTGTTAAAAAGCTAGGACATTATCAATTTTTGGAATTTACCTAGTATTCTCACAATTTTGAAATATAATAATTTAAAACAACGAAGTAACGTCGTGCAGTCAATATATTTGATAAAACGAATAGAATCTTGTAAGATTGTTGCTTGAATAGGGGTGAACCGAATTGTTTAAATTTAATGATGAAAAAGGCAATTTAAAATGCTCTTTTTGTGGTAAGCCACAAGAACAAGTTCGAAAGCTGGTTGCAGGGCCAGGTGTATATATTTGTGATGAATGTATCGAATTATGCTCAGAAATTGTAGTCGAGGAGTTAGGGATTGAGGAAGAAATTGAATTCCAAGATATTCCGAAACCTAAAGAGATTTTAAATATTTTAGGTGAATATGTAATCGGTCAAGAGCGTGCAAAAAAAGCATTAGCAGTTGCTGTTTATAATCACTATAAACGCATTAATTCAAATTCAAAAATTGATGATGTGGAATTATCAAAATCAAATATCGTTTTAATCGGTCCAACGGGAAGTGGTAAAACATTACTAGCCCAAACGTTAGCACGTATTTTAAACGTGCCATTTGCTATTGCAGATGCAACAAGCCTAACAGAAGCTGGTTATGTTGGTGAAGACGTAGAAAATATCTTACTAAAATTAATCCAAGCAGCAGATTACGATATTGAACGTGCTGAAAAAGGGATTATTTATATCGATGAAATCGACAAAGTAGCACGTAAATCTGAAAATCCATCGATTACACGCGATGTTTCAGGTGAAGGTGTGCAACAAGCATTACTAAAAATTCTAGAAGGTACAGTTGCAAGCGTTCCTCCACAAGGCGGCCGAAAGCACCCACACCAAGAGTTTTTACAAATCGATACTTCGAACATCCTATTTATCGTAGGTGGTGCGTTTGACGGTATTGATACGATTATTAAACGTCGTCAAGGTGAGAAAGTAATCGGCTTTGGTACAAACCCAAATAAGGGGAACGATGAAGATGGTTCATTAATGTCTCAATTAATTCCTGAAGACTTATTAAAATTTGGTTTAATTCCAGAGTTTATCGGACGTTTACCAGTGTTAGCTACATTGGAACAGTTAGATGTAGATGCATTAGTTCAAATCTTAACAGAGCCGAAAAATGCATTAGCTAAACAATACCAAAAAATGTTGGAACTTGATCATGTAGAGCTTGAATTCGAGGAAGATGCGTTAGTTGAAATTGCAAAATTAGCAATCGAACGTAAAACAGGTGCTCGTGGCTTACGCTCAATTATTGAAGCGACAATGCTAGATGTAATGTTTGAATTACCATCTCGTGAGGATATCAAAAAGTGTATCATTACAGCAGAAACAATTAGCGACAAAGTAGAGCCAAAGCTATTATTAGAAGACGGCACAATCTATACAAAAGATGATAACGAAAAAACAACAGCTTAATTGCTGAAGTTTTTCAATGATGTAGCTGACTTTGACTTCATAAACAAGTCCAAAGTCAGCTTTTTCTAACAAAAGAAAATACATATCGGCAATAAATTGGAATATTAAACTTATTTAAGCGAGTATTTTTGCTCGCTGAAATAAGATAACGGCTGTCTGATGTTCCAGATTTTTTGAAGAACATTTTTTAGTAGCTCGGAAAAAATTGAGACTACGTATAGCAAAGCGTAATTGATGAAAAACTAACACATACTACAAATGCGGGTTTTTTTAAAGATTTGGATGGAGGTGAATACCCGCGTGACAAACAAATTAACGAATATGCCAGTTTTACCTTTAAGAGGTCTTTTAGTATACCCAACGATGGTTTTACATATTGACGTGGGACGTGAGCGCTCAATCGCTGCACTAGAACATGCAATGTTAGGGGACAGCACAATTTTTTTAGTAACACAAAAAGATTTACGTGTAGAAGCTCCTGTAAAATCAGACTTATTTGAAATGGGTACATTAGTCAAAGTGAAGCAGATGCTAAAATTACCAAACGGTACATTACGTATTTTAGTGGAAGGCTTACACCGAGCAAAAATGCTACGTTACGTAGAATCTGACAAATTTACAATTGCCGACTTAGAACTTTTCGAGGACGAAGATTATAAAGATTCTGAAACGGAAGCATTAATGCGAACAGTGCTAACATACTTCGAAAAATATGCAAAATCATCGAATAAAATTACGACTGAAACGATTGAATCGGTATTAGATATTGAAGAGCCGGGGCGTTTAGCAGATGTAATTGCGTCGCATTTGCCGTTTAAAATTAGTGAAAAGCAAGAAGTATTAGCGATTACAAATATTAAAAAACGTTTAGATCATTTAATGATCCGTCTACATGATGAGCAAGAAATTTTAAATTTAGAAAAGAAAATTAGCTCAAAAGTAAAGCAAGCGATGGAGCGTACGCAAAAAGAATACTATCTACGCGAACAAATGAAAGCGATTCAAACAGAACTTGGTGATCGCGAAGGCAAAACAGGTGAAATTTCAGAGCTACGTAAAAAAATCGAAGCTGCCGACATGCCAGAATCAACACAAAAAGTGGCATATAAAGAATTAGATCGTTATGAAAAGTTGCCGGCAGCAAGTGCTGAGAGCGGTGTTATTCGTAATTATATTGAATGGCTAGTATCGATTCCTTGGAGCGAAAAAACAGAAGACCGAATTGATATTGGTATTGCAGAGGAAATTTTGAACCGCGATCATGATGGTTTAGAAAAAGTGAAAGAGCGTGTGTTAGAATATTTATCTGTGCGTCAATTAATGAATTCATTGCGTGGTCCGATTCTATGTTTAGCAGGACCTCCTGGCGTTGGTAAAACAAGTTTAGCACGTTCAATTGCTGAAAGTTTAGACCGTAAATTTGTCCGCATTTCACTTGGTGGCGTGCGTGATGAATCAGAAATTCGAGGTCACCGTCGTACTTACGTTGGAGCGATGCCAGGTCGTATTATTCAAGGGATGAAAAAAGCGGGTACTACAAACCCAGTATTTTTACTTGATGAAATCGATAAAATGTCGAATGATTTCCGTGGAGACCCATCAGCAGCGATGCTCGAAGTATTAGATCCTGAACAAAACGGTACATTCAGCGATCACTACATCGAAGAGCCATATAATTTACAAGATGTTTTATTCATCGCAACAGCGAATGATTTAAGTACAATTCCAGGACCGCTTCTTGACCGTATGGAAGTGATTAATATCGCGGGCTATACAGAGTATGAGAAGATGGAAATTACGAAAAACCATTTAATTCCGAAGCAAATGATGGAACATGGTTTAAAAAAGGCACAATTTTTAATGAAGGAAGAAGCAATTACTGATTTAATTCGTTACTATACGCGTGAAGCAGGTGTGCGTGGGTTAGAACGCCAAGTTGCAACGGTTTGCCGTAAAGCTGCGAAGATAATTGTTTCTGGTGAAAAGAAAAAAGTAACCGTTTCTTCAAAAGTTTTAGTTGATATGCTAGGAAAACACCGCTTCCGTTACGGTCAAGCCGAAACAGAAAATCAAATTGGAGTAGCAACAGGTCTCGCTTATACAACAGTTGGTGGCGATACACTTCAAATTGAGGTTTCGTTAGCGCCTGGTAAAGGAAAGTTAGTATTAACAGGGAAGCTTGGCGATGTGATGAAGGAGTCTGCTCAAATCGCACTATCTTATGTCCGTACGCTTACGAACGATTTAGGCTTAGATGCAGATTATTTTGAGCAGCATGATATTCATATTCACGTTCCAGAAGGTGCTGTACCAAAAGATGGTCCTTCTGCAGGTATTACGATGACGACAGCAATTGTTTCAGCGATTACTGGTAAAGCAATTAAGCGCGAGGTCGGTATGACAGGTGAAGTAACGCTTCGTGGTCGCGTATTACCAATTGGTGGTCTAAAAGAAAAATCGTTAAGTGCGCATCGTGCAGGATTATCGACGATTATTATTCCGAAAGACAATGAGCGCGATATTGATGATATTCCTGAAACAGTTCGTGAGCAGCTCACATTTAAACTAGTGTCACAAGCTGAAGAAGTTCTAGCTATTGCACTAGATGGAGGTTTTAAAAAGTAATGAAAGTCCATAACGTTGAAATGATCGGAAGCTTTGTCCGAGAAGAACAGTTCCCAGAAGATGGGTTACCTGAGTTTGCGTTAGCGGGTCGTTCGAATGTCGGCAAATCTTCGTTCATTAATCGTATGATTGGCCGTAAAGCGATGGCACGTATTTCGTCAAAGCCGGGTAAAACGCAACAGTTAAACTTCTATCGAATTGAAGAACAATTGTATTTCGTTGATGTACCAGGCTATGGTTATGCGAAAGTGTCAAAAACTGAACGTGCTGCATGGGGGAAAATGATTGAAAAGTACTTCATGGGTCGCGAACAGCTAAGAGCGGTTGTGCTAATCGTCGATATCCGCCACAATCCAACAAACGATGACCAAATGATGTATGATTTCTTAAAGCATTACAACATTCCGGTAATTGTTGTTGCGACGAAGGCAGATAAAATCCCGAAAGGTAAATGGGATAAACACAAAAAGAATGTCCGTGAAGTACTAGAAATGGAAAAAGAAGATCCATTATTCGTATTCTCTTCAGAAAAAGGTCTTGGCTTCGAGCAAGCATGGGCTGAAATTGAAGGACGTATGTAAGAATGAAAAAGCAATCTCATGTTTGTCTGTGAGATTGTTTTTTTCTTGGGAAAATTCAATAATATTGCCAATAAACAAATCAAAATGACTTGATATTTAATATGGACTGTCGATAAAAGGTGTAGGGAGGTGCTACATTTGGATATTGCAGCATTAGCGATGTCGATGAAACAAGCACAATTAATGCAAAATGTTTCATTGGCCGTAACAAAAAAAGCGATGGAATTTCAAGAACAATCTACCGAGCAAGTACTTGAAATTTTAGATGCTCCACACCCAACTTCTGGTCATACAATTGACGTATCGGTTTAAAATGTTTGACCAAAATTAAAAACGCTCATTGTTTTTATTGTTAATTACAGGGGATAGTTCATTTGAGCTATACAAATTATACAAATATTACGAGCTTTTTGTTACGAATTTTGATTAATAGATGATGAATGAATTTATTTTGATAAAATTATTATGTAGAAGTAAGTTAAGGGAGGCGGAACAATTGCTAAAAAAATGTGCAACAGTATTACTAGCAATTATTATTGCTTTAGCAATGTTTCCAACAGGACAGCAAGCTGAAGCAGCAACTACATATACATTTGTAAAGGCGCAATATAGTGAAACGGAAAATAAAGATGGTAGTGTAACACGTACACTAAAGAGTATTTCATTAAAAAAGAGCAATGGTACTACAGGGGTTTTCCAAGTAGCTGCAAATAGCATTTACTACATAAATGATACGCTAACAACGATTGCTGGCTTCAAAAATGGCATGCCAGTAACGATTAAATTATCGAATGGTAAAATTAAAGAAATGCGTGGCACAACGAATATTGAAGATGGTTCGATTGTATCGAATAGTAAGCAGCTTTCAGGTAGCGTGACATCGGTTGATCCAAACGGCTTACAAATTCGTGTCAAGGTTGATGGTTCTTCAACAAATACCTTTGTTGTAACGAACAATACGGAAGTGTTTAAAGATAATTCTTCTGTTGATATAAGTACCATTTATGTTGGGGATCGTGTTCGTCTCAAGTTTGAAACGGCAACTACATCTCGCGTGTCGGAAATTCATATTATTTCAACTGCGGTAATGGTAGAAGATTTGTATAAGGCAAATTTAAACACAGTTAATACTACGAAAAATACAATGGTCGTTAAAAATGCGCATCCACTGTTGAATTGGCGTTTCGGCACAGAAGATACGATAGCGCAGCAAACATTCACATTGACGAATAATACATCGATTTATGTAGGCAACAAAAAGATTTCAAAATCAAAATTAATGAACTATAAAAATAGTGATTTATATTTTGTAACGAAAAAGCAATTTAGTAAAGAAGTAGTCGAGAAAATTATTGTATTAGCTAAAAATGAGCGTACCTATTATCAGCCGATTGAATATGTATCATTGGATGTTAATACTATTTCATTAAAAAACGTATCAAAGGTTCAATATCATGAAGGTTCGATTTTAATTCGAAATGGTCGTTTAGTAGAACCAGAGGGATTAATTGCGTTAAATACAGAGCAAACACCTATTTCTACAACTGCCTTTGTACTGACAGATGGTGCAACGAAGAACGATTATGCACATATCGTCAATATTACAAATGATGGTTTCTTAGCGCCAAACTTATCAGAGTATGGTTTATACTTTGCACGTATTGATGTAGCAGATATGGGCGCATATCAATTAGAATTAACAGATATTGAGCGCTTTAATAATCATTTCTGGAAAACAGATAAGTCAAATGCGCAGTTTGCATTTAGTAATTCAACAGTTGCATCTGAATTAGATGGTTCATCAAATTTCAAAGTCATTCCTGAATTAGATTTAGATTTATATGATAACTATACAAACTCACCAAACCCATACTACGGTTATTTCTATGAAAAGGACGGTCATATACAAGGTATTCACTTTGTTCCTGGTGAGAAGTTAGCGACATTAACCTTAACTGGGCGTGTCGATGACGTTAACTATAATACGAAAAAAATGTCAGTGAAAAATAGTAGTCAGTGGAATAAGGATGGGTCATGGAGCTTCCGAAATGGGGCATTAACATTGGATTTATCGAAAGCGATGATTGTCAAAAATGGTAAAGTCATTACAATAAAAGATATTAAAAAATCAGATCATATTACGGCAATTGCTCGTTCAACATCAGATGTTTATGTCTTAATGGTAAGCGAATAAGTAAGATGGCATGCGAGGAAAATACTCGCATGCCAATCAATGTTTTTAGAGAAAGTTAAAAATAGAAGTACATAGAGAGATGAGGGATGTATGAGTGAACAAGCAATTTAAATTTATTTTTTCAGCAGCCTTCTCATGCTTGCTGATGTTAGTGCTGATGGTGCCGCAAAAAAGTTCAGCACAGTCATTGGATTTTACTGGTGGCATTAAAAATGAATACGATTACGAAGAATATATTTTTTTAACGGGTAAACCAATCAAATTTACAGGCACTAATAAAGATGTATCGGTCACAATAAAAGAAAATAAAGGGAAGTTAACTGAAACTTATAAATTAACGTTAACTGGACCAAATGGCGAAAAGCTTACGCGTAACTATGCTTATACATATGATGTAACAAACTACGATCAAATTGGTCAAAGTACAGCAACAGGTAGCGTTACGAAATTTACTGAGAAAATTGTAGCTAATAACCGCACGTATACATTAGCAGACTACCAGCTTTCAGACAGTGCAGTAACAGATAAGCGCCCTGCTTCAGATTATTATGCAGGCAATGCGATTGCACGCAAAACGTATACATCGGTTGGTAGTGGGAAAAAGGCACAACCAGAAGAAATTACGATTCATATTAATAGCCGAGATGAAGGCTATGAAAACTTCTGGGGTTCAGCTGAGACACAAATAACAGATTATGAAATCTATTTCGCAGATGGAAAAATCGGAACTGTAAAAAATAAAATTTCAACGGCGAAATCTCGCGTATTAGAGTACAACGAAAGTGATGCAAGCTTATCGAGCTTTAAAGGCAATTACAAAACGATTAGCTCGGCGGATACATTATCAGAATATGAATATGATTTACCAGATGCTAGTGGAACGGTAGCACTTGAAATCGAGTATATGCCAAAAATTGAGATGCTAAAGATACCTAAGTTCCGGGACCTTTCATCAAGCTGGGCACGTGAATCAATTGAAAAGCTTTATTCGTTAGGAATTTTAGATGATCAATCGAATTTCTATTCTCCAAATACACCAGAGGAACGCTATGATTTTGCGATTGCCATTGGTAAAGCGATTGATATTCGTGTATTAGAAGAAAAGAAAACTAAGACTAAGACGCCAACTACGATTTTTAAAGATGTCAAGCGCTCAATGAAAGATTATAACTACTTAGAGGCGGCAGTTAAAAAAGGTGTCATTTTCGGGATTACTCCACAATCATTTGAACCAGATGGCTATTTAACACGTGAACAAGCAGCGACGATTTTAGTGCGTGCATTAGGACTTGAAGAGAAAGCTCCAGATCCAAATTATGCAACTGAGTACAAGGATGATTACAAAATCTCAGACTATGCTCGTGATTCGATTTATGTAGCGACAGAAATAGGGCTACTGCAGGGGGATGATGGTTACTTCTATCCGAAAAGTACGTTAACGCGTGCCGAGTCAGCAGCCATTATTGAGCGCTTCTTACGTTATTTAGAAACAGATTTAAAAGAAAACTATCGCGACAACATTTTGTTCTACAATTAGGGGAGTGCTAATATGAAAAATATAAAAAAATATATGGCGCTAGTAGTAATTTGTGTACTGATTCTTTCAACGGCGTTACCATTTAGTGCGTCACCAGTTGAGGCGGCTAACACGAAAATTTCGGATGTTTCAACGAACAATCCGAAGTTTACTGCGATTAAATGGGCAGTGGATAATAATTATTTGGACTTGTTTCCAGGAAATAAATTTGACGGGGGTTATTCTGTAAAAGAATGGCAGCTACTTCATTTTATTTCAAAATTAGATGAGAACTTTCATCTTGATTTAAAGGGTAAGTCAGAGCGAGAAATGCAAGAGATTTTATATAATTATTATGGTGATTTAAATATCCCATTAAATGGTGTTGCTAATGCAAACAAACGTACATCACCAGTAAATAGAGGGCAGTTTGCTCGAATTTATGCGGCGTCGAACGGATTAGATTTATCAGAGGTTCAAGCTGTTCGTTATTTATATATGAATGAAATTACAGCAGGTACAACAGGAAAGAAAACCTATGAGGACTATGTATCGGGGAATACGCTGAAACGCGGTGATTTTGCTGTATTTATGTATCGTATTTATAAGCAAGGGAAGCTATCAATCGAAGGGCTAACATCATCACCAACAGGTAAAGACAATAATAAAATTACACTGCCTCCAAACTTTGTAACATCTAAAGATAATTCGGTAACGATTCCATCTAAGCCAGGTTCAAGCACAGATGACAAAGAAAAACGTCCGGATGTTTATAAGGCAGTAAAAAGTATTAACGTAGCAAAAGAAGAATTGATTGCCAATGGTGTAGATTCTACACTTATTACAATTGATTTGCGTGACAGTTATGGCAATGACATACCTTATGATGAATCATTAGCATTTAAAGTGACATCACAAGCAAAAGCAAAAATTTCTGAAACAAATACAAGCACTAGTGGCGAAGCGAGCGTTGTTTACACGGATGGTCCATTTTTAAACGTTTATGTAACAGCACCAGCCTTAACTAAATCAATTGTTGATACGATTAGCTTTGAAATGGTTAACCCAGCAGACAAATATTACACATATAAAAATCAAGTAATTAAAACGTCTGTTCGTTACATTCCAAAGCCAGAATTACGTGTTACGTATCAAGTATTTGACCCAGAGCAAAAAGATTGGAATGGCGGCAACGTTGATCCAGGATCTAAGCCATTACCAGCGCTGCCTCAAGGGAAGGTAGGTACAATAACAGTTCCTTTTACAGTGAATGGAGAAATTACGGTAACGGATTATGATGTCGATACGAAACTGATGACTGGTTCAAAATGGGAAACTTATACAAACGAACAAGGTACTTTGACGCAAGGTGATGTAGAATCTGATGAAATTCAATATGGAAATGCTGAATTAAAGTTAGAAGGTCAAATCATTTCCGTTTGGTTATTTGAACAAATTTTAGATTATATGATTTATGGCGCAGATAAAGACTCTGATTGGGGCGGCGTAGGCACTGCAAAAGTGATGTATACACTAAATAGTGAAGGCCGTGCCACATATGATTTACAAGGAGTTATTGGTAAAGAATATTTAGATCAATTTGAGAGCAAAGTACACGCCGTTATTATTTATTTAATTAAAGAATTTTTACCTCCTGCTGATGATATTACATTAGCCCATGCTGAAACGGTAAAAGTGATTCAAGCAATGTATGAACGATTAGGTCAAGTGGATAAAAACTTATTGCAGAAGGAACAAGCAGACTTAATCGGTAAATTACTAGGTGCCATCGCCAAAATAGATGTGTTACTTGCAGGGCAAGAATTGGAACAGCGTCCAGAAGGTATGGATCGCTATACGAAAGTGATCGTAAACCTTGTTGCACCTGGTGGGACCATCATTACCGATTATTACGGAACGGTTGAAGTGACATATAACGGTAAATCGAAGCTGGTGTCATTCGATACCAACACAAAAGACTACAATACCGGCACAGGTAGCCCAGGCTCGGCCGTTGTGTTCTTCGATGATATTATTTACGGCAAATCAGAGGTCAAGGTCCGTTTGGTTGACTTAGATCCACGTTACGATAAAGTAATAGGTTCGTTGAAAGGGAAAACCATTTCAGCACCAATTTTTGCCAACCCTCGATTTGAAAATAATTTATGTTCACTTGAATCTGAAGTAATGTTTGTAGTCGATCATTCAGGTTCGATGAATAAAGTGGATCCTGCCAACGCAACAAGAGGCAAAATAAAGCAAACAGTGAAGCAGGTGAATGCAAATCCAACGCATGTGTATCGTTTTAACACACGAGCAACCTTTGAAGCACAAGGTAAGGCAGAGGAAGTCGCTAATATGGAAAGCTTGTTAGATTATAAGCGCTCGGGCGGTACAAATATAATCGCTTCGTTGAATACGGCATTAAACAACTTCACAACCAATGAGTTTACGAATAAAGCAATTGTTTTAATTACAGACGGTTATTCAAATACAAATGGCTTAGATGAAGTGCTTCGAAAAGCAAATGCACAAGGAATTGCGATTCATACTGTTTCCGTTGGCTCGTACAAGCAAGTGAACGAAAAGCTGTTAAAAGATATCGCATCTGAAACAAAAGGTACTTACCAAAATATTGTAGAGATTGAGAATTTACATGGTGCATTACAATCGATTATTAATTCGATTTTATGTAAAACACCTGTTAGCAATAATAGCTGCTTAGTTGGGGATACATTATTCAATAATACGGATGTACGAATTGAACCAACAAAAGTAACGTTGATTGCGGATGTTAATACAAGCTGTACAGATGTAAAAGGTGTGCGTGTTATTTTCAATTCGCCAAGCGGTAACACACAATATGACTTACCGTCGCGTGGTTCTTCACGTTATATGCACCGTCCAAATTTATATGAATTCCCAGAGTTCGATCTCTACACAGAAGTGGAATTCCAAGCCTTAGACGCTTCAGGAAATGTTATCACTACTAAAATTCATACTATGTAAAAATATTGGCTACACTAAAAGGAAACTTTTTTGTGTAGCTTTTTTTCTGAGTCGAACGCATTGAATTATTAAGAGAACTTTGTTAAACTTACATTAGAATTATTCTAATTAATTGTGTTACATTTTATTCATAGCATGTTCACAATATATAGGTGAATTATGTTGGAAATATGATAAAATAAGCTTTGTGAATTAGAACGTGTGAGGTGTGGGGGATTCATGCATACATTGGTAGTAGGCTTGAATTATAAAACAGCGCCTGTCGAAATCCGTGAAAAATTATCATTTATCGAATCTGATATTCCGAATGCGATGGAAGCGCTACAAAATCAAAAAAGTATATTAGAAAATGTAATTATCTCTACATGTAATCGTACAGAAATTTATGCGGTTGTAGATCAATTACATACAGGCCGTCATTATATAAAGCAATTTTTAGCGAACTGGTTTAACATCCCAATGGAACAATTTGAGGATCACTTATTCATTCGTGAGGAGGAAGCATCGCTAGATCATTTATTCCGTGTAACTGCGGGGATTGATTCGATGGTGTTAGGTGAAACCCAAATTTTGGGTCAAGTGAAAAAAAGTTTCTTACAAGGTCAAGAATTAGGGACAACGGGAACTATTTATAATCACTTATTTAAACAAGTTGTAACGTTTGCCAAGCGTGCTCATAGTGAAACTGCGATCGGAGAAAATGCCGTATCTGTTTCGTATGCAGCAGTTGAGTTAGCCAAGAAGATTTTCGGTTCATTACAAAACAAGCATGTCGCGATTTTAGGTGCTGGTAAAATGGGTGAGCTAGCGATTCAAAATCTCCATGGTAATGGCGTTGGGAAAGTAACAGTAATTAACCGTACATTTGAAAAAGCACAAAACTTAGCATCCAAATTTGATGGTGATGCAAAGGCAATGAATGAATTACAATGTACGCTACTTGAGGCGGATATTTTAATCAGCTCAACAGGTGCAACTGACTATGTCATTGATTACGATTTAATGAAGGACGTAGCGAAATTCCGTAAAGGCGACCCGTTATTTATGGTAGATATTGCGGTACCACGTGATCTAGATCCAAAAATTAGCGACGTAGCCAATGTTTTCTTATATGATATCGATGATTTACAAGGAATTGTACAAGCCAATTTAGCAGAGCGAGAACGTGCTGCAAATGAAATTATGGCAATGATTCAAAACGAAATTGTTGAATTTAAAGATTGGTTTAAAACGTTGGGTGTAGTACCAGTTATTTCAGCATTACGTAAGAAAGCGGCATCGATTCAAGAAGAAACGATGATGAGTATTGAAAACAAAATGCCTGATTTAACAGAGCGTGAGCGAAAAATTTTAAATAAACATACGAAATCGATTATTAATCAATTATTAAAAAATCCTATTTTACAGGCGAAAGAATTGGCCAATTCAAATGAGGCAGCAGCACAGCTTTTATTGTTCCAACAAATTTTTGGGATTGAAGAAGATGTGGAGCATGAAGTGCAACAAATGCAACAAAAAGCACAGCAAGATGAACAGCTTCAAGAGGCAAATTTTGAGCCACGTTTGTCTTATTAATAGAACGCTTCGCCAATAGAAAACTGGCCATATTGACGTACTTTCTTCAAATAAAACATAAGCGTTTTCGTATCTATATGGTAAAATTATAGATAGCGAAAGCGCTTTTTCATATATGTTTTAGGACGAACTAAGATTGGTCATTTTTAGTGTAGATTATCAAGTAATAATATTTTGGAAGTCTACATTAGAAACGATAGTAATTCGCACGATTTAGTGTGGAAGATGGTTCTCTAAACATAACTAGAAATGGGTTATTGGAGCAAATTTCAAATAGGGGATAGAGCTTATGACAGATTTAGTTATGGCAAGATTATATGAGCTCATAATTGTTCTCTATGCGCTCAGTATCGTGCTATATTTTATTGATTATTTATATAAAAATGTGAAATGTAGGCGTGTTGCATTTTGGCTTGTTTCGATTGTTTGGGTATTGCAAACGATTTATTTAGTGCTGTTTGTCATAGAGACGAAACGTTTCCCGATTTTATCTCTCTATGAAGGGGTCTTTATCTATGCATGGTTACTTACAATGTTGTCAATTGTCCTACACTGCATTGTCCGTGTTGACTTGCCGGTGTTCTTTATAAATGTATTGAGTTTTGTTTTTATGTCGATTCATTTAATTGCTCCGCAATCAGCACAACAAATAGTTGGAGAAGCGTTAATTTCTGAAATGCTACTTATTCATATTAGCTTTGCGATTGTTTCCTATGCGGCATTTTCTGTCGCGTTTATCTTTGCCATTTTGTATTTGATTTTGTATCGCATATTAAAGCAAAAGAAATGGAACAATTTATGGTCGCGCTTGCCGAATTTACAGCAAACGATGAATTGGATTAACTATTCAACAATTATTGGTGTTCCTTTATTATTAATTAGTTTAATTTTAGGGTTGGAATGGGCATTTTTAACGTTAGAAGGTATTTCAATTTTTGATGTGAAAATTGTTGGCTCATTTGTTGTGTCAGTCGTGTACTTAATTATTTTTGTATTGCACCGTAAAGGCACATTAATAGGTACGATGTATGCACGCGTACATATTTATTTATTTTTACTTGTTGTCGTAAATTTCTTTCTCGGCAGCAAACTATCGAATTTCCATCTATGGGTATAACAGAAAGGTCGGAATAACTTGAGAAAAATTATTGTAGGTTCACGTAAAAGTAAATTAGCATTAACGCAAACAAACTGGTTTATTAACGAATTAAAAGCAGCTGGTGTACCGTTCGAATTTGAAATTAAAGAAATCGTTACAAAAGGCGACCGTATTTTAGATGTTCAACTTTCAAAAGTTGGGGGTAAAGGCTTGTTCGTAAAAGAAATTGAGCAAGCATTATATGATAAAGAAATCGATTTCGCAGTGCATTCAATGAAGGACATGCCTGCTGTATTACCGGAAGGCTTAGTGATTGGCTGTATTCCACCACGTGAAGATGCTCGTGATGCATTCATTTCAAAAAATCATGTAAAATTTGCTGATTTACCAGAAGGCGCAGTTGTTGGTACAAGCTCGTTACGCCGTTCAGCACAGCTTCTCACAGTACGACCAGACTTAACGATTAAATGGATACGTGGAAATGTAGATACACGTTTAAATAAACTTGAAACAGAAGACTATGATGCGATTATTTTAGCAGCAGCAGGTCTTAAACGTCTTGGATGGAGCGATGAAGTCGTAACAGAATACTTAGATACGAATATCTGCCTACCAGCAGTAGCACAAGGCTCATTAGGAATCGAGTGCCGTGCAGATGATGCAGAGTTACTTGAGCAATTGTCAAAATTAACAGATGCACCTACTTGGAAAACAGCAAATGCAGAGCGAGCGTTCTTAGCGGCTATGGATGGGGGTTGCCAAGTGCCAATCGCAGGGTATGCAACAGTTGACGGGGACACAATTACATTAACTGGTTTAGTCGCAGCACCTGATGCTTCTGTAAGTTATAAAGAAACGTTAACAGGTACGGATGCGGATATATTAGGTAAACAAGTAGCAGCAAAACTAACAGAACAAGGTGCCTTTGATTTAATTCAAAAAGTAAAAGCTGAGCTTGATGTTGAGTAATGCACTTGCTAACAAAACAATTTTTTTAACGGGCTCAAGTGTTGTCATGTCTGTCAAAGAACTCATTACACAGCATGGCGGTCAAGTTTATTGTTATCCGTTAATTGAAACAGTTGAAAAAGAGACGAATGAAGATCAAATTTATTTATGTAATTTGACAGCGTATAATTGGCTTATTTTTACGAGTCAAAATGCGGTTAAGTATTTTGTAAATAAACTTGAACGCGCTCTAATAACATTGCCGAGTACGATTAAAATTGCGGCTGTCGGTGAAAAGACAGCTGCCTTACTGAAAAAGCATGGCTATCTGATTCACTTTATACCGACTGTTTATAGTGCCGATGTGTTTATTAAAGAATTTCAGTTACAGTCAAATGAGCGTGCTTTATTTGTACGGGGCTCTATGGCAAAAAGTACAATTCGTGATGGCACAGGCGCAGATGAATGGACGGTCTATGAAACGCATGCTCATCAGCGGTACGTAGAGGATTTGAAAGAAAGAATACGAAATGTACCAAATCCAGTCGTTATTTTTGCCAGCCCTTCCGCAGTAGATGTGTATGCAAATGAAGTCGCTACCTCTATTGCATGGGATCAAGTAAAAATAGCCTCTATTGGTCATATAACAACGGCGGCACTAGCGAATTATGGTATTACACCAAGTGTTCAGCCCAAAATCTATACGATGCAAGCAGTCATTGAACAGCTTATTTTGGAGGAATCACCAACATGACAGAACTTTATTTTCAACGTCACCGCCGTTTACGTCAAACACCGGCGATGCGTGCATTAGTAAAAGAAACACACTTACACAAAGAAGATTTAATCTATCCCTTATTCATTATTGAAGGCGAAAATATTAAAAACGAAGTAAGCTCAATGCCAGGTGTGTTTCAATTATCGCTAGACAATTTAGCTACTGAAGTAGATGAAATTGTTGAGCTAGGCATTCAAGCTGTATTATTATTTGGAATTCCAGCTGAAAAGGATGCGGTTGGTTCAGGTGCATACCATGAACACGGTATCGTTCAAAAAGCAACGCGGTTAATTAAAGAATTGCACCCTGAGTTATTAGTAATTGCTGACACTTGCTTATGTGAGTTCACAGATCATGGACATTGTGGAGTTGTAGAAAATCAACAAATTTTAAATGATCCTTCATTGAATTTATTAGCGCAAACTGCTATTTCTCAAGCGGAAGCAGGGGCTGATATTATTGCTCCTTCTAACATGATGGACGGCTTCGTAGCAGCAATTCGTGCTGGGTTAGATGCAGCTGGTTTTGAACATATTCCTGTCATGTCTTATGCGGTAAAATATGCGTCAAGCTACTACGGACCGTTTCGTGAAGCTGCTGAAGGTGCTCCAAAATTTGGCGATCGTAAAACATATCAAATGGACCCATCAAACCGTATGGAAGCAATTCGCGAAGCAACTTCAGATATGGAAGAAGGCGCGGATTTCTTAATTGTTAAACCGGCATTAGCTTACATGGATATTATTCGTGATGTGAAAAATAGCTTCCCTGTTCCGGTAGTTGCTTATAACGTTTCGGGCGAATATTCAATGGTTAAAGCAGCTGCTCAAAATGGTTGGATTGATGAAAAATCCGTTGTATTGGAAACATTATTAGGTATGAAGCGTGCGGGTTCTGACTTAATTATTACTTATCATGCAAAAGACGTTTGCCGTTGGTTGGAGGAAAAATAATATGCGTAGTTATGAAAAATCAAAAGCAGCTTTCGTGGAGGCTGTTGATTTAATGCCAGGTGGAGTAAACTCTCCAGTACGTGCATTCAAATCAGTAAACTTAGACCCAATTTTCATGGAATCAGGTAAAGGTGCAATGATTACAGATATCGATGGCAACGAATACATTGATTACGTATTATCTTGGGGACCACTTATTTTAGGTCACTCAGAGCCAAAAGTTGTACAAGCGATTCAAGAGCAAGCAGCGAAAGCAACTTCTTTTGGTGCACCATCTCTTTCTGAAAATGAATTAGCGAAATTAGTAATGGACCGTGTACCAGGCGTCGAAATGATTCGTTTTGTTTCGTCGGGTACAGAGGCAACTATGTCTGCATTGCGTTTAGCTCGTGGTTATACAGGGCGTGATAAAATCTTAAAATTTGAAGGTTCATATCATGGACATGGCGATTCGCTATTAATTAAAGCTGGTTCTGGTGTTGCTACTCTAGGTTTACCAGACTCTCCTGGTGTCCCAGCGGATATCGCAAAAAATACATTAACAGTTGCTTACAATGATTTAGAAGCAGCAAAAATTGTCTTTGAAAAATTTGGTTCAGAATTAGCGGCGGTTATCGTTGAGCCAGTAGCAGGTAATATGGGTGTTGTTCCGCCGAAGCCAGAGTTTTTAACAGGCTTACGTGAATTAACGGAAAAACATGGGACGGTATTAATTTTTGATGAGGTTATGACTGGCTTCCGTGTAGACTATGGCTGTGCACAAGGTTACTACGGTGTAACACCTGATTTAACAACATTAGGGAAAGTAATCGGTGGTGGTCTTCCAGTAGGAGCGTTTGCGGGTAAACGTGAAATTATGGAAAACATCGCGCCAGCAGGTCCGATTTATCAAGCGGGTACACTTTCAGGTAACCCACTTGCAATGACAGCGGGCCGTGCTACATTAGAGCAATTAACACCAGATTCTTATGAATATTTCAAAAACCTAGGTGATCAATTAGAAGAAGGTTTCCGCGCAGCAGCAACGAAATTCAACATTCCACACACAGTAAATCGAGCAGGCTCTATGATTGGTTTCTTCTTCACAAATGAGAACGTAGTTGATTTTGAATCTGCTAAAACATCGGATTTAGCACTTTTTGCGGAGTACTTTAAATTAATGGCGGAGGAAGGAATCTTCTTACCACCATCACAATTTGAAGGTTTATTCCTTTCAACTGCTCACACAGAACAACATATTGCAAAAACAGTTGCTGCTTTCCATACCGTATTTGAGAAATTAGCACGATAAATTTAAAGACCATTGTTTCGTTTAATAGGGAACAATGGTCTTTTTTTTGAGAAAAAAACTGATACAGACGTTATAAGCCGTTTTCACTGGATGTGATGTTATTAGCCTTCGTTCACTTATTCTGCTTTGGTTTGAATTCCCGCTGAATGCTGAAGCAAGTTAAACTGGGGAAATGAGTTAAATATTTTGCTTAGTTGGACAATTAATCATACTTGGTCTATTTATTGCATTTTGGCATAAAGTAAACGGAGGAGGCGGTTTTAATGCAAAAATGGGAAATGAGTGAGGTACTTCGCTTTCCTGAACATTTTGGAACAGTACAGGAAGGCTCTATCATAAAAGTAGAGCCAAATTGGCAAAGTGAAGTGAATGCAGATTCAATCATCGTAAAAGGTGTTTATGTATTAAAAGGTCACATGCAATTTGATTTTAAAGAAAACGAATCGATTTCGAAAGATGGAATTTATATTGAACATCTCGATATTGAAAAGGACGAGGCCTATTTCGAATACGCGTTACCTTTCTCAATCGATGTACCGAATGAGGAAGTGGCGAATATTAAAATTCAGACATTCCAATCGGATGTAACTGTTAATGAACGTGGGCAATGTGTTTGTAAGTGGGAAGTGAGCTGTGACATTCAAAAAGAAGAAGCTGAGAAAATAGAGGTTATTGAGCAAGAACAGCCAATTAAGGTTGTGGTAGAGGAAACAGTTGTGTTAGAGGAAAAAGAACAGCTTCAGCAAGCACAAAAAATGGTGAAAGCCGCCATCTTAGAATCCTCAGAAATTTCGAGTGAAGAAGTTGACTTTTTTGATCAATTAGCAGAAGCCTATAGTGTTGTACAAGTGCAGTTAAATGCATCAAAAAAATAAAAAACGAGGCAATAAAGAATAAGACTTATTCTTTATTGCCTTTTTTATTTTGGTGGAAATTTAATTAAATGAAATCTGTTAATAATAAATAACAAATGAAAATCAAAATAAACAATAAGATAATGTCCAAAGTAGTTGGGAAAATAAGAGTGCGAATTGCTTGAAAAACCGTTAATGGAATAATGCAATGTCGCATTAAAAAGCGAAATTTTCTTAGCCAAGGAGGCAATAAATATGGATTATAATTTTTACGCATTTAGAAAACTCCTTTAGGTCAGTATATGTTTCAAATAATCATTCCGTGTAAATTGTGATACTTGAAATTTTATGCAAAACATCATAAAATAAAGAGTAACTTAATATTTGAAGCGTTGAATAGGAAGAGTACGTAAATAAACAATGTGTTAGAGAGGAAACGGTAGCTGCAAAGTTTCCACATTGTCCTTACAGAAGGTAGCCTAGGAGCTGACTTAGTGAACAGTTAGTAGCTAAGTACCGGTTAAACACCGTTATCGAATGAAGTGCCGTTTGGGCATAGTAACGCCGCATATTTTGCGAGCGCTTAATTAAATCAAAAAGGGTTTAAAGAAAGCGCTTGTCAGACTAGGAACGCAGCTGATCGAAGACGCGAGTTGAACATATAGTTCACGAGTGGACGAGTGAAGCAAGTGATGACGTATGCGAGCGCTTGACTAAACCCGACCGGAATTAAAGGTGGTACCGCGACTTAACTCCCTCGTCCTTTTTTAAAGACGAAGGGAGTTTTTTGATTTCATTGAAAAAAGTTTTTATTAAAAAGGAGAGATACTCATGACTGAAATGACAATGCCAACTAAGTATGATCCACAGTCAACAGAAGCCGGCCGCTATGAATGGTGGTTAAACGGTAAATTTTTCGAAGCAGACCCAACTAGCGAAAAAGAGCCTTATTCAATCGTAATTCCACCGCCAAACGTAACAGGGAAATTACACCTTGGTCACGCATGGGATACAACATTACAAGATATTCTAATCCGTATGAAACGTATGCAAGGTTACGATGCGCTTTGGTTACCAGGTATGGACCATGCAGGAATCGCAACACAGGCAAAAGTAGAACAAAAATTACGTGAAGACGGTATTACACGTTATGATTTAGGTCGTGAAAAATTCCTAGAAAAAACATGGGAATGGAAAGATGAATATGCTTCTCACATTCGCGCACAATGGTCGAAGTTAGGGTTAGCATTAGACTATTCAAAAGAGCGTTTCACATTAGATGAAGGCTTATCAGAAGCAGTTAATGAAGTATTTGTAAAATTATACGAAAAAGATTTAATTTACCGCGGCGAACGCATCATTAACTGGGACCCAGCTGCAAAAACTGCCCTTTCTGACATTGAAGTTATTCACAAAGAAGTAGAAGGCGCATTCTACCATATGGAATACCCACTTGCTGATGGCTCAGGTGTGTTACGCGTTGCAACAACACGCCCAGAAACAATGTTAGGTGACTCAGGTGTTGCTGTTCACCCAGAAGATGAGCGCTATGCACACTTAGTAGGGAAAACGGTTATTTTACCAATCGTAGGTCGTGAAATTCCAATCGTTGCAGATGATTATGTTGATAAGGACTTCGGTACAGGTGTTGTAAAAATGACACCAGCGCATGACCCGAACGATTTTGAAGTAGGGAACCGTCATAATTTAGAACGTATTTTAGTTATGAACGAAGATGGCACAATGAATCAACTTGCTGGAAAATACAATGGCATGGATCGTTTCGAATGTCGTAAGCAAATTGTAGCAGATTTACAAGAAGCAGGAGTACTTGTTGAAATCGAGCCACATGTACACCAAGTAGGTCACTCTGAGCGTACAAACGCAGTAGTAGAGCCATATCTTTCGGCACAATGGTTCGTAAAAATGGGCCCATTAGCTGAAGAAGCATTAGAAATGCAAAAAAATGAAGCAGAAAAAGTAAACTTCGTACCAAACCGTTTCGAAAATACGTATAACCGCTGGATGGAAAACATTCATGATTGGTGTATTTCTCGTCAATTATGGTGGGGTCACCAAATTCCAGCTTGGTATCATAACGAAACAGGTGAAATCTACGTAGGTAAAGATGCACCAGCAGATAAAGAAAACTGGACTCAAGATGAAGACGTGCTTGATACGTGGTTCTCATCTGCATTATGGCCATTCTCTACAATGAACTGGCCAAATGAAGAAGACGCATTATACAAACGTTACTACCCAACAAGCACACTAGTAACGGGCTATGACATTATTTTCTTCTGGGTAAGCCGTATGATTTTCCAAGGGAAAGAATTCACGGGCAAACGTCCATTCCAAGATGTATTAATCCATGGTTTAGTACGTGATGAAGAAGGACGCAAAATGTCTAAATCCCTAGGGAACGGTGTTGATCCAATGGAAGTAATCGAGCAATATGGTGCCGATTCATTACGTTACTTCTTAGCAACTGGTTCTTCACCAGGTCAAGATTTACGTTACTCAACTGAAAAAGTTGAATCTACTTGGAACTTCGTAAATAAAATTTGGAATGCATCACGCTTTGCTTTAATGAATATGGAAGGCTTAACATTCGAGCAAATCGATTTAACAGGCGA
Organism: Solibacillus palustris; assembly: GCF_022549215.1. Lineage (GTDB taxonomy): Bacteria > Bacillota > Bacilli > Bacillales_A > Planococcaceae > Solibacillus > Solibacillus daqui. Next base: position 131,748 of record NZ_JAKZFC010000003.1, on the reverse strand, counting down.
CCTTTCTACAGCGGATAAGTGGATTTTAAGTCGCTTAAATGAAACAATCGAGCGTGTTACAACATTATCTGATAAATACGAGTTCGGTGAAGTAGGCCGTGAGTTATACAACTTCATTTGGGATGATTTCTGTTCTTGGTATATCGAAATGGCGAAATTACCATTATACGGTGAAGATGAAGCGGCAAAATTAACAACGCGTTCTGTACTTGCTTACGTTTTAGACAACACAATGCGCCTGTTACATCCTTTAATGCCATTCGTAACAGAAGAAATTTGGCAGCACTTACCGCATGAAGGTGATTCAATTACAGTAGCAGCTTGGCCAACTGTAAACCCTACATTTGATTTCAAAGCGGAAGCGGGCGACATGCAGCTATTAATGGACATTATCCGTTCAGTTCGTAATATCCGTGCAGAAGTAAACACGCCAATGAGCAAAAAAGTAGCAATGACAATTTCAGCAAAAGATGCTGTAACTGCGTCTGTACTTGAAGCAAATAAAGGCTATATCGAAAAATTCTGTAACCCAGATGGCTTAACAATTGGTGCGACACTTGAAGCACCAGCTCAAGCAATGTCAGCGGTTGTTTCAGGTGCAGAAATCTTCATGCCATTAGCAGGCTTAATCAATATTGATGAAGAAATTGCACGTCTTGAAAAAGAGCTGGAAAAATGGGCGAAAGAAGTAAAATTAGTTTCGGGTAAATTATCAAATGAGCGTTTCGTTTCAAAAGCGCCAGAAGCTTTAGTAGCCGCGGAACGTGAAAAACTTGAAGACTACGAAGCAAAATACGAAACAGTAGAAAAACGCATTGCTGAGTTAAAGGCTATGTAATTATTCTTAGAGGTACCGAATTTTCGGTACCTCTTTTCTTTTTTTTCGCTATAATTAAGAATTAATACAACATACATATACATGTAACTAGGGAGAGAACGACATGTTTCAAACGATGGAGCAGTGCACAGATTTTATTTTTCGCTTAAAGGCAAGTCAGTATAAGGGAGAGCCTTTACAATCAGCACATATTATTTTAGGAGCACTAGGTAATCCACAACATAAAACGAAATTTATTCATTTTGCTGGCTCAAATGGTAAGGGCTCGACACTAAATGCTACTCGTGAAATATTAATGGCACAAGGTTTAACAGTAGGTGCTTTTATTTCGCCGCATTTAGAGCGTGCCAATGAGCGCGTAACAATTAACAAGCAGCAAATTTTAGACGAGGATTTTTTGCGAATTGCTAATCTTTTGGCGGGGGTCATTGTAGACAGGCTTAATGGTAAGTTTCCAAGCTTTTTTGAATTTATGACGCTGTTAGCTCTAGTATATTTTTCTGAACAAAAGTTGGATGTTGCACTTCTTGAAACGGGCATAGGCGGACGTTTAGATTCGACAAACGTCATTATTCCAGAGGTCTCGGTTATTACGACGATTTCATTAGAGCATACCGATATGTTAGGTGACACGTATGCACTAATTGCAGCGGAAAAGGCGGGCATTATTAAAGCAGGAAAGCCAGTAGTAGTCGGTGTGAAAAATGAGGAAGCATTGTCGGTCATTAAAAAAACCGCTCATAAGTTACAGGCACCAATTTATACATTAAACGAGCAATTTTTTGCAAAGTCAAACCAAGCATTGTTTGATTATGTAGGTGAGTTCAAACTAAAAGATGTAGAGCTAGCAATGTTGGGGGAGCATCAAATAGCAAATGCCGCGCTAGCTATTACTGCTACAAAGCTGTTTTTACAAGAGCTGGATGAAGTGAAATTGCGTGACGCATTGAAAAAAGCAAAATGGGAAGGTCGCTTCGAATGGGTGCGTAATAATATTATACTAGATGGGGCTCACAATTCGGAGGGAACAACGGCGCTTATTGAAACATTACAACAAGTCCTACCAAACAAAAAGTATGTGTTTGTATATGCCGCTTTGCAAGATAAAGATCATGCGCTAAGCATCCAGCTAATGGACCAAGTCGCTTCAGAAATGAATTTCACACAAATTACTTTACCTCGCGCAGCTACAGCAAGGCAGCTATTTGAACAAAGTAATCATCAACAGAAGTTTGCTAGTAGGAATTGGATGGAGCTAGTTGAGCAAAAAATGGCTCAGTTAACAGCTGATGATGTACTTGTCATTACAGGTTCACTGTATTTTATTGCAGAAGTACGTAGTTATTTTTTGTGTAAAGGGTGGTTAAAATGATTCCGTTATTAGATATTTATAAAGAACGTTGGCAAGTTGCGAGTGATACGGCTATTAAACCAGGCCTGGCTTCGATTGAACAAGCTCTTAAAATACTTGGAAGTCCTGAAAAAGAACTAAAGGTCGTGCATTTTGCTGGTACAAATGGGAAAGGGTCTACATTAACGTTTGTGGAAGCGATGGCACGTGAATATAGTCTTTCTGTTGGGAAATTTATGTCACCATGCGTTGTTGATGTACACGACCAAATTCAAATAAACGGTGTTAATATTACAGCACAACAACTAGACTCTATCTTCCAACAATTACATGAATGTGGTTTAAGTGGGAAACTAACTGATTTTGAATTGTTAACAGTTATCGCGTTTGTTTTTTTTAAGCAGCAACATGTTGATTTAGTACTGCTTGAAGCAGGGATGGGTGGGCGTGTAGATAGTACGAATGTAGTAAATCCGATTGTTTCAGTTATTACGAGTATTGCGCTTGATCATACGAATTTTTTAGGTACGACACTTTCTAGTATCGCCGCACATAAAGCAGGTATTATAAAGCAGGGGCGACCAGTTGTACTTGGCGAAGTGCCTCAAGAGGTACAATTTATTTTCGAAAAGGAAGCACAAATAAAAAATACGTCAATTGAGAAGTATGGGCGGGAATTTATTGTGACGTTTACTGCTCAAGGTGAAACCTATACTCACATAAAAAAAGGGTTTTCATTTGAACAATTATCACGTCAATTTTTAGGACCACATCAAGGGAAAAACATGGCGTTAGCAATTACCGCGTTTTTACAAGTGCTTCAGGCATTTGACTTGCCAGTGGAAGCACTAAAAATAAATCAAGCAATCAGCAAAGCAAAATTGTCTGGTCGCTTTGAACAAGTGTTACCAAATGTATATTTTGATGGTGCGCATAATCCAGCAAGTATCGAAATGCTTGTACAAACGATTCAGCAACAGTTTCCAACGCAAAGGATTGAATTTATCGTTGGTTTATTGGCCGATAAGGATGTAGATTCCATTTTAACCATGCTTGAACAAGTTAGTGAGACGTTTTATTTTGTTGATATTGATAATCCACGTGCTATGCCAGCGCAGCAATTACTGGAAAAAAGTAACGCAATTGAAAAATCGATTGTATCAAATGTAGGTACTTTGTTACAAATGCCAACAAAGAATGAAAAAGTACTAATTGTGACGGGTTCACTCTATTTATTGAGCGAGATACGACAAAAACTTACCCTCTTGTGATTAATCAGATGACATCATATCACTAGTTTGCTACTATGGTAGAACTTAAGTGTTTTCTAGTGGGGGAAATATGTTTACCAATGAAAATAAAATTAGATCAAATGCTGTTGTTTTTTTAGTTGTGACGATTATGCTGGCTCTATTATTTGATAAAGTGCCTACACATCAGATGGATATATATACATTTTTAGGATTACTGTTAGTAACAATTTTTGCGGCTTGTTATCCATTGAAATATGGACAAATGGAACGAATTAACATTTTTTGGATAATGATTCCGGTTTTGTATTTGTACGGTTTACCAATGATGATACTGTATTATCAATTAGCTATATTCGCTTTTTTATTAATAAGTCGTATGAAATTGGGGAATTTTTCACATTACCCAATCTATGCGATGGTGTTTTTTGTTGGACCTTTGTTGTCTTATACAATCATTACGATATTCGGTTTTGAATTTGGTACAATGCCTTTTTTACAAATGCTGTTGGTGAACTGTCTATTTTATGCAATATTTGCCCTTTTTAGCGGAGTTGTAATAATGACTTTAAATAAGCAAGTAAAAGGTTTGAACTTAGTTAAATATAAAGAGTCGCTTTTTGGAGAGGTGTTAAATTCCATATTTTTTGTACTGTTAGGTACAGCATTGTACACGAATTTTTTAATGTATGGAAAGTATGCAGTTGTAGTTGCATTATTAGTTTACATAATTACTGTAAAGATATATCGGAATTATGATGCCACGCTGCAAAAGTCGGCAACATTAGAAAATGTCATGGAATTCCAAGTGAATTTTAATGATTATGAAACGCAGCAACAAATTACAAAAGAATTTTTACAAAAGGTGATACTTGTTACTGGAGCAAAACAAGTTTCCATTGTTTATGAAACAGAGAAACATTTTATTTTTAATAATGCCCAGCTTGAAAAACGTTTTATCAACCGATTTCAGCTTAATTTGTTTCAAAAAGTATTTGCTGAAAATAAGATGCACTATATAAAAAAACGAGCCTATTTGCAAATGGAGCACTTGTTGGAAACTGATTTAAAAACAGAATCTTTATTGGTCATTCCTATTGGTCAATTCGATCAACCAGCGATGCTTTTGTTAGAAAGTGATGCGCTTTTTGCGTTTAACAAAGTTCAAATTGAACATTGTAAACTGCTAGTGACGGCATATAAAACGGCATTGGAGCATAAATCAGTCATAGAAAAAACGATTTATAAAAGTGAACGATGTGCATTGACAAATTTGTACAATTATCGCTATCTAACAGAACGTATTGAAGAAATGGAAATACAGTTAGTTCAACATAAAATGGAAACTATATCGGCTATCATTTTAGATATTGACCATTTTAAACGTTTAAACGATACGTATGGTCATGAAAATGGAAACAGTATTTTAAAAGAGTTCGCGGCTCACTTACAGACACTTGTTGATGAACAGTATGTTTTGGCTCGTTATGGTGGAGAGGAGTTTGTAATATTATTACCGAATACGACTTCCGATGACGCACTAAAATTAGCTGAACATTATCGCCAAGTGATAGAAACGCTATCATTTCAAATTACAGTATTAGGGCAGCAAATAATAAAAGAAATGGAAGTGCATGTGACGGTATCGATTGGGGTAGCTAGTATTCCAGAGCATACGAGTAAGTTATCAGATTTAATTACATTTGCTGATAAGGCATTATATGTTGGGGCAAAGCAAGCAGGGCGTAATCGTGTAGCTATTTTTAAGTAGCGATTGTCTGTTTAGCTCGAATGAAATCGAAAAGTTTTTTTGGCGAGACGACAGTAGTCTCGTCTTTTTTTATGCGCAATTTGCTAGAGTTGAGCTAAAAGAGTTGAGGCGATTAATAAATGAAAAAAATAAAAAATAATGTAGTTTTTCAAGCAATGTTCATTGGAAGTATGACAGGAATCATTGGGGTATTGTTATTAATCATGCTTTTAAAAATGCCGACTGAAGAAAAAGCACAAGATGTTGATTCAGTTGTGGAAACGGCTGTACAACAACAAGAACAACAAGAACAACAAGAAATTGTACAAGTTTTTTATGCGTTGCAACATGGTGTATTTTCGTCATCTGAAAGTGCGGCACAATTTGTTGCGGAGTATCCAACGTTGAATAAATCGGCAATTTTTGAAATAGATTCACAATATTTTGTATGGTCGCGACTAGATATTGAAAAGGTGGAAACGGCATTAACGGTTGTACCGAGCGCATTTTATAAAAAACTTACGCTTCATAGTAGTTGTCCTAATGCAGCTCAGCTTCAATTGCCGAAAACTTTGAAAGATACGAAATGGCTCACGTTACAATCCGTTGATAAGGCTGATACAACAGCAATTCCAGAAGATTGGGTAGATCGTGCGGAAGAAGTGTTGAAGCTAACAACAAATCCCAATATCATTCGCCTCCATTTAACAAAAAATTATTTTGAACAGCTAGATTGCATGAAAGTAACTTTTTGAACTGAGAAATATGTGTAAACTGTCAAAATTCATACCTAATATCGAATAAGGACATTTTTCAAAACCGAAATTGTCGTTTACTATAGTAGTGGGAGGATTGGAATATGAATTTTACTACTAATGAACAGCTCGTTTTAGCATCAGCTTCTCCGAGACGTAAAGAATTATTATCGATGTTAGGTGTGCCATTTACGATTGTAACAAGTAATGTTGAAGAAACAAGTGTAGAGGCTTTGACAGTAGAAGATTATGTAGAAGGGGTTGCGCTCTTAAAAACACGTGATATTGCAGCGAAATGTCCCGATAAATGCATAATTGGGGCCGATACAATTGTAGTTTTTAACGACCAAATTTTACATAAGCCAACATCACATGAAGAAGCAGTAGCGCATTTAAAGCAGCTACGTGGTAATCGTCATATGGTTATGACAGCGGTCGCCATCGTTTTAGCAGATGGTACAGAGCATACTATTGTCGAGAAAACTTCAGTACTTTTTAAAGAAGTGTCGGATGAAATGATTGAAGCATATGTTCAAACAAAAGATCCGTTTGATAAGGCTGGTGGCTATGGCATTCAAACGAGTGGCGCCTTACTCGTTGACAAAATTGAAGGAGATTATAATAATGTCGTTGGTCTACCGATTGCGTCTTTAGTCCAAAAATTGCTTACATTACAACTTCTAAAACTACACGTTTAGGAGTGATAGAAATGATTAGAACTACCATGCTAAATATGAAAATTCATGATGTCCATGAAGCAGATCGCCCACGAGAAAGGTTGCTGCGTCAAGGAGCAAAAAGTCTTTCTAATCAGGAGTTAATCGCGATTTTACTCGGTACAGGAACGAAACAAGAATCGGTACTTACGGTGGCAAATCGCGTATTGCTGAATTTTGAAAAATTACACAATTTAAAATTTGCCACACTAGAGGAAATGACTGAAATTAAAGGCATTGGTGAGGCTAAGGCTGTATTACTACTTGCAGCGATTGAGCTGGGGAGAAGATTAGCATCAAAAGAAGATGAGCAACGTTACACAATTCGGTCGCCAGAAGATGCAGCCAATTTTTTAATGCAAGATATGACATCATTACAGCAGGAGCATTTTGTTTGTTTATTTTTGAATGTCAAAAACCAAATTTTGCATAAGAAAACGATTTTTGTTGGAAGCTTAAATGCTAGCATTGTGCATCCGCGTGAGATATTCCGCGAAGCAGTCAAACGCTCCGCCGCTTCGATAATTTGTGCGCACAATCATCCTAGTGGCGTACCTACCCCAAGCCCTGAAGACATTGACGTTACGACACGTCTATACGAAGCCGGGAAAATTGTTGGGGTAGATTTGCTGGATCACGTTATTATCGGAGACCATCAATTTATAAGTATGAAAGAAAAAGGCTATTTTTAAACAAAAAGAGGCTGTCCAAAAAGTCACAACTTTTTGGACAGTGCAAGCCTCGTGTTGTAATAATCCGCTTTAGGCTGCTTTTCGCGGTGGTCAGAATAGGAACGAATGCTAAAGCCGTCACATCGTTTGACAACGCATTCATGACCAGCATCGTGCTGGTCTCCACCCTCGGCGCAAAGGGAGTGTCCCAGAAATACTTCTAGGACACTCCCTTTTTTATGCATTTTTGTTACATCACAATAATAATTGTTACATAACAATCAATAATTAAATGTTATTGCATTATGGAACCTTTTGTTGTTATATTCGTCATGTCCATGTTGTTATATTGTTAAATCTTACATATTAATTTTATTTGTTTCAAAACGAATTTCGAAATACAATAGAAAAGTAGTGTTATATGAAAAACATTCGACAAAAGTCGCGATTCAGTTCTTGTGACACTATAATTTCTTGATGTAATTCGTTATAATAGAGCGTATGATTTTTGTAACATCATAAATAAACAATGGTTTTTATAAGAAAGGGAGTACTAATTTGTTTGGATTAGGGAATAAAGATGTCGGGATCGATCTTGGCACAGCTAATACACTTGTGTTTGTAAAAGGAAAAGGAATCGTATTACGTGAACCTTCAGTAGTAGCGAAAAATACGAAAACTGGAGATATTGTAGCAGTAGGTAATGATGCTAAAAATATGATCGGCCGTACGCCAGGTTCAATCGTAGCAATTCGTCCAATGAAGGATGGTGTAATTGCTGATTTTGAAATTACAACAGCGATGATTCAATATTATTTACGTGAATCAATGAAAGCTTCGGGCTCTAATTGGAAAAAACCGAATGTAATGATTTGTGTACCATATGGCATTACTTCTGTTGAACAACGTGCAGTAATCGACGCATCTCGTCAAGCAGGTGCAAAAGAAGCATTCACGATTGAAGAACCATTTGCAGCGGCAATCGGTGCCAACTTACCGGTATGGGAGCCTACAGGTTCTATGGTCGTTGATATCGGTGGTGGTACAACGGAAGTTGCAGTTATTTCACTAGGCGGTATTGTAACAAGTGAATCTGTACGTGTTGGTGGAGATGCAATGGATTACGCGATTATTGCTTATATTCGCAAAACGTATAACTTAACAATCGGTGAACGTACAGCAGAACAAATTAAAGTTGAAATCGGTACAGCACGTGCAGAAGGCCCAGCAGAAAAAATGGATATTCGTGGCCGTGACTTATTAACAGGTTTACCAAAAACAATCGAAATTACATCAGATGAAATTTCTAAATCATTACACGAAGCAATTGTGGCTATTTTAGATGGCGTGAAGAAAACATTAGAGCAAACACCGCCAGAATTATCGGCGGACGTAATGGAGCGAGGTATCGTATTAACAGGCGGTGGCGCATTATTACGCAACTTAGATAAAGTGATTAGCGATGAAACAAAAATGCCTGTATTTATCGCAGAGAGCCCATTGGACTGCGTAGCAATCGGTACAGGTAAAGCACTAGATAACATCGATCTTATTCGTGCTCAACAATTGAAATAAGGAGGACTTTTCTTGTGCCACAATTAACAAATAAAAAATTAATCATACTTTTAGTAAGTGTAATTTTTCTAGTGGCATTGATTGGTTTCTCTTTACGTGATCGTCATAACGCAACATTACCCGAAAAACTTATTAAAGATACAGTTGGCTTTGCGCAATCGCTTGTAGCAAAGCCAACGAACTACATAACGGGTATTTTTAGCAATATTGACTCGCTTATGAATACGTATGATGAAAATCAACGCCTAAAAATGCGCTTAGAGGATTTTGCAATGTTACAGGCGGAAGTAAGTACACTAAAGGCCGAAAATGCGTCATTACGTGACCTTGCCAAAGTAGAGGAAAGCTTACGTGATTTCGACCCGATTCAGGCGACGGTCATTGCAAGAAACCCTGATCAATGGGAAGAAAAAATTATTTTAAATAAAGGTACTGCTCACGGTGTTGAAAAAAACATGGCAGTTATGACATCGCGTGGATTAATTGGTAAAATTGTTATCGCGACACCGTATACTTCTGAAGTAGAACTGCTTTATACGAATAATGAAAATTATCGTGTTTCAGCAATCGCTTTTGGAGAAAACAATGAAGAAATTCATGGTTTAATAGAAGGTTATGACGTAGAGCGTAACGAATTATTACTAAAGCGCATCGATTCAAAAATGAAATTAAAAGTAGGCGGAAAAGTAATTTCATCTGGTTTAGGGGGGATTTTCCCTAAAGGAATGCTAATCGGAGAAATTACCGAAGTTACTACAGATGATTTCGGTCTGACGAAAATGGCCTATGTAAAACCAGCGGCAGACTTTTCGATGCTAGAAAATGTCATTATTGCAAAGCGTAAAACTACAGCAGTAGATGGCTCAGACGGCAATGCAACGAATGCGGATTTAACAAATGAAGTTGACGAGGCAGCAGTTGAGGGGGATGAATAATGATCACTCGATTGGGTATCGGACTTGTTGGGGTATTATTATTTTTAGTAGAGTCTGAATTTGCGATGTTTTCACCACTTCAGTGGAATGGCAGCACGTATTTTTTAATCCCTCGTTTTTTAATTTTATATTTAATCTTTTTAGCCATTTATTATAGTCGTAAAAAAGCCATGATTTATGGCTTAATTTTTGGGTTATGTTTTGATGTATTTTACATTAATATTATTGGACTATATACTGTGTTATATCCTGCCATTTGTTTTGGTGCGGCTTGGTTTGTAAAGCGTTTTGAGTCACATTTAGTATTCACTACATTTTTAGCTATAGGGCTATTAGCAGTATTAGAATTCATCTTATATGAATTTTTCTATTTGATTCAATTTACTACGATGGCGTTGCAACCATTTTTAGTTTATCGATTAGTTCCAACTTTAATTGCAAATTTTTTATTTTTAATAATGCTTGCATGGGCGTTTAAATATTGTATTAGCGCTCGCGTATTTCAACGCGCTTAAGTAGCATTAAAAAATGATGGGAAGAAACAATTCACTATATTTTGGATTGTTTCTTTTCATAATAATTTGGCGCGAGGTGACGGAAATTGCTATGAAGAAGCAACTTGTCCATATTAAAGGTACGAAGGATGGATTGGTCCTTCGTTTAGATGACCAATGCTCATATACTGAATTGCTAGAAGAACTAGGAAAAAAAGTTACAGATGGACATCTTGATGGTAAAATAGATGTACAATTGCACTTAGGAAGACGTTACTGTACGCCCGAACAAAAGGCACAGCTTATAGAAGTTGTTGAGAAACAGCAAAAATATCGTGTGAAAAATATTCAAAGTGATGTACTAACTGTAGAAGAAAGTAAAGAACAGGAAAAATCAAGTCACTTTGAAACATTTGTTGGAATTGTACGTTCAGGGCAAGTATTACGTGCAACTGGAGATATTCTAATTTTAGGTGATGTCAATCCAAATGGACGTGTCGAAGCAGGTGGCAATGTCCATATAGCAGGTAAACTAAAAGGAATCGTTCATGCTGGAGCAAATGGCAACGAAGAAGCAGTCGTTTTTGCTTCTCATTTTGAGCCGACGCATGTGTTAATTGCTAATCTTGTCGAAGTAATGACAAACGAAAGCAAATATTTTTTAGAACACACGCATCAAATCTTTGCCTATATAAACGAAGATGGTACGATTTCCTATGACCGAATCCAAGAATTAAGAAATATAAGACCGAATTTATCAACATTTAAAGGAGGGAGCTAAATGAGTGAAGAAGAATTTTTATTCTCTAAGAATATTGATGAAGCAAATACTCAATATGCTACCTTACATAAGGAAGGGGCCGCTAATGTGGGAGAAGCAATCGTAATAACTTCAGGAAAAGGTGGCGTAGGGAAGACGACTACAACCGCCAACCTTGGAACTGCATTAGCACTGCAAGGGAAAAAGGTGTGTTTGGTCGATACTGATATCGGTCTACGTAACTTAGATGTTATTTTAGGATTAGAAAATCGTATTATTTATGATTTAATCGATGTAATTGAAGGACGTTGTAAAACACATCAAGCGCTAGTAAAAGATAAGCGAATTGATGATCGTTTATACTTATTACCAGCTGCTCAAAATACAGATAAGAACGCTGTAGCTCCTGAGCAAATGAAGGTATTAGTTGATGAGTTGAAACGTGATTTTGACTATGTATTAATCGACTGTCCAGCAGGGATTGAGCAAGGTTACCGTAATGCTGTAGCTGGTGCGGATCGAGCAATCGTTGTTACAACGCCTGAAATTTCAGCTGTGCGTGACGCTGATCGCATTATTGGTTTACTTGAACAAGAGCCAATCGAACCGCCAAAATTAATTATTAACCGTATTCGTAAACATTTAATGAACAATGGTGATGCAATGGATATTACTGAGGTTACGACGCATTTATCAATTGATTTATTAGGTATTATTGTAGATAGTGAGGATGTCATAAGCTCATCAAATAAAGGTGAACCAATTGTGATGGATCCGAATAACAAAGTTTCTCTAGGTTACCGTAATATTGCGCGTCGTATTTTAGGAGATTCTGTGCCACTAATGACTTTAGAGGACGATCAACCAAAAGGCGTATTAGCAAAAATTAAATCATTATTTAAATAATGAATATAAGGAATGTTAAAGGTTGAAAAAACTTTTAGCATTCCTTTTTTCATGCACTTTTGTATGGAGCATATAATAGAGAAAAAAGGATAGGATGGTGAGCTTGAAAAAATGGCAATGGCTCATCGCAATCGCTCTTTTTCTTGGCATTGCAGGTGCTAATTATTTTGGGGATTTAACGTTAAAACGAGCTATTAATAAAATTGTTTATAGCTCAGATGATTTACTGTATATGCGCAAATTAGTTGTAGCCATCACACAACCAAAAGATCAACAAATTACAGTGGCGGCTCATTCTTCGGTGGAGCAATTGCAGATGTTCGAAACAATTGAACGCTTTAATGATGGCTATTTACTAACGTATAAAGAGCCTTTCGTTTTAAATGCGCTCTATGACGGACTTATAATTTTTACTGGTCATACACAATACAATGGAAAATCGATTTCAATTATTTATGATAATGGGATGACGATGACATTTGGTTTTGTTGATGACTTTTATGTGTTGCCATACACATCTGTAAGTAAAGGAACTGTTATGGCGACGAAAAAAAGTGGTGAGCTTTATATTCAAATTGAAAAAGACGGTGTTATTTTGGATATGGAGCAAACTACTCAGTGGTTAAAGGATCGCGAAATTTAAATGAAGTATTCAATTCATCCGGCATTTTTATTGCTATTATTGATGATCGCACTTTATGGTAATATTGCATTGTATAGCGTGATGATGGTTTCGTTAGTGATCCACGAACTCGGTCATTTTCTAGCGGCAAAATTTGTAGGCGTTCAAGTTGATACGTGTAAAATTATGCCATATGGTGGAGAAATGACTTTAAAGCACGAAATGCAGTTATCGTATCGACAATTGATCGTCGTTGCAATGGGTGGACCAATTGCAACAATAATAGGGATAGGACTTAGTTTTTTATTGCCACCGTTATTAAAAGGGTTATTTATCGAAATACAGTTATTTATTTTATGCATTAATCTATTACCAATTTGGCCGCTTGATGGCGGAAGGATTCTTTGTTTTACACTCTTAAAACAATATTCTTACTCGAAATTGTTCGAATATTACGTCTCTAGTTCTTTCTATTTACTTACAGTCACAATTATCGTACTATTATATTTGCTACCACAATCTCTTTCTTTTGTTGTCGTAAGTATATTCTTATGGAGCAAAGTCATAGGAGATTGGAGAAATCGAAAATACCGTTCAGCATTTGAAAAACATGTAATGAACAGGTTGACTTAAGAATTTTGGTATGGTAGTATTTTAATGTTATTGTTTGTAGCACCCGTGCTACTGCAACCGCGCTGAACAGGTTTTAAGTATCTTTTATGATCACCTGCAATTCCGGGCGAGTCTGAGTCTAAGAGGAGGTGCATTTTAATGTACGCAATTATCGAAACTGGTGGTAAACAAATCAAAGTTGAAGCAGGTCAAGAAATCTACGTTGAAAAACTAGGTGTAGCTGCTGACGAAATCGTTACTTTTGACAAAGTTTTATTCGTAGGTGGAGAAACAGTTAAAGTTGGAGCTCCAACTGTTGCTGGCGCTACTGTAACAGCGAAAGTTGTTAAAGAAGGCAAGCAAAAGAAAATTACTGTTTTCAAATTAAAAGCGAAGAAAAACTACCGTCGTAAACAAGGTCACCGTCAACCATACACTAAATTAGTAGTTGAAGCAATCAACGCTTAATAGGTGAAATTATGATTACGGTAACTATTTACAGTGACGCAAATCGCAAATCGTATGGCTTTGAAATCTCAGGTCACGCATTGTCGGACGTTTATGGTCGAGATTTAGTTTGTGCAGGCGCTTCTGCTGTTGCCTTTGGTGCAGTAAATGCAATTCCACAAATTATCGGGTTGACTCCTGAAATCGAGCAAGGTTCACAGGGAGGTTACTTAAAGGTAACAATTCCTCAAGCGGATCTGAATGATGAAACAGACGCTAAATTACAAGTTATTCTGAACACAATGGTGACACAGTTCTATACAATGACTGCGAGCTATTCGGAATATATCGAATTGAAATATAAAATGATCTAGGAGGTGGAACAGTATGTTATTATTAACTTTAGATCTTCAATTCTTCGCATCTAAAAAAGGTGTAGGTTCTACTAAAAACGGACGTGACTCTGAGTCAAAACGTTTAGGCGCTAAACGTGCTGATGGTCAATTCGTTACTGGTGGTTCAATTCTTTACCGTCAACGCGGTACAAAAATTTACCCAGGTACAAACGTAGGCCGCGGTGGAGATGATACTTTATTCGCAACAGTTGACGGCGTTGTTAAATTCGAACGCATGGGTCGCGACAAGAAAAAAGTATCTGTATACCCAGTTGCACAAGAAGCATAATTTTTGCAATTAAAGGACTGCATTTATTGCAGTCCTTTTTTTTGGTAAAAGTGTATCTCGGCATTTTCGCCAACCCTCGGCCATTTCAGTCCTTTGGTCGAAAGTGGAACACATTGAGTCCCCCAATATCTGTTGAGGCTAAACGAGCGAAAATTGGATTATTTAATGAATAATTGAAATTTTCTTAAGTATTGAATGTATTATTTGTGTGAGGTATAGAAGGAAAATTAAACGAAAACTTGTTATACTAATAACGAATCTGTAAAACGGAGAGTGAAAAATGACCGTTTCCAAATTAACTGTTAGCGAAGCGTTACGCTACGCCAATCACGATTATTTAAATCAGCTTCATTTAATTCAAATGAATTTAGATTTAGGCCGAGTAGAGGATGCCAAAAAAGTTATTTTACAACAATCTGAACATTGTAAAGTATTTTCAAATATCAATCGACTGCAGCTTAAAAACACCGTAGAATGGCTACATACAGTACATTGGCGCTACCCGGCTTTACAATTCCAATTATCGAGTTATGTACAAGCACCTATTCGCAGTGAATTTGATGATGCAATTGCACAATACTTGGAAAAAACAATTATTCATGTTTATGATGTGCTCGATCCTTTTGAAGAACATCAGTTACAATTGAACATTGAAGCAAAAGACAAGGAATGGTCGATTACATTCCATTTAAATGGGAATTGGCGAATGAAGCCATTTTCAATAGAGCAAAATATTTTTGAAGTGAAAACGTATGAACAAACGGATACATCATGGAAATACGTTCTTCACATGCATGAGGAGTGAAAGCAATGTTTGTCGATCACGTAAAGATTTACGTTAAAGGTGGAGACGGCGGAGATGGGATGGTAGCCTTCCGTCGTGAAAAATATGTACCAAATGGTGGTCCAGCAGGTGGCGATGGTGCACGTGGTGGTAACGTTATTTTTGAAGTAGAAGAAGGTTTACGTACGTTAATGGATTTCCGTTACAAACGTCACTTTAAAGCTGAACGCGGTGAGCACGGGATGAGTAAAGGGATGCACGGTCGACGTGCGGAAGATTTAATCGTTAAAGTACCACCAGGAACAGTTGTGATGAACGCAGAAACAAAAACGGTTATTGCAGACTTAGTAGAGCACGGCCAACAAGCGGTAGTTGCAAAAGCAGGCCGTGGTGGTCGTGGGAACTGTCGTTTCGCTACACCTTCAAATCCAGCACCTGAGCTTGCTGAAAAAGGTGAGCCAGGCGAAGAACTAGAAGTTATTTTAGAATTAAAAGTATTAGCAGACGTTGGTTTAGTAGGTTTCCCTTCAGTAGGTAAATCAACATTACTATCTGTTGTATCTTCAGCAAAACCAAAAATCGGTGCTTACCACTTCACAACAATCGTACCTAACTTAGGAATGGTTGAAACGGAAGATGGTCGTTCATTCGCAATGGCCGATTTACCAGGATTAATCGAAGGCGCACACCAAGGTGTTGGTTTAGGGATGCAATTCTTACGCCATATCGAGCGTACACGAGTAATCGTACACGTAATTGATATGAGTGGTATGGAAGGTCGCGAACCTTATGATGACTATGTAACGATTAACAACGAGCTTGAGCAATACAATTTACGCTTATTAGAGCGCCCACAAATCGTAGTAGCGAACAAAATGGATATGCCAGATGCAGAGGAAAACTTAGCAGAGTTTAAAAAGAAAGTGGGCGACGATGTAAAAGTCTTCCCAATTTCAGCAGTTTCTCGTCAAGGGTTAAAACCATTATTGTTCGAAGTAGCAGACTTATTAGAGGTAACACCAGAATTCTTATTACATGAAGTAATCGATGAAGAATCAGAAGCAGTTGTGCTTTATAAACACGAATCAAAAGGCGTGGAATTCGAAATTTCACGTGATGATGACGGTTCATTCGTACTTTCTGGTTACACTATC
The DNA here is from genome assembly GCF_022549215.1 of Solibacillus palustris. Lineage (GTDB taxonomy): Bacteria > Bacillota > Bacilli > Bacillales_A > Planococcaceae > Solibacillus > Solibacillus daqui. The sequence goes on along the minus strand of NZ_JAKZFC010000003.1, from coordinate 115,444 downwards.
GAACGTCTATTCAAAATGACAGATTTCAGCCGTGAAGACGGTATTCGCCGATTTGCTCGTCAATTACGTGCAATGGGTGTAGACGAAGAATTACGTAAACGAGGCGCAGAAAATGGCGACACAGTTCGTTTAATGGAATTCGAATTTGACTTTGTTGACTAATGAAGTGAGGGATCTTGATGAAAAACGTAGCAAATCAACGGTATTATTTAGTGCGTGAAGATGTATTAACCGATGCAATGCAAAAAACCTTAGAAGCAAAGCAGCTATTACAAAAGGGTACCGTCGCTTCTATTTGGGATGCAGTAAAGCAAGTTGACCTATCACGCAGTGCATTTTATAAATATCGTGATGCAGTTTTTCCTTTCCATTCAATTGTGCAAGAGCGTATTTTAACGGTGTTTATTCAATTACAAGACCGTAAAGGCACACTTGCCAAATTACTTGAAACCGTATCAGATGCACACTGTAATGTGCTCACGATTCACCAAACGATTCCGATTCAAGGTCGTGCAAATGTAACACTGTCATTAGATGTTACAAGCATGGTCCATGAGCTGGATGAGCTAATTCGTGGCTTAAATCAACTAGACTTTGTTGAATCGGCTGAAGTAATTAGTTCAGGTGCATTATAATAAATCGTATGTGCTAAATGAGCGCATTAACCTAGATGAAAAAGGGTTGTCCAAAAGTTTTCGGACAGATTGGACAGCCCTTTCTTTTTATAAAAAATTAACAGAAAATTTAGAACTTGAAATTGAGGGGGTAATTAGATGTCACAACAACAATGGGAAAAACGAATTGCATATTTAGGTCCAGAAGCATCATTTACATATTTAGCGACAAAGGGTTTATTTCCAAATGACTGGCATATTCCCTATCAATCGATTCCAGAATGTATTGAAGCTGTTGCAGAAGAGAAAGTGGAGTTAGCAGTTGTGCCAGTAGAAAATGCGTTGGAAGGTTCTGTACCGCTTACAGTAGACTATTTATTCCATGAGGCAGAGCTTTTTGTTACAGCGGAAGTTATGTCAAAAATTCAACAGCATTTGTTAGTGAATAAAAAATATGCAAATCAATTAGATATGCTTGAAGAAATATACTCACATCCACATGCATTAGCGCAATGTCATAAATTTTTATTTTACAATCATGGGGGCGTAAAACAAACTCCGTATGCTTCAACAGCCGCAGCCGCAGAACTTGTATCAAAGACGGAAGATCGTTGCATTGCCGCGGTGGCAAACGCATCGGCAGCTGTAAAGTACGGCTTACATATTGCAGAAACAAATATTCATGATTTTCATTTTAACCATACACGTTTCTTCGTGTTATCTAAACAAAACATTCGTCATGGCATAGTGCCCCTAAAAGCACAGCCGAAAACGACGTTCATGTTAACATTGCCAACAGATGTATCTGGTGCGTTACATCAAGTGTTATCGGTATTTGCATGGCGCAAAATTAATTTAAGTAAAATTGAATCGCGTCCACTGAAAACAGGGCTCGGGAATTATTTCTTTATTATTGATATACTAGCAGATGAGGATGAACCGATGATGAAAGGTGCAGTAGAGGAATTAAAAGCGCTTGGCTGCACTTTGAAGTCACTCGGTACATATTTTACGTATGTAACACCTGAATGAGGTGAATCAATAATGGAACGTATTATATTATTTGATGGGGAATGCAATTTTTGTGATGCAAGTGTGCAGTTTATTTTAACGCGTGATACAAAGGCAGTTTTTCAATTTGCATCGCTTCAAAGTGAGATAGGGCAGGGATTGCTAAAAAAATTTCAAGTACCAGTAGACATTGATAGTTTAGTGCTTCTTGAAGGGGAGCGTTATTATTTGAAGTCTACCGCGGCGTTAAGAATTGCGGGGCAACTGGATGGTTTGTGGAAGCTGATGTTTGGTGTAATCCTAGTTCCGAGACCTTTGCGCGATGCAATCTATAGCTATTTTGCGAAAAATCGTTATCGTTGGTTTGGGAAAAAAGAGGCATGTATGCTGCCAACAGTGGAGCAGCGAAGTCGATTTTTAGTTGATCGAAAAGAATAAAATTTTCAATGAGATCCACAAAGATTCGAAATACGTTTTTCAAATAATTTAGAGGGTGTGCTAGAAGTTGAAAAAACTTTTCGTACACCTTTTTTAACTTGCTTCAGCACAACGCCGATTAAAAATGCGTTTAATAGCAGCGGTGTCAATCCGTAGTTAATAAACGGTAATGGAACACCAGCTAATGGTAACATTATGACGAAAAGAAATGTTCTTGCATAAAATAAAACAGCTTAGCGGCCACGATACCGTTAAGCTGTTTTCGTTTAATGTTCGATTAAAAAACCGCGTTCACGTAATTTTGCTTCAGCTAATTTTATACTTTCTTTAGAAGTTGCGCTAATCACATGTAAATGTGTTCCATCTGTTAATGCTGATAAATAAAGGGCGTTCGATTCCTCGACACGTTTCACAAATTGCTCCACTTCTAGTCGATTGGATACCATGATGGATGCTGTAATTTCACCATAAACGGGATGTTCAACAATGACGCTTTCGACTGTAACACCGCAATCAACTAAAATAAATAGCTCATCCTTTGCTTCATCCGGCATATGCGCGCATACAATTTTACGTGTGAATTTTTCTTGTTGCACATGATGCATGTAAACATAGCCTTGACTTGTCGCGACAATTGGTTCATTGCGTGCTTTCAATAAATTCATGTCGTTAACAATTACTTGACGTGACACATTTGTATGCTTTGCTAAGTCCGTACCTGTTAATGGTTGCTTCGCATTTTTTAGCAAGGCGAGAAGTTCGATTCTGCGTTCTTCTCCTAATAATTTTTTCATTTTTTTCCACCTCTATCAACGTAGCTGTTCCTTTTAGTGTAACACAACTTTTAACTACTTGGTGGATAAGCAAGTATAACTTATTCTAGGAAAGCTACATAAGAAAATACATCATCTCGCGCTATTTGGGCCGAAATGTGTTTTCTAAACGTAAACATTGTGGCAACTAGGCAATTTATGCATATGCTATTACGAGAAAAGGAGGAAAGATGTGCGCGTTCATATTGTCCAAAAGGGAGATACTTTGTGGAAAATAGCCAAACAGTATGCAGTTGGCTTTGAAGAATTAAAGCGTTTAAACGCACATTTAACCAATCCCGATTATATCGTGCCGGGAATGGAAATTTATTTACCGAATAGTGCACCGAAAAAAGAGGTACAGCATGTAGTGAAAGAACAGCATGTAGTGAAAGAACAGCATAAGCCGGTGAAGGAGATGCCAGTGCAACCATCAAAGCCTACTCTACCCCCAGCCCCAACGCCAACACCATTACCAGTTCCGCAAATTCAAAAACCGCTGTGGCAAGGAGATTTTTATTTCCAACCGCCAATACCGCAGCCAATGCCGATGCCAAATTGGCAAACACATGTGCATGTCCAACCATCGATTGAGCAAAACGTAACTGCACCACAACCGCAGCCAATGCCACAACCAATACCACAACCAATACCACAGCCACAGCCACAAATGATACAACCGCAGCCTATTTTTATTCAGCAACCACCACAACCACAGCAGCCGATTTATATCGAGCAGCCGATGATGATGCCACATCATTGTATGCCACAAATGATGCCACATCATTGTATGCCGCAAATGATGCCACATCATTGTATGCCACACATGATGCCGCAGATGATGCCACAGATGATGCCGCAGATGATGCCACAGATGATGCCAGAAATGATGCCACAGATGATGCCAGAAATGATGCCAGAAATGATGCCACAGATGATGCCAATGCACCGATGTCCGCATTGTCACCGTATGCCGATGGAAGAGTCCATGAATATGCTTCCAATTATTAATGAAGAGTCCTCAACAAAAAATTGTGACTGCTCTGATCAAGAGCAACAATTACGCCATTATTATGATGAAATTCATCAGATGATGTGTAACCCGAATCCTTGTCACCATCCACAAATGATGCCGCATCCCACATTTATGATGCCACAGATGCAACAAATGCACCCGATGCATCAAATGCCATCTCAAAATAAATCATGTCGAAAGTAATTAAAGAAAATTGTTGGCAGTGGGATTCACCAAACGGCCGTTTTTTTATGAAATATTATGAAGATATAGGGCTTGCACAAAAAGTGAAATATGTTCATCAAGAGTTAGAAAATATTGATTTTCCATACCATGTGCCACTTGAGCAAAATGAAAGTGGCCATATTTTAAAGCAAAAATGGATTGATGGAACGAGTGTAAACTATGAAAAAAGAGCGCATCAAATACTAGCGTTGCAAGCACTCGAAACATTACACAACACATCAAATAAAATCAATTGGTCTCGAGAAGAATTGCCCAACTACAATCTCCAACAAAAATGGCAACGTAGATTCGAACGTTTTGTTATGCAACAAGAGGCTTTAAAAAGCTTGCTCCGTGATAATTATGACATTATTGTAAATGAAGCCTTAGCCGCATTAAATGCAATTGAACAAAGTCAAAAATATCAGGAAGCAATAACGATACTGCATGGAGATGTCGTGCACCATAACTTCATGGTCTCAGCAAATGAGGTAAAAATAATTGATTTTGATTTGGCAACTCTTGGGGAAGCATCGGATGAGTTGATATTATGGATGCATCGCGTGTTACCTCAAACAAATTATAATTTAAAAAAACTCATGAAAACGCACCCGTATTTACAAACAGCCCATCATAAATTACATTATTTAAATTTTCCCAATGAAATACTGAGAGAAAGTTTGTTTTATTTAAAATTAAACGAACGGCAGAAGCTTTCATGCTATCCATTTATCCAATCGATTGTCCGGGATTGGCTCAAATATAAAGCATCGTTAAAAAGTACGATTCAAACAATGATGATGTAGAATATGTTACACTTAGTAAGGCTGTCTAATAGGCAGCCTCTTTGTTTTGAGTAATGCAACATATGTTCGTAAAATCCAGTCAAACTATGCTATAATGAAGCAAGAAATGTGAGGGATGAAACGATGTATGATTATTTAAAAGGACAAGTGACACGTATTACACCAGAGTATATCGTGTTAGAACAACAAGGGGTAGGCTGGTTACTTTATACGCCAAATCCTTATGCTTTTCGAACATCAGCAAGTGAGCAGCAAATTTTCGTATCGATGCAAGTGCGTGAAGATGCACAAAATTTATACGGTTTCCATAGTTTAGAGCAACGTGAATTATTTAAAAAACTCATTCAAGTGTCAGGCATTGGTCCAAAAGGTGCTTTAGCTATTTTAGCAAGCGGTAATCCAACATCAGTGATTCAAGCTATTGAAATGGAAGATGAAGCTTTTTTAGTGCGTTTTCCAGGAGTCGGTAAGAAAACAGCGCGTCAAATGATTTTAGATTTAAAAGGCAAGCTTGATATGCTACTTGATTCGGATGTATTACCAAGTGCCGAAGATGAGCTACCGTTGTTTGGTGTCAATCCAAATAAACATGAGCTAGAAGAAGCAACGCTTGCATTAGTAGCGCTTGGCTATTCAGAAAAAGAGCTCGAAAAAATTAAACCTCTGCTTGAAGAAGATGATCGCTTAACAACGACAGATGCATATATTAAACAGGCATTAAAATTATTATTAAAATTGAAATAAAAAGGAGTGAGAACTTTGTCAGACCGCGTACTTTCTGGACAAGCGACCGAAGCTGAACAGCAATTTGAGCTTTCGTTAAGGCCACAACGCTTGGCGCAATACATAGGCCAAGATAAAGTAAAGGACAATTTAAAAATCTTTATCGAAGCCGCAAAGCTACGCCAAGAAAGTCTTGACCACGTTCTCCTTTATGGTCCACCAGGTTTAGGGAAAACAACATTGGCAGTAGTTATAGCTAATGAAATGACGGTAAATGTCAAAATGACAAGTGGTCCTGCGATTGAACGCCCAGGTGATTTAGCTGCGATATTAAGCTCACTTGAAGCAGGCGATGTATTATTTATCGATGAAATTCACCGTTTGCCACGTGCGATTGAAGAAGTATTGTACTCGGCAATGGAAGACTTTTGTTTAGATATTGTTGTCGGTAAGGGACCTGAAGCACGTTCGATTCGATTAGATTTACCTCCATTTACATTAGTAGGAGCGACAACACGTGCAGGTGCGTTATCTGCACCATTACGTGATCGTTTTGGGGTGTTAGCACGCTTAGAATATTATGATGAGGAAGCACTTGCACAAATTGTCATTCGCTCAGGTGAGTTATTTGGTGTTGAGCTAAATGAACAGGCGGCTTATGAAATTGCGCGTCGTTCTCGTGGGACACCACGTATTGCCAATCGTTTACTAAAGCGTGTGCGTGACTATGCGCAAGTGTTAGCGAATGGTATTGTTTCAGAACAACTAGCACAGCAAGCATTAGAGTTATTACAAGTCGATCCGCGCGGGTTAGATCATATTGACCATAAATTAATGCAGTCGATGATTGAGCGCTTTGGTGGTGGTCCGGTTGGTTTAGATGCACTAGCGGCGTCAATTGGTGAGGAGCGCATTACGATTGAAGATGTATATGAGCCTTATTTACTGCAAATTGGTTTTATTCAGCGTACACCGAGAGGCCGTATTGCGACGATGATTTGCTACGATCATTTTGGCTACCCGCCAGCACAAAAAGAATAAGAAGGAAGTTTTTAACGTGAGAGTAGAAGATTTTGATTTTCATTTACCAGAAGAATTAATTGCCCAAACACCATTATTAGACCGTACTGCGAGCCGATTAATGGTTGTAAATCCGGATTCATTAGCACTAGAGCACCATAAATTCGGGCATATTTTAGATGAGCTAAACGAAGGGGACTGTCTTGTATTAAATGATACACGTGTCTTACCTGCTCGTTTAATGGGGGAAAAAGAAGGAACAGGGGCACACATCGAGCTGCTTTTATTAAAGCAAACAAAGGACGATGAGTGGGAAACGCTAGTTAAACCTGCCAAACGCGTAAAAGTTGGCACAGTTGTGACTTTCGGTAACGGCTTATTAACAGCAACTTGTACTGGTGAGCTAGATCATGGTGGCCGAACGTTCAATTTTAAGTACGACGGCATATTCTATGAAATTTTAGACCAGTTAGGTGAAATGCCTTTACCACCATACATTCGCGAAAAATTAGACGACCAAGATCGCTACCAAACTGTATTCGCAAAAGAGCGTGGTTCAGCAGCAGCACCAACAGCGGGCCTTCACTTTACGGAAGACTTACTGGAAGCGATTAAAGCAAAAGGTGTAAAAGTTGTATTTATTACATTACACGTAGGCTTAGGTACTTTCCGCCCTGTAAGTGTTGACTCAATCGAAGAGCACGACATGCACTCAGAATTTTACAGTGTTTCAGAAGAAGCAGCGGCAACGATTCAAGGTGTAAAAGATGCGGGTGGTAAAGTCATTTCTGTCGGTACAACTTCAACACGTACTCTGGAGACGGTAGCGCGTGATAATAAAGGTAAAATCGTGGCTTCACAAGGCTGGACAAACATTTTCATTTTCCCAGGCTTCGACTATAAGGCGATTGATGGACTTATTACAAACTTCCATTTACCAAAGTCAACACTTGTGATGCTTGTAAGTGCATTAGCTTCAAAAGATTCAATAATGCACGCGTATGAAAAAGCAGTAGAAGAAAAATATCGCTTCTTCAGTTTTGGCGATGCGATGTTTATTCGCCCGAAGAAGTAATTTGCAATTACCCTTAAATCTCTATACAATAAATATTTGTGTGCACCTACTACAACGAGTGGTAGGTGTTTTTATTCGAAGTAGTGTTCATACTTTAGAAAAGCGAGGAAATAGTAATGACAGAAACAAAAAAGCAACCACCCATTCGTTATGAGTTAATAAAGACATGTGCACAAACAGGAGCACGGTTAGGAATTGTGCATACTCCACATGGCTCATTTGAAACACCGACATTTATGCCAGTAGGAACACAGGCTACAGTTAAAGCAATGAGTCCAGAAGAATTAAAAGAAATGAATGCAGGAATTATCCTTTCTAACACGTATCATTTATGGTTACGTCCAGGTAATGATATCGTGAAAGAAGCAGGTGGATTACACAAATTCATGAACTGGGATCGTCCGATTTTAACAGATTCAGGCGGCTTCCAAGTGTTTTCTTTATCCAAGTTCCGTAAAATCGAAGAAGAGGGCGTACATTTCCGCAACCACTTAAATGGCGATAAATTATTCTTATCACCAGAAAAAGCAATGGAAATCCAAAACGATTTAGGTTCAGATATTATGATGGCATTTGACGAGTGTCCACCATTCCCAGCAACATACGAATATATGGAAGCATCTGTAGACCGTACGACTCGTTGGGCAAAGCGTTGTAAAGAAGCGCACCAGCGTCCAGACGAGCAAGGGTTATTCGGTATTATTCAAGGTGGCGAATACGAGGAATTACGTCGTAAATCAGCAGAAGCATTGGTTGAATTAGACTTCCCTGGTTATGCAATCGGTGGTTTGTCGGTTGGTGAACCAAAAGATATTATGAACAAAGTATTAGACTTCACTGCACCAATGATGCCAGCAGACAAACCACGTTACCTAATGGGTGTAGGCTCTCCTGACTCACTAATTGATGGTGCGATTCGCGGAATTGATATGTTTGATTGCGTTTTACCAACACGTATTGCTCGTAACGGTACATTAATGACTTCTGAAGGTCGTATGGTTATTAAAAACGCAAAGTATGCAAAAGACTTTACACCGATTGATGAAACTTGTGATTGTTATACTTGTAAAAACTATACACGTGCATATGTTCGTCACTTAATGCGTACGGAAGAAACGTTTGGTTTACGCTTAACTTCATACCACAACTTACGCTTTTTAATCAAAACAATGGAGCAAGTTCGTGAGGCAATTCGTGAAGACCGTCTTGGTGATTTCAAAGAGGAATTCTTTGAGAAATATGGTTATAATAAGCCAAATGCAAAAAACTTCTAATAATCTGTTAGTGTTTTAGTAGAAATTGGTAGTTTTTAAAATTTTTAAGAAATTTTAGAGTTTTAATGCGCAAAAGAGCGTAATTATATACTATACTATGAAAATGAGATATAGAAGGGGGGCAATTTGAGAATGGAAGGTTTATATCAATTTTTACCAATTATCATAATGTTCATTGCGATGTGGTTCATTTTAATTCGACCAGCACAAAAACGTCAAAAAGCAACTACGCAAATGCAGAGTAACTTAAAACGTGGCGATAAAGTTGTTACAGTTGGTGGGTTACATGGTGAAGTCGACACAATTGAAGATACTACTGTATACTTATTAGTTGATGGAAATACACGTTTAAAATTCGAACGCCAAGCAATTGGTCGTATAGAATCTGTGTAATGATAAAAGGCTTGTGGAATGCATATTCCACAAGCTTTTTTGTATGAATTTCCTATTTTTGTTCATGCTAATTACGAGGTGATCATATGAATGATTATTTACTAATTAGTATTCGGACAATACTTTTATATATTATTTTACTTGTTGTATTTCGTTTAATGGGTAAACGAGAAGTTGGCGAATTGAGCATTGTAGATTTAGCTATTTTTGTATTAATGGCAGAAGTCGCAGCACTTGCTTTGGATGATCTAAATCATGATTTAGGGAAGGATATATTACCAATTGGTGTATTATTTATCATTCAATATGTGAATTCTTGGTTTATTTTAAAAAATAAAAAATTACGTGATTTTATAGAGGGTGATCCTACAATGATCATTCGCGATGGCTGGTTATGTGAAATCGAAATGAGAAAACAGCGTTATAATTTAGATGATTTGCTACAACAATTACGTGAGCAAGGTGTTAGCTCTGTACAAGATGTGGCCTTTGCGTTTTTAGAGCAGTCTGGAAAATTGTCAATTTATCTAAAGGATCAAGACCCGATAATTTTACCACTTGTGCTTGATGGCTATGTGGATATGCGGCATTTAAAAATTATTGATAAAGATTTGGAATGGTTAGAGAAAGAGCTGATGGTACAAGGCTATACTAATATTCGAGATATTTTTTATTGTAGCTATGACAATGGGAAGTGGTTTGTCCAATTACGTGCGCGAAAAGATCGTACGAATGTATAAAATGTCTTGAATGCGAATTTGCTTCGTGAGTACTAATAGTAAAATGGTAACGGTAAGTGTCATTATGATTTGTATAGTGAATGGAAAGTGCTGTGTATAGGTAGGGAGTACGGTAGCTGTAACGATAAATACACTATAGGGCAACACAAAAAATCGAAAGCCAACACGAATTTTTGGTTGCTGTTTAATGGACGCGATGTGTAAAAAGGATGTTATTAAAACACCAAAACCTATGGCAATGATAGCACCAAATTCTTGGATTTCCGGCTGAGACGCAAGGAAAAATAATAAAAACAGTTTGCCGATGCCACCATAAATCGAATTCATCATTGCAGCTTGTGCCTCGTCCATTGCCTGTAAAATGGCATGAAGTGGACTTTGAATATAATAAAAATAAAAAATGGGTGCTAAAATTTTCATATAACCTCGATTTTCTTCTAAATGGAACAAATGCGTGACCAATTCGTCTCCATGTATGAAAAACAAGGTAGCAGCAATGCAGCCAACTAACGAACTTAGTCGTAGTGAATGGCTGACCCGCTTCGTGAGCAAAGGCAAATCATTGCGTGCTAAGGCGCTACTAACAGCTGGGACGAGAATAATTGATAACGCACTTGGGATGAACGCAGGGAATAATAATAATGGGATATGTACACCAGAAATCACCCCATACAGTGTAGTCGCTGCACCCGCAGTTAGGCCAGCAACGGTCAACGCTTTTAAAAAAACAATCGGCTCTAAAAACCACGTAAATGTGCCAAACAATTTGCTACCCGCAGATGGTAAGGCAATTTGCATAATCGGTTTCGTGAAAGAAGACCTCACTTTTTTAGATGTAGCTTGTTTTCGTTTGGCACGAATGTAAAAGTAACTCAAAAATAGCAACGAAAAAATTTCACCAATTCCCGTAATCGCCATTGCTGCCGCAGCAGTTTTAGCAGGGGAAGTTGAAACAAAATACGGCAAAACAGCCATAATGAGTCCAATGCGAACAACTTGCTCAAGAAGTTGTGCCCAAGCGGTAGGTGCAATTTTAGCTAAGCCTTGCAAATATGCTTTTATGAGACTTGATATGATAACAAGTGGAATAGTGAAGACGCTAATATAAAGTGTCAAGATTAAATTTTCATTATGTAATAATGTATTTGCTATAAAAGGAGTACTTAGTAAGACAATTGGAGTGAATACAATAATGGAAATGACAGAAAGTTTAATAGCGCTTACCATAACAGCTGAGATTTGTTCATTTTTACGTGTCGCATCATATTGTGCAATAAGTTTAGACACAGCAATCGGAATTCCGAGTTGAATGAGAGAAATAAAGAAAATGAATGTCGGATATGCGGTCATATAGAGCCCCACAACTTCTTCACCTGCTATACGCATAAATTGCATGCGGTAAAGAAATCCAAAACATTTAGAAATGAAGATGACGAACATTAAAAATAAAGTTCCTTTTAAAAATGAGCCCAATTACCTTCTGCTCTCTCCTTTCGAATTCATATACAATTAACGTATGCTCCATAAAATTAAGTTAAAACCTACAGTAGGAGTGATTGCTATGCAAATTCCGTTTTCACAACTTTATGAACAAGTTCAAGAAATTTTGAAAAACAAAGTTGAGGAAATTCATTACTTTGGCTATGATTCCATTACAGAGCAAGATGTGTGGCACTATTGCATTGATAAGGTATGGCGTAAGAAAGACGTTCAAAGTTTAAGGCTTCATGAACTTGCTTCAGGAATTTTAGGTATAAGTGCTTCTGAATTGTTGAACTATATTCAAATAAAAGATTTAAAGCAAAGTAATGTTGAAACAATGATGTCAAAGGACGAACTAGATGAATTATTTGATCCAAAGAAATAGGTCTTCATAATTTAAGAAAAAGTAATTCGAAATATCTAGTAATAATTTGACAGTTTCCACAAGCTGTTTCATAATGATAGTGTTGCGCTTTTCAATGTGTAGATATATTATATTTGAAAAGCAAAAAGTACATGAATATCCATAAGTACATAGTTTGTGGAACGCACTTTGATGTTTTTTGTTCGTACTTTTTTGTACGACATTGAGGAGGATTTTTTAATGAAATTAGCAAACCGTATAATTACGTTTGTTCTTGTAGTAGCGCTGCTATTTACGGGAATGGGTACAACGGTACAGAAAGTTTTAAACGATGTAAGACTCGGCTTAGACCTTCAAGGTGGATTCGAAGTTCTTTATGAAGTTGAATCGTTAGTTGAAGGGCAAGAAATTACTCAAAAAGTACTTGCTGATACAACAACAGCACTGAATAATCGTATTAACATGTTCGGTGTTAGTGAGCCAAGTATTCAGATCGAAGGAGAAAACCGTATTCGTGTACAGCTTGCTGGTTTAGAAGACCAATCGTCTGCACGTGAGCTATTATCAAGTACGGCCAATTTAACGTTCCGTGATGTGAATGACAACATCTTACTCGATGGGACAGATTTAAAAGAGGGTGGTGCAAAGGCATCATTCGACGATCAAAACCGTCCAATCGTTACATTAACATTAAAAGATGCAGCGAAATTTGCTGAAGTAACACAAAAAGTTATGAGTATGGGTGCACCAAATAACTTATTAGTCGTTTGGTTAGACTTTGAAGAGGGCGTAGATTCATATGCCGCTGAAATTCAAAAGCCTGTAGAAGAGCAAAAATTTGAATCTGCAGCTTCTGTAACACAAGTATTAAATACAACAGATGTCATGATTTCAGGGAACTTCACTGTTGATGAAACAAAACATTTTGCTTCGATTTTAAACTCAGGTTCATTACCAGTTAAATTAACTGAAAAATATTCAACTTCTGTTGGAGCGCAGTTCGGTGAAGATGCATTAAATGATACCGTATTAGCAGGTATTGTTGGTGTCATCATAATTTTCATTTTCATGTTACTGTACTACCGCTTACCAGGGTTCATTTCGATTATTACATTAACTGTATTCACTTACTTAGTATTAATCGTATTTAACGGAATCAATGCGGTATTAACATTGCCAGGTATTGCAGCCATTGTGTTAGGTATTGGTATGGCGGTCGATGCCAACATTTTAACGGCAGAGCGTATTCGTGAAGAATTACGTGTTGGTCATTCTGTCAAAGATGCCTTTAAATTAGGTTCAAAGCAATCTTTATCTGCGATTATTGATGCGCAATTAACAACATTGCTTGCTGCGGTAGTATTATTCTACTTTGGTACAAGCTCGGTAAAAGGTTTTGCAACAACATTAATCATTTCGATATTATTATCATTCGTAACAGCGGTATGGGGTTCACGTATGCTACAAGGTTTACTTGTAAATAGTGGCTACTTTAATAACCCAGCTTGGTTCGGTATTCGCAAATCGCAACAGCATAGTCTAGAAGAAGGCATTACTTCATTAGATTTAACAACGAAATTCGATAAAATTGATTTCGTGCATAACCGTAAAAAGTTCTATGTTCTCTCAACGCTTATTCTTGTAGTCGGAATCGTCATTCTTGGCGTGTTCAAGCTAAACTTAGGCATTGACTTCTCTCAAGGTACACGAGTTGAAATTCTAGCAGACAACGCATTAACACAAGAAGAAGTCGTTGATTATTTAGATGAAATTGGCTTCGCAAATGAAGATGTTGTTATTTCGGGCGAAGAGCAAAATGTAGCGGTAATGCGTTATAAAACAGACTTCTCTCAACAAGAAGTATTAGATTTTAAAGCTGATGTAGCTGAAAAATATGGTCATGAGCCAAGTTTAAGTACCGTTTCAGCAACAGTTGGTAAAGAGTTAGCGAAAAATGCCATCTATGCATTGGCTTTAGCAGCACTGGGTATTATTATTTATGTAGCAGTTCGTTTCGAATGGCGCATGGGCCTAGGGGCAATTATTTCGTTACTACATGATGTATTCTTTATTGTCGTGGTTTTCAGTATGCTACGTTTAGAAGTAGACATTACATTTATCGCAGCGGTGTTAACGATAGTTGGTTACTCAATCAACGATACGATTGTTACGTTCGACCGTATTCGTGAAAATATTGACCGTGCAGGTTCGATTTCTACTAAAGAAGAACTTGCAACAATCGTAAACAAATCTCTTCGTCAAACGATGGGACGCTCTATTAATACAGTATTAACAGTAATTATTGTAGTCATTGCGCTTATTTTCTTAGGTGCACCATCGATTCAAAACTTCTCAATTGCCTTACTGATTGGTTTAGTAACGGGTATGTACTCATCAATTTGTATCGCAGCTCAAGTTTGGTATACTTTAAAGTCTCGTGAAATGGACAAAAAAGGTACTGCCGTTGTGAAAAAAGAGAAAAAACAATGGGGTTCAGACGAGCCACAAATTTAAGAAAGTCAAAAAGGTATTCAATAAGTTGTTTGCTTATTGAATACCTTTTTTTGTTTGAATTAACCTCAAAAGTGGGAATAGCAATAATTGGATAGACATATAATATTAGAGCAGGTGATGGTAATGAAAAAACAATGGACAGTAGTAGTAGGGATTGGTTTTGCAATAATTATCGCTGTTTTTGCCACAGTGAATGTTGAAAAAGTTCCGGTAGATTATGTTTTTGGTGAAGCATATTGGCCATTAATTTTAATAATTTTGGGCTCGGTTTTAGTCGGTTTTATTATGAGTTTTTGCTTTTCCGCATTCCGAATGTTTAGCAGTCAGCGCCAAACAAAAACAGTGCGTAAAGAATTAGAAAATGCGCGAACACTAATAAACGAAAAGGATAAGGAAATCCTTGAATTGAAAGCTGAATTGCGAGAGCGCGGTGCCTCTAATTCATAATAGAAGAACTACTTGATAATTTAGAAACAAATCGAGATTTAACAAAATAACCCCTTAGAAGATGTTTTGCTAAATATTTAGCAAAGCATCTTTTTTTAATTTAATAAGAATCCTTAGGAAACATCCTTATTTTTTTGTATAATGGACTGCATGAGGAAGTGAATTTACATGATCCAGTCACAAAAACTTTGGACAATCCAAAATCCAGATGAACAGCTTATTAATCAATTAACATCACAGCTAAATATTTCAACAATTGCAGCGAAAATACTCATTGCACGTGGCTGTGAAACAGTGGAGATGGCGGCACCGCTATTAAAGGTAGATGAAAGTGCCTATCATGATCCATTTTTAATGGCAGGAATGGAACAAGCAGTTGCCCGAATTGAACAAGCATTAGATAGCGGTGAAAAGATTTTAGTTTATGGAGATTATGACGCCGATGGAATTACAAGTACAACCGTATTGCTTAATGTACTGTTAGATTTAGGCGCAGATGTCGATTTTGTTATTCCAAATCGTTTTCTGCATGGCTATGGCCCAAATGAAAACTTATTCCGACAAGCACATATGGACGGAGTGCAATTAATTATTACAGTTGATAATGGAATTAGTGGTATTGAGCAAGTCAAATTGGCACGCGAACTCGGTATGGATGTGATTATTACTGATCACCATGAAGCGGGAGACGAATTACCAGATGCTAATATCATCGTGCATCCACGCATACCAGAGGGGCAATACCCATTTGGTGAGCTTGCAGGAGTAGGTGTTGCATTTAAATTGGCACATGCTTTATATGGCGAATTGCCAGAACATTTATTTGAATATGTGGCGATAGGAACGATTGCCGATTTAGTGCCTTTAGTTGGTGAAAATCGCTATTTGGTTCAGCGCGGTTTACAGGCGTTACAGCACTCGCACAATCCTTGGGTACCAGCGCTTTGTGAAGCTTCTGGAGCCGTTCAAAAGGATATTAACGAAGAAACAGTCGGTTTTTACTTTGGTCCGCGCTTAAATGCGATTGGTCGATTAGGTGATGCACAGCCGGGTGTTCACTTTTTAATGAGTGAAAATCAACTAGAAGCGAACAATCTAGCTAAACAGCTAAATGATAAAAATATAGAGCGTAAAAAAATTGTTGAAGAAATTACAGATGAAGCGATTGCAATCATTGAAAGTAATGAGCCAATGCGAGATTCACTCGTATTAATCGTAGCAGGTGAAGGTTGGAATCCAGGCGTTGTCGGCATTGTAGCTTCGCGTTTAGTAGAAAAATATTATCGCCCTACAATAGTATTATCTATCGACCGTGAAAAAGGGCATGCAAAAGGTTCTGCCCGTAGTATTGAAGGGTTTCATTTATACAATGAACTTGCGAAAAATCGCGATATATTACCGCATTTTGGTGGACACCCGATGGCAGCAGGAATGACATTGCCCATTGAACATGTCGATGAACTTCGAACGAGATTGCATGAACAAGCAAGTGCATGTTTAACTGAAGAACAATTGATTCAAAAACTTCAAATTGATGTACCAATTGATCTGAATGAAATTTCGGTAGAAGCAATTGAAGAAATACGTCAGCTCGCTCCGTTTGGAACGGAATTCCCGAAGCCTAACTTTGCGATTCAACAGGTGAAAGTAAAGTCAATGCGTAAAATTGGCACAGCTGAGAACCATTTGAAAATGGAACTAGAAGATGCCTATGCGACACTAGATGCAATTGGCTTTAGCAAAGGATATTTGTTTGATGAAATTTCGTATGGCATTGCATTATCGCTCGTCGGGGATTTACAAATTAATGAATGGCAAGGAAATAAAAAGCCACAATTTATGATACAAGATGTAGGTGTAAATGAATGGCAGCTATACGATTATCGTGGGAAAAGTCAAACAGCGCATTGGCTTGCCAAAATACCAGTGGAGCAAACGGATTTTATTGCTTTTTCGGAGCAAACAATCATTGAACATGCCGAAGTTATTCCAAAGGAAATTGTTCACGTTACAGACCAAGTGTCGTTAGTTGATGTAAAAAAGAATATTGTACTTTTAGATTTACCGGAAAACATCATGCTATTGGAAGAACTATTACAAACCGTAAAAGTAGAACGAATATATGCACATTTTTACACGAAAAACTCAGCGTACTTTAATGGTATGCCCTCACGTGATCATTTTAAATGGTATTATGGTTTTCTGAAAAAACGTCCGACCTTTAACTTGAATCAGCATATTCAACAATTATCACAACATATCGGACTAAATATTGAAGTAATTAAATTTATGACAAAAGTGTTTTTTGAGCTGGGATTTGTTACAATAGAGAATGGTTTGACGACTGTCAATGACAATGCGCCGAAGAAAGAGTTATCAGAAGCACCGTCATATAAAATGCGTTCAAAACAAATCGAGCTCGAGCAAAAACTATTATATGCCACATATAGTGAATTAAAACAATGGTTTGATGAACGATTGAGTTCTTGAGGAGGAACAAGGAACAATGGATTTAAAACAATATGTAACAACAGTAGAAAACTGGCCTAAAGAAGGGATCAGCTTTAAGGATATTACTACAATTATGGATAACGGTCCTGCATATAAATATGCAACAGATCAAATTGTTGAATATGCTAAAGAAGTTGGCGCTGAAATTATCGTAGGACCTGAAGCGCGCGGATTCATCATCGGATGCCCAGTAGCATACGCATTAGAAATCGGTTTCGCACCAGTGCGTAAACCAGGTAAATTACCACGTGAAGTAATCTCAGCTGATTACGGCTTAGAATATGGTACAGATACATTAACAATGCACAAAGACGCTGTAAAACCTGGTCAAAAAGTATTGATTTGTGACGACTTATTAGCAACGGGTGGTACGGTAGAAGCGACGGTGCGTTTAATCGAGCAATTAGGTGGCGAAGTAGTTGGTGCAGCTTTCCTAATTGAGTTAGAGGAATTAAAAGGTCGCCAAAAAATTAGCCAAGTTCCAATTAAAGCATTAATTAAATACTAAATAGATGCAACTACCCTGTACATTTGTGCAGGGTAGTTTTTTGATGATTTAGAAAAGGATAGCTCTTTGTTTTGTAAATTACTAAAGAGGTGTTAGGAAGGCTTTTGAAGTGATTTGTTGAATAATAATGTATAGCCATCGATAGAAAGGGGAAGTATGAATTGAAAAAACGATGTTATACTCTGCTATTGTTCATTTTGATTTTAGCAGCTTACGCCTCGTCAGAATTAAGTATTAATGAAATTCAAAATATCCCTAATAAAGTACAACAGGTGATTTTCTCTGACCTTAGATTGCAAATCATTTAATATGGTGCCTATATTGTTTTTCACACTCAAGGAACCGTTACAGCCGAACTAGAATTGACAGGAAATATATTAAATATCAAGTTTGAAAATTATAATCAATCAAATGATGAGTTAAAACAGAATGTATTTAAAGTGACGTATGGTGATTCACAACATGACACAATCAATATAATTGTAAATGGACAAGAAACGTATATTGATATGGCGACGAGAATTTAAGCAAATCAATAAATTTTTTAGCATTTCATACAAAAATAATCTCAAATAAAGTTTATCATGAACAATAAAGTCACGAAGCAAACCTGGCATAACGCAATTTTCCTTTTCTATAGGTCAAATTTTGGCCCACATTGATAAAAATTCCCCAATTACCGTTCATCAATTCTACAAATTTCGCTTTTCTGCAAAACTAAATGCCCACGTGTCTTTACTTTTACTAGACATTTTTTATACAATTGAATTTATACTTAACGTGAAAATATAAAACAAGGTGGACAAACTATGTCGAAAGAACAAATTTTGGCGCCCGAAGATGTATTCGAGCTGGTCAAATCGTATATGAATGAAGAACATGTTGCCTTTGTTGTAAAAGCGTATGAGGTGGCAAAGGAAGCACATAAAGAGCAATTCCGTAGCTCCGGAGAATCATACATTATTCACCCTGTGCAAGTCGCGGGCATTTTAGCCGAATTACAAATGGACCCAGAGACGGTTGCAGCGGGCTTTTTACATGATGTCGTTGAAGATACAGAAGTAACACGAGAAGATTTAGTGAACGACTTTAGTGAAGAAGTGGCAAAATTAGTTGATGGTGTGACGAAACTTGGAAAAATCAAATATATGTCAAAAGAAGAACAGCAAGCGGAAAATCACCGTAAAATGTTCGTCGCAATGGCACAAGACATCCGCGTGATTTTGATAAAACTGGCAGACCGCTTACATAATATGCGTACTTTAAAGCATTTACCAGCGGAAAAACAGCGCCGAATTTCTCAAGAAACTCTGGAGATTTTTGCACCATTAGCACATCGATTAGGGATTTCGAAAGTGAAGTGGGAATTAGAAGATACTGCTTTACGCTATTTAAACCCACAACAATATTACCGTATCGTCAGCCTAATGAAGAAAAAGCGTGATGAACGTGAAGCTTATTTAGACAATGTGATGGACGAAATTAACTCTCAGCTAGAAGAAGTTGAAATTGAAGCGGACGTTTATGGCCGTCCAAAGCATTTATATAGCATTTATCGAAAAATGGCACTGCAAAAGAAACAGTTTAATGAAATTTATGACTTACTAGCAGTACGAATATTGGTTGGTAGCATTAAAGATTGTTACGCTGTTATTGGGATTATTCATACGTTGTGGAAGCCGATGCCAGGACGATTTAAAGACTATATTGCGATGCCAAAGCAAAACTTGTATCAATCTTTGCATACAACGGTGATCGGACCATATGGCGACCCGCTTGAAGTGCAAATCCGTACAAAAGAAATGCATAAAATTGCTGAATTCGGTATCGCGGCTCACTGGGCTTATAAAGAGGGGAAAACGGTTGAGAGAAATGTAGAAAACATTGACCAAAAATTAACATGGTTCCGCGAAATTTTAGAGTTCCAAAATGAATCATCAAATGCCGCAGAATTTATGGAGTCACTAAAATTCGACTTATTCTCTGACATGGTATACGTATTCTCACCAAAAGGCGATGTTATTGAATTACCAGCTGGCTCTGTCCCGATTGATTTTGCTTACCGTGTACACTCGGAAGTCGGCAACAAAACAATTGGAGCAAAAGTAAACGGCAAAATGGTCCCACTTGATACACCACTTAAAACGGGTGATATCATTGAAGTATTAACATCAAAACAATCATTCGGACCAAGTCGTGACTGGATTAAAATTGCACAAAGTTCACAGGCGAAAAATAAAATAAAACAGTTCTTTAAAAAGCATGTACGTGAAGAAAGCGTTGTGAAAGGTAAAGAGCTTGTTGAAAAAGAAATAAAAGCACAAGAATTTGACGCCAAAGAAGTATTAACAGCAGAAAATATTAAGCGTGTTATTGAGAAATTTAATTATACGCACGAAGATGATTTGTATGCAGCAGTTGGAGTAGGTGGTATTACAGCACAGCAAATCGTAAATCGCCTTGCAGAAAAAATGCGTAAAGAGCGTGAACAAGAAGAAGCGCTTGAAAAAATCGTCAAAAATATGAATAGCAATGCACCGAAAAAACGTACTGAATCCGGTGTAATCGTTAAAGGCATCGACAATTTATTAATCCGTCTATCTCGTTGCTGCACACCAGTGCCAGGTGATGAAATTGTTGGCTTTATTACGAAAGGTAGAGGTGTTTCCGTTCACCGCGCAGATTGTCCTAATATTCAAGAGGATGGCAATATGGAACGCTTAATTGAAGTAGAGTGGGAAAATGCCGCAACTCAAACGCGTAAAGAATATCCAGTAGATATTGAAATTTCTGCGTTTGATCGTCCAGGGGTATTAAATGATGTCATGCATGCCGTAAGTGAGGCAAAGACGAATATTTTAGCAGTAACGGGTCGTGCTGATCGTGATAAAATTGCAACGATTCATTTAACGATTGCGATTTCGAATATTTCAGGACTGCATAAAGTCGTAGAAAAAATTAAGCAGCTGCCGGATATTTATTCTGTACAGCGCGTTATTAATTAATAGATTGAAGGGTATCACATGCGAGTAGTATTACAACGTTCAAAGCAGGCTTCTGTCACAGTAGATGGTCAAATTACCGGCGCGATTGACAAAGGCTATGTGCTATTAGTAGGTATCACACATAGCGATACATTAGAAGATATTCAATATGTCGCAAAAAAAATTGCTGATTTACGTATTTGGGAAGATGAAGATGGCAAAATGAATCGAGCTATCCATGAAGTAGACGGTGCCATTTTATCCGTATCACAATTTACGTTATATGCGGATACACGCAAAGGGAAACGTCCAAGCTTTGCCTCTGCAGCACGTCCAGAGCAAGCAGAACCTCTATGGCAAGCGTTTAATAATGAGTTATCAACATATGGCTTACATGTCGAAACAGGCATTTTTGGTGCAATGATGGATGTCGCACTTGTAAATGATGGACCTGTTACAATTATTGTTGAATCTAAGGCAAAATAATAAGAGATGAACGAATCACTCCTTTTGTGCATATTGTAGGATATGCAACTAAAGGAGTGATTTTTTGGTTCAAATGAATAATTATTCAAATGCGTATTGGTTGGAAGCAATACAGCATTATTTAGGGCAAATGGTCGCTGTGCAGCAAACAGGTAATCATGTTCAGCAAGGTGTTTTAGCAGCTGTCTGTCCAGATTATATTTTACTAGATGTATGCCGAACGCCTTTTTACATTCGTATTGATCAAATTGTTTGGATAACGCCGTTTGTAAATCGCAAAGACTAAGGAATAGCGCTACTTCTACTGGCATATGTTTTGTTAAGTGGGAGGGGTGCAAGTTTGTTTCAACGCGTTAATCGTTTGTTAATTGAATTGCCGCAAGTGGAGTATGGTGACGCCAATGCGGCGAGTGCAGTTCAAGAATTATTAGGTGGAAAGTTCGGCGAAATGTCGACACTTAATAATTATATGTATCAGTCGTTTAATTTTCGTGGCAAAAAGAAGCTAAAGCCTTTTTATGATTTAGTTGCAAGTATTACGGCAGAGGAGTTTGGCCACGTAGAGCTTGTAGCGAATACGATTAATTTACTTAATAAAGATAGCTCGTTTTCAGGTGTACCGAATGTGGCGCCACTGCAAAATGCAAAAAACATGCGGAATACACAAAGCTTTATTGCTGCTGCACAAACGTCTTTACCAATGGATTCAATGGGGAAGCCTTGGACAGGGGAAAATGTGTTTTCTAGTGGGAATTTAGTGCTTGATTTACTGCATAATTTTTTCTTAGAATGCGGAGCGCGTACTCATAAAATGCGTGTGTTTGAGATGACCGATCACCCAACCGCACGTGAAATGATTGGTTATTTACTTGTGCGCGGTGGTGTTCATGTAGTGGCATATGCTAAAGCTATTGAAATGGCGACAGGGCTTGATGTCACAAAAATGCTACCAATTCCAAATCTTGATAACCATGTGTTTGATCAGGCAAGAAAATACGAAGAGCGCGGCTATGGAAATGTACTCTTTACATGGAATTATGTTGGGGATTATAAGGATATTGATAAGATTTGGAAAGGAACGCATCCGTTGACGAACGCTCCGCTCATTGTGGAGGAGGGCACACCAAAGGGAGCGAAAATTCCAGATTTACATGAACTACCTGAAGAATTTGCACCGGGTATTGGTCCTGAAGAATATCAAATGATTGCCAAGCGTTTAATGGCGAACTTGTAAAAAAAGGAATGGTCCGGGAAGTATTTCCTGGACTATTCCTTTTCGTCGAGGATGAGCCAATTCTCTTTCATAGATTACTTACAATACGTTACAACCTTTTGGAAATCTAAATCGCCACCAAAAATTGATAATGCACTGCCGATTGTTACATGAAGTTTACCATTTGCGATTGATTTGAATTTTATTAAATCCTCAAGCGAACGTACACCACCAGCATACGTAGTTGGGATCGAAGTCCACTGCGCTAAATCACGAACAAGCTCCTCTTGCATACCGCTGCGTTTGCCTTCCACGTCAACCGCATGAATTAATAACTCATCACAATAATTCTCAATTTGCTGAATCGATTGGGCATTTACTTCAAAATCACTGAATTTCGTCCATTTGTCGGTTACAACAAACCATTTATCATCACGCTTGCGACAACTTAAATCAATGACTAATCTTTCTTTGCCGACAGCTTGTACTAATTTTTCGAGGCGCGCTATATCTAATATCCCATCATGAAAAATATAAGAGGTCACGATGACATGTGATGCGCCGGCCTCAATATATTTCGTTGCATTGTCAGCGGTAATACCACCGCCAATTTGCAAGCCGTTTGGATACGCTTGTAATGCGCGAATTGCTGCTTCTACATTGCCAGGGCCAAGCATTATGACATGTCCACCTGTTAATTTATGTTGCTGAAATAATGATGCATAATATGAGGAATCATGCTCGGATGTAAAATTTTCTACAATCTCTTTATCTTGATAGCCGAGCGTGCTGCCGACGATTTGTTTGACTTTGCCATCATGTAAGTCAATACATGGTCTAAATTGCATGTTTTCACTACCTTTACTTTCAATAATTATTTTCTATCATACCATTTTAATAACTGAAATTAATAGAAAAATCAGACGCATCGGAGATTTAGCAATGCAAAGACAGTATAGGCATCCTATGGTAAAATGACGATACGATTAAAAAGAAGGTGTGACATGAAAATGGCGGAAAATCTAGATTTGTTTGAGCTAAATAAAAACTTTATTTTAGGTCGCCCAATAGTAACAATTTTTCATAATGCAACGAATATGTACTCCATTATTCGTGTCAAAATTCAAGAAACAAATATTCAATTTGAAGAAAAAGAAATTATTGTTGTTGGCTATTTTCCAAAATTAGCTGAAGATGAGCTCTACCGTTTTAAAGGGCAAATGAAAACACATCCAAAATATGGGGTACAATTTCAAATTGATACCTTTGAAAAAGAAGTGCCGACAACAGAGCAAGGTATTGTGCATTATTTATCGAGTGATTTATTTACAGGTGTTGGACGCAAAACAGCAGAGACGATTGTCGAAAAGCTTGGCCTCGATGCATTAACGAAAATTTTAGAAGACCCATCAGCGCTCGATGCGGTACCACGACTTTCATCAGAAAAAAAATTGCATATTCGTCAAACGATAGAAGAAAATCTAGGTTTAGAGCGTGTAATGGTACGTCTCAATGAATGGGGATTCGGCCCACAGCTAGGGATGAAAATTTATCAAGCGTATCGAGAGGAAACGATTTCGCTACTTACTGAAAATCCGTACCGTCTTATTGAAGAAGTAGACGGGGTGGGTTTTATTCGCGCGGATGAACTTGGTGCTAAGCTTGGCATTACTGGCAATCATCCAGACCGGATAAAAGCGGCGATTTTTCATGTGCTAACAAATGCGGCTTTATCGGAGGGGCATGTTTATTTGGAAGCAGAAATTGTGCTTCCTCAAGTAAAGGCAATGCTTGAACAAAGTCAGCGTATTGAAATTCCGTATGAGGCGATTTCACAAGCGGCAATTGAAATGCGTGAAGAGTCGAAAATTTGCGGTGAAGAAACACGCATGTATTTACCTACGCTCTATTTTAGTGAAGTAGGAATCGCTAGTAAAATTATTGAGCTAAAAGAAAAAAATAAGCTAGCACAAAATTTTTCTCGTGACGAAATCCGAAAAGCAATTGGCGATATTGAAGAGCAATACGAGGTGACATACGCTCCGACACAGGCACAAGCAATTGAAACAGCACTTAATTCTGCCGTCATGATATTAACGGGCGGACCTGGTACAGGGAAGACGACCGTTGTGCGCGGTTTAGTGGAAGTGTATGCAGAACTACATGGTTTATCTTTAAATCCCAAAACATATGTAGAAAAAGACGAGCCATTTCCAATCGTACTTGCTGCTCCAACAGGACGTGCAGCAAAACGTTTAGCCGAATCAACAGGATTACCTGCGATGACGATTCACCGCTTATTAGGTTTTAACGGACAGGAAAAAGATGAAGAAACAGGACGTGAGGTTGTTGGGCGGTTAATTATTATTGATGAAATGTCGATGGTTGACACGTGGTTGGCGCATCAACTATTAAAAGCGTTGCATGAAGATGTACAAGTAGTTTTTGTAGGTGACCAAGACCAGCTACCTCCTGTGGGACCAGGGCAAGTATTAAAAGACTTACTCGGTTCGCAACAAATTCCTATAGTTGAATTAACCGATGTTTATCGTCAAGCGGAAGGCTCAACAATTATTGAAATGGCTCATCAAATTAAAAAGGGCATTATGCCAGAAAGTTTAACTGTGAAAACATCCGATCGCTCTTTTATTCAAGCAGCTGCTAGCCAAGTAACGAGTGTTGTCACACAAGTAGTGAAGGGAGCCATGTCTAAAGGTCAGGCAATTCGTGACATTCAAGTGCTCGCGCCAATGTATAAAGGGCCAGCAGGTATTGATAACTTAAATAAAGAAATTCAAGAGCTTGTTAATCCGAATGATGGCACACGAAAAGAACTCGTCTTTGGGGACACTATTTACCGTATTGGTGATAAAGTGTTACAACTTGTTAATCAACCTGAAAACAATGTATTTAATGGGGATATGGGTGAAGTTATTGCAATCATTCGAGCGAAGGAAACGGTCGAAAAGCAGGATTTACTTGTTGTTTCTTATGAAGGCATTGAAGTAACGTATCAGCGACCAGATTTAAATCAAATTACGCTTGCTTACTGCTGCTCAATCCATAAATCACAAGGCTCAGAATTCCAAACTGTTATTATGCCAGTTGTGCGTGGTTATGCGAAAATGCTACGACGAAATTTACTGTACACTGGTATTACACGTGCAAAAAACTTCTTAATTTTATGTGGAGAACCAGATGTGCTAGCTAAAGGATTAGCAACAACAGATGATTTAATGCGTTTTACAACATTAAAGGCACGTTTAAATCCAACATTAACGACAGAAGTTATCGAAGCGGTGTCACAAGAAAAGCCCTCATCAACTATGGAACTTAAACAGGAACAAACAGCAAAACAATCTGCCACAGAACAATTAGGATTATTAAATACTGCAGAATCACATAAAATTGGTGAAGTATTACCAAGCAATTTAACAACGGAAACAGCGCCCTATATCCATCCATTGATTGGTATGGAAGGCATTTCACCATATGATTACAATGATTAGAGTGAAAATCCTTTCTAAACTAACATTGAGTAAACTTACTAAAAAAATGGATTTAGTTCGGTGTTACTTAGTTTTGGCGGGCTACGGCAAAGCTAAAACCAACCGCCGTCTAGGTTGGCTTTAACTTCTGCGACGAAAGCGAAGCGACAGTCGCATGACTGCTTCTGTGGGGAGTAAAATCTCGATTTTACTCTCCTCGGCGCAAAGGGAAATTCTAAATATTGTTTTAGAATTTCCCTTTACTACTGTCTTTAATGCCGTATGCAAGGCCCGCCAAATTAAAATGGTACGTTTTAATAAAGGTAAAAGAGTCCAATGTTGCCGCTTGCGCTATCGCGAGGCGGCGGTGATGAATAAAATATTACGCTTTATTCAAAATATTGTATCTTTGATTAAAAGTTAGCTACCACAATAAAATTAGCTACTTTTATTGCGTCAAAGTAAAAACATCCTTAGACTTCATTTCAACAACAGAGCTTCAATCAGCACACTTTATCCAAATTCTTTGTATTAGAAACCAATTTTAACTTTATAGTAGAGTGCCGCGAAGTGAAGGGGGCGACTCCTAGAGGATTAAGCGTGTGCGGAAAATCCACTTTTATGTGCCACCGTAAGAGGCACATAAAAGTTAGTTGCAGCCACGCCCTCAGGAAAGCGTCCCCCGTAGCGTAGCAGAACGGATTCTATTAGATAAATGCATTTTGTTCCAAATTTTGTATTGAAAAATGCTCGTTATGAATCTAAATATAATCCAGTAATTTCTTCTTATAAATTTGAAGAAATTACTGGATTTTTTGTCTTCTAGTACTGTATTTCTACAGCCAATTGTTCGAGTGTTTTTCGGTCATTTAAAATATAGCCACGGTTATTCTTTGTTAAATAGCCTTCCTCTGTAAACTTTGCAAGGACAAATAATAGATGGCGGTAAGATATTCCTAAATATTCGCATACCTCGGTATGTTTTTCTTTGTAAAAATCATTGTCAGAAGTCAATAAGATAAAAGAAGCGAGTCGATTTTCAAGAGGATATGCTTGATTTTGAGTATACCTGGCAGTTATTTTCATGGTTTTTGAGCTTAAAAACAGACAAATCATTTTTAAAAAAACGGGATCGGCGAGTAGCTTGTCTTTTACATCGCGGAAATGAATGGCAAGGCAAATGGTTTGCGTAACAGTTTGTATGCCTTTTGAATAGCGTGCCTCGTTTAATAATTCGATTTCACCCATAAACGTCGGAGAAGATAAAAATTCGATTAAAGAAATTTTCCCGTTTTTATGTGTTATGTATAGCTTTGCTTTCCCTTCAATCATGTAGTATAACGCTTCGGGGTGTGATTGCTCTTGGAATATAAATTCGCCCTTTTCAAACTCATACACATGAATAAATGGGGTAATATCAAATGAAAAATATTGCGAAATGGGGTACTTGTTTATATAATAAATCGCTTCATCATATGCTAATTTTTTCAATAAATAATGCAACTCCTAAACAGAAAATATGAGATATCTCACAGTATTGTAATGGGTATCGTGCTAATATTCAACATAATAGAAATTAGAAAAAGGAAGGTTTTGTATGAATCAACAACGTTGGTTAGCGAAAAACTTCTTTATGTTTTTTGCAACATGGGGCATTTTTATTGCCTATTGGACAGGCTGGCTGATAAATGATAAAGGAGTTTCAGTTTCAGAAGCAAGTGAAATTATGGGGTTCGGATTAGTAGCTCGTGCGTTTTCGACTATGTTTATTTTCCCTTACGTCTCTAAAATTATGAGTAATAAACGTGTATTAATATTTTTTACGTTAGCTTCGTTAATTGTGACGGTATTATATATCCCGGTAGATTCTTTTGTCGGATTGTTTATTATTACAATGTTATTTAGCATGTTTTATCCAGCATTATTACCTGCTATGGAAAGTAGTGCTGCTACATTAATGCAACATGGACAAATCCATTACGGGAAAGCACGATCACTTGGTTCGTTTGGGTACGTTGTGGCTGTTTTAATAATTAGTATGTTAACGGGTGTCTACGGTGAACAAACAATTTTATGGACGATGATTTTTGGATTAACCGCATTATTTGCGATTCAATTAATGCCAGCTCCACAAATTTTAAGCGTTATACCAAAGCCTGAAAATACAAAAGTGTTATCGATGAAAAGCTTATTCAAGGTAAAGAGTTTTGCAGGGGTATTAATAGTTGTCATTTTATTGCAAGGAGCACATGCTTCGTACTACAATTATAGCTATATTTATTTACAGAATTTAAACGTCAATGCATTTTATATTGGGATGATTTTAAATGTCGCGGTACTTTTTGAAATTTTATATTTCTTAAAGGCCGATACGTTTTTAACGAAATGGAAGCCTTCTTCGCTTATGTTGCTAGCTGCAATAGGCTCGACAGTGCGTTGGTTGCTCATTTATTTGTTCCCAAATATGCCGATGTTTGTCGTGTCGCAAGCGCTACATGCCTTGTCGTTTGCAATGGCACATTATGCGTTTATTCAATATATTTCAAAAACTTTACCGAAAGAGCAAATTCCTAATGCGCAAGGGCTGTATTCTGCATTAGCAATGAGCTTAAGCGCGGCACTTTTAACATTGCTTGGTGGGATGCTTTATGAAATTGAACCAGGCTTAGCCTTTTTAGGTATGCTAATCTTTACGGTACCTGCTGTATTTATTATTCTGTTGACGAAAAAACGTTTTGATTATTAATAAGTGACAATTGACAGTACGTTGTCATTTTATTTATAATGAACAAAGAATAAAAATGAAAACGATGATGGAATAAGTACGTAATAATATTCATGTATTAGAAAGAGATTCCTCGGCTGAAATAATCTCCATGAAATATTACCGAAAGCTACTCCAGAGTGCAGCTAATCCCTGACGTGTGCTTACGTTACAAGCATCTGAGATATAGTGCCATTTTGCATTATAAATTAGGGTGGTACCACGAGATAACAGTCTTCGTCCCTTTACCTGGGATGGAGGCTTTTTTTTATTGGTAAATTCATCGTCAACTCAACAATATTAGGAGGAAAAACACATGACAACAAAAACAATGACAGGATCTGAAATTCGTCGTTTATACCTGGATTTCTTTAAAGAAAAAGGCCACCACGTTGAGCCTTCAGCGCCACTTGTACCTATCAATGACCCATCATTATTATGGATTAACTCAGGGGTAGCAACATTAAAGCCTTACTTCGATGGTCGTATTATTCCAGATAACCCACGTATTACAAATGCTCAAAAATCAATTCGTACAAACGATATTGAAAATGTAGGTAAAACAGCGCGACACCATACTTTCTTTGAAATGTTAGGAAACTTCTCAATTGGTGATTATTTCAAAAAAGAATCAATTCACTATGCTTGGGAATTTTTAACGGATCCGAAATGGATGGGCTTTGAACCTGAAAAATTATCGATAACGCTACACCCTGAAGACCAAGAAGCTTATGATGTGTGGCATAACGAAATTGGCATTCCTGCTGAGCGTTTAATTCGTTTAGAGGGGAATTTCTGGGATATCGGTGAAGGTCCATCTGGTCCAAACTCTGAAATTTTCTATGACCGTGGTGAAGCTTATGCATTTGGTGCACCTGAAGAAGAGCTATACACAGGTGGCGAAAATGAGCGTTACTTAGAAATTTGGAACCTTGTGTTCTCTCAATTTAACCACAATCCAGATGGCACTTACACGCCACTACCAAAGCAAAATATTGATACAGGTATGGGTCTAGAGCGTATCGTTTCGGTTGTACAAAACGTACCAACAAACTTTGATACAGACCTATTCATGCCAATTATCGAAAAAACAGAAGAATTTGCAAACCGTAAATACAAACGTCCAGGTGAAGTAGACTTAAAAGAAATTTTCGGTTCAGCGGAAGATATTAACACACCATTCAAAGTTATTGCTGACCATATCCGTACAGTAGCATTCGCAATCGGTGATGGTGCATTACCTTCAAACGAAGGACGTGGTTATGTACTTCGTCGTTTACTACGTCGTGCGGTACGCTATGCAAAACAAATTGGTATCGATAAGCCATTTATGTACAAATTAGTGCCAACAGTTGGTGCGATTATGCAAGACTTCTACCCAGAAGTAACAGAAAAACAAGAATTCATTCAACGTGTGATTAAAAACGAAGAAGATCGCTTCCACGAAACATTAGATGGTGGTTTAGCAATTCTTTCAGAAGTCATTGAAATACAAAAAGAAAAAGGTGAAACAGTTATCCCGGGTAGCGATGCATTCAAACTTTATGACACATTTGGTTTCCCAGTGGAATTAACAGAAGAGTACGCGGAAGAAGCAGGCATGAAAGTTGACCATGCTGGTTTCGAGACGTCAATGGAAGAGCAACGAGAACGCGCTCGTAATGCACGTGTAGACGTGGACTCAATGCAAGTCCAAAATGAAGTATTATCAAACTTAAAACAAGCATCTACGTTTACTTACAATGCATATGAAATACAAGGTAACGTGGCTGCAATTGTTGTTAACGGACAAGAAACAAACACAGCTTCTGAAGGCCAAGAAGCACTTGTTATCTTATCTGAAACGCCATTCTATGCTGAAATGGGTGGTCAAATAGCTGATACAGGTGTTATTGAATCAGATACATTCAAAGCAATCGTAAAAGATGTACAAAAAGCACCAAACGGGCAACCATTACACACAGTTGTTGTTGAATCTGGTGAAATGAACGTTGGAGACACGGCAACGGCTAAAGTTGACGAAGCAAAACGTAAATTAATCCTGAAAAATCATACAGCGACACACTTAATGCACCGCGCTCTAAAAGATGTGTTAGGTGACCACGTAGCACAGGCTGGTTCTTATGTAGGTCCAGATCGTTTACGTTTCGACTTTTCTCACTTCGGTGGGGCAACAAAAGAAGAGCTTGCACAAGTAGAGCGCGCGGTAAACGAAAAGATTTGGGAAGATATCGAAGTTGTTATTCAAGAAATGGATATCGATTCAGCAAAAGCAATGGGCGCAATGGCATTATTCGGTGAAAAATACGGTGATGTCGTCCGCGTAGTAGCAGTTTCAGATTATTCAATCGAACTTTGCGGTGGTTTACACGTGAGCCGTTCTTCTGAAATTGGTATTTTCAAAATTGTTTCTGAGGGTGGTATCGGTGCTGGTACACGTCGTATCGAAGCGGTAACAGGTAAAGCTGCATATGAAGCAATTAAAGAGGAAGAAGCAATTCTAAACGAAGCAGCAACTTTATTAAAAGCAAATCCAAAAGATGTAGCAACACGCGTAGCATCACTTCAAGCGGATTATAAAGAATTACAACGCGAAAATGATTCGTTATCACAAAAAATCGCTAACGCACAAGCGGGCGCAGTATTAGATGCAGCACAACAAATCGGTGATGTAACCGTACTTGCGACACGCGTTGAAGCGAAAGATAATAATCAATTACGTCAAATGATGGATGATTTAAAAGAAAAAATGTCATCAGCAATTATCGTACTTGGTGCATCAGATAGTGATAAAGTAATGCTATGTGCTGGTGTAACGAAAGATATTGTTGGTGGTAACTACCATGCTGGTAACATCGTAAAATTAGTAGCAGAAGCTTGCGGTGGTAAGGGAGGCGGTCGTCCAGATATGGCGATGGCTGGTGCAAAAGATGCTTCTAAATTAGATGAAGCTCTAGCAAATGTATATGAACACGTGAAATCTTTATAAGTTTGAAAATTTACTCGAAGCATATTTGAAGTGCTTGCTTGAATAAGTTATAATAGTAAAAATGGAGAAGGGGTCTAATGCCGTCTCCCTATTGCTGAAAGCGAGGTGCTGGTCTTGAGTTCTTTCGATCAAACAATGAAATTCAGTTTTCCTGAAGAGTCAATGGAACAAGAAGTAAAGCAAGTGATGTTGAAGGTGTATACGTCTCTAGAAGAAAAAGGTTACAATCCAACAAATCAAATTGTAGGTTATCTATTATCTGGTGACCCGGCATACATCCCTCGCCACCAAGACGCGCGTAATTTAATCCGCAAGCTCGAGCGTGATGAAATATTAGAGGAGCTCGTGAAATTTTATATTAGAAAGAATACTGAGGCGGAATAATGAAAATTATGG
The DNA here is from genome assembly GCF_022549215.1 of Solibacillus palustris. GTDB lineage: Bacteria > Bacillota > Bacilli > Bacillales_A > Planococcaceae > Solibacillus > Solibacillus daqui. Next base: position 83,152 of record NZ_JAKZFC010000003.1, on the reverse strand, counting down.
GTTTAGACGTTGGCTCAAAAACAATCGGAGTGGCAATTAGTGATGCACTTGGTTGGACAGCGCAAGGAATTGAAACTGTAAAAATCAATGAAGCTGAAGGTGAATTCGGCATTGAACGCATTAAAGAACTTACAAAAGAGCACAATGTCACAGAATTTGTTGTCGGCTATCCAAAAAACATGAATAATACAGTTGGTCCTCGTGGGGAAGCTTCTGAAAACTATAAAAAGTTATTAGAAGATACATTTGGGTTCCCCGTGAAGCTGTGGGATGAGCGTTTAACAACGATGGCTGCTGAGCGCGTGTTACTAGAAGCAGATGTAAGCCGTAAAAAACGTAAACAGGTCATTGATAAAATGGCGGCTGTCATGATCTTACAAGGTTATTTAGACAGCCGAAATTAAACATTTCTTGCCTTATATCCTTTTAAGGTAGAAATAAAAATTGCTTAAAATGAGGCTTTTTTGTACTGAATACAGGAAGCTTTATGTATAATGAGTTGAGCAATAATAGGTATTGCCTAAATATTATGAAGAGGTGACAATTATGTCAGAACAACAACACCACATTACAGTAGTAGACGATAACGGTAACGAGCAACTTTGCGAAATTTTACACACATTTGAATCAGAAGAGTTCGGTAAATCTTACGTGCTTTATTCTTTAGTAGGTGCTGAAGAAGATGAAGATGGTGCTGTAGAAATCTTTGCATCAGCGTTCGCACCAGCTGAAAATGGTGAAGATGGCGAATTAACGCCTATCGAAACTGAAGCAGAATGGGATTTAATTGAAGAAGTATTAAATCAAATCGAAGACGAATTAGGCGAAGAATAATTTATTCGAAAAACAAAGGGATTGTCTGGAAAGTGTTTTCTAGACAATCCCTTTTCGCCGAAGATGAAGGTCAGCACATTACGGGTCGTGAATGCGTTTTCACATGAGTTGATTTTAGCAATTCCCCTTTAATTGCGATCTCTACCTTCAATGAATCATTAATTTTTGATTTGGGCGCTGTGTAAAAGATATTACTTTTTGAACAACTCTCAATCATTTAGGAGGAAAAAATAATGGAAGAAAATATGTTCATTTTACAAAAAGAAGATGGCGGCGAACAACAATGCCGTGTTGTATTCACATTTGATTCAGACGATCATTCATACGTATTATTCTCATTAGTGGGCGATGAAGATGCGGGGATTTCAGCATTGCGCTACGAGCTAGACGAAAATGGCGAAATGGCGGATTTTTCGGACATCGAAACGGATGAAGAGTGGGCAATGGTTGAAGAAGTGATGAATACAGTATTAGCTGAATTTGGTACAGACCAAGCTAATTACTTCACAATTTTAAATGAAGAAGACGAAGAAATTATGTGCCAAATTTTACACCGCTTCGACAATGCAGGGAAAAGCTATTTATTCTATGCGATTCTAGAAGATGACGAGCCACAGCTCGAGGAAGTATTCGCTTCAGCTTATATTGCTGGGGATAACGGTGAAGTAGCGGACTTATTACCAATCGAAACAGATGAAGAATGGGCAATGGTGGAAGATGTCCTAAATTCATTGGCACAAAACTAATACAAAAGTGATATGAATTCGAGATATGTTGAAAGTTGAAAAACTTTTAGCATATCTTTTTTTGTTTGAACCTCAAAATATATTTATTCGTCTTCATTTACGAGAATAAATTTATCAATTTAACGCCAATTATTGTATGAAAGCTTAAATTTATGTATCATAATGAAAGAGAAAGAGGGGGGACTCCCGTGCTAGATGAAAATTCAAAGCAAGAAATGTTCAAGAAAATGAAGGAACGTAAAGGAGAGGTGAAAACCGTGCGAAAAATTGTTGGGATCATCGCGCTTGTCGTTCTTATTGTCATCGCAATTGCGGGTTATTCAAGCTATAATTATATCACTTCGGCATTAGAGCCAGTGGACCCAGAATCAAACAAAAAAATTGAAGTGGAAATTCCGATGGGTTCAGGCATTACATCAATTTCGAGTATTTTAGAGCAAAAAGGTATTATTAAAGATGCGAGCATTTTTAAATATTATACGAAATTTAAAAACGAATCTGATTTCCAAGCAGGTAATTATTCATTAACACAATCAATGACGCTTGATGAAATTATCGAAAGTTTAAAAACGGGCCGTGTCTATCGAGAGCCTGTGTTTACGATGACAGTACCTGAAGGGTTAACATTAGAACAAATTGCTAATGTTGTAGAAAAAAATACATCACATAGCGCTGAGAAATTCATGGAACGTGTGACAAATCAATCATTTATCGAACAAATGATGACAGAGTATCCCGAATTACTTACAGAAGATATTTTAAAAGAGAATGTTCGTTATGCATTAGAAGGCTACTTATATCCAGCGACATATCCATTTTTTGAGAAAGACCCTACGCTTGACGATGTAATAAAAACGATGCTATCGTCTATGAATACAATTGTGTCTGAATACACAACAATTTTAGCAGAAAAAGAAATGTCGGTTCATGAGTTTTTAACATTTGCTTCTCTACTTGAAGAGGAAGCAACTGCTCAAACAGACCGTGAAACGATAGCGAGTGTATTCTACAATCGAATGAAAATTGATATGCCACTTCAAACCGACCCAACTGTGCTTTATGCGTTAGGTTCGCATAAAGACCGCGTGCTGTATGAAGATTTAGAAGTGAAAAATCCTTATAACACGTATGTAAATGTTGGTCTACCTCCAGGCCCAATTGCTGGTGCTGGGAAAACATCAATTGAAGCGACATTAAATCCAACTGAAACGGATTATCTATACTTCTTAGCAGATAAAGAAGGAACAAATCACTTTGCTAAATCGTATGATGAGCATTTAGCGAATATTGAAAAATATTTACGTTAAGTTAGAAAAAAATTTAAAAGAATTTATATTTAATTAGCGATTATCTCTCACTTTTTATGAAAGTAGAGATAATCGCTAATTTTGTTTTTAGAGCAATTTCGTAGTTAAATGAAGATAAATCCCGCAGTGAAAGCTCACATATATAAAGGTAATTATCGAATTAACTCGAAAAATCTAGTCGTAACTTCGTCAAAATGTGATAGATATTTCCGTCTAAAGGTGGATTTTAGTAAAGATTATTCGCATTCCTATTCTTTTCGTGCTATCATAAATTGTGATTTTTTGTCCTTATATAAATAAGCTTGTAGGCGCAAACATCTTTCGTTTCGTCTTTTTTTAGTGGATTGGGAAGTATAATTTTTCAAGGAAATCCACATAAGAAAAGGCATCATTTCACGCTATCTGGTACGAAATGTGATTTTTAAATGAAAAGATGTGAGCACAAAACTACACGTAAAGGGAGATAGACGAATGGAATTATCAGATGCTTATATTGCTTCCTTCATTCCTGAACGTGATGAATTATTATTAGAAATGGAACGCTTTGCAGAGGAGAATCATGTACCAATTATGCAGCTTGCTGGTATTGAGTCATTAAATCAGCTACTGCGCATTCAAAATCCGAAATCGATTTTAGAAATTGGGACAGCGATTGGTTATTCAGCAATGCGTATGGCACAAGCATTACCAACGTGCCAAATTGTCACAATTGAACGTGACGTGTCACGTGTACAATATGCGAAACAATTCATTGCAAGATCACAGGTAAAAGACCGTATACAAGTCATAGAGGGCGATGCGTTAGAAGTAGATGTGGAATCCATTCAACCTACTTTTGATGCTGTTTTTATTGATGCGGCAAAGGGGCAATACATGAAGTTTTTCGAAAAATATGCACCGCTCGTTCCATCGGGTGGCGTTTTGTATATCGATAATATGTATATGCACGGGCTTTCAGATTTAGATATAAAAGAAGTACCGAGAAGAAAAAGAACGATGATTCGAAATTTAAAAACATTTTCCGATTGGATTATGGCGCACCCTGATTATACAAGTGCGTTCTTCCCAGTTGGTGATGGTTTGTTAATATGTTTGAAGAGGTGATTAGTGTGAAAAAACCAGAATTATTAGTAACACCACAATCGGTTGAGCATGTTGCAGCATTACTTGATGCAGGTGCAGATGCTTTTGTAATTGGTGAACAAAAATTTGGCTTACGTTTAGCTGGAGAATTTACAGTAGCACAAGTAGAAGAAGCAACGAAGCTTATACATGCTGCAGGTAAAAAAGTATATGTAGCGGTAAATGTTTTATTCCATAATGATCGTTTAGAAGCGCTAGACGTGTATTTACAAGAAATGCAACGAATTGGTGTTGATGCGCTAATCTTTGGTGATCCAGCGGTAATCGTAGCGGTTCGCGAATTAGGCATAACAATTCCATTACATTGGAACCCAGAAACAACAGCAACAAACTGGTTCCAAGTAAACTATTGGGGTGAGCGCGGAAGTAAACGTGGTGTATTAGCACGTGAGCTTTCTGTTGACGAAGTGCTAGATATTAAAGAAAACACAAAACATGAAATCGAAGTGCAAGTGCACGGTATGACATGCATGTTCCAATCAAAGCGTTCCCTTTTAGGCAACTATTTCTTATACCGCGATCAAGCGATGGAAATCGAAAATCGTAAAGACAATAAAAACATGTTCATACATGACAAAGAACGTAAAAATAAATACCCAATTTATGAAGACATGAACGGTACGCACATATATTCTCCAAATGATATGTGTATTATCGAAGAAATGAACGAATTATTCGAAGCAGGCATTGATTCATTAAAAATCGATGGCATCTTACAATCATTCGACTATGTTGTCAAAGTGGCGTCACTTTACCGTACAGCAATTGATACGTACTTTGAACAAGGTGAAGATGCATACGATGAAATCAAATCTGAATTATTCGAGCAAGTAGAGGCAATTCAGCCGGCGTTACGTCCACTGGATACTGGCTTCATCTACAAAGAAACAGTTTACTAGGAAGGAGAACGAAGGCATCATGCTACAGTTAATTCAAAACGAAAAAATCCGTGAAACAATTAACGGAAAAACAGTGATTACGAAAAAACCTGAGCTATTAGCACCAGCAGGAAGCTTAGAAAAATTAAAAGTTGCCGTACATTACGGCGCAGACGCTGTATTCATCGGCGGTCAAGAATTCGGTCTACGTTCAAACGCAGGAAACTTCACAATTGAAGAAATGAAAGAAGGCGTAGAGTTTGCCAACCGATATGGCGCAGTGATTTACGTTACAACAAACATTTTCGCTCACAATGAAAATATGGACGGGCTTGAAGAATATTTACAATCAATTGAAGGTGCTGGTGTTAAAGGGATTATTGTAGCCGACCCGTTAATTATCGAAACTTGTAAAAAGGCAGCTCCTTCTTTAGAAATCCACCTTTCTACACAGCAATCACTTTCAAACTGGAAAGCGGTTAAGTATTGGAAAGACGAAGGTTTAGAGCGTGTTGTACTGGCACGTGAAGTTGGCGGCGAAGAAATGCGTAAAATGAAAGAGGAAGTAGACATTGAAATCGAGGCATTCGTGCACGGTGCAATGTGTATTGCATACTCTGGTCGTTGTACATTATCGAACCACATGACAGCACGTGACTCAAACCGTGGCGGCTGCTGCCAATCTTGTCGTTGGGACTATGATCTTTACGAAGAAAAAGACGGTGAAGAAGTAGCGTTATTTAACGAAGGTGAAGCACCATTTGCGATGAGTCCAAAAGACTTAAAATTAATCGAATCTATTCCTCACATGATTGAGTTGGGCATTGATTCATTAAAAGTAGAAGGGCGTATGAAATCAATTCACTACGTTGCAACAGTTGTTTCGGTATATCGTAAAGTAATTGACGCATACTGTGCTGACCCAGAAAACTTCTCATTCCAAAAAGAATGGTTAGAAGAATTAGCGCGTTGTGCAAATCGCGCAACAGCTTCTTCATTCTTCGAAGGTGAGCCAAGTTACAAACAGCAAATGTTCGGTTTCCACTCACATAAAATGAAGTGGGATTTCGCAGGCTTTGTAATGGACTATGATGCGGAAACGCAAATGGTGACGATGGAGCAGCGTAACTACTTCAAACCAGGTGATACAATTGAATTCTTCGGACCAAATATCGAAACGTTCAAAATGACAGTTGGACAAATTTGGGATGAAGATGGTAACGAGCTAGATGTTGCACGTCACCCATTACAAATTTTAAAATTCAAAGTCGACCAACCACTTTCTAAGTACGACATGATGCGAAAGGAGAATAACTAAATGACAAAGCGTCCAGTTGTTATCGGGATCGCTGGTGGTTCATGCTCAGGTAAAACGAGTGTAACACGTGCCATTTATGATGTTTTCCGTGATCATTCAGTAGTAGTAATCGAACAAGACTATTACTACAAAGACCAAAGCCATATGACGTTTGATGAGCGTCTTTTGACAAACTATGACCATCCATTAGCATTTGATACAGATTTATTAATTGAGCATGTACACAGCCTAATAGATTATAAAGCTGTAAAAAAGCCGGTGTATGATTATGTACAGCATACGCGTTCAGAAGAAGTTATTGACGTCGAACCAAAAGATGTAATTATCGTTGAAGGTATTTTAGTACTTGAAGATGAGCGTTTACGTGATTTAATGGACATTAAATTATTTGTAGACACAGATTCGGATTTACGCATTATTCGCCGTATTCAACGTGATATTAAAGAGCGCGGTCGCACAGCAGATTCAGTAATTGATCAATATTTATCGGCAGTAAGACCAATGCATAATATGTTTATCGAACCAACAAAGCGTTATGCGGATGTTATTATCCCAGAAGGTGGCGATAATAACGTTGCAATCGATTTAATGGTAACGAAAATAAAAACAATTCTTGAAACTGGTGCTAACTTGTAATATGATGGTGTAGTATTTACAAATATTGCATTTCAATAATGGTAACAACACATAAATAAGCATTGATGAAATTCGGCTGCTAGTAAACGTTGTGTAAAGATTCTATTTAGTCATCTTTACACATACCGTAAACTAGTAGTCGGGTTTTCTGTTATTTATGAACAAAAAAATTTGATTTGTAAACTTTGTTCGAATCAAGAATAAAGTCAACAGCATGAAAATGGTATAAGTAAACGTTTTCAAGGTATAACGGAGGAGTGAGAACAAATGTCAAACGAAAAACAATATCCAATGACACTTGAAGGTAAAACAAAATTAGAAAATGAGTTAAACGAATTAAAAACAGTAAAACGCCCAGAAGTAGTAGAGCGTATTAAAGTAGCGCGTTCTTTTGGTGACTTATCAGAGAACTCTGAGTACGATTCAGCAAAAGAAGAGCAAGGATTCGTTGAAGGACGTATTTCCTTAATCGAACAAATGTTGCGTAGTTCATTAATCATCACTGAAGATGGTACTACGAATGCTGTGTCATTAGGTAAAACGATTACTTTCGATGAACTAATCGGCGGTAAGCGTGCAAACTTTGAAGAATCTTATACAATCGTAGGTTCAGCAGAGGCAGATCCAATTGAAGGTAAAATTTCAAATGATTCGCCAATCGCAAAAGCATTAATGGGCAAACAAGTCGATGATGTTGTAAAATTAACAACACCAGGCGGCGACATGGAAGTTGTTATTTTAGAAATTAAATAATTGTATTTTTTGCAAGCAGCAGTTAGCGTATATTCGCTAACTGCTTTTATTTTTGCTACAATATGTACATGCATAGGGGGTATGGAAATGGAACGTAAACGACGCTTTCAAACACGACAACAGTATGCGGAAGAAAAAGCAAAAAGCTCAAAATTTGATCGGCTCAATAAAAATTTAAATATTTTAATTGCAATTGTGGCAATAGCGATTGTCGTAACATTAGCGATAATATTATCAAATGATTCAGTACCAAAAGACCAGGCAGAACCGAAAGAAAAAAATGAGCATGTTGTTTCAAAAGAGCAACAATCGAATGAAGATCAAACGAGTGGAGATCAAACGAATGCTGGATCTACCGATGTAAACGATGAAGATGATGAAAATGTGACGGAAGAAACGACAGATGTAGTCGAAAACACCATACTACCTTCAGTAGATCCAATTGTCGATGAAGTTCAAGTGAATAGCGCATGGGCTGCATATCCGACTGAACAAACGGGTGAGCATGTATCGACATTTGAATCGGGACATATCGATTATGAAGAGAAGCTTAAGGCAGTTTTTAGTGTGCTTGATTTACAACAAGAAAATAGTATTGTGTTAAGAGTAAAAAATAATGGTAGCGCAAATACTGCAATTGCGGTTGTCACATCAATGGATAAAACGGAAATGTATCGTGTTAGTATAGAATGGATTGATGGTGAAGGCTGGAAACCAACGCGCTTAGAAGTGTTAAATTCAGTTGTTGGTGCCTATTAATTTGCTACATTAAAAGCTCATAACTAGGGCTGAATAAGGGAACTCAATTAAAGAGCGCTACACCCGTGTGGCAACGCGTGAGTGATCAACATCATGTTAGCCTAGTGCCCTTACAGTTGTCACAGATTTTGCTTGACGAAGTGTAGTAGGATTGAGTACTTTAAGAAGAGTGCTTTAACAGAATTCAGCAATTTTTTTGTACTGAAAGCGAAGCGACAAGTACTGAAGTCCCCTACTTCTATAAGTAAGGGATGAATGTCAAATATGCAATTCGATTCAGTTGAGGTTCAAACCCCAGCTGAATGGATGAACTCAGGTTAAGGACGCCACATCGTGTGGCAACACCTGAGTGACCAACATCGTGTTGGCCCAAGCCCCGGCGGATGTCACAGATTTTTTGGGGAGTTTTTCAAGCGAGCTTGAAAAAAATCTGGACGCAACTACGCCGAGGCGTAATTGATTATTGGAGGAATAGATATGAAAATCGCAGTAATTGGTGCAATGGAACAAGAAGTAGAATTATTACGAGCAGCATTGCAAAACCCACAATCTGAAACAATGGCAAACAGCGAATATACAACGGGTACATACGAAGGTAAAGAAGTTGTGCTTTTAAAAAGTGGTATCGGAAAAGTAAACGCAGCTATGTCGACAACGATTTTATTAGAAAAGTATCAGCCAGATGTTGTGATTAATACAGGTTCAGCTGGTGGCTTTGATAGCGCATTAAAAGTAGGGGATATTGTCATTTCTGATGAAGTACGTCATCATGATTGTGACGTAACAGTATTCGGCTATGAAATCGGGCAAATGGCGGGCATGCCAGCAGCATATAACTCAGATGAAAAGTTAATGGGAGTGGCACAACAAGCAGTGGCTGAAGTAGGTGAGCACAACGCAGCGGTGGGCTTAATTTGTTCAGGCGATGTATTTATGAGCAATCCTGTACGCGTTGAAGCTGTTCGTAAAGACTTCCCAACAATGAAGGCAGTAGAAATGGAAGCAGCTGCCGTAGCGCAAGTTTGCTACCAATTCGGTACACCTTTTGTAGTAATCCGTGCGTTATCTGATATTGCAGGCCAAGAATCGAATCTTAGCTTTGATGAGTTTTTACCAGTAGCAGCGAAGCATTCAACAGAAGTAGTATTAAAAGCGATTACAAAATTATAATTACCGAAGCGTTTTCAATAATTCTTAAACGGATATAACTAGATTAATACTTCGTTTAAAGGGGGAACGCGATGATTTTTTTACTTTATGGTGCCGTTGCGATCACAACTATTATTGGATTCGTGATGATTTTTGAAACGATTGAAAGCAACACTTAAAGGGGAGGGCATTGTGCAAAAAGTAAACACTTTTTGTACAATGTCCTCTTCCTGTATTATGGAACTGCTTAGGGTGGTGCTTCGGCAGTAGTCAAAATAAGAAAGATAGAATGCTAAAAACGACACTTCCTGTGACAACGCATTCTGCATTCTTGAATAGCATAGTGTGCCCTCCATCCTTGGCACAAAGAAATTTCTAGAAAATTCTTTTATTGTTGATTTTCATTGTGTTTAAACTGTTGATACAGCTTGATTAATGCCCGTTTTTCAATTCGGGATACGTAACTGCGTGAAATATTGAGGCGTTTTGCAATTTCTTTTTGAGTGTGGGGGTCATAGTTTTGCAATCCATAGCGGTAGGATATGATTTCAAGTTCTCGAGGTTCGAGCGTGTTTAAATAGTGATAAAGCTTCGCGAAATCTTCCTTTTTTTCAATTTCTTCAATGGCGGAAGGTTCATCAAGCTGAAGTAAATCACGAATTTGTAGAGATTGCCCATCCTTATCTATACCAATAGGTTCAAATAATGATACATCCTTTTGAACCTTTTTTTGCGTGCGTAAATACATCAGAATTTCATTTTCTATACAGCGCGCGGCATACGTAGCTAGGCGAGTTTTCTTTTCAGGGGTAAAACTACTGACGGCTTTCATTAAACCGATTGTGCCAATTGAAATATAATCATCCAGCAATTCATGTGGGGGATGAAATTTTTTGACGATGTGCGCTACAAGTCGCATATTGTGCTCGATTAATTCGATACGCGCTTGTTCGTCACCTTCCATAAAGCGGGAAATTACTTGCTGTTCTCGTTCACGACTGAGTGGCTTCGAAAATGTTTGCCCTTTTAAATAGCCGACAAGTGCAGGGAACTCAAGCCAAAGTTGAAGCAGTACTGTCAAAACACCGCTCAAAGAAATCTCCTTTCACGTTTTCGACAGTATATGATGAATTTCGTCAGAGCATGAAAAAAGTGTAGGACTTAAAGTGCCTACACTTTTTTCAATGTAAATGTACTAACCATCAATACAGCAAGTACAGGGAACAAAATCATGTAAAATTGCGTTGATAGAACATCGGTAAAGAAATAAGAAAATGTTAGTAACGTACCAGCTGCTGTAATTGGTAAACCAACGAAATAACCTGTTGAATCCATTACATTAAAGCGTGCTAAACGAATTGCGCCAGCAGCGATATATAATACGGGCATCATCATTCCCGAAACACCAGCATCGATTAATGCCATTTCATACATTAACAGGGCAGGTGCAACACCGAACGAAATTATATCAGCCATTGAATCGAGTTGTTTCCCTAAATCAGACTCTTGATTAAATTTCCGTGCGACTTTTCCGTCGTAACGATCTAAAAATGCTGCGATAAAAATTAGTAAAACACTATAGCTATATGAATCATTTAACGTCGCCATAATTGCAGCTCCACCAAATGACATATTTGTAATTGTTATAATATTTGCAGCATTTGCTTTTATCTTTTTCAATGTGGAATCCACCTTTTGAAATAGAAACATCGGAAACACTCCTTTGCTCTTTAGCTATTCTTTATTATACTTGTTAATTGAAAAAAAGGTAGTAGTTTATTCATAATAGGACCTTTATTTGTGTGCATTTCCATTATATAATTTATCTTTATCCCAAATTTATTAGCAGTAAAATTACCGTCCAAAAAGCTCAATTAGTGAATGCAATCAATCTACGTGGTAGGTGGAGGTTTCACGTTAATAAATTAATTACGAAATCAATTAAATAGAAAATATGAACATTGGAGGCCAGTGCAAGTGAAAGAAAAATTGTATCAAAATTTAATCGAACTATCGAATGGAAAATTTTCATCAAAAATGCTTCAAACAGTTGCCCAATCACGAATAAGTAAAACCTTTATTAAAAGCTATAGTAATATATACGGAATTAACCTAACAGAGGTTTCAAAATCACAGCAACAATTTACAAGTTTACATGATTTTTTTGTACGTGAGTTGAAAGCGGACGTAAGACCTGTAGATAACCGCCCGACGATTTTTACTAGTCCAGTTGATGCGAAAATTGAAGTTTTTGGCCAAATTACGGATGGCATGATGTTTATGGTAAAAAATAAGCCGTATTCATTAGCAGCCTTACTTGGCTCCACTAAACAAGCAAAGCGATACGAGGATGGCACATATATTGTCTTTTATTTAAGCCCTGCAGATTATCACCGTATACATAGCCCGATTAATGGACAGATTACTCGCCAATATGTGCTCGGACAAAGATCATATCCAGTAAATCAAATGGGTCTTGAATATGGAAAGAAACCAATTAGCCATAACTATCGTATGATTAGCGAAATCAAATATGATGACCACCATCAAGCAGCGTTCATCAAAGTAGGGGCAACTTTCGTCAATTCGATTGAATTAACGAATACAACGAGCAATTGGACAAAAGGTGAAGAGGTTGGCTATTTTACATTTGGTTCGACTGTGGTGATGTTATTTGAACGAGAGGCAGTGACGTTTAGTGAGAACGTAACCCAAGGAGCGAAGATAAAAATGGGAGAAGCCTTTGCTACTATGTTATAATAGAAAAATCAATTTGAGTTAGGGGTAACGAATTTGTATAGTTTTTTATTACCAAATGAATTTGTCACGAGTATTTTCGAAGTAACGCCAGAAAAATTGGCCAACCTAGGCATTAAAGGCATTATTACGGATTTAGATAATACGTTAGTTGAATGGGATCGTGCTGATGCAACGGAAGAACTTGTTGCGTGGTTTGACATGATGCGTGAAGCGGGCATAAAAGTTATTATTGCATCAAACAACAACGAACAACGTGTAAGAACGTTTGCAGAGCCACATGGGATTCCGTTTATTTATCGTGCAAAAAAGCCTTTAGGTAAGGCCTACTATGATGCAATGGTAAAACTGCGCCTAAATCGCAATGAGGTTGCTATGTTAGGCGACCAACTATTAACGGATGTCATGGGGGCAAAACGTCAAAAAATTTATACGTTTTTAGTGCGTCCTGTTGCAGACTCAGACGGGCTTGTAACGAAGTTTAACCGCTTTGTAGAGCGTCGTGTGTACAATGATTTAAAACGAAAAGGGCAATATCCTTGGGGGGACTAATCCTAAGGTGCCATTTATTTTAGGAGGAAATATTTAATGAACGAAATGCCACAATGTATTGGCTGTGGAACAGTGATTCAAACAGAAGATAAGAATGGTTTAGGTTATGCGCCAGCATCTTCATTAGAAAAGGAAACAATTATTTGCCAACGTTGTTTCCGTTTAAAAAATTACAATGAAATTCAACCAGTTAGCTTAACTGATGACGATTTTTTACGTATTTTAAACGGTCTTGGACAACAGCAAGGTCTAATCGTAAAAATTGTAGATATTTTTGATTTTAACGGCAGTTGGTTACCTGGTTTACATCGTTTTGTTGGGAAAAATCCAGTACTATTAGTTGCAAACAAAGCCGATCTTTTACCGAAATCTGTAAAAGATAAAAAGGTAGTCAACTGGTTAAAACGCGAAGCAAAGGCATTAGGTTTAAAGCCGATAGATGTAAAGCTTGTTTCTGCACATAAAGGTATGGGCATGCAAGAAGTGGTTGAGGCAATTGAAGAATACCGCAATGGACAAGATGTGTATGTAGTTGGTTGTACAAATGTAGGGAAATCAACGTTCATTAACCGCATTATTAAACAAGCAACAGGTGAAGGGGAAGTGATTACGACATCTCACTTCCCAGGGACAACACTTGATATGATTGGCATTCCGTTAGATGACGGTGCTGCATTATTTGACACACCTGGTATTATCAATCACCACCAAATGGCACATCATATTGATTCGAGTGAATTAAAATACATTATGCCGAAAAAAGAAATTAAACCAAAAGTGTACCAACAAAATGAGGGGCAAACATTATTTATTGGGGCATTAGCACGCTTTGATTTCATTAAAGGTGAACGCTCTGCATTTACCGTGCATGTAGCAAATGATTTACCAATTCACCGTACGAAGCTAGAACGAGCAGATTTATTGTACGCAGAGCATAAAGGGGAGCTTTTAGCACCTCCTACAGCAGCGCACATTGATCAATTACCTGAATTAGTACGTCATGAATTTTCAATTAAAGAAGCGAAAACAGATGTTGTATTCTCAGGCTTAGGCTGGATTACGGTACAGCATGCAAATGTTGTCGTTGCAGCGTTTGCACCTAAAGGGGTCGAAGTATTCGTTCGCCCGTCACTAATCTAACGACTACCAGCACACCTACTAGACGGCAATTATGCCAAGGTGAAACGGATTTCAATTATTGGGAAAGAAGGCCTTGTCGATGAAAAAGTGGTTTGCGGTTATTGGAGATCCGATTGCTCAATCAAAATCTCCTGAAATGCACAATGCGTGGTATGAGCAGGAGAAAGTAGATGCAACATATATTCCAGTACACGTGAAGCCTGAAAATTTACAGCAGGCAGTTGCGTCGTTTAAACTGCTAGGAGCTAGTGGCTGGAACGTCACAATTCCACACAAACAAACGATTATTCCTTTTTTAGATGAATTAGATGAATTAGCAAAAAAAATGGGTGCAGTCAATACAGTCGTACGAACAGCTGATGGCAAACTAAAAGGCTATAACACAGATGGTCCAGGATTTGTAAAGTCACTTGAAGCAGCAATCGGTACATCAAAGCGAACGGAGCCTGTATTATTAATCGGTGCGGGTGGTGCAGCGCGTGGTATTGCATTTGCGCTTCAAATGGTAGGTTATAAAAACATAACAATTGCTAATCGTACAGTCGAAAAGGCACAGCGAATTGTCGATGAAATGAATGCTGGCGTAGCGATTACCATACAACAAGCTGAGGAGAATTTAGATACGTATCGAATCTTTATTCAAACTACTCCTGCAGGCATGTCGACTGGCGACTTTGCATTACCATTTTCTCTTGAAAAGTTTCCAACAGGGGCAATTGCGGCTGATATTGTGTATAATCCATTAATGACGCCCTTTTTGCAAGCGGCTGAGCAAAAAGGTGCAACAATTGTCAACGGCTTAGGCATGTTCGTTCATCAAGGTGCGATTGCTTATGAGCATTGGTTAGGCAATTATCCAAATACAAATGCAATGATTGCTCGTTTAACAGAGCAATTAGGAGGAAAATAGAAATTATGTTAACAGGTAAACAAAAACGTTTTTTACGTGCTGAGGCACATCATTTAGATCCAATCTTCCAAGTGGGGAAGGGTGGCGTAAATGATGCAATGCTTGCACAATTACGCGATGTATTAGAAGTTCGCGAACTCATTAAAGTACGTATTTTAGATAACTGCGAAGAAGACAAAAATGACGTAGCACAAGAGTTAGCAGAAGGTACACGCGCTGAACTAGTACAATTAATCGGATTAACAGTTGTGTTATATAAAGAATCTCGTAACAATAAAAAAATCGTATTACCAAAAGCACAAGCGAAATAAGGTGAATGATGATGAAGAAGGTTGGTCTTTTTGGTGGTACATTTAATCCGCCACATATTGGTCATTTAATTATGGCTAATGAGGTGTATGCGGCGTTAGGTTTGTCAGAAGTACGCTTTATGCCAAATGCAAAAGCACCGCATAAAGTCGTATCGAAATCTGCGACGAATGAACAACGCTTAAAAATGGTTGAGCTCGCGATTGAAGACGTACCTTATTTTAACGCGGAGACTTTTGAACTTGAGCGTGGAGGCGTTTCCTATACGTATGATACGATGAAAGTATTACGTGAACGTGAACCCGATGTGGAATTTTATTTTATCATTGGTGGCGACATGATTGATTCGCTTCATACGTGGTACCAAATTGATGAGCTTATAGAGCTTGTAAATTTCGTTGGGGTGAAGCGTCCTGGTTCCGAGGCAAAAACAGATTACAATGTACGAATGGTGGAGGCACCGGAGATTAATCTTTCTTCAACATTTATTCGCAATCGATTACAACAGCAAGGCTCACTGCAATATTTATTACCAGAGGCAGTGGAACGTTATATTCGAAAGGAAGGTCTATATGGAGCGACAAGCGATGTTAGCGGCAATTAAAGGTCGTATGCCAGAAAAACGTTATATTCATACTATTGGAGTAATGGAAACGGCAATTCATTTGGCACAACGATATGGTCAAGATGAAAAAAAGGCTGAAATTGCAGCGATTTTTCATGATATCGCCAAGTATGCTGAAGTAGAATGGATGCGAAAAATTGTTTACGAACAAAATTTAGATCCGCGATTACTACAATGGGATAGCGAGATTCTACATGGACCTGTTGGCGCTTGGATTGTTCAAAACGAATTTCATATCGACGATAAAGACATTTTGAATGCCATCCGTTTCCATACAACTGGCCGAGCGAATATGAGCACATTTGAAAAAATTATTTTTGTAGCAGATATGATTGAACCCAATCGAAAGTTCCCAGGGGTAGATGAGCTACGTGCATTTGCAGAGGTGGATTTGAATGATGCATTTCGAGCATGTGTACTGCATTCGCTCATGCATTTAGTAAGTTCACAAATAGCCATTTATCCAGTTTCAATTGAGTGCTACAACAGTTTAATGAGAGAGGAATAAACATACATGAATGAAACATTATTAAGTATTGCTTATAAAGCAATTGACGACAAACGCGGCGAGGATATTGTTGCATTAAATATGCAAGGTATTTCCCTATTAGCAGATTATTTCATCATCGCAGAAGGTAGCTCAGAACGCCAAGTACAAGCGATTGCACGTGAAATTAAAGAAAAAGCAGAAGAAGCAGGCTTTACTGTACGTAAATTAGAAGGCTTTGATACAGCTCGTTGGATTTTAGTGGACATGGGTGATGTTGTTGCGCATATTTTCCATAAAGATGAGCGTGCATACTACAATTTAGAGCGTTTATGGGGAGATGCACCACATTTAGACACGCCACAAACTAACAATGAATAGTTATGAGCGTTTTGCTGAGGTTTATGACGAACTAATGGTCGACATTCCGTATGATCAGTACGTACAGTGGATTACTCGTTATGCACCAGCAACACAATTCAAACAATTATTAGATATCGGCTGTGGTACCGGGACGCTAGCTAGTATGCTACATGTTGCGGGATATCAAGTTTCGGGTATTGATTTATCTGAGGACATGCTTGCTGTGGCAAGTGCGCGAATGGCAGCAAACGGTATATCAATGCCGTTATATGCGATGAGTATGGATGAGTTAGATGGCTTTGACAACTTAGATGTTGCAATTATACCAATTGATTCGATTAACTATGTAAAAGACGAGGCAAATGTTGTTGAAACGTTGAAGCGGATTTATGCTAGTTTACGTGATGGTGGGCAATTGTTTTTTGATGTGCATTCACTATTTAAAATGGACGACATCTTTTTAGATGGTCCATTTACGTATGACGACGGTAAAATAACGTATGTTTGGCATACAGAACCAGGTGAATTTGAGCATTCCGTTTATCATCAAATGACGTTTTTTATACAAACAGAAGGCGATTTATTTGAACGTTTTGATGAAGAGCATTTCCAGAGGACATTTGCTTATCAGCAATACGAAATGTGGTTAACAGAAATCGGCTTTACATCTATTGAAATTTCAGCAGATTGGTCCGCCGAAGCACCGCATGATGAAAGTGAACGAATTTTTATTCGTGCGGTAAAATAGCCGAAATAGACAGTTTCAGTGATTTACATGAAATACCTTTTCTTAATGAATGAAACTTTGTATAGTGGAGATAGCTCCATATATAAAGCCTTCTTTAAGAAAGGGTGTTTTTTGATGTGCAGCCATTTTTAGAGAAGTATAAAAAGATGCTTGTGATTACAGGGAGTGTTCTCGCAGCTCTATTATTTTATTTTTTCACCATTCACGATACTTCAAAACAATCCCCAATACAAACGATTGAACCAATCGCTCCACTAGCAGCAATTGAACCTACCGAACCCGAAATTATTGAAAATAATACACCCGAAGCGTATATGGTAGATGTGAAAGGCGCTGTTCGTTATCCAGGTGTTTATACCCTTGAAGAAGGCATGCGTATTGTTGATGCTATTGAAGCTGCAGGTGGCTATACGGAACAGGCAAATCCAACACTTATTAACCATGCTCAAAAGCTTCAAGATGAATTGGTACTCTATATTCCAAAAGTCGGCGAGCAGCTAACAGAGGAGCTAGAAATGCTTATTGCAGGTGCCACGAGCAATTCCTCATCAAATGGAAGTGGTGGAGTTAATAAATCCGGCAAAGTTAATTTAAACAAGGCAAATGAAAGTGAACTGACTCAATTACCAGGTATCGGTCCATCAAAGGCAAACGCCATTATTGGCCACCGTACAGAGCAGGGCAATTTTCAGACGATTGAGGATTTAAAAAAGGTAACAGGAATCGGTGAAAAGACGTTTGAGCAATTAAAAGAGTTAATTGATGTAAAGTAAAGAAATGTGAAATCTCGAAATAATCGTGCATTGCGATTCACAAAACTTACGTATAAACTGAGAAGTGACATATTTATTGGAGGTTATCATATGGAGCGTATTACTTGGGATCAATTTTTTATGGCACAAAGTCATTTACTAGCATTGCGTAGTACTTGTACACGCCTAGCTGTTGGCGCAACAATTGTTCGCGAAAAACGCATTATTGCAGGTGGCTATAACGGCTCGATTTCGGGCGATGAACATTGTATTGAACAAGGATGTTACGTCGTGGATAATCACTGTGTACGTACGGTTCATGCCGAAACCAACGCATTACTACAATGTGCAAAATACGGTACACCGGCAAATGGTGCCGACCTTTATGTAACACATTTCCCGTGCTTACCATGTACGAAAACAATTATTCAAGCCGGTATTAAAAACGTCTACTATGCAAAAGATTATAAAAATAGTGTGTATGCGTTAGAATTATTTACAAAAGCAAATGTAAATGTTGTACATATTCCATTTGATGAAGCGAAAATTGATTTTTTACAGGATGAAAAATACGCGTTAACATTTGACATGCTTGAAAAAATGCGTACTTTAGGTGCGAGCCATGAAGATTTGCTCCCGTTTGAGGAGAAGATGCATGCTTTATTTGGTCAACTTATGGAAGCATAATTGGATTTACTATGCCTTATCGGTTTGTATTAGTGCTGTCGCTAGTTTTCAATCGGTAAGGCTATTATTGATACTCGGGTTATTAGTTGGATTTTGCTTGTATAAAAAGTTATGGAAATGGCATTTAGTGGGGATTGTGACTATTAATTTATTGACATATAGTTATTTTAGCTATGAAGTAGATAAGTTACAGGAACCGGTGACGTTACCTGCAGAACTTACTTGGACAGATCAATACAAGATAAATGGTGTCATGTTGCGTGGCATTATGAAGGATGCGCAAGGTAATAAGGTCTATGTTACATACGAAATCAAGAGTGAACAGCAAAAGCATGAATTACAGTTCATGCAATTAGCTGGGCAAATTTATTTTGTAACAGGACAGCAAGTAGAGCCGTCAATTCCAGCGCATCGCTACGGGTTTTTAATGGGGCGGTATTTGGAAAGTAAAAGTGCGCGAGGCATTGTGGAGATTGGAAGCATGACGCTTGTCGGTAAGAAAAAAACGTTCCTACAACCGATTTATGATCAGCGCTTTCGGTTAAAAGAGCATATTGAACAAACCTTTCCAAATTCGCTCGCTGCAGAAGCTCATGCGCTATTAATCGGTCTACAAGAAAATGTGGATGAAGAATTAAACCGCGCGTATCAAAAACTAGGCATTACACATTTGTTTGCAATTTCAGGTCTACATGTGGCACTTGTCTCACTACTGTTTTTTCAACTATTACTGCGTTTAGGTGTACGGCGCGAGTTAGCGAATATTTTGTTGCTTATTTTATTACCTATATATGCTGTTTTAGCGGGTGGCGCACCGTCAATTTGGCGTGCTGTTAGTGTTGTAGAATTCATTATGTTAGCACAATATTTTCGTTGGAAAATTCCGATGGACGACGCCATATCACTTAGTTTGCTTGTTTTTTTACTCATTGAGCCTGGTGCGATTTATCAGGTAGGCTTTCAATTATCTTATTTGGCTACGTATAGTCTTGTATACTCAAGCCGTATATTAGCGCGCTACGAAAATTTTTGGTTGCAGTCATTTTTTATTACGTTCGTTTGTCAAATCCTCGTTTACCCACTGTTGTTACATCACTTTTTTGAAATCAGCTTATCTTCTTTTATTGCGAATATCTTTTTTGTACCACTGTTTTCCTTCATTATTTTACCGGTTAATCTCGCTCTCCTTACTTGTTCATTTATTCCACTACCAATTAATCACCTAATTTTTACGATTTATGAGCCACTTCGATTGTGGTTAACAGACCTCATTCTCGCTATTCAACAGCCAATTTCTCAAATGTGGAATCCTGGAAAGCCGTCATTGTTTTGGCTCGTCGTCCTATATGGTTCGGTATTATTGGCATTTTATTTCCTTGATAAAGGTTCCAATCTTAAAAAGATGGCTGCTACATTACTTATCCCAGCGATTATTTTCCACTTCCAATCGTATTTGCATGGAGAATTAAAAATCGCCTTTGTTAATGTTGGACAAGGGGATTGTATTGTTATTGAATTGCCGTACCGAAAATCAGTTGTCGTCATTGATGCTGGTGGTTTACTGCGATTTGAGCAAGAGGCTTGGAAGGAACGGGATAAACCTTATGAGGTAGGGAGGCAAGTTGTTGTACCTTATTTAAAGGGGCGTGGTATTCAAAAAATCAATACGTTTATATTGACGCATGCTGATGCTGATCATGTAGAGGGAGCAGAAGAAGTGCTTCGGGAAATTCGCGTTTCAGAAGTACATGTAACACCGAATTCGCTTGATAAAGAAGTAATGAATGATTTATTAGAAGAGCTTGCAAAAACGAAGACGACATTGATAGAAAAAATGGCGAGTGATGGCTGGCAAATTGGCGATGTACGCTTTGATTATATTTGGCCACATGATACGGTATATGATGGAAATAATGATTCGCTTGTGCTACTTGTACGTCAGGGAGCGTTTAAGACGTTATTTACAGGTGATTTAGAAAAAGAAGGCGAAGAAGAAATTGTACGGCTATATAGTGCGGCAATTGAACAGCTAGATGTATTAAAAACTGGGCATCATGGCAGTAAAACATCGAGTATTGAAGCGTTTGTAGAGCAGACATCCCCAAAACTTGCAATTTTTACAGCAGGAGAAAATAACCGCTATAAGCATCCAAATATTGATGTCATCACCCGTTTTGAACAACGACAAATTCCGTATTTAATAACAGGTTATGATGGAACGATAGAACTTCGTGTAAAAAATGGTGTGATGCAATTGGAAACATCGAATGATTTGTTTAAGAATTAATATAGAAAAACTTATTTTTATATACTCAAAAAAAGAGCAACTGAATATAGTCAGTCGCTCTCTTTTTAATACATTATAAACGAACAGCTGCTTCTACAATAACCGCAATGATGAACATTGTGATGAAGAAACCGCCGCCAACGGCGAAACCGTAACCTGTATCTGGGAAGTCGTTACCTTTCATTGCGCGGCCACGACCCTCAAATGGATTTTCAGTTACGTAGTTTGGATCTTGATGTCCTGCCATAAGTATCCCTCCTAATCTGCCATTATTATAAAATAATTCCATCTAAAATGCTATATAGAATACTAATTATTCCCTTTATTGAGTGGTTTATCGACAAATAATTTCAAGAAAAATCCACAAAATAGCTATGGTATTTCAAAAATCATTAAAACAAGTTTTGACATATGATGCCATGTACAAACTCTACATTCTCAATTTGCAAAAAAATGTGTATACTAAAGGATACGACAACTTAGGGAGGTTCCCAATATGATAACAAAAGTATGGCAAGATATTAAAAAAGGGAATTTCGCCCCAGTATATTTGATAGTAGGTGAAGAATCCTACTTTGTTGATGAAACGATCAATCGATTAAAGGTTGCTCTAAGTGCACAAGAAGAAGCAGAAGTGATGACCTTTGATTTAAATGACCAGCCAATTGATTATGTAATCGATGAAGCTGATACGATTCCATTCTTTACTGAACGTAAATTAATTATAGCTAAGAATGCTTCATTTTTAAAAGCGATAGAAAAAGGGAAAGAAAAAATAGAGCATGATGTGAAACGACTCGAAAATTGGCTCTACAATCCTACAGATACGGCAGTCACTGTATTTATAGCCCCATATGAAAAGCTAGATGAGCGTAAAAAAGTAACAAAGCTTATGAAAGAAAAATGTGTTGTATTACTAGCAGAAACACCACAAAATAACGATTTAAATGTTTGGATACAAAATGAGGCGCGAATACATGGCAAAGCAATAACAGAGGATGCAATCGGTAAGCTTCTTGAAATGGTTGGACCTAGCATGCTACAGCTTCAAATGGAAATCGAAAAAATGGCGCTTTATTTAGGGGAAGAAATAGAAATTACGATTGGTTTAGTCGAGGATTTGGTAGCAAAAACATTAGAGCACGACGCATTTAAAATGTTAAATGCCTATTTAAACCATGATCAAGAGGAAGCATTGAAAATTTATCATGATTTACTCCGCCAAAAAGAAGAGCCTATTAAATTGGTCGGATTACTTGCGAGCAATATTCGAACGATGAATCATATTTTTTATTTACAAAAGAAGGGCTATCACCAACAACAAATTGCTAAACAGCTCAAAATCCATCCGTATCGCGTTCAAATTATTTCGGGACAAAGGAATCGACCGAGTGATCAACGATTGTTACAGGCGCTCTACAGCCTCGCAGACGTCGATTTACAGCTGAAAACGACAGGTGGTAATCGTGAACGTCATTTAGAATTGTTTTTAATGAAAAAATTATAGCAAAGTAGGTGTTTAAGAATGTTCTTTCTAAGCACCTACTTTTTTGTGGTTGCAGACAACGAAAAAAGCCAACCGTCCAATGACAGTTGACTTTATAAGTTACAAATTAAGCTTTTTTCGCTAAACGAGACTTAGTACGAGAAGCCACGTTTTTGTGGATAAGACCTTTAGAAGCAGCTTTATCTAATGCTTTAGAAGCAGCAACTACTAATTCTTGTGTGTTATCAGCACCTGCAGCGATCGCTTGCTCAGCTTTTTTAACTTGAGTACGCATAGCTGATTTAGCTTGTGCGTTAGCAGCGTTTGCTTTTTCGTTAACTTTTACACGTTTAATAGCAGATTTAATGTTTGGCATTTCTTTCACCTCCTAGTATTTAGGTACGAGATGAGTATTTTCTCACTTAATTCATGTGTCAATACAACAAAAATCATTCTACCAAAGGATTGAAGGAATTGCAATACATAAACGCAAAGAATATTTACTTGACAGTTTGAACACACTGCTAATGGAGGTGTTAAAATGCAAGAAATAACTTGGAATCGGACAGATTTAATAGATGAGGCAGCAGAAGTTGTCTTACAAACAAATGGTCAGCAAAAAGAAAAATTAGAAGAAAAAAGCGGTATTCACATTGAAGAGTCACAGCAAAATCGCGTAAAAGTTACTAAAGTGGAAGTAAGTGCTGAAGGTGAACGACAAATTCATAAAAAACAAGGGGTCTATATTACATTATCTATCCCAACATTAACCTCTGAAGACCAGCACGGCTTTTCGCAATTACAAGAATCTCTTATACATTATTTGGAGGAGATGCATAAAGAAATCTCCATTACCGCAGATTCAAGAATTTTAGTAATTGGGTTAGGGAATAAAACGATTACACCAGATGCGATTGGGCCATATGTAATTGACGCGATGCATAAAAAGCAATCAGAGCTTGAATCACCAGAGTTTGTTTTGTATGCGCCAGGTGTGACTGCACAAACAGGCTTCGAAACAAGCGATTACGTACAAGCATTAACAGAAAGCATTCAACCTGAACTTGTTATTATAATTGATGCACTTGCAACGAGTGGCAGTGCAAGGCTGTGCCGTACAATTCAATTAACCAATACCGGCATTCAACCAGGTGGTGGTGTAGGTAATCACCGGAAAGAAATTTCAAAGGAAGTGTTAAACGTACCAATAAGCGCAATTGGTATTCCTACAGTTGTAGAGGCACCGATTTTAATGGCAGATGCTGTAGAGGCAGTGTTTCAATCGATTGCAGCGAAAATTAGTGAAAAAGGAAAGCCCTCTAGTAAATTATCTGTAACTAATTGGACTTCATCGAAAGAAAACCTTGATTTAACTTCATTAGAACCTATTTTTGGTCAATGGGTGACATGGTCAAATGAAGATCGCCGTCAGCTGTTTGAGGAAGTCTTTAGCTCCCATCCCGAACGTCTTATTGTAACACCAAAAGAGGTGGATTTTTGGTTAACTCAGTTTGCCATTTTGCTAAGTGAAAGTCTTTTTGAATGGATAAAAAATGCTAGAAAATCGTTCTAATTTTCATCTCTTCTCCATATCGTATTGGAGAAAGGGTGATGTGTTTGCAAAAACTAAAACGCTTTACGATATTGCTATGCCTTTTATTTACACTGCCCCTAATTATTGGGCAACTCCCTTTTCCAAATAATAAAATGGCAACCGAAAAAAAGGAGCAGCCCCATTTTGTATTTGCAGCAGCAGATGTGCCTGAACCGGAACCAATTATGGAAAAGACTGAACCATTTAATGCACTTATGCTTTTTACACATTCACATGAGTCGTATAAGCCCATTGTTGAACAAGCGACAGGTTTAAAAGCGGTTTATGATGAGCAAACGAATATCTATTCGTTGCAGCAAATGATGGAGCATTATTTGCAGTTGAATGGCATTACACCGCATTTTTTGGACTTTGATGTAATGACGGAAATGAAATTAACGAATGCGACATTTCATCAGGCTTATAAAGTAGCGCGTCCTGTGTTAGCTGATTATTTGCAACAAAGCGAATATCAATTAGTCATCGATTTCCATCGGGATTCGGCATCTAAAAAAGCGACAACATTGAATTACGGTGAGGAAACCTATGCGAAAGTTGCATTTGTTGTCGGTGCTGAACATGCAGGCTTTGAATCGAATCTAGCTTATGCGAATGCATTAAGTGAACAGTTAAATCAAATTGTTCCCGGTATTTCGCGTGGCATAATGAAAAAGCAAGGTGATGATGTCAATGGCATTTATAATCAAGATTTAGCGCCAAATATACTGCTAATAGAATTTGGCGGGATCGATAATACGGAGGAAGAGTTACAACGGACAATGGCGGTATTAGCGCAAGCGATTCGTTTGGCATTTGTTGAATCAATGGTGTAGCATTTTTTCGTCTAATAAAGCACATGTTTTATTGAATTTAGAAAAAATGCCCGCTGTTGAGATGTGTTCTTTGTTGTCGTATCGCTTACTTTCATAGTATAATTAAAGATACAAGAGGCCTCTATTGCTCATTTGTGTATAAACACTAGAGCATAGGGGCTGTATTTTAGTAGAAAAGTAAGTGGGGTATTCTTTACATACGTCATAACACCGAGCTTTGAACGATGAAAAAGCGGTGTTTTTTCTAATTAGGAGAGGAAATTACTATGAACCGAGAACAACGCTTAAAACGTCAAGAAAATATCCGGAATTTCTCGATAATCGCGCATATCGACCACGGGAAATCAACGTTAGCTGACCGTATTTTAGAAAAAACAAAAACAGTTGCGCAACGTGAAATGAAATCACAACTTTTAGACTCTATGGATTTAGAGCGTGAGCGCGGAATTACAATCAAATTAAATGCCGTGCAATTAAAATACAATGCAAAAAATGGCGAGGAATATACATTTCATTTAATCGACACACCAGGTCACGTCGATTTCACATATGAGGTATCTCGTTCGTTAGCGGCTTGTGAAGGGGCGATCTTAGTAGTAGACGCTGCACAAGGGATTGAAGCACAAACATTAGCAAACGTATACCTTGCACTTGATAACGATCTAGAAATCTTACCGGTTATCAACAAAATCGATTTACCAGCTGCTGACCCAGAGCGCGTACGCCAAGAGGTAGAAGATGTAATCGGTTTAGATGCTTCAGAAGCAGTATTAGCTTCTGCAAAAGCAGGAATTGGTATTGAAGACATTTTAGAGCAAATCGTAGAAAAAGTACCTGCACCACAAGGCGACCCAGATGCTCCATTACAAGCGTTAATTTTCGACTCTGTTTATGATGCTTATAAAGGGGTAATTATCTCGATTCGTATCGTAAACGGAACTGTAAAACAAGGTGATACGATCCGTATGATGGCAACAGGAGCTGAATTCGAGGTAATCGAAGTTGGAGTTCATACACCAAAATCTGTAGCTCAAAAAGAATTAACAGTAGGTGACGTAGGTTACTTAACAGCTTCTATTAAAAACGTACAAGATACACGTGTAGGTGATACAGTTACGTTTGCAGGTAGTCGCGGAGCAAAAGAGCCATTAGCTGGTTACCGTAAGTTAAACCCAATGGTATACTGCGGTCTTTACCCAATCGACACAGCGAAATATAACGACCTACGTGAAGCATTAGAAAAATTAGAGTTAAATGACTCTGCATTACAATATGAAGCAGAAACATCTCAAGCATTAGGCTTTGGTTTCCGTTGTGGTTTCTTAGGTCTATTACACATGGAAATTATCCAAGAGCGTATCGAGCGTGAGTTTAACATTGATTTAATTACAACAGCACCATCTGTAATTTATGAAGTAACAAAAACGGATGGTACAGTGTTAAAAGTCGATAACCCATCAATGATGCCAGATCCACAAAAGATCGATAAAATCGAAGAGCCATATGTAAAAGCGACAATCATGGTACCTAATGATTACGTAGGGGCTGTTATGGAGCTTTGCCAAAAGAAACGTGGTAACTTCTCAGGTATGGATTATATCGATGAAACACGTGTAAAAATCGTCTACGAAATGCCTTTAGCGGAAATCGTATATGACTTCTTTGACTTCTTAAAATCAAATACAAAAGGTTATGCTTCGTTTGACTATGAGTTAATCGGCTACCAACCTTCGAAGTTAAACAAAATGGATATCCTATTAAACGGTGAGCAAGTCGATGCATTAAGTTTCATTGTGCACAAAGACTTTGCCTATGAGCGCGGAAAAGTAATCGTAGAGAAGCTTAAAGAATTAATCCCTCGTCAACAATTCGAGGTACCAGTTCAAGCGGCGATCGGTCAAAAAATCATTGCCCGTTCTACAATCAAATCTATGGGTAAAAACGTACTTGCAAAATGTTACGGTGGTGACATTTCACGTAAACGTAAATTACTTGATAAGCAAAAAGCGGGTAAAAAACGTATGAAGCAAGTCGGTTCAGTAGAAGTCCCTCAGGAAGCATTTATGGCGGTACTGAAGATGGATGATACGAAGTAATTAAGAGAAACATTGATATAGCAATGTTTTGGTAAGAGAATATATTAATTAAATATAACTTAATGGTGGGGTTTGCCACCGATATGCCACCGCTTTAGAATTATGCCAGCAATATATCATAAATCTCTAGCTATGGAATCAAAAATATCGGCAGCATCTCTCGCCATTTTTTGTGTTAAATGGACATAGGTATTTTCTGTAACTGCAGAACGACTGTGTCCTTATCTTTTTTGTACAGTCTTAATAGGAGTGCCATTTTCAATTAACGTTGTTGCATGTGTATGGCGTAATGAATGGTAATTGAAATCTATTTTTAATTTACCTCTAATCTATTCACGCGCAGGGTATTTAATAACACTTGGTTTATAATGTTAAGTAACTACAGTGCAATCAATCACCATGAAATTTTTATCGATGCTAGTGCTAGGGATGTAGCTGAAAAGGGTGATGATGACCTACCAATTCATGAATCTAAAATTATTCAATCATTAACTGATAGTGGGAAACAACAATTAAACGAGTTGATACAAGAAGAGTATCTCGAAGGACAGATTTTAACGAATAGTCCGTTTAAATACCAAGTCGATCATGATTTAGGTGATATCGTAACTAATCAAAATAAAGATTGGGGCATTACGATGGATGGTCGAATCACTGACGTAAAAGAGATTTATGAAACAAATGGCTTTAGTATCGAGGCTATGTTTGGGAATAATCGACCTACATTGATTAAGAAGATAAAGCAGGAGTTGAGTCAGATTAGTGGGGAGGTTATACGATAAATGTTTTTTTGTTCACAAAATCGACATATTAAAAGATTTTTCTTTCGTTTTTACTCCATCTGATTTTAAAATTTCAAACCTAAAACGTATAAGTATAAAGGTTAATTATTAAGGAGGAGTATTAATGAGTACAAAACAAAAATTCGAATATTGTGAGTCACTAGGTTTAGTGTCTATAAAACGAAGAGGTTGGCATACGGAAGCGGCTTGGATTGCGAGTAACAGCCCATATATAAACTTTACTAAGTTTATGACAATGATGAACTGGCAAGC
This sequence comes from Solibacillus palustris, assembly GCF_022549215.1. GTDB lineage: Bacteria > Bacillota > Bacilli > Bacillales_A > Planococcaceae > Solibacillus > Solibacillus daqui. Next base: position 54,948 of record NZ_JAKZFC010000003.1, on the reverse strand, counting down.
GAACCTAAATGGTATGCAACGATTCGCAAAAATTTGATAAAGGTAATTTTCTCCTTCTGTCGAATATTTAATGGCGAAAGGGTGAGGAATTAATGATTGTTAAAAGAACATACTCAGATATTAACGTACAAAGTTTAGTTGATTTGTTTTCTTCAAAAATAAGTAATTGTCTTGACCTCTCATACGAAAAAGAGACTTTAGATAATATTCGAAAAGACAACAACTTTACTGACGAGTTAAAGACAGAATGTGGAATCTACTACTTCATACAAGAAGGAATGGTTAAGTACGTAGGTAGAGCACTCCCTGCAGTTGGTTTAAGGTCAAGGATTTTAAACCAAATAAATGCTTTCGGGGATGAGAACTGGGATAAGGTCATTAAGGACAATAATACTGAAATTGCTGTATTTATTTTCAATGATTTAGAACAATGGTATTTCATTTCTGCCTTAGAACATTATCTTATTGAGAAACTTGAACGACCTATCTTTAATAAGCGTTGCTAAAAGTTAATATTTTCATATATTATGAGGAGAGTATTCGTCAATAATATACTTCAGTATGGACTAATATTACAAATTGCGTACCATGGAACAAAATAGTCCCATTAATTCAAGAGATTAAAAATTAGACCAAATATAGATATTACTATTTCGCCTTCCACAATTTGATATGTGGAAGGCACATTTTTTATTGTAAGTTATCGATAGCGTATTGCGCTTCTTCTTTTGTAAATTTTTCGCCGTACTCCGAAATCAATTGATCGTAAATAGCCGAATCTGACATATCCATCATTTCAGCATATGATAGGCTCTGGGACATTTTCAAAACACTTTAGCGTGGAAAATCTAAATTTACCGCTTTCGAAAACGATTCTCTCAAATCGTGATAGCATCCCTCACCTTCTAGAGCTCCGAAAAATTATTGAAGTAGGTACAGCAGTTAGAGCAGCAAAGCACCGTTCTTAAGAAGATATTCATTAAAGCAAATTTTAAACAAAGTCAATTAGGTTTTGTTTATTTTTTTAGCTAAAGATATAAGAATTAACTATTTTATGAACTCCACAAAGATACGAAATGCTCCGGTTAATTAGGAGGAATATAAGTTTTTGAAATTTATTTTCAGAATGTTTAAAAAATAAACGTGCTACAAGAACAGGCGAGTGTTTGCTACAACACTATGTATGTATCAATTTCTACTTTTTTACCTATCCTATTGTCGAAAAAACATATAGCGAATTTTTTTAATTATGATAATATTCAAATCATCTGATGACCTGCTGTTTAAATATTTCAAAAATAGTTTTTAACAGTATAAACATTATTATCACAATGAAAAAGGAGGGAACCGCATCGTCTAGAGTGACGGCGGGAAACGATGAAAGTTACATTATTTGCAACATGCTTAGTCGAAATGTTCCAAGGAAATGTTGGAAAAGCTACAGTTGAACTACTGGAGCGTTTAGGCTGTGACATTGAATTTCCAACAAGCCAAGTTTGTTGCGGGCAGCCTGCTTACAATAGCGGTTATGTTGAGCAATCTAAGAAAACTATGCAAAATATGATTAGTGCTTTTGAGCAAGCTGAATATGTAGTAACACCAGCAGGCTCATGTGCGTATATGTTTAAGGAGTATCCACATATTTTTAAAGATGATCCTCAATGGGAGAAACGCGCACAACAATTGGCTGACAAAACATATGAATTAACTGATTTTATCGTCAACGTTTTGAAAGTTGAAAACGTTGGTGCTCGCCTTACAGGAAAAGCTACTTTCCATACATCTTGCCATATGACACGCTTATTAGGTATTAAGACACCACCAATGACCTTACTAAAACACGTCGAGGGGCTTGAATTTGTTGAGTTACCTGGTAAGGAACGCTGCTGTGGCTTTGGCGGTACATTTGCAGTGAAAATGGGTAATATTTCTGGACAAATGGTTGAAGAAAAAGTGTGCAATGTCGAGGAAACCGAAGCGGAAATTTTAATTGGTGCGGACGCAGGCTGTTTATTGAATATTGGCGGGCGTATTGAACGTAAAGGAAAACCTGTCCGTGTGATGCATATTGCAGAAGTATTAAATAGTAGATAGGGGAGATTTTCTATGGCGATGAAAACGAGTCATGAGCCATTTAAGGACCGCGTGTCATCAAATTTAACGAATACATTTATGCGTAGTGCCGTTTCTAGCGCACAACAACGTTTCCAAACGCGTCGACAGTTACAGGTAGATGAGATTGGCAATTGGGAAGACTGGCGTTCACATGGAGAAGAAATTCGCCAGCACGTGCTTGAAAATTTAGATGCTTACTTATATGAATTAAGTGAAAATGTACAAAAGCGAGGTGGACATGTTTATTTTGCGCAAACAGCGGAAGAGGCCTCACGTTATATTCAACAAATTGCAATTGATAAGCAAGCGAAAAAAATCGTCAAGGCAAAATCAATGGTAACGGAAGAAATTAATTTAAACGAAGCATTAGAGGAAGCTGGCTGTGAAGTAATTGAAACGGATTTAGGGGAATATATTTTACAGTTAAACAACCATGAGCCACCATCGCATATAATCGTGCCACCTTTGCATAAAAATCGTGATCAAATTCGTGATGTCTTCGCAAAAAAGATTGGTTATGATAAATCAAATCAACCCGAAGAAATGGCATTATTTGTGCGCGAAAAGCTACGCCAAGAATATTTGACCGCAGATATTGGCATTACTGGCTGTAATTTTGCAATTGCAGAAAGTGGCTCCGTAACACTTGTGACAAATGAAGGCAATGCGGATTTGGTTGCTGCTTTACCAAAAACGCTAATTAGCGTGATGGGAATGGAGCGTATTGTGCCTACTTTTGAAGAAATGGAAGTATTAGTAAGCCTATTAACACGTAGTGCAGTTGGCCAAAAGCTTACTAGCTATATTACAACGTTAACTGGTATCAAAGATGAAGGTGATACAGATGGACCAGAAGAATTTCATTTAGTAATCGTTGATAATGGTCGCTCGCAAATTTTAGGTACTGAATTCCAGTCAGTTCTACAATGTATTCGCTGCGCTGCTTGTGTCAATGCCTGTCCTGTATACCGTCACGTTGGTGGGCATAGCTATGGCTCGATTTATTCGGGACCAATTGGAGCAGTATTATCACCATTATTAGGTGGCTATGATGATTTCAAAGAATTACCTTATGCTTCAACATTATGTGGTGCTTGTACAGAAGTATGTCCTGTCAAAATTCCACTGCACGAATTACTGCATAAGCATCGTCAAAAAATTGTTGAAAATGAAGGGAAAGCACCTATTTCGGAACGGCTGATTATGAAAGCATTTGGCTATGGTGCCTCTACGTCTTCGTTATTTACCGTAGCGACTAAGGTTGCTTCTCCAGCGATGTCGCCATTTGTTAAGGATGGGAAAATTTCCAAAGGCCCTGGACCGTTAAAGGCATGGACTGAGGAACGTGATTTCCCTGCACCAAATAAGGAAAGCTTCCGTGAATGGCTGAAGAAGCGTCAGAAAGGAGATTCGCAATGATTAAACAACGTGAAGCGTTTTTAGAAAATATTGCGCACCAATTAAAACGTCCGATGCGCACTGCTGTGAAGCGTCCTAAGTGGAAATTTCAGCCACAGCACGATATGTTTAAAAATGCATCAAGTGAAGAGCTTGTCGAAGTACTAAAAGAGCAATGTAAAAATATCCATACAACTTGCCTTGTAACGAATACAGCCGAGCTACCAAACGTATTGCAAAGTGTCGTAGAGGCAAACGGTGGACGATCAATTATTACACCTAAAGATGAACGCTTTGCAGCATTTGGTCTAACCGAAACAATGACGGTATGGGCTAGTCAAAACATTGCACATTATGAATGGAATGAGGAACAGCCTGAAGAAAATATTCGTCAAGCTGAGCAAGCGAATATTAGTATTACAATTAGTGAAACAACACTTGCCGAATCAGGGACTGCCGTATTGTATAGCAATAAACACAACGGACGTACGATGAATTTCCTACCTGAAAATGTAATTGTACTTATCCCTAAAAGTACAATTGTGCCACGTATCACCCAAGCGGCACAGCTTATTCATCAGCAAATCGAGCAAGGGGAGCGAATTTCTTCATGTATATTAATGATGACTGGACCGAGTAACTCTGCCGATATCGAAATGGTACTTATTGTTGGTGTACACGGACCTGTAAAAGCAACGTATATTATTATTGAAGACAAATAACATATAGAATTGTCACAGACAATTTCTAAATACAGCGATATCGCTTTTTCCTTAGAGGCGATATCAGTACATGCAAAACGCACTCTCCAATTCCCCCTGGAGAATGCGTTTTTTGAATGGCATCGTTTAGCTGCCGCTCCGGAAAGTTGGTGTAGCATGTGGAATGCGTTATTTCAACCGATATTAGAATGATATTTTTTTCAAATTAGTAAAGTTCATACTAGTGAAAGCAAGATAGTGGAATTAATAATATGGTTAATTGATTTTAGTCCAAATATTTGGATAAGATAAATACGATATTAATGAGGTATTCGGAATGGTTCGTTAATTAAGTGACTTACAATTGCAATTAAAATATATGTACACATTCTACTAATTTTAAAAAAAGCAAACCCGTATAAGGTTTGCTTTTTTAAGTTATGATTTGCGAGGCGTACTACTTAAACAAGTTAATTGTAGTAATAATAATTGGCATGCCGAACACGTCGATTAAGAAAGCACCTACGATTGGAACGATTAAGAATGCTTTACGTGATGGACCGAACTTTGAAACGACTGCTGACATATTGGCCATTGCATTTGGTGTTGCACCAAGACCGTGACCAAGGAAACCAGATACCATAATAGCTGCATCGTAGTTTTTGCCTAGTAAACGGAACAGAACGAATACGGCGAAAAGAACAATGAAGATTACTTGAGCTAAAATAATGATGAATAATGGTAAAGCTAAATCTGCAATTTCCCATAATTTAATGCTCATAAGTGCCATAGATAAGAAAATACCAAGTGAAATATCACCGATTAAGTTAATTTCTTTCATGTTAATTAATTCAGGGTTAATACGGTCAATAAGATTACGAACGATTACAGCTACAAACATAGCACCAACATAACCAGGTAATACAAATCCTGTTAAAGTAGAGAACAATTCACCTACATAAGTACCTGCTGCCATACTGAATGTAATTAAGAAAACTTGTATCATGAATGACTTTTCTGTAATCGGATGTTGTGCTTTTTCAACATATTCCTCTGTTTCTTCAGAAGTTGGCTTTAAGTCGAATTTGCGAATTAAGTATTGGACAACTGGACCACCAACAAGTGCACCAGCTACTAATCCGCATGTGGCAGCAGCCATCCCAATTGATACGGCGGATGCTACTCCTAACCCTTCAATTGTTTCGCCATAAGCAGCAGCAGCGCCGTGACCACCTTCCATAGAAACAGCTCCAGCCATAACACCGATTAACGGATGGATATCCATGACTTTTGCTAAAGACACGCCAATGACATTTTGCATTAATGCTAAGAATCCACAAGCAATCCAATAAATTATAAGGAGTTTCCCACCTAGCTTAACTAGTTTGAAACTTGCTCCAAGTCCTATTGTAGTAAAGAATGTGATCATGAAAATAGATTGTAGAGAAGTATCTAATGTAATTTCAACAATGTCGAACCCTTTTAACGTAGTTGCTAATATAGCAAATAATAAGCCCCCCACTACAGGTGCAGGTATACAAAACCGATTTAAAAAACCAACCCTTTTTATTAAAAATGAACCAATTAAAAATAATGTTACTGCTAGGCATAATGTTGTAATTTGATTTAATTCCATAAAAATCCCCCTTTGGTAATTTACTCAAAACTATTTATAATAACTTCATTAATAAAGTAAGCTCCTAATTTAGCTGTTCGATGATTTTCATCAAGTGAAGGATTGACTTCACAAATACTGAAGCTTACTGTTTTTTTGTTAGCGGCTATTCGGCGTAAAATATCACGAACCTTTAATGCAGATAACCCAAATGGTGATGGTGCGCTGACTCCGGGTGCTTCAGCGGCATTTAAGACATCCATACATAGTGTTACCAGTAACACGTCATGCGTATCCATAAACTGATTTAATTGAGAAAGGAACACATCTGAATCCATTTGATCGTCTACGAAGTATTGCACATTGTATTGATCGGCTGTATTGAATAATGCAGTCGTATTGCCAAATTGCTGAATGCCACATACAAAATAGTGTGCATTCGGATCCTCATCTAAAATTTGTTTAAACATCGTACCAGATGAAGTTTGATTGTCGTATGAACGCATATCAAAATGTGCATCAATATTAAGTAAACCAATGGAAGCATTAGCGCCAACAGCTTTTCGTACACCTAAATACTGACCATATAATGTTTCATGTCCGCCACCAAGTACAATGGCCTTACCGCTTTTTAAAATGTCAGCAACTTTATCGCCAAGTTCTAGTTGGGCAAGCTCTAAGGCATGTCCTTCACAAATAATATCCCCAAAATCAACAAGTGTATTTTCAACAATTGAATGACGCCATGGTAATGGTGCTAACTGTTTGCGTAATGCATGAGGCGCGTCTTTAGCACCGACACGTCCATTGTTGCGACGTACACCTTCATCGCAAACAAAGCCTACTAAACCAATTTTTCCTTGATGGGCTGTCTCTGCTAATTGAACAACTTGATGATAACGAAAATAAGCTGGTTCTGTATGATGGTCGATACGACCTTGCCATACTTCAGAGTCTGTATTTTTATACATTACATTCACCTTTCTGAAAACTAAAAATTATATATTTATTATATTTTCAAATATTTATATTAACAAATATTAAATTTTTATTATACAATAGTTTAAAACTATAAATGAGGTAGTTCAATGGAAATAAGGAAGATGTATTATTTTGATGCGATTGTAAAGTATCAAAGTTTTTCAAGGGCTGCAAAAGCGTTGCATATTTCACAGCCTTCACTAAGCAATGCGATAAAATCATTGGAACGTGAAGTCAATGCACCACTTATCGAACGAACAACGAAGCAATTTCGATTAACAGAATTAGGACAACAATTTTATGAACGATCAAAAAATTTTATTGCACAATATGAAGTTATGCATACAGAACTTTTAGAGTTAGCGAAAGGGGAACAGTTAGAAATTCGATTAGGTATGATTGAATCGGCTAATCATTGGTTTTCAAAAGTAATGGTTGCTTATCAAAAATTATATCCAAAAAATCAAATTGCCCTCATGGACACATTGTACAACCAAACCGTACGTCAAGCGTTATTAGGCTTACATGTACACGGAGTAATTACAAACCAACAAATTGTCGATACAGAAATAAAAAGTGAATTATTGTATAACGAGCCATACGTTGTCTTAATAAAAAACGACCACCGATTTGCTACGAGGGAAGGTTTAACGTTAGAAGACTTTATCGAAGAAGCACTCATAATAGGGATGACAGAATTTCAAACAAGTGCACAAATCTTAAAAGCATTTGAACAAGAAAATATCAAACCGCATATTCAATATAAAATAGAGCGCTTTGAAATGATCAAAGTATTAGTAGAAGAAGGGTTAGGTATTGCCATCTTGCCGCAGCACTATGTTACACAGCATTTATCAGAAAACCTACTAATACGTCCAGTGAAAAGTGAATTTTTAAATCGTAATGTATACTTATGCACAATGAAAAATCGAACATTCCCAAAGAGTATTTTAAAGCTATTTGAGTTCATAAAGACAATGCACTAAATTAGGGAGCATCTAATGACAGGCTGACCAAATTTATAGAAACATTAGCAACCAAAAATCCGAGATGATGCATGAAATGACCTAAATGTTTAAGAAAAAACCGTAATAAAGCCAACTATCCGAAACAAATCAGATAGTTGGCTATTCTTCGTACATGTCAAAAGGTACGTAATTTTTTTCTATAGAAAACAAAATCTGTTACATCATACAATGTCTTTCCTATCACTTGAAAATCACCAACTAAAAGCATTGGAATGTTAGGATCGAATCTCGATTAATTGTGCTATATTGCCAGCCAAATCTTCCCCAGCGGAAGCCTAAAACGACGTTTCTAGTTACAAATGTTGGGAAAAACCAAAAACTATTGCCGTTTCTTAGCCAAATGAATGTATTGCGGTAAATACATCGCCTAATCCCGCTAGAACCAGTGTATGAACCTGATCTAGATGTTGACATAGGCATTGCTGGTGTAAAGTTTGGGGGAGCTCCTGTAGGCATTTGTGTATTTCCTCCCATTGGTGGTTGATTCATTGGGGGAGGTGGAAAGCCAGGCCCTCCAAATCCAGGTGGCGGAGCCCCAGGACCACCGAATCCAGGTGGTGGAGCCCCAGGACCGCCGAATCCTGGTGGAAAGAATTGATTAAATGGTTGGCCATTTGGACTTTCATCAAACGGATTTTGATACAAAAAGCATACCTTCTTTCATTAGTATTACTTTTAAGTTATGTGAAAAAAAGAAAGTCATAGTGGGAATTAGCCTGGTATTAACTACAAATTCCATTTGAACACCTTTAATCTTTTGATTGAAACAACAGCAAAAGTTCGTAGATTAAAAAATTTAAAATCGGACAACTAAGCGAAATTACTATTTATGGCTCTCTTTTCATAAGGCTTTGTAGCTGTCAAGTAAATGTAGAGACAATAGACGATTGAGAAAAAACGTATCGATAATGGTATACAATCCTTAAGTATCGAATAAGGTATTTAAGGATTACTTTGACAATACAATTCTAAATATTATTAAAAAACCTAGTAGGTGAATAGATGAAAAAGAGTATGCAAATAGGTGGCGCATTTGTAGGGATGGTTGTTGGTGCCGGCTTTGCATCTGGACAAGAAATTTTACAGTTTTTTACGAGCTTCGGTCTTAAAGGGTTCATTGGTGCGATTATTGCGACGATTGCCTTTGCCTTATTAGGAATGACGCTTGCACAGCTAGGCTCGGATTTACAAACAACATCGCACAAAGATGTAATGTATTACATAGGTGGACGGTATATTGGATTTGTTTTAGACTTATTAATTACGTTCATCTTATTTGGTGTAGCCGTTGTTATGTTTGCTGGTGCGGGGTCTACATTTCAGCAAATGTTTGGTATGGACCCGAGGATTGGCAGTGTCATAATGGTAATTGCAACGATTTTTACGCTGTTTTTAAATGTGAAAAATATCATTAATGTTATCGCCTTACTCACACCTTACTTAATGGTCATCATTTTTGTTATATTAATTTATTCATTATTTACAATGGATCTTTCCATCTCACAAGCAAATGAACTGGCACAAATACAATCTTCTGCTGCGTCTAACTGGATCGTCAGTGCTTTGCTTTATGTTTCGTATAACATTGCAACAGGTGCTGCGATGCTCATTGTATTGGGGGGGACAGTAAAAAAGCGTAAAGTAGCTGGCATTGGCGGTATTTTCGGTGGTGTTATGCTTGGGATTCTAATCATTTTAATCAATTTAACAATATTTGTTAAATTGGATGTTGTCGCTGAAGTGGATATGCCAACTCTTGAATTAGCAAATAACATTCATCCGGTAGTCGGTGTTCTAATGGCATTCGCACTTCTTGGTATGATGTACAACACAGCAGTTGGGATGTTTTTTGCGTTTACAGTTCGATTTGTTTCACCAGAAAGCAAAAAATTTAAACCTACTGTTATTTTCGTTGGGTTACTTGGTTTTTTTGCAAGCTTAGTAGGTTTTACAACATTGGTTGGTAAAGTATATTCAACAATGGGTTATTTAGGATTCGCCTTAATTATAACTATAATTATTGCTTGGATTCGTCAACCTAAAAGATTGGCATAATTTTTTGCATTTCGTATGAAGGGGGTGCATTTTTGTTGTGCTAGATATCTCTTATATAAGGCTCTTCGTAAATTTAATTGTCGAAGCCTATTTTTCTCGAATGATAAGTGAGAAAATAGGCTTTTTGATTAAAATGAAAAAAGTGGTCCGTGTATATTTTTAAACTATAGTCTAACCTTTACCTCTGTACCATCCTTCGCTTTAACATCTACTAGCACGAGCCCTTTATTATTTTTCAGTTCCTTGATGATAGGTTGCAGCGATTTTTTATTTATTAACGGAAAGGAAAAGTCTATTTTTTTACTTTCAAAGTGCTTTTTTGTCCATTTATTAACGTTTTTTTGGAGAAGTTTCGAGGATAATATGGTTATTACCAAATCTAAAACAGCAAATGGAATTGGAATGGTGAACCGCATATTTTTGGCTTTTACTTTTAAGTGCATCATAGGCAAATCACTACTCAATAATAACCGAAACGGAATCCCCGTTTGCCGATTGAACATCAACAATTTGACCATCTAATTCGTTTTCGATAGCTTCAATAATAAGGTTGATATCTATATCTTTTACGTATTTTTCGGATTGAGGAATACTCGCTGCGATGCTGTGACCAGCTATTAATACTGCTTTAACTAGCTTTAAGGGCAAATTGACTTTGACATTATCATTTTCGGCTGATATAACACGAATTTTTAATGTTTTATCTATATATTTTACTGTTTTTTCATGAAGTTTATTAGCGGAATCTTCTTTTTCTTGTAATACTCGAATTAGTTCTGATCCTTTATCTGCATCAATCTTTCCTTCTTGAACCATTGTTAACACTTTTGAAATCTCTTCTTTCATCATACATTCCTCCTTAATTTTCTTTTAAAAGTTTTATTGCTTCTTCGGGTGTAATTTCGCCATTTTCCAACATTGAGACAACTTTTTTTTCGTCAACTTCAGTCTCCTTTTTCTGCACATAGCCAAGAGATGAAATGATATCTGTTAGCTTTCCTCGAACTGTTGGATACGAAATACCTAGTTCCTTTTCAACTTCTTTAATATTTCCTCTGCTCGTTAAAAATACTTCAACAAAATGTAGCTGCTCCTTAGATAAGGATGCCAACTTAGATAATTCAAATTCATTTTCAATCGTCGTGTGACAATGAGTGCACTGCAATTTTGTGACTTTCAATGTTTCACTGCAAACAGGGCAATTTGTAATTACTTGATAAGCCATATTGGAAACCTTCCTTTTTATTAATTCAATTAAATTATATAACAAATATCGAAAAACATAAATAATAAAATTAATTATTTTTATCAAAAAAATAAATAATATTAATTTTATGTTTAATGTTATTTAATAAGTACGCCGAAAGGTTTTGTCCGGACAATTTTATAGCCAGTCTTTGGTCGTCCGTAAAAGGGGAAATGTACATTTATTAGCAATGGATAAACTTGGTTGTTAATTCAATCATTATTAGACAAATTATAAAAAGTCTTCCAGTCATTCGGTGGATGTTGGAAGACTTTTTTGTAACATAACCTTCTTGCATTTTTCATTTTGAAATTTTACTTCATTCAATATTTGCAAATAAAGATACGAAAAAACAATACCCTAATAATTGCTCATATAAAAGAAAAAGTATATAAGCTTAAATTTCAGCGGGAGATAACCCTCAATTATTTACAGTGTGCAGCTAAAAATACTTTATGTGCAGCAAGGACACCAGCCCCTGGTTCAAACTCATAAGAAAAGTCTTGCAATGCTGCTTCCATTAAAGAAATAGCTTGTAAAATGTCACTTGGGAAGCAATAACCCATATGGCCAAATCTGAAAATTTTTCCTTGTAAATGACCGAGACCACCAGCAAAATCTAAATGATACTTTTGCTTTAAATGTGCTAAGAAATCTCCCAATACAATTCCTTCTGGAGCCAAAATTGCTGTTATTGTAGGTGAAGCGTGCTCATCCTCTGTCAAAAGTTCAATATTCAATGCTTTCATTGCATTGCGCACCATATCTTTCATGAGTTCATGGCGAGCAACCGTTTCTGCAAATCCGCCTTCCTCCTCAATTAGATTACATACCTCGTTCAGTCCATAAATAAGTGTTATCGCTGGTGTGTTCGGCGTCATACCTTTCACAGCCCAACTGCGATAGCTTTGTAAGTTTAAGTAATAAGATGGGGCATTATTTTCTTCAATGACTTTCCATGCTCGGTCACTGACACTGACAAGAGAAAGCCCAGGTGGTAACATCATTGCCTTTTGAGAGCCAGTAACGAGAATATCTATACCCCAATCGTCCATTTTAGCAAGTGAACCACCAATACAGCTCACCCCATCAACAATTAATAACGCGTCCGTTTCATTTCGAACTACTTGTGCTAACTCAGCAATTGGGTTAATAATCCCTGTTGATGTTTCGTTATATGTAACAAAAACCGCTTTTATATCTTTTAATGGTTGTAAAAATGCTTGTAACTCCTCAGCTGTGCAAGCTTGTCCCCATTGTTTTTCTAGCTTATGAACATGAAACCCATACTTTTCACAAATAGATACAAAATAGTCGCCGAAAGCACCAACTGTAATAACGACAACATCTTCGCCCGCTGAAACAGTATTCACCGCAGCAGCTTCAAGTGCTGCTGTACCACCAGAAGGGAGTAGTAAAATATCCTGTTTCGTGCCAAATATTGGCTTCACTCGTTCAATAGTTTCACGATAAAGTTCGACAAATTCATTGCTCCGATGACTAAAAATATCTCGATTCATTGCGAGCTGAACTTTTTTAGGAATAGGTGTAGGTCCTGGATGTCTTAAAATATTTATATACATAAAAAAAGATCCCCCTTTGCTTTGGAAATTTAATATTCTAAATTTTCTATTTATAATAATACCATAATCATCCATCTATCTTAATGGTTTTTTGGAATATGCTAAGAACTATTGATTGAGATTGAAATTTAGTATTAACTTACTACTGTAGGAGGATTTCTTTCTGAATATAGATTGTTTATTTTATATAAATTGATTTGAATAACTTTTATTTTTGAAATGAAGGGGAAAGTGCAATTTGCAATATGATTAATTCTTTTTGCATATGTTTGCTAGCAAAAAAGGATCTTTCAATGTTTAAAGATCCTTTTTAATATTTCATTACTCACTTCTTTATTTTGCCGTTTATATATAAATTTAGATAAGCTTATACTACTTTCGTATAAAAGTATTAAAGGTATTATTACAAGGATATCTGATAGAAAATCTGGTGGCGTTATTAAAATTGAAACGACAACTAACAAAAAATATGCATATTTTCTATTCTTTCGTAAACTGTTCGGATTGATAATTCCTATACTTGTTAAAAACATAATAACAACAGGAAGCTCAAACAAAAATCCAAAAGGTAATGTCATATGAAACAAAAATCGAAAATATTTCTCTGTTGTATAGAAAGTAGTAAACATGTCATTTGACAGTGACATTAAAAAATTTAGTACAAGTGGAACTAGAATAAAATAACCAAAACTAATTCCTAATAGGAACAAAATAAATATTGCTGGAATATAGGCGATTGTTACTTTGCGCTCTTTCGGTGTTAATGCTGGACGTACATACAGCCAAGCTTGGTATGCTGCAACAGGTATAGTAGCTGTGATGGCAACAATACTAGCAATCATTAAATAAACGAATAAGATATCACTAGGTCCTAACAGAGCTAATTTAAATGGCAATTCTTGAACAATCACAAGATAAATATCTTGGACGTATATAAATGCGAGTACTAAAAACAGTAAAAAGATAACTAAAGTAATGATAATACGTTTACGTAATTCCTCAAGATGGTTAACTAAGTGCTTATTTTGATCTTCCAATTTAACCACTCCATAAAGAAAAATAAGAAGATGTAAGAAAGAACCTACATCCCCTCTTAATTTATTTGTCTAGTTTTTCTTTCTTATCCAATGTATCTACATTTGAGTCATCTATAAGATCTTTAGTAGATTTTTTAAACTCTCTTAATGTTGAGCCAAATGCCCTTCCAATTTCAGGTAACTTAGAAGGCCCGAAAATAATAAGGGCAATCATTAAAATGAGTATCAATCCTGGTATTCCGATATTTTGAAACATTATTGTTCCTCCTAATCGTTAAATCTTTCAATTCTTTTTTAGACGCTTATAATCATTTCTAGAAAATTTTCATAACAAGATGTATTAATATCTGTGGTCTTAGAATTTTACGAAAAATGCTGTAAAGTACATGATTAACATTCCAATTGTGAATCCAGAAAGATTTAACCATGAAACAGATGGTTCCTTATATGTTCGATGATCTTCAACGAGCATTTTTGTAATGACATAGATTACTTGTAAAATAGCACCTGCTCCAATTCCTAAGAATAAAGCACCCCAGATTGGTGAGAAGATGAATCCACCAAACCAAGTACCAAGAATGGCAGGTGCACCAGCAATCGTTCCTAGAATTAAGAAATGCTTTATACTAGGCTTAGTTTTTAAAAGCGGCGCAGCTATTCCAATACCTTCTGTAATATTGTGTAGGGTAAAACCAATGATTAAAAATGTTCCTAAAGCAGCTTCCCCAAGGGCAAAGGAAGACCCTATCGCTAATCCTTCTCCAAAGTTATGAAGGCCAATTCCTGTAGCCATTAGAAATGCTATTTTAAATGGTGAATATCCTTTTGCTTCCTGTCTTTTTTGCTGATACTGGTCAAATCCAATTAAAAGTAAAAACGTAAGAGCAGCTCCGATAATAACTAACATATTACCTTGATAGACAGAAGGAGCTTCAGCACCAATTTCAAATCCGTCAGCAAGTGTTCCAATAAATAGGAATAATAAGAGTCCAACAGTAAGTGCAAGAATAGCATTTATCCATTTTCGCTTAAAACGTTTCATAAATGGATACCATAATAAGCCTAGAGTAATAGGGACAATCCCGACATAAAAACCGATAAATCCATAGTTTAAAAAGTTACTCCAGCTAGCTTCAGGAGTAAGAGTTGCTGCAGCAATTTCTCCTTCTGTAATAATGCCGTTTTCAGTGATAATTTTAATAGCATGAGGATCCCCCATTACCCATGGATAGGGAATGGTGATTTTCCCATCTTCAAAGCGATTGAGCGTAGGGTCAGGTGATACACTGAAATTCCAAACAGAATCATCTACAATTACCTGTGAAATCGTCAGTGTTTCAGGACCAGTATTACTTACTGAAAGTTCAAAACCTTCATATGTTACTTTTATCCGTTCAATATTTAATACTTCAACAGGAGCAGCAGGATCTTTTTCTATTCCTGCTCCGTTTATCAAAACCCAAGCTAATACTCCTATAAGTAATACCAAGGGAATCAAACCCGAAATTATCCACTTTAAATTCATTTTGTCATACCCTCCTTTACTCTGCTTCAAAAAAACCCATCCATCCCAATTCAGCAAATTCACTAACATGGGCGTGGAACATGTATTTTCCCTTATAAGGGAATCTCATTTCAAGGATTCCACGCTCTCCCTGACATTGCATTATCGTATCAGTAAATTGAGAAGGATTATCATTTCTTCCAGTAGGATAATACGTAAAATAGTTAGCGTGAAGATGGAAAGAGTTCAACAAATCAAATTCCGTTAAATTACTTAGATAAATACGGACTAATTGGTCTTTTTTAACTTTAATAGGATAATTCATGAATGCGAATGCATATCCATTAACCGTATAAAAATCGTTTTCGCCATCTAAATCCAAGTCAAACCCATTCATCACCATATTTAATTCTAACGCTGGTTCCCTTGGTGTTTTTGGATCAATAATAAAGTTTCCATACAATCCCTTATGAATGTGGCGAGCAAGTGGTAATACATGACAATGATATATCTGCATTCCATACGGCTTAGCTTCAAACTCATAAGTAAATTTTTGGCCAGGTGAAATCGGTACAAGACCATCCATTTCTGGTGGATGAATACCATGAAAATGAACAGAGTGAGGATGGCTTCCTTGATTTATAAAATGAAAACGAAGTAAGTCCCCCTCAGTACAACGAAATGTAGGTCCTGGAATGGTTCCGTTATAAGTCCAACCTGGAAATTTAATTCCTTCTGCAATTTCAATCTCTTTATCTATAGCCACAATTTCATATTCACGAAGCGTTTGCCCAGAAGATAACTTACTTACTTTTCCATAATCAAATGTAGTTAGTAATTTTTCAGCCATTTTATAACCTGAAGTTTTTGTCATATTCCCAACCATTTGATTATGATTCATATTACTGTGATTTGGGCTATGCGATTGTGCTTTAACGGAAGTACTAAAAGGAGCTAAATTATTTAAAAAATAACTTCCCGCCAAACCCAAAGCACCAGCAGTTCCCAACTTTAAGACGTCACGTCTTGACAGTTTGCTTTCCTCACTCATTTTTAACCACCCCTAAAAAAGTTTCCTTCAAGAAAAAGTATGTCATAATACTAAAATTCATTCTAAAGGACAACTATTGTCGAAATGTATTTTTTTACAGGGTAATTATTCTTTAACTTTTATGTCTTTAGTCATAATCAAGTATAAAATTCTAAATCCGGTCATACTTCCTGATTATTTTCTTTTGCAATGTAAAAATACCTATGGTAAATAAACCCTTTAAAGGGGTGGCGTTTGTTTGTGATACATAGTTCTCAAGTTTTGGGGTATATAGAAAATTGCACTTAGAGGCATTACGGTGAACCGTATCATAAGTAAGTGCGGTTAATACTCTTCCCTTATAGAAGTACGAAATTAAAATGAAAAGACTACCTTTATACTTATACTTGAAGTGACTTGCCTATGTGGTAAGTCATTTTATTTTGAAAAACCCTTTACATTCAAGTTACTTTAAGGTTTAACATTAGACTTAAGAGGGGTGATAATGTGGCTCAGTTCATGAATATACAGGATTTTTCCGAAAGAACAGGTATTTCTAAAAGTGCATTAAGGTATTATGAACAGAAAAATTTACTTTTTCCTCGGGAAAGAAGTACAAATGGCTATCGCGTATATTCTGATGATCAAATCGCAACAGTGAAGTTAATCTCAAGTTTACGCTTAGCTGGTATACCTATAAAAGATATTCAAATTTTTTTATTAGAAAATGAAGAGGCAAGACGGCAGCAAATGATGGAAAATTGGGTTTACAACATAAAAAAGACACAGGACCTTTTAACAGTAAGTTTACGCTATCTAGAAAGTGACTCTATAAGTAAGGAAATTTATTTAATAGAAAAAAGTGCAGAACAAATTATTTGGTTTACTGCCGAATCTAAAACAGGAGAATTTAAAGAGCATTTTTTGAAAAGAGGAAGTGAATTGCAAAAATTAGATATTCCATATAAAAATTGTTACTTGAAATATCTATCTGGTAAAGATTTTATTAAAGTCCAAATTGGTTTTGGAGTACCGATTGACTTAAGAATAAATGATTTAACAGAAATCGCCTTGATTGAACACATGCCTAAATGCATCTGCATCGCAATGTCTTTTAAAGATTCATTATCTATGATCCAAAATGGTTACAATAAACTAATGACCTATGCACTCGAACATAAATGGACACCAATATCGCCCATACTAGAATGGTATTATGGTGTGGATTTTACAGAATTGGAGTTGTTAATGCCTGTTACTCAAATTGAAAGAAGAGGAGAATGATAAATGGAAGAATTGATGATAAGAGTAGTAGAGTTACAGGGGAGTTCTTTTGAATGGGGTTTAAAGCAAAGTGAAGAAATTAAATCGACACAGCTTTTAAAGCAACTTAGCTTACTTGAGAATTTGAGCTCTAATTCAAATGTGAAGAAAGCTTTAGAGATACTAAAGGTTATTTCACCAAATCTTTTAGAGGAACTTAGAGGTATGGCAAAGGGGTTAGATATGGAGTTAGATACGATAATAAGACTTTATAGCGGTTATGATGTATCTTTTCCATCAATGGGATGTACAGCATTTGTAAATGATGACTATTATGTACGAAATTATGATTTTAGTCCAGAGTTGTATGATGCAAGACTCGTTTTTTCTAATCCAATCGATGGTTACGCAAGTGTTGGATTTAGCCAGCAAGTGATTGGAAGGCTTGATGGTATGAATGAAAAAGGGCTTGTTGTCGGATTACATTTTGTAAATAATCATGACAAAGAAGAAGGATTTATTGCGACGACAATAGTTAGACTGTTGTTGGATCAGTGTGAATGCATAAAAGAGGCAATCGACTTAATTTCTACCATCCCTCATGGATTTTGCTACAATTATTCGATTACAGATCAAAGTGGAAGAGGTGTGGTAGTGGAAGCATCTCCTCAGAAACAATTTGTCAGTTTCGGAAATCCACTAATCTGTACAAATCATTTTGATTCAGAAGCATTACGAGAAAAAAATGGGAAGGAGATACAAGGGTCAGTAAAGCGTAAGGAGTATATAAACAGTCTATTAATAAAGGAACTTTCACCAATGTCTGTATATCGTCATTTTAATGATGGAAATTCCCCCTTGTTTTACAAATACTACAAAGAGTACTTCGGAACGCTGCATACAGTTGTCTATTCACCAAAAGATTTAAGTATCATAATTGGTGTTGGCGAGAATAGTGAACCAATAATGCTTTCACTAAGGGGATATTTGGATGGAACTTTCAGTCTGCCTAAGGTTTTAAAAGGGAGAATTAATCAAACGGTTTAAAATTGATTTATTTTTTCTGTTTTAAGAAATAGCTTAATTCATAATCAATTTTATACGTAATAAAAAATCGCACTTAGGAAAGTCACGGAGAACCGTTTCATAAGTAAGAGAGATTTATTAAAGGGACCGTCTAATTCTAATATGGTACCTGTAGTTAGGACACTTGAAAAAGGGTGAACCAACTGCAGGTATTTTTTATAAAGAAATTAACTTATTTTTTTAATATTAACTTGTCAACTGCATTGTATCCTGCTTGGATAGCACCTTCCATAAAGTTGGGGAATTTAAGCGCTATTTCGCTACTAGCAAAAACTATATTTTCATGCGGTGTCCTCAAAATCATAGGCGCATCAATGAGTCCATCAAATTTTACTTTTGCACTATATCCGCCACCACAATAAGGATGATTCACCCAAATACTTTCCTGAACGTTAGTGTAGCTATGCACTATTTCTCCAAAATACTGCTCTAGTAATGTAGTCGCTTGTTGTAGGCGAGTCGGTGTATTAAGGGTAGCGAATTCATGTGCGGCCTCTGCTCCGATGAACATTGTTAACCGCGCATCCTCCTGTTTTTTTGATGAATCCACAACTGAGACACCAGGGACACTAGTATAAATAACCCCATTAAGTGGCTGTTTATCCTGCCAAAACTTTTGAGGATAAAGCCATGTTATTTTAATAATTGCACCATCCACATAACTTTGAAGAGCTGGCATAAAGTGTGTTTTCAACTTTTCGCTAAATTGAATTTTACACGCAATCGTTGGGGGTAACGCTATAATAACTGTTTGCGCATAAAATACTTGCTTTGTCGTATGAACTTCATAATAATCATTCACCTTGTGAATAGCATAAACGGGATGATTCGTGTAAAGCTCCTCTTGAAATAAGGAAGCGAGATATTGAGTTAGCTCTTTAAATGGCTTTGCCCCTTGAAGTAGTAAATCATTTTGCTCAGATAAATAACGGTTACTACTTTCGAGTGACGCAATTGCACTTGCTTGTGAAGGGTGGATATTTAAAATTTCACAAAAATAACTTTCAATAATACGACGGTCCTGTTCATTCGTTATAACCTTTTCATATAAAGTTTGTAAGGGAATATCCTCAGATAAACTGGTTTTTTCAATAGTGTGAAGTTTTTGGATAATCGGAGTTACATCAAGTCTACGATAATCGTCCACTTCTATTGAATTGCTGTCTAGTGCTGTTTCCACAACGGGAATATTTGCTGCGCTTAATAGCTGTTTGAAGGCATGCATATCATTATTAAAAAATTGAGGACCTAACTCGAAATAAATTCCATTATCAAATGTGATGGAATCGATTTTCCCCCCAACGCGTTCAGCTGCCTCTAATAATACAAATGGAATATTTTGTTCTTTCAATTTCTTAGCAGCACTTAAGCCTGCTAAACCAGCACCGATAATAATTACTTGTTTGAGCATCTTACAATCCTCCGCTTGGATAAATCATTATTTTTTCTCCGTTTTCATCTAACTCCTCAGTAAAGGAGAAACCAAATTTTTGATACAGCTGGATCGCCACTTTATTTTGCTCAAATACGCTTAAATAGATAGCTTGCTTTGGGTAGCTTTCCAGTAAATATTCGACAAGTGCGCGGAGAAAGTAGCTTCCAAGACCCTTTCCTTGATAGCGCTCATCTATTAAATAGCGGTCGAGCCATATTTGTTCATCGAATTTTCCATACATTGAAAAACCAATAATTTCTCCCTTTTCATATAAGGCTAACGGAATATAGCGGGTGTCCTTTTCAGCATCTGCTAAACAAAGGCTGACAGGCTCGATAAATCCATGCTGTTGCTCTGAAATTTTTAAATCTAAAACTTCTTTTATGTTTGAGTCTGTAATTGCTCGAATCCCAGTAAACATAATGTCAAAACCTTTCTTTCTTTTGTGTATATACAACTTAAGGTATATAGTTACTATATAGTCAAGAAAGGAGATCTCAAATGTCTGAAAAATTATTAACAACAGGAGAGTTCGCAAAACTATGTAAGATTAATAAGCAAACGGTAATCTATTATGATCAAATCGGCTTGCTAACACCTACTTACAGGAATGAAAAAGGCTACCGTTATTATTCTTTTCGACAGCTCGAATTATTCAATGTCATTCATCTATTAAAAGAACTTGGAATGTCTTTAGAGGAAATTCAAAGTTATATGGAAAAAAAGTCGCCTGAATTATTTTATTCTTTAATGATGCAACAAAAAGAAAAAGTGCGCATGAAAAGGAGAGAATTAGAAAATTTAGAAAAGATGATGGATGTGAAAATTAGTTTGTTGGAGGAAGCTGAAGAGATTGATTTCCATCAAATTAGCATTCAATATTTACCTGGAAATCTGTTATACCTGAGTCAAAATATAAAAGATATAACAGATGAAGAATTTGCAAAGGTAGTTACTCAATTTATTAATGAACTAAACGCGATAGGTCTAGATACAGGGTTTCAAATCGGGGGGATGACTTTGCGCGAACAAGTACTAGAGGGCGAGTATACAAATTATAGTTACCTTTATATGGAGCAGCTAAAGCAAAAAAAGAGCCAGACGTACTTTAATTCAGCACCGGGATTGTATGCAATTGGCTATCATTTAGGAAAAGAAGAAAATATTCACTTAACTTATAAGCGTCTATTATCAGAAATACAACGTCAAAATTATGAAATAGGGGACTATGTAATGGAAGAATATATTTATGATGGGGTCGTAAAAAATAGCGAGGAGCATTACATTACAAAAATTCGTGTCCATCTGAAATAAAATATTAATGAAATTAGAATAAAAATGTTTGGGGTTTTTTCAGATGAATTTTGTAAAAGAATAATTTGTCTAAGAAGACGGAGTTCTAATAAACTGTAAAGAAGCCAATGTCTCCATGGTAAATATCCTATTTTAATAACATTGGCTATTTCTCGGAGATAAACTTAATAGTTACTTACTTATTCAATTTTCATTCAGTGATTCTAGTCTGGGAATTATTAAGAAAATTAATATTAAAACAAGATTATTAATAATGATAAATACCCATTTATTATTCCTTCACAGTAATCATCGTACCATCTGAAAGGAATTCAACATCACCTTCACGAGTGGTGAAAATTTGTACATTTGCCTTTTTTAGTGCAGCAACCGTTGCAGGTTCCTCAGGATTTTTGTTTGAACTTGTAATTAACGCATAGGTTGGTTGTACGGCATTGATCAAAGCGGTTGTTTGATCATTAAAACGTCCGTGATGAGGCACTTTTAAAAATGTATGGGGCTTCACAATTGTCGGGTCCGCTAGAAGCTCTGCAATACGTGGTGCTTCTGCATCGCCTGTGAATAAAAAACTAGTATCATTGAAGAGTAGGCTAATTACTAATGATAAATCATTATCTCCTTTAAAATTTGTTTGAATCGGTGGATAGATTTTCCCATTTGCCGCACCAACTGACAGAGCGGTTTCTGACGTTAATTTTTCAATCGTCATTTCTCGTTCTTCAACGGCATATAAAAATTGCTGCGTTTGTTTACTAGTACTTTCATAGTTGGGCACATATATATGTTCAATGTCCATTTCTCTGACAACATAATCCGCACCACCTACATGATCTTTGTCAAAATGTGTAATAATAAGAGCATTTAACTTTGTAATGCCTTGTGATTGTAAATAGGCAACGATTTTTTCGCCGTCATCTTCTTCAGCTGCATCGATTAAAATATGTTCCTCTAGATGCGATACTAATAAACTATCGGCTTTACCTACTTTAAAAGCGTGAACTGTTAAATTAGTATTTGATGACATTGCTTCGTTATTACAAGCAGCTAGTAAAAAGGTAAGTAAAATTACATAAAACCTCTTCATGAATAAGTGCTCCTTTCTTTTGGATATTACAGCATACTTCGAATAGTAGCCGCATGCATTATATTTTTGTATGTATTAAATCAATTACTTTTTCCAGTGTACAAGCTTATTGTTACAACTACTATCATAAACCGTTAATCCATTTTTCAACCAGTGCATAATATACAGTAACTACTTAGGTTTTGGAGATGATAATATTGATTTATACGGTAAAAGCAGGGGATACATTGTCCCAAATAGCTAGAGATTTTAGGACACCATTATCGGCCATCATTTATGCAAATCAAGGGATTAATCCAGATGTTCTTTATATTGGACAGCAAATAATTATCCCGGGTTTTCCTAACTCGACACCTTTTCAAATAGAGATTTCCGTAAATAATCGCTGGTTACGTTTATTTAAAGATGGTGTGCTTCAAAAGCAATATCCTATTGCCGTAGGAAAAATGCTTACTGAAACACCATTTGGGAATTTCATTATTGTCAACAAGGAACCAAATCCAGGTGGTCCATTCGGTACAATGTGGATGAGTTTATCGAAAGAACATTACGGTATTCATGGAACAAATGATCCTAGCTCCATAGGTCATGCAGTATCACATGGCTGTATTCGTATGCATAATAAAGATGTTGAGGAGTTAGCAAGTATTGTTCCAATAGGGACACAAGTGATTATCCATCCATAAAGTGAATCTTCAATCAGTTAGGTCCTTCATTCTGAAATAAATGGTACTTGTTAATATTATGATCTTTAATAAGTTTTTTTAATAAGTGTGATAGCATTACCTTCTTTATCAAGTGTACCAAATTGTTCAGGAACAGAATCTCTTTGTTGTGTATTAATATTAATCGATTATTGCGAAATAAAGTATTGACAAAGATAAAACAGGAACGTATAGTGTTGGATATTAGTTAAACAATTAAAAATATTAGTTTAGTAAACGCAAAGAGTAGGAGTAGTAAAAGCAAATTATTCGGTTTAGAGAGCTGCGGGTTGGTGCAACGCAGTCCAATAATACTTTGAACTTACCTAGGAGTGGTAGTGTAAATAGAATGGTGAAAAGATTCGATTTGCATTAACGATTAACCTTCGTTACCAGGTTTAAAAGTAGGGTTCAAGAGGAGCCAATTAGAGTGGTACCGCGGTTTGCTAAAGGCATATCGTCTCTTTTTTCATTAGATAATGATGGAAGAGACGATATGCTTTTTTTGATTTTAGAAAGTAAAAAAGACAAGCAGAAGTTTGATTGCTTTTTATGGGCGGTAATTGTAATTCGAGATATTTCCATATAGGATGAGATATTCATGAAAAATTTAAAATTAATATTGAAAACGCAAAGAATAGGAGTAGTAAAAGCAAATTATTCGGTTTAGAGAGCTGCGGGTTGGTGCAACGCAGTCCAATAATACTTTGAACTTACCTAGGAGTGGTAATGTAAATAGAACATCGAGATGATTCGAATTTGCATTAACGATTAACCTTCGTTACCAGGTTTTAAAGTAGGGTTCATGAAGGACCAATAAGAGTGGTACCGCGGTTTGCTAAGGGCATATCGTCTCTTTTTTCATTTGATAATGAAGGAAGAGACGATATGCCTTTTTTTAGTTGTTTCAGCAGAAGTCCCCTACTTCTACACGTGGGGGAGGAATGCCAAATATGTAATTTCTGTTCAGTGAGGGTTCAAACCCCTTTTAGGGGAGTTTTTCAAACGAGCTTTAAAAAAATCTGGACGCAATTACGCCACGGCGTAATTGATCTCCGGGCGGATGTTAATGAATACGCCGAGGTATAGATGATTTTAGGAGGAAAAAACATGGGAAATAGCAACAAGAAATTACAGAGAACAATGACCTCACGTCATATTACGATGATGGCATTAGGCGGGGCGATTGGCGCAGGATTATTTAAAGGAAGTAGTGCAGCCATTGATATGGCCGGTCCAGCCGTACTAATTGCGTATTTATTAGGCGGTATTATTCTGTTATTTGTGATGCAAGGCTTAGCGGAAATGTCCGTTCGTAATAGCGAAGCAAGAACATTTAGCGATTTAGTACAATCAATTTTAGGAAAATATCCTGCATATTTTTTAGACTGGATTTATTGGAAAATGTGGGTTTTAAATATTGCAGCTGAATCGGTCGTTGCGGCCATTTTTATTCAATATTGGCTACCACAATATCCGATTTGGATACTTGCATTAACGGTTGCTATTTTCGTTACAGCGATCAACTTATTTTCAGTGAAAATTTTTGCCGAAACGGAATTTTGGCTTGCGTTAATTAAAATTTCCGTTATTATCGTGTTCATTATCGCAGGGTTAGTGCTACTACTTGTCACATTTGGCAATCATACTGCTGTTGGGTTTTCTAACTTAACGGATCACGGTGGGTTTTTACCAAATGGACCAACCGGCTTAATTGCTGCAATGCTTGTAGTAATTTACTCATATGGGGGCACTGAAATTATTGGTATTACGTTAGCTGAAACAAAAAATCCTGAAAAAGCGGTCCCAAAAGCCGTTCGTAGTACATTAGTACGTATTATTACATTCTATTTACTACCTTTCTTTATTATTGTTAGTTTAATACCTTGGAATGAAGTAAACGGGGTACCGGAAAGTCCATTTGTCATGGTATTTAAAATGATTGGGATACCAGGCGCGGATCATATAATGAATGCAGTAGTAATACTTGCAATTGTTTCATCTATGAACTCAGGCTTATATGGTTCATCACGCGTGCTATATACACAAGCTATGGACGGGCGTATTCCTAAAATATTTGGTTATTTATCGAAACGAAAAGTCCCAGTGTATGCCATATTGATGTGTACGTTAGCAATGTTTACGGGTGTAATTATTTCGTTATTTGCAGGAGAAAAAACATTTGAGTTTCTAATGGGTTCATTAGGATACACTGTATTATTCATTTGGTTAATCATAGCGATTGCCCATGTAAAATCACGTAAAAAACAGTCAGAAAAAACAAGTGCCTATGCCGTAAAATGGTTCCCTTATACAACTTGGATAGCGATTATTGCTTTAAGTGCAATCCTGATTGGTATTATTTTCACAACATCTATTATCGTAACAGGTATTACGTTAGCTATTTATATTTTTATTACGCTAATGTATCTAATTAGTGGTCGTTTTTATGTAAGGGAAGCGAAATAATATGAAAGAACCTTTAAGGTAGGGGAGATTGATTGTCATCTTTGGACAAATATGTTTGCTAATAAAAAGCTGCTTGATCAATTAAAAAGGATAGGAAAATATATTGAATGGAAGCATCAGTAAAAGTGTACTAAGCATTTTACTGATGTTTTTTCATTAATCATATTTAACAGCTATTAATCTAATTAAGCACTTCTTCCGATTCATTATTCAATAAAAGCATAGAAAGGTATTGGGAAGTCGAAAACAATCGATATTATTAGATTGGAAAGGATCTGAAAATTATATTGACAGTTTTTTGGAAGTGCTATAACATTATAGACAGGCAGTCGGTCTATAGGAGGGAGCTTATATGAGAAAAGAAGCGAAGGAACGTAGGCACGAAATACTTGACGTGGCGGATGAACTTTTTAGTCAAAAGGGATTTGACGGCACAAGTACAAACGATATTCTCGAAAAAGTTGGTATTGCTCGAGGCACGCTATATTATCACTTTAAGTCAAAGGAGGATATTATGGATGCGCTGATTGAGCGATATAGTGATCGCCTTTTAAGTGCTGCACAGAAAATAGGTGCAGATAAGAGCATCACCTTAAACGAACGTATTATTGGGGTTGTAATGGCTTTGAACCTAAGTGGTGGCAGCAGTAAGGAAATTATGGAGCATATTCACAAGCCACAAAACGCGCTTATGCATCAAAAAATACAAAAGGTCATAATCAACGGTGTTCCTCCTATATTAACGGAAATAATATGCGAGGGCATTGAACAAGGCGTTTTCAATACACCATTCCCATATGAATGCATGGAAATGGTTGTCGTATATATGAATACCGTTTTTGATGATGATATGGTTGAGATGACGAATGAAGAACGCGGTAAAAGGATGCAGGCATTTATTTTCAACATAGAAAGAATACTTGGTACTGAAAGTGGAAGTCTAATATCCATTGTTATGCAAATGTTTGACAGTAAAAATTAAAGAAGTAAAGAATAATTTATTATTTCAATAATTGTGTACAACTTGAAAAAGGTTAATAAGTAAAAAATAGGGGTGAATTATGTATAAAAGAATAATCCGCAATGACATTTTAAAGAGCAAAGTAATTACACTTACAACAATGATATTTATTGCCACTTCGACTATGCTTGTTTCGCTCGCAGCGATACTCGTTATTAATCTTTCTGGGGCGCTAGATACGCTTATGAAACAAGCTAAAACTCCTCACTTTATGCAGATGCATTCGGGTGAAGTTGATATTGCGCGGCTAACATCTTTTGCGGAGAAAAATAATAATGTCGATGATTTTCAAGTAATTGAATTTCTCAATATGGACGGTGCGAAAATTATTCTCGGAGATAGTTCGCTTGCAAATAGTGTTCAGGATAACGGTTTCAGTATACAAAGCGAAAAATTTGATTATCTTCTTGATCTTGAAGGAAACATCATAAACGTATCGGATAGCGAACTCTACGTACCAATAAGTTATATGAAGGACGGAAAGGCAAAGGTCGGTGACAAAGCAGTAATAAGCGGAAAGGAATTTATAGTTAAGGGGTTTCTACGTGATTCGCAGATGAATTCCTCGCTTTCCGCCTCAAAGAGATTTCTTGTTAGTGAAAATGATTACATTGATATAAAGAACGCTGGAAGTATAGAGTATTTGATTGAGTTTAGATTAAAAGAATTGTCGGAGCTCGGCACATTTGAAACAGCTTATGCCTCAGCAGGGCTTGAAGCGAATGGGCCAACGATTACATATTCACTTATAAAAATGATTAACGCACTTTCCGATGGCATGATGATAGCAGTTATACTTCTAATAAGTGCACTTGTCGTTGCAATCGCATTTATGTGCATACGCTTTACGCTCCTAGCAAAAATTGAAGACGACTACCATGAAATTGGCGTATTGAAGGCAATTGGGCTGCGTGTTTCGGACATAAAAAAGATTTACATTGCGAAATACGCAACGATTGCAGTGGTAGGTAGTATCCTCGGTTTTGTACTTTCGATTATGTTCAAAGATAAGCTTCTTGAAAATATCCGACTTTATATGGGGGAAAGTGAAAATTCCTCTTCTGCCTTGCTTTTTGGAATACTTGGTATATTGCTAGTATGCCTTTCAATTATCGCCTATGTAAGTGGAATGTTGAGACGGTTTCGGAAAATTTCCGCTGCGGAAGCAATACGCTTTGGCACTTCTTTGGAGAAAAAATCGAGCATAAAACGTTTTGTCCTAAGTAAAAACAGGCTGCTTAATACAAATATTTTTCTTGGTATTCAAGATGTTCTTTCAAGGAAGAGGCTTTACGCCACAATGCTAACGGTGCTGTTGATGTCGGCATTTATCATTATTGTTCCGCAAAACGTGCACAATACGATTTCCTCTAAAAGTTTCATCCAATATATGGGGATTGGTGATTACGATATGCGCATAGATATTCAGCAAACCGATAATATTTCTGAAAAATCTGCTGAAATTGTAAAGATGATAAACAGTGACAGTGCCATTTCAAAGTATGCTATCCTTACAACTAAAACATTCAAAGTAAAAATGGGGGACGGATCAGAGGAAAATATAAAAATTGAACTTGGCGACCATTCGATATTCCCTATTGAATATTCTGAAGGTAGAGCTCCCAACGTAACAAACGAAATTGCACTTTCAGCTTTGAACGCCGATGAATTGAGTAAAAAGGTTGGTGATGCAATTATTCTAGTAATTGAAGGAGAAGAGAAGAAATTCACAATAAGCGGAATTTACTCTGATATTACCAATGGTGGCAAAACTGCAAAGGCTGTTTTTACTGCCAAATCTGCGGATATTATGTGGAGCATTATTTGTGCGGAACTATCTGATAAATCTCTTGTCGATGGAAGAACTTTGGAATATACATACAAGTTTGATTTTGCGAAGGTTTCTGATATTGATGAATTTGTTGCACAAACATTCGGCTCGACAATAAGTTCAGTCAGAGAGGCTTCAATTGTCGCAGTTGCCATTGCGCTAATAATTACAGTGCTAGTAACACTATTATTTATGAAAATGCTTATCACAAAGGACAGATATTCCATTGCCGCAATGAAAGCATTCGGTTTTACGAATTCCGATATTAAGAAGCAGTATATTTCACGTTCGTTTTTCGTTTTAATTGTTGGCATTGTTCTTGGTACGCTTCTAGCCAATACTCTAGGAGAAGTACTTGCTGGCGCGATTATTTCTTCGTTTGGAGCAGCAATTTTTAATTTTGAAGTAAATTCACTTTCGGCATATCTGTTTAGTCCGCTATTGATGATATGCGCTGTACTTATTGCAACAATAATCGGCGTATCGGTCACAGGGCAAATAAAAATTTCAGAAAATATAAAGGAGTAGTCATATGAAGAAGATTATTCTCGGAGATCGTATAGTAAAATCTTTTGGCGAGGGTGATGAGCAGCGCAATGTTCTCGATGAAGTGTCCGTTGAAATAAATGAAGGCGAGTTCGTTGCGGTTATGGGACCTTCAGGATCGGGAAAATCAACACTGATGTTTGCACTGAGTGGAATGGACAGAGTTAATGGAGGAAAGGTCGTTTTTAATGGCAAAGACTTATCGGAAGTCGGAGAAAATGAGCTTTCAGATTTACGTAGAACAAAAATGGGATTTGTTTTTCAGCAACCGACTATGCTGAAAAATCTTAATATTCTGGATAATATTATTCTTCCGTCAATGCGCGACAACAGAAAAAATGTTGCAACAATTTTGGAGGAGGCAGGAGCACTTATGAAGAGGGTAGGAATTGCAGAGCTTGAAAAGCGCGATATCACACAGGTTTCAGGTGGACAGCTTCAGCGTGCTGGAATATGTCGTGCACTTTTGAACAAACCGAAAATCATCTTCGGGGATGAGCCTACCGGGGCGCTTAATTCACAAACTTCACAGGAAATTATGGACATATTTTCCGAAATAAACGCAGAAGGTACTGCGATTATGCTTGTAACTCACGACGTAAAGGTTGCGGCACGGACAGAGCGCATTTTGTTTATGCGCGACGGAAAAATCGTAAGTGAGTTGAAGCTTCCGAAGTTTAATGAAATTGATATGGAAGGAAGGATAGAGAAAGTTATGGTGAAAATGAGGGGAATTGGAATATAATTTATACATAAAAGATGTGATTAGCTTCTTTTTTCAATCCAGAGGTTAAGTGAAGGCATTCAGAATAATTTTAAAATAATTATTCTGAATGTATTTATATGGGTATTTAGTTTAACTAAGCGAAAAAATTGGGAATTAACCTCTGTTGGAACAGCAAATAGTGAAGTGCAACGTATATGGTTTTAGGCGCAATGTTGCTTTAAAGCAAAGGAATTGTGGGACATTAAGTATAATGAAGTCCAGCACTACCTTGGATTAATGTTGACGTGCAAATCACATCCCCCTAACATTTTACTTAGTTCCTTGTTTCAGGACTTTAACATTCTAGACTACAAAATCCACTTTCTTAACTGCTATTCCACCTCAAAAAAAAAATCAAAAGGTTCCCGCTTCAATTTATTTAGCTCCAGTTCTAATTCATACCAATCCCGTTCTTTCTCACTCAATGTTGATACAATAAACGGTATATGATTAAAAGCTGCAATCTCTTTCACCCGAAAGCCTTTTTGTAAAGGTTCTTCATATAAACCTTGGAAAATATATTGAATACTTTCTCCGTAATTAGAGGTAAATGTCATTTTCTACTAAATATGTGTATCGTCGGAGGTATTCGTTATACTTGCATATTTGATGTAGGGCGTGACGGTAATCTTATCTAACTCAGTCCAAAGTATAGAATATCTATCCCCGGTCCATTTATGTTTCACTAATCCTTCAGTTTCATGAATTCCACGATAGTCGTCCCACATAATATATTGATAGCCTACGTATACAAGTATCGTCATGCAAATAAATATATTGATCAGCCACATATGTTTAATATCATCATTAAAAAATCGAATCGATATTAATAACAATAGAATCATGATGAACCCAAGTGAAAGACCTTTTAAATTATGTTCACTAGCGGATTCAAATAAAATATATTGCTCACTATTAAAGTATAGTAGCTTCAATTGTTCATAATTAATTAATGTATAAAAGAGTGTAGGAATAATGATGATGACAAATACATAGGCGGACATCCATCTTATCCAATTTACTTTCATCAAATATCGACTCGTTCGTAAAAGGTGTCCAAACAAATAGAGGGGAATACTAATGCATCCAAGTACAAGCAGTAACGCGATCATATTAGGGAAAATGTTCACTACACTACTAAATCCGATAATAATACTTAAGCAAATTAGCATAACACCTAATAATTTCTTCATCCAACTACCTTCTTGTTTCTATTACGTCATAAAAGTTGTATTGGTTTCAAAATTAAGGTACATCAACAAAAGTATGGGATGACGATGAATTTTAGAAATACATGTTACCGAGAATTTCGAAATATAAGCATTTAAATTTAAATAAGTTAGCAATTGAAATAATCGAAGTTTGAAGAAGGTAAGAGTGGTATGTAAATTAGGGAAAGAATCCTATTTGGTGAATTTTGTATTGGAAAATGGTCATTTAGCGTATGGCAAGAGAAAATTGTAATGTAAATAGTAGCTTGAATTATGCAAAATTCAAAATGCCGAAACGTTGATTTAACAGCGTTTCGGCATTAGTAAATTCAAGAGATTTTGTTGTAAAAGGAACTTATTGGACAGTCCTATTTTTCATCTTATAGATAAGGTTAACAATTAGTCTATTTCTTTAAATTTGCCATCTAATTATTAACATTGATGCTTTTACTTTGTATTTAACTGCATCGCAGGACCGAAGAATTCATAATGAATTTGGCTATCTGGGATATTGCATTCATGTAAAGCGTTAATAGCCGCCTCCATGAATGGTGTTGGTCCACACATGTAAACATGCGTATCAGAAGTTAAGGTTGGACGCAAAATACTAGCATTAATGTATTCATTGTTGTCTGAGTACAGTACTTGATGGTGTGAGTTGCTATCTTTTTTGAATGCACTAAATAGCTTGCGTAAACCAGTTGGTCCATTTAATGTGTTCATTTTATTTTGGATTGCTTCGTGGAAAGCAAGCACCTTTTCGTTTCGAGCACATTGAATAAATGTTATGTTTTCTTTATTTTCTATCGTTTGGAACATTGCGTTTAACGGTGTAACACCAATCCCACCACTAATGAATAATACAGCTGCATTTGTTGGTTCGTATGTGAAAACACCAGCTGGAGCACTTACGTCAATGACTGTCCCAACTTCAGTGTCATGTAAAAAGTTTGATACTTTACCATTAATAAGATTCTCAGATTCGCGTTTTACAGAAATGCGAAATTCTTGTGAATTACTTGGCTGTGATAATGTATATTGGCGATTTAACATATATTCCTCGCCAGGCACTGTGACACGGATCGTTACATATTGCCCTGGCTTATAAGCAGGTACTTTTGAGCCATCTGTTGGTGTTAAGTAGAAAGAAATTACATCCGCACTTTCTTGTTCTTTACGTGCAATTTTGAATTGCTTAAATGCACGCCAGCCACCGTTGTTCTCCGCAGCTTTATAAAGATCCTCTTCGACTGAAATAAAGATGTCAGCGATTACGCCATAAGCTTTTGCCCATGCATCGATGATTTCGTCTGTAGCTGCATCCCCTAATACTTCCTTAATAGCGCCAAGTAAGTATTGACCGACAATAGGGTAATGTTCTGGTAAAACGCCTAAACTTACGTGTTTATGTGCAATTTGTACGACTACTGGTACGATTGGCTCAAGATTGTCTATATGTTGTGCTGCCGCATAAACTGTGTTTGCTAAAGCCGTTTGTTGACGACCTTTTGACTGATTCGTGTGGTTAAAAATATTTAATAATGTTGGATTATCCCTAAATAAATTATGGTAAAAGGTTTTTGTAATTGTTACTCCGTGTACTTCTAAAACTGGTACTGTTGATTTAATAACGTCGATTGTATGTTGATCTAACATGTGCTAAACACGTCCTTTCGAGATAAATATAGGCCTATTATTTTCTTAAAGCAATATGATAAATACATCTTTAACAAAATAGACATAAACAAGTATTAAAAATACATCTTTTCAGTGAATTTTAATAATAATTCGATTTTCGATAAACGCTAGTATAACCACATTTAGAATATTCAAACTTAATAATAAGCAAGTGATTGGTAATATTTAGTTGTTAAATATAATACATCAGTTAGAGCTTAAACTGTCAATTTAAAGTTGCGTTTTACTAAGTTTCAATTGATGTGTCATTATTCATAATTTAAGCAGGATGATCAATGAATCGAATAATTGTCTCTATTGATGAAGTATTTTACGTTTGAATTTGCCTGGAGGAAATAATTATTTTAAAAGGTGAAGAAGTTAGAAACATATAGATACGAGTAATACAAAACTATTTGCTGTTAAATGTTTGGAAAGAGGTTATTACAGATAGAAGAAGGGGAAGTTGTTGAGAAAGAAACAGTTGTACGTAATCTACGATTTGATTATGCCACCATTTCATCACGATACTAAAATCGATAAAAAAAGTAATTGAATAATTAACGTGAAGGCAGGAGGGGCAATCTTTCTGTCTTTTACTTTTCTAATGAGAAAACCACTTATATCTGCTACAGTTAATAAGAAAATCACCACCAAATTTGCGGAGGTGCAGCATGTCGAACATTTTTGATTTTTTACAGTATAAAAATGAAAAGTTAGAGCTCCGTTTAGGGAAGTTATTTGAACGGGCCAATTCGCCAGGAGATCGCATGGACGCTCTGTTAGAAAGTAAAGAGTTGGCAGTAGAGGACCACAAACTGTTTTTAGCATTTTTAGCGTATTTAAATGAACAGCAGCTCGATGCAAAAAAGTTATTTCAAGATGTTATAAAACTGCCAAAACATCAGTTTGAAGCACAATATGCAATGAATTGGTCACAAGTAATCAAATTAAGTGTCACATTTCTTACAATTTTGCGTACAAATGACATAAATAGTTATAAACAATTTGTCGACTAACTTGTAACTGCTAGCTACATTTCGCTATAATGTTGAAATGAGTAATTGTAATAAATGATAGGGGGCAAATAGTCGATGAATGAAGAACAACGACTAGCAAGTCAGCAGATTAAACAACCAAAAGAAGAAAAAGACTATAGTAAATATTTTGAGAAAGTATTTACAGCTCCTTCACTGCAAGATGCGAAAAAACGCGGGAAAGAAGAAGTAAAATACCATAAAGATTTTGATATTGAAGAGAAATTTTTAGGAATGGGACATGATCGTAAGTTTTATATTCGTACTTACGGCTGCCAAATGAACGAGCATGATACAGAAGTAATGGCTGGTATTTTCATGCAGCTTGGCTACACACCAACTGAAATCATCGAAGAAGCGGATGTAGTGCTACTTAATACATGTGCCATTCGTGAAAACGCTGAAAATAAAGTGTTCGGTGAGCTAGGCTTCTTGTTAAAATATAAACGTAAAAACCCAGAAATGCTAATTGGTGTTTGTGGCTGTATGTCGCAAGAAGAATCAGTGGTAAACAAAATTTTAAAGCAGTATCAGCATGTTGACATGGTATTTGGTACACATAATATTCACCGCTTACCAAACATTTTACATGAGGCTTACATGTCAAAAGAGCTTGTTGTAGAGGTTTGGTCAAAAGAGGGGGACGTTATCGAAAACTTACCGAAAAAACGTCTTGGTTCTATTAAAGCTTGGGTTAATATTATGTACGGCTGTGACAAATTCTGTACATACTGTATCGTTCCATATACGCGCGGTAAAGAGCGTTCACGTCGACCGGAAGAAATAATTCAAGAAGTAAGAGAATTAGCAGCACAAGGATATAAAGAAATTATGTTGCTTGGTCAAAATGTTAACGCATACGGCAAAGACTTTGAAAACATCGAATATCGTTTAGGCGATTTAATGGATGAATTACGCAAAATTGATATCCCGCGTATTCGCTTTACAACAAGTCACCCACGTGATTTTGATGATCATTTAATTGAAGTGTTATCGAAAGGTGGAAACTTAGTCGACCATATTCACTTACCAGTACAATCTGGCTCGAATGAAATTTTGAAAATTATGGCCCGTAAGTACACACGAGAGCATTTCCTACAATTAGTCGATAAAATTAAAGAAGCAATTCCGAATGTTACATTAACGACTGACATCATTGTTGGTTATCCAAATGAAACAGAGGAGCAATTCCAGGAAACGCTTGATTTATATCGCCAAGTTGGATTTGACATGGCATTTACTTATATTTACTCGCCACGTGAAGGCACACCTGCTGCGAAAATGGTTGATAACGTAACAGATCAAGAAAAGAAAGATCGTCTGCACCGCTTAAATGCAGTTGTTCAAGAATTTTCTGCTAAAGCATTAAAAGGTCTAGAAGGTCAAGTAGTAGAAGTTTTAGTTGAAGGCAGCAGTAAAAGACGAGATGACGTTTTAGCTGGCTATACGCGTAAAAACCGTCTTGTAAACTTTAAGGCAGACCCAAAATATATTGGGAAGCTTGTGCAAGTGAAGATTTTAGAAGCAAAATCTTACTCATTACTGGGTGAGTTTGTAGAAGAAGTTAAAGAAGAGGTGGAATTCGTAAAATGACAACAAAAGTATATACGAAAGACGAAATCGTAGAGAAAGCAAAAGAAATCGCCCATATGATTGCCAACACGGAAGAAGTGGAGTTTTTCAAAAAGGCTGAAGAGCAAATTAACGATAATCAATTTGTACGAGAAAAAATCGCATCATTAAAAACACTTCAAAAACAAGCGGTTAACTTCCAGCACCTAGGGAAAGAACGCGCATTAAAAACAATGGAAACAAAAATCGAAAATATTGAAAAAGAAATCGACGAATTGCCAGTGGTACAACAGTTTAAACAATCTCAAGTAGATGTAAACGACTTATTGCAATTAGTATCAAATGCAATTGCCAATACAGTTACAAATGAGGTCATTGCTTCAACAGGTGGAGATCTACTAAAAGGAGAAACAGGTTCAAAAGTACGTAATAGCGTACCAGGTTCTTGTTCATAAAATAAATAAAATAGGTTATTTAAATAAGTAAATGTGCTTATTTAAATAGCCTTTTTTTATACAAATAAATGAAAAATATTTATTGAGAAATTATGGGGTTGTCCTGTTTTTATCAAATTTTGATAAATTTTAATAAAAATACCCATTGTTACTTATTTTACTAATAATGGATAATAATATAGTACCTATGAAATTTAATGGTATAAACCTTATTGCGTTCTAGAAAAAATGTTACTTTAGTACTTTGATACAATTAATTTAAGTGAAAATAGTTATAAAGAGATGTGGTATTATCCATTCGAAATTCCTGTTTTTTTGCTATACTATTGAATTAGTTTGAAAAAAAGGAAAGGACATGGAAGATGAATGAATTCGATAATCGAAGTTTAAGTGATGCTGAATTATATTTTTGGTTATGTCAAATGGCGAGACAACTTGATTCAGGTATTGTTATTGTCAATACAAAAAAGGGCTATACAATTGAATTTGTAAATCATGTTTTTTCGCATATGACAGATTATAACGAGCATGACATGATTGGAATGACGATCGATAAATTACGTGGCCAACTAACGGATATTTTAAATGAAGAAGCGATTCAAGAAAGTATTGAAAATGGTTTAACATTTAAAACATCGTCGCTACATTATCGTAAAGATGGGTCGACCTTTTGGAATGAAGTGAATATAATCCCCATGCATAATCAGTTCGGTGAATTACAATATAGCGTACTGATGATGAGGGATTTAACTGATTCGATAAATGTCGAGGCGTTGATTGAACTGGAAAGAGAAGTATACTTTAGTTTAGAAAATGGCGATTCGTTTGAGCGAATAATGAATAAAATTTGTAGTACGGTTAGTGCTACATTTGGTAAGAAATGTTTTAGTTCGATTGTCTTAGTAGATGATTACAATCGTATGAAGTATGTTTACGGAGAGTTAACAGAGGAAATACATTTCCTTGATGAAGAGTTGCTATTGGTGGGGTTAACTTTTAATGAAAATACCTCAATTAAAAAACCAGTCATTATTAAAAACTTAAGTGAGTCTCAGTACAATAAAATATTTAAACCACTTATTGAAAAGCACCCATTTGTTTCGTTATGGAGCCAACCTATCTTAAATACAGAAGGAAAAATTATTGGATTATTTTCAATATATTTTGAACAACAAGCCGAACCATTGGCAGCAGATTTCAAATTTTTAAATCGAGTTGTGCCTATTGTGACACTTGCCGTGAAATATTACGAGCAAAAAAACGCTATTCGTCAATTAATATATCAAGATGCATCAACGGGATTAACTAATTTCGAACATTTCAAAAATAAAATGATGTCTTTAATTGAACATGGCTATGAAGGGGCCTTATGTATTATTGCACCAGGTGAATATCAAAATATTGTGGATTTACAAGGGCGACAAGCTGGTGATGAAATATTAAGGCAATTGGCAGGTCGTTTACAAAAATTGACTACATTTAATGATTCAATCATTGCCCGTTATACGAGTTCATCGATTATTGTTGCTAGTCGTTCTACAAACCAACAGGTAAGAATTCCCCAGCAAGAAATTGATGATATATTGTTTGAGCCTTACTATATTAATGATAAAGAGACGTATTTGACACTAAAAATTGGGACAGCATCATTTAATGATAATGAGCCATTTATAGATGCAATTCGTAAATCAGATATAGCATTATCAAATGCATTGAAGGCTTCAGGTACAGTGGTTAAACGTTTTGAGCAAAGTCAAATTGAATCAGTAGAACAGGAAATGAATGTGCTAGCGCATATTACAAAAGGCTTGAAAAATAATGAGTTTTTACCAATGTTACAACCAAAAGTAAACATCGCTACAGGAGAAATCGAAAGCTTTGAGGCGCTAGCTCGATGGGTATCATCAGAAATTGGCTTCGTATCACCAGCAGTGTTTATTCCGGTTGCAGAAAATACGGGCAATATTTATAAAATTGACCGTGCCATTTTACGAAAAGTATTACAATGGCTAGAAGAACGTGTAGCATTAGGTTTAAAGCTGTATCAAGTGTCAGTCAATATTTCGCCAAGCCATTTCTATAATGCCGGCTTTGTCGAAAATTCGATTGCATTAATTGAAAGTTACAACATAGACCCTAAGTACATAAAATTTGAAATTACCGAAAGCATTGAACTGGATAATGTGATGCGCGCTAAAAAAATTATTAATGAACTGAAAGCGAATGGGATTGATACAGCCATTGATGATTTTGGCGTGGGCTATTCTTCATTAAGTTATTTACAGAAGTTACCATTCGAAGAGATTAAAATAGATAAAAGTTTTGTCGATAATTTAGCAGACCCACGCATGAATGCTGTTGTTAAAACGATTATTCAGCTGTCAAAAAATTTAAATATGATATCCGTAGCTGAAGGTATTGAAACAAAGGAACAGCACGAGGAGTTAAAACGTCTAGGCTGTCAAACCGGGCAAGGCTACTATTATTTCAAACCGTTACCGCTAGAGGAAATAAATAAATTACTTGAAGAATCAGTACCAGTTTAAAAAAAAGGAACTACTACAGTGGAATGTAGTAGTTCCTTTTTTGTTGCAAAAACAACCGTTATAGCCAGGAAGGTTATGATTAAGTTCGGTTCAATTAACATTTGATAATGATGTTTTTGTTCCTTCACCAATTAGGCACTTATCGCATACATTAGCAATAGTTAAGAAAGGAGAGAAGTTTTCGTGAAGCGTTTGCGTCAAATTGTAACAAGAGCGGTGGTAGCGAAGGGGAAAAAGAGAACCGAATCCAAAGAATTACTATGTCCGCCAAATGCGCCGACAAGTATTTTAGGTTGCTGGGTTATAAACCATCAATGCCAAGCAAAGCGTAATGGTAAATTTGTTGATGTAACAGGTAAATTTGATGTGAATGTTTGGTATGCGTATAGTAATCACTCAAAAACAGCGGTTCATACGGAAACGATTGCTTATAAAGATCGTATTAAGTTATCTTTTCGTGATGGAGTAGAAGTTGATTCTAACGATGTGAAAATGCGTGTCTTACAGCAGCCGAACTGTATAGAAGCAATCATTACAAAATCAGGTGATAAGATCCAAGTATCAATTGAACGTGAATTTTTAGTTGAAATTATCGGAGAAACAACTGTTGTGATCAATGTACATCCAACAGATTATGAGGAAGAGTGGTCATATGATGAAAGCTCACATGATTCTAGAAGTGCATCGAGCTCATCATCTTCTTCCTCATCCTCATCGTCAGCTAGTTCTGAAAAAGCGGAATTTGATTCATCATCATTTTCATAATGATTTTGCTCAAGTACAGTTCAGTGCTTGAGCGTTTTTTTTTGTCTGTCATGTTTTTCTAATAGCGAGCATAAGGAAAATCGCGAAGCTAGTGGTATAATAACTAGTACAAGTTTAGTAAATGAGGGAAACAATTAATGACTACATATACACCGATGATGCAGCAATATTTGCTCGTTAAACAAGATTTTCAAGATGCGTTTTTATTT
The DNA here is from genome assembly GCF_022549215.1 of Solibacillus palustris. Taxonomy (GTDB): domain Bacteria; phylum Bacillota; class Bacilli; order Bacillales_A; family Planococcaceae; genus Solibacillus; species Solibacillus daqui. Next base: position 15,664 of record NZ_JAKZFC010000003.1, on the reverse strand, counting down.
TATCGTTTAGGCGATTTTTATGAGCTATTTTTTGAGGACGCTATTAAAGCATCACAATTATTAGAAATAACTTTAACCGCACGTGCAGGTAACACAGATAATCCTATACCGATGTGTGGTGTGCCGCATCATTCAGCACAAGGCTACATTGAAACACTCGTTGCTAAAGGCTTTAAAGTAGCGGTATGCGAACAAACAGAAGACCCGAAAAATGCAAAAGGTGTTGTAAAACGTGAAGTCGTACAAGTGATTACACCTGGAACAATTATGGAGGGTAAGGCACTCGACGGAAAATCGAATCATTTTATTGCAGCTGCAGAGGAACTATCGGCAAATGAGTTAGCCTTTGCGTATTTAGATGTTTCGACTGGAGAAGCGAATACATCTATTATCGAAGGTAGCGCAAAGGAATTGGTTCAGCAACTTCAAGCGTATGCCATTAAGGAAGTCATCGTTACAGAGCAATTGCAGTTGCTATTATCGGATTACGCAGAAACAAGTGGCATTGTGCTGTCACTTGAAAAAGAAGAAATGGACGGCATCCGTGCGGAAAACTATGTGGCACAATTACCGGTAAAATTGCAAGGCGTTGCTAAGCGTTTATTACAATATATAGAGCGTACACAAATGCGTTCACTTTCACATATTCAAGCATTTACGTATACAGAGGCAAATAGTTATTTGCGCATTGATACGAATTCAAAACGCAATTTAGAGTTGATTCAATCTATTCGCGGTGGTGATTCAAAAGGAACATTGCTATGGCTTTTAGATGAAACTGTGACAGCAATGGGGGGACGTAAACTCAAACAATGGATGCATCAACCACTTGCAAATAAAATAGCGATTGAAGCACGCCAAACCGTTGTGACGGAATTTTTAGAAGAATTTTTCTTGCGTCAAGAATTAAATGAATTACTAAAAAATGTCTATGATTTAGAACGTTTAGCGGGTCGTGTTGCATTTGGTTCAGTAGGGGGACGTGATTTAGCGCAACTTCGTGAATCACTGCGCCAAGTACCGATGATTCAACAAAAATTAATTGATAGTGGGCGTGAAAAATGTACGGCACTTGGTCAACAATTAGATGTATGTGCAGATATTGAACAATTGTTGGCGCATGCCATTACCGATCATCCGCCGATTTCTATTAAGGAAGGGGATGTAATACGTGATGGCTATAATGCGCAATTGGATGAATACCGAGATGCCTCTCGCAATGGGAAGGATTGGATTGCGCAGCTTGAACAAAAAGAGCGTGAATTAACAGGTATCAAAAATTTAAAGATTGGTTATAATCGTGTGTTTGGCTATTATATTGAGATTACAAAATCACACTTAGGCAATACCGATTTAGCGCGCTTTGAACGGAAGCAAACATTAGCGAATGCCGAACGCTTTATTACGGAAGAATTAAAAGAAAAAGAAGCGCTTATTTTAAATGCTGAAGAGCAAAGTTTAGCGTTAGAATATAATTTATTTGTTGCATTGCGTGATCAACTAAAAACGTATATTCCACGCGTGCAAAAGCTAGCTGCATCCATCAGTGAATTAGATGTCCTCATGAGTTTTGCGGCGGTAACCGATAAATATCGTTTTACTAAGCCACTATTTCATGAAGGTCGAGCATTAAAAATTGTAGAAGGTCGTCACCCGGTCGTAGAAAAAATGCTGAATAAACAAAGCTATGTACCAAACGACTGCATATTAACAGATGACAAAAATATGATGCTTATTACGGGGCCTAATATGTCGGGTAAAAGTACCTATATGCGACAAGTGGCGTTAATTGTTGTGTTAGCGCAAATGGGTTGCTATGTACCAGCAGCAGAAGCAGAGCTCCCGATTACTGACCAAATTTTCACTCGTATCGGGGCAGCGGATGATTTAGCCGCGGGACAATCGACATTTATGGTTGAAATGTTAGAGTCACAGCACGCCATCACTCACGCAACGAAAAAGAGTTTACTACTATTTGATGAAATTGGACGTGGCACATCAACATATGATGGTATGAGCTTAGCGCAGGCGATGATGGAATACATTCATACTGAAATTGGGGCAAATACACTGTTTTCAACGCATTACCATGAGCTAACGGATTTAGAACAGGAATTAGAACGACTACAAAATGTTCATGTAAGTGCAACAGAACAAGATGGACGTGTTGTATTTTTACACAAGGTGAAAAAAGGCGCGGCAGATAAAAGCTACGGGGTACATGTTGCTGAGCTTGCAGAAATGCCACAAGCAATTTTACAGCGTGCACGTGTGCTATTAGCGCAATTTGAAGCAGGACATTCAGATAAACTCGTGCCAGTTGCACAAGCAGTTGAATTAAGGCAACCTGAGTCTGTTGTAACAATACCTACAAAAGTAGCAGAAGATGAATTGCAATTATCGTTGTTTAGCTTAAGTGATGAGCCAACATTGTCACCTGAACAGCAACAAGTGCTTGATACATTAACGAAATTAAATGTGATGGGCACAACACCAATGCAAGCAATGACGTTACTGTATGAATTACAGCAAAAGTTATTAGGAAATAACTAAGGAGGAGATTCGCATGGGAAAAATTCAAATTATGGACGAATGGCTATCGAATAAAATTGCGGCCGGTGAAGTAGTAGAACGCCCATCATCAGTTGTTAAAGAGCTTGTAGAAAACGCGATTGATGCAGGCAGTACGTCACTTGAAATTTTTCTTGAAGAAGCGGGTCTTAGCTCAATTCAAGTGGTTGATAATGGCAGTGGCATGGACGAAGAAGATGCGCTTTTATCCTTTTCTCGACATGCTACATCCAAAATTGTAAAAGAACAGGATTTGTTTCGAATTCGAACATTAGGCTTTCGTGGTGAGGCATTGGCATCGATTGCCTCGGTTTCAAAGTTGACATTGCGGACGTCTGACGGCGATGGTGGGGTGCATCTTTATTTAGAGGGTGGTCATTTAAAAGAGCATAAACCGACCGCACTTCGACGAGGGACAGATATTACGGTGGCGCAATTATTTTACAATACGCCAGCTCGTTTAAAATATTTGAAAACGATTCAAACCGAACTAGGGCATACGATTGATTTTGTTAATCGTATTGCGCTTGGCTATCCTGAAGTGGCGATAAAACTTGTCCATAACGGACAAACATTGCTACAAACAAACGGTCGTGGACAAGTACAACAAGTGCTAGCGGCTATTTATGGCGTGCACAATGCTAAGAAAATGCTAGCCTTTGAAGGTAGTAATAATGACTATAAAATTCACGGTTTTGCAAGCTTACCGGAAGTAACACGTGCATCAAAAAACTATATTTCACTCTTTGTGAATGGGCGCTGGGTGAAGCACTTTGTCATTCAAAAAGCGATTACCGATGCTTATCATACGTATTTACCGATTGAGCGATTTCCAATTGTGCTACTGTATGTGGAAGGTGATCCACAGTTAACAGATGTCAACGTGCACCCAGCGAAGCATCAAGTACGCTTAAGTAAGGAGCCTGAATTGTTAAAGCTCATTGAAGATACAATCCGTGCAGCAATACGAAATGTAATTCGAATTCCGCTGGCTGAGAAAAAAGAAAAGCCCGTACGAGTAACGAATGAGCAATTGAATATTTGGAATCCACAAAAAGCATCAGAGCCAACCTTTGACGCATCGAAAATGAATTCAATAGTTGAGCGCTTATCTTCAGAGCCAATTGTTATTAAAGAGCCGTATGCACCTATGCCAACAAAACAGCCATCTGCAATCGAGCGAAGTATGCAAGAGCAAATAATAGAATCCTTTATTGAAGAAACTGACCAGCCATTTAATGTTCAGCCAAATTTGGAGGAATCTTTGAAAGTAGAAGAATTACCTAAAAAAGAGAAGCTTCATTTCCCGCAAGTTGAGATCGTTGGACAAATTCATGGCACATACATCGTTGCACAAATGGAGGATGGCTTTTATTTAATCGACCAGCATGCTGCACAAGAACGGATTAAATACGAATTTTTCCGTGACAAAGTAGGTGAAGTGAATGTTAATGAACGTCAAGCACTTTTAATGCCGCTCACATTCCATTATTCAGCGGATGAAGCATTGCGTTTAAAAGAATCAAAACACCAGCTGGAAGAAGTCGGCGTGTTTCTTGAGGAATTTGGACATTCGTCATTTGTTGTACGTGAATATCCGACCTGGTTTCCAAAAGGCGAGGAACAAGAAATTATTGAGGAACTGATTGAACAAGTATTGAATGCAAGTAAAGCAGATATAAAGAAACTACGAGAAGACGCGGCCATTATGATGAGTTGTAAAAAATCAATTAAGGCAAATCACTATTTAGATAAGCAGCAAATGCAGCGATTAATTGAAGATTTACGCAAAGCGGATAATCCATTTACTTGTCCACATGGGCGCCCGGTACTCATTCATTTTACATCTTATGAGGTAGAAAAAATGTTCAAACGTGTGATGTAATATTAAATGCATTCAGAGAGTGCTAAGACTCAAATTAACTAACAAAAAATGGATCAAGTGCTGTCAACTTATTTTCGGCGGGCTACGGCATGACAGCATTATGGCCACGTGGTACGTGTCCATACTACTGTCTTTAATGCCGCATGCAAGGCCCGCCAAACTAAAATGTTACTTTCTTCTCTATAGTTAAAAGAGTCCAATGTTGCCGCTTGCGCTATCGCGAGGCGGCGGTGATCAATAAAATATTACGCTGTATACAATATTTTATCTTTGATTAAAAGTTAGCTCTGCCTATATAAATAGCTATTTTCATTATGTAAAAATAAAACAACCTTAGATGAAGTAGACTTTATTTTAAAAACAAAGCGTATTTCAGCACACTTTATTAAAACTTTTGTAGTCTAAACGAATTTTAGCTTTATAGTAAAGTGCCGCGAAGTGGGGGGCGACTCCTAGAGGATTAAGCGTGCGCGGTAAATCCACTTGTATGTGCCACGCCCTCAGGAAAGCGTCCCCCGTGGCATAGCAGAACGGATTATATTAGATAAATGCACTTGGTTCCAAATTATGTATTGAAAAAAGCTCGTTATGAGTAATAAAACGATGGGGTGATGGTATGGAGAAAAATACATTTTATCTAACAATGTCAGATGGTTACGATATTTTTGTACGAACATTAAAACCGCAACATCCGAATAAGCATATCCATATTTTACATGGGATGGCTGAGCATAGTGAACGCTATGAGCAGTTTGCGGAAGTGCTATGTGCGCAAGGATATTATGTCACGACACATGATCATCGTGGACATGGTTACACCGCTGCGAATAATGGTATTCTTGGTTATTTTGATTTGGAAAATGGATTTGAAAGGGTAGTAGAAGACGTCCGGGAAATTTTAGAACATCTTAAATTACAGGATCTAGGCAAGCCCATATTATTTGGGCATAGTATGGGCTCATTTATCGCGCGTCGCTTCACACAAAAGTATAGCATGCAAATAGAGCGTCTTATTTTAAGTGGCACAGGCTCATCATCTCTCATGCATAAAGCAGGTCATGTGCTTGCAAGTCAGCTTGTACATTTAAAAGGACCGGCAGAACCAAGTAAATTAATGAATCAATTAAGCTTTGGTAGCTTTAATGCACAAGTACCAAATCCAAAAACTGAATTTGATTGGCTAACGTCTGACCAAACAGTAGTGCAAAAGTATATTAACGATCCTTTTTGCGGATTTGTATCGACGAATCAATTTTATGCCGATTTAACAGGTGCGATGGCAACACTTGACAATCACACTGGCAATGTGAGTATTCGTTCTGATTTGAAAATATTACTAGTTAGTGGGACGCATGATCCGGTAGGTGAAAAACAAGCGAAAGGTGTACTAAAGGTAGGTAAACAATTAGTAGATGCTGGTGTTGAACATGTGAAGGTACAACTATTTGAAGGTATGCGCCATGAAATTTTAAATGAAATTGGAAAAGAAAAAGTTTATGAAAGTATTATACGGTGGTTAGAACATGAATAAAAAAATTGATGTAGTGGCCATTATTGGTCCAACCGCATCTGGCAAAACTGCGTTAAGTATTCGTCTTGCAAAGGAAATTGATGGAGAAATTATTAATGGAGATTCCATGCAAATTTACCGTCACATGAATATCGGTACGGCAAAAATTACTCCTGAAGAAATGGATGGTGTGCCGCATCATCTACTTGATATTAAAGAACCGACAGAAGGTTTTTCGGTTGCGGAATATCAATTATTAGTACGTGAAAAAATCGAGGAAATTCAGTCGCGTGGGAAAATGCCGATTTTAGTTGGTGGAACAGGGCTTTATGTCCAATCGGTATTGTATGACTTCCAATTTGCGAAACAAGAAGTAAATGAAGAAGCGCGTGAAGCATACTATAAAGAGCTTGAACTACTTGGACCAGAAGCAATGCATGAAAAATTAACACAAATCGACCCTGCAGCGGCGGCAGAAATCCATCCGAATAATACGCGCCGTGTCATTCGTGCATTAGAAATGGCGGAGTTTGCAGGGGTATCGCGTGCAGAGGAACAATTCAATCGCGGCGATGTAGCGCTCTACAACCATTTGATTATCGGCATGGATATGGACCGTGAAAAATTATATGAGCGCATTAATTTACGTGTTGATTTAATGATGGATGCAGGTTTACTAGAAGAAGTTCGTGCGCTTTATGATGCTGGAATTCGCGACGTGCAAGCAATTAAAGCGATTGGCTATAAAGAATTTTACGCGTATTTTGATGGGTATGTGACATTAGAGGAAGCGATTGAACAAGTTAAACAAAACTCACGTCGTTATGCCAAACGCCAATTAACATATTTCCGCAATAAAATGGAAATCAAATGGATTGGTAAAGATTATAATGAAATTAAAAAATTCTTGTAAATTATTCTAATTTTGAAGGAATACTCTATACTAATAACGAATAGGTAATTATTGCATACATTATAGAGATGAGGAGACAAAAAACGATGACAAAATCGATAAATTTACAAGATACATTTTTAAATAATATACGTAAAAATAATATTTTTGTTACAGTTTTTTTATTAAATGGTTTTCAATTAAAGGGCCAAGTAAAATCCTATGACAACTTTACTGTCTTATTAGAAACTGAAGGAAAGCAACAGCTTATTTATAAGCATGCAATTTCAACTTTCGTTCCATCAAAAAATATTGCATTATCAGAAGATGAATAAATAATTCAGGAAATTTAATAGCGCATTGTAGTGGGATTGATTATAATAACTAAGACGCTAGCACGTATTGGAGGATTAATTATGAAAACAATGACAACGGATGAGCTATTAAACCTATTAGATGCAAACGAAGATTTAAATGTTATCGACGTTCGCGAAGATTTTGAAGTAGAACAAGGGATGATTCCAGGTGCTTTACATATTCCACTAGGATCAATTCCAGAGCACACAGGTGAGTTAGACGCTTCAAAACCATATATTTTAGTATGTAAAGGCGGCGTGCGTAGTGCAAATGCTTGCGAATACTTAGCTTCTCAAGGTTTCGATGTGACAAACCTTGAAGGTGGTATGATGGCATACGACGGCGAATTAGAATTTAAATAATGAATGCAAAAAAGGGTCTGTCCGAGAAGTATTTCTGGGACAGACCCTTTGCGCCGAGGATTGAGGTCAGCACGGTGCTGGTCATGAATGCTTGTCACAGGAAGTGTCGTTTTTAGCAAAACATTTTTATTATATTTGGCCACCGTGAAAAGTAGCCTAAAGCGGATAATTAATACATGAAAGAAGCACTGTCCAAATAGTGATCACTTTTTGGACAGTGCATTTGTCGTTACTTCGAATATTGCAGTTTGCGTATAGGTAAGCTCCAACTACGTGTATAGGAGAAAATACGTAAAACGGTAATGACTATAAATAAGCTATATAAAAAGAAATCGCCTCTAAAAATTTCAAGTCCAATTAACAGTCCGGCACATGCAGCCCATACACCGTATATTTCATGGCGTAAAACAATCGGACGTCTTCCAGCGAGTAAATCACGTACAATACCGCCGCCAGCACCCGTTAATACCGCCGCAACAATGGTTGCAGCAAGTGGTAATTCTAAATGAACCGCATGCATGGCACCCTGTATTGCAAATGCCGACAACCCAATGGCATCAGTTAAATTTCCCCAACGATTCCAATGTTTTATTAAATGATGAGGCATTAAAAAGAAAATCGTAATCGCTGCTAACGCAATTTGAAACATCATTTCCTGGCTCCACAATGTCGAGACTGGTAAACCAATAAGTAAATTTCGAATTGCACCACCACCGAAAGCGGTCACAATTCCTAAAATATATACGCCAAATAAATCATATTCCTCTTCCATTGCGACAAGCGCACCGGAAATAGCAAAGGCAATAGTGCCAATAACGCTAAACACATCCCAAGCCAACTTACTTCCCCCTTAAAGTTACTAAACAATGAGAATAGCAGTTTTTCAATCATTCGTCAAAAAGAAAAATTTTGATGTATAATGGGAGGAGTTTGAAAAAAGAATGGAGTTAGAATCATGGCATTTCAATCAATTTTAACGAACGAAACAATCGAACTTGCAACGCGCGTCGAAGAAAAGGTTCGTCAATATCATACAGCGGTAGATGGCCACGCGTTTTTTAACCAACAAAAAGTATTAGCCGCATTTCGAAATCATCAAGTAAGTGATTTTCACCTACATCCTTCAACGGGCTACGGATATGATGATGAAGGACGGGATAATTTAGAGCGTGTATATGCGGAAGTTTTCGGTGCAGAAGCAGCGATAGTGCGTCAACAAATAATTTCAGGTACGCATGCTATTACGTTAAGTTTATTTGGGGTGCTACGTCCTGGTGACGAGCTATTATACATCACAGGAAAACCTTATGATACATTACAGTCAATCGTTGATGGTGGAGACAAAGATACGGGTTCATTAAAAGATTATAAGATTGGCTATAGTCATGTTGAATTAATTGATAATAAAGACATTGATTGGGACGGCGTAAAAGCACAAGTAACAGAAAATACAAAAATGATTGCGATTCAGCGATCAAAAGGCTATGCAACACGTCCTTCGTTTACAATTGCAGCAATTGCAGATATGGTAAAGCAAATACGAGAAATTGCACCACAAGCAGTTATCTTTGTGGATAATTGTTATGGTGAGTTCGTAGAGGAATTAGAGCCAACTGAAGTAGGCGCGGATTTAATGGCAGGATCGTTAATTAAAAATCCAGGTGGTGGCTTTGCGAAAATCGGTGGCTATATTGCAGGGCGTGCGGATTTAGTAGAAAAATGTGCATACCGTATGACATCGCCAGGAATTGGTGCAGAGGCGGGGGCATCATTAAATACATTGGCAGACTTTTATCAGGGCTTTTTTATGGCACCACACATCGTCGCGCAAAGCTTAAAAGGTGCAATTTTCACATCAGCTATGCTAGAGGAAGTCGGTATGTCAACATCGCCGCATTACACTGAAACGCGTACGGATTTAATTCAATCGGTGTCATTCCAAACGCCAGAGCAAATGGTCGCTTTTTGTCGTGAAATTCAAGCAGCTTCACCAATTAACGCTCACTTTGCACCAGAGCCAGCTTATATGCCGGGTTATGAGGATGATGTAATTATGGCGGCAGGTACGTTTGTTCAAGGCTCCAGTATTGAATTGACGGCAGACGGTCCTATTCGTCCGCCCTATACAGCCTTTATACAAGGTGGCTTAACGTACGAGCATGTGAAATATGCAATTTGTGCAGCCGTACAAAAATTAAAATAATAATTAATCAATTGCGCCTTGGTGTAATTGCGTCCAGATTTTTCAAGTTTACTTGAAAAACTCCTCTAAAAAATCTGTGACATCCGCCGGGGCTTGGGCCAACACGATGTTGGTCACTCAGGCGTTGCCGCCCGACGCGGCTTTCTTAGCCTTAGTTCCCCTATTCACCCCACTTATAGAAGAAGGGAACTATCAGTATCTGTCGCTTCGTTTTCAGTACAAAAAGAATTTGCTGAATCAAGTTGAAGTCGTTCGAATTTCGGACGGCTTTTTTGATTGTTTTTTAGATAATTCTCTACTTTCAGAACGAGAATTGCTAGTTTATTCATCTTGTGTTAGTTTTTCTAACATAAGATTGACAAAGGATGTTACAAAGGATTATGATATGTGTAAGGGAGGTGGATTAAATGAGTAGCGAAATTCGACGTTCAATGCCACTATTATCTATTAGCATCGTTATGCAACTAACAGATCTTACGGCGCGCCAAATTCGATATTATGAAGAACATGATTTAATTCAGCCACACCGTACAGAGGGAAATCGACGTATGTTCTCACTGAATGATGTCGATAAATTATTGGAAATTAAAGATATGCTAGAGCAAGGTGTCAATATGGCAGGTATTAAAAAACTATTTGCGATGAAAAATAACCCTGCACTACAGCAAGCGAATAAAGATATCTCGGATACAGAATTACGAAAAATATTACGTGAAGAAATGCGTCAAGCACAGCGTATGCAAAAATCATCTATCCGACAAGGGGATTTATCACGTTTTTATCAATAACGTGTAAATTATATAAGGCTATAAAAGAAATAAAATTAGTACTGAACAATTTTAGGAGTGTGGAATTTAGTGGGTAAGTACACAAAAGAAGATATTAAACGTCTCGTACAAGAAGAAGAAGTAAAATTTATTCGTTTACAGTTCACGGACATCTTAGGAACAATTAAAAACGTAGAAATTCCAGTAAGCCAATTAGATAAAGCATTAGACAATAAAATGATGTTTGATGGTTCTTCAATTGAGGGCTTTGTACGTATCGAAGAATCTGACATGTACTTATATCCTGATTATGATTCGTTTATGATTTTCCCATGGACAGCAGAAAAAGGTAAAGTAGCACGTTTTATTTGTGATATTTACAATCCTAATGGTATGCCATTTGCTGGTGACCCACGTAACAACTTAAAGCGCGTGTTAAAAGAAATGGAAGAAATGGGCTTCACTAATTTCAACTTAGGACCAGAGCCTGAATTCTTCTTATTCAAATTAGATGCAAAAGGTGAACCAACGTTAGAAGTAAATGACAACGGTGGGTATTTCGACTTAGCACCTACAGACTTAGGTGAAAACTGCCGTCGTGATATCGTATTAGAGCTTGAAGAAATGGGCTTTGAAATTGAAGCTTCTCACCATGAAGTAGCACCAGGTCAACACGAAATCGACTTTAAGTATGCAGATGCTATCACAGCTTGTGACAACATCCAAACATTTAAATTAGTAGTAAAAACTATTGCTCGTAAGCACGGTTTACACGCTACATTCATGCCAAAGCCATTATTTGGCGAAGCAGGTTCAGGAATGCACTTTAACGTATCGTTATTTAAAGGAAAAGTAAATGCGTTCTATGATGAATCAACTACGCTTGGCTTATCGGAAACAGCTATGCAATTCATGGCTGGTGTGTTAAAGCACGTACAAGGTTTTACAGCGATTACAAACCCAACAGTTAACTCTTACAAACGTTTAGTACCAGGTTATGAAGCGCCATGTTATGTAGCTTGGTCAGCACAAAACCGTTCGCCACTAATTCGTATCCCATCTTCTCGTGGTATATCTACACGTGTAGAAGTACGTTCTGTGGATCCATCTGCTAACCCATATTTAGCGATGGCTGTAATTTTAGAAGCAGGTTTAGAGGGGATTCGTCAAACGTTAACGCCACCACCAGCAATCAACCGTAACATTTATGTAATGAGCGAAGAAGAGCGTCAAGCTAATGGTATCGATAATTTACCGGCAGCATTAGACGATGCACTTGGCCTACTTGCTAAAGATGAAGTTGTTCAACGCGCTTTGGGTGGACATATTTATGCAAACTTTAAAGAGGCAAAAGAAATCGAGTTCGAGATGTACCGTTCAACAGTACACCAATGGGAACGCGACCAATATATGAAGATGTACTAATAGATAAAGCGTTGGGGCTCTAGCTCCAACGCTTTTTTTGTTTTATCTTGCCCGCATGCCATTTTTGGATTGCCCACAAATTGCCCACAAACTTTTTATTGTCCCAATTTCTCCATGTATTTTTCGAAACTAACCAAACTTTTTTCTGCAACTTTATTCGAAATATGTACATAAGTATTCAATGTCGTTACAGGGGAACTATGGCCTAAGCGATCTGCTATAGATTTCATATCCCATTTGGCTTCGATAAGCATCGTAACATGAGTATGCCTTGTTGAGTAATAGAAAGGGGATCATGTCCAATGCAGCCAATAAGGGATTTAGAAAAAATATTAGAAGTACGTACATTTTTGGCCAGTAAAAACAAACGTGATGAGCTATTGTTTTTGTGTTGGCATTTATACAGGTTTACTCTATCGATATTTTAACAGTGAAGGTGCAGGATGTTGATGGTAAGGATCATTTCTATATCGTTGAGCAGAAAACGAAAAAGGCAAAGCAGCGTAGAAAAAAATATACAGTACGCAAGGCAGGCAAGAACCGACTGATTACTCCTGTTCGAGCGTATGAAATTTTACGTGAGGCTGCTCATCATTGTGAAATCAAAGAAATCGGTACCCATACATTACGTAAAACATTCGGCTACCTTGTGTACCAGAATGATAAGGACGTTGCATTCTGCAGAATATTTTTAATCATAGCGCTCCGTATATCACACTCAAATATATTGGGGTAAACCAAGATGCTATACAAGAAGCGTATGAAGCGCTCAATATTTTGAGGATATAGTGTGGTGTAGTTTTATAAAAAAGATTGACTAGCAGGGAATTTATATGTGTTGATTAACTTGTGTTCAACAATCGGGCCATTTAATGGAGGAAGGCTTATGGGAAGTAATTTTCAAGATAGTTCTTTTTGAACAATTTACTAGAATTGGTAATTACGATACCATATAAGAATGGAGATGTACGGAAGGAGCATGGATCTTAATGGGAGATATCCTTTAATAGCTAAGTAATTGAATGGATTTGTTGATTCCCTTTTTATTGAAGGGTCAATTTTTTATTTTTATTTAAACCTTTATAGGATCGCTGGGTTCATGTGCTATAAACACACCGAGCGAATATCGGTATTTGTTTTTTTGTTTGGTAAGCATACATCTCCAATAGCACTATGTTTAGCGTGTCCGTGAGGAGATGCTTATATGAAACGATTAGTGAATAAGATCGCGATTGTTACTGGCGCAAGTCGAGTAATGGGCATAGGTACTGCAATATGTCGAGAATTAGCCAGAGAAGGCGCAGACATTTTTTTCACCCATTGGTCAAATTATGATCGTCAGATGAAATATTTTATTGATGATGATTCCGTTTGGTCACAACATCTTATGGAGGAGATCCGCAGCTTTGGAGTACGATGCGAATCAATGGAATTGGATCTTTCTCAACCAGACGCACCGAGGAAACTGCTTGATGAAGTTAATGAGAGACTGGGCTCTCCATCAATTCTTGTAAATAATGCAACATTTTCCGTTGACGTAGATTTTCGTTCTATAAATGCAAATATCCTCGATTCTCATTATGGCGTTAATATTAGAGGAACGTGTCTTTTGACTGTTGAGTTTGCTCGTCAAATTGAAGGAAAACATGGTGGTCGAATTATTAACATGGTGTCAGGTCAAGACAAATCACCTGAGCCTGGCAATTTGGCTTATGTTGCAACAAAAGGTGCTGTTTCTACTTTTACTAAATCAGTCGCTCTTGAATTAGCGCCACTTAAAATCACGGTTAATGCCGTAGATCCTGGACCAACTGACAGTGGATGGATGAACAGTGAGTTGAAGGGATCCTTATTACCGAAATTCCCAATGGGTCGAATCGGTGAACCTAAAGATGCTGCAAAGTTAATCGTCTTTTTAGCAAGTGCAGAATCTGAATGGATTACGGGACAAATTATCCATTCAGATGGGGGCTTCTGGTGATTTAACGTATTAGTGGTCGCCAACTTTTATTTGTTCTTCAACGGATGTCTAATGTTCAATAAGTGTGAACTCTTTTCAACGGCCTGAATAATTCCAGAATAGGGCGCCTTTCTTTAGTAATAAGGCGTCCTTTTGTATTGGGCCATTTTGTAGAGAAATATGATAAATTTTATGGTTGAGTAACTAATTGATATGGAGGGCTACCAATGAAACAAATGCTTAAATTTTTATCCCTGTCATTGTTGGTAATTTTAATTGTAAGTGGATGTAACACAAATAACGGGAAAGAGGATGGGAAAGAAGATATATTTAAATTTAAAGATTCCCTTGTTGGCGATAACAGTGCGGTAGGGAACATCAATTGGAAGGGTCGGAACATTTAAAAGGGTTCGAACTTGAAACAAAAGAGAAGCCATATGGAATTATTTTAAATTATGATTGGTCAGAGTCAGTACAACACTATAAAAAAACAGTCGTTTTTAATGCTACATTTTTATTTACATAAGTTCAGAATGCAGATTGGATAACGTTTAATTTTGATAATCAACAATACAAAATAACGAAAGAAAACCTGCAAAATTGGTATGGAGAAGATTTTAGTGAATTGAAAAATGAAGATGATCTGAAGGCACTTAAGCAAAAACATCTTGAGAATGAAGATAAGGTGAATCAGTTATTTAAGTAAAGGACTATTCCAGAATCGGGCGCAATTCTAGAGTAAAAATTGTGCCTTTTCATAAAAAGGGCCATTTTATTGAACATCTTTCTTTTATGAATGGTTACCAAACGACGCTTTGGGAATGTTATACTTTAAATAAGTAATAAAATGGCAAATTATAGTTATAAAATGTGATTTGCATACAAATACAAAACAATGAGGGAGGCAATATGTTTATAATTAGAACAGTTATTTTTTGGGTTGTTATAACAATTAGTATTAATGCATATTTAATGACATTACCTATACCTGTTTTACGCAAAAGAGATTATCCACCTAATTATCTTATCCAACAAAATAATCGAATTGATTTACAAAAAAATACGGAATGTGCAGCATTTTCAACAGCGTATCTACTACGTCATTTCGGTATAGAAGCTGAGGGAGAATCGTTATATACAGATTTCCCCTGTAAAACGAGAGCAGGTAATGTATATTCAAAGGGAATTCGTAAAATATTAAGAGAAAAAGGCTTTAAAACAAGCTATTATAAAGGGGATATACATACATTAAAGTACGAAGTTAGTAAAGGAACTCCTGTAATTGTTTTTATTAAAGTAAAGGAGGGGCTTAATAATTTGCATTTTGTCCCTGTTGTAGGCTACGACAAAGAGTATATTTATCTTTCAGAATCGTTAGGGCATTTGGTGAATTGTGATGATGATAATAAAAAATATAATCGAAAAGTTCCAATTAAGGAATTTCAGAAATTGTGGAATGTAAAGAGAATCCATATGCCTATTTATAGCAATACCTACATTGCTGTAGATATTACCCAGCATTAATCTCAATGATGAAGAAATTTTAAACTGTCTAGTTGTGTTGGCAAGGACTTCGATTTAACAAATATACCTAAAAACAAGATTATCTATTCTCTTTTTGTTAAACGGGTGCTTTAGTGCAACAAGATTTATAACGTATACAAATTAAACCTAATAAACGTTCCCAAATCAAAGTTTGGAAACAGACTTAAATGCCATGAATGTTGTGAAA
>NZ_JAKZFC010000029.1 GCF_022549215.1 Solibacillus palustris | reverse complement strand
ATCTGCATTTGTATCATTAAACTCTCCCAATAACTTATGCTTCTCATCTTCACTTAGTATTTCTATATCCTTAAGTTTAACCTCTGTATTTCTTACTATTTCTTTTACTATATTTAAGAAATGACTTACCATACTTTCTACAGTTTCATGTTTGTACAGGCTAGTCGCATAATTTAAATTTACGTTTATCTCATATTTTTCTTCTACTGCAGTCATTGTAATATCAAATTTTTCCACATTGATGTCAAAATTATAAAGGTTAAAAGTTAAATCTTCTATCTCCACTTTAGCTTCTTCCATGTTTTGTAATACAAACATAACATCAAATATTGGATTTCTATTTAAGTCTCTATTAACAGCTACCTTATCAACTAATTCTTCAAATTGATAGTCTTGGTTTTCATAAGCACTTAATGCCTTCTCTCTTACAGATTTCAAATACTCTTTAAAACTTAACTTACTATCTACATTCGTTCTTATAGCTAAAGTATTGACAAACATACCAATTATATTTTCTAAATCTTTATGATTTCTTCCTGCTGTTGGAGTTCCAACAATAAAATCTTCTTGTCCACTATATTTTGATAGTAAAATATTAAGACTTGATAATAAAACCATGTGTAAGGTACTTCCAGTTTCTTTTGCTATACTCCTTAATTTTTGAGTTATTTCTTTATCTAGCGTAAAATTTACGCTGTCTCCACTAAACTCTTTTATTGACTGTCTTGTGTAATCCGTAGGTAAATTTAATACTGGTAGCTCTCCACTAAATTCCTTTAGCCAATACTTTTCCTGATTTCTATACTCTTCACTATTTCTTTTATTCAATTGCCAAGATGAATAATCCTTATATTGCACCTTGAGTTCTTCTAAATCTTCCCCGGCATATAACTTACTAAATTCTTTTGCTAATATGCTCATGGAAACTCCGTCTGATATTATGTGATGCATATCAAATAGCATAATATGTCTGTCTTTCTCTGGACTTAATACAGAAACTCTTAGTAATGGAGCCTTCTCTAAGTCAAATGGTTTTATGAATTCCTTAGCTTTTACTTTTATTTCTTCCTCACTTTGGACTTCTACTTTTTCTGTTTCAAATTTTATCTCTTCTGCTGAATGGATTTTTTGTACAATCTTATTTTCTTTAGCATAAAAACTTGTTCTTAAGACTTCATGCCTCCTAATTAATTTTGTAAATGTTTCATTTAATCTATTTATATCCAGGTTGCCTGATATATCTAAGCCTCCCAGAATATTATACGCAATACTATCTTTATCAAGTCCCTGCAGCATATACATTCTTTTTTGTGCTGAGGATGCTTCATAGTATTCCTTTTCTTCTACTATTTCTATTTTTGTGCAAACATTTTCTTCGTAATATTCTAAAAATTCACTTTGTTCTTTAATTGTTGGTAGCCTAAATAGCTCTTTTAGTAGTATATCTTTATTTAATGCTTTATGAATTTTTGATTTGAGTACT
>NZ_JAKZFC010000028.1 GCF_022549215.1 Solibacillus palustris | reverse complement strand
AATTTTTATCTTTTTCAAATTTAATTTAGAAACCTAGTGTATTTTACTCCTACGATAAAATTACTATATCATAGCCATTCCTTATTAATGTTAATAATTGATCTAGTCTATAAATTTTATAATGGTCAGCAAATTTTAATGTGGTAAAATACTTTTACTAATATTATTTTAGGGAGGACTGAAAATGAAGTTTTCAATGAAGTATATTATTCTTTATGTTAATGATTTTGATAAAGCAATGAAGTTTTATAATAATGTCTTAAAATTACCTATTAAAATGCAGCAAGATACATATGTTGAATTTGACACAGGTAACACTATTCTTGCAATTAATACTCGTAAATCCGTTATAGAAATTACAGGGTTAAACATACCCGTGTCAGCTTTTACTACACAAACCTTTGAAGTTGGCTTTGTTGTAGAAAACGTACAATCTACTATTAATGAATTAAAACAACAGGGTGTCATAATTATAAAAGAACCTATTATAAAACCTTGGGGACAAACCGTAGCATATATCGCAGATCCAGACGGTCATTTCATTGAGATTTGTTCAGAAATCTGACATTTACTATTACAAAATTTAATACTGAAACAAACTATTCGATATTAAAGTTTGTTTCAGTACCTTTACTAGCAATCTCCCACAAAATTAAACTTTTTATTTAAAGTAATTAAAAATTTCTTCTCTCCTAAAAAAAACATTCAAAGATAATTCAAAAAAGTTAAGTACGCTTAATATAAAAAATCACTTAACTTCAACTAAGAAATTATAACTTGAACTTCCTTTTTTCCAATGTGCAGAAACACTATAAACATAAATACCTTTTTCTTTTGATACTAAATACGTATTATCTTTTAACAAGACATCCTCTAATTCATCATTATCCATCCATACGCTCAAATACAAAGAATTTTCATGAGGCTCACGATTAAATTCTATTTTTAATTTAGCACCAGGCGATACAACAACAGGTTTTAGTTTCTTATGTAGTATCATATCTGGTGGAGAAATCTTATCAACGCACTGCCCATAAATAAGCCCACCCCAACAATAAGATCCTTGTATTACTTCTACTTTCTTATTTTCAATAGTTATGCTTGGTTTAGGTGGTTTGAAATTAATGACAAAATAAAAACCAACTACTATTACAATAATAGCTAATAAAATATTTAGTACTCTTTTCATACACTTTCCCCCTTGCTTTTCTAAGGACGCCTGTCTGAATCTCTTCCTAAATTATCGATTTTATTTAAAGGATTACAGGTGTACAAAATTCCAAATCTTCCTGCAATACTTAATAATAATAATTAAATTATGTCCTTAATCAATTTCCTTAAAATTTATCAAATCAATTTATTCGTAATGGTCCACTCATCCATTAATTAATCTACTTAATCACCCATTATATTAGTTAAGTCATCCTAATGTGTATAAATTTCGATTTAATTATAACTAAAATGCGTTTTAATGTTTAAAAGAAAACAC
>NZ_JAKZFC010000026.1 GCF_022549215.1 Solibacillus palustris | reverse complement strand
GTTGCTTTTAAAGAATGTCCTCCAATCTCAAAAAAGTTATCATTAATTCCTACTTTTTCTATTTTAAGAACCTCACACCAAATTCTTGCCAATACCTCTTCCATTTCATTTCTCGGTGCTTCATAGTCATTTGTAATTTCTTCTAAATCTGGCTCTGGAAGTACCTTTCTGTTCAGCTTTCCGTTAGGAGTTAACGGCATCTTTTCCATCTGAACAAAGTAAGATGGAACCATATATTTTGGTAAACTTCCATTTAAATAGCTTTTTAAGTTTAAGTCTTTAATACCTTTGTTACTTACTACATATGCACATAAGTACTTTTCATTTGTTTTAGTTTCTTTTGCCAAAACTACTACTTCTTTTATACTTTCATGTTGTAATAATCGATTTTCGATCTCTCCAAGTTCGATTCTAAAGCCCCTTATTTTAACCTGATTATCTATTCTTCCCAAAAACTCTATGTTTCCATCAGGTAGCCATCTTGCTAAATCTCCTGTTTTATACATTTTTGTTCCTTTTGCAAAAGGGTTATCCACAAATTTCTCAGCCGTTAACTCTGGACTGTTATAATAGCCCCTTGATACCCCTGCACCACCTATATAAAGCTCGCCTATTACACCTACAGGTTGAAAATCGCAGGCTTTATTCAAGATATAAAATTTAGTATTATGCATTGGCTTTCCTATTGGCGTATTAACTAAATTTGCTGGTATATTTTCTATTTTTTCTTCATAATAACTAGAATCAATTGTAGCTTCTGTTACACCGTAGCTATTGAGTATTCTCATCGTTTGTCCATATTTTTTCACTAACCTTTTATAATCTTCTATAGCGCAGCTATCTGAACCTAATATTAATAACTTCAAGCTTTCTAAAGGCAAGTTGTTTTCATCCACATAGTCCATGAGTGTTAAGACTAAACTTGGAGTTGATTCAAATATATTGATATGGTTTTTCTTGATTGTTTTATACAACTCTTCCATGTTTATTCTTATATCACTTGGACATATATACATGGTGCCCCCAGTTAATATACTTCTGCATAGATCTCCTGAGAATACATCAAATGATATACTTGCCATTTGCAGCAAGTTCACTTTAAATTGATCTAAATGATAATGACTTATCCAGCTATAGACCATATTTATGACATTACCTTGAGTGACCATTACTCCTTTCGGTTTTCCAGTAGTACCTGATGTATATAAAACATACAATAAATCTCCTTGTTTATTTATTATTTCTAGGTTTGATTTATCGTTTGAATACACATCATCCTTATTTATATCTATTATCTGGCAATCTATATCAATACTGTCTATATATTTTGTCTCTGTTATTAATAAATTTGCATGACTATTTTGCAGGATATAACTTACTCTTTCTTTAGGATAATTGGGATCTATCGGTATATAAGCAGCACCAGCCTTAATTATACCTAGTACTCCGACCATCATTTCTACAGAACGATCTATCATTATGGCCACAACAGTTTCAGGCACTACACCTTTTTCTCTTAAGATTCTTGCAAGACTATTTGCTTTTTCATTTAACTCTCTATACGTTAGTTGATTTTCTTCATATACTACCGCAATGTTTTCAGGTGTTTTTTC
>NZ_JAKZFC010000025.1 GCF_022549215.1 Solibacillus palustris | reverse complement strand
ATGCCTAAAAAATCATTTTCAACAGATATTAAAATCTTAGCACTTCAATATTTAGAAGAAGATCGTTATACACTTGAAGAAATCTGCACGATGTTTTCTGTTAATATGACAACCCTACAAGTATGGCGTGCTCTTTATAAATACGGCGGAGTAGAAGCTTTAATTCGTCCTAAGAAAAATAAGGTGTATACAGAAGAATTGAAACAGCGTGCTGTGAAAGATTATTTATTAAAGAAGTATTCGATGTTCGATATCATTGCCAAATATGGAATTAGCGGTTTATCAGTATTCAAAAAGTGGTTGAAAATCTATACTAGTCATAGTGAATTATACGATTCGGGTAAAGGAATGAGCCAAGCTATGACTAAAGGAAGAAAAACAACTGTAGAAGAACGTATTGAAATCGCAAAAAATTGCCTAGCGAACGGGAAGAATTATCAAGAAACAGCGACACAATATGAGGTGTCCTACCAACAAGTGTACCTATGGGTACGTAAATTTGAACAAAATGGTGAAGAAGCACTTCAAGATCAACGTGGTCGAACAAAGCCAGCTGAGAAACGAACACCAGAGGATGAATTCCGCTTAAAAATTCAACAGATGGAACGCGAAAATGAACGATTACGTGCAGAGAATTTACTGTTAAAAAAGTTAGAGGAAATCGAAAGGAGGCGTCATTAAGTAGAATTCGTATTCAAGGCCGTTATATGGCGATTCAAGAGCTAGCGAAGAATGAAAAATTTTCGATCGTTTTATTATGTAAAATCGCCAAGGTGTCCCGTGCAGCTTATTATAAATGGCTAAACCGTCAACCAACAGTCCATGAACTAGAAAACGAACAACTCGTGGAGTCGATTCAACATTTGTATACACAAGTAGAAGGCATTTATGGCTATCGTCGCATTACGATGACCATTAACCGCCAACGTGAAAAAGAAGGCTTGAAAAAAGTAAATAAGAAACGAATTTATCGCCTGATGCAAATTTGTAGTTTAGAGGCGGTTATCCGACGTCGACCGAAAAAGTACCGAAAAGTAAAGCCGGATTATGTGGCTGAAAATGTGTTAGCGCGTGAATTTACGGCGGAAAAACCAAATCAAAAGTGGTGTACAGATGTGACAGAGTTTAAATATGGGAACGGAAAAAAGGCGTATTTAAGTGCGATTATCGACCTTTATGATAAGTCGATCGTGAGTTATGTATTAGGACACTCAAATAATAATGACCTCGTATTTAAGACGATAAGACCAGCTATTCGTCAATTGTCTAAAGATGAATTTCCACTGTTACATAGCGACCGTGGTTATCAATATACATCAAAAGAGTTTAAGCGAATCATGGAGAAAGCAGAATTGTCACAGAGTATGTCGAGAGTCGGTCGCTGCATCGATAATGGACCGATTGAAGCGTTTTGGGGCACTTTAAAGGTAGAGAAGTATTATTTACATAAATTCGAGTCGTTTGAAGCGTTAAAGTGTGCCATCGATACGTATATTACGTTCTATAATCACGAACGTTACCAAGAAAGATTAAATGGCTTGAGCCCCCTAGAATACAGGGCTCAAGCCGCTTAAAGCATTTTTATTATTTCTACTGTCTACTTGACAGGGAGCAGTTCA
>NZ_JAKZFC010000024.1 GCF_022549215.1 Solibacillus palustris | reverse complement strand
TACTTGTTTTTCGAATATCTTTTGGATGGTCGTATCCTTAGGATATTCTGCATCTGTATGATTAAATTCATTTAATAATCGGTTCCTTTCCCCTTCTAATAACAGATCTACATCTGATAATTTTTGCTTATAATTTACTAGTATTAATTTGAAAACATTAAAAAAGCTATTACTTAAAATCTTGACATCAAACTCAGAAAGATGTTTTTTGTCATATATAACTTTTAGATAACTTGAACCATTTTGAAGTGATTCAAGTAAAATTGTTAATTGGTTTTTGCTTGAACTTAATATATAGTCAATATCTTTTTCCTGATGTAACCCTTTCATACATATATTTATTGGAGTTAGTTCCATCAAATTATTTATATTCTCATCTTGTAATATCTTTGTATTTAAAAAGGATTGATTCTTATATATTTGCAGCATTTCATTCTTAATGTTCATCATGTAGTCCGAAAATGTTTGATCATAATCTATATTAGATGTTAAGGGCAATACTTTATTTAAAATAACTTGTCCTACAGGCCTATAGCAAGGAATACCAACGGTTATATCTTTTTTAGATAAATACTTTGATAAACTAACCTTGAAAGCCGATACTATAAAAGTAAAGGCTAAAAGATCATTACTTTTGCATATTTCCTTTAACCTGTCACAATAACATTTATCAATTATTATTTCATACTGACCTTCTTCATTTGAATCTTCACCATGACTCCATGTGATTTCTTCACTATTTTTTGCTTTAATAATTGCTTTTCTCCAATATTTAATTGGATCATGTTCTTTAATTTCTTTCATAACATCCTTACCACCAATCTAAATCATATAGTTCTAAATTCTTGGTGTAAAAAACCCATGTAAATAATTCTAGATAATAAAGTGTTTTGCACCATAAAAAATATAAGAAATTAAATTGTAACTTGCTCTATATTTTTCACCAGCATTTCGAAAAAATTAATTTAATAATAATGGAAATACCCTTGTGAACAAGCACATTAGTTCATCATAAAACACCGATTTTCTCATCAAATCAGAACGGTTATTTTCACAAGTTCTTTTTGAATCTTCTCAGTCAGTCATGAAATATTATACCGGAAGTGGTTTGGAGCCTTTGTGGGCATACACTCCTGTTCAAGATAAAACGTCAATTCTTGTTTAGTAATGCCAACTGCATGCCCACCACTCCATTTAAATCCATTCTTGTAGGTTCAAAATGAATATATCACTGAATTGGAATTTATAATAATAATTTTGTATATTACGAAAATTAAAAAAGTTATAATAAGTAGGAATTTTCAAACAAATCTAGTTTTAACTCTGTATCATTATTCTTTAAGTTGATCAACTCTATATTGTTTAATGTTACATTTCTATCATTGGTAATTGTTTTAAGTATAGAATAGTAATCCTCTAATAAAAGTTCTACTGTATCTTTACGGAAAAGCCCTACACAATAGGACAATGATAATTCAAGTATTTTTGGATATTCTACTACTTCTAAATTCAGGTCAAACTTTGATATTTTACTTTCCATATCATAAGGTTTTAATATAATGTCATCCACCTTAACATCACCATCTGATACGCTTGCTACAATATCAAACATAACATCAAACAATGGGTTTCTACTTGTATCCCTTACTAAATCTAGGTTTTCAATTAACATTTCAAATTGGTAACTTTGATTCTCATATGCGTATAGAGAGTTTTCTTTTACTTCTTTTAAGAAATCTACGAATGTTTTATTTCCTTCGGGCTTATTTCTTAGAGCCAATGTATTTACAAACATCCCCATTATATTCTGTAGGTCTGCATGCGATCTTCCTGCTATTGGTATTCCTATTACAATATCTTCTTGTCCACTATACTTAGACAGCAGTATATAAAATCCTGATAGTAACACCATATGCATGGTTGTTCCTGTTTCTTTTGTAAGATTTCTCAATAGTTCTGTAGTTTTTTCATCTACTTCAACATTTAAAGTATCACCTTCAAAACTTTGAATTGCTGGTCTTTCATAATCAGTAGGTATATTTAATACTTGAACTTCATCTCTAAACACATTCAACCAATATTCTTCTTGTTTTTTCATTTCTTCTGATTTCATGAATTTATTCTGCCACTCTGCAAAGTCCTTATACTGCAGTTTTACTGGTTGTAATTCTTTTCCTTTATATAACTCTATAAACTCCTTCATTAAAATACTACC
>NZ_JAKZFC010000023.1 GCF_022549215.1 Solibacillus palustris | reverse complement strand
TTGTTACATATCGTAAGTGACCTTTCTCTTAAGGACAAGATTTATAATATCAGTATTCATAAAAAAATGCAATGATTTTTTGAAAACTTTTTTAAAAAATATATTTTTTTCAAAAATCCCCATCAAATAACCTTGTTAACCAATGAAAACGATTTCTTAGTATATCGAAATTCTAATATGATTATCCATTTTTTTCAACAGTTGTTTTTCATTTTTATAAAAAAATTTATACTCTTCGCTATTTAATTATATGTAAAAAATCGAAATTATACTGTTGGCTCAACTAGTAAATATAGATTCTTACCATAAAAATCTATATTTTTACATTAACCCAAATTCAAACACAACGAAATGTTATTTGCCCGTTTCGTTGTACTCTTTCCACAATCCCCAAAATTACAGCATAATTAACATAGCCAATTACTTCCGAAAAAATAAGCGTAGGAATCGTATGCATTAAATTACCATAAAGAGCATTCGCCAGTTTTAAGACTGACTCATTGCCTTGTTCAATCTGTTTTGCAATTCGCTGCACTTTGTAATCAATCTTCGCGATATTTAATTGGGCTACCTCAGAAAAATTAGTAAATATCTTTTCATGACCAGCAAATACCGTTGAAATTAATAATTTCTGACATTGCTCAATTGATTGACGATGCTGTAATACTGTTGGAAGCAATAAATTTCTTGAATCAAAATCAATTAATGCATTTGTCGTTCCCTTTTCGATAATTAAATCTCCCGTAAACAACCAACCTGATTCTTCATCATATAAAGTTATTGAGTCCAATGAATGCCCTGGCGTATCCAAAACTTTTAATTCTCCAACATAATCATTTGCTTGAATTGGCTCGATTACAGACTGTATGCGCAATCCACCAGCCTCATTTAATGTTTGCTTCATTTTCTCTATACGGGACGCCATAACATGCGTACAACCATATCGTTCATAAAGCTCTTCAAAAAATTGAATTTTAGTCTGTTGGTATGTTGTTGTCAATGCTAGCCGCTCTAATGCAAGTGGATGTGCGAATACCGGAATTTGCTTTTTTTCAGTAATTTTATTGACCATACCAATATGATCAATGTGGTGGTGTGTCAAAATGATTTGATCAATATCCATTATGTTTAAACCATATGCAGCAAGCTGTTCATCAAAAAACACTTCATATTCTGCTGAATCAATTCCAGCATCAATTAATGTTAGCTTATTATGATGTTCATATAGGTAACAGTTAATATTATTCATTTGTCCGTATTTAACAGGATAAATGATTGGATATACTTTTTTAGTATTATATTCAAAAACTGCACTCACCTTTATGCCTCCTTTATTTCATCAACGTTAAATCTATGATAATTTCCAGAATACTATTTGATTATTGAACAAAAATATATCATTTCTAAATATCTTTGAAAAGGGATACTTTTATGGCCGCGTTTACATCAATAATTTAGCCATTTGTATCAACCCAACTCTTACATAAATTCTGACCAATTTTTACACCTGTTGCTTATACTCAATATTACGGGCTGGAAGCTATTTTATTTAACTTCTCAAACTGCAACGGAAATTACTATATTACAGTAGCTAAAACGGATCAATTTAACGCCTGTACAATAATATTATTTAATAACTTTCCAGCTAATTTTGTCGATAAACAGTTATTCTCAACATATGAAGAAATGCATGCTGTTCTTATCCATGAACTATCTCATAGCTATCGGCTTACTTTTGGTGTAGCACGTTTTCCTTACGAATTAATGGACTTAAATTACTCGCTATGTGAGAAAAAAATTTTACTGCGTATTGAAGAACAAAAAGCACTATATAAAGCACTCCAATATGCCTAACTCGCTACTACATATGATTTCATTGGTCTTAGAAAAGCCAGAATATCTTTATTTCCTCAAGAAACAAGTTATAAAACAGCCATCGAAAAAACAATAGATAATCACATACTATATCGAAAACAAGGCATTCAAGGACATTAAAGCAAGCAATAGTGAATAGTATATTGATAAAAGGTTATATGCTTAGGTTATATGCTTTTAATTGACGCTATCAAAAGCTATATACATAATTCAAAAAACAATGATGTAACGTAACCTGACGTTGAGCATTTAACCAATCAATTGGTAATCAAATTATTATTGCCGGTACTTTAACAGACGTAGCTCTTAATCTAATGTATATTATGAAACAATTCATCATTACTTTACCAAAATAATAAATGGTACCACGACTTATATAATTACACAGCCTGCAAGAAAGACTTTTAATTAAATAACTCGACAAGAGCATTTCAATATGGAGAAACTAATAATCAATTAATATTTGTCAACACTAACTACTCTTTAGCTTCATTTCATCACTTTTGTATTATTGTCAAACTGTTTAAAAGCTTAACATTAATAATGATTACAAAAAAACGCTAAGCAAGGAAAATATGCTTAGCGTTTTCTTG
>NZ_JAKZFC010000022.1 GCF_022549215.1 Solibacillus palustris | reverse complement strand
TGTAATATTTTAATAAACGAGTTTATAGAGTTATATAATGGAAAAGAATTAAAGCCATTAAAGCTGCAGTATAAAGACTTTGCAGAATGGCAGAATAAATTCTTAAATTCGGAAGAAATCAAAATACAAGAAGAATATTGGATAAATATCTTTAGTGATGAAATACCAGTATTAAATATCCCTACTAATTATAAAAGATCAGTCATTAAAAGTTTTGAAGGTGATGATGTAGGCTTTGAGTTGGATGAAAGAATTATTGAACAATTAAAAGAGCTTACAAAAGAAACAGGAACAACCATGCATATGGTGTTACTATCAGCATTTTATATATTACTATCTAAATACAGTAGACAAGAAGATATCGTAATCGGTGTACCAGTAGCCGGAAGATCTCATGTAGACCTTCAAAATATAATTGGTATATTTGTAAATACAGTGGCGTTAAGGATGAAACCAGTAGGTGGAAAAGATTTTACAGAATTCTTAAATGAGGTAAAAGAAAATTCTATTAAGGCATATGAAAATCAAAGTTATCAATTTGAAGCATTAATAGAAAAGTTAGATGTAAGAAGAGATGCTAGTAGAAACCCAATATTTGATGTTATGTTCAATATGGTTGACATAGAAACGGAAAATATGAATGAATTCGATGGATTTATATTGAAAAAATATAATGGTGAAAAGAGGACATCTAAGTTTGACTTAACATTGAATGTAACACAATCGGACAAAACATTACGTTTTACTATGGAGTACTGTACGAAATTATTTAATAAAGAAACAATAGAAAGATTAGGCAAACACTTTATTAGGATATTAGAAAATGTAGTGGATAATACGGAAATAGAACTAAATAAAATAGACCTGTTAACAGAAGAAGAAAAGGTCAAACTATTTTATGAGTTCAATAATACAAAAGTCGATTATCCCAAGGAAAAAACGATACAGCAATTATTTGAGGATCAGGTGGAAAAAACGCCAGATAATATTGCCGTTGTATTTGAAGATAAAAGGTTAACTTATAGAGAGCTGAATGAAAGTGCTAATAGACTTGCGATAGAGTTAAGAAGAAAAGGCGTTAAAGCTGATTCAATAGTAGGGATAATGGTAGAAAGATCTCTTGAGATGATAATCGGAATAATAGGTGTTTTAAAATCAGGAGGGGCATATTTACCTGTTGATCCAAGGTATCCAAGAGAAAGAATTGAATATATGTTAGAAGATAGTAAGTGCCAAATACTGCTAAGTGAAACAAGTTTACTGGGTAAGGTGAAGTTTAAAGGATATATACTGGATTTATATAACAGTGACTTTCAGTGCGGAGAATCAAGAAATCCTGAGAAAATAAATAGTTTTAAAGATTTAGCTTATGTTATTTATACGTCAGGATCAACAGGTATGCCTAAAGGTGTAATGATAGAACAACAACAGGTAAACAATTTTATACATGGAATAACGAAAGAGACTAAATTAAATTCATATAAAAATATATTATGTATTACAACAGTCTGCTTTGATATCTTTGGACTTGAAACCTTAGTACCATTAACAAATGGATTAAAGGTTATACTTGCTAGCAGCGATGTAAGTGTTGATAGTAAGAAACTGGCAAGAATTATAGATGAAAATAAGATAGAAGTAATGCAAAGCACCCCTTCAAGATTGAATATACTGTTGGAAAATGAAGATTTTCAAGAATCTATTAATCATTTGAAATTAGTTTTAGTAGGTGGGGAAGAGGTAACATCTAGTTTATTTAATAAGTGGAATAAGCATAATAATACAAAGATATACAATGTATATGGGCCAACAGAGACAACAATATGGTCAACAATAAAACTTCTAGAACAAGATGGGAAAATAACAATCGGCAGACCCATAAGTAATACAAGCATTTATATATTAAATAAGGATAAACAAATGCCTATAGGAGTCGAAGGCGAATTATGTATTGGCGGGGATGGTGTCGCAAGGGGATATTTAAATAGGGCAGAATTAACAGCAGAAAAGTTTGTGGGAAATCCTTTTGAATTAGGAAAGAAAGTTTATAGAACTGGAGACCTAGCAAGATGGCTACCTGATGGAAACATAGAGTTTTTGGGAAGAATAGATAACCAGGTTAAAATAAGGGGCTTTAGAATAGAACTTGGTGAAATCGAGAACCGAATACTTCAGCATAAAAGAATTAAGGAAGCAGCAGTAGTAGTAAAAGAAAATAAAGAAAATGAAAAGTATATCTGTGCTTATGTGGTAAGTGATAAAGAAATGAAAGACTTGAAATTAAGAGATTCTTTAAGAGGAACCCTGCCAGAATATATGATTCCATCTTATTTTGTTCAAATTGAAAAGATGCCGTTAACTCCTAATGGAAAACTTAATAGAAGAGCACTTCCAGAACCGATTCTAGAAGAAAATACCATTGAGTGTGAAGCACCAAGAAGTGAAGTAGAAAAAGTTCTAGCAGAACTATGGAGTGCAGTATTAGGAATAGAAGAAGTGGGAATTAATGATAACTTTTTTGAACTTGGAGGACATTCACTAAAAGCTACAATACTTTTATCAAAAATTCATAAAGTATTGAATAAAGAAATACCACTAAACGAGATATTTAGGCTACCAACAATAAAAGAGCTTGCTGAATTTTTAGAAGGCCAGGAAGAAATTATCTACTCAAAAATAGAAAAAATAGAATATGAGGATATGTATAAAGCTTCATCTGCTCAAAAG
>NZ_JAKZFC010000021.1 GCF_022549215.1 Solibacillus palustris | reverse complement strand
TAAACATGTGGTTAAGTCCTCGACCGATTAGTATTCGTCAGCTACATGTGTCGCCACACTTCCACCTCGAACCTATCTACCTGATCGTCTTTCAGGGGTCTTACTTACTTGCGTAATGGGAAATCTCATCTTGAGGGGGGCTTCATGCTTAGATGCTTTCAGCACTTATCCCGTCCACACATAGCTACCCAGCGATGCTCTTGGCAGAACAACTGGTACACCAGCGGTGTGTCCATCCCGGTCCTCTCGTACTAAGGACAGCTCCTCTCAAATTTCCTACGCCCACGACGGATAGGGACCGAACTGTCTCACGACGTTCTGAACCCAGCTCGCGTACCGCTTTAATGGGCGAACAGCCCAACCCTTGGGACCGACTACAGCCCCAGGATGCGATGAGCCGACATCGAGGTGCCAAACCTCCCCGTCGATGTGGACTCTTGGGGGAGATAAGCCTGTTATCCCCGGGGTAGCTTTTATCCGTTGAGCGATGGCCCTTCCATGCGGAACCACCGGATCACTAAGCCCGTCTTTCGACCCTGCTCGACTTGTAGGTCTCGCAGTCAAGCTCCCTTATGCCTTTACACTCTACGAATGATTTCCAACCATTCTGAGGGAACCTTTGGGCGCCTCCGTTACCTTTTAGGAGGCGACCGCCCCAGTCAAACTGTCCGCCTGACACTGTCTCCTACCCCGCTAAGGGGCATGGGTTAGAAGTTCAATACAACCAGGGTAGTATCCCACCGACGCCTCCTTCGAAGCTGGCGCTCCGAGATCTCTGGCTCCTACCTATCCTGTACAAGTTGTACCAAAATTCAATATCAAGCTACAGTAAAGCTCCACGGGGTCTTTCCGTCCTGTCGCGGGTAACCTGCATCTTCACAGGTACTATAATTTCACCGAGTCTCTCGTTGAGACAGTGCCCAGATCGTTACGCCTTTCGTGCGGGTCGGAACTTACCCGACAAGGAATTTCGCTACCTTAGGACCGTTATAGTTACGGCCGCCGTTTACTGGGGCTTCAATTCGCAGCTTCGCTTGCGCTAACCACTCCTCTTAACCTTCCAGCACCGGGCAGGCGTCAGCCCCTATACGTCACCTTACGGTTTTGCAGAGACCTGTGTTTTTGCTAAACAGTCGCCTGGGCCTATTCACTGCGGCTCTCTCGGGCTATACACCCTACCAGAGCACCCCTTCTCCCGAAGTTACGGGGTCATTTTGCCGAGTTCCTTAACGAGAGTTCTCTCGCACACCTTAGGATTCTCTCCTCGACTACCTGTGTCGGTTTGCGGTACGGGTACCTCCCACCTCGATAGAGGCTTTTCTTGGCAGTGTGAGATCAGGAACTTCCTCCATACGGAGTCGTCATCACAGCTCAATGTTAAAGTACGCGGATTTGCCTACGCACACACCTTACTGCTTGAACAGAGACAACCAACGCTCTGCTTACCCTACCCTACTGCGTCCCCCCATTTCTCAAACGGTGGGGAGGTAGTACAGGAATATCAACCTGTTATCCATCGCCTACGCCTATCGGCCTCGGCTTAGGTCCCGACTAACCCTGAGCGGACGAGCCTTCCTCAGGAAACCTTAGTCATACGGTGCATGGGATTCTCACCCATGTTTCGCTACTCATACCGGCATTCTCACTTCTAAGCGCTCCACCAGTCCTTCCGGTCTGACTTCAACGCCCTTAGAACGCTCTCCTACCACGCATACCAACGGTATGCATCCACAGCTTCGGTGAATCGTTTAGCCCCGATACATTTTCGGCGCAGCGTCACTCGACCAGTGAGCTATTACGCACTCTTTAAATGATGGCTGCTTCTAAGCCAACATCCTGGTTGTCTAAGCAACGCCACATCCTTTTCCACTTAACGATTACTTTGGGACCTTAGCTGGTGGTCTGGGCTGTTTCCCTTTTGACTACGGATCTTATCACTCGCAGTCTGACTCCCGTGTATAAATATCCGGCATTCGGAGTTTGTCTGAATTCGGTAAAGCGAGATGCCCCCCTAGTCCAAACAGTGCTCTACCTCCGGTATTCTCAATCACGAGGCTAGCCCTAAAGCTATTTCGGAGAGAACCAGCTATCTCCAAGTTCGATTGGAATTTCTCCGCTACCCACACCTCATCCCCGCACTTTTCAACGTGCGTGGGTTCGGACCTCCAGTAAGTGTTACCTCACCTTCATCCTGGACATGGGTAGATCACCTGGTTTCGGGTCTACGACCACGTACTAATTCGCCCTATTCAGACTCGCTTTCGCTGCGGCTCCGTCTTATCAACTTAACCTCGCACGTAATCGTAACTCGCCGGTTCATTCTACAAAAGGCACGCTATCACCCATTAACGGGCTCTAACTACTTGTAGGCACACGGTTTCAGGATCTATTTCACTCCCCTTCCGGGGTGCTTTTCACCTTTCCCTCACGGTACTGGTTCACTATCGGTCACTAGGTAGTATTTAGCCTTGGGAGATGGTCCTCCCGGATTCCGACGGAATTTCACGTGTTCCGCCGTACTCAGGATCCACTCTGGAGGGACTGAACTTTTGACTACAGGGCTTTTACCTTGTTTCGCGGACCTTTCCAAGTCGCTTCGTCTAATCCAATCTTTTGTAACTCCGTATAGAGTGTCCTACAACCCCAAAGAGCAAGCTCTTTGGTTTGGGCTCTTCCCGTTTCGCTCGCCGCTACTCAGGGAATCGAATTTTCTTTCTGTTCCTGCAGGTACTTAGATGTTTCAGTTCCCTGCGTCTGTCCTCATCACGCTATGTATTCACGTGTAGATACTATCCGATTAAAGATAGTGGGTTCCCCCATTCGGAAATCCCCGGATCAAAGCTTACTTACAGCTCCCCGAGGCATATCGGTGTTAGTGCCGTCCTTCATCGACTCCTAGTGCCAAGGCATCCACCGTGCGCCCTTATTAACTTAACCAAAAGTTAAACTTACTTAAAAAGTAAGATTTTAAGGATATTGCACGATCAATT
>NZ_JAKZFC010000020.1 GCF_022549215.1 Solibacillus palustris | reverse complement strand
TATTTTTATCTTTTTCAAATTTAATTAAGAAACCTAGTGTATTTTACTCCTACGATAAAATTACTATAGCCAATCCCCCGAATTATTCACGAAAACCCAAACTCTCAAGAATTTGAGTAGAATTCTCATATAAAAGTTCATTCGTCAGGTGAAAATAGCCAAATGAGAGAAAAGTTAAAATGATTCTTAGGAAAAACTGATTTTTGAGCAGACTTCTCACTTGGTGCGGGTTCGATTTTTAAAAAATTCGATTTAGTTCATTTCGAGATGCCATAATCGTGCATTAGCCACAAAGTACTGGTCACTCGCCGCTAAACGAGGCAAGAAAAAAGCACTCGTTGCAATATCGCATCGAATGCTTCGGATCATTTACTCCATGCTACAGAACAAGGAGCCGTTCAAATTAACCACAAATAACTTAGTATAACCAAAACCAAAAAGTTTTATTCAAAGTTACCCCTTCACAGGTAGCTCTGTTTTCTTATTGGCTTTTTCAGGTCACAACTAGCATTACCTAGCCTAATCAAGATTATTCAGATTCATAAGGAATTATTTACTTTCACAGAAAATTGCTTGAACGCAATCTCTTTCTCTTGCTCTCCCTGTATCTCTTATATTCTTTTGAATCGTTATCGCAGCAAATACTTTTAATAATCGTAAGCTATCAAAAATTGCAGTCCTTTCAAATACAAACTAAACGTTAAATTTCCCTGTTTCTTCCTGAAGGCTTTGTGCGAGCATTGCAAGTTGCTCAGAGGCTACCGCCATTTCATTCATTGTGGACGATTGTTCCTCTGTGATAGCTGATACATTTAATGTGTGCTCGTTTGTTGCTATTGCCTGTTCTCTTATTGCTTGTACGGTTACAGTTACCTCTGTAAGCTTCCCGTAAGCATTTGTTGTGTTATGACTAGTCTCTTCAATCGTTCTTTTTAAATCTTGAATAGCATTTGTAATCGTATCAAACGTTACTCCTGCTTGTTGAACAGAATCAATACCGTTATGTGCAATTGTACGACTTTGTTCCATCATTGAGACCGCTTCGTTGATTTGATCTTGAATATTACGCACCAGCTTAGCGATGTCCTGTGAGGCATGGCCTGTTTGCTCGGCAAGAGCCTTTACTTCTCCAGCCACCACTGCAAAACCTTTTCCTGCTTCTCCAGCACGCGCTGCTTCAATAGCTGCATTTAAAGATAACAAGTTTGTTTGGTCAGTAATAGATGAAATAAGTTGGCTCATCGTGTCAATTTGTGCGGATTGATCCTTTAAACTATTTACTAGGTTAGCACTGTTCTCCACTTGTATATGGAGCTGTGTAATCTCATCAACAAATGTGCGAATTTGTTTTGAGCCGCCCGCTGCAATATCAGATGTTGTTGTCGATTTTTGAACAGCATTTTCTAAAACATTCACTACACCGTGCATATCATTAGCTAGTACAGTCGTTACGGATTCTAACTGTTCACTAACGACATGCTGTTTACTTGTATTTTCCGCGACATCCTGCATAGATGTAGCTACATTTGTAATAGATAGATTGACCTCTTGCACACTTGCAGTTAGCTCCTCTGCCGTCGATGCAACAATTTCTGACTCAGACAATATTCGTTGGACCATACCCCCTAATGATTGCTGAGAATGGTTGTAGTATTGGGCCATCTCACCAAATTCATCCTTTGTATCGGCAGCCATCATTTGCGTTAAATCGCCATTTGCAAGAATACCTAAATAATCATTCATATTTTGTACTTCACTGCGTATATAGCGTGCAATTAAGAAAATGACGATAGCAATGAGTACTATTAGTACAATACTTGCAATAATTTGTTGATATAGCATTGCTTGTACCTCACTATAAAGCTCACTGGTTGGCACAAGTAAAACGAGCTTCCATGGCATACCGTCAATTTGCTTGTATTGTAACGTATATTCTTCGTCATCGATTGTTATTTCTATTAAATCTTCCACATTTGCTAACTGTTCAATAGGCATATTCAAGTAATTTTGAACTGTTTCATTATTCACTTTTTCCGGATCAGGATGCGTTAAAAATTTTCCGCTGTCTTCCATTAAAAAGGCATATCCACTTTCTCGGATAGTGACGTCTGATACGATGGATTGAATAGAATTGAGCACGTAATCTGCTGTAATAACCCCGATTGGCTCATTACCTTTTACTAATTGAATACCAAATGAAATAAACATTTCCCCTAAAGCCTCATCAAAATAGGGCTGCGTGTATGTAACTTCTGCTGATTTTAAGCTATTTGTATACCACTCCTGTGTATGAAAATCATATGATGGATCTTCATAAATGTCCGTATAGATAACTTTTTCGCCATCCTTATGGGCGTAGGGTCCAAAAAGTTCGCCATTTGCAACATCCTTCTCTAACCAAAATCCCATACCATATGTTTCTTTGTTTGATGGAAGTAATTGCTCTACGAAGCGTACAAATTGTTCCCTTGTCATAGGCTTATCTATTGATTCTATTGCAGACTTTGCACTATACATGAGCTGTTTATGCGAATATAATTTATTTTCAACTGAATTACTTACATTATCCGACAATAATGACATTTCATTTTCAATAGAATTTTCCAGTTCATTCGATGCACCCAAATAGTTAATGATAGACATACTCACTAGAAATATTGTAATAATAGGAATAAGTATACCAATTTTTGTGACAATCTTGAGATTCCCTAATAATTTCTTCATTCACTTTCTCCCTTTTGACCTTGATTCTTTGCACATTTTTCTTTCATAGTATAATGGATAAAAGTTTCATTAGTATATTATTTTTTTAATTTTTCACTGAACTTAAACTGAATTGGTCTTTAATTATTATGTGTGCCCACAACTTTAAGGCTGGTACAATTACAAGCGCATTCACGGATAGTTCAAATAATGACTAACGGGGCGACGAAGTACTTTTGATATAAAAAAAGTTGCCTATTTGTTAGAAAACCATAAAAAAAACAGCTCACTAGATAAATTAACCCGAATTATTCACAGGAATCTAAAATCCTGTGAATTTTAGTAGATTTATAATTTGAAAGTTAATTCTGCAGGGAAAAATAGCCGGATGAGCAAAGAGTTAAAAACAAAAAAACCACTGAATA